>CAVTQV010000003.1:0-365128 GCA_963736915.1 uncultured Acidobacteriaceae bacterium | reverse complement strand
ACATCCTGGTCGAGAACTCCGGCCGCGTGAACTTCACCGATGTCCTGCGCACGGAGCAGGCAGGGATCACGCATGGCGTCACCTTTGCCGGCAAGCCGATTACCGGCTGGGAAAACTACGCACTTCCGTTTAACGATCCGGCTTCGGCGCATTTCAGCGACAAGGCGGCTGGCGACGGCCCTGCTCTCTATCGCGGCACGTTCTCCATCGGCAAGCCAACCGACACCTTCCTCGACATGCGCGGTTACGGCAAGGGCCAGGTCTGGGTGAACGGCCACGCGCTCGGCCGCTACTGGCGCATCGGCCCGCAGGGAGGGCTGTATCTGCCCGGCGCCTGGCTCCATCCCGGCCGCAATGAGGTGGTGCTGCTCGATCTCGACGGAGGCGCCGTGCCGCCGCTCAGCGGTATCGATCACGCGTTGATCGACGAGCCCATACGCGCCGAGAAAGTCGGACCAACCGCGCAATGACCGAGCGCATGAGCTGCTTGTAGATGCACGGTCGCGATGTGTAAAGTCGGAGCCACACCCCCATTCGGTCCGCGCGACCGAGGATGTCCTCACGATGTCGCCTTCTTCCGACGCGTTCGCCTCCATGTTGCGCAGCCAGACGCGCCGCGAATTCCTGCGCCTGGTCAGTGGTACGGTCGCCGCCACGAGCGTTTCCACGCTGGTGCCATCGGCCTTCGCCGCCGCCGTGCGGCCCAGGCCGCGCACTGTCTTCGTTACCTTCGGCGGAGGCGCGCGTGACGAGGAGACCTTCGCGCTCGAAGGTCAGCAGAACATTCCGCACCTGTTAGGCGAACTCATCCCGCAGGGGACGTTCTTCACCCAGGTGGTGAATCGCGGCATCCTCGGCCACTACGTGGCAACCGCGGGCATTGTCACCGGCTGTTACGAGACCTTCGACAACTTCATCGCGCAGCCCACCGGGAACCCGACCGTCTTCGAATATTTCCGTCGCGGCCTCGGCCGCCCGATGGACGACGCCTGGGTCATCGCGCCCAGCAACGGCTTCCAGCAGATCGGTTCCAGCCGTCATGGCGGTTATGAGGGGCAAGGAGCCGGCGTTATCCTGCCGAAGCAGTTGCTCGCCGCGGCGGTCAACCGGCAGCATCCGCAATCGCTGGTCGACTACGAGCACCTGCTGCAGGACAACTACGAGATGCCGGTCTACCGGCCGTCGCTGGCTGAGAGTGATGGCGAACTGCATCTGGAGCAGCTCGCCTCAACGCTGCGCCTTTCCGTCGAGGACTTTACCCGGGACGCCCGCGCGCTCGACAGCGCCGACGCTCTCTCGCTCTCGATTGCGCGCCGCCTGATGGCGCAAGTGTCGCCGTCGCTGTTGCTCATCACCCTGCACGATATGGACGTCGCGCATGCCGGGGCCTTTTCGCTCTATGTCGATGCCATTCAGCGCGCCGACCGCATCTGTGCCGAGCTCTGGAACACGATCCAGGGCATGCCCGAGTACAAGGACCGCACGGCATTGTTCATCATGCCGGACTTTGGCCGCGATGCCGACGGCGACCCGGGTGGAAATGGCTTTCAGCATCACCGCACCGGCGGCGCGATGGCGCGCACCACCTGGCTGCTCGCGCTCGGGCCCGGCATCCGCCAAAACGTCACGGTAGATCGCGCGATCGAACCCATCGATCTCGTGCCCACCATTGGCAAGCGCCACGACTTCGAAACGCCGCTCGTGCGGGGTAAGCCCATCCCGGAGTTGGTCTCATGACGCCCGATCAGCTCACCGCGTCCAGCTTCTCCAGCTATCCACCGAAGGCGCGGCAGTTCGCTGTCGACCATCTCGCACTGCTGCGGCAATTGCCTGTTTCCGTTGCGCCCGCATTCCTGCGCGAGATCATCGTCTTCGACTGGCGCTTTCCCGCCGAGCGCCGCACCTTCGAGGGCCAGTGCGCGTGGCTGGAATCGCTGCCGCCCGAACAGCGCGCGCATCTGCTCGCGCCCTTTCAGCAGATCAGCATTCCGCCTGCGCTGGCGGCGAAGGATTGGGTGCGCTCGCCGCAGCCTTTTCTCGAGCAACTGACGGCGTATCTCTGGTCCAGCAGCCAAATCGATGTGTACCGGCGCGCGGCGCAGGACCTGCTTGCAGCGCCGCTCGATCAGACGCCGCAGAAAGATCGCCTGGCGATCGTCGTCGTCGGCAAAGATGCAGTTGCGCCAAGCCCGCAGCTCTTTCGCAAGCTCGCGTCGCACGGCGTCACACTGCACAACCTGCAATGGACCCCGGAAACACCACGGCAGCTTCATGCGAGGCTGCAGCAGCACGCCGGATCGGAACCTGCACCGTACACCCGCTGGTACATCGACGGCGGCGAGCCATGGCCGCACGATGCGGCTGCGTTCGATCTGCTCTCCTACGCAACGCTTCGCCCGGTGCGTGAAAACGTGCTCGAGCGCATGAACCGCTTCACACAGTCCGGGCCGGGCGGAGCGGAGGCGATGCGCAGCATGTTGTTCGCGCTCACACCTGCGGAATCACAAGTCGACGCAGTCACCAGTGACCCGTTGATGCAGCACTTCGTCACGTCATTGTTCGTCGAAGGATCGGGTACGCAGATCTACAGCACGTCGTTTGTGCAGTGGGCCGCGCGCGAAACGCTGCGCCGCGCCCAGCCGGAGCAACTGCTGGTGCGCTTTGCGCCGCGCCAGCGCCAGCGCACGCTGAATCAGCTCTTCGACGCCGCGACCAACGTAGAAGTGCCGGACCCCGAGGGCTCATTGCGTGATGCCGATATCAGCGCGTACTACATCCTGCTCGATATGCTGCGCATCGCCGACCCGGCGCACATTACGTTTCTGGCCTGGCGGGAGAATCACGGCCACGCGGTCATCATCTCGCCCCGGGCCCCAGCCGGAAAAACAGACGACGCACCGCTCGATCTGAACGCCGCGTTAGCAAAATACGCTTAACAGCGGTTGTCATCCCGAGCGAAGCGAAGGGCCTATAATTTCCGACTCACTTCACCTCAATTTCAGCCGTTCCGCCCTCCACCTGCCGCGCACGAAACATGCCCAGCGTGTTGTAGCTCCACACCGGATCGCTCTTGCGGCTCAGCACGATCACGCCGCCTTCGCCGCCCTTCAGCTTCGCCACTTCGCCGCGAATCACGTGCTCAGCCGCGCCGCGCGTGCTCATACCCTTCAGCTTCACCAGCGCGCAGATCTCTTTCGCCGCATCGAGCCGGATGAAATATTCGCCCACCCCTGTGGCGGACACCGCGCATGCATCGTTCGCTGCATACGTGCCTGCGCCGATGACTGGCGAATCTCCCACGCGCCCTGGCAGCTTGCCCTGCATGCCTCCGGTGGAAGTGCCCGCGCTGATGTCGCCATTCACATCGCGCGCCACGGCTCCAACAGTGCCGAAGTGGTGCGCAAACGGCTTCACCCCATCTAACAACATCGCGTGCCCCGCATCGGGTACGCCGGGCGGCCGCGACGGCAGCGGCTTGCCCTGCGCGCGCAGTACGCCCAGCAGCTCCTGCCAGCGCATCTCCGTGAAGAAGTACGAGGGCGGCATCTGCTGGATGTGTTGGCTGATGGCGAAGGCATCCGCGCCGGGTCCCACCATCATCACGTACGGCGAATGCTCCATCACTGCGCGTGCCAGTGCGATCGGATTTTTCGTCGCGCTCACGCCAGCGACCGATCCTGCCTCCATTGTCCCGCCGTCCATAATCGCCGCGTCCATCTCGTTTTTGCCCTCTGCCGTAAAGACTGCTCCACGTCCGGCGTTGAACAGCGGATCGTCCTCCATCGTCTTGATGGCTGCTTCGACAGCATCGATCGCACGGCCGCGCTTGCTGAGCACTGCCGTTCCCGCGGCCAGCGCACGCTCCAGCGACGCGTGATAAGCTGCTGCCGTCGCTGCATCCATGTGCTGCCATTCCCCTTCGCCGGCGCCCCCATGCACAGCCATCGCCCACTTCGCCTTGTGCGGAGCAGCAGTTTGCGCGCGTACAAGAGACGAGCCCGTGAATGCGAAGCTAAGCAGAATCAGGATTGCCTGTCGTGTACGCATCGTCATTCTCCCGTCCCTGCCATGCCCGGCAGCGTGGCAGTATCCAGCGTCTGGATCTGTAGCGCACTCTCCAGCGCCGCCGCGTCCGCGCTGCTCTTCAGTGAGATCGTTCGTGTCTCACCCGGCAGCAGAGTGAATGCATTGTCCGCCAGCGTCACGTCCTGGTCGCCGAAAGAGATCCACACGTCCCTCGCCAGCGTGTCGGCATGCAGCGTCAGCTCCAGCCCCTGCGCGGTATGTGTCACATGCGCCGTTACGTGTTCCTGCGGCAGCTTCAGGTCGCGCGCCTTATGGAAGTAAACAATCTGGCGTGACACCGTCTTGCCGCCTGCTTCCATGGTGAAGACCGCGAGTGTCGTCGCTCGATCGGCGCCCTTCAGCAGCGCATCGTCGGTCAGCGAGTTCACGCGCGTGCTCGACAACGGCGCCATGGTGACCGGCGTCGTCGCCTCCGAGAGCACGCGCCCATCAAAGCTCATCACCTGCATGTGGACGCTCGCCTGCACCGGCGTGGTGCGGTCGTTCACCGCATACACGTTCGTCGTGCCATCCTGACGAATCGGCGCGATTAGCAAATCGTTGTAAAAGCGCCGCGCGTGGAACTGCAGCGCCTTCCATCGGCCGAAGGAATCAATGCTGGCCCACGATGCCGCCGGCCAGACGTCGTTAAGCTGCCAATAGAGCGTGCCCATCGAACGCGGCCGGCTCGTCCGTAGGTGCTCCGCCTCCAGTTCGATCGCTTCTGCCTGCATCGCCTGGCTCAGGTAAACGAAAGCCGGAAAGTCCTTCGGTTCGCCGTAGTAGCGGCGCAGATAAAAGAGCAGCCGGTCGTTCCCGTTGCCGTTCGCGAACTTCTGATGCGCGCGCATCACCGCGGAGTTCACCGTCTGCTCCTCCGGGCTGGCAAAGGCACGGATCGTTCGCATATCCGGCATGGACTGGAAGCCATATTCCGAAACGAAGCGCGGCGTGTCCTTCAGATAGTCCTCGATAGGCGCAGAGCCCGACCACACGCTCCACGAGTGCACATCGCCGTCATCGTTGTTGTTGGCTGCCGTGTCGTGATTCGAACTTGGCGTGCTCGGCCAATACGGCACTTCCGGATTGTGCACCGCCACCGTGCGTTTCAGAATGTCATCGAAGAGCAGCGACATGCCAGTCTCGATGCGCGCGCGTTCGTTCGGCGAGATGTTCTCTTTCAATGCCATGCGGTCCGGCCACGCGTCCCATCCCGTTTCCACTTCGTTGTTGCCGCACCACAGCACCAGGCTCGGATGATCGCGCAACCGGTCCACCTGCTCGATCGCCTCCTGCTCCACACTTGCGCGAAACTCAGGATCATCCGGCGGAATTGCGCCGCCAAACATAAAGTCCTGCCACATCATCAGCCCCAGCCGGTCGCACTCGTCGTAGAAGTCATCGCTCTCGTAATAGCCGCCGCCCCACAGTCGCACCATGTTCATGTTTGCATCGCGCGCCGACTCCAGGATCTGTCGGTGCTTCTTCGGCGTGACTCGATCGGGAAAGCTGTCGAAGGGAATCACGTCCGCGCCCTTGGCGAAGATCGGGACGCCGTTCACTTCGAACCCGAAGCTCTTGCCCCACTGGTCTTTCTCACGCAACAGCCGCACGCTGCGCAACCCGGTCGCGCGCTCTGCGGTCAGCGTCTCCCGCCCCACCTTTACCTTTGCGGATACCTGATACAGACTCTGCGGGCCATAGCCCACGGGCCACCACCGCTCCGGATGGCGGATCACCACCGGCACATGCACCGTGTTGCTGCCAGGCACAAGCTGCGCCGTCGTCTCGGGAACGGAAACATGTTCGCCGTCGGGTGTCGTATATGCCACGGAGACGGTTGCCTTAGCCGCAGCCGATGCGTCCACCCTCACCTGCACATCCAGCGATGCCGCGTCCGTCGTCACCGAATTCTGCATGACATGCAGCGCATCCAGCCGCGCTGCGTCCCAGGTTTCCAGTCGCACGGGCTGCCATATCCCCTCGGTCACATAACGCGGCCCCCAGTCCCACCCGTACTGGTAGGCCGCTTTACGGACGTAATTCGCCGTCTGCAGGCCCTTGGGCTCGTCGCCAAAGGCAGAGTCGAACTCACCGGGCAACTGGTACGCGCGCTTTAGCGTAGCCGGCAGCAGTCGCCGAATCGGCGACTCGAAGCTCACCGTCAGCTCATTCGCGCCCGCGTGCAGCAGCGTCTTCACCGGTAAGCGCCAGCGGCGAAACATGTTGTTGGCTGTGAGAATCGTCTGCCCGTTCAGCCGCACCGTGGCATAGGTGTCCAGGCCATCGAAGACCAAGTCCACATGCTCGTGCGTCAGCGTTGCAGCATCCACGTTCAACGTCGTTCGGTACTCCCAATCCGCCAGGCCAATCCACTGCAACTGCGCCTCATGTGCACCGGTAAACGGGTCCGCGATCATCTTGTTGCGGAGCAGATCCATCTGCACGGTGGAAGGCACGGCTGCCAAGTGCCATTGCTGCGCGTCAGGATGCGCGGAGGCATCCGGTGTCGACGCCCCAAGCCGGAACTGCCACCCGCCAACTGTCATCCCGGACTGCGATGATGCGCTCTCGGCTTGTGATGGCCTGGCGATGATCGCCCCGACAATAACAATAAGGATGACAATCGCCAACATCACCGACCTGCGCCGCATGTGTGCCCTCTTTTTTCTGCTGCTGTCATCCCTGACCGAAATCCTGCCGGTCAGAGTTGTAAATTGATCATTCAAGCTTAATATGGACATTTCCAGGAAAATGCATGCGGACCCGAGCCGCTGACTTTAACGCGTTGAGCATACTCCAGCCTTTTCAGGGGGCACGATGAACCGAAATCTCGCGCTTGCCATTGCCGCGCTCGCACTGGCATCCATGCCGTCGTCCGCGCTGGCGCAAACGGCGGATGCCACTGCACCCACCGCCGACAAGCTCACACCGGAGCAGATCGACGCGCAGTGGATCACCGCGAACAGCAAGTACGACGCGGAACGCAAGCGCATTCTCACGGACGTCGACAGCACCGTCGCTGCCGGCCCGTTCCGCGATGATTGGCAGAGCCTGCGCGCCTATCAGGCGCCGGAGTGGTTTCGCGATGCCAAGTTCGGCATCTTCATCCACTGGGGCGTCTATTCCGTCGCCGGTTTCGGTAGCGAGTGGTACTCGCGCAACATGTATCAGCAGGGCATGCCGGACTTTGCCCACCATGTCGCCACCTACGGTCCGCAATCAAAGTTCGGCTACAAGGACCTGATCCCGAAGTTCACCGCCGATCAATTCGATCCCAACGCCTGGGCCAAGCTCTTCCACGACGCCGGCGCGCGCTACGTGATCCCAGTCGCTGAACACCATGACGGCTTTCCCATGTATGAGTCGAACCTCACCGACTGGTGCGCGGGCAAGATGGGCCCGAAGCGCGATGTCCTCGGTGAACTCGCGAAGGCCGTCCGCGCGGAAGGCATGCACCTTGGCGCGTCATCGCATCGCGCGGAGCATGACTGGTTTTTCGATGGTGGACGCCACTTCGCCTCCGACGTGAACGACCCGAAGTACGCCGCCTTCTACGGCCCGGCGCAGCTTCGCCAGCTTGACGGCGACAACAGCGATTCGCTGACCCATGACTTCACCTACGTCTCGCCCGCGTTCATGGACGACTGGCTCGCGCGCACGGCGGAAATCGTCGAGCGCTATCACCCGGACCTCATCTACTTCGACTGGTGGGTGGGGCAGCCGGACTTCCGTACGCACCTCGCGCGTTTCGCGACCTACTACTACAACCACGCCGCCGCGCAGCATCAGCCCGTCGCGCTCTTCTACAAGCTCAGCGCGATGGCCAACGGCGCGGCCACACTCGATGTGGAGCGCGGCGCGCTCGCCGGCATCCGCCCGCAGCCCTGGCAAACCGATACCTCGCTCTCGAACCGCTCCTGGGGATACGTTGAAGGCGACACCTACAAATCGCCCGAGGTCGTAGTTCATCAACTCGTGGATGTGGTCAGCAAGAACGGAAATCTTCTGATGAACGTTGGGCCGAAGCCGGACGGCACGATTCCGGATGGCGCGGCGAAGACGCTGCTCGCCGTTGGCGAATGGCTCAAGGTCAATGGCGACGCGATCTACGGCACGCGCCCGTGGCGGCAGTTTGGCGAAGGCCCGACGCAGATCGAAGCAGGCCAGTTCCACGACAACGAAACCAAGCCCTACACGGCGGAAGATTTCCGCTTCACGACAAAAGGCGACACGCTTTACGCGATCGAGCTCGCCTGGCCGAAGGACGGCGAAGCCGTCGTCCACGCGCTCGCCTCTGGCGTAGGCACACGCGCGATTGCTTCGGTCGATTTGCTACGGGTGACAAGCGGCAACTCCGGTCAGCAACTCACCTTCACGCAGCAGCAGGACGGGCTGCACATTCATGTTCCATCGCAGCCGATCGGCGAATACGCCTACGTTTACCGTATCACCTGGCGCTAACAAACAAAAAGGAGATTGATGAAACACCTGCTCGCCTGCCTCACTCTGTTCACCGCGACTGCCGCACTCGCGCAGAATTTCGCCGACGTCAAGCCGTCGCCGCAGCAGGTCGCCTGGCAGGACATGGAGATGGGCGCCATCATCCACTTCGGCACCAATACCTTTCTCAATCGCGAGTGGGGCGACGGCACCGCGCCAACCAGCGTCTTCAATCCGCAGCACGTTGATACCGATCAGTGGATCGCGGCCGCAAAGTCCGCGGGCATCGGTTACGTTGTGCTCGTTGCCAAGCATCATGATGGTTTCGCGCTCTATCCCACCGCGCAGACCGACTATAACGTCAGGTCCAGCCCATGGCTTGGCGGCAAAGGCGACCTCGTCCGCATGGTCTCGGACAGCGCGCGCTCGCATGGATTGCGCTTCGGCGTCTATCTTTCACCCTGGGACCGTCACGATCCGCGCTATAAAGATCCCGCCGCCTACGACAAGTACTATCTCGCGATGCTGGAGGAGCTGGCTTCGCACTACGGCGAGCTCACCGAGTTCTGGCTCGACGGCGCAGGCAGCGCCGGCCGCAAGTACGATTTCGACACCATCATCCAGCATCTCCGCACCTATCAGCCCAATGCGCTCGTCTTCGCCGACGTCGATCTCTTCAAGTTCGCCGACATCCGCTGGGTCGGCACGGAAAGCGGCAAGGTCGATTTTGAAAACTGGAATGTCGTCGATCGCACGGGCTACTTGCGCTGGCGTCCCGTCGAAGCGGACACGCCGCTGCACACCGATCACTGGTTCTGGCATCCCAACGACGAAGCATCGCTCAAATCCGTCGACGAGTTGGTGAAGGAGTACGACCAGACCGTAGGCCGCGGCGCGCAACTTATGCTCGGCCTTGCGCCGGACAACACCGGCCTGCTGCCCGCTACCGATGTCGCACGCCTCAAGGAATTCGGCGAGCGCATCCATCAGCTCTACGGCAACAATCTCGCGTTGCATGGCAAAGACTCGCCTGGCACGGAAGCAGCCTTTGATGGCGACCCCAGCACCTACTGGCAAGCGCCGGCTTCTTCCGCGGGCAACAATGCGCCGTCCATCCTGACGGTGCAGTTCGCACAGCCCACCACCTTCGATCGCACCGTGACCATGGAACGTCTCAACGACGGACAGCACGTCGTCGCCTACCGCATCGAAGCAGAAGAGAATGGCCGTTGGCGCGAAGTCGCTCGCGCCGAGGCTATCGGCCACAAGAAAATTGATATCTTTCCCGCCGTCACCGCAACCGCCGTCCGCCTCACGCTGCTCGACAGCAACGGTCCGGCGCAGATCCGCGAGTTCCAGGTCTACAACGGTGGCGTCCCCTACTGAACGTTTTCGAGGAAGCGAGAAGCACCATGTCCACCAGCACTCCGCAACGCCAATTTCCCCACCACATGCTGCGCGAAATTTATGAGCAGCCCGCTTCGCTCACCGCGGCGCTCGGCCATTACGTTCGCAAGGACGCGCTCGACGAAACCTCGTTCGCTCCGGTCTATCAATGGTTCCGCGACCACCATCAGGTCGTCTTTTCTGCCTCCGGCACCAGCCGCCACGCGTCGCTTGCCGGCGAAATCATGATCGAGGACATCAGCGGCATGCCGGTCGATGTCGAATATGCCAGCGAATATGTCTATCGCGAGATCAACACGCTCACCAATCCCGGCATCATTGTCGTCTCGCAATCGGGCGAGACGGCCGACACGCTCGCCGCACTGCGCGAGGCCAATCGCCGCCGTCACGGCACTATCGCGGTGACGAATGTCGAAAGTTCCACCATGGCCCGCGAGGCGGAGATCAGCCTACCCACCTGGGCGGGCAGGGAACTGGCCGTGCCCGCAACTAAGAGCTTCACGGCGCAACTGCTGGTGCTCAACCTCATCGCGGTCGCCTCCGGCGTAGCACTTGAAACGCTTTCCGGCGACACGTTGGCTGCCCACTTCAAAGAGCTCGCCACGCTGCCTGCGCTGATCGCCAGGCAACTCGATGGCTGGGAACGCCAGATGGAGCAGATTGCGATGGCGCTGAAGGCGGTCGAGACCTACCTCTTTCTCGGCCGCGGCATTCATTACGCCATCGCGCGCGAGGGCGCGCTCAAGCTCAAGGAATCAGCCTATCTGCAGGCCGAAGGCTACCCATCCGGCGAGCTGAAGCACGGCCCGAATGCGCTGGTTGGCTCAACCGCAGCCATCGTCGCTATCGCCACTGTCGATCGCAGTGAACCCGGCTCGGTCATCCGTTACGAAAAAAGCGTGCAGCTACTGCACGACCTGAAGAAGCAGGGCGCAGCGGTCGTCGCGCTGGGCAACCACGGCGACGAGGAAGTCGCCGCTGCCTCCACCCATTTCGTGCCCATCGCGCCCACGCGCGAGCATCTGTTGCCGATAACCGAAGTGGTCCCGCTGCAGCTCTTCGCCTACTTCTGCGCAGTGCAGCGGGGCATCGATGTGGACCGCCCACGCAACCTGACGAAGGCTGTGCTGGCGGAGTAGCTACTTCTCCGTCGCCACCAGCTTCTTCAACGAATCAAGGAACGTGAAGCGCACCAGAGCTAGCGGCTTCGCCGCCTCATCGATCACGGCAAGCTGATTCTGCGAGGTTGCGCCTTCCAGCTTCGGCCCGTTGTAAGCACTGTTGTTCGGGTTCAGATTCAAGAGAGCCTGCAGTCCAACCTTGCCCAACGCGCCCAACTGCGTCGCGCGCACCGCTGCGTCACTCATCCGCGGATTCTGCTGCATCTCAGCCGTCAGCGTCGGAGCAATCTCCTGCCACTCCATAAACCGCCGCGTCAGCCGCGCCTCCGCTTCCGTGGCGTCTGCCGTTTTGTTCAGTACCGCGTCCACGTCCTGCGCAATCTCAAAGCGCGACGGCGGATCGGGCACCACAGTATCCACCAGCCGGTCCAGCGGCGTGTGCCCGTCGGTGTGCTGGCCTTCGTAGCGCTCGCCAAAGCTCACCGGCTCCAACACGCCCGCCAGCACGGTCAGTGCAGTCGGATTCACCTGTCCGCTGATGCTGCGCCGCATCATCGCGGGACCGGTCATGTGCTTCAGTCCCGCCTGCTCCAGCTCAATCGAAATGCCCGGCAGCCGCCGGTACATCGATGCAACATCGCGGTCCGCCTGCGGCGACCAGAAGCGTTCCGCCATCACCGCCGTGCGCGGCCAGATGCGCGAATCAATCGTGCGCTCGTTCAACTGCTCCGCCCACATGCACACCTCGCCACCCAGGATCAGCTTCTGCTGTTCCGGCGTAAGCGTCGTATCTGCCGGGATGGGATCTGCCAGGTAGTGCGTCTCGTTGCTCTTCATGCCGTCCAGGTAGTAGGGCGCGGAAAGGATCCCGGTGTATCCCTGGCGGGCGCCCGCGGCCAGCGAGTCTACGCCGCGCCATGATTGCACCATCACATCCTTCGGCAGCCCGGGCACCAGCACTTCGTCCCAGCCGATCGGCTTCTTCCCGTGCCGCTCCACGATGCGCACCACGCGCTGGCTGAAGTATGTCTGTAACTGAGACGGCTGCTCAAAGCCTTTGCGTTTCATGAAGCGCGCAATACGCGGATTGTCAGTCCACACCTTCCCGTTCACCTCGTCCCCACCGATGTGGAAGTACGCATCGGGGAAGATCTTTACCATCTCGCCGATGAAGCGGTTCAGGAAGACATAAGTGGCCTCGCGCGTCGGGTCCAGCGCCTCGTCGTGCACGCCCGCCACATCCGGCAGTTGGAACGGTCCCTTCGAGCTGCCGAGCTGCGGATAAGCCACCATCCAGCTCACGGTGTGGCCGGGGATATCAAACTCCGGCACCACGCGGATGCCACGCGCCCGCGCGTAGGCCACCACCCCGCGCATCTCCTCCTGCGTGTAGAACTGCCCGTTCGAGCCCAGTCCGGTGAGCTTGGGATAGAGCTTGCTCTCCGCGCGGAAGCCCTGGTCATCGCTCAGGTGCCAGTGGAAGACATTCATCTTCACCATGGCCATGCCGTCCAGCGTGCGCTCAATCTGGCTCACTGGTTCGAAGTGCCGGCTCACGTCAATCATCAGCCCGCGCCAATGGAAGCGGGGCGTGTCCTCGATGCTCACCACCGGAATCGTCGCGGCGTTGTTTTGTAGCTGCACCAGTTGCAGCAGCGTCTCCATGCCATGAAACGCGCCTACGACCGTTGCCGCCTGGATGGTGACGAGCTTGGGCGTCACGGTCAGCGAATAGGATTCGTCCTCATTCACCGACTGCACTGCGCCGCCCGCCTCCGCTACATCGATCACAATGCCGGCTGTCGCGGCGTCGCCCGCGATCTGGCTCGGAATGTGCGGCAGCGGCACGCCGCTTTCAAACTGCAGCCGCGTCATCATGCGTAGCGCACCAGCCTCCAGACGCGCGTTGTGGAAGTGCAGGTATGCCAGGTGCATTCCGGGTTGCAGCGCGAAGTTGCCGGCGCCCACTTCGAGTTTCGCGGGCAGCGGCATCAGCCCCAGCCCTGCAGCGCCCGTATTGCCTGTCTGCTGACCCAGCACAGTGCTACCGCTCATCAACGTGGCGGCCAGCACTCCGGCCGTCGCCATTCCGCACAATCTACTCGCAACCCCACACCAGCCGTCCCGCATCCACCAGCCTCCTGAGCGTTCATTCGTCACACACGCAGTACTTTAATCCCGCGCTCTTCAAAAGGCGCAATCATCGCATCCGTCGCGCCAGTATCCGTCACCAGCATATGAATTTCCTGTACCGGGCAGATCAGCGCCGGACTCACCTGGCCAAGCTTGGTATGGTCCGCCACGGCAATCACTTCGCGCGCCTGCCGCTGCATGGCGCGGAAGATCACCGCCTCGTCCGCCTCCAGCGTGGTTGCGCCGCGCTCCACGTCCAGTCCCACAACGTTCAGAAATACCTTGTCCAGATAGACCTGATTGATGAAGTGCACAGCCGCCGGTCCGCTCAGCGAAAAGGACCATGCCCACGGGAGCACGCCGCCGGTGATAGAAGTCCGAATGCCGACGTGGTTGCACAGCTCCATGCCGATGTTGATCGCGTTGGTCACTACCTTGATGTTCGTGCGATGACGGATTGCGCGCCCGATCTGCGTTGTGGTGGTGCCGGCCGTCAGTCCGATGGTCTCGTTCTCGTTGATCAGGTCAGCCGCTGCCAGCGCGATGCGCCGCTTCTCCTCCGCCGCGCGCTGCTCGCGCGCCTGGAAGGATGTGTCATAGCGAAACGGTTCGTACAGCAGCGGCTCCACCAGCGTGGCGCCTCCATGTGTGCGCCTCACCAGCCCGCGCCGTTCCAGCCGGTTCAGGTCGCGCCGAATGCTCGGCGCCGAGGTCTCAGCCGTTGCCAGCAGGTCTTCAATGGAAGCCGACCCCTTCTGCAGAAGCAGTCGCATGATCTTCTCTTCACGATCGTCTGTCTTTACCGACATACCAGTTTGCCGTTCTCGCCAACACAAAATTCACTGCGTGCTCCCCGCTCGCGCCCGTCATAATAAAAATCGGTTCTCGCAATGCGCGACGAGTAGGCGAACATCCCGATCTGCGCAATGAGGGAACCTTGCATGGCACTCCGGTGTAGAGTGGAGGATTCTGGTCCCGAACCCGCCGTCATGGTTGCCAGAATGAGGAAGGACACGGAACACGATGTCAAAAGCGATGGGCCAAGCCTACAACACGAAACCGCTCAAGCGGCGCTAATTTTTGCTGATTTGAGGCAAAATGATCAGAGAAGTGTCCAGCAAAACGGTTGAAGGTCAATTTTCGTTAGGAGTCGACCTCGGAGGCACAAATCTCCGGGTCGCCGCATATCGTGCCGGGAATCAGGTCGCCGAACTGATTTCCCTCCCCACCCGTCTCACTCAGGGACGCGAGCGTGTGATTCGTGACTTGAAGGACGCGGTAATTGCGCTGCGTTCCCGTTTTGGTGCGCATGGCGACCTGCTGGGCATCGGTGTCGGCAGTCCCGGGCCGTTGGAGCTGCCGGCCGGCGTCATCCGGAACCCGCCAAACCTCCCCGGCTGGGATGGCTTCCAGCTTCGCGCGGCCATTGAAGAAGCCATCGGCGAGCCAATCTTCCTCGAAAGCGATGCCAATGCCGCCGCTCTGGCTGAATTCGAGCTCGGCTCTGCCCGCGCTGCCGGCATTCATTCGCTTTGCATGCTCACGCTCGGCACCGGCGTCGGCAACGGCATTATTCTCAACGGCCGCATCTGGCACGGCAACAACGGCATGGCCGGTGAAGCAGGGCATCTCACGGTTGAGCCCGATGGCATGGTCTGCCCCTGCGGAAGCCGCGGCTGCGCGGAGCTTTTCGCCTCAGCCACAGGAGTCGTTCGCATGGCCAAAGAAGCGAACGATCCCATATTGAACGCCGCGCTGCCCAAAGACTCCTCGGAATGGACCTCGCACGCCATCGCCGACGCCGCAACCGCCGGAAATGTCACCGCGATTGCAATTTTTGAGCGCGTGGGCCGCGCCGTAGGTCTTGCGCTCGCCAGCACCGCCAACATCCTCAACCTGCCGCTCTATGTCGTCGCCGGCGGTCTTTCCAACGCCTGGGACCTCTTCGCTCCCGCCATGTTCGCGGAGATGCGCCTGCGCAGTTACGTATTTCGGCCCACAGAAGCCGCCCCCGGCGATCCGCTCGACACGCCCGGGAAGAGCTTTGTCCGTCGAGCTGAATTGGGTTCGGAGGCGGGCATCCTCGGCGCCTGTCTTCTGCCTTCCACCCACGATGAAGAGGCCCTGGGCCGCCGTTTCGCCCAACCCACTTCCGCATCCTGAAGAGAGGCTTTACTGATGGTTACCCGCCGTACATTTCTGGGAACGCTCTCACTCGCCGCCTGCTCCGGCCTTGCCCTACCGCGCGGCTTCTCCGAAAATCTTCTGCCGCTCGCCGACGCTACCGGTTCGGATGACGTCATCCGCCACGTCAACCTCATCATCGGCACCGGCGGCCATGGGCATTGTTTCCCCGGCGCCACGGTTCCCTTCGGTGCCGTGCAGCTTAGCCCGGACACCTACGATGACGGCTGGGATTGGTGCTCCGGCTATCACCGCAGCGACACCTCCATCATGGGCTTCACCCACACCCACCTCAGCGGCACCGGCTGCGGCGACCTGCTGGATATCCTCGTCATGCCCCGCACCGGCGAGGTCAAGCTCGAACCCGGCACGCGCGAAAATCCAGAAGCCGGCTACCGCTCACGCTTCTCGCACGATGACGAAACCGCCGAGCCAGGCTACTACTCCGTGCTGCTGAAGGACACCAACATCCGCGCCGAGCTCACCGCCACAGAGCGCACCGGCCTGCACCAGTACACCTTCCCCGCGGACGCGAAGGACGCGCACTTCCTGGTCGATCTCTTTCACTCCTATCAGAGCCCGAAAGATCCCGTCGAGATCGCAGAGCTCACCATCGATCCCGCGCAGCGCCTCGTCACCGGCGGACGCACCGTCAACTCGTGGGCGCGCGGCCGGCAGATTTATTTCGCCATGGAGTTTTCCGTCCCGTTCACCAAGGCGCAGCTCTACTCCGATCGCCAGCCGATCAACGGCACCACCAGCAAAGGAAAAGTCCTGCAGGCCGCGCTGCACTTCGATCCAACCGCAGGCAAGCCGGCTTATATCCGTTGCGGCATCTCCGCCGTCAGCGCCGACAACGCCCTCAAGAATCTCCGCGCCGAGCAGCCGGACTGGGATTTCGCCTCCACTCGCGCTGCCGCCAAAGCTGCATGGCAGCGCGAGCTCAGCCGCATCCGCATCGACGGCGCTACGTCCGATCAGCAGGCCATCTTATACACCTCGCTCTATCACATGATGTGCGCGCCCACGCTGATGGACGATGTGAACGGCGAGTACCGCGGCATGGACAACCAGGTCCATACGCTCGCGGCGGGAGAGCACAACTACTCCAGCTTCTCCCTCTGGGATACCTTCCGTGCGCTGCACCCTTCGTTCACCCTCTTCCAACCGGAGCGCGTGCCGTCGATGGTCAACTGCCTGGTCGCGATGGCAGAGCAGAGCCCCGCCGGCATGCCCGTGTGGCCGCTGCAGGCCGAAGAGACCGGCACCATGACCGGCTATCACTCCGCCAGCGTGATGGCGGAGGCGTGCGCGAAGAACTTTCCCGGCATTGACTGGGAGCGCGCCTATAAGGTCATGCGCAAGCGCAACATGGATGACGACTATCGCGGCCTGGGGCTCTATCGCAAAGACGGTTATATTCCCGCCGATCTGGAAGAGGAGTCGGTCTCGAAGACACTCGAGTACGACTACAACGACTGGGGCTGTGCACAGGTAGCGAAGAAGCTCGGCAGAAAAGACGATGTAGCCATCCAGCTCAAGCGCTCGCAAAATTACCAGCACCTCTTCGACAAGCAGACGCTCTTCGTCCGCGCGAAGCTCGCCAATGGCGAATGGGCAACGCCCTTCGATCCCAAGGAGATGGGGCACTCCAAGCGTTGGCGCGACTACACCGAATCGAATGCCTGGCAGACCACCTTCGGCGTTCAGCATGATGTCAAAGGCCTCATCAATCAATTCGGCGGACGCGAGCCGTTCCTCACCAAGCTGGACTCTCTCTTCAACCAGAGCTCCGAGCTGCCCGCCGATGCACCACCTGACATCGCCGGCCTCATCGGCCAGTACGCGCATGGCAACGAACCCTACCATCACATCGCCTACCTCTACATCTGGGCGGGCCAGCCGTGGAAGACGCAGGAGCGCATCCGCCAGATCCTCGACACGCTCTACCACAACGATCCCGATGGCCTCGCCGGCAACGAAGACTGCGGCCAGATGTCCGCGTGGTATGTGATGAGCGCGCTCGGACTCTATGCGGTGGATCCCGCCAGCGGCACCTACGTCCTGGGCACGCCGCTCTTCGAAAGCGCGAAGGTGAACCTCGCCGGTGGCAAAACACTCATCGTCGAAGCGAAGCGCACCAGCCCGTCGCAGAAGTACGTGCAGTCCGTCGCGCTGAACGGCAAACCGCTCGACCGCCTCTGGGTGCACCACAGCGAATTGGTCAACGGCGCCACGCTCACCTTCACCATGGGCGACCAGCCGAACCAGCAACTCGGCGTGGAAGAGAAGGTTGCGCCGCCCTCACTCACTGCATAATGGCGGAGATGACTGAGAACTCCGGCACCACGCGCCGCGCATTTCTGGGGAGCGCCGCTGCCATTGCTGCGGCCGCCGCCACGCCGCGCCATATCTTCGCCCAAATCAAGCCCGTAGACCTGCATCAGCGCCCCGCGCCTGCCGATCGCCACTTCACGAGCCCTGCCGTCGAAGCCGCCATCACCCGGGTCAGCGCGAAGCTCGCCGATCCCGAGCTGCGCCTCATGTTTGGCAACTGCCTGCCCAACACGCTCGATACCACCGTCTTTCCCGGCAGCTACCAGGGCCATCCCGATACCTTCGTCGTCACCGGCGACATCGACGCCATGTGGCTCCGCGATTCTTCCGCGCAGGTCTGGCCCTATCTGCGCTTCGTGCGCCAGGACAAGCAGCTCGCCTCGCTCGTCGAAGGAGTCATCCGCCGTCAGAGCCGTTGCATCCTCATCGACCCCTACGCGAACGCCTTTCTGCGCAGCACGTCGGACAAGCCACTCTCCTGGGCCGTGCATGACGAGACCGATATGTTTCCCGGAGTCGGCGAGCGCAAGTGGGAAGTCGATTCTCTCTGCTACACCATCCGCCTCGCGCACGGCTATTGGAAGGCCACCGGCAGCACTGCCGCATTTGACGACAACTGGCGCGCCGCGGCCCATCGCATTGTTGACACATTCCGTCAACAGCAGCGCAAGCAGAATCGTGGCCCGTATCACTTCCAGCGGAGCTCGCCCATCCCAACCGATACCGTGCCCCTCTCCGGCTACGGCAATCCCGCGCGCCCGGTCGGGCTTATCTATTCGATGTTCCGCCCCTCCGACGACTCCTGCATCTATCCACTCTTCATCCCAGCTAACCATTTCGCCGTCGTCAGCCTGCGCCAGCTCGCGGAGATGGCTAACGCCCTGCATGACGCGGCTCTAGCCCGCGAATCCGCGGCTCTCGCCCAGGAAGTCGAAACAGCCCTCGCGCAGCATGGCCATACACGCAACAGCAATGGCGACGTATTGTGGGCCTACGAAGTCGATGGCTACGGCAACACCCTGCTGATGGACGATGCCAACGCGCCGGGCCTGCTCTCTCTGCCATACCTCGGCTGCTGCCCCGTCAGCGATCCGGTCTACCAGCGCACCCGTGATTGGGTACTCAGCCCGGACAACCCATACTTCTTTCGCGGCACAGCAGGCGAAGGTGTCGGCGGTCCGCACCAGGGCCTCAACTACATCTGGCCCATGTCGATCCTGTTCCGTGGTTTTACCAGCACCAGCGATCAGGAGATCCGCACCTGCCTTCGCACCCTGCGCGATACCACCGCGGGCAACCACTTCATCCACGAATCTTTCCAGAAGGACAACCCCGCCGACTTCACCCGGGCCTGGTTCGCCTGGGCCAACACGCTCTTCGGCGAGCTCATCCTGCACCTCGCAGACACGCGCCCCGCAATTCTCAGCAGTGCTCTCTGAGCAACTCGCTGGGTTACCCTGAACCCATGCCCCAACCCATCGCCGTAGCCGACGCCTTCACCGCCGAGCCCTACCGCGGCAATCCCGCCGGCATCTGCGTGCTTCCCACGCCCGCGTCCGACGAGTGGATGCAGTCCGTCGCCATCGAGATGAATCACGCCGAAACCGCATTCCTGGTAAAAACCAGGGACGGTTACGATCTCCGCTGGTTCACCCCCGGCGGCGAGGTCGATCTCTGCGGCCACGCCACGCTCGCCAGCGCCCATTATCTCTGGGAGACTGGCGCGCTCGCCGCCGGAGAGCGGGCGCGCTTCCACACCCGCAGTGGCCTGCTCACCGCGGACCGCCTGGTTCTGGATAGCCAACCGTGGATCGAGCTCGACTTTCCTTCCGAGCCCGCCCAGCCGGCCGCAACCCTGCCAAATCTCGCCGTCATGCTCGGTGCCGAGCCGCTCTTCGTCGGCCGCAACCGGATGGACTATCTAGTCGAATTGAAGGACGAGGCCACTGTCCGAAATCTAAAGCCGGACTTCAAGCAGATCGCCGCCTTTTCTACTGCCGAGGATGTCCGCGGCATCATCGTCACTGCAGCGGGCACGGATGGCAAAGCGGACGTCGTATCCCGCTGCTTCTATCCGCGCTTCGCTATCGACGAAGACCCCGTCACCGGCTCTGCTCACTGCGCAATCGCGCCCTATTGGATCCCGCGCTTGGGCAAGCAGGAGATCGTCGCTTATCAGGCTTCGGTACGTGGAGGATGGCTGGGCCTGCGCCTCGCAGACAATCGCGTGAAGCTACGCGGTCAGGCCGTAACCACGCTGCGCGGGGAACTGTTTGCTCGGTAATGCAGATTTGCATTATCCTAGTCCGAGGAGGCGCGATGACAACCTTAACCGTAACTGCCCGGGGCCAGGTCACGTTTCGCAAAGACGTACTGCGGCATCTCGGCATCAGGCCAGGAGAGAAAATTCAGGTCGATCTGCTTCCCGATGGCCAGGCTGTTCTGAAGGCATCGCAGCCGGCGGGCTCGATCGACGATTTCTACGGAGTTCTCGCTGGTAAGACGAAAAAGGTTGCCACTATCGAAGAGATGAACGAGGTCATTGCCCGCGGCTGGGCCGGCAAGTTATGAAGGTAATTGTCGATACCAACGTGCTGGTTCGTGTCGCTGTGCGCGATGATGTTCGGCAAGCACGCATTGCATTCCGTACGTTGAAGGGCGCTTCCACTGTCGCAGTTGGTCTCGCATGCCTTTGTGAATTCGTCTGGGCTGTAAAAGGTGTTTATGGTTTCTCTGCACCGGAGGCGGCGGTCGCTATTCGCCGACTGATCCACGCCAAGAATGTCGAAGTAAATAGGCCGGCAGTAGAAGCAGGTCTAGCCATGCTGGATGCAGGCGGTGATTTCGCCGATGGGATCATCGCTGCGGAGGGTCGATGGATGGGTGGTGAGACATTCGTTTCTTTCGATCGGAAAGCGATTACCAAGCTTACTGCTCAGCACCATTCCGCACGCCTGCTGAGTGCGACGCATGTAGAGACACGCCGAGCGCACTGAATCAACCGGGCAGCTTCAACTGTTCCGCCGCCGGCACATCGCCCTCCGGACGAAAGCACGCGCGGCACCGCGCCTCGTACACGCCCGCCGCACCCACCACCACAAGCTGCTGGTTTGTCCCCAGCCGCTGCGTGTGAATCGCCGGCGCGCCGCACAGCATGCATACCGCGGAGAGCTTCGTCACCTCGTCGGCAATCGCCATCAGCGCGGGCAGCGGCGCAAAGGGCTCGCCTGCAAACGTGGTGTCCAGCCCGGCCAGCACTACGCGTTTGCCCGCGTGCACCAGCTCCATCGCCAGCCCCACCAGCGCGTCGTCGAAGAACTGCGCCTCATCGACGCCCACTACGTCGATCGTCTCCAGGGCGGGGAAGAGACATTCCCGCAGTCGCTCCACATCGCGCACCGCCCGCGCATCGATCGTCTGCGCACCGTGTGAAGCAATCGCGTCCGGCTGGTAACGCAGATCGATGTCCGGCTTGAAGCACGCAACGCGCAGCCGCGCAATCTGCGCCCGCTTCAGCCGCCGGATCAGCTCCTCGCTCTTGCCGGAAAACATCGGGCCGGTAATCACTTCCATGCGGCCCACTTCCTTGCGGCCCGGTTCGGTCTGCGGCGATTCTGTTTCGTTCTGTCCGGTCATCATCATGCGTCGTGTGAATGGAAGAGAAGTGTACTGGCTAAGCCGAAATAAGCACCACCGCCGCCAGCGCCAGTCCCATGCCTGCCGCCTGCGTGCGCGTCGTCCGCTCCTTCAACAGCATCGCCGCAAGCAGAATCGTCGAAGCCGGATAGAGCGAGCTCAGCACCGCCGCAATATCCAGCCGGCCCAGCCGCGTCGCGATCGTATAGAACGTGTTGCCGCTCGCATCGAAGATGCCCGCAATGCCAATCAGCCCCAGCACCGCCCAGCCCGGCCATGACAATCCGGGCCTTGATAATCCATGTCCTGACAATTCGGGCGACGCCAGCGCAGGGTTCGGACCCCGTTGCGCCCGGCCTGCGCGCCGTATGCCGATGTACGTCACGATCGCGGCCAGCGTGGCGCTTGTAATACGTGAACACGCCAGCGGCCACAGCACGCCGCCGCGTCCGGCCAGCTTCAGAAAAATATAGAGGCAGCCAAAGCTCCCGCCCGAGATGGCTCCCAGCACCACCGCTTGCTTCGAGGTCGGCGATCCCGGCGCGTGCGCAATCATCCAGATCGCCACCGCCGCCAGCACAATGCCGGCAACCTGCGCAGGATGCGGCAGCCCTTCGGTCGAGAAAGACCACATCACCGGCAGCACTGCGGCCAGCACGCCGCTCACCGCTGCCGTCAGTCCCATGCCGCCCAGCGCCAGCGCCTTGTACAGCACCATCACCCCGGTGCCGCAGGCCACGCCCGCCAGCGCTCCATAGACAGCCGATTGCGTGCCCGGCCACCTCGATGCATGGATCAGCGCCAGCGAAACCAACAATGCCAGGCTCAGCGAATGCGACAGCGTCACCACGGCCGGCGAAGGCAGCCGCCGCGCCGCAATGCCGCCTACAAAATCGCTCGTGCCCCAGATCGCGGCCGAAGCCAGGCTCAGCGCGACGGTAGCCGCACCGCCGCCCATCGCCCACACCATCACTGCGTGGCGGCGGTCGGGTAATAGCCCAGAGGTGCTTTCACTTCCAGGTTGGGCCGCTCCACGTGTACGTCCAGAGTGCGATAGCGTCCATCAATCGTCGGCAAATGGCTCAGGAAGCCAATCGTGTACTGCGTGCGCGCTTCCCTTGCAATGATCTGGAAGCTGCGCTCCATACCGTCAGCGGAGAGCTGTGCCTCCAGCACGCCGCCGGTTGCAGTTGCATATCGCGGCAGCACATTTTCAGCAGGAATCAGCGGCAGGTGTACGCGATCCAGATAGCCGATGCCCCATGTCGCCGCATCGCCGACCATCGTCCCGTATACGAACTCGTTATTCCTCTGCAGGAAGCGGATGACCTCACGCACGCTCGCTTTCGAGCGCACATCCTTGCCATCGCTGATCACGTAAATGATGCGCCGCCGGTCCTTCGGCCGCGATTGCAGCTCCTTCGCCGCCGCCAGGATCGCGTCGGAAAGCGTGTGCGCGTCGCGCGGAATGTTCAGGTCAAATCCCGGGTGCGCATTGCCGTTCACATTCGGGTCAACGGCCTTCCCGTTGATCGTGGGTCCGGTCATGCCCATCGGCCCACCCATCTGCGGGCCGCCCATCTCCGTGCCTTCCTTCTTGGAGCGCTCCAGCACCGCCGGCAGCCGGTCACCCTGCGTCGCCGTAAAGGTCGTCTGCTCGGTCACGCCGTTGCCATAGGTGAACACCGCCGCTTCGTCCTGCGGTGTGAAGGCTCCCTGAATTGCGGAGAGGCTCTCATTCACCTTCTTCATCGTGTCTTTGGGCATGCTCTGATCGATGACGAAAGCCACGGAGAGCGGCATCGGGTCGACGCTGAAGAAGTTGATGTGCTGCCGCTGGCCATTTTCATAAACGCGGAAATCACGCCAGGTCAGCCCGCCCACTTGGTGATGGTTCTTATCCAGCACCGTGGTCGGCACAATCACCTGCGTGGTCTGCATCACCAGGTGGAACTGCTTCGCCTCTTCCTGGGTCTTCGGAACATACGGTGCCTCCTGCTGCGGCGGCCCGTCAGGATTGGGAGCATTCGTCTGCGCCGGCGGTGGCGCCGGCACCTGGTCCTGATCGGACTCAGAAGTAGGCGCCTTGCCCGGAGCCACTTGCCGGGTCAGGTTGCGCAGATCATTGGCGCCCTGGCTTTGCCCCGCGCCGGGCGCGTCGGGCACACTCTGTTGCGAGCCGCTCTCCTGCTGCTGCGCTACAGGCCCATCCGGCAGCGAGCTGCTGCCATTCTGCTGTGCCGCGCCTGCCGCAAGCCCCATCAGGGAAACGGCTGCCACTAAACTCCACGCCCACTGCTTTCCGCCCAAAACTCCTCCATACCACTCGGGCTACCCCGTCCTGCCTGCGCCTCACCGATAAGCACGATTGCGTATCGAGATGGAGCATTTTCGGTGGTTCCGCCGGCTTTCGGAGCCTTGCTTGGCATGGTTTTTCCGTCAAGAAAAGCCACCAGCGCGGTCGCTGAACCTACTTACCTCTACCGAAAATGCTCTAGATGCAGTGACGCGATGCCCGCGGTCAAAAACTCCATTGTCAGCCTACCAGAGAGAGACGCCGCGGCGATGGGCACGGTCAACGGCCCTGCAGACTTGCTGCCACTCCGCTCGCCCTACGTCCCGCGTTATCGTCTAATAAGGAAGACGATCATGTTCCGTATCCTCTCGCTCCTGCTTCTCTGTGCCGCATTCGCTCTCCCGGCTGCCCGGGTCCACGCCCAGACTGCTCCGTCGCCCGATGCCGCGCCGCAGGGCCTGCCCGGCGATCCCAACGGCAACGACGACACCTCGCAGTCCGTCGCCACTTTCCGCCAGAACGTCAATCTCGTCTCGCTCTACTTCGACGTGCGCGACAAGAAGAACCTGCTCATCCCCCATCTCACCCGCGACGACTGCAAGGTCTTCGAAGACAAGCAGCCGCAGACGCTCAAGAACTTTGTCGCCGAGGTCGATCAGCCGCTCACCCTCGGCATCCTGCTCGACACCTCCGGCTCGCAGCAGAACGTCCTGCCCCTCGAGCAGGACACCGGCTCCCAATTCCTGAAGCGCATCCTGCGGCAGAAGGATCAGGCCTTCCTCGTCTCCTTTGACGTGGACATCGACCTGCTCTCCGACTTCACCTCGAACGCCAGCGTGCTCGCCCGCGACATGCAGAAGGCGCAGATCAACGTCGGCACCGGCGGCGTGACCACCGGCCCGCTGCCCACCGGCACCCCGCGCGGCACTGTCCTCTATGACGCGGTGGTCGAAGCGGCAAATGACAAGCTCGCCGGCGAAACCGGCCGCAAGGCCATGATCCTGCTCACCGACGGAGAGGATCAGGGCTCCACCCACAAGCTGCGCGACGCCATCGAAGCCGCCCAGAAGGCCAACACCATGGTCTATGTAATCCTGATCGCCGATCGCGGCTTTTACGGCGGCATGTACTCCATTGGCTATTCGGGCGATTACGTCATGCACCAGCTCGCCGACCAGACCGGCGGCCGCCTCATCAACGTGGGCAACAATGGAAAGAAGCTCGATGCCGCCTTCCAGCAGATCGAAGATGAGCTGCGCACCCAGTACGTCGCCAGCTACACCCCGACCAACGACAAGACCGACGGCACCTACCGCAAGGTGGACGTCCAGTGCCACCAGCGCGACGAAGCCCTGAAAGTGCAGTCCCGCAAGGGCTACTACGCTATCGCCGCGGAGAACTGACCCCCCCGGCTCAACTCTCCAACCTAACTTGCCATCCTGACCTGCGCCGTCATCGTCATCCCGACCGGAGCGAAGCGCAGTGGAGGGATCTGCTGTTCACCAATGAAAGCAAGCAGCCCTCTTGCCGCAGTACCGTCCATTACGAAAGTAACCGAGATTTCCACCCCATCCGTTGTATACTGAATCAGCGTTCGAATTGGACAGGTTTTGCTAGTTCTGTATCTGCAGTTCTCTACTTGCCGAGACCGATCTTGAATTCAGCGTCACAAACTCAGCAGTAAAGGACTTAAGCAATATGGAACAGGGAACAGTGAAGTGGTTTAACGATGCCAAGGGCTTCGGATTCATCAGCCGCCAGAGTGGCGAGGATGTCTTCGTGCACCACACCGCCATTCAGGCGCAGGGCTTCCGCACCCTCCAGGAGGGTCAGGCAGTTCAGTTCAACGTGGTGAAGGGCCCCAAGGGCTGGCAGGCAGAGAACGTTCAGCCTCTCTAAACCACACCAGCAGAAACACAAGAGGGACGGCTCCGGCCGTCCCTCTTGTCGTTGTACCTCTTGGACCGCACGCAAAGAGAAGCCGTGTCATCCTGAGCAAAGCGAAGGACCTGCAGTTTGCTCGCTGACCGGCTTGCCGCGCTTCCTTAGCCAATCGCTTTTTGGCTGAGTTGCCTACTCGCTTTAATGCAGCACATATGCCACCGGCTGCAATGGCTTCGTATCCAGCGTCTCGCCACTCATCTCCCGAATACTCAACTCGATATTTAGCGAGATCGCGTCCAGCGACAGGTCATTCTCATCGCGGTGGAACGGCATCTCCAGCTCCGCGGCCAGCGAATCCAGCGCGATAAATGAGTACGCCATCACCAGCGAGACTGCCGGAGTCATCCACTCGATAGCATCCACCAGCCCAAACGGCAGCAGCGCGCAATAGAAATAGACCACGCGATGAATCATCACCGAATAAGCGAACGGCACCGGCGTGGATGCAATGCGCTCGCAGCCGCCAAGAATGTTCGACAACTCCACCAGGTTGCGGTCAATCGCCGACATCGTAATCTCGCCCAGCGCGCCTTCTTTGTACCGCGCGGAAACCCACTCGCCCATCGCGCGCAGGATGATGAACGGCTTATATCGTGCACGGTCCACCTCCGCAGCCAGCGCCGGCGGCAGCAGCTCAGCGCTGCGCGCAAACGTGTCGCCGCGCAACTGGTCGCGCATCGCGTAGGTGAACGCCACCAGCATCTTCAGAAACTCACGATTGCCCGCAGCGTCGCCCGTCATGGTCAGTGCTTGCCGCGTCAGCGAGCGCATGGTATTCACCAGCGCGCCCCATAGTTTGCGCCCCTCCCACCAGCGATCGTATGCGGAGCTGTTACGAAATCCCAGGAATAGCGCCAGCGCCACGCCCACCAGCGTGAATGGTGTCGCATTCAGGGGCACCTTGTGCTTGAAAATCGAGCCTTCAGTCCACACTGCAACCACGCTCAGGGCCGCCACAATGCTGAGCTGTGGCAGCATCTGCGTCATCATGGAGCCTCGCCAGACAAACAGCAGGCTCCACCAGTTTTTTCTTGAACGGACGATCATCGTGTCATCGGTCGCGCAAAATTGAAGGGCAGCGTTATCTTAACCGCTGCCCTCCGGTTTCAGGCTGTCAGATTCACAAATCCCCGTATCGACGCTTTAGGCCACCATCACCTCTTCCACAAACTCCTCCACTGCCGAGGGCTGTGTCAGCAAGGGGCGGAAGCTTCCGCTCGCCGGATCGAGGCAGTGGATCTCCCCCGTCGGTATCTCGTACATCCAGCCGTGGATCCGCAGGCTGCCCCGCCGCAGCGCCCTCGCAACACACGGATGGGCACTCAGGCTGCGCAATTGCGCCATCACGTTCAGCTCCGTCAGCACGCGCAGCCGCTCCTCCTCCGGCCACACGCGCGGGTCCTGCATCACGCCGCGGAATGCATGGGACATCGGCCCGGCATGGTCCAGCCACGAGCGCATCAGCGGCATGTCGCTCAATCTGCCTTCATCCAGCAGCGCCCGCATCGCGCCGCAATCGGAGTGACCGCACACAATAATGTCCGGCACCCGCAGCGCCCGCACTGCGTACTCCACCGTGGCCGCGACCCCGCTCGCCGTCTCTTCCGGTGGCGGCACCAGGTTGCCCGTATTGCGGCAGCAGAGAATCTCTCCCGGCGAGCATTGCGTAATCATCTCCGGCATCACCCGCGAGTCAGAGCAGGTGATAAACAGTGCCTTCGGCTCCTCGTAACGTGCGAGCTCGGCAAAATGCCGCGAGTGCCGCGCGAAAACCTTCGATCGAAACATGGCATACCCTGCAAGTAGCTGCTGCATAGAAAGACCTCTCCCTGAGCGCACGAGTCGGCGCCCGGTTGAACGTGCCCGAAGCAGTGAAGATGGCAATCGCCATCTCTCTTGTCAGTGCGTTCGTTTTTCTATGCAGCAGGAGGGGCGCGGCTCGGTCCGGGACTGCGAAGAGCGCCGCTCAGCGCCGTCACGTTCTCGCGCGCACGCAGCCTTTTCGCAAAGCTCGGCGCGATGAGGCAGGATGCGCGGAACAGCGTCGCCGGGGCCGATGTCCGTGGCAGCGCATGCACCAGCCGCGGATGCAAGACGCCCCGCAAATGCGCGGGCGCGAACAACTCCGCGCTGGTTGCGGCTGCTTCCTGCGTCGCCGCGGCATCCTGCGCGCTGTTTACATCCGCACGCCGCGCGCTCTCGCGCGCATGTGCAGCATCCGTCGCCAGTAGCACGCTCAGCCCGAAGAGGGCTGCGACAAGCCAGAGCCGAAACGATGCGGAGCTGCGACGGGACATACGGGTTCCTGACTGTGAGACGCCCGTCACGCCACACGCGTGAGCATGCGGTGTCTGTGGATAAAGAAAGCCGGCGCAGAAAAGGGAAGGCATCAACTGGCCGTGCTGCGGCGGATCAGTGCGCTCCCTAACTCTTCGGCGGGCCGCCGGGAGCAGGGTTGTAATCCTCACGTTTGCGTCCAGGCACAACCTTTGGCTGAACCTTCGCAGGCTTTTTCTTCTCGCGTTTTCCGCTGTCTTTGTTTCCCATACGCTGAGTCTACCTGCAGCCGCACTCTACATCCCAAACCTTTGCCGGTACGCGCTCGGGGAAAGCCCGGTGTGCCGCTGGAAGATCTTCCGGAAGAACACCGCATCCTGGTAGCCAACCGCATCGCTGATCTCCTGCATGCTGCGATGATCGTTCTCCAGCAGGCGCTTCGCCGCCGCGACTCTCAGCTTTTGCAGATAAATCAGTGGACTGTCGCCTGTAGCTTGTTTGAAGCGGCGAATGAAATTGCGCGGGCTCATCCCCACGCGTTCAGCCGGCTTCTCTAGTGGGAAGCTCTGATGAAAATTCTGGTGCAGCCATTCCTGCGCAGCGGAGATGTTCTCATCCGTATGCTCGGTCTTCAACGGCACGATCGCGAATCCCGCCTGCCATGCCCGCGGCATCTCGATCAGCAGCGCCTTCGCGCTCTGCATCGCCACTTCGTGGCCGCAGAATCGCGCCACCAGATACAAGCTCAGGTCGAGCGCCGCATTCACGCCCCCGCCGCAATAGAAGCCGCCGTCCTCGGTCACCATCAACTCCGGCATCCAGTGCACGTTGGGGTACTTCTCGCGGAAGCGCTTCGCCAGGCTCCAGTGCGTCGTCGCACGCTTTCCGTCCAGCAGGCCCGTCGCGGCCAGCAACCCCACGCCGGAGCAGACACTCGCAATCGCCGCTCCCCGTTTGTGCCAGCGCCGTAGCCACGGCACCACCGGTGCATTGCGTTCCACCACATCCTCTATGCCCAGACCCGTGGATGGAATAAATATCAGGTCCGTCTTGCGGACATCTTTCAGCGCCATTCCCGGTTGAATATCGATGGGTCCGTCGCAGTGCACTGCGCGCCCGTCCACGGAAGCCGTGGACACCTGGAAATGGCAAACCGGCTTCTGTCCCGTGAAGTTGTTCCACAATGTGCCGGTATGACGGAAAATTTCCATCGGCCCTGTGGCAGTGGAGGAAAAAGTCTGATCGAGAAACAAGATCGTGACATTTGTCATCGGCAACTTCCTTACGATGTCGAAATAAATAACTGCAGGGAGGTGGCCGAATAACCCATGTAGGATGGCACGTCTGCCATCTTGAAACAACCTTTTACTCCACCTATCTTCGAGTTAGTCAACTAGGCAACAACTCATCGAAGCAAGACGGAGGCAACTTATGAAGAAATATCTCATTGAACGGGCAATACCCAGCGTCGGAACCATGGAGCGCGAACAACTGCGCGATGCCGCCGCCAGATCCAACGAGGTATTGCATCAGCTTGGGCCGCAGATTCAATGGGTGGAATCCTATGTCGCAGCCGACAAGCTGTTCTGTATCTATCTGGCTGAGGACGAAGCGCTGATCCATCGGCATGCACAGATCAGTGGCTTCCCTGCAACCAGGGTCACGGAAATCAGCAAAACCATTGACCCGACGACTGCTGCGCATAGCTAGCTGGCAAGACGCAGAGTTAGAAACACTTTCCGTTCTCCTGACGCACATTTTCTGAAACGCTGCCAAAGCGTCCTGCACTATTCACGGGAAGAACTATTTTGAATTTTTGAAGGTTTCCCTAACCGAGAACTCCAATAGTGAGCGAAGGATGAACAGATGAATCCGCAGCAGCACATGCAAATGCTCCGAGTGCGCTTGCTGGCCATGGCCAGACTCTCGCAACGCGCCCTCGATGACTCCATCAAGGGATACACGATGCGCAATCTCGATTTCTCCCGTCATGTTCGTGCGGCAGACAATGAGATCGAAGGACATCATCGCCGCATCAAGGAGCTATGTCGCGAACTCACGAACGCGCGCACCGATAAGCCCTCGGACTCTCGTTTTACATTCGCCGCCGCCAGCATCAACACGGCTCTTCACGTCACTTACAGCGCAGCTGCTCAGATTGCGCAGGACAGCGTGCGTCTGCTCGAAGGCAGCGGAATCCACGGATGCGCGGCGCTGGAGAGGATGGGTCGCGTTGTGAATGGATCCATACGGCTGTGCGTCGTCGCTCTGTTCGAAGAGAATGCTGGTCATGCGAAGGGCGCGCTCCGACGTCAGGAGTGCCTGCCGCTTCGTGAACTCACGTGCATCAGCGCGCACCCTCACATCGACCGCTGGTCCGGCGCGCAGGGCGACTTTGAACGTTCCGTGATTCGCAGCCTCGCCGAAGTGGCGAAGCAGGCTCACGAGATGGCTGACACTATCCTGTTCTGGCTGGAAGGGAAGTCCTGCGTGGCGGCGACGCCAGCGAGCGACCAACATCTCCCGCTCGAGTTTCCATCAACACGAGCGCAAGGAGAGTCTGATGCGTTCACGTACCTGCAATCCAAGACCCCGTCGGTTCCGAAAATCACCCAGAGTTTTTCCTGCTGAAAAGTGGCCTGCCTTAGACTTTCCGGAGGCAGGCACCCACACCTCAGACATCACCATCTTGCGTCGCAGCACCTTGTGCCATCATCAATGAGCAAGATGGCCATAGAGATCAAAACCCGCGGCATACTCTTCGACATGGACGGCGTGCTCATCAGTTCTACTGGCGCCGATGAGCGCTGCTGGCTGCAATGGGCGAAGCACCACAACATGGAAGGCGCCTTCTCCGTCGAGTCTACGCACGGCCGTCGCGCCGTCGATACACTCCGCGCTCTGCGCCCCGATCTCGATCCCGCCATCGAGCAGCGCCGACTCGAAGACTACGACGCCGAAGACTACAGCGGCCTCATCATCCTGCCCGGCGTCGAAAAACTTCTCGCGTCGCTTCCCGCCGATCGCTGGACCATCGTCACCTCGGCCACCGTGCGCCTGCTCGAAGGCCGCCTCAATCACGCAGGGCTGCCCATTCCCAAAGTGCTCGTGCCCGCCGAGCACGTCGCCAATGGCAAGCCGCACCCGGAGCCCTACCTCACCGGCGCAAAGCTCCTCAATCTCGCGCCCGCCGACTGCCTCGTCATCGAAGACTCACCTGCCGGCGTCGCCTCCGGCAAAGCCGCCGGCTGCAAGGTGCTCGCCGTACTCTCGTCACACGCGAAGGCCGAGCTAACGGCGGCAGACTGGTTTGTCGCCTCACTCGAACAAGTCAGGGCCGCACCGCAGCCGGACGGCACGCTCCGCATCCACCTCGATATCTAATTCCGCCGGGAGCGGGTGCTTATTCGACGCGCACGTAGGGTGGGCGTATCGAGGCGGAGCGGAGCGATCTCGATGACTTTCACTGGAAGCGATACAGCGTCACCTTCTCCACGCGCAGTTCACGCGGATCGAACCGCCAATACTCGCCCTGGTCATTCTCGTCGCCGTTCAGCCGCCGCCCCGCGATCCACTGCCCGTTTTCGAAATCGCCCTTCGTCGATCGTGCCAATGCCCACGCGCTTCGCTGCCGAATCCCGCGGCGTGAACTTCACGCGGAAGCCTTTGCCCACACCCAGAAATGTATCCGGCCCCGTCGCGAGAATCAGACCGTAGCCATTCTCCGCATGGCTGCCGAAGATCTCATCCAGTGCCACCTCCACCTCGTAGCCCTGCATCACGAACAAAGCCGAAGGCCGCGACTTGTCCAATACAAATCCATGTACCGTACCTTTGCTCTGCGCATCCAGCAGCGTCGGCTCAATCGACGCAATCGCGTTGTAACTCGTGCGCAGCGCATCCTCGCCGCTCTTGTCTTTTTGCGCCATGTCGCCGGTCTCGGGCATCGCCCAGTTATCAATGCCGAATGGCGAAAATCCAATCGCGGCATGCTCGCCCAGGATGTAGAAGACATTCGCCGCACCAGCCTCGCCATCGCGGGTCTCCGGCAGGAACAGAGGATTATCCGCGCGATGATACTTCCGCGCCCATCCATACACATCCGGTGAATACAAATCCGGCGCATAGATATCGATCGCTGTCCCCGCCGCCTTCCACACATCGATCACCTGTGGCTGCGGGCCGCCGCTCGGATAATTTCCCGGAGCGGCATCCTCGCCGCCCAGCCACGTATTCACATACATCGGCAGGTCATACGCTGCCTTGCCCTTCGCCGCCACGGCCTGCACAAACTTCGCATAGTGCCACGCCATGAAGATCTCATCCGTACGCGGCGAATCGCCAAAGACCTCGGTCCATGTGCCCGACGTCTTCGCGCCGTGCTCCTCCCACAGCGCACGCAGCTCCGCATTCAGCGATGCGTGATGCTGGTCGAGATAGCGCAGCAGCTCCATCGGCACTGCGCCGGCGTAGGCGCGGTTCGCCACATCGGAGTGGTCGCGCGTCGCACCCAGCACGCCCACCTCGTTTTCCACCTGCATCATCAGCACCGTGTGGTCGTGCCCATCCACCTCGTGCAGATGCTGCATCAGCGCCGCAAACGCGCGCCCGTCCGCCGCCACTGTCTCCGCACCGAAGGTGCTCAGGATATTCGCCGGTCGGCCATCCTCCACCACCCGCGGAAAGCGCTTCGCATCCTCCTTCACCCACACCGGCGGATAACTCGACATACCGTTCTTCCACGACGCCAGCCATAGAAACACAAGGTGCAGATGCTGCTTGCGCGCGCCGGCCAGCAGCCCATCCACCAGCGTGAAGTCGACCTTGCCCTCCGCCGGCTCAATCAGCTCCCAACTCACCGGCGTCAGCACCGTGTTGACACCCATCGCCGCCAGCTTCGGCCACTCCGGCTCCATGTAACTCAAACTCGACGAGCTTGAGTTATGGATCTCTGCCCCCAGCATCAGATATGGCTTACCGTTGACGATCAGTTGCGTCGCCTCGCCCTGCTTCGCCAGGTGCGGCATTCCGGTCTCCTGCGCGAGGCATGTCAACGCGAAAGCAGCAAGCGTGAGTACGGAAAGAGTCAGCGTAAGAAAACGATATTTCATGGCGTCAGCAAATCTACCACTCCGATAGCCGGACTTTCGATTTCGCCCGAAATCGTGTTACTCTCCACATACACATGAAGCATCTCGCCCAGCCCGCGTCCTGTTGTTGCTGTCGATAGGCGCGCCGCTCTGTGGCTTGAGATTGCTATCCGCGCACCGCGGATCGATTCTCCTAACTCATTCCATAAAGTTCGAAGGACCGCATGTATCTGCCCTCTCCATTCCAAAGCTGTTGTCGCTCCGCCACATGTTGCGCCTCTTGTTGTTGCCGGGCGCAGCGGGAGCGCCGCATCTAGTCGCAGATAAAGCGCAGCGCTCCTCTTCACCAACGCTTCACGTGATTTGGAGATCGACGCAATGCGCTTCATCGCACAACCGGCCATCGCCGGCATCTTCGCAGCACTAGCCTTTACCGCCGCACCCGTATACGCGCAGGTCGTCGGCGGTTCCATCGGCGGCACCGTCACCGACTCCTCAGGCGCCGTCGTCAGTGGCGCAACCCTCGTCATCCACAATCAGGAGACCGGCAGTGAGCGTCAGCTCACGACCAATGGCGAAGGCGTCTACAGCGCGCCGTCCGTTCCCATAGGCCGCTACAGCATCACCGCCACGCGCGATAACTTCGCCACTCAGCACCGCGACGGCATCGTGGTCACGGTTGGCGCATCGGTCCGCATCAACGTCGCGCTCTCCGCCAGCGCCGTCAGCCAGAACGTCGAAGTGACTGACAAGCCCGCGCCCGTCAATCTCAGCACGCAGCAAACCAGCGGCCTCGTCGATGAGCGCCAGGTAAAGAATCTCCCCCTCAATGGCCGCTCCTACGATCAGCTCCTCACGCTCAACCCCGCATCCGTGAACTACACGGCGCAGCGCTCGGGCAGCATCGGGACATCGAATTCCTCCGTCGGCAACATGTTTTCCGTCTCCGGCCACCGCCCGCAGGACAATCTCTATCTCCTCAACGGAGTCGAATACACCGGCGCATCTCTCATCAACGTCACGCCCGGTGGCACAAGCGGCCAGCTTCTCGGCGTCGATGCCGTGCGCGAGTTCAACGTCTCCAGCGATACCTACTCCGCCGCCTTCGGCAAGCGCCAGGGCGCGCAGATCAGCGTCGTCACCGCCAGCGGCTCCAACCAGCTCCATGGCGCGGCATACGAATTTCTCCGCAACAGCGCCCTTGATGCCCGCAACTACTTCGACCAGCAGCAGATCCCCGAGTTTCAGCGCAACAACTTCGGCGGGTCGCTCGGCGGCCCCATCCGCCGCAATAAAGTGTTTCTCTTTGGCAACTACGAAGGTTACAGACAGAACCTCGGGCTCAGCAATGTGGCCCTCGTCCCAGATGCCAACGCGCGCCAGGGCCTTCTTCCCCTAGGCCTTGGCGGCTCACTCGTCAATGTCGGCCTCGCCCCCGGCGTTGCTGACCTGCTAAAGCTCTGGCCCACGCCCAACGGTGCGGAGCTCACAAACGCCGCCGGCCAGTCCACCGGCATCGCCCGCGCGTTCAGCGGTCCCAAGCAGACCATTCGCGAAGACTTCGGCACCGCGCGCGCCGACTACAACCTCTGCCCGAAGGACCTCCTCTTCGGCGTCTACACCATCGACGACTCCGTCGCGCACACCCCCACCGCCAATCCCTTCGCTGCCATCGACGAGACCCTCCGCGAGCAGGTCGCCAGCATCGAAGAGCAGCACATCGTCTCCTCGCAACTGCTCAACACGGCGCGCTTGGGCTTCTCCCGCGCATCGTTCTATTTCCTCGGCAGCACCACCGTCGATGTCCCCGGCTTTGTCGCCGGCCGCCCCGTCGGCGCCATCGTCATCTCCGGCTCCACCGCGTCCAACGGCGCATCGCAGATCACCGGCGCGGGCGGCAACGTCGGCAGCAACAACGCAGTCGCGCGCAATCTCTTCACGCTCGACGACCACGTTTACTGGACTGTCGGCCACCATCAATTGGAAATCGGCGGATGGCTCCAGCGCCTGCAGAGCAACGACAACCTTGCGCAGAACCAGGATGGCCAGGCCTCCTTCGCCACCCTGCAAACCTTCCTGCAGGGCACCATCAAGACCTTCACCATCGTCCCCGTACCCACGCCGCTCAACTGGCGTTCCTGGTTTGGCGCCGGCTACATCGAAGACATCTGGAAGGCCACGCCGCGTCTGGAAGTCCGCGCCGGCCTGCGCGTCGAAAGCAGCAATGGCTGGAATGAAGCCAATGGTCGCGCCGCGAACTATCAATTCACCAACGGCGTGATCAACACCAATCCCACCGTGGGCTCTTCCGCGCTCACGGACAATCGCGCCAAGTTCCTGCCCCAACCGCGCATTGGCCTGGCGTGGGATCCTACCGGCAAAGGGACCACCGCCATCCGCGCCTCCTTCGGCGTGCAACAAAGTCTGCTTGACAACCTCAACTACCGCCTCGACCAGACCGCGCCGTATAACGCGACCCTCAGCTACTCCGGCACTACGGTCACCGATCCCATCACGGGCAAGGGCGCCGTCTCACCCTCTACCGTGCAGACCAACATCGCCACGCCCAGCACCCTGGTATGGACGCTCAAGCTTGAGCAGCAGGTCGCCCCGCAGACCTCGCTCACCCTCGCCTACATTGGCTCACACAGCTATCACCAGATCCTCTCCGAGGATGCAAACGAGCCCGCCTTCGTCGTCTGCCCCAACAGCGCATGCCCCGCATCGCTCGCCGCCGGCGCCATCTACTATCCCAATACCGTAAAGGCGAATCCCGCCGTCACCAACACCACATCGTGGTTCTCCAGCGGCAACGCGAGCTACAACGCGTTTGAAGTGGATGTGCGCCGCTCCTACACGAACGGTCTGCAGTTCCGCGGCAACTACACCTGGTCGAAGAACCTCGACAACGGTTCCGCATGGAACACCAGCGTCTCCGCCAACACGCCGGCCTTCGTCAGCGTGCCCGGCCTGCCGAACCTCGACTGGGGTCCTGCCGCGACAGACGTCCGCCACATCGCATCGCTCAATGGCAGTTACGATCTCCCCTTCGGCCGCGGCCATCGCATCGGCGCCGGCTTCGGCGCGGCCACCAACACCGCTATCTCCGGCTGGACGCTCTCCGCCATCTCCAACCTGCAGTCCGGTTTTCCCTTCACGCCGCAGCTCGGCTACAACCCCACCGGCTCTGGCGACACGCGCAACCCCGTACGTCCCGACGTGAACCCCGATTTCCATGGCTCGCTCTACGCCCACGGGTCCACCGCCGCGCGCGCCAACCAGTTCTTTAACCCGGCCGCTTTCCTCGCGCCCGCCGCCGGCACGGTCGGCAATCTGCGCCGCGACACGCTTACCGGTCCCGGCTTCGCCAATCTCGATCTCTCGCTCGCCAAGTCCACCGCGATCCACGAGCGCCTGCGCGCGCAGTTCCGCGCAGAGTTCTTCAACGTTCTCAACCACACCAACCTGCAAACGCCCAACCCCGTCATCTTCAGCTCCGGCCCGCAGCAAAGCACCTCTGCCGCAACACTGCAACAGGCCGCCGTCCTCAGCCCCACAGCTGGCGTAGTCACCGCCGCCGCCACCAGCCGCCAAATCCAGTTCGGACTCAAAGCTGCTCTTCTAAATGAGTTGGTGTCATCCTGAGCGAAGCGAAGGACCTGCAGTCTGTCCGCGCTACTACTCGAACCGGAACGACCGCAAAGCCGGGTGCCCTACTCTAGCCGAAGGCTAGGGTGGGGTATTTCCTGGCAATCATGCGACGCGAAGCGTCCACCGATTCGATTACACCTTGCAGGGAGCTGCGCAACTTACCGAACATCTCGAAGAGACGGCCAGTCCTCTCCTTGACCAAATAGGAGAGCGCGGCGTACTCTCCTATTCCGGATAGGAGAGAGCGCCATGACCAAGGCGGTAGAACTCCCCCAGGGCACGCTTGAGATGCTCATCCTCAAGGCCGTCTCGCTCGGCCCGCTGCATGGCTACGGCATCCTGCTGCGCATCCAGCAGATCTCCAACCAGCGGCTCGAAATCCTGCAAGGCTCCTTCTACACCGCCATCTATCGCCTGGAGCGCCGCGGCTGGATCAAAGGCGAGTGGGGCGAGTCAGAGAACAACCGCCGCGCCCGCTTCTATTCGCTCAGTGCCGCCGGTAAGCGCCAGCTCAAGTCCGAGACCGCAAAGTGGACCGACATGACCGCCGTCGTCGCCGGCATCCTCAACAAGGAGGCCGATGAGATATGACTCTCAGCAGCGTCCCCCCCCATTCCTCCTCCGCAAACTCTGGCGATCGATCACGCCGCGCAGCGACGGTGATATAGAAGAAGAATTCCGATTCCACCTCGAAGCCTACGAGCAAGACCTTATCCGCCAGGGCCTCACCGCTGAAGAAGCCCGGCGCAAAGCCCGCATCGACCTCGGCCAGCCAGCGACGCAAAACGAAACCTACCGCGCCGCCATCGGCCTCCGTATCTTCGACGAACTAGGCGGCGACATTCGCTACGGCCTACGCGCACTCCGCCGCAATCCCGGCTTCGCCGCCATCGCCATCCTCTCACTCGCGCTCGGCATCGGCGCCACCACCGCCATGTTCTCGCTCATCTACGCGGCGCTGCTGCACCCCTTCCCCTATGCCGGCGCCGACCGCATCATGAACCCGGTCATCCTCAACGAGCAGACGCCGAACGACGCGCAATGGTTCCCGCTCACGGGGCCGCAATTTGAAGCACTGCGACAGGCCGCTCCCGTTGAAAATCTGCTTGGCTTCAGCACCGACCGCATGGAGATCACCGCGGGCGATGTTCCTGAGGACGTGTATGCCACCTACCTCACAGAGAATGCTGATTCGTTCTTCGGTGTGCGCGCGCTGCTCGGCCGCGACATCCAGCCCTCCGATGCTCAAAATGGCGGACAGCCCGTCGTTGTGCTGAATTACCACTTCTGGCAGCGTCACTACAGCGGTGATCCGCACGTCATCGGTCGTACTCTCGAAATCGATCACGTCCTCTACACCATAGTCGGCGTCATGCCGCGCAGCTTCGCCTTCAATGACACCACCGGAGTTGCCGATGTCTATCTTCCGATCAGCCTGTCGCCCTGCATCCCCAATCTGCCGTCCATGTACATCCCCTGGATCAAGCTAAAGCCGCACATTACTCCCGCGGCCGCGGACGCCGCGCTGGAACCCCTGGTGCGTCAGTTCGCAAACAACGCACGCCTCTTTCCCGAGCACTGGCGCCTCCAGCTCCAGCCGATCATTGTTCCTTATCAGCAGGGCATCGGCCGTACTCTCTCGCTCTTGCTCTGCGGAGTCGTGCTGTTGCTCATCATCGGCTGTGTCAACTGCTCCATCCTTCTGCTCGCCCGCGGCCGCAAACGCCAGCATGAGCTCGCGGTGCGTGCCGCCCTCGGCGCCAGCTGCTGGCGTATCGTTCGCCAGTTGCTCGTGGAATCCGTCGTCATCTCCGTAACTGGCGCCGCACTGGGGGTGGCAGCTTCGTTCTGGCTCGCCAAGCTGCCCATGCAGCTTTCTCCGCAATCCTTTCCGCAAGAATCGGTTATTCGTATTAACATCCCCATCCTCCTTTTTTCCGTCGCACTCGCGCTCCTCACCGGCCTGCTCTTCGGTCTCGTGCCCGCGCTGCGCCTCTCGCGTCCCGATCTCGCTCGCGCCCTACCTGCAAATATGCGCGGCGTCGCCGTCACCGTTCCAGCAAAACGCCGCTGGAGCCCGCTCATCGCCGCTCAGGTCGCGCTCACTCTGCTGCTCATGGCCACAGCCGGCACCGCAATTCGCAGCTTTCTCCAGCTCTCGCGCTTCCCGCTTGGCTACGATCCTCATCACGTCGTGCATATCGGCATCTCGTTGCGTCAGCGCGAGGCACGGCAGTCGGGTGCCATCCAGTCGCGTCAGGCGCGGGCTGCAATTATCGAGCAGATTCACCAGAAAATTGTTGCGGTTCCCGGCATCACCGTGGCTGCCGTTGGCACCTATGTCACGCCACCCTACAGCTGGCCCCAGCAATCCTTCGACATCGCAGGCGATCTGCACCGGGAACAGCCGCAGGCTCACGTCCAGCTCGTCGGTCCCGAATACTTTGCCGCGCTCCGCATTCCACTGCTTCACGGGCGTGTCTGGGATGCTTCTGAAAACACACGCGGCGACTACATTGCCGTCGTCAATCAGGCCTTCGTCAAACGCTACACTGCCCAGGCCGATCCGCTAAGCCTTCAAATTCGCGTTCCTGATCTCGTCCCCCGCTTCCCCACGTACGCCGTCTCTCCCCAGAGCACGAACTGGCGCCAGATCGTCGGCGTGGTCGGCGATGCACGCAATGATGGTGTCGATCAACCGGTTCAGCCCGCCATTTATCTGCCCTATACCTCGCTCATGCCGCCTAACGTTCAATTCGAGATACGCACTCAGGGTGACCCTCTCAGTTATCTTCGCGCCATCCGAATTGCCATCGCCTCTGTTGCGCATTATCAGCAGACCCCCAATGGCGTCTTTACGCTCGACGAAGCCATCAAGCGCGATTCCCAATACAGCCGCCAGCGTCTCTTCTCCATCCTCTTCGGCATCTTCTCCGCCATGGCGCTCGCCCTCGCCATGGTCGGCATCTTCAGCGTCGTGGCCTACAGTGTCGCGCAGCGTACAACGGAGTTCGGTGTGCGCCTGGCACTCGGCGCGCCCCGCGCGCATATTCTCTGGGTCGCCGGACGCATCGCGCTGGTCAGCACTTCCATCGGCGTCGCTCTGGGTCTGTCCCTCGATGCATTTGTAGGAAAGCTTCTCGCACACTGGATGCACAGCGCCTTCGCGGCAACAGCGCTACTCTCCGCCGCCGCATTGCTCAGCCTCAGCGCACTCGCCGCCTGTTTTCTGCCGGCAATCCGCGCCACCACCGTCCCACCCGCCGAAGCGTTGCGCTACGAATAAATACCTAATGGCTGCCGGCGAATAATTTCGCGACACATACTCGCATTTCGCAGATATAAGTCGTTGTCATCCTGAGCGAAGCGAAGGATCTGCAGTTTGCTCGCTTTCCCGCACTCCTCAACGTGAGCGACCCACGGAAGCGAACCCAACGATCCGCGCCGCAGGCGCTGTTGCCCGTGCGGCCAGCACTCAGGGATGATGCAGCAGCCGCGGCAAATTCCAGTGCTGCGCCACGGCGATCATCCGCAACAGAAAGCACGAGCATCCGCCCGCCAGCATCGCCACGGCCCGCGGCACCTTCACCTTCAGCAGCAGCACCATCACCACGCCGCCCGCCAGCGCCGCCGTCGCGTACACATCTTTCCGCAGCACGGACGGCACCTGCGCCAGCAGCAGGTCCCGCACGGTACCGCCGCCCACGCCCGTGATGCCGCCCATCACCACCGCCATCAATGGATGCATCTTGTAGTCCAGCGCCTTCTCCACGCCGGCCACCGCAAACAGTCCGAGTCCCGCCGCATCCAGCGTCAAGATCAGTTGGTCGGGAATCGCCTGCACCCATTGGTAGAAAAACGACACCGCCAGCGCGCCCAAAATTGCGATCCCGAAGTAGCGCCAGTCGCGGATCGCCGCCGGCGGCGTAGCGCCAATCAGCAGATCGCGAATGATGCCGCCGCCCACCGCTGTCACAAACGCAAGCACCAGCAGCCCTAGAAAATCGAGATCGCCGCGGATCGCCCGCATCGCTCCTTCCAGCGCAAACACCAGCGTTCCCGCCAGGTCGAATGCGATCAGCAGGGAATCGGAGTTCACGCGCCACCGTTGCGTCATCGTGACCATCGAAGGGAGTGTAACGGCTAGCGACACGAACGTCCGCGTCATTTTGACTATTCGCCGCTCGTTCAGTATTCGCCCGTGCGGATCGCTTCAATCACTGCTTCCCGGCTAACACCTGCCTGCTTCAGGACCGTCGCGACGTCAGAGGATTCGATCGACAATGTTGCTGCTAGCAGATGCAGCGGTCCAATATGTGCTGGCGTCGCCGGTTCGTGGCGCAGCTCTTCACTTAACTGCTTCGCAGTTTTAAGCACCTCCTGCAATCCCTCAGCCACCGGCATATCCACCGAGGTCGCCAGCGGTTTGCCTTTCGCCGACAACAGCGGCTCCAGGCCGCGACGGATCGCCGCGGCAGTTTCCACCGTGAAAAACGGCCGGTGCGGCGGCATCACCTGCATCGCTGCGTTCGGGCGTGTTTTCAGAAAATCCCGCTGGTCCTCTATGACCAATGCTTCGATCAGATCTTCGACTTCTATCGCAGCCGCGCCGCGCCCGCCCGCTCCTTTGCGTGAAAAGAAAACGATCCTTCGTGCCATTTCTGAATACAGCTCAAACATCTTCGCCCCCCATCGCGCCGCCCACGATATCAGGCGCGAGCAACTACGGGAAGCAATCGGGTGTGCCACAAATTGGGCGTGAGGGGCCAAAGGGAGCGAACCCAACAGAACGCGCCGCAGGCGCAATCGTCCGCAGGGCCAGTCCAGAGTAAGGTAGAAGCGATGGCAGAAAAGCGCACCGGCAAACCCGTCCAGCTCACGGACACACAGTTCGCCCTCATCGCGAAGGCCCTCGCCGAGCCCCGCCGCTACGAAATCCTCGCCGAAATCGGCCGCCGCCAGTGCGCCACACCCTGCGGCTGCATCGCAGAATCGCAGCCCATCAGCCCCGCCACACTCTCCCATCACATGAAGGAACTCGAAAACGCCGGGCTCATCCGCATCGAACGCCAGGGCAAATATGCCAACCTCACCCTGCAGCGTGACGTCCTCCGCGCCTACCTCGACCGCCTCGCCAGCATCTGATCGCACCGCCCTCACGCCACAGATCGTCATCCCGACCGGAGCGAAGCGCAGTGGAGGGATCTGCTGTTTCTTCACATTGCCGCAGAACCAGGTGCCGGTGCCTGCGCAACAGATAGTCCGTTATTAGGCGAGAGACGGGGGTGCCCTACTCTAGCCGAAGGCTAGGGTGGGGTAGTTCCGCGACAATCCAGCGGCCCCGAAGGGCCACCGTTTCATCCTTGAATGCGCGAATCGCGGGATACCACGAAAGTCAGCTCTGCCACTGATCCAATTCAGCCAGTCCCGCGATACTCTGGTAGCCGCAAGTTGTCGTCCCGGAGGCAAAAGATGCGGGTAGCTATATTCGTAACTGTATGGATGACTTGGGCCACCGCTCTAGCCCAGGTTCCTGGCAATAGCGTCCCATCGCCCGCCCAGTCCGCCGCCCCCTCCATCGTCACCACGCCCGCGCTCAACGGCGCCCAGATCGTCTCTTTCAACGCCACGCCCGGCGAGACGATCTACTACACCATTGATGGCAGCGAGCCCACCGCGCACTCCACGCAATATCTGGCGCCGTTCCTGGTCGCCTCCAACCTCACGGTCAAAGCCGTCGCCATCATCAACGGTCAGCCCGGCAAAACCGCCAGCCAGACCTTCACTCCGAACATCCCGTTCAACACCATGGTGTGGAGCGACGACTTTAACGACGCCGCCGACCTCGGCCCCAAACCCAATCCCGATATCTGGACCTATGACATCGGCCACTCCGGCTTCGGCAATCGCGAATTCGAGCACTACTGTGCCTATGGCGATGCCGCCGAGCCATGCGATCCCGCGCATCCCAACGCCTTTATCGGCGAGGATGGTTATCTTCACATCGTCGCCCGCCAGCCCACGCCCGGCGTCTACACCTCTGCACGTCTCAAAACGCAAGGCCTCTTCAGCGTCTCCTACGGCCGCATCGAAGCCCGCATGAAGCTCCCAGAAGGACAGGGCACCTGGCCCGCATTCTGGACCCTCGGCAATAACATCGCTACCGATAAATGGCCAGCATGTGGCGAGCAGGACATCATGGAGCACATCAATGCCCCCACTCCCGATTGGATCGCCGGCTCGCTCCACGGCACCAACGGCGACACCACCAGGCACTATCTCGCGCCCAAGGGAGAATCCTTCTCCGCCGCCGACTGGCACACCTACGGCATCATCTGGTCCAAAGGCAAAATCAGCTTCTACGTCGATTCGCCCGACAACATCTACGCCACCAACACGCCGGCCGACTTCAACCGCCCCGGCGCCGTCTGGCCTTTCGACTCCGGCAATAGTTTTTATCTCCTGCTGAATTTAGCCATAGGCGGCGACTGGCCCAAAGCCCCCGATAGCACCACAAAGTTCCCCGCCGAAATGCTCGTCGACTACGTCCGCGTCTACACCAACTAATACCGGGTGCTCCGCATTTCGGCGAGATGTAGGTTTGTGCGAATCCTCTCGCACCCCGAACTCATCACAGAGCAAAGCTGGTTGAGGTCCGCCCATGACCACAAAGGTCAATCGTCAAACCGTCGATCTCTCTCCATACCCCGATCTCGTCGTCGTCTATCTCGGCATGCGTGTCAATCGGATGACCGGCCTGAAAACGCTCGCAGGATTCGGGCCAAAGATATCCAACTCGGTCGCCGCAGCGCCCGACGGACTTCTGCTCCATGAGAACTTTATTTTTTCGCTATTTCCGATGCACGCGGGCATGCGTCAGTACTGGCGCGACATGGACTCGCTCCTCGCCTGGACTCGCTCGGAGCCGCATCGCGAATGGTGGAAGAACTTTCTCCGCGACAGCGGAGGCACCGGCTTCTGGCACGAGACCTATCTGATGCAGGGTGGCATGGAAGCCATCTACGACGATCTGGCCAAGCCGGTCGGCTTCATGCGCTTTGCCCCTCTCGTGCCTGCCCGCGGCCCCATGTTCGCCGCTGCGCACCGCGCCGCAAAACAGTACGACCCCGCACCAGTCGTCAGCGAAGAAGAACTCTACAGACCGTAGCGGATGCGGGTGCTCATCCTGGGTGAAGACCCTCAATCGGAAATAATCTCTAAAGAATGTTCCCCGTGAGCGCGCGCCGGTAGCGCACCTCATTCACCGCAACACCCCACATGGTCTCGCTCCGGCGCAAACCATCCGGCACCCAGCCATCCATCCGGTAAAAGCGGTCCGCTCGAACATTCCCCGCCAGCAGCCACAAAACCGCACTCCCAAACCCCATCTGGATAAACCGCAGCCGCGCCGCTTCGATCAGCGTCCTGCCCACACCGCGTCCCCACCACTCAGGATCGACATACAGCGCGCATAACTCGCCATCCTCGGGAACATCCGAGTCCCGCGCCGGAGACGTCGTCGCAAACCCGCAGATCACGCCGTCTGCGCAGATCCCGTCATCACGGACAGCAACAATCGTCACCGGATCGCGCACATTCTCGCTCGCAAAGTTGTAGCGCGCCGCCCGCTCCTCCGCCCGCAGCCCGTCCAGATACGCATCCGGCAGCAACCCGCGATATCCCGCCTGCCACGAGCGCACATGCACCTGCGCCACATCCATTTCATCGCCGGGTTTCGCTGCCCGCAGAAGCATGGCTGCCAGTCTTGCATGGTTGGCGGCTGAATGCGCACGAGGGTGCTACAAAAAATTCCGCAAGCTTTGTGCCGTTCTACCAGCGCCAGATTTGTAGCTTATCGAAGTAGCCTTGGATCGTGCCGCTGCCCGAGTTCGCGCCGTCAATCTGGAAATTGATGAGCATGACTCCAAGCGGAGTCCAGCCCAGATTAAGGCCAGAGGACACCGTAGCCCCTCGAAACGAGCGCTGTCTCTCGTTGTCCACTTTCACCCAGTCGTAAGTGACCACATCCCCCACACGGTGCGACTTGATCTGGACATGGTGCCACTTGTTGGGCGCCCAGTTCTGCGGGTTACAAGGTATGTTGGACGGCTTCCAGTATCCATGCCCATTCGACACATAGGTGTACTCCCACGTGCCCGAGATGCTGGAACACTGGGTGCCGTAAATAATGGTTTCTCCGTTCGCCGTGACCTGGTCTACATCCAGTTCCAGGTTTTGTATCTGCGTCGGATTGACGAGATAAACGTAGGTGTCATAGACGAAGTAGGTAGCAGCGGTATCGTTGCCGAAAGTGACATGAAAGCGTTCGCCACCGTAGTCGGAATAGGAAACGAGAAACTCCGTTGCAGAACGATCCAGGGACGGATTGGCAACACCGAAGATAAGCTGCCCGGTGGAAGTACCAGGAGTTCCGGTGTCATGCTCCCACTTCCAATTAGTGGATTGGTCGAGGTAGCCCGACGAGGTCTGAGCGATGGCGGGGACGGCGAGAAACAGCAGGAATGCGAGGGAAAAGATCTTCATGTACACGGGACTCCAGGTAGAAAGAAGACCGGACCTACCCAGCGCTGACGGCTGGTGAAGATCACGTAAGAGCGCGCAGCATCGCCAAGGAAAGCCGAACGCACGATCCAGGAAACACAAACAAAAACGATCTCGAGCCAGCTGGAAAGATCGCTGCTCCAAAGCAAGCTCGCATTGCCGGGGCTGGGGGGCCGAGGGCGTACGGCTGGAAGAGTACTGTGGCCCTTTGCGCAGACCCAGATAGGCTGCGCCGTCTATGTCAAACGTCTGTTGCAACAAAGATCCTAACTCGTCGCTGAGATAAGTTAGGAGTCTCCGATATCTCTGACCTGAGACTTGCTGGTTGGGTTCAGGTTATTTGCTGACTGGTAATCTCGCATACGGCCACGCCGGAAAACAAGATATTTCTGTCGGCTTTGCGACACTGCGAAAAAGCCCGTCTTCCGGCCAAAGTCCGTTTAGACGCGCACTTTCCGGACCGCGTCTGAAGCAGCATTGACGCCGCCGTTACACGCCGACCCCGGAGAATCCCTTCCCGTTCAAACCGCAATCACGCAATCTTTCGGACAGGCGATTGCACCTTTTTCATCCGTGCTGCGCATTGATAAGTGAGGGCGATAGAACAAGGCGCCTTCACGGAGGCTCGCCATGCGCGCCATTTCCTCTATTCCTGCATACACGCCGTCGCAGACGACCGAGCGCAATGTCCAGCATTGCTCGAATCTAAGGCTGCGCTTCGCCAACGAGATTCGCCGGTCGCGCAGCTTTCAAATGGTGCTCACCATCGCGATCCCCATACTCGTGGTCACCTATCTCACGCTGGGAATTATCCGCTGCGTCTCCATCATTTCCGGCGTCGAACAACATCCGGTCCCCATTCCGTCCAGCACCCTCCGGGCCGATCAGCGGTAGGAAACGGGTTCCGGCGTATTACGGGATGAGATAAGCTCCCGGAATCTTTTGATCCAGCGTTGCCAGCGCTGCTCCATGCGCGCGCGCAAGCTGAATCAAGTGGCCATCCGTGGTCTGCTTTGCCGTCTTCGCCCAGGCAGGAAGATGGGAGATGTCGTGGGCATCTGCCAGAAAAGTAAAGCGAGGAGTCGTCGATCGTTTCATGCGCAGCAGAACACTGCGTGCATCCGCCACAGTAAATCCGTAGACGACTGCCTGCGAGAGCACCCTCACGAACCCCAGCTCTGTAATGGAACAAATAGCTAACGCCGGAAAATCTTCCGCCTTGATCCATCGCGCCACACGCGCATGGAATTCATGATGAGCAAATCCCAGCGCCACCAGCGCATTCACATCCAGAAGAAAAGTCATCGCAGTTGCGCTATGGGAACTCTGCAAGAATCTCCGCGACCTCGCGACTGCTCAGCGCGGGAGCATCCTTACCCGCGGTCAGCACCGGCAATCCCCTAATCGCATCGGTGATGATCCGCGCCTTCCGCGTCTTCCTGTATGGCATCAGCACAATGCGTCCCGCTTCCACGCTGACATCCATCGCATCGCCAGCCTGGAATGCCCAGTTTGCGCCGCAACGGCCCGGGAAGAACAACCTGTCCCTTCGTAGAAACCTGGTCTGCATGGTAAGCCGATGTTACCGGCCTTTGGATGAGCCCAACTTCATAACAATCTGGCTCCAATTATTCAGCCGCGAAGCATTCATTAAATAGAGCTACCCACCTGCCTTCCAGGAGCTAAATATCAGGCGGGCCCGCTTCTGGCATAGGGGCACCATCCGCCAACTCGTTGTCCACGATCAGCGTCAGCGAGATGAATAACACGATGTAAGGAGCGGCAGTGAGCAGCGAACCGATTACGGAAAGCGCTGTCACAGCATAAGCATTATGAAAGATCTGCTCCCTCTCAAAGGAGCCGGCAACATAAGGCAGAAAATATCCAAGCACGGAAGAGGTAATAACCATTGCGAGAGCAAAAACCCGGCCTTGTCGTATTCGTTCAGCTGCAAGTGTGTGCCCGTTATCCACAGCAATTTGTCCCATTGCGACAGGCACTATCAAGTAAGCAATGGCGCAAAAGCCGATACAGCCGAAAACATATCCAGAGATGTATGGCTCCGGGAGCGCATACCGGGCGATCGTCATCGCAATTGAGCCGAGCAGAATTGCAAGCATGACAACAAGCCCTAGCAGCCTCAGACTCAGCGCGAAAATCGGAGTCCATTTCAATCGCACAAATTGGATCGCTGGAAGAAACGGTAGCTTCGTCCGCTGCTGAATATTCCTAACCAGAGCAACGACCATGAACAAAGCAATCGTGTAAAGAACGATCTGGATGAAGTGCGCGCTCCAATCAAATAGTGCACCGACAACGGCTGCCTTCAAAATAAAGCCATGAGACGAGGGATCCCCGGGATCAGGAAGACGTCTCGCTCCGCCGAGTACCGAAGGCACGTCCAGCACCAAGCGATAGATCACGAGGTGAGCGATCTGCTTTCGTACGCTTGTAAGGAAAAACGAAAACAGGTCCGCACCTAAAATCGGCAGCCAAAGCACCGGGTGCTCCCAAAACAAGGCTGTTGTTTCTCGCCAAACCTGCCGGACCGACATACCAAACCCTCAGAAACGCAACGAACAACACGGCTATCGATCCTAAATCGCGATCCAACGGATTTGATCTGCACCCAGTCCATCCACACCATCCACTGCCCCATCCCCGCTTTCCCACATTGGCACCGCCCCGATCCCGGCATACCCTGAAGCCACTCCCCCTTCCCCCGCAGGAGCAGGGATGATCCGGGGCCAAAACCCGCGCCAGATCGCCCTTCCGGCGTTTTCCTCAGCTTGAATCAAGGCTTCCCGGCCTTTCACCCCGTATCTGTATGGAATACACTAGATGTTGTGGTTCTCGCTTGACTTGAGGCGATAAGCAGCGCTACTTTGCCATCTGCGGCTCATGACTGGCCCTCGGCAAACAGCCCTTCAGGCCGGCCGTTCCGCACCAAAACTCGCAACCTCCGCCGCTTGCTCCACGCCCCGCCCAGGCTCCCCCGTGCAGACGGGGCCGGACAGGCAACGGTCGCCGAAATCCACCCGTTCGAACTCTCAGGAGGCGCCATGGCCGAGACCACACAGACATCCCCCAAAGCCGCAACCACCCCCACCTCTGCCGGCAAGCCTGCCTCCAGCGGCCTCAAATTCGCGCGCAAGTTCTCCCGCGCCGGCGTCTCGCCCTATGACGAGGTCCAATGGGAGCGCCGCACCGCCGCCATCAATGACATGAGCGGCAAAATCATCTTCGAGCAGAAGGATGTCGAGGTCCCTGTCGACTGGTCCATGACCGCGACCAACATCGTCGCCTCGAAATATCTCCACGGCCAGACCGGCACGCCCGAGCGTGAGAGCGGTGTCCGCGCCCTCGTCGGCCGCGTTGCCGACACTATCGCCGCGTGGGGAAAGAAGGGCGGCTACTTCGCCACCGAAGAGGACGCCGCCGCCTTCCACGACGACCTCACGCATCTCCTCGTTCAGCAGAAGGTCGCCTTCAACTCGCCGGTCTGGTTCAACGTCGGCTGCGACAAACTGGAGCCAAACTCCGACGCGCAGAACTGGCACTGGGACCCCCAGACCCGCGAGGTCGTCTTCTCCACCACCGGCTATCGCAATCCGCAGTGCTCTGCCTGCTTCATCAACTCGGTCGACGACTCGCTGGATTCCATCCTCACCCTCGCCAAGACCGAAGGCATGCTCTTTAAATGGGGATCAGGCACCGGCACCAATCTCTCGCCCATCCGCGGCTCTTCAGAACTGCTCTCCGGCGGCGGCACCGCCTCCGGCCCGTTGAGCTTCATGCGCGGCTTCGACGCCTTCGCTGGCGTCATCAAGTCCGGCGGCAAAACCCGCCGCGCCGCCAAGATGGTCATCCTCAACGTCGATCATCCCGACATCGTCGACTTCATCGAGTGCAAAGCGAAAGAAGAAGCCAAGGCCCACACCCTCATCGCAGCTGGCTACGACGGCTCCGGTCCTGATTCCGAAGCCTTCTCGTCCATCTTCTTCCAGAACGCCAACAACTCCGTCCGCGTCAACGACGAGTTCATGCAGGCCTGGGAGCAGGACGCCGAATTCACCACCCGCACCGTCAAGGATGGCGCACCCGCGAAGACCTACAAGGCCCGCGACCTCATGCACAAGATCTCCGAAGCCACCTGGCAGTGCGGCGATCCCGGCATGCAGTACGACACCACCATCAACCGCTGGCACACCTCCAAGAACACCGGCCGCATCAACGCGTCCAACCCCTGCTCGGAGTACATGTTCCTCGACAACTCCGCCTGCAATCTCGCCAGCTTCAATCTCATGAAGTTCGTCACTCCCACGGGCACATTTGACATCCAGGCCTACCGCGATGCCATCGACGTCGTACTGACGGCGATGGAGATCCTGGTCGACAACTCCGGCTATCCCACGGAGAAGATCTCCCGCAACTCGCATGACTACCGCCCGCTCGGCCTGGGCTACGCCAACCTCGGCGCGCTGCTCATGAACTTCGGCCTGCCCTACGACTCCGATGCCGGCCGCGACTTCGCCGCCACCCTCACCGCCATCCTCTGCGGCGAGGCATATCTCCAGTCCGCGCGCATCGCCGAAGTTGCCAAGCCCCTCGCCGCCGCCACGCCGCTCAACCAGGGTTCCGAGACTAAGGGCGGAGCCTGCCCCGGCTTCTACTCCAACCGCGAGCCTTTCCTCGACGTCATCCGCATGCATCGCGCCGAGGTCAACAAGATCGCTCGCGCCAAAGCCTCAGCCGAGCCCTTCATCACCCCGCAGCTCGAGCAGCTCATCGCCGCCTCGAAGGATTGCTGGGATTCCGCCCTCGCTCACGGCGAGAAGCACGGCTACCGCAACTCGCAGGTCACCGTCCTCGCCCCCACCGGCACCATCGGCTTCATGATGGACTGCGACACCACCGGCATCGAGCCTGACCTCGCCCTCGTCAAGTACAAGAAGCTCGTCGGCGGCGGCATGATCAAGATCGTCAACAACACCGTCCCCGGCGCGCTCTTCAAGCTCGGATACTCCGACGCCGACGTCCAGGCCATCGTCTCCTACATCGACGCCACCGGCACCATCGAAGGCGCGCCGCACATCAAGCCCGAGCACCTCGCCGTCTTCGACTGCTCCTTCAAGCCCGCCAAGGGCACCCGCTCCATCCACTACCTCGGCCACCTCAAGATGATGGCCGCCACCCAGCCCTTCCTCTCCGGCGCCATCTCCAAAACCGTCAACCTCCCCCACGAGTGCACCGTCGAAGACATCGCCGAGACCTACGTCGAAGCCTGGCGTCTCGGCCTCAAAGCCGTCGCCATCTATCGCGACGGATCGAAGGGCGTCCAGGTCCTCAACACCTCCGCCGACGAGAAAAAGTCCGCCAAGCCCGACGCCGCAGTCTCCGCCGCCGCCGACCGCGTCCTCACCTCGCTCGCCGCCGGCATCGACACCCGCTCTCCCGAGTTCGCTGCCGACCTCAAGACCCTCGAAGCCTCGCTCACCCACAAGGTCTCCGACCGCCTCGAAGTCTCCGCCAAATCCATAGCCGCCGCCGCCCAGGCCTTCGAAGCCGCCATCACCAAAGCCGTAGCGTCTACTCCCGCTTCCCAGAAAGTCGTCATCCCGAGCGAGCAAAGCGAGTCGAGGGATCTGCTGTCCCCCGTTGTCCCCGATCTATCCGACCAGCAGCGCCCCCCCAAGGCCATCCGCCACCGCCTCCCCGAGGAGCGCGCCTCCCTCACCCACAAGTTCTCCCTCGCCGGACACGAGGGCTACATCACCGTCGGCCTCTACCCCTCCGGCGAGCCCGGCGAAATCTTCATCCGCATGGCCAAGGAAGGCTCCACCGTCTCCGGGCTCATGGACTCCTTCGCCACCGCCGTCTCCCTCGCCCTCCAGCACGGCGTCCCGCTCAAGGTCCTCGTCGAAAAGTTCGCCCACACCCGCTTCGAGCCCTCCGGCTGGACCGGCAACGAACAGATCGGCTACGCCAAGAGCATCATGGACTACATCTTCCGCTGGCTCCAGCTCCGCTTCCTCTCCGGACACCAGCTCTCCCTCTTCAGCATGTCCGGTGGAGCAAGCGCCGCCATCCCCGTAGAAGGCACCATCGGCAGCCTGTCCGCATCCAGCGCCCTAGCGGCAGTCCTGCACCGCCATCCGATCTGCCATCGCTGAGCTCGCGCTGAAGCTGCAGCCAAACCGCGTGCACGTAGCCAACGCCATGAAAGACCTCTACGACATGGGCGACGCCCCCTCCTGCCACACCTGCGGCGCCATCATGGTCCGTAACGGAAGCTGCTACAGATGCATGAGCTGCGGAAGCACGAGTGGGTGCAGCTAAAGGGCTTTCGGGACGGAGACCCGCCATGTGTCGGTTTCCGCAATTCAGAGCAGGAAAGCGCAACATTGGAATTTATCGCCGATGCCGCGGGTACCCTCCAAGACCTATTCTGACCAAGAGATTTCAGGACCCAGAGCGACGCCGAGAAAGACTCAAACTCTTGTCTCAGTTGAATGCATCAAACGGCGACGTCGCTGGAAACCAGCCCATTACCTATTTCTGGACCTTGCAGTCGAAGATCGCGGGCGCTGAAGCCACTGTTCCCCCCGCCCCGACCGGAACCGTCCCGTATTCCTCGCTGGGCGAGGAAACACTTTCATCGACGCCCACTTTTACTAGCCCCAAACAATACGGCTTTAACTCGAAACCGGGCGATGAAAATGTTTTGACGGGGAATGTGGTTGCCGCGATTCGTCAATTGCCGGTGGCTATCAAGCACTCGACGGTATGAGATGGGAAAATGTCACATTCATCGGCACAAAAATTATCTATAATGGTGGCCTGGTGTATCGAAGGAATGTACGCTTTTATCGCTGCACCTTCGAAGTGCGCACCGGTCGAGGGGGTAAGACGTGCTAGAGTACGCCTCTATTGATCCCGCGGAGGTAAGCGCTTCGATCGGAGCGAATCGCGAGTAGCCCGATGCTCGGTGCGCCTCCTTACCGAGGGTCCATCCTTTACCCGCACGTTACGCTTTTCTGCGGACGTCCTACCCACCCAACATGCCCAGAGACCCAGGCCTAGAAGAACTAATAAAATCCAACCTCGCCAACACCCGAGGCCTAACCGAAAAAGCCATGTTCGGCGGATGGGCATATCTGCTCCACGGCAATCTGCTCATCGGAGCGCGCCAGGGCAGCCTGCTCCTGCGCGTCGGCAAGGACAACGAAGCCTGGGCCAACCAGATCCCCGGCGTCGCCACCGCCATCATGGGCGGCCGCCGCATGTCCGGCTGGGTCCGCGCCACCCCCGAGGCCTACGGCAACGACGCCGTGCGTCAGAAGCTCATCGACGCAGCCCTCGACTTCACCGGCTCACTTCCCAAAAAGCAATAGCCAAAACCAACGGAATAACAATACGAAGCGCGTGCAACTTTTCCGCTCAATTCCCAGTCCCGCGCGCCATCACAACCAAAGCACTTCCCACCACCACTAGGGCGAATCCGTAACGGCACCCCGAATCTGAAGCCGTCGCCGCAGAGCGCTCTCTGGGGAAGCGCCGTGACTGTAGTACAACCAAGCGGGCAACTCATTCCAAGCCGAAAAGCGAGATGATGGAGAGTCCTTTCGGCACTCTCCACCATCCGCCGGATGGCAAAGACATTCGGCAGAGAGATAAGGAACGCAACGACAATCAGCAGATATCCCAGATCCATCCTCATAGCTATTTCCGCACCACGATGGGCCGGCAAGCCCGGGCACTCCGAGCCATCCACATCTCCCCCGTCCCCAGCCGCGCACCCTTCACCGAAAGCGTCACCGCACCCCGCCGCGCACCCGTGTACGCAAACGTCATCGTGTACGGCGTCCCCGGATAAAACAAGCCACTCTCCGTGTGACAAATAGCATCCCGCGCCCGCCCCGCCATCGCCGGCGAGCAGCCCAGGCTCACCTGCTGGATCGGCACCTTGCCCTTGTTCCGAAACGAAAGCTCAATGTTCCCGCCGCGCACATGCCCGCTCACCAGCATCACCGGGCAGGGAATCTCGACCCTCGCCTCCTGCGCGTGCATCGCCGCGCACGCCAGCAAGCCACATATCGCCACCATCATCCGTCGCACGCGGCGAGTCTACCATCGCCCCTGTATCTCGAAATCCCTCCCACCCTGTAACCTTTCCTCGTCGCGCACACCCAATAACTGCGATCCGAAAACTTCCCACCAAGGAGACACGCATGTTCGATATGAAAAACCTCACCCAGCTCAAGAAGCTGGACGAGAATGCCCCCGAACCGATGAAGGCCTTCTGGGCCTTTGACAAGGCCACCTTCACCGCCGGGTCGCTCGATGTGTTGCAGAAGCAGTTGATGGCCGTCGCCGTCGCCCTCACCACGCAGTGCCCCTACTGCATCGAGCTCCATCTCAGGGCCGCCCGCAAAGCCGGCGCCACCGATCCCATGCTCGCCGAAACCGCCGCCGTCGCCGCCGCCATGCGAGCCGGAGCCGCCATCACCCACGCCTCGCACCTGTTCAAGGACTAGCGCCCACGCACACGGCAGGCCCGCGGGCGTCGTGAATTTTCGGCGACGTCCGCGTCCGCCCCGCGTAGACTGGAGTCTGCGCCCGGTTGTTCAGGCGCGTGAAAAGAGGCCCGCAGTGGCCACCCGGACCCTCCCCGCATCGCCATACACCACCAGGTTCGCCTTCGAGCACATCACCAACTCCGACGGCACCAGCAACTCCATCTGCCGCAAGTGCCACCGCATCGTGGCCACATCGCACAATGAGAATTCGCTGGAGCAGGTGGAAATCACCCATACCTGTGACCAGACCCAGCTGCAGTTAGTGCCGCCGGCACACTGATCCATCGCCCCGGGTCTCAAGCCTCATCAACAAGCCTGCATACGCTTACACCGGACAATCACAGCTACAAAATCGTTAAGCTAACCATCGGCTGCATCCCGTCGGCGTTTCATAATCTCAAAATCATTAGCCGGAAATAAAGCATCCCTGCGCTTTCTGATTGCCTCCCGCCCCTCCGGCCGATACCCTGAAAGCAGTATTCCCCGCCTTGGAGTTAGTTGTGTCCACCTACATCGCCCCCTTCGGATTCACCACCCGCTTCGCGTTCGAGCACGTCAGCAACCTGGACGGCACCAGCCGCTCCGTCTGCCGCCGCTGCCGTTCGGTAGTCGCCACGTCGCACTACGAGTTCCCGCTCGAGATGGCGGAAAGCACCCACATCTGCCGCCAGCCCCTGCTGGCCGCCGCAGAGTCCCCGCGCCATATCTCCGCAGCCATTTCCTAAGTAACCACCAATTTGGGAATTCACCCCAGAACCTGCCAGTTAATTTCCTCTGCTTTGCTAGTCTGGAATTAAGCAGACCTCCGCCAGGAGGCGCCGGAACCTCAAAAAGCCACCGTCACGGTAGCTTTTTGTTTTTAACGGCCCATAAGTCTCTTTGGAATGACGAATATAGCGGTAACCCCTTGAGAGAGACGAATTTGACCCTCGGGAGAACCTCCAGGCCATTGAAAGAGTGGAACTTACACCGGCCTCTCCCGCAGCGGGAGGGGGAGGGGGCCCCTCGCCGGCACCACCCAACTGAGAAGGCAAACAGAACGTATCCGCAATGCGGACATATCCGCCCGTGTGGAAGGGCATGTGAAACACCTTCACTGAAAGACAGCTATTGGCGCTACTTCCACGCTCGCTTCTATGAGCGCCAAACCGTTCGCCACAGCAAGCGCCGCCCGGAAGGCCGCTTCGCCGCTCTCCCAGTAACGGTACAAAAGCCTCAATGAGGAATCGGATTGGTCACCGGAATCCCTTCAGTAATGCGTCCCAAGTAGCATCGCGTCCCGCCGCGCTCTCATGCGGTAATACACACATCATGAGCAGAGATCACTGGCGCATCACAACCGCCGCAATCCAACTCGAGATGGAGCGCATCGCGGGCCTGCTGCAGAAATCCGCGCAGTTCCAGTCCCGCACCAGCACTCCGCACCCGCTCCGCCAGCGGCACGAGGCCGAGCCCGCCGGCGAGCTCATCCCCCAGCCCTAGCCGCCCCCTCATTCGCTGCGCAGCGTCTCCACCGGATCAAGATGCGCCGCCCGCCGAGCCGGCAGCGCAATGGCAATCAGCGAAGGCAGCACCAGCAGCACAAACGCCCCAGCCAGCACCGGCACCGTAGCCGCCTCCGCCTGGTAGAACTGCGCCCGCAGTCCATGCCCCGCCAGCACCGCGCCGAACAGACCCCCGGCCGCCCCCACAAAAACCCACCGCGACTCCTGCCCCACCAGCAACTGCACAATCGCTTTTCGCGAAGACCCCAGGGCCAGCCGTATCCCAATCTCCTTCTCCCGCAGCGACACCTCATACGCCAGCAAACCGTAAGTGCCCAGAACAGCAAGAAACAGCGCCAGCCCGCCAAACACCCCCGCCACCTGCATCAGGAAACTCCGCACCTCCACTTCCCCCGCCATCTCCTGCGCCATCGTGCGCAGGTGATAGAGCGCCAAATCGGAGTGCTGCGCGCGGATCATGTCGCGCACCGTCCTGGCGAGTAGAGCAGGATTGCCACTGGTGCGGATCATCAACACCATGCCGGTCTTGGAGTGATCGGCTTCGGGAAGATACAGGTCCGGCCCCGGCGCGGATTGCAGATCGTAGCTGTGGACATCACCGGCAACGCCGACCACCCTCGCCCAGTCCTGGAAGTCTCCGGTCCAGATGCGGCGGCCGATGGCACTCTGCCCCGGCCACTCACGCTCGGCAAGCAGCCGGTTGACGATAGCCACATGCCGCGAACCGTCGTCATCGTTGGTGAAGTCCCGGCCGCTCAGCAATGCCTGCCCGACTGTTGCGAAGTACCCCGGCGTGACGTGGTACGAGTTGGGATTCAGCGTAGCCGGGTGCCGGCATTGGTCGGGGTGCGCGTCGGAGCAGAACCCAAACCGGTCGACGGCACCCCCGAGGGGCGGGTGGTTGGTAGCCGCCACTGCGACAACCCCGGGTAGCTGCCGTAGCTGTTCCACCATGTGAGTGAAGAACAGATTCGTCTGCTGCGCGTCGTAACGTGGTGTGACGCTCGTCCTGTCGATATCCACGCCGGCCATCAGCAGGTGCTCCGGTTCAAATCCTAGCGGCTGATGCAGCAGCGTGTAGACGCTGGAGACCGTCCATCCCGCGCAGGCCACAAGCACGAAGGTGAAGGTGATCTGCGCCGCGACGAGCATACGTCCGATGCGGCGCAGGCTGCCGGCGCCCGAGCTGCGGCCGCCTCCGGCAAGGTCCCGCACCAGGTCAGCATCAAGCGTGCGCGCGGCAGGCAGCAGAGTGAGCAGGACTGTCACCAGAGTAGTAACGAATATCACGAAGGCCAGCACGCCCGGGCTGATGGAGGCATGCGCCAGCCGGGGCACATGCAGCGCGTGAGCCTGAAGCAGCAGGCGCAGCGCTCCGTATGCCAGTCCAATACCCGCTGTGGCTCCGGCAAGAGCCAGCACGGCGCTTTCTATCAACAACTGACGCAGTAACTGGCCAAAGCCGGCGCCCAGAGTGGCGCGCATGGCGAACTCCCGCCGCCGGCGTACGCTGCGGGCAAGCAGCAGGTTCGCCAGATTGGCGCAGCCGATGAGCAGCAGCAGGCCGCACCCACCAAGCGTAGAGTAGATTGCCGGCCGTGTCTCTGCTCCGGTCAGCTTCGTGGTCCACGGAGTGATCAGCGGTGGGCCGCCGGCAATGCTGCCGTAATCAAGCGGAAAGTCATGCTGCAGCGTCGCCTGCACGCGGGCCAGGTCTGCGCTGGCGTGGGAAATAGAAATGCCGTCGCGTAAACGGCCGATGACCCAATAGCTCCTATTGCCGCGCGCGGCAGGTCGTTGCCAGGGATCGCATCCGGTCGGCACAAAGATCTCCGGCTGATTCAGCGATTGGGTGCCTTCGATAGTCTGCGAGAGCGGCAGCACGCCGACGATCTGATATGTGCGGCGGTCCATCTGGAGTGTGCGGCCGCCCAGCAGAGAGCCGCCCCCGAGACGCTTCCAGAAGGCTCCACTGACGATGACCTCGCCAGTGCAGTCGCGCTCATTCCCGGTCTGCGGCAAATCGCGCCCCAGGGCGAAGCTCGCGCCAAGTGTCGAGAAGAAGTTCTGCGTCACCTCGACCACGTCGCCGACATGGCTGCCCAGCGACGACTGCACCGTAGGCGCCCAGCCGCGATAGCCGGCAATGGATTGGAAGCTGTTGCCGCGGGTCTGCCAGTCCTGCATGGTGGGAATCGAGACAGTCTCGTCAGGCCGGGAGGCAATCGCGACCAGCCGGTCCGGCTGCGAAAAGGGCAGCGGCCGGAGGAGCACCGCATCCAGGATGCTGAAAATGGCAGTGGTGGCGCCGATGCCAAGCGCCAGCGTAAGGATTGCGGTAGCAGCGAAGCCCGGACTGTTGCGGAGCTGACGAAGCGCGTAGCGGAGCGAACGGAGCATTGGCGCGGATCTCCCGGAAATCAGGATGCACGCGAGATGCCGTTCTCATACGACCCAAATCCTGCACATGTCCTTGTCCTCGGGTGTGGCGCAGTCCGCACGCTGTCCAATGCCGGACTCCGCTGTCCGGGATCGGACAGGATTCTGTTCGGGTAGCAGGCAATTGGCGCTGTCGAATAAACCGTTTGCGGCTGGCGCGCGGATTGCATACACATCGCTGGATTTCTGCATTTTTTTCGGAGGACAGCGTGAGGAATTTCGTCCAGGATTTCCGCTTTGCATTGCGCCAGATGCGCCGCTCGCCAGGCTTCGTGATCACAGCCGTCCTGACTCTCGCGCTCGGTGTGGGAGCAAACACGGCTGTCTATTCGCTGCTCGACCAGGCGCTGCTGCGCTCGTTGCCGGTCGAGAAGCCGGAGCAGCTCGTCGTGCTGAGTGCGCCCGGCAAGGCATGGGAAGGACACAGCAGTGATCACGGCGCCGGCGAGGACAAGTCCTTCTCTTACCCCATGTACCGCGATCTGCGCGATCAGGCGAAGGTCTTCGGCGGCCTCCTCGCTACCTCGCCGGCCTCGGTAGGTATCGCACATGATCACACTTCGGAAATCAGCGACGCAGAAATCATCAGCGGAAACTACTTCTCCGTCCTCGGCATAACACCCGCGCTTGGCCGCCTGTTCTCCCAATCCGACGACACCGCGCCCGGAGCCAATCCAGTGACCGTGCTCAGCCATCGGTACTGGGCAACCAATCTGGGCGCAGATCCGAATGTCGTCGGCAAGAAGCTCGCGTTGAACGGTCATAGCTTCGAAGTCATCGGCGTGACGCCGGAGAACTTCCAGAGCGCCGTGTGGGGCCAGACACCCGACCTCTTCGTGCCCATGTCCATGCTCGACACCGTGATTCCCGGCAAGGGCAAGCGGCTCACGGATCACACCGACCGCTGGATGAACATCATCGGGCGTCTGCCTGACGGCGAGACGATTCAGCAGGCGGAGGCAGGCGTCGCGCCGCTATGGCACGCGCTGCGCGCCAACGAGTTGAAGGCGCTCGGGCATCGTTCGCAGACCTTTGTCGCCGATTTCCTTACCCACAGCCAGCTCGTTATCGAGCCGGGTGCGCGGGGACTCTCCTATAGCCGCAGCTCAATGGAGACGCCGCTCCTCGCCGTGATGGCTATGGCCGTGTTGGTACTGCTGCTTGCTGCGGTGAACGTGGCGAGTCTGCTGCTGGTGCGCGCAGCGGCGCGCGTGCAGGAGTTTGCGGTGCGCTACGCCATGGGCGCACGCTCCGGACGTATTCTGCAGCAGCTTCTGATCGAAGGCGCGCTGATCGGCCTGCTGGGTGGCGCCGCCGGTATGCTGCTGGCGCCCGCAGCCATGCGTCTGCTCGTGCGTCAGATCGCCGGAGTTGACGGATCTACGGCCTTCCATGCCACTCTCGATGCGCGGCTGTTTGTCTTTGCCCTTGCTGTGGCGCTGGCGGTGAGTCTCCTGTTCAGCTTGGCCCCGGCGATTCAACTGCTTCGGCCGGATTTGGTGACAGCGCTCAAGCAGAGAGCGGCCACAGCGACAGGCGGCGTACTCGGTCTGCGGCGGGTCGTGGTCTCGCTGCAGGTTGGATTGAGCGTGCTGCTGCTCATCGGCGCGGGACTCTTTGTGCGTACCATTCAGAATCTGCGCCATGTGAATGCGGGATTCAACACCACGCATCTGATCGTCTTTCACGTCGACCCTGTGCTGGCTGGTTATCCCCGGTCGCAGGTGATTCCACTCAGCGAGCGGGTGATTGCCGCCATGCGCAGCTTGCCCGGCGTCCTCGCAGCGACCGCAACCGACGATCCTGAGCTTACCGACAGCACCCACAACGGAAACGTGACCGTGGCCGGCTATACGCCGCCCACAAACGACGACTTCGACGTGGAAGATCCTGTCGTCGATCCGGACTACTTCCACACCATGCAGGTCCCAATGCTGCTGGGCCGGACCTTCACCGAATCAGATACTGCAACCGGCCAGCCGGTGGCGATTGTCAACGAGACTTTCGTGCGGCACTTCTTCAAGAATCCCGCCGCTGCCATCGGTGGCCGCGTGGCGCGCGGTGGTGGCAACGACAAGCTGCACTACATGACGATCGTAGGCGTGGCGCGCAATGTCCGACACAGCAATCTGCGCGACGCGAGTATTCCCACTCTATTCAGGCCACTGGGACAGGCCGATATAGACCGCGGACGGCTCTATCTCTATCTCCGCACCGCGACGCCGCCCGAGCAGATGTTCGCCACTGTGCGGACGGCGATGCGTTCGATCGATCAAGCACTGACGGTCACAGACCTGCGGACAATGGACGAGCAGGTGGAACAGAGCATAGCGAACGAGCGCATGATCGAGGTACTGGCTTTGGCCTTCGGCGCACTCGCTGCTCTACTGGCGGGCGTGGGATTGTATGGCGTGCTCTCCTACACAACAGTCCAGCGCACGCGCGAGATCGGGATCCGCATGGCGCTGGGTTCGTCGCGGCTTGCCATCACCGGCCTGGTAGTCAAGGAGATGGTGCGTCTCGCCGCGATAGGTGTCCTTGTTGCCGTGCCCTGCGCAATCCTGCTGGGACGCGCCCTGCACAGCCAGCTCTTTGGCGTCTCCGCAGCGGACCCGCTGACGCTGCTTGGCGTGGTGCTGCTGATGGCGATCGTCAGCATCCTGGCTGCGCTGCTGCCGGCGCGCCGCGCGGCGAACGTGGAACCGATGGAAGCTCTGAGGGCAGAGTAGAGCAGCTTTTCCCACACGCAGCGGCGCGCACTCCCTCTACACTGCCATACACACGGGGAGGCGCGATGCGGAGATTCGGTTGGCCGGTGCTGATGACGTTGTCCATGCTGTCGATGGCAGCAGGCGGTTTTGCGCAAACAGAAAACAAAACTGTTCGCTACGAGATGAAGCTGTCGGACCTGAAGTATGTCTACGGACTCGCAGATCCCGTCATGCATCTGCGCTCCGGCGATACGCTGGAGACCACGACAGCTGATGCCGATGGCCACACGCTCAAAGAAGCGGGCATGAAGGTAATCGGCCCGAATCCTCTGACCGGCCCCTTCTACATCGACGGCGCAGAGCCGGGCGATACGCTGGCGATCCATTTTGAGCGCGTGGAGGTGAACGCTCCAGTCGGATACGGAACAGCGGGGCCTGGATTCGGCGCACTGAACTCCAGCAACTACACGCCCATGCTGGGCGGCGGGATTCCCAAGCGTGAGTGGCGCTACGCAATCGACAAGACGGCCAATACCGCGACCTTTCGTGCCGGCGATTCAGCCTTCGAGACGAAGATTCCGCTGCATCCTTTCCTCGGCTGCGTAGGCGTTGCTCCGGCGGATGGCGAGGCACGCAGCTCTATCGTGCCCGGCCAGTTTGGCGGCAACATGGATGCGCCCGAAGCGAGCGACGGCAACACGCTGCTGCTGCCGGTGAATGTGCCAGGCGCGCTGCTTTACATGGGCGACGGCCACGCCGCCATGGGCGATGGCGAAGTGGACGGCACCGCGATCGAGATCGCGATGAAGGTGCGGGTGCGCGTGGAAGTGCGCAAGCACCAGCGCATCGAGTGGCCGCGCTTCGAGAACGCGGATTCGATCATGGCGGTCGGCATCTATCGCCCGCTCGATGACGCGCTGCGCATCGCATTCACGCAGCTTGTCGGCTGGATGCACGACGATTACGGCATGAGCGAAATGGATGCCTATGAGCTGCTTTCCAAGGTGGCGCGCATCCATCTGGACGAGATGGTCGATCCGAATTACGTGATCGTGGCGCGGATTGACCGCAGGTTTCTGCCGCCGAAGAAGCCAGCCGTCAGCGCTCCATAGCTCTGCCCATCGCCACTCGGGGAATCCCCTGCAGGTCATTCACGAAATGAATGTCCTCGAATCCGTTTTGCGTCAAGATTTGCTGAAGTACATCGCGCTGCCCGTGTCCGAACTCCAGCAGCAAGTGCCCGCCCGCCGCTAGATGCTCAACAGCTTCCGGAATCAGCCGGCGATAGACGGTCAACCCGTCTTCGCCTGCGTAGAGCGCCGTCGCCGGCTCATACTCGCGCACCTGCGGCTCCAGCATTTCGCTTGTCGCCACATAGGGCGGGTTCGAAACGATGCAATCGAACCCGTCATCATCAAGAGCGGTAAAGAGATCGGAGACCACAAACCGGATCCGCTCCCCGGCGTCAAGCTGCTGTGCATTCTTCTGCGCAACAGCAAGCGCGGCGGTCGAGATGTCCGTCGCCGTGACGGTAGCGCCTGGTAACTCCAGCGCCAGGGTGATGGCCAGAATGCCGGAGCCGGTTCCAATATCCAAAATGCGTTTCGGCTGCGGACAAATCGCCAGCGCCTCTTCGACAAGGTGCTCCGTCTCTGGCCGAGGAATCAGCACCAGCCGATTCACAATGAAGTCGCGGCCGTAGAATTCCTGTTTTCCGACGATGTGCTGTACTGGCTCATGATGTGCCCGGCGAGTGATGGCGGCCTGATAATGGTTGCTTTGCCGCTCCGTAAGCTCACGCTCCGGATGCGTCATCAGGTCTGCGCGGCTGATCCCGGCAACGTGCAACAGCAGCAGTTCCGCATCGCGCTGCGCTGTCGCGCTCGGCGCAAGGAACGCCGTGGCGCTCTCAATAGCTTCCGCAAGAGTCGTCATCGAATCGTGAGGCCCACCAAATGCTATAATGCCAGTAACGCTTCCAAAGGGTGATGCATACAGCATCCCGAATGAGGCCAGTGTGCTGGTCTGTGCCGCTCCGGTGAGTGGCCTAGCCCGAAGCTGAAGCGTTGCCTTCTACAGCGTGTCGCGTAGATGGAGTCAGGAAGGCCATCCGGCGTTCTCGACGCATAGGATCGTTCGGCAAGAGCGGAGGCCGGCAAAACAACGCCCGCCTAAGTGACCCATCAAGTCCCGCCGTTTTTCCTTACGCACATTTTGAGCAAGCTCGTCCCCCGTCGATCGTTCTCTTAAGAACGACACGCGATCGGACAGAACTGTGGCGAGCATATCCCGGCATCGTGCCGCACGCCTGACGTGTATCCCGCGATAGCCGCGAAAGAAAATAAGGAACCTAAGTTGAAACTATTCTCTGAAATACCACTTTCGTCCGACCTGCAGAAGCGCCTCGCAGCGGCGAAATTTATTACGCCCACGCCTGTCCAGGCCGGGGCGATTCCTCCGGCGCTCGAAGGACGCGACGTGATGGCTACGGCGCAGACCGGTACCGGCAAGACGCTGAGCTTCATGGTCCCCATCATCGAGCGCCTGCAGAAGCAGCCCTCGAAGCAGATCACCGCGCTCGTGCTGCTGCCCACGCGCGAGCTGGCCATGCAGGTGGAGAAGGTCTACCGGCAGTTGATGCCCGAAGGCCGCATCCGTGCCGCGCTGGTCGTAGGCGGACTCGCAGAAGGCCCGCAGCTCGAAGCGCTCCGCCGCGGCGTCCGGCTGGTCGTCGCAACCCCGGGCCGTCTCGAAGACTTTCTCGATCGCAACCTCATCAAGCTGGACGGCGTCGAGGTGCTGGTGCTCGACGAGTGCGATCGCATGCTCGACATGGGATTCAAGCCGTCGATCAAGCGTATTGTCTCCAAGCTACGCGCCGATCGGCAGACGCTCTGCTACTCCGCGACGCTGAATCCGGAGATGCGGGATGTCACGCGCGCGTACCTGAAGGACCCCGTGCGCATCGACATCTCTACCGAACTGAAGCCGGCCGACAACGTCGCGTTGCAGATCTTCGAGGTGTCGAAGGAAAAGAAATCGGAGCTGCTGGAACACCTGCTCAGCAGCCATGAGGGCAGCTTCCTCGTCTTTACCCGCACCAAGCATGGCGCGGACCGGCTGGCCAACCGGCTTAGCCGCGTCGGCCACAATGCGGCACGCATCCACGGCGATCGCACGCAGGCGCAGCGCGTAGCCGCGCTGAAGAGCTTTGCCGATGGTGCGAACCGAGTGCTCGTCGCGACTGACGTGGCTGCGCGCGGCATCGACGTGCCGCATGTGGCGCACGTGGTCAATTACGATCTGCCCAAAGAGGCAGAGGATTTCGTCCACCGCGTCGGCCGCACCGGCCGCGCTTCGCGCAGCGGTACAGCACATACCTTCGTGATGCCCGAAGAGCGCAATGAGGTAAAGAGGATCGAGCGTAAGCTCGCCGTGACCATGAAGCGCTTCAAGGTGACAGCGATTGCGGCGAATCTGGCTGCTGCTCAGGCATAACGGCAGCCGTAACAAAGCAAAGGGCCGGTGATTTCAATCACCGGCCCTCCTTTTGTGCCTAACGGCCAATCCGCTCGATCTGCACAAAGACCGCATCCGCGCAGCGCCGGAAACCAAGCTCCTCGTAAATATGAATAGCAGCCCCGTTCCCATCTGCGACATGGAGGAAGGGAAGATCCCCGTCGGCCAGAATGGTCTCTGTCGCTTCGCGCGTCAGGCGCTGTGCATACCCGTGTCCCAGATGCGCTGGGTGCGTACAGATCGCACTCACCTCGCGATAGCCGGGCAGCGCCAGCCGCTCGCCGGCCATCGCTACCAGCTCACCATCGATGAGGATGCCGCGATACCGTCCCATCTCGGGCGTGCGCATACCGAAGAAACCCGGGAATGCCACTGCCTTTAATGCATTCATAGCCGCCGCATCCGCCACCGGGTCCAGCATCACGCTCGCCGGCCCTTCGTATGCGCGCGTTGCCGGCGGAAGCGTGTCGCATACCATCTGAAAGCCCGGAATGCGCCTTGTCTCGCGCCATTCGGTTGGATCGAGCCGCGGCTCCTCAAAGAACCAGACCTGCTCGCCCGGGCTAATAAGGGCCCTCAGCGCAGCCACTGCTTCATCCGAGTGGTCCGCTATCGCCGCCAGTGGCACGACTTCGGGATAATAGCGCCGCGCCAGACCGTCGCCGTGCGCAAGATGTCGCTGCCGCGTGGTCGCTGCCTGCCATATGGGATTCTCCAGCGCCAGACTCCTGTTCGTGGTCATGATCATTGCAGGTAGTGGATGAGGCAGGACGGTCTCGCGATGCGGAACTCCGTCGCCATCGTCAACATGTCGGGATTAGCCTACAAAAGAATCTCCCGAACTAACGGAAGTGCAAATAACCCCACCGGTTCGGGACGTGCATGTTGATCACGCCCTGCGGCGACCACACCCAATTGTCTTCCTTCGGATTACCGGGCTTCCACTCTACGCGGCTGAAATTGATGCGCCACACCGTACCCTTCTGCGGCGGCGGCACATGCTGTCGTGACTCGAATGCGTTGAGCGGATATGCGATCTCGATCGTCCAGCCATGATCCGTATCATCCGGATGATTCAGTGTCCCTTGAATCGCGACCGCGGTCCTCAGGCCGGCGATGTCCCAGCTATTGTCCGCTCTTCCGCCTTCGCTGTAGGGCTTCGGCAGAAAGAGGTCCCAGCCGGTATTCAGCGCATTGATCTCGAACTCGTAGTAGCTCTCGGTATCGGGCAGCGGCTTGATGAAGACTTCAAAGTCGTTGTCCTTGAATATGACGGAGTCGTGCTTCGTCAGCGTGCCGGTTACGTTTGGCTCCTCAAGCTCCGCAGCGATGTAGAGATACTTGTCATCCCACAGCATCTTGGCTCGAGTGCGATAGCGCGGAGCGGGTTTCGATGCGCCTTCAATGTCTACGAAATCAGAGGTCCACGGAGCCTTCTTCCAGGCCGCGTCATTCAGCTTGCCGTCAACGTGGATCGGCGCCTTCGTGTAGTGGCAATCGTAGGAAAGAGGCGCATCCTGCGCATGGGCGGCGGCGGCGAGAAGTGCTACAAGGCAAACGACAGTGGTTGTACGCATCGTTTGTAGCGTATCAGGCGATGTTCGCTGTATCCGCCTTCAACCGCTCCGCCTGGAAGTGGGCCACCACCGCATCGATCACCGGCTGCAGGCGGCCTTCCATAATTTCGGCGAGCTGATGCAGCGTCAGACCGATGCGATGGTCGGTCAGCCGGTTCTGCGGGAAGTTGTAAGTGCGAATTTTCTCCGAGCGATCACCGGAGCCAACCTGCTGCTTACGCTCCTGCGCCAGCGCCGCCTGCTGCTTCTCCTGCTCCACCTCATACAGTCTCGCGCGCAGCACGCGCATGCCTTTCTCGCGATTCTTGATCTGCGATTTCTCGTCCTGGCAACTCACGACGGTCCCCGTGGGCAGATGCGTAATGCGCACAGCAGAGTAGGTTGTATTTACCGACTGCCCGCCCGGTCCCGACGAGCAGAAGGTATCGATCCGCAGGTCCTTTGCTTCGATCTTGATGTCGACATCCTCGGCTTCGGGTAGCACGGCCACGGTAACCGCGGAAGTGTGAACGCGGCCTTGAGTCTCGGTGGCCGGGACGCGCTGTACGCGATGCACGCCGGATTCATATTTGAGCTGCGAGTAGACGCGATCGCCTTCGATGATGGCGATGACTTCCTTCAACCCGCCAATACCAGACTCCGACGACGACAGCACCTCCACCTTCCAGCGGTGCTGCTCGGCAAAGCGCGAGTACATGCGGAAGACCTCCGCCGCAAAGAGCGAAGCCTCATCCCCACCGGTGCCGGCGCGGATTTCCAGGATGACGTTTTTCTCGTCGTTCGGGTCCTTGGGCAGCAGCTTCAGCTTCAGATCCTCTTCGATTTTGGGCAGCCGCTCTTCCAGCTGCGTCAGCTCGTCCTGCGCCATCGCGCGAATCTCTGGATCACTCTCGGCGAGCATTCCCTGAGCGTCGGCAATGCCTTGCTTGGTCCGCTGGTATTCGCGGAAGCTATCGACCACGGCCGCAAGGTCGCGGTGCTGCTTGGCCACCTTCTGGTAGCGTTCGTGATCGTTGACGACCTCGTCAGAGGCCATCTCGCGGCCCAGCTCTTCGTAGCGGGCGGCAATCTGTTCCAGGCGTTCAAACATCGGAGCTCCTCAGCCGCAAAGGGCTGGCAATCAGTTGCAAACTTGAGATATGCGAAGGCGCAGACGGGCAATGGCGGCGGGAGCCGCTAAAGAAGAGTGCCGGGAAAGTGAATGAGGCGCAACATCGCTGCTATTAGAGTATCGCGGAGGCGTCCCGGATGCATCTACAACGTTGGCCGTGACGAAACGAATGACACAACTGCAACCATGGGCGGCGCTATGTGAGCGGCTGGCCGGCACGACGAAAAAGCTCGAAAAACGCGCCTGGATGGCGGAGTACCTGCGCGACCTGCCGGTGGAGGACGCCGCGCATGGCCGCGCTTTATTTCGCCGGCACGCCCTTTCCGGAGACAGACCGGCGCCAGCTTAGCGTCGGCGGAGCGAGCCTGTGGCGAGTGGTGGAGGAGCTTACCAAGGCAAGCGATGCCGCGATGCACGAAGCCTATCGGCGACACGGCGACATGGGTGCGGCAGCCTTCGATCTGCTCGCGATGAAGGGCGGCGCGGCAAGCGCAACGCTGACGATTCAAGATGTGGCCGAGATCTTCTCGCAACTCGCCGCCGCAAAAGGCACCGCACCGAGACAGCGCTCTCCTGCGCGATCTGCTCGGGCGCGCAACGCCGCTCGAAGCTAAGTACCTGATCAAGCTGATGCTGAGCGATATGCGCATCGGTGTGAAGCAGGCGCAGGTGGAGGAAGCGATCGCGATCGCCATGGAGCGCGATCTGGTCGCCGTGCGCCGCGCCGTGATGCTGCTCGGCGACCTTAGCGAAGTCGTTCGCCTGGCGGCAGCGAATCGGCTGGATGAAGCGCGGATGCGGCTCTTTCATCCGCTCGGTTTCATGCTGGCCAGTCCTGTTGATTCCGTCGCAGAGGCGATGGCGCGATTTGCCGAAGAAATTCGCGCCGAGCAGAAGGGCAAAGGCGGCGCACAGCCAGTGCCGGAAGCGGAAGAGCCGCACCAACAGCAGGCGATACCCGACGTTCCGCCGGCAACCGCGCTCGTCGAAGCGCACGTCCAGGACAAGTTCGACGGCATTCGCTGCCAATTGCATTGCGGCGATCCCTCGCAGCCTGGACGTGTGGCGCTCTTCTCCCGCAGCCGCGATGACATGACTCACAGCTTTCCCGAACTGACAGAAGCATTCGCAAAAATCGCCGAGCCGCTCATCCTGGACGGCGAAATCCTCGCGTGGAACGCAGACCCCTCTGCGGAGCAACAGCGCGCCCTGCCATTCAAATCGTTGCAGAACCGCATCGGACGCAAGCGCGTGACGGCTGCCATGCGTGAGCAGGCACCGGTCGTCTTCATGGCCTTCGACCTGCTCTACCAAGGCAATCGTCTGCTGCTGGACCAGCCGCTCGCCGTTCGCCGTGCTGCGTTGGAAAAGGTGTATGCCGCCCAGGTGCCGCACACGATCGTGAGCAGCACGCCCGCGTCAACAGAGCCGCATGATCAGGGAGCGCTCTTCACCGCACCCGATGTCGCATCGCAGCCCAGCGGGAACGCCTTCGCGCGCTTCGTGCTCGCCTCAGTGACGCGCCTCACCAGCGCCGAGCAACTGGAGCAGGCGTATGTCGATGCGCGTGCTCGCGGCAATGAGGGCGTCATGCTGAAGGCCGCAGCCAGCCTCTATCAGCCCGGCCGCCGCGGTCTCGCATGGCTCAAGCTGAAGCGCGAGTTGGCCACGCTCGATGTCGTCGTCACCGCAGCAGAATACGGCCACGGAAAACGCGCGGGCATTCTCAGCGACTACACCTTCGCCGTCCGTGACGGTGATACGTTGAAGAACGTCGGCAAGGCATACTCCGGGTTGACCGACGCAGAAATCGCGCACCTCTCGCAGTACTTCCACGAGCACACCATCGAGGATTACGGCGGCTGGCGCACCGTGGAGCCGAGCATCGTGCTAGAGGTCGCCTTCAACAACCTGATGCGCTCGGAGCGCCACACCAGTGGCTTCGCCATGCGCTTCCCACGCATCATGCGCATCCGCGATGATAAGCCGGTCGAGGAGATCGACACGCTGGAACGCGTCGAGGAGATTTACAATCAGCAGCCGGATAAACCGGTGGATGCAGCCTCCAAAGAGGACTGAAGGCTATTTCGCCACTGGCAGCTCGAACGCCTTTACATCCAGCCCGCCCGGCGCCCACGTATTGACAATCGCTTTCGCGATTTTCGCCGTCGTCAGATACGCCTCGTTGTCGTCGGTCCAGCTCTGGTCCTTGTTGTCCCAGGTAAAGATGGACAGGATGATCAGCCCGTTCTTCGTCGCTACCGCATCCACATCATTGCGCACTGCATCCAGCGCACCCGTCTTGTTCGCGATCGCGGAGCCCTCTTCACTGCTGTCGATCGGCTCCAGATAGCGCGGCGCGCCGTCGCGATAGAACTGCGACCGAAGCATATGAAGCGTCACCCCGCAGATGGCGCGGTCAGCTTCGCTGGGTGCGGCGGGGGTATCGCCAAGCTGGCAGGTCACAATGCGCTGCATCAGTGCGCCCATCTCGCGCGCCGTCGTTTTACCCAGCCCGAACTTCTTCTGATCCGCAGGCATGGGCCCGGTCGCAGGCTTACCGACTTTCTTATAGAGCCACGTATTCTTCAGGCCCAGGCGTCCCATCTCTGCATTCGTGGCATCCAGGCCAATCTTGTCGATTGCCACATTCGTCGCCGTGTTGTCGCTCGTGATCACCATCATGGAGAGCGCATCTTTCAGCGTCAGTGTCACGGGCGTATCGAAGAAGCCCAGCACGCCGGAGCCGCCGGTCTGGTTCTCCTTCGTCAATGTCACCTTGTCGTCCCAGTGCGCTTTGCCCTCGCGCACCTGCTCCATCGCCTCGTAGAGAAGCGCCAGCTTGATGACGCTCGCGGTCTGCACCGGCTCGTCTGCCTTGACGGCGACGGTCTGGCCCGTCTTCAGCGCTTTAGCAAACACCGAAACCTGGCCGTGGTGTTCGGCGGCGATGTGCTCCACCTCTGTCTGGAGTGGGCTTACTTTCTCAACTTGTGCGGGTGCGTGGACGAGCAGGACAAAAGCGGCGATAGAAAGCAGGGTGGCCTTGCGCATGTGCGGCATGGTACATCCTCTGGCATGGCACTCCAATTCACAACCAGCTACCTCGACGACGTCCGCCCGCTCTTCGTCCACTACAAGAAGATCGGCGAGGCTGCCATCGCCCAGATCTCTGATGCCGATCTCACCGCTACGCTCGATCCGGAAATGAACTCAATCGCGCTCATCGTGAAACACATGGCAGGCAATATGCGCTCACGCTGGATTGGCTTTCCCGACGCTGATGGCGAGAAGCCGGATCGCAATCGTGACACGGAGTTTGAAGCGCCGCCTGCCACACGCGCCGAGGTGATGAAGCTCTGGGAGGACGGCTGGGCCTGCATGTTCACAGCGCTCGATCCGCTGACAGATGCCGACCTCTCACGCGACACTTTTATCCGTGGCGAGCGTCACTCCGTTCTGCAGGCCATCAATCGACAGCTCGCGCACTATAGCTACCACGTCGGCCAGATCGTCTTCCTGGCAAAGCATCTGCATTCGGCGGACTGGAAGTCTCTCAGCGTCCCGCGCGGACACTCCGCCGGCTTCAATGCCGACGTGGCGGCCGGACGTAAGAGTCAGCGGTAAAAAGAAAGGGCGTCCGGTCGTTGTGCCGGACGCCTTTCCTTCCCGTCATAGGCGAAGCTATTTGCCCGCCACCTGCTTCGCGCCTGAGTAGCTCACGCGCCAGATCGAACTCGATCCGTCGTCGGTGACATACAGCGCGCCGTCTTTCCCGAAGGTCACGCCCACCGGCCGTCCCCACACATTCCCATCCGGCTTCACAAACCCGGTCAGAAAATCCTGGTACGCACCGGTCGCCTTGCCGTTTTCGATCGGAACAGCAATCACCTCATACCCCGCGCGCTTCGACTTGTTCCACGAGCCGTGTTCCGCGGCAAAGGCCCAGCCCTTGTACGAAGCAGGGAACTTGCTGCTCTCGTCGAAGGTCATCTCAAGCGATGCGAAGTGAGGCTGCAGCAATACGTCCGGCACGATCACCTTGTTCGCCAGCTCCGGATGCTTGCCCTTATGTCGCGGGTCCTGATGATTGCCCATGTAGAACCACGGCCATCCGTAGAAGCCGCCCTCCTGCACGTGCGTGATGTAGTCGGGCACCAGATTGTCGCCCAGCCCGTCCCGCTCGTTCGTCGAGCACCAGAGCTGCCCCGTAACCGGATTGATCGCCTCGCCCACACAGTTGCGAATGCCCGAGGCGAATACCTTTATGAACTTGCCTTCGGGCGTGAACTCCAGCACATCGGCGCGGTGGAACTCCGCCGGCGTCGTATCGGGATCGTCGACATTCGAGTGCGACCCGACCGAGACAAACATCCGCGTGCCATCCTTCGAGAAGACGACATCGCGCGTCCAGTGTCCGCCGCCACGCAGTCGGCCGCCGCCGGGCAGATCGGGAACCACAACCTGCGACGGCCCCGTCGCCTTCATGTCGCCGTTCTTGTACGGGAATTTCACTACCGAGTCCGTATTGCCGACATACACCCACTTCGGATTCGGCCCCAGCGGATAGAAGGCCAATCCAAAGGGCTGCTTCAAGCCGGTCGCGAAGGTCTCCACCTGTTTCGCCTTGCCGCTCGCATCCACTCCGCGAAAGACCTTGACCGTGCCGCTGTCGCCGCTGCGGTCCGGCTCGCTCTCCACCACGAACAGGTCGCCGTTGGGCGCAGTGCGAATCAGCCGTGGGCTTTTCACGTCCGACGAGTACAGCTCCACCTTGAAGCCGGCCGGCGCCTCGGGCATCGCACCCGCAGGCCGCGCCACCAGGTCCGGTCCGTTGTCCACCGACTGCGTTGCATACGGCACCGGCAGGTCGGCAACCGTGATCTTGCGCATCGTGCCGGGCTTTTCCTTCGAGAAATCAGTGAAAGCTGCTTGACCCGTTATGACCTTGGTGCTCTGCGCCAGCGCGGGAAGAACAGTCAGCAGGAGAGCAGGGAAGAGGAGAGGGCCCACGACGCGCGAAGCGTTGGTGATACGAGACATGCATTCCTCCGGGTAAGGAGTGAGGAGATCGGGGATGTCGCACCGCGGCAAATGCGGTGAAAGGGTCTGTAGTTAACGATACCGTTGTGCCAAGCCACCTGACAAATCGCATATGGCTCGGCTAGAACGTTTGTCTATTGGTGCCGCTGGCCGCCTGCTTCACCAGATCCACCGGCACAGTCGCCGTAAACACGGCGTGGCTGCCGTGCTGCGTCACGGTCGCGCTGTTAATCAATGTGCGGTAGTCCTTGCTCTGCGGGTTGTCCTGCACCACGGTCAGCGCTGTCGAAAGCAGGCCGAGCACGTTCTGCAATGCATTCACCGCCGCCCCAGCCTCGGCCTGGCTGGGAGCAATCTCTTCCACTCGTACCCGCAGATTTCCCAGGTAACGCACGGAAGCGACAAAGGCCGTATCGGGATTCAGCGGCAGCCGCACGCCAAACACACGCGGGCCGCCCTCGGACCAGAAGGGCAGCGAGATACGTCCCACACCCCAGGCAATCGAGAGCGCCGGCACCTGGCTGTAGTAATCCGAAAGCACCGACGAGCCGGAGAAGGGCAGCGCGGCCGTGCGATAGCGATCTACGATGGCGTGAATCTGCTCCGCCGTCGGCGTGTTTGACACCGCAACCATGTCATAGCCCAGCAGCACCACGCGCACCGTGCGCCCCTGGCTGGCAAGGTTATAGATGGTGCGGTCGGCATACTGCTCGCGGCTCTTGCTGTTCGCTTCCAGCCACGTCGTCACGCGCTTGTGATCGAAATGCCCGGCGAAGACCTCTGAGTACGCTACCGGCCCGTTCGGCCCGCGCGGGTCCTGCATGTGGTGCAGCGAGATCGCTGCCTGGTGCAGGTCGCGCTCGAAGATGAAGCCGGTCGTATCGATGAAATGCTGGTACGCCGCATCATGCTGCACCGGATGCTGATCGAAATGCATGGCGGCGCGCAGCGGCTCGAAATTGATGTACAGAATGCCGTCAGACTCAGGCAGCAGCCGCGCGACTTCAGGCGGCGCCTTCTGCCGCAGCCAGGCAAGCCCAGCGAGCAGAACGACGATGATGGCGGCAACGAGAAGCGTAGTGCGGGTGCGTCTGCGCATGGTGGCGGTGCGTGAGATCAGGATAGCAAGCCGGCGGCGATTAGCGCGTCACCGGCTCACTCCTCGCGCAGCAGCCGCGCCGGATCAATCGAGAGCGCCCTCCGCGCGGGCATCCACGTCGCCAGCAGTCCGATCAGCGCCATCGTGAGCAACCACGCCGCCCAGCACCAGCGGATCTTTCGGCGTTGCCTGATAGACAATCGCGGCCAGCAGCCGGCTGGCAACGATGCCGAACCCGAGGCCGGCCAGCGAGCCCGTGGTCAGCAGCACCAGCGGACGCCCCAGCGCCGAGCGCATCACCTGCACGCGCTGCGCGCCCAGCGCCACGCGGATGCCCAGCTCCCGCATGCGCCGGCTCACGCTGTACGCCGCCATGCCAAACACTCCCGTGATGGCCAGCATCGCCGCCAGCAGCCCCATCACACCCAGCGAAATCGTCGCCACCCGCGCCGGAAAATATACCAGCATCAGGTCCCCGCTCCACGGCAGGATCTCTACCGGCAATCCGGGTCGACCGCCGCAACGGCGCTCCGCAGCGCAGGTGCCAGCGCCGCCGTCGGCAGCGCGCTCCGTACCAGCAGCACGGTGCTCGTATCCGGCGACTGCGAAGCCGGGTAAAACACTGCGCCCTCGGGCTCTTCATTGAGCTTGTCGTATTTGCCGTTTTCCACCACGCCTGCCACCGTCAAGACTTCGTGGCTATGGCCGACGATGAATCGCCGTCCGATCGCCGCTTGCGTGCCCCCGAAGAACTTCGCTTGCAAAGGTCTCGTTCACCAGCGCTACCAGCACCGTCTTTCGGCGTGTCCTCCCATGACACGTTCCGCCCGCCAGCAGCCGCGTTCCCGCCGCCTGCAGATATCCCGGGTCAATCGAGTAATAGCGTGCCACCATCTCGAATCGGGAGTGCTCGAAATCCGATCGTGTGCTCGGGATAGAAAACAGCATTGCTGTTCCCCACCTGCGAGAGCGGCAGCGTATTCGCCAGTCCTACGGCCTGCACGCCGGGCAGCGCCGCCAGCCCGTGCTAGCAGCGCCTTCTGCACCTTGGTAGCCGCTCTTCATCGTCGTAGCCCGCCATGTTCATTTCTGTGCGTACGAGAGTTACATTGTGCGGATCGAAACCCAGCGGCGCATGGAGCGATGCCTGCATTCCCCGCAGGGCCACGAAGCATGCCGTCACCAGCAGCGTGCACAACGCAATCTGCAGACCCAGCAGCACGTCGCGCACGGAAAACCGCCGCAGCATCCCCCGCTCCCCGCCGATCCCTTCATCACCTGCGCCGCGCTCGTGCGCCATACCAGCCGCGCCGGCAGCAACCCGAAGACCAGCCCACTGGCAATGGAAAGCCCTAGCGCCGCCGCAAAGACGCGCCCATCCGCGCTCACGGCCGCGTGAATCGGCATTCCGGTATCGGCGACCATGCCGGTCATCCCATGCAGCAGCAACGCCGCTATGCCCGTGCCCAGCGCGCCGCCTGCGAGCGAAACCAGTAGCGCCTCCAGCAGCAGCTCCTTCAGAATCCGCCATCGCCCCGCCCCAATCGCCAGCCGGATCGCTAGCTCCCGCCCGCGCTGGGCCGCCCGCGCCGCAAAGATGCTGGCCAGGTTCGCGCACGCCGCCCCCAGCACCAGCAGCGAAAGCGCCAGTACTCCCGCAAGAAAGTCGCGCGCCGGCGCCCCGATTGTGTCCCCAAAGAGCCCCGGCTTCACCAGCCGCGCCGATAGCCCATATCCTCATGCGGATACAGCCGCGCCATCTCGTTTGCCGCCGCGTTCAGGTCCGCTTCCGCCTGCGCCTCCGTCACCTCCGGCCGCAGCCGCCCCAGGATCACACGATCCGTGGCTCATGCCGCTTGGTCAGGAAATTGAAGGCTCTCCGCCTGCTGCTCGTTGACCATCGGCACCCACGCATCCGGCCAGACCGGTATCTCTGCACCGTGGAATCGCGGCGGCGCCACGCCCAGGATCGTGAACGGATGCTTGTTGATCTCGACCGAGCGCCCCACCACCGACGGATCAGAATGGAACCGGCTCTTCCAGTAGCCGTAGCTCAGCACCACGTAGGGCGCGGAGTTCAGCCCGCGCTCATCGGGCCGCTGTGAACAGCCGCCCCAACGCCGGCTTCACGCCCAGCAGCGAAAAGAAGTTCCCGGACACCTCGTTGATCCAGATCTTTTCCGCACGGCCGCCGCTCAGCAACGAGCCCTCGGTGTAGCGATAGACCGCCATGTCCGTGAAAGTCGTCGACTGCGCTCCTTGTAGTCCAGGTAATCGGGATACGACTGGTTGTCATTCCCCGCTTCGCGTGCGCCACGTTGTAGAGCCGCGCTGGGTTGGGCACGTCGAGCGGCTTCAGCACCACCGCATTCACCACGCCGAGAACCACCACATTCGCGCCAATCCCCAGCGCGAGCGTCACAATCACCGTCAGCGCAAACCCCGGCGAGCGCTTCAGACGCCGCAGGGCATAGCGCAAATCGCGGGCAAGGGAAGCAATCCACAGTTCCGTGTCCGCCGCAGCGACGTGTTCCTTCGTCGTTACCCGGTTGCCAAAGCGCAGCAGAGCATCGCGGCCAGCCTCCTCCGGCGACATCCCCGCACGGATGTTGTCCTCCGTCCGCATCTCGATGTGAGCCCGCAGCTCGTCATCGATCTCATGATCTATACGCGAGCGGCGGAAAAGATTCGCAATCCGGCTGACCAGCGACATAGCAGCCTCCTCACGCGTACCGCATGACGGCACGCACGCCTTTCACCAATTCCTCAAAGCTCTTCTCCGCCTCTTCAAGCTCGCGCCGCCCGGCCGGGGTGAGCCGGTAGTACTTCGCCTTGCGTCCGGTTTCGGTCAGCGCCCACGCGGACTTGATCCATCCGCTCTGCTCCATGCGGTGCAGCGCCGGATACAGCGAGCCCTCCTCAACCGCCAGCAGCTCATCGGAGGCTCGCTGTACGTGCAGCACGATGCCGTAGCCATGCATCTCGCCCACCTGCGCCAGCGTCTTGAGCACCAGCAAATCCAGTGTTCCCTGAAGGTCTTTCTTTGCCATTCGCATATCCCTATGTATCTATGGGTGAGCAGGAGAGTAGACCTAGATGTATAGGGATGTCAAACTGCCCATCGGCTACGACGGCGAAGTTAAAATCGAGAAGGCGGGCGTTCGCGCTGGTCACCAATATTGCGAGCTTGGGAGATGCGTGGACACAACGACGCTGCACGTCCTGCTGGTGGTGTTTTTTGCAACCCTGGTTCGCTCGACCTTCGGCTTTGGCGAAGCGCTGATTGCCGTTCCGCTGCTCGCGCTCACCATCCCCATTGAGGTTGCCGCCCCGCTCGCCGTTCTGCTTTCCATCACCATTGCCGCCGTGGTTGTCGTGCAGGACTGGCGCAAGATCCACATCCGCAGCACCGGCTGGCTGCTGGCGCCCACATTCGTGGGCATCCCGCTCGGCGTCTGGCTCTTGACCAGTGCTCACCAGCAGATCGTGAAGGCCGCATTGGGCATCGTGATCGTCGCCTTCTCCGGTTACTCACTCCTCAGCGCGCGCCTGGGTGCAAAGCCGCCGGAACTCCACCGCGACAGCCGTCCCTGGCTGCTCGGCTGCGGCTTCCTCGCCGGAGTGCTCGGCGGCGCTTACGGCATGAACGGGCCGCCGCTGGTGCTCTACGGAGCCATGCGCCGCTGGTCGCCGCAGCATTTCCGCGCCACGCTGCAGGGCTACTTTCTGCCCGCGAGTATCGTCGCTATGGTCGGCTACTGGCTCGCCGGACTGTGGGTGCCAGCTGTGACGCATTACTTCCTGCTGTCGCTGGTGGTTGCGATCCCCACGATCTTCCTTGGCCGTGCACTGAATCATCGCCTGCGCGGCGAGGCCTTCCTCGAAATCGTGCACGGCGGCCTGGTATGCGTCGGGCTGATTCTGCTCATTCAGGCGTTGCGCCACAAATAAGCGCTTGCACACAGGGTTCACGGAGGTATGCTCTCTCACGCCGGGAGGAGTCGTCTCCATGAAGCTCACGTATGTCATCAAGTTCGTCGGCGACATGGATCGCGCTGTGGCATTCCATCGCGACACCCTGGGCCTGCCCGCTCATCTTCAGCTCGCCCGGCTGGAGCGAGTTCGCAACTGGCGAAACCAAACTCGGCCTGCATCCGGCATCGGAGAAAAACCCGCCTGGCACGGTCGAGCTCGGCTTCGGCGTCCCCGATCTCCAGAAGTTCTTCGACCAGATGTCTGCCAAGGGCGTCGCCTTCAGTATGCCGCCCACCCAGCAGGATTTCGGCGGCATGCTGGCGCGCTTCGTCGACTCGGAAGGCGGTCACGTCAGCGTTTCGGCAGCATAGTTCTCTCCCGCTCCCCGCATTTCCTTGCGAATCAGCCCCTGAGATCGTAATGTCGTCTCGCCGCAGATGCGGCTCTCTCCCGCACCGGCCCTGCAGGACGACTATCCCCAAAACTCAATGGAAAGAACGCTAGCGTAAGGAGAATGTCGATGGCGCAATTCCTGGTGCAGGTGGCGTATTCGCCCGAAGCTTGGGCAAATCTGGTGAACAATCCACAGAATCGGATACCAGCCGTGTCTAGGGTGGTGAAGAAGCTCGGTGGAAAGCTGCTGCAGGGATGGTTGAGTTTCGGGGACTACGACACCGCCGTGATCATCGATATGCCGGACAATATCTCGGCGGCCGCATTTGCTGCTGCCATCGCCGGCGGCGGCGCCTGCAAGAGCATCAAGACCACGCCTCTGCTCTCTCCGGAAGAGGGAGTTGCCGCAATGAAAAAGGCGGGAACCAGCGGGTATCAACCTGTAGGAAGGTGAAGCATCAGGACCTTGGGAGCGACCGTCTGCCCGGTGATCTCCGATCATTGCGACGGCGCCATGGCTGTGCTACTCTTGCGCTTGAACGGTCGCTCCCCGGGCTCGCAGCAGTGTGTGCCGGGAACAGGCAGTGCGGGCTGGCGTAGCTCAGCTGGTAGAGCATCTGATTTGTAATCAGAGGGTCGGGGGTTCAAGTCCCTTCGCCAGCTCCAGTCCTTAGCCGAACACAAGGATCGTCAGACATTGTAAGGACTCCGGCGACTTCGTCCCGCGACATCCATTCCGTTGTCTCCTCTTTTCTCTTCGTCTTCCCGGCTTTTTGGCGAAGCGTTGTGCGGCCCGGAGAGATGCGTGCGATGGAATCGGTTCGAAGGCTGGAACAGTGCACAGGTGGCCGAGCGGTTAATGGCAGCAGACTGTAAATCTGCCGCTCCTTGCGAGCTACGGAGGTTCGAATCCTCCCCTGTGCACCAGAAGTTAGCAGTGCGGTGAATGCGGTGAAGTGGATGGGCGCAATCGATGAGACCAGCGGCTCGGGTGGTCTGAGCGCCGGGCCGAAGACAGCAGTGGCGCTGGTGCTTTTCGGAGTGGTTGCCGTGCTGGCATGGCAGACCATGGAGCCGGGCAAGTTCCGCGCGCTGGTATTTGTCGTGTTGGGCGGATTGGCGCTGCGGGTGTTGCTGGGATGGCGGCGTTCGAGTTCAGATGGTGGCGGTATCGAAGCGCGCTAGGATGGATGAGCGCAGAGGTTTGCAGCAGAAGGGCTGATGTAGCTCAGTTGGTAGAGCACTCCCTTGGTAAGGGAGAGGTCACCGGTTCAATCCCGGTCATCAGCTCCAGAGTTTGAAAGCAAGTCGCCAGCCCTGCAGACGGGCTGGTTTGCTGTTGTGCCGGGCGGGAGTAACTCAGTGGTAGAGTCACAGCCTTCCAAGCTGTTGGTCGCGGGTTCGATTCCCGTCTCCCGCTCCAACTGATTGGTTCCAAGTCTGCAGTGAAGCGGGAGTGGCGTGGCAACAATGTTTGAGAAGCCGGTACTGGGAGTTGAGGACGGTCCCTCGTTCGATGTCGTGCGTTCCGCGATTCAGGCGGCGTTCGCGCCGGCCGCGGCTGGCCGCTTTCTGAAGCAGGTCGACGCGCAGCGCCTGCGGGTGCGGGATTTTGAATCGGTGTTGGGCAAGGGGCTCCTCGGCCAGGAGGCGATTACGGCCTACGCACGGCTGGGCAATCTCGACCGCGGCCAGATTCGCGAGCTGTATCTCGAATCCGTCGAGCACGTCGCCCCGGAGCTTCGGGCAAAGTATCTGAAGGTTTACGCGTATTACTGAGTTTTGTATCGAAACGGATCGCAATACGGCGTCCGCGAGTTTGGCAGTCAGCAATCGGAGAGAGGATCGAGCGAAATGGCGAAGGAGAAGTTTGACCGTTCGAAGCCGCACGTGAACGTGGGGACGATCGGGCACATTGATCACGGGAAGACGACGTTGACGGCGGCGATCACGAAGGTGCTGTCGAAGCACAATCCGAACAACAAGTTTCGGAGTTTCGATACCATCGACAACGCTCCGGAGGAGCGGGAGCGCGGCATCACGATTGCGACGGCGCACGTGGAGTACGAGACCAAGAACCGTCACTACGCGCACGTGGACTGCCCGGGCCACGCCGACTACATCAAGAACATGATCACGGGCGCAGCGCAGATGGATGGCGCGATCCTGGTGGTGGCGGCGACCGATGGTCCGATGCCGCAGACCAAGGAGCACGTGCTGTTGGCGCGCCAGGTGGGCGTGCCCTACATCGTGGTGTTTTTGAACAAGTGCGATGCGGTGGAAGACCAGGAGCTGGTGGACCTGGTGGAGATGGAAGTTCGCGAGCTGTTGTCGAAGTACAACTTCCCGGGCGACGATGTGCCGGTGATCCGCGGCAGTGCATTGGGCGGGTTGAACGGCGAGGCGCAGTGGGAGGCGAAGATCGACGAGCTGATGGAGGCGGTGGATAAGAATGTTCCGCTGCCGGAGCGCGCGATCGATCAGCCGTTCCTGATGCCGATCGAAGACATCTTCTCCATCTCGGGCCGCGGCACGGTGGTCACGGGCCGTATCGAGCGCGGGCAGGTGAAGGTGGGCGAGGAAGCCGAGATCGTGGGCTTCCGCGACACGCGCAAGACAGTGGTGACGGGCGTCGAGATGTTCAAGAAGCAGCTGGACGAAGGCCGCGCGGGCGACAACGCGGGGCTCCTGCTGCGCGGCATCGCGAAGGAAGATGTGGAGCGCGGGATGGTGCTGGCGAAGCCAGGCTCGATCACGCCGCACACCCAGTTCAAGGGCGAGATCTACGTGCTGTCGAAGGAAGAGGGCGGCCGTCATACGCCGTTCTTCAACGGCTATCGTCCGCAGTTCTACTTCCGGACCACGGACGTGACGGGCACGGCCAAGCTGCCGGCGGGCACCGAGATGGTGATGCCGGGCGACAACATCAGCCTGGAGATCGAGCTGCACACGCCGGTAGCGATGGAGAAGGGTCTCAGGTTCGCCATCCGCGAAGGCGGCCGGACCGTCGGCGCCGGGACCATTACCGAAATACTGAAGTAAGGAAATGAGAGGCGCAGCCGGCGACAAGCTGGCTGCGAACCCTGAGGTAAAATAAAAAAATGCGCGAAATCGTGACATTGCAGTGCCCTGATTGCAAGGAGCGGAACTACTCGACGACGAAGAACAAGAAGACGACCACTGGCCGTCTCGAGTTCAAGAAGTTCTGCAACCGCTGCCGCAAGCACACGGCACATAAGGAAACCAAGTAGGACTGGCCGTCCAGCAGCAGCGCCCTTGCGGGCGCGTAACCGTTCAATCCGGCGACGGATGCGGATTGAGCACCACAGGGGCGTAAGCTCAACGGTTAAACTGTCGGTCTCCAAAACCGAACTTGGGGGTTCGAATCCCTCCGCCCCTGCCATCTTTCCCCGAAGATTGGCGAATGCAGACACCGTAATTTGATCGTGCAGCCCGGCGGCTGCAAGTAGTAGAGGCAGGTAAAGAAGGATCGCAATGGCAAAGGCAATGACAGCGCTCAGCGAGCCGAAGCAACCCCAGCAGCCGAGTCAGCTGGTTGGCACCTGGGATCGGTGGATGGGTTTCCTGAAGGACGTGCGCAATGAGATGCGCAAGGTCTGGACGCCCACTCTGAAAGAGGTGCAGAACACGACGGTGGTCGTTATCCTGACCGTCTTCGCCTTTGCGGCCTATTTTTATGCGGTGGACCAGGTGCTCGGACGTGTCGTTCAGTCGCTGTTGCATCTGCTGGGCAGTAGCGGGGTATAGAAGTTGAGGCAGACGATGACCGAAGAGACCAATCACGACAACAACCTGGAGCCGGAGAAGCCGGAGACCCCGCCTGCTGCAGGGGAAACCGGTGAGGGGCAGGAGCAATTGCCGCCCCCGGCCAATGAAAGCTTCAAGTGGTACATCATTCACGCCTACTCCGGCTTCGAGCGCAAGGTGAAGGAGTCGCTCGAAGGCCGCGTGCAGGCCTTTGGTCTCCAGAACAAGATTGGCCGCGTGATGATCCCGACCGAGCCGGTCACCGAGCTTGTCAACGGCAAGAAGCGCACCGTCGAGCGGGTCTTCCTGCCCGGCTACGTGCTGGTCGAAATGGATCTCGACAACGACCTCTGGCATGTGATCAAGAACACGCCGCGAGTTACGGGCTTCCTCGGCACCGGTGACAAGCCGGTCTCGCTGACTGAGCAGGAGGTTAGCTCGATCCTCTTCCGCACGGATGTGTCGAAAGACAAGCCGCGGATGAAGATCAAGTTCCAGAAGAACGAGTCGGTGCGCATCACCGAGGGCCCCTTCGCCAACTTCAATGGTGTGGTCGACGAAGTGAACGAGGACCGCGAGACCCTGAAAGTCATGGTGACGATCTTCGGACGCTCCACTCCGGTAGAGCTCGAGTTCGGCAAAGTAGAGAAGTCAGTGGAATAATTCCGGCCCGTAAATGGCCGAAGAGTTTCAGAGAGAAAGGTAGTAACAAGCAATGCCGCCGATTAAGAAGGTACAGACACAGGTCAAGCTGCAGATCGAAGCGGGCAAGGCGACGCCCGCGCCGCCCGTGGGCCCGGCGCTCGGTCAGGCGCAGGTCAACATCATGGAGTTCTGCAAGCAGTTCAACGCCCGCACGCAGAACAAGGAAATGGCCGGCCTCATCATCCCGGTCGTGATCACGGTCTACGTGGATCGCTCCTTCACCTTCATCACCAAGACGCCGCCCGCAGCCATTCTGCTGAAGAAGGCCGCCGGTGCCGCCAAGGGCTCGGGCACGCCGAACAAGACCGAAGCCGGCACGGTGACCGAGAAGCAGGTGCGCGAGATCGCCACCCAGAAGATGCCCGACTTGAACGCGGCATCGGTCGAAGCTGCGATCAAGAGCATCAAGGGCACTGCGCGGTCGATGGGGATCAAGGTCACCGCGTAAACAGGCGCCGGATTTGACAAATTGTCAGAATCCGTGCATAATAAAAGACTGCGCCTGAATAAATTTTCAAGCGTGTCGCATAGACCACGGTCAGACGGTTTGCTTTGGCGAGACTCAGCGCGTAAGCGCTGCTGGGATCTGGCGGTGGAAGACGAGGGATAGATGGCGAAGAAGCTCAGCAAGAATGTGGCGAAGGCGCGTGCCCTGGTAGAGCCCCGGCCCTACACATTGGAAGACGCGGTACCGCTGCTCCAGAAAGCAAAGTTTGCGAAGTTTGACGAGACCGTCGATCTGACGCTCCGTCTTGGTGTCGACCCCAAGCATGCCGACCAGATGGTCCGCGGCACCGTGGTTCTGCCGCACGGCCTGGGCAAGACCAAGAAGGTAGCCGTCATTACCTCCGGCGAACGCCTGAAGGACGCGGAAGCGGCTGGCGCGGACATCGTTGGCGGTGAGGACCTGGTCGAGAAGATCCAGAAGGAAAGCTGGACCGATTTCGACGCGCTGATCGCGACGCCGGACATGATGCGCTCGGTCGGCCGTCTGGGCAAGGTGCTCGGCCCCCGCGGCCTGATGCCGAATCCGAAGACCGGCACCGTGACACAGGATGTCGCTGCCGCGGTCAAGGAAATCAAGGCTGGCAAGATCGAGTTCCGCACCGACAAGACCGCTCTGGTGCATGTTCCAGTCGGCAAGCTCTCGTTCCCGCCGCAGAAGCTGGTGGAGAACGCGGCGACCGTGATTCACAGCGTGATGCGCGCCAAGCCCTCCGCGGCAAAGGGCAAGTACGTGAAGGGCATGACCCTGAGCTCGACCATGGGACCCGGGATCGCGCTCGATCATGCAGTCGCGGAAGCGGCAGCGAAGTAGGAACAGCAAACTGCAGCCACTGGCTTCTAGCTTCTAGCTTCTACCGCGATCGAGCGCGGACGTGATTCGCCCGCACGAACCGAAGCTAGAGAGCTAGAAGCTAGAGAGCTAGAGGCTTTTTATGGCATTGACGAGACAGAAGAAGGCAGAAAAGGTCACCGAGCTGGCAACCGAGCTGGAAAGCTCGACCAGCGCGATTATCGGCACCTTTGCCAAGCTGACGGTGTCGCAGGATTACGCCCTGCGCAAGACGATTCGCGAGGCGGGCGGCAAGTACCGCGTGCTCAAGAACAAGCTGGCGGCACGTGCGGCCAAGGGGACCAAGGTCGAAGCGGCGCTTCAGGGACTCAAGGGCGTTTCTTCCGTCGCCTATACCTCGGGCGACCCCGTGGCGCTGACCAAGGCCATTTCGACCTGGGTCGGCGAGAACGCCGAGTTCACCTTTAAGCTGGGCATTGTCGATGGCCGTGTCATCAATATCGAGGAGATCAAGCAGCTCGCCAGCATGCCGGGCCGCAACGAGCTCTTCTCGAAGCTGCTCTTCCTCATCAATGCTCCGGCGCAGCGCCTGGCCACAGTCATTGCGGCCACCGGCCGCGATCTCGCCGTGGTGGTCAACCAGGCCGTCGAGCAGAATAAGTTCGCCGGTGCAGCCGCTCCGGCAGCATCAGCTCCGGTAGCAGAAGCCCAGGCTGAACCAGCAGCTCCGGTTGCCGAAACCCCGGCGGCTGCAGCAGCAGAGCCTTCGGCGATCGCAGAAGGCGCGGCGCCGGACGTCACCGGCGCGCCGCAAGCCGATCCGGCGCAGCCCGAGACGGGCGAGGCATCGCAGGCGCAGTCGGCATCCACCGAAGCACCGGTCGAGGGCTAAGTTTTTTCCCCGGCAGACGGACGCCGGGAACGGGATTGAGTTTACCGGCCAATGGCCGGCAAAGAGTTTCGAACCGGCAGGTCGCGGGGTGCTACGTCTGGGCACAACGGAAACCGCGGACGGCAGGGGCGGCAGGCGGCTCTCGGAGCACTGAGGGCGGCACGTGAGCAACATATTTCAAAGCCAATTAGAGTTTGGCGAGTGGAGACAGAGAATGGCAGACTTGCAGCAGTTGGAAGATCAGATTGTCGGGCTGAGCCTGCTGGACGCAGCGGCCCTGGTCAAGAAGCTTGAGGAGCGCCTCGGCGTCTCGGCAGCAGCAGCGGCCCCGGTCATGGTGGCTGGTGGCGGTGCGGCAGCGGCGGCTCCGGTTGAGGAAAAGACCGAGTTCACCGTCATCCTGAAGGATGCCGGCGCGAATAAGATCAACACCATCAAGGCGGTACGCGAGGTCACCTCGCTCGGCCTGAAGGAAGCCAAGGACCTGGTCGATGGCGCTCCCAAGCCGTTGAAGGAGAACATCTCGAAGGAAGAGGCGGAGACCATCAAGAAGAAGTTCGATGGCGTCGCCGGCATCGAGATCAAGTAATTTCGGCTCCAGCTCGCTTGCAACTTGCGTGCCATAGCGGGACGCGCTACAATCTGGATTGTGCGTTCCGCTTTGCTTTCGTTCCGTACTTCTGCACGGACTGGAGTTGAGCCAAAGACTTTTCCGGTCCTGGTGGCCGGCGCAACTGCATCCTGGCGGCGGGAGTGCAGTGGCGACATGGTTGTTTCAGCAGGGCTGCTTACACGCGGGTGGGTTGGGTCGGCGCAACGTAAAGGACATTCTGCTTCTGCCAAGTGCACAAAATAGGTTGTGGCGCTCGTGAGACATCCTGTCTTCACGGGCTTTTGGCGTTGTCAGCAGATGTTCGACCCTATCTTTCGCGTGTTCCTGGCCAGGGAGATCCCGCCTGATCGTTCCAAACCCTGACGGCTCCCCGCCTGCTTCAGGGAAACCGGCATGTTCCGTCTGACGTTCACGCGTCTTGGAATGTTGCCCACGCTGTATCGACATTGTGCGTTTTCAGGCGGCCGGCGAAAGAGGCGACCGGGAGCCGAAGTGAGCGCGCACACAGCCCAATTGAGCGAACCGCCGCCAGGCTCGGGCAGCGATTTCGTTGCGCCTCTCCGCTAGCGAGCCCTTTGAGGAGTAATGCATGTCCACAGAAACCCGCGCCCTTCGCAGCCGACTCGACTTTTCCAAAATCCCAACCTCCATCCAGATTCCGAATCTGATTGAAGTGCAGCGCCGCAGCTATGAGCGCTTCCTGCAGATGGATAAGTTGCCCTCCGAGCGCGAGGACAACGGTCTGCAGTCCGTATTCACCTCGGTCTTCCCCATTACGGATTTCCGCAATATCTCACAGCTCGACTTTGTCGATTTTTCCATCGGCAACTGGGAGTGCAAGTGCGGACACCTCAAGGGTCTGCATCACCTGCGCACTGCCTGCGTCAATTGCGGCTCCATGGTGATCACCGATCCGTTCCATCCCGGCGATGTGCTCTGCCATCACTGCGGCACCTACAACAAGAACACTCCGGACTTCTGCAACAAGTGCGGCGATCCCGTTGGCCTGCAGCTCAAGTATGACCAGGCGGAGTGCGAAGAGCGCGGCATGACCTACTCGGCCCCGCTCAAGGTCACCGTGCGTCTCACCATCTACGACAAGGATGCGGAGACCGGCGCCAAGACCGTGCGCGATATCAAGGAGCAGGAGGTCTTCTTCGGCGACATTCCGCTGATGACCCAGAACGGCACCTTCATCGTCAACGGCACGGAGCGCGTCATCGTGTCGCAGCTCCATCGCTCGCCCGGCGTCTTCTTCGAGACGGCGAATGCGCGCACCTACTTCCTCGGCAAGATCATCCCCTATCGTGGCTCGTGGGTGGAGTTCGAATACGACCAGAAGAACACGCTCTATGTCCGCATCGACCGCAAGCGCAAGTTCCTCGGCACCATCTTCCTGCGCGCGCTCGGGCTACGCTCGGACGAGGAGATTCTCAAGACCTTCTACACCGTCGACACCATCCAGCTCGAAGGTGGCAAGCTCTACTGGACGCTGAACGAAGACACGTCAAAGGCTACGCACCTGCTCGGCGCGAAGCCGGCGCACGCCGTGCTTCACGGTTCGGACGAGATTGCCCACTCCGGCCGCAAGATCACCGCGTCGATCCTCAAGGCGCTCCGCGCTGCCAAGACCAAGCGGGTAGAAGTCGAGACCGCCGAGTTGGACGGCGCAATGACTGCAGCCGACGTGGTCGATACCACGACCGGCGAGATTCTGCTTGAAGCCAACCACGAGCTCACCGCCGACAAGCTGCACAAGATCATGGAGTCGGGTGTCACGCATGTGGAGGTCTTCTTCCCCGAGCGCGATGACGTCGGCAACATCATTACCAACACGCTGCGTCGTGACTCGGTGCGCAAGCCCGAGGAAGCGCTCATCGAGATCTACCGCAAGCTGCGCCCGGGCGATCCGCCAACGCTCGACACCGCCACTGCGCTCTTTGAAGGCATGTTCTTCGATCCGCGCAAGTACGACTTCTCCCGCGTGGGCCGTCTGAAGTTCAACATCAAGCTCTACGATAATCAGGATGCAACGCCGCTCGATCGCCGCACCCTGAGCCCGGAGGACTTCTACGCCACCATCACTTACCTGCTGAAGCTGCGCAAGAACATCGGCCTGGTCGATGACATCGATCACCTCGGCAACCGCCGAGTGCGCGCGGTCGGCGAGCTGATGGAGAACCAGTTCCGCATCGGCCTGGTCCGCATGGAGCGCGCCATCAAGGAAAAGATGAGCGTGTATCAGGAAATGTCGACGGCCATGCCGCACGACCTGATCAACGCGAAACCTGTCATGGCCGCCATCCGCGAGTTCTTCGGCTCCTCGCAGCTCTCGCAGTTCATGGATCAGACCAACCCGCTCTCCGAGATCACGCACAAGCGGCGTCTCTCGGCGCTTGGGCCCGGCGGTCTCTCCCGTGAGCGTGCCGGCTTCGAAGTCCGCGATGTCCACCCGACGCACTACGGCCGCATCTGCCCCATCGAGACGCCGGAAGGTCCAAACATCGGCCTCATCAGCTCGCTGTCGTGCTTTGCACGTATCAACGAGTACGGCTTCATCGAGTCGCCCTACCGCCGCGTCCGCGACGGCCAGTTGCTCGATTTCGTTCAGGTGGTCAATGCCGGCGAAAGCGGAATGCGTGTCGGCGACACCATCGAGAAGGCTGAAGCGATCAAGCTGAACAGCAAGCTGAAGAAGGATGGCAAGCGCGGCATCGACTTCGATCCGTTCTCCTTCTATCTCTCCGCCTGGGAGGAAGACCGCCACACCATCGCGCAGGCGAACGTTGAGCTCGACGCGGAAGGCCGCATCGTCGGGGACCTGGTCAACGCCCGTCGCCAGGGCAACTTCGTCCTGGTCAACCGCGATGAAGTGGACTACGTCGACGTCAGCCCCAAGCAGCTTGTCTCGGTCGCCGCTTCGCTCGTCCCGTTCCTTGAGCATGACGACGCAAACCGCGCGCTGATGGGCGCGAACATGCAGCGGCAGTCCGTTCCTCTCCTCGTTGCCGAGGCGCCGTTGGTCGGCACCGGCATGGAAGGCGTCACTGCGCGCGACTCCGGCGCCGTGATCCTGGCCAAGCGCAACGGCGTGGTCGATTCGGTCGACTCCGAGCGCATCATCGTGCGCGTCGAAGGCGAGCATCACCCCACGCAGATGTCGCGTGAGGTCGGCTCGGACATCTATCAGCTCACGAAGTTCAAGCGCTCGAACCAGAACACCTGCATCAACCAGAAGCCGATCGTGCGCCACGGCGATCGCGTGCTGAAGGGGCAGGTGATCGCAGACGGTCCGTGCACGGAGCAGGGCGAGCTCGCGCTCGGCCGCAACGTGCTGGTCGCCTTCATGCCCTGGCGCGGATACAACTTTGAGGACGCGATCCTGATCTCGGAAAAGCTGGTCCGCGAGGACTACTACACCTCGATCCACATCGAGGAGTTCGAGATTGAGGCGCGCGACACCAAGCTGGGACCTGAGGAAATCACCCGCGATATTCCCAACGTCTCGGAATCCGCGCTGCGCGATCTCGACGAGAGCGGCATCATCCGCATCGGCGCCAAGATCAAGCACAACGACATCCTCGTCGGCAAAGTCACGCCCAAGGGCGAGACCCAGTTGACCCCGGAAGAGAAGCTGCTGCGCGCGATCTTCGGCGAAAAGGCCGGCGATGTCCGCGACGCTTCGCTCACCTGCCCTCCGGGCATCGAAGGCACAGTGGTCGACGTCCGCATCTTCTCCCGCAAGGGACAGGAGAAGGACGAGCGCGCCAAGCAGATCGAGGCCGAGCAGATTGATAAGCTTGAAAAGAACCTGGCCGACGAGATCCGCATTCTGACCGACGAGCGCCTGAAACGTCTTGAGGCGATCCTCGGCGGCAAGGAAGTGCTGGCTGACCTGCATGACGAGCGCACCAACAAGCGCCTCGTCGTCAAGGGAGCCATCATCGATCGCGAAGCGATCGAGCTGATTTCGACGCGCAACCTGAAGCGTATTCGCTTCGCCGACAAGGACCCGCGGGTGAATGAGCAGATCGACGAGATTGAGGAGATGACCTCACGTCAGATCGATGTGCTGCGCAAGATCACCAACGACAAGATCGGCAAGCTGCAGAAGGGCGATGAGCTGGCTCCGGGCGTCATCAAGCTGGTCAAGATCTACGTCGCCATGAAGCGCAAGCTGTCGGTCGGCGACAAGATGGCCGGCCGCCACGGCAACAAGGGCGTGATCGCGCGCATTCTTCCCGAGGAAGATATGCCGTATCTACCCGACGGCCAGCCGGTCGAGATCGTGCTCAACCCGCTCGGTGTGCCCTCCCGTATGAACGTGGGCCAGGTGCTGGAAACGCATCTGGGCTGGGCGGCGCACAAGCTCGGAGCGCGGGTCGCTGCGCTGGTGAAGCAGAATCAGGACGCGAATGAAGTTCGCGCTCTGGTGAAGGAGCGCTTCGCCAACACGGCCACCCAGAAGCTCCTGCTCGACCTCGACGACACGCAGCTCCTGCGCGTCGCCGCTGGCATGGAGAAAGGCATCTGGTTCGGTACCGCGGTCTTCGACGGCGCGCGTGAGACGGAGATCAAGGCTCTGCTGGCAGCAGCTGAGCTGCCCAGCTCCGGCAAGACCCCGCTCTTCGACGGCATGACGGGCGACGAGTTTGAGCAGCCGGCAACGGTTGGATATATCTACATGCTCAAGCTCTCGCACCTGGTCGATGACAAGATCCACGCCCGCTCGATCGGACCGTACTCGCTCATCACCCAGCAGCCGCTGGGCGGCAAGGCGCAGTTCGGCGGACAGCGCTTCGGCGAGATGGAAGTCTGGGCCCTCGAAGCTTACGGCGCAGCCTACATCCTGCAGGAGCTGCTCACCGCCAAGTCCGACGACGTCTATGGCCGCACCAAGATCTACGAGGCCATCGTCAAAGGCGAGGCAGCGATCGAACCCGGCGTGCCGGAGTCGTTCAACGTGCTCATCCGCGAGCTGCAGGCGCTCTGCCTCGATGTCGAGCTGGTCAAGGTCGGCGACGGGAAGAAGAAGCACGAGCCGGTGCCGCAGTTGGCGGCGGCCGATTAACACAGCTTCTGGCTGCCGGCTCACCGCCTCGGTTGCGAGGAGCCGGCAGCAGGAAGCGATTTGAGATTTTGCAGCGCGGGACAATGCGCTGCCGCGACAAAAGGAAGTAACCGCAGCAATAGCCGGGAGCAAAAGGCTCATAGCTAAAAGCTGCACTGGAGGACGTCTTGTACCGTTCCAGCCCATTTGAGTTGACCAGCCCGATCACCGATTTTGACGCGATCCGCATCTCGCTCGCCAGCCCGGAAAAGATCCGCTCCTGGTCGCATGGCGAGGTCACCAAACCGGAAACCATCAACTACCGCACCTTCAAACCGGAGCGCGACGGGCTTTTCTGCGCCCGCATCTTCGGCCCGGTCACGGACTGGGAGTGTCTGTGCGGCAAATACAAGCGGATGAAGCATCGCGGCGTCATCTGCGATAAGTGCGGTGTTGAAGTCACCGTCACCAAAGTCCGGCGTGAGCGCCTGGGCCACATCGAGCTCGCCTCGCCCTGCTCGCACGTGTGGTTCTTCAAGGGACTGCCCTCGCGTATCGGCCACCTGCTCGACATCTCGCTCCGCGATCTCGAAAGCGTGCTCTACTTCGAGTCCTACGTCGTCGTCGATCCCGGTGACGCGCCCGTCAAGGAGCGCGACATCATCAAGGACGAGAACCAGTTCCGCGAGCTCGATCAGCAGTACCGCCCCTCCGGCTTCAAGGGCATGATGGGCGCTGAAGCGATCAAGGAGCTGCTCAAGCGCGTCAACGTCGATGAGATTTCGATCGAGCTGCGCGAGCGCATGAAGGTCGAGACCTCGCTGCAGAAGCGCCTCAAGTACGCGAAGCGTCTCAAGGTTGTCGAGGCCTTCCGCAAGTCTGGCAACAAGCCGCAATGGATGATCCTCGACGTGATCCCGGTGATCCCGCCGGAGCTGCGTCCGCTCGTGCCGCTGGACGGCGGTCGCTTCGCCACCTCCGATCTCAACGATCTCTATCGTCGCGTGATCAACCGCAACAACCGCCTCAAGAAGCTCATGGACCTCCATGCGCCTGAGGTGATCGTGCGTAACGAAAAGCGCATGCTGCAGGAAGCTGTTGACGCGCTGTTCGACAACGGCCGCCGCGGCCGTGTGCTGCGCGGCGCAAACAACCGCCCGCTCAAGTCGCTCTCGGATACGCTCAAGGGCAAGCAGGGCCGCTTCCGCCAGAACCTGCTCGGCAAGCGCGTGGACTACTCCGGCCGCTCGGTGATCGTCGTCGGTCCGGAGCTCAAGCTGCACCAGTGCGGCCTGCCGAAGAAGATGGCGCTCGAGCTCTTCAAGCCCTTCATCTATCACCGGCTCGAGCAGACCGGGCAGTGCGACACCATCAAGCAGGCTAAGGAAATGGTGGAGCTGCAGAAGCCCATCGTGTGGGACATCCTTGAAGAAGTCATCAAGGACCACCCGGTGCTGCTGAACCGCGCCCCAACCCTGCACCGTCTGGGCATCCAGGCATTCGAACCCGTCCTCGTCGAAGGCAAGGCCATCAAGATTCATCCGCTGGTCTGCACCGCCTTCAACGCCGATTTCGATGGCGACCAGATGGCCGTCCACATCCCGCTGTCGCCTGAGGCGCAGGTGGAAGCGAGCGTGCTCATGCTCGCCTCGCACAACATCCTGTCGCCGGCCTCCGGTCAGCCGATCACCGTCCCCACGCAGGACATGGTGCTCGGTCTCTACTACCTGACCAAGGCCAAGAAGGGTGGAAGGGGTGAGGGCCGCGCCTTCGCCAACATCGAAGAAGTGCTGATGGCGCTCGAAGCGAAGGAAGTCGAGACGCTGACGCCGATTCGTCTGCGCTACACCGGCCCGGTGCTCGATATGACCACGGCCTACGATGATCAGGACCTCACGCACACCGAGCCGATCGAGTATGACAAGCAGTTCATCTCGACCACGGTCGGCCGCGCCATCCTGAACGATGCGCTTCCCGAGGGCATGCCCTACGTCAACGGCCTGCTCAAGAAGAAGGGCATCGGCCAGCTCGTCAACTATTGCTACCTGAACCTCGGCCTCGAAGTCACGGTCAAGATGCTCGACCGCGTCAAGGAGCTGGGCTTCCAGTACGCGACCCGCTCCGGTCTCTCGGTCGGCCTCGATGACATGGTCATTCCCGAGTCCAAAGGCCCGACGGTCCGTGACGCTGAAAAGCAGGCAGTCGCCGTGCAGCAGCAGTATCTGGACGGCGCCATCACCAACGGCGAGCGCAACAACAAGGTCATTCAGATCTGGTCGTCTGTAACTGAAAAGGTTGCAGATGAGATGTTCGACAACATGAAGTCCGCCGACAAGGCGGGCACCATGAACCCGATCTACATCATGGCCGATTCCGGCGCCCGCGGTTCGAAGCAGCAGATCCGCCAGCTCTCCGGTATGCGCGGTCTCATGGCCAAGCCCTCGGGCGAAATCATCGAGACGCCCATCAAGGCGAACTTCCGCGAAGGCCTCACCGTGCTCGAGTACTTCATCTCGACCCACGGCGCCCGCAAGGGACTGGCCGACACGGCGCTCAAGACGGCGGACTCCGGCTACCTGACCCGCCGCCTGGTCGACGTGGCGCAGGATGTCATCGTCAGCGAGCAGGACTGCGGCACGGCGGAAGGCATTTACGTGATGCCCATCGTCGAGTCGGGCGAGATTATCGAGCCGTTGCGCGACCGCATCATTGGCCGCGTATCGCTCGAGAAGATCAAGGACTACGAGGGCAAGGTCATCGTCGAAATCAATCAGGAAATCGACGAAGATCTGGCATCCGCGATCCAGGCCGCCGGTATCGAGCGCGTCAAGATTCGCTCGGTGCTCACCTGCGAGTCCAAGCGTGGCGTCTGCATTCGCTGCTACGGCCGTAACCTGGCCTCTGGCCGCACGGTCGAGCTGGGCGAGGCGGTCGGTGTCATCGCCGCGCAGTCCATCGGCGAGCCCGGCACGCAGCTCACCATGCGTACCTTCCACATCGGCGGTACCGCATCGCGCGTCTCGGAGCAGTCGCACCTCGACGCGAAGAATGCCGGCATCGTGCGCTTCATCAATCTCACCTCCGTCCGCTCCAAGGCCGGCGATCTGGTTGCCATGAACCGCTCGGGCGCCGTTGCCATCGTCGACGAGCGTGGCCGCGAGAAGGAGCGCTACCAGATCGTCTACGGTGCGAAGCTGAAGGTGGAAGAGGGTGCGCACGTCACGCTCGGCCAGTCGCTGGCGGAGTGGGATCCGTACACCTTCGCCATCCTCACCGAGATCGGCGGCACGGTCCAGTTCAAGGACCTGCAGGAAGGCATCACGCTCAACGAAGAGGTCGATGAGGTCACCGGCCTGTCACGTCTGGTCGTCTCTGACGCTCCGGATGAAAAGCGTCAGCCGGCCATCCTCATCAAGGGCGCCAAGGGCAACAAGCGTTATCTGATGCCCAGCCGCGCTCACCTCATGATGCAGGACGGCGACGAGGTCTTCCCGGGCGACATCCTGGCCAAGATCCCGCGCGAGACCACCCGCACCAAGGACATCACGGGCGGTCTGCCGCGCGTGGTCGAGCTCTTCGAAGCACGCAAGCCGCGCGAGACGGCCATCATCAGCGAAATCGATGGTGTCGTTCGCTTCGGCGAGGTCATGAAGGGTCAGCGCAAGATCTACGTCACGGCAGAGAACGGCGAGGAGAAGGAATACTCAGTGCCTCGCGGCGTTCACGTCAACGTGCAGGAAGGCGAGCGTCTGCGCGCCGGCGAGCCGCTCATGGACGGTCCGCTCAACCCGCATGACATCCTCGCGGTGCTCGGTGAGAAGGAGCTGCAGGCTTACCTGGTGAACGAAATCCAGGAGGTCTACCGCCTGCAGGGCGTGGCCATCTCGGACAAGCACATCGAGACCATCGTGCGGCAGATGCTGCGCTGGGTGAAAATCGAGGACGTAGGCGACACCAACTTCCTGCTCGAACAGCAGGTCGACCGGTTCCGCTTCCGCCTGGAGAACGAGCGCATCATCGCCGAAGGTGGCCGTCCCGCCGTGGGCCGACCGCTGCTGCTCGGCATCACCAAGGCGTCGCTCTCCACCGACTCCTTCATCTCCGCGGCCTCCTTCCAGGAGACCACCCGCGTGCTCACCGAGGCGTCCATCAACGGCGCTGTCGATGGTCTGCGCGGCCTCAAGGAGAACGTCATCGTCGGCCGTCTCATTCCCGCCGGCACCGGCATGGAGTACTACCGCAACATCCAGCTCTCACCCGAGCTGGAGGAAGCGGCCCAGAAGGTGCAGGAAGAGGTTTCGGCTGCCCAGGAAGCGGAAGAGCGCGAGCTCGAGCTCATGCGGCAGGAAGGCGAGGCCGAGGAGCTGGCTGCTGAATAAGGCATCCTGCTCCCAGCACATTGCTGGCATCTCAACAGGGGTGGGGCTCGAATGCCCCACCTTTTCTTTTGCAACACTTTCTGCCGGGTAGACTTTAGGGGAATATTCGCGTCTATTATCAGTTCCCAGAATATTTATGACTTACCGGGCTTTGCCCACAGAGGAGTTGCTTGTGAGCAGAACCAAGTGCGAAGCACGAACCAACCCCGGGGAGAGATCCTCCGCGTGAGATTCAAGCGGCCGGTCTCGCGCGCATTCGTTCTGCTTCTGCTCTCGCTCCTCGCCATTGCCGTGCAGGGCTATCACTACGGCGTGGACGACGCAGCCATCTACCTTCCCGCCGTCGAGCGCTTCGCTCACCCGTCGCTCTTCCCCTACGGTGCGGATTTCTTCCTCTCCCACAGCCGGGTCTCCATCTTCTCGGACGTCGTGGGCGCCGCGGTGCGCTGGCTGCATGTGCCCCTGTCATGGGCAGTGCTGGCCTTTCACGTTCTCGGCATCTATCTGCTGCTGCTGGCAGGGCACTGGCTCGCGACCCTCTGCTTCACCCGGAGCCGGCGCGCAATGGGCGGCAACGGTCACGCTTGCATCCGTTCTCACGATTCCTGTTGCCGGCTCGGCGCTGCCCATCATGGACCCGTATCTCACGGCGCGCTCGCTCTCCACGCCGCTCACGGTCTTTGCTCTGGCAGCCATCCTCGCGGCGCGTCCGGCAACTGCTGCAGTTCTACTCGCCGTCACCGCGTTGCTGCATCCGCAGATGGCGGCTTACGGCATTGCGCTGGTGGTGCTCCTCTCTCTGCCGCGATTCGCGCCAGCCCGCGTACCTGCGGAAGAGGCGCTCGCCGGCTCTATAGGTCTTTTCGTGCGGCTACCCGCCGGCTTTCATCTCGGGCCCGCGCAGGAGCCCTATCGTCAGACGCTCTACTCACGCACCTTCTTCTTTGCCTGGGCATGGACATGGTACGAGTGGGCTGGCGCTCTGCTGCCGCTCGCGATCCTTTATGCCATCTCGCGTATCCGCTCATCAGTCATCACGCCTGTGGCCGCGCGCCTCTGCCGTGCGCTGCTGGTGCTGGGCGGCATCTCCATCGTGGCGTTCCTTCTCTTCAGCTCCAGCACGTATTTCGATGACTTCGTGCGCCTGCAGCCCATGCGCTCCTTCCAGCTCATCTACATCGTCATGTTCCTGCTGCTCGGCGGCTTGCTAGGCGAGTATTTGCTGCGCGACAAGGTCTGGCGCTGGCTGCTGCTCTTCCTGCCCATCAGCGCCACCATGTATGGTGTCGATCGCAGTCTCTATCCCGCCAGCCATCATCTGGAGCTTCCCGGCCGCGCCGTCGCCAATCCCTGGCTGCAGGCATTCGAGTGGGCGCGCCACAACACGCCTCAGGATGCCGTCTTCGCGTTGCCTCCCCGATATCTGCTGACCCCTGGCGAGGACGATCATGGTTTTCGCGCGATCGCTCAGCGCAGCATGCTTGCCGATTGGGTAAAGGACTCGGGCGTTGCCTCGGTCTTTCCTCAGATGGCTCCCGAATGGGAGCGCGAGCAGCAACTCACCCGTGGATGGGAGCACTACACCGCGCCCGATTTCCTCGCGCTCACCGCGCGCAGCCCGGTCACCTGGGTCGTCGTGCAGCCCGCACAAGCCACTGGCCTGGACTGCCCGTTTCACAACACCGCCGCCTCAGTCTGCAAACTGTCCCGCTAGTCCATTCCCATAAAAAAGACAAAGCTGCGCCGCTTTTCGTAACCAATCCAGATATCCTGCATCATAGAAACACCCTTACCGGCATGAGGAATCGTGAAAGGAAGGAGGCAGGCATGCAGCAAAATCAGTGGCTCAACCGAATCATCCAGACAATCAAGAGGGCGGCTGTACTGTGTGTGGCTCTCCCGCTCCTCTCGCAGGCCGCGCTCGCGCAGTTTCAGGACATCTACCCCGACCCCTCTGTCGCGAAATCACAGATCCAGGCTGCGCTCTCCGAAGCCCGCGCAGCGCACAAACGAGTCATTCTTGATTTTGGCGGGAACTGGTGCGGCGACTGCAAGGTCCTCAACATCTACTTCCATGATCAGAACAACCTGCCGCTGCTCAACGCAAACTATGAGCTGGTGGACATCAATATCGGCCGCTACGACGCCAATCAGGACATCGCCGCCCACTACGGCATCCCGCTGGAGCGCGGCGTGCCCGCCTTGGTGATCTTGTCACCCGATGGCAAGGTGCTCCTCGCGCAGACGCATGGCGAATTCGAAAGCATGCGCCATCTCCAATCCAGCGACCTGACGAAGTTCCTGAACGATTGGAAGCCGCCGCATAGCGGCGCGCGTGGAAGGTAAGCAAAGAGATCAGGAGTTACGGTTCAGGGATCAGAACAGCGCAACGGTCGATAGACTCTTCCGCTTGTAGCCTGACCTGCCCCCTTGTCTTTACTCCAGCACCGTAAAGCTCCCCGCCTTGTCCGCCAGCGAGCTTCCACCCACGAACACATCAAACGTTCCCGGCTCAACCACGCGCTTCACCTCGGCGTTGTAGAACGCCAGATCGTCGAAGTGCAGCTTGAACTCGACGTGCTGCGTCTGTCCCGGCTGCAGCAGGATGCGATGGAAGCCCTTCAGCTCTCGTACCGGTTGCGACACGCTCGCCACCGTGTTGTGCAGGTAAAGCTGCGCCACCTCGGCGCCCGGCACGTTCGAGATGTTCTTCACATCGACGCCCACCGTGATCTCGCCGACGTCCTTGCTGCTACCGCCGGTGTGTTCGATCTTCACGTTTGTGTAAGTGAACTGCGCATACGAAAGTCCCCAGCCAAAGGGAAACACCGGCGCGTTCGGCGAGTCGATGTAGCGCGACAGGTATTTATCTGCGGCCGACGTCGGCGGATGTGTCAGGTCGGCATCGCCCGCCGGGCGTCCCGTCGGCAGTTGCGCCAGATACAGCGGCTCCTGCCCAACGCTATAGGGAAATTCCACCGGCAGCTTGCCCGATGGGCTCATTTCACCCGTCAGTACCGACACCAGCGCCGGCCCCGCTTCTAATCCCGGGAACCATGCTTCGACAATCGCCGGTACATGCGCCGCTGCCCACGGAATCGCAGTCGGTCGCCCATCGAACAGCACCAGCACCACCGGCTTGCCAGCGGCTACCACTTGCTCCAGCAACTGCTCCTGGTTGCCCGGCAGTGACAGATGTGTGCGGCTCGACGCCTCGCCCGTCATCGTGCTGCCCGCCTCGCCCAGCGCGACGATCACGAGATCCGCATTCTTCGCCGCCGCCACCGCCGGTGCGAATCCGCTCGTGTCCGTGCTCAGAATCTCAGTGCCCTTCACATAGGTCAGCTTCTTCCCCAGCTTCTCGGTCAACGCATCGCGCAGCGTGCGCGCATTGTGCGGATCGCCCTGTGCACCCCACGATCCCAACATGTCCTCGGCATCGTCCGCCAGCGGTCCAATCAGCGCCACCGATTTCAGATCGCTCGCCAGCGGCAGCAATCTGCCCACGCCCGGCACTCCCTCGTTCTTCAGCAGCACAAAACTCTCTTCCGCTGCTTTCTTCGCTAGCTCGCGCTTCTCCGGCGTCGGCTCATAGGCCGGCAGATTCTCATCCGTGTACGGATGCTCGAAGAGTCCCATCGCCATCTTCACCCGCAGCACGCGCCGCACCGCCTCGTCCAGCACCGGCATCGGCACCTTGCCGCTCGCCACCAGCCCTGCCAGGCGCGAGTGGTACAGGTTGCTCTCCATATCCATATCCACGCCGGCCGTCAGCGCCTTCTCCGCAGCCGTCGCGCCATCGCCGGCGATGCCGTGCTTCATCAACTCGCCGATCGCCCCGTAGTCGCTCACCACCAGCCCATCGAAGCCCCACTCGTGGCGCAGGATCGTCGTCAGCGTAAAGGGGTTCGCGCTCGTCGGAACGCCATTCAGTGCATTGAAGGCCGACATCACCGTCGCCGCGCCCTCATCCACCGCAGCCTGGTACGGCGGCAGATACACCTGCCGCAGCCGTATTTCCGACATGTCGGTCGTGTTGTAGTCGCGTCCCGCCTCCGCAGCCCCATATGCCGCAAAGTGCTTCACTGAAGCCGCTACCGAATCCGGCTTCGACAGATCGCCCTGCTGATATCCCCGGATATACGCGCGCGCGATCGCGCTGCCCAGGTACGGATCTTCACCTGCGCTCTCGACGATGCGTCCCCACCGTGCATCGCGCGAAATGTCTACCATCGGCGAAAATACCCAGTTCACGCCATCCTGCCGCGCTTCCGTGGCCGCCAGGCGCGAAGCCTGTTGCACAATGTCCGGATCGAAGCTCGCCGCCATCGCCAGCGGCACCGGGAACGTCGTCCGGTGGCCATGGATCACGTCCAGCCCGAACAGCAGCGGAATATGCAACCGCGACTGCTCCACCGCAATGTGCTGGTAGTGATTGGTTTCCTTGGCACCGACAATGTTGAAGAGGGACCCGATCTGCCCCTTCGCCAGCATCGCGTCGAAGTCGAGCTTCTCGCCGGTCGGCCCGGTAATGGTGCTTCCGCCGGTGTACTGCGTCAATTGCCCGATCTTTTCGTCCAGCGTCATCTGCCCCAGCAGCGTATCCACGCGCGCGTTCAGCTTCTTATCGGCGAGCTGCGCGCTTGCATGCAGCGTCGGAGGCGGCGGGGGAGCAGGAGCGGTCTTATGTTTGCGTGTCAGGCCCGCAAAGGAAGCACTGGAGCATAGGACAAGCGCAACACTGGCTGAGGCGGCGAAACGGCGAAGCAGATGGTTCAACAGTCAGTCTCCTCTGGTGGCGCAGCCACCGTAATCCTAACAGTGCGTATGCCCTCGCGCCCGTTGGATTGCGACCCGCCCGTAACCCACCGTCACGACTTGGCCGTAGCGCCACGCCCTGGCCGCATGTGGCAGTTGGATGCTCTGTGGAACCTTCTTTGCAGGCCGCAGCCCGCATCTTCCGCACTACCCCACTTGCGCAGTAAAGTGCTTTCTCCCACTCGACTATGGCATTACGCTTACGTTAGGAATGCTGCGTCCACTCCAGCAGTTGCGGCGCGCCACGCTGCACGCGCTCTCTCATGATGTGCTGACGCTCGCGCGGGCGGCAGCATACTCGGCCATCCTCGGCCTGTTTCCGGCGCTGCTCGTCGTCACCACGGTCGTGGCCCTGGTCCCGCAGGGCGACACGCTCATGGGAGAAATCCGTTCCGCGCTCGCCGACTTCCTGCCTGGCAACGCCGTAGACGCCATCCAGGACTACTTCAACAGCAGGCACGTGCGCTCGCTGCAGGCCGTCAGCTCCGCCCTGCTGGTGACCCTCTTCGGCTGCATGGGACTCATGACCTCGTTCATGCAGGGCTTCCGCCGCGCCTTCGCCGCTCCCGTCTTCGATGATGTCCGCACCGAGTGGAACCCCACCCGCGAACGCGTCACCGCACTTGTGCTGATCCCCAGTTGTCTCGTGCCCATGGCGCTCTCCACTGTGCTGGTCGCCTTCGGCCACCAGATAGAGGAGTGGGTAGTAGACATCACCGCTCACGGGTTCAAACCCTATGTGCTCTTCCTATGGCGCATGTCCCGCTGGTCGATCGCCATTCTCTGCACGGCCGTCGTGCTCGCCGTCATCTATCGTTTCGGCACGCCTCGCCGACAGAGCTGGCGAGACGTCCTGCCCGGCGCGGTCATGTCCGCCGTCGTCTGGTTCGTCACGACCCTGGTCTTCGGCTGGTACGTCACGCGTTTTGCGGATTACACCATCATCTACGGCTCGCTTGGTACCGCCGTCGCCACCCTGGTGTGGCTCTACATCACGGCGATCGCTGTCTTCCTTGGGGCGGAATTCAACGCGCAGGTCGAAGCCGACCGCATCGCCCAGGCTGAGAGCGTTCCCTCAAATCCATCGGAACTCACGCTCCCATAGACAGAAATCGGCAACCCCGCGGCTGCGAGTAAAATAGCTTGTTAGCAAGAGGAAAGAACAGCCCCCACACATCCAAAGGGGCCGGAGTCATAACGGATGCTGCCTGTTGGAGATGAATCGCCGTTCGCTGCTGTAGACAATCGTCGTACCAAGATCGTCGCTACCCTGGGCCCTGCTTCAAGCAACGAGGTCACCTTCCGCCAGCTCGTGCGCGCCGGCCTCGACGTCGCCCGGCTCAACTTCTCGCACGGCACCCATGAGCAGAAGCTGGACCTCATCCGCATGGTCCGCGAGGTAGCGAAAGACGAGAATAAGCCGCTCTGCATCCTCGGCGATCTGCAGGGGCCCAAGATTCGCACCGGCAAGCTCGTGGATAAGAAGCCCGTGCAACTCACTGCCGGGCAGTCGCTCACCATCACGCCGCGCGATATCCCAGGCACCTCCACGCTGATCAGCACCACCTTCCCCACGCTCGCCGAAAACCTCACCTCCGGAGCGCGCATACTGCTCTCCGACGGCCTCATCGAGCTGCGCGTCAATGCCATCCGCGGTGACGACGTGGAGTGTACCGTCATCAACGGCGGCATGCTCGGCGAGAACAAAGGCATCAACCTCCCCGGCATTGCCGTCAAAACGCCCTCGCTTACCGAGAAGGACGAGATCGACCTCAAATTCTGTATCGATAACGACGTCGATGCCGTCGCAGTTTCCTTCGTCCGCACCGCGGAAGACGTTCGCTACACCCGCGATCGCGCCCGCGTCCTCGGTGGCGACGTCTGGCTCATCGCCAAGCTCGAAAAACCGCAGGCCATCGAGCATCTGGAAGGCATCCTCGAAATCGCCGACGGCGTGATGGTCGCGCGCGGTGATCTGGGTGTTGAGGTGCCGCCGGAAAAGGTTCCCGCGCTGCAGAAGCACGTCATCCGCCGCGCCGGCGAGTACCGCAAGCCGGTCATCACCGCCACGCAGATGCTCGAGTCCATGATTGAGAATCCGCGCCCCACCCGCGCCGAAGCCTCTGACGTCGCCAACGCCGTTTACGACGGTACCGATGCCGTTATGCTCTCCGCCGAGTCCGCCGCCGGCAAATATCCCGTCGAAGCGGTCAAGATGATGGATCGCATCGTTCTCGAAAGCGAAGCCGTCATGTTCGCCGAGCCGGACAACTATCGCCGCCGCTCCGCGCATGTGCGGCTCTCCATCTCGGAGACCATCTGCGAGTCCATGGCCCACGCAGCCGAAGACCTCGACATCGGCGCCATCGCCGTCTTCACCGAAACCGGCACCACTGCGCGCCAGCTCTCCAAGTGGCGTCCCAAGCCGCGCATCTTCGCGCTCTCCAGCGTGCCCAAGGTCATCCGCCGCATGAACCTGCTGTGGGGCGTACATCCCATCGTCTGCGCCAAGATGTCCACCACCGAATCCATGGTCGAAGAGGCAGAAGATATCCTGACCGCGGGCGGTTACGTAAAGTCCCAGGAGATATTAGGCATTGTCGCCGGCACCCGTACCCTTACCGGCTCCACCAATTTCCTCCGCCTCCACGTGACAGGCGACCGAGCCCCCGGCCATCACGATGAAAGCAAGGCCCACGAGCTGACCACCGCATAAGCACGCCCATTGCAGCGGCAACCGCACAGAAATAAATCCGCCGGATACTGATCCGGCGGGGCATAATGGCCTCCACCTGTTCCATGCATCATTGTGGAGGTGTTTTGTGAGCGTTCGTCGCCTCATCCGCACCATTGCCCTTTGTGCTTGTTTCGCGGTGTGTGGTGCCCCCGCGGCGCTTCATGCTCTCCAAATGAATGGACCCCAGCAGGGCGCCGGCTTTCTCGGCGCATGGTGCGCCCAGGGTGATCCCGGCAAGCACGCCTCTATCTCCGGCAACGGCGTCTTTCTTACCCTGACGAATGAAATCGGCGATACCTCGCCCGGCAATCTCCAGGGCGCCAACCAGATCCAGGCTCCCGGCTGGCAATTCGTCACCGGAACCCTTAGCCGCGATGGCAGCCAGATCAACTGGTCCAACGGCACTTACTGGGCGCGGTGTGACAATGGCGGCGGACGTCACCGTGTGAACCTCACCGGCACGTGGTACGCCAACGGCGAGCGTTCACGTTCCTGCTCCATTACTCAAAGACACGGCAATCTCACACTGCAGAATGAATCAGGGCAAAGCGCGAACGGAAACGTCAGCGGACGTCAGCTCACCACGAACTGGGACGGAACCGGCATCAACGGCACCATCTCACAAAACGGCAATCGCATCGATTGGGACAACGGAACCTATTGGGTGCGATTCCGCGTCTACTGAGAATGCGCTTGATCGACCGCGAAGAAGTAGCCCACCGCCCCTGAGACATCGCTACGCATCGCGTGGCCCGCACTTTATCGCGCGTAGGCGTCAGCGCCTCCGCCTCGTTCGATGAACAGCGCATGAATTATGCAATGCCGAAGATAGATATGACAATTGCTTGACTCGTCCATGACAACGATCGCGTAGTCCTCCGGTTAGCTTCTCCCACAGGCCATCCCTGGCCTCAATGCAGGAGGAGTTTCCACGGATAAATCAGCAGCACTCGGTCAACGTTCTACGGCCCGCCGGTCGTTTCTAAAAGGCGGCGTGTTTGCAAGTGGCGCACTTGTAACCTCTGGCTTATTCGGCGGAGCAGTATCTGCACTCGCCCAACCAGCAGAAGGGGACGACCGCGAAGATAACGAATTCACCGATGGAGACGCAGCCATTCTGCGCTTCCTCGCTGCCGCGGAACTGATCGAAGCTGATCTGTGGACACAGTATGCGGAGCTCGGAGGCAACAGCAACGGAACTCCCAATCCTTACCAGAAGGCATTGCAGAATCTGGATGGGGATGGATCGCAGTACATCACCAGCAACACCCTCGATGAAGTCAGCCACGCCACTTTTCTGAACGCCTACCTCGAATCTCAAGGCGCCGAGCCGGTGAACTTTGACGCCTTCCGCAATCTAGCAGGGCAGCCGTGCAACCGGAGCGCAGAACATTGGCCGACTTACCAACCTGATGCACCTCAACGTCGATACCAGTTGGTATATCCGCTATCGCAGCACGACGAATCCGGACTTCGGTGCCACGTTTCCGCAGGCCATCACCATCAACAACCGCACCGCCATCCCCAGGACCGACGCTGACATGAACAACGCGACCGCCATCCAGGTGATCGCGAATACCGCGGCGTTTCATTTCGGCTCCATCGAGCAGGGCGGCTCCAGCCTGTATGCCAGCCTCTCGCGCAAGGTGACCAGTGAGCAGGTGCTTGAGATCACTCTCGGCATCGGCGGCGATGAAGTGGCGCATTTTCTGGAGTGGGTCGACTTCGCCGGCAACGGTGTGCAGCCTCCCGTCGCTCCCGTCAGCTTCCAGGGCCTCACCTTTCCCGACTTCACAACCAAAGGTCACCTCTTCCAGCCCAACCTCATCTTCCCTGTGCCGGCCCAGTTCATCCATCCCCGGCTTCCCCACTGTGCCGTTATCCGTCCGCTCACCGACAAGTTCGGCGGCGCGCGGGCAACCGCCGCCTATTTCATCAACATGAACCTGTTCGCCGGCCAGTCAAAACAGTTCTTCGCCGAACTGAACCGATTGGCGGATGCGGCAGATGCGGCCCATCGTCAGGACTGACCAAAACCGCTTCACACAACCATCTCAGCCCGCAATGAAGGCCGGTCTGCGTCCGAGCATGTTTCGGCCAGACGGCCTTCCCGGCATCGTTGTCGGCGCAGCATCGGCATTTGGCTACACTGGACCTTCCTCGGCGCCCTCTCCGAATCCGAGCACCAGTCGAATCCCATGCGCTTCATCGACCGCGAAGAAGTAGCCCGCCGCCTCACCTACGACATCTGCATCCCGCTCATGCGCGACGCGATGATCGCCTTCTCCGCCGGCGAAACCATGCAGCTTCTCCGCTCCATCATCCCGCTCGGCGGCGGCCGTCTCTTCGGCATCATGCCCGGCGCGCTCAGTGCCGATAAGCCATTCGGGGCAAAGCTGCTCAGCATCTTTCCGGAGAACGCCGCCCAGGGCCGCCAGTCGCATCAGGGCGTCATCGTCCTCTTCGAGCCGGAAGCCGGCACGCTGGTCTCGATCGTCCACGCCGGCGAAGTCACCGCCGTCCGCACCGCCGCGGCCAGCGCCGTCGCTACCGACGCGCTCGCCCGTACTGATGCGAAGTACCTCGCCATCCTCGGCACCGGCGAGCAGGCCATCACTCACGCGCGCGCCATCAGCAGAGTCCGCGTCTTCGAATCAATCCTTGTGTGGGGACGTTCTCCGGAGCGCGCCCGCGCTGTCGCCGCAAAGCTGCAGCCGGAACTCAACACGCCCATCATCGCCGCCAGCACCGTACGGCAGGCCGTCGCTCAGGCAGACATCATCTGCACTCTCACTGCCGCTGTCGAACCCATCCTCAAATCCGAATGGGTCCAGCCCGGCACACACATCAACGTAGTCGGCTCCAGTCACGCCGGCCCAACGGAAATCGACAATGCACTCGTAGCCCGCGCCCGCTTCTTCGCCGACAGCCGCGAAGGCGTTCTTCAACAAGGCGCAGAATTTCTCCGCGCCAAACAAGCCGGCCTCGTCGATGACTCCCACATCCTCGCCGAAATCGGTGAAGTCCTAGCCGGCAAAGCCGAAGGCCGCCGCGCAGACGACGAAATCACCATCTACAAATCTCTCGGCCACATCGTCCAGGACCTCGCCAGCGCCTGGTGGCTCTACGCGCAGCCAGAGCGCTAGCTCATTTAAACTGGTGCCGCCATCTCGGTCATCGATAAATCGCGAGCACCTAGCACCGTGGCCGAACCAGTTGCCGCGCTCAGCCGGCGTGTTGCTGCAGTGGATGTGATCCGCGGGCTCATCATGATCATCATGGCGCTCGATCACACGCGCGACTTCTTCTCGAATGCTCTGGTGAATCCGACCGACCCTGCCCATTCGTGGCCGATGCTCTTCTTCACACGCTGGATCACGCACCTGTGTGCGCCGGGCTTTGTCGCTCTGGCAGGAACTTCCATTTACCTGCAGCGGCAGCGTGGGCGCACGCGCGGCCAGACGGCACAGCGCCTGGCAACCCGCGGGCTCTGGCTGCTCTTTGTTGAAATTGCGATTGTCAGCCCAGGTGTATTTTTCACGTATCACTTCCACTTCCTGCAGGTCATCTATGCCATCGGCGGCAGCATGATCCTGCTTGCGGTGCTGCAATATCTCCCCACAGCGTGGGTAGCCGCGTATGGCTTTGCGATGGTGGCCCTGCACAATCTCGCAGACCGTGTCTCGCCGGATCATCTGCACCATGGCGCGGCCGCGTGGAAGCTGCTGCTCAGTGGCGGCGCATTCATGGACCACGGACGGCTCTGGGCGCTCGTCTTGTATCCGGTGCTTCCCTGGAGCGGAGTCATGGCACTGGGATTCGCCTTCGGCGCAGTCGTGGCGTTTCCCGGTGAAAAGCGAAGGATGCGCTCTTTGTGGCTGGGGCTGGGCGCTCTCGCATTCTTCGTCGCGCTGCGGCTCGTGAATGTCTACGGCGATCCGAAACCGTTTCAACACCTCAGGACTGCGCAACAAACGGCGATGAGCTTTCTCAACCTAACGAAGTATCCTCCATCACTCGAGTACGTGTGCGTCACGCTGGGCGTGTTGCTCGTGCTCTTCGCGCTGGCCGACTATCTGCTCGAGCAGCGGCGCATCCTGCCCGCGCTGCAAGTGGCAGAGATCTACGGACGTGTGCCGTTTTTCTATTACGTAGTGCACTTCTATACCGTGCATCTGCTGTCACTGTTCGCAGTGATGTTCGCTCTGCATACGATTCACGTGAATCCGCCTACACCGATCTTCAACCCGCCGCCGCCGGGCGCGGGCTTCGGCCTGCCCGTCGTCTACCTGATCTGGGCATGTGTAGTGGCAGCCCTCTACCTGCCCTGCCGCTGGTTTGCCGGAGTGAAAGCGCGGCGTCGCGACTGGTGGCTCAGTTATCTCTAGTGCGGTGAGCTTCGGCATAGGCGCATCCAGAAATGGCGTCACCGCGGCGACCAGCGCGGGAGCCGCGCTCAAGTTGTAGTGCGTCAGCCCCGGAAGAATCGCCAGCTCGTTTACCGATCGTTGCGAACCATCCAGCCCGGCATCTCTCTGTCCGCCGCCCAGCAGACTGTAGAACTCCACAATATGCTGCAGCCGTACCGCATCCGCATCGGCGAAGACCAGCATCGTGGGTGAGCGGATCGCCGCGACCTCCTTCGACCAGTCGAAGTCCTTCCGCACCATCTCGCCCAGCTTGCCGAACAGTACCTCCCAATCGACATTCGGATACATCTTGCTCAACGGTGACTGCTTCATTTGCGCACCGGTCGACGCATCCATCTTGTCGAACGCCGCCAACACTTCCGGATACATTCCGTTCCGCCGAAACCGAGCCGACGCGATCACCAGCTTGCGCACAGACTGCGGATGCCGGATTACCGTTTGCAGCGCGACGGACCCGCCCAGCGAATAGCCCATCACATCCGCCTGCTTCAAGCCGAGATACTGAATGAGCGCCGCAATATCATCCGCCATCGCCTCAACGCTCATCGGCCGATCGATATCTGCCGTGTGCCCGTGGCCCTGCAACTCTACCGCGATCACCTGCCGTGTCTTGGCCAGCGCGTCTACATTTGGCCCGAACATCGTGATGCCCACGACGCCGCCGTGGATGAGCACCAGCGGCTCTCCACTGCCGTGAATCTCGTAGTACATCTTCAAACCATTCACGGGCGCGTAACCGGTCTTCACCGCTGCGGGCGGGGCCGCCTGTGCGCTTGCCAGTGATGACGCAGCCAGCACGCCGGCCGAGGCAGCAGGAAAACCTCTGCGTGTTGGATAGCTGGATGATGCGGTCTGCGATTGCAAGCCATCTCTCCCTGAAAACGGAATGTCCTGCCGCGAGAGAGCATCGAGCTCGAGCACCTCGCGGCGATCATCCACCATAATGGTGATCGGCGAAATATGTCCACCCGGCAGAAAGTTGATCCGCTTTCGGTCCGCCTCGCATGTGCCGTCACGATCCGGGAAGTTCTCCACCACCCACTGCCGTACTCTTAGTCCATGGGCCGCATCCGCGTACTCACCGACCAGGTCGCCAACCAGATCGCCGCCGGCGAAGTGGTGGACCGCCCCGCGTCCGTGGTCAAGGAGCTGCTTGAAAACGCGCTCGATGCCGGCGCCACCCGCATCCGTATCGAGGTCGAAGGCGGCGGCCGCAAGCTCATTCGCATCGTCGACAACGGCTGCGGCATGGTGCGCGATGACGCCCTGCTCGCCTTCGAGCGCCATGCCACCTCCAAGCTCCGCACCAGCGACGATCTGCTCGCCATCGCGACTCTCGGCTTTCGTGGTGAGGCGCTGCCCTCCATCGCCTCCATATCGCGGCTCGAAATCGAGACCCGCGCCGCCGAAGAGCCTGCCGGCACCCGCATCGAGATCGTCGGCGGCCGTATGCACCGCGTCGAAGACGCAGGCCTGCCCCCGGGCACCACCATTGCCGTCCGCGATCTCTTCTTCAACACCCCCGCGCGCCGCAAATTTCTCAAGTCGGAAACCACCGAGCTCTCACACGTCACCGCATTGGTGACACACTACGCGCTGGCTCACCCGGACAAGCACTTCGAGCTGCACTCCGCCACCCACGCGCTGCTCCAGGCCGCGCCGGTCGCAGAGCCCGCCGACCGCATCTTCCAGATCTTCGGCAGGGAAACGCTCGATCATCTGCTGCCCATCGCCGCGGAAGTCGATCTCGAGCGCGTCGGCCTCCCCGCGCCGCCGCCGTGGAAGCAGGATGAAGACTACGAGCCGCCCGTCCCCGGCCATCTGCGGCTCTCCGGCTTCACCTCCAAGCCCGAGCTCGAAAAGCTCAACCGCAATTCCATCTACTCCTTCGTCAATCGCCGCCTCGTGCGCGACCGCCTGCTTCTCCATGCCGTCTCCGAGGCCTATCGCAACATCCTCCCGCCCACATCCTTCCCCGTCGTCCTGCTCTTCCTCGAATTGCCTCCAGAGGAAGTCGATGTGAACGTCCATCCCGCGAAGACCGAAGTCCGCTTTCGCCAGCCCAGCTTCGTACACGACTTCGTGCGCGACACGCTGCGCAACAAGCTCATTCAGTCGCGCCCCGCCATGGGCTTCCTCGCCGCGCTGGAAACCCACGCCGTCGCGTCGCCCTCGCTGCTGCCTGGCGTCTCCGCAATGCCGGGCGCACCGGAATCCGCGCCTTTCACCGGCACCGCCGATTCCTTTGCTCTCGAATCGCTGCGTCCCGCACCTGTCGCCACGCGCCTCGACTTCACCGCTGCCGGAAACGGAACAGCCATTGCCATCGAAGAGGCCGCCGCGCTCGTCCCTCCTGAACGCGGAGCTCCCGGCAGCGTCGACTCAGCCCATCGCGAATTCCTCTGCCGCCGTCCCCGACGAAGCCGCAACCCTCCACGCGCTCGCCTCGCTCAAACCCATCGGCCAGCTTCGCGAGTCCTTCATCCTCGCCACCAACGAAGAGGGCCTCTGGATCATCGATCAGCACGTGGCGCACGAGCGCGTGCTCTTCGAAAAAATCCTCCGCGAGCGCGAAGTCGAGCGCGTGCAGCGCCAGCGTCTCCTCATGCCGCTGCTCATCGACCTCACACCCGCCCAGATGGTCGCCTTTTCAACCATCGCCGCCGAGCTGGAAGGCAACGGCTTCGAAGCCGAGCCCTTCGGCCCGCGCACCCTCGCCATCAAGGCCGCGCCGGTTGGCCTCGAAGGCCGCGAGCTCGAACGCATGCTCGTCGAAGTGCTGGAGCAGAGCGATCGCCTCGATCAGCGCGAGAACCTCTCCACCGCCCGCGCGCGCATTGCCGCCTCCATCGCCTGCCACTCCGCCATCAAGGTCAACATGCCGCTCGACCCCGAGCGCATGGCCTGGCTGCTCCGCGAGCTGGGCAAAACCGAGCTGCCTACCAGCTGCCCCCACGGCCGCCCCATCGCACTACGGTATTCTTGGAAGGACATCGAGCGCGCATTTCACCGCATTTAGTGTCCGTAACAGGAACCGTCATCCCGACCGAAGCGGCGAAGCCGCAGCAGTGGAGGGATCTGCTTTTTGCAGCGGCACGGGACACAGGCGATACATCGCAACATCAAGATCGGAAATCATGAAACAGGATCAATTGGAAAAAGCGCGGCAGACACGCTGGCGTCAGGATGGCAACGCGCTTCTCACGCTCGACGACGCCGAGCGCTGGCTTCGGGACACGCCCCTCTGCCTTTTTCTTCCGCGCTATCAGCACTTGCCGGTCCCCGCGCCCAGCTTCGTGGAAGCCGTCGCCGGCCGCAGCAACATCACTCCCACACCGGACGAGATCGCTGCTGCATCCCATATGCTCGCGCGCCTCGTCGCATCCGGCGCGGCGATCGCCCTGAATCTCTTCGGCTCGCCCTCCGGCATGGCGGGCGAGCAGCCCGATTTCCTCGCCACTCCGGAAGCCCTTCCGTATCTCTACGCACTCCAGCCGGAGCGCAACCCCAAACGCGCGCCCTCCACTGTCGGGGCCTCGCGCGTGTCGCCGCTGGCCGCGGAAGCCTACGCCATCCTCGAGCGCGAAGGCGCGCTCACTGCCATCGAGCTGCGCGAGCGCCTCGGCCGCGAGGTCACGGAAGCCGCCGTGCTGCGCGCCCTTGGCGAGCTGTGGCATTCCATGCGTGCCGTGCCCGTTCCGGATGAGCAGGGCGCCCCCGCGCACTGGGAGCTGCTCAACGCGCGTCATCGCCGCGAGCTCAGCATCGGCAGCACGCAATCGCAGGGCGCCGCGCTCTCCATGCTCGTCTCGTTCTATCTGCAGTCCGCCGTCGCCGCCACCGCCGAGCAGGTGGGAATCTTTCTCTCGCCCGTCGCCTCGCGCTCCCGCATTCGCGAGGTCGTCCACGCCCTTTCCGCTACCCGTCAGCTCGGATCGTTCCCGCTCAACGGGGAAGGACAGCTCTACGTCGAAGGCACTCTACCCGAGATCGCCGAGGAAGAAGAAACGGCAGCAGCACCGGTGTCAGAATCTGCCCAGCTCGACGCTTCCGTCGACGCCGGCTTGGAACAAAACGAGCCCAGCTTCGCCGAAGCCGCCGCCGGAGCTCCCGCCGCGCCGCGCAAACCAGCGCAGCGTCCCAGCTTCTCCAACCGCGCACGCGGCCGCTTCACCCCGCGTGAAGAGCACAAAGGCGAGCGCCCGCCGCGCCGCGAAGGCGGATTCCGTCGCCCGCAGCGAAGCGGAGATCGCCCATTCGGAGCGGAACGCAGCGGAAGCGACGAAACCGCTCGCCCGCCTCGGCCAAACTTCGAGCGCCGCGGCCGTCCCAGCCCTTCTTCGGAGACTTCGAATCGTCCAGATCGTTCGAATCGTCCGGACCGCCCGAGCCGTTTCGCTCGCGGTGGCCCGTCCAGCGGAGGTCCTTCCAGAGGCGGCCCGTCCCGTGGTGGTTCTTTCAAGCCCGGATTCAGCAAGCCGCCAGGCAGCTTTGAGCGCAGAGGCAATTTCGGGAAAGACCGGCCGTCGAAGCCCACCGGCGGAGATTTCCGTCGCGACAGGCCGGCAGGTGATCGCCCGCCCCGCACCGGCGAAGGCGCAGCCCGCTTCCGGCCTGCTGCCGGCGGCGGCCGTCCCCCCTTCCGCCAGGGTCGTCCGCCCGCGGGTACCGGCGAGCGTCCGTCGCGACCCTTCCCGTCCCGAGCAGACCGTGGTCCCGCGGGCGAGGGACGCAGTTCCTTCCGTCCCAATCGCCCTTCCGGCCCGGGTCGTCCGTCCGGTCCGCCCCGCTCTTTCGGTCCCGGTGGCACGTCCCGTCCAGATCGCCCGTTCCGCAAGCCGTTCGGAGATCGTTCCGCCGGTGGGCCCTCTCGCTCCGACAGCCGCCCGCCCCGCCGCGAAGGCCAGTCCCGCCCGCAGGGCGACCGCCCCTTCAAACGGCCATATTCTCCGGCGGGCGATCGCCGTCCCGCGCGCCCCGCCGGGCCCGGCACAGTTCCACCTGGTGGTGCGTCCGGTGGTGAGCGTCCGGAGCGCACATTCACGCCCCGCCCCCGTCCATCAAGACCGCAGGGTCAGGATCGCGACACCCGTCCCTTCCGCGCTGGCAGCCAGCGCCCCGGCCGTCCCGGTGGATTCAGCAAACCCGGTGGCCGGCCCGGCTCGTTTGGTAAGCCCGGTTCTTTCGGCAAGCCGCGCTTCGCCAAGCCTTCCGGTGACAGGCCAGCAGCCGGCGGCGATCGTCCAGAGCGTCCGCGCTCCCCGCGCCCTGCCTTCGGTTCAGGCGCGCGTCCTCCTCGCCCCGCAGCAGGCGGGGACGCAGCTTCAGGCCCGCGCAAACCCGGCGGTTTCCGAAAAGCGGGCGGCCCGGGCAAATCCTTCGGCAAACCACGCCCCGCAGGCAAAGGCCGCACGTCTACCACCACCAGTTCCGGCAAGCCGCGCCGCCCCGGCGGCATCGGAGCGCCGCGTCCGGCTGGCGGTCGTCCGCCCTCCAGGGGTGGGTTCAAGCCAGGAGGCGGTTTCAAGCCCGGCGGAAAGCGCCCCGGCGGCCCACGCGCTGGCGGTTCCGTCCCGCCAAAGCGCAAACCTCGAGGCGAATCCGGTGAAGGAGGCGAAGGCTAGGTGAGCAAGCGAATCATAGAAAGGCGAATGAGCGCAGCGAAGGAGAGCAATAAATGAGCGAAGCGAACGAGGGCAATATTTAGATGAGCGCGCCGCTCACCCTTGCTCCTCTCATCGTCGCCATTGATGGCCCCGCCGGTGCCGGCAAAAGCACCGTCGCCCGTGCGCTCGCCCAGCGCTTCGGCCTGCTCAACATCGAGAGCGGCGCCATGTACCGCGCCTTCGCGCTCAAGGCGCTCAACTCAGGTATAGCGACCAGCAACGCCGCTGCTTTAGAAACTCTTGCTCATTCGACCGAAGTCCGCCTCGAGCCCGGCCCCGATGGCAACCGTGTCCTGCTCGACGGAGCGGATGTCACCGCGCAACTGCGCACGGCCCGCATCACTGCCGCGGCGTCGGAGGTCAGCGTCCACCCGCCCATCCGTCGCTGGCTGGTCACGCTACAGCAGGCGCTCGGCGCTCGCGGCAACGTCGTCATGGAAGGCCGTGACATCGGCACCGTCGTCTTCCCCCACGCGCCGGTCAAAATCTTCCTCGATGCCTCACCGGAAAAACGAGGTGAGCGCCGCTACGAACAGACGCGCAACGGAGAGAGCGCCGGCGCCACCGCAGTCGCCACGCAGCTACCGGCAAAAGTCCTCGAAGAGATCCGCGAGCGCGACCGTCGCGACCGCACCCGCGCCGACTCACCCCTCCGCCCTGCACCCGACGCCGCAATCATCGACTCCACCGAGCTATCGCTGGAACAGGTGATCGAAAGAGCCGCCGCGTTGGTCGAGAAATATCTGCAAGCCGGTTCCAGTCCGATATCTCAGATACAAATGAAATAAATCGTCATCTCGACCGGAGCCGTGGCGAAGTGGAGAGACCTGCTGTTTCGCGATTCCAGCAGTGGATAGACGTTCAATCCGAGGAGCAGCAGTGACAAAAGACGAAGCCTGGAACCTGGCCAACCACTGGGTAGCGGCGTGGAACAATCACGATCTGGACGCGATCATGGCGCACTACGACGACGCAGTCGAATTAACCTCACCCGTTGCCGCCCAGCTATTGGGGGTCCCCGACGGCAGAATCGTCGGAAAGGCAAACCTGCGAACGTACTTTCAGCGAGGGCTCGACGCCTACCCCGAACTACACTTTGGCCTCAAGGACGTGCTCTGGGGCGTAAACAGCGTGGTCCTCTACTACACCAATCAGAAGGGAACTCACACCGGAGAATTCCTGGAGCTCTCTGCGGCTGGAAAAGTAACTCGAGTAGTGGCGAACTATAGCGCCTAGCGCGGGCTAAAAAAGACGATTCCTGCGAATCTGGCGGTTTCGACTCGTATCTGCCTAAGTTTCAAAAAGCAATCGCGCAGCAGGTTCTTTAAATCCCACAACGATTCCTACTGTCTCCCGCAGATGAGACCAGCTAGAAGCTAGCGGCTAGGAGCTAGCTTCTAACCCTACTGCGGCGTAGGCTGCGGCACCGGCTGATTCCGCGGCACCCGCAGATGCGGCGCTCGCGGTGCCTTCGGCGGATTCGGCACGGTGCCCTCCGGAGCCCCAGGCGCTTCAGGAGCCTCCGGTGCTTCGGGCGCCTCAGCCTGCTCGTTCTCCTCCACCCGCTTCACCTCCACGTCGCCATGCTCCGCCACCAGCGTCACCTGGGTCGCATTGCCGCCGCTCCCCGTGTTTCCGCTCAGCGAGTGATCGCTCCGCTCCACGCTGCCGGCGTAAGTCAGGTCGCTGGAGACGCTTCCGTCGTGCGCGTTCGCATCCACGTGGAAGAGATGATTCGCCGGCAGCCCCAGCCGGATCGCGCCGTTACGATTGCGCAGGCTGATCGGCCCGTCGCCGCCATTCAGGTTCACGCTGATGTCGCCGTCCGAAGTCTGGACATCCAGCGGTCCCGCCACCTTGCTCATCGTGATGTTCTTTGAGCGCGTCGACGCTTCCACCCGGCCCTTCGCATCATTCAGCGTCAGGTCGCTGTCATCCAGCAGAAGATCGCCGTTCAGGTGGTCCACATCGAATGTCGTGCGGCTGGAGTGGAAGCTCAGCGCCCCGCCCAGCTTCGCCACATCCACTTCGCCCAGGAAGTCGCCTTCGAGCGTCACCTTGCCGGTCACGTCGGAGACATTCGCATCCTCCGTGCGCCCGCTTACCGAAAGGCTGCTGGTCAGCGCGTGCGCCGAAAAGTCGCCGCCAGACATCCGCGCCGTGCATGCGCCGCCAATCTTGTTCAGCGTCACGTTGCCGTGTCCGGCGTCCACGCCCACCGTGCCGTTCAGCCCGCTTACGGCCACGTTCCCGCGGCCTGCCTTCATCGTCACGCTGGTATTCGCCGGCACCTGCACCGTCAGGTCCACGCTGCCGCGATCGATATTCGCCGTCGTCAGTGTTGCTTCATTGCCGTTCACCTGCAGCTCCGGCCGCAGCTTCGTGAGCTGCTTGTCCGCATCGCGGTCGTTGGACGTATACACCGTCTCGTGCGCGCTCACATGGATGCGGTCATCCGTCGATGGCGCAATCGACACGTCGCCATGCGGATTGTTGATGGTCAAGCGTCCGTTCGCGCCGAAGGCCTGCTCGAACTGGTGGTCCGCATCATGCTCCTGTCCCCACAGGTGCATGCCCCAGTTATTGTCCTCGTCAGAGAAGTGCCAGCCGAAAGGGCTGTTCATCGCGTGCTTCCCGACGATCCCCAGAACCGCGAGCAGCACGATGAGAAACACCAGCCCGCCCACGCCTGTGCGCCTGCTGTAGGGATCGCCCTGCTGCAGCCACCATTCCCCCAGCAGCGCCAGCCCAAGACCGATCAACAGCAACGGCCACCAGTGGATATACCAGTCCCAGAACTCGTAACCGCTGATGGTGCCCATCTGAATCAGCAGCGCAACCATGCCGATAACGATCAGCGCAATCGGCCGCACAATGGATGGCCGTCGCCAGCCGCGGTAGTACGCACGCTGCGCACGCCATTGCTCCTTCGCGGCGCGGCGCTGTTGCTTCCACTGCCAGCGCGGATCGGGATTACTCGGCCCGGAGGTATACGGCGGAGGTGCAGCAGCCATCACCGGCCTCCTTCCGTGCGCCCGTTCTGTGTCGGATCGCTCTGTGCAAGGTCATTCGAAGGCGCTGGCACAATGCTTGTGCCCGGTGCCGCAGGCGGTGTCTGCCAGCCCGTCGGCGCGGGCTGCGGAGGATAGCCGTAAGGCGGATACTGCGGCGGTATCTGCGACGCATCAGGCACTTGGAAGGCCGCGCGCTCTGCCAGGGCCAGCACTCCGGCCAGCACCAGGTAAAGCGGCCAGCTCTGGCTGAAGCTCAGGATGTGCCACTCGTGCAGCAGCGCCGTCACGCCAAACAGCAGCAGGAACGCCGGGCCGCGCAGACGCCGGATCAGCAGCCAGCTATTCATCGTGTGCCCCCGGTCGTGTCCGTCGGCACCGAGTGCGTATGCCCCGGGCTATGAATCGAGCCATTGGCCGGAGGCATCGGCGGCGGAGGAATTCCGCGCGTCCGCCGGAAGATGATCCAGACTCCCAGTCCAATAATCAGCAGCGGCCATCCATGCGCCACCCAGTCCTCGTGCAGCAAGCCCAGCGAGCCGAAGAGGAACAGGATGCCCAGTCCGATCAGGATGATCGCGCCCACCGGAATATCGCGGCCCATATAGATGTTCGGTGGTGGCGGGGGAACCGGAGCGTAGTAGCTCGGCTGTCCCGGCACCGGCCCGTAGCCGGGCTGTCCCGGTGGTGGAGTTGCGCCACTTCTTTGACGAATATCGTTTTCGAGCCATTCAGCATAGCCGGGCTGACCGGGAGCCGGAGCATAACCAGGAGCAGGCGGCACAAATCCCGAATACGGCTGTCCCGGTTGCGGCGCCCACGCCGCGCCTCCGGCCGGCGGAACGGGAGGGACCGGTGGCACGGGAGGCATCGGCGGAATGCCGGGATGGGGATGGATGCCCAGCCGCTGCGCGATGTCATTCAACCCGAAAGGATTGGGCAGCGGCAGCCCATCGCGCCGGGCAAGAGCCGTCTGGTAGGCGTCGAAGATCTGGTACACCACCCAGGCACCTACTAGGATCCCGAAGACACCCGACGCGTGATCGCTCAGGCTGACCAGCACGGCAAAGATCACGACATGCGCGATCGCCTTCGCGTACTGCCCGTTGTACATGGCGCCCACGCCGGGAATGATGCCCAGTAGCCCGCCAAGCATGGGATGCGGCGTGCCCGTAAAGATGGGCGCGGGTTCACCCGCTGCAGTTGCGCCGGAAGCGCGCAGCCGTTCCGCCAGGCATCCCTCGCAGAACACAGATCCCCCCACGTTGCGGACACACTCCTTGCACAAAGGCTTGCCGCAAAATTGGCAAAAGGCAGAGGACGGGACATCAGGATGATAGTTGCAGTTCATACCAGGCTCCTTTCTGACGGCTTATGGTGATTGCCTGGTCTTTCGGAAAATAAAAACACGAGGCCCGAGGAGAAAATTCTGCTGGGCGCACCCATCTCAAGTTGTGAATGCGCTCCGGATAAAACCCTTGTGTGGAACAGCGCCAGCACCGGGATCGGCGCCTCATATCCGCTTCTGCTGCGCTCCTGCTCCGGATGCGCAGCCCCGCCGGACTTCCGCGCTGACCCGCCCGGCTTGCTCCCGCCGGCTGGTTGGGCTTGCGGCTGCTGCTTTTGCGACGGCTGTTGCTGCTGCTGTGGCTGGCTGGCAGGCTGCGACGTCGGAGCGCCGTTGTCGCGGCGCATCTCGTTCACCCGCGACTCGATCTCATACACCACCCGCAAGTTCGAGTAGTACTGCATCAGGTGCCCGGAGGTCGTAAAGAACTCGTGCCGCACCGAAGACGCCAGCGCCGACGGGCTCAGGTCGCTCAGCTTCAACTGGCTCAGCCGCACGCCCGGTCAGGTTCAAGGTCAGCGCGATCGAGAAGAAGGCCATCGCCAGCGTCATCAGGATGCGCGACTCAAACATATGCCGCTGCAGCATGTGCATCGGCGCCGCCATCCAGGGCTGCCGTGGCAGCGCCACCGCGCCGCTCGCCGTCAACGGCTGCTGCGCATCGGGAAGCCCGGTCGTGCCGGCGAGGATCTTCTCTAGGAGCCCTTCCGGTGCCTCCGGCGTCTGGTGTAGAAATCGGAGCCATTCCGTGCCGCGCTTCGCCTCCTCCAGCAGCTCCGCGCAGCCGGCGCCACAGCCGCTGCTGTGCGCGTAGAAGGCCTCTCCGTCGCGGGCGTCGAGCGTGCCGTCCAGCGCGTCGGCCAGCATCGCCTCCCAGGCTTCGCAGCTCAGGGCGCGGGGTCCTTTCTCCGGATTGTCAGTCGTCGTCACGGCTACATCACCTGGCTCTTATTACGTCCCAGCAGGCGCGCAAGTTCTGCGCGTCCCCGGCTGATGCGGCTTTTTACGGTACCTTCCGGCACCCGCAGCACCAGCGCTATTTCCTTGTAATCCATATCTTCTAGATCGCGCAGAATAACAGCCTCGCGCAGCTCCGGCGAGACCTTTGCCAGTGCCGCCTGCACCATCTTTTCCAGCTCCCGGCCTACCATGTGGTCATGCGGCGACCGCCGCGCATCCTGCAGGAGATCGGCCCCAGGGCGCGTATCTTCCCCATCATCCCATCCGGCATCCAGCGAATCGGTCGCGCGCTCCATCCGGCTCCGCCGGAAGTGGTCCACCAGCAGGTTGCGCGTCAGCGTCGTGATCCAGGTGGTAAAGCTGCCCTTCTCGCTGTTGAAGCTGCGCAGGTTCCCGTACAGCTTCAGGAAAACTTCCTGAGTCAGGTCCTCGGCGTCATTCGGCGATCCTGTAAAGCGGTAGCACATGCCGTACACCCGGCGATGATGGCTGCGCACCAGCTCCGCCCAGGCCCCGCCGTCTCCGCGCAGACAGCGCTCCACCATCCCTGCCCAGTCCACATCCGCGGGCGGCACGGCAGGCACGGATGCGGCGGCTCGGGCGGCCGTGTTCTCTCGCCGCGCAGGCTTCTCCCAGCCCCTGTCTCTGCCCCTATCCATGCCGCCGGCTACCCCAGGCCTTGCGTCGTCAGAAGAATACCCGGTTACCAGCCGCGGAGACTTCGCCGGCATCCACAATCCATTCGTTCGCGAGAGGTTACGTCCCCCGCCCAGCAATCCCGGCCATGTGGCTGCCGCGCTCATGGGACGAAATACGTGAAAAAACGCCCGATAGTTCCATGGAATTGCGGCTCAGGGCAGGGAAGAGGGCAAAAGAAAATCATCACGAAAATTGCTGGATTGCCCATGATCCGGGAACAGCCGCGAAATGCAGGCTGCCGATGACCGAACTGGCGATGTTCAGGATGGAGATGGGACGTTCGGCCGTGTACCTGGAATCCGAACCCTGACCAATTTGGGAGGCCGGCAGAGAGAAAGAACTGGCGGTGAAGTGAGTCTGCCCTTTTCCGCGTGGCGGAATCTCGTATGGAACACGTACTATCGATCGTCGGCATTCCCCCCTGACAACCATGTTGCAGCGCGTGTGAACGCAAAGTTCACCAAAGAATGCTCGCGTTCGAAGCTAAGGGGAATCGATGAAAAATATCTATCGCTGTGTAGCACTCAGCCTCGCCGTACTCTGCGCGGTGTCGGTCACCCCATGCAGGGCGGCGAGCGCCGTTATCTACAAATTTCAGGGCGGTGCTGACGGCAAGTTTCCGTTGGCCGGCCTGCTCGAATACCACGGCGCGTTCTATGGCACGACGGTTGAGGGTGGCGTCGATGGTTATGGAACGGCTTTCAAGCTCACGCCGCCCGCCAAGGGTAAGACCGCCTGGACCAAGACGGTGCTCTATAGCTTCACCGGCCACACCAACGGCTGGGACGGCGAATATCCCGAGGGTGACCTGATCGTTGGCCGGGGTGGCGCACTCTATGGCACGACGAATGGCGGCGGCCTGTACGGCTATGGGACGGCTTTCAAACTCGTGCCACCCCCCGATGGCGAGAACACCTGGTCGGAAGTTGTGATCTATGACTTTTGCAAGCTGTCCGCCTGCTCCGACGGCACCTATCCCCAGGATTCTCTGCTTGCCGGCCCGGACGGCTCACTCTACGGCACGACCTCCGAGGGCGGCCTCTTCGTCAACAAAGGGACCGTGTTCAAACTCACGCCACCCCCGGGGGATGAAACCAAGTGGTCCGAGACGGTGCTCTATAGCTTCTGCTCGGTAGGATTCCTTTGCGACGATGGCTCTCACCCTGTATCGGAGTTGATTGCGGACAAGCAGGGCGCGCTCTACGGCACGACGGAATTTGGCGGAACCGAGGATTCCGGAACAGCATTCAAACTGACGCCGCCCGCCAAGGGCAAGACCGCTTGGACAGAGACCGTTCTTCATAGTTTCTGCGTGACTACCATTTGCCTGGACGGCGAGAACCCCGTGGCGGGCCTGGTCTTCGACCAGCAGGGGAACCTCTACGGGACGACATACCAGGGTGGGACCAGCACTGGAGGCGTGGTTTTCAAGCTGACGCCGCCTGGGAACGGCGAGCCTAAGTGGAGCGAGAGGGTGCTCCATAGCTTCACGGGTGGCGTTCGCGGCGGTAACCCCGCTGCTGCCCTGATCATCGACCAGAACGGCGAGCTCTACGGCACCACAAAAAACGGTGGTCACGGTCTGAGCATCGGTCAACCCCATGGCGTGGTTTTCAAGTTGACGCCGAATGGCGACTTGAAGTGGCCAGAGACAGTGCTCCAGGCGTTCTACCAGGCCTCGAACCCCTCTGCTGGCGTGATCCTCTACCAGGGCGCGCTCTATGGAACGACATACCTTGGAGGGTCTGAGCGAACCGACTGTTTGAGAGTAAGACCAACTTCTACCGATACCTGTGGCACAGTCTTCAAGGTGCCGTTAGGAACGGAATCGAAGAAGCCCTGAGACATTTCAGCACCTGCAGGACGCGCAGCCATTTCGAACGTTTACCGGTGACGAGCTGGAGGTCTCACCTCTTCCTGCCCTTATCCGGAAACGCTTATCAGGGAGCCCCGTATCCCGGAGCGATATGTTTCGCCAGCCCGGATAGCCCATAGAGCCAGACCACAAGCGAGATGATGGAAGCCAGAGTTGTCAGCGAGATAGTGGACGCTACCATCATCTCCTCGCAGCGATACTCTCCCGCAAGAATGTAGGCTGTCTTGGCCGTGGGCACGGCGGCGCAGATCACGGCCGCAATGGTGTAGAGCGGGTCGAGCCCCAGGTACACGCTCAATCCGTACACGATCAGAGGCATCAGGACGAGCTTGACGATCGCGAGCAGCGAAGCTCGCCCGATACTGGCGCGCAATGCATCCGATCGACAGCCCCAGTCCAATGGCGAACAGAGCACAAGGCGTCAGCGCATCGGCCAGGATATTCAGATAAGCAGTGACCGGCCCGGGCATGCGCAGACCGAGGGCCGATAAAAGTATGCCGATCAGGGTGGATATCACCAGCGGGTTCAGCACGACATGCCTGACTGTCACCATTGGGGCCGTGCGTGCAGCCATGCTCATCCCGCTGACCAAGTTCGAGCAGGACCACCGCTGCTGGAAACATCACAACGGCCACGAATACCGTGGCGATGGCCGCCGGCAACACGGCGCGCGGACCATAAATCGCCTCCAGGACAGGTAAGGCGACGAACCCGGTATTGGTCATCGACGCCGCCATGCCATGCATCGTCCGGCTGGCGACACTCCGGGAAGCACGAATGCTCATGATGCCGAACACAAGGACGAAGCACAGGAGTGAGCCGCCCCCAAAGGCAACAAGAAAGCGCCAACGGATCAGCGAATGACTTGGCTCCTGTGCAATGGTGACGATCAGCAACGCCGGCATTGCGATGTTGTAGGCGAAGTGAATCAGTGCGTCAGACAACGACCGCGACAGATAGCCCGTATAGCCGACGAGCCAGCCACTCAGGATCACTGCAACGACAGGTAGGATAAGGTCAGCGATCCGCACCGAATATGTCTCAGAGAACTCGCGCTAACAATTGCATGGAGAACAACATGCAGTCAATAGCAGCAGGATCTGAGCACTGTTCGGTTGATGTGTATCGGAATCGGCCAGGAGCGAGTGACTAGTCCGCGGGTCTGAGCTGTCGCCCGCAGACCCAGTCCCTCATCGAGAGACTGTCGCTTCGGAGTTCCGGACCGCTCTCGGCGATCCGGAATGAGCTCTGATGGCGCTTTCGCGAAGACCCTACTGACTCGCTAATGCCTCAGTGTGGCACGCTCAGGAAAGCCGGCGACACCGGACTCTCATACAACGACCCATCCCGCGTCACCACCGTCAGCCCCGATGGCGTCACATGATAGTGCCGCTTGTCCTCCGCCTGGTCGTAGCCGATGACGGTTCCTTCCGGCAGGTGCACATCGCGATCGATAATCGCCCGCTTGATGCGGCAGTGCCGCCCGATGTCCACGTGCGTAAAGATGATGCTCGAGTCGATCTCCGCGTATGAGTTCACCCTCACGTCCTGTGACAGCACGCTGTTGCGCACGACTGCGCCCGAGACGATGCACCCCTGCGACACAATGGAGTTCACCGCCATGCCCGTGCGTCCCGGCTCGCCGAAGACAAACTTCGCCGGCGGATACTGCCGCTGCCGCGTGCGCAGCGGCCAGTTGCGGTCATATAAGTTGAAGATCGGCGACACCGACACTACGTCCATATTCGCGTCGTAGTACGCATCCAGCGTCCCTACATCGCGCCAGTAAAGCTCCTTCCGGTTCTCGTCGACGAAGTTGTAGGCGTGCACCTTGTACTTGCCCAGCAGCGACGGCAAAATATCGTGCCCGAAGTCGTGCTTCGAGTTCGGGTCGTCCGCATCCTGGATCAGCGCAGGCAGCAGCACATCCGTGTTGAAGATGTAAATGCCCATCGAGGCATCCACCATCTCCGAATTCCACGGCGAGCGCAGCTTTGTCTCCTTCGGCTTTTCCAGAAAACCGAGTACCTCGCCACCCCGGCTCACATCCACCACGCCGAAGCGCGAGACCTCATCCGGACGGATCGGCAGGGTCGCCAGCGTCACATCCGCGCCGGAGTCCTTGTGGTAATCCAGCATCAGCCCATAGTTCATCTTGTAGATGTGGTCGCCGGACAGGATGATGACGAACTTTGCCTGCTCCGATCCGATCGAATAGATGTTCTGGTACACCGCGTCCGCCGTGCCCTGGTACCAGTTCTGGCTCACCCGCTGCATCGGCGGCATGATCTCCACGAACTCGCCCAGCTCCTGCGCCACGCTCCCGCTCCAGCCTTCGCGGATATGCCGGTTCAGCGACAGGGCTTTGTACTGCGTCATGATGTACACCCGGCGCAGGTCGGAGTTGATGCAGTTCGACAAGCGTGATGTCGATAATCCGGTACGTGCCGGCGAAGGGAACCGCAGGCTTGGCGCGATCGCGCGTCAGGGGAAAAAGACGCTCGCCGGCGCCCCCGGCGAGGAGTACACCCAGCGTGTCTTTCATCGTCATGGTTTCGCAGATCTCCCGCAATCGGCCCGGAAATAGCAATCCACCGGCTTCCGATTGCTCAGTGCAGCATCAGGCTCTGTCTCGTGCTGCGCAAGCCAGCTTACAGGCAGCAGGGCAGAACCGGACAGCCCATCACCGCTTTCACAATAGATGCATCTGGTGGAAGAACTCTCGACGCAGCTTTTCCGTAAAGTCCTGCGTGGAAGAAAAGCTGCACGTAGCGGTCCTCACCCAGACCACAGCAATTGTGAAAGCGCTTGTTGGATGTCTGCTTTCGCTAAGGCGTTTTATTCGCTGGATTCAGGAGCTGCGGAATCGTCTTCGGTGCCATCCACATCCTCGCCTTCCACCGCAATGCGGAGCGAGCGCAGGAAATTGACATCCTGCGGCGTGAACGGCTTGCCGCCCTCGATGACGTCCAGCTTCGATGCCGCGCCTTCCTCGCCCGGCTCCGACTCCACCTCATTCAGACCGATCGTGGCCTCAAGCATCAGAAGCACATCAAAGCCCTGGCTGCGAATGTTCTGCACCACGCCCGCAATCTGCTCGGACTCGGAGACCGATTCATGAATGGCCTCACCCAACTGCTCGATCAGCTTGCGCACTCGTGCATTCATTCCTGCCTCCTCGCGTCCCGCCTCAGGGTTCCGGCCAGCCGCATCGAGCGCCAGCCGCCGGGTATCCCCCTACCTTACGTCTGATGGCCCAAGGGGGCAATCCGCCTCACGGACTATGCCGAAAGTTTTTGTCTGACAGGATGAATAACCCTTCCCGAATGAATAGCGCTTCCCGATTCTCATCAAAACAGAGCCGTGCTCTCCCGCATCCCACGCCTGCTTGCTCCCAGGTTCGCTCCCGGCTCATCAGATGTTCGAGAGGCAGAAATCGTGAGTGCTGAAATGCAAACCTTCGGGCGATTCCACTTGCACCAGATCGCTCAGGATTTTCCTCAAACCGCAGACACCCTGCTGCTCGACACCTACCTCACGGATGGACCGTCAGCAAGCTCCCGTGTCTTTCGTGTCTATCGTCCAACGCCGACGCACCACCACACCCAAAGCGACGAGCACCTGTACGTACTCTCCGGCAGAGGGACATTCTGGATGGAGAGCGCAGCCAATGGCGGAGAATTTGCTCCGGGCGATCTTCTCGTCTTCAAACGCGGCACGATTCACGCTCTGCCTGATCTGCTCGAAGGTCCGGTCGTCTTCCTCGCGATCGACACGCCCCGGCGTGATCCCAGGGACATCGTCTTCGTCGATCCCAAAGACGGATCACCCGAGAGCTTCATCCGGGACCGCAACGCATAAGCTCGCGAGCTCCGTCGTGTCTGCTGTAGTAGGAAATGAGGCCGCTCGCAGGCCGAGCGATCAGAGGTGGCGATGCTTCCCTTTGCCCTTTCCATGGCCGTTGCCCTTGCCATTGCCGAGCTGCGGTGGCAGAACAGCGTTCACGGCCTTTGCTATCACGAGGTGTCCGGCTGTCGTGGGATGCGTCGCATCCCAGAACAGATAGCTGTCAGGCATACTGCAGATCGCATTCGACTTCACCAGCGGCACCGTGCAGCGATCTACTGCATCCAGCAGATGAAATTTTCCCGGTGAAGCAATCACGAGATCAAGCAGCGCATTCGCGTCGAACAATTGGAAATATTGCATTCCAGGCGACCCGCCGAATCCCGATGCCACCGACTCAAGTGCGGTATTGAACTCGTTCGTCATCTGGGTAGCAATCGCCGGAATGGTCGGATCGGTCAGCCCGAGGAATCGCACATAGGGCGTCTTGCTCAGATCGGGAATATTCACGATTAGAAACATCCGCGCCCCGTGTTGATACAAATTCTGCAGGTTCTCGAGGATGGCTTCAGTCGCCTGCTGGAGAATGACCTCGCTTGCCCCGCCGCTGGGATCTGTTTTCAGCGCATCGAGCGCGTCTTCAAGATCATTCGCGCCGATCCAGATTGCGATCAGCGTATTCGGCGGCACCGTCCCGTTGTAGTCGTCGATAAAAATTTCAACCTGCTGCGGCAGATCAAAATTCGGAAATGCCGGGACATTGTCGCGGCTCCGCGCTTCTCCCACCGCATAGTTAGAAAACAGCTCACCATTGTGTGACTGCAGGCGGGGAAGTCCACTGAGCGGCAAAGCCAGCCCATTCGCCAAAAGTTGCGACCACACCTGTCCATTGCTGTACTGATGACCGCCAATGTCATAGGAATACGCCGCCGGTCCCAGCGGGAATGGAATGCTCGTAGTTTGTCCGGTGATGATGAAGTTGTTTCCCGAATCCGTCAGGCTATCCCCAAAGAACGCGATCTTGTCGATCTTCTGCGCCGTCGCCCCCGCAACAAAGCTCACCGCGAACAACGCAAGCACCACCACCTGAGCTAGCAAGCGCCGCATAGCCTCTCCCCCTCAATGCCGCAGTTCGTGCGCACGGATTATTCGCCCGCCATCCGGCGCTGTCAATCCGCTGCCGTTTCGGGCCAATAGGCAAGCCAATTCAGCCATAACCGCACTTGGAAGTGAGCGGAGCATCGGGAGCGAAACCTCACCGCACGCGCCGCAGGCGCTATCGCCCGTGCGGCCAGCACCAATTACACTTTCCCCATGGAGCCGAACCGCTTCGGACGCAAACTCGGCATCGGCGTCCGCGTCGCCTCGCGCATGGTCAAGGAGCGCGCCGCGCAAGCCGGCAGCCAGCCCGCACCCCCGGCCACAGCCCGCACGCAGTCCACCCGAGCCCCGCCCATCCGCACCGCCGCCACCGCGCCCAATCAAAAATTACGCCGAGCCCGCCCGCCGCGTCGGTGTCGGCACCCGCCGCTTCGGCCAGGCCTTCTTCGGCCCGCTCAAGCACGTCTCCGCCACCCTCTGGCTCGAGATCACCGGCCTCTTCTTCGCCCTCTTCGCCGTCTTCTTCGGACAGAGCGCCTGGCGTACCCGCACCTCCGCCCTCCACGGCCCCGAGCACGCCCACTTCCTCCTCTACGCCATCGTCACCGCCATCTTCGTCTACTTCTGCCTCTCGTCGTTCATCAAGGCCGCGCGCCGCGGCAGAAGGATGGCACGATGAGCCCGACCCGAAGACAAGGCGGTGTCGAGCCCAAAAGGCGAGCAGCAGTGTCGGCCCAAAAGCGGCGACACAAAGAAGACCTGGCCGCCGAAGGCTTCAACCCCGACCGCGACCTCAACTACCCCGGCCAATACCCCTACACCCGCGGCATCCAGCCCACCATGTACCGCGGCCGCCTCTGGACCATGCGCCAGTACGCCGGCATGGGCGACGCAGAAGAGTCCAATCGCCGTTACAAATTCCTCCTCGCCCACGGCACCTCCGGTCTCTCCGTAGCCTTCGATCTCCCCACCCAGATCGGCTACGACTCCGACGACCCCATGGCCCTCGGCGAAGTCGGCAAGGTCGGCGTCGCCATCGACTCCATCGAAGACATGGAGCGCCTCTTCCAGGGCATCGCGCTCGACACCATCTCCACCTCCATGACCATCAACTCGACCGCCAGCATCCTGCTCGCGCTCTACGTCGCCGCCGCCCGGCGAAGCGGAGCCGACATCCGCAAGCTCTCCGGCACCGTCCAGAACGACATCCTCAAGGAGTACATCGCCCGCGGCACCTACATCTATCCCGTCCCCCACGCCATGCGCATCATCACCGACATGTTCGCCTGGGCCGCCCGCGAAGTCCCCGAGTGGAACACCATCTCCATCTCCGGCTACCACATGCGCGAGGCCGGCTCCACCGCCGCGCAGGAGGTCGCCTTCACCCTCGCCAACGGCATGACCTACGTCCAGGCCGCCATCGACTCCGGTCTCGACATCGACTCCTTCGCCCCGCGCCTCTCTTTTTTCTTCAACGCGCATAACGACTTCATCGAAGAGGTCGCCAAGTTCCGCGCCGCCCGCCGCCTCTGGGCCCGCGTCATGCGCGAGCGCTTCCACGCAAAAAATCCGCGCTCCTGGATGCTCCGCTTCCACACCCAGACCGCCGGCTCCACCCTCACCGCCCAGCAGCCCGAGATCAACATCACCCGCACCGCCGTCCAGGCCATGGCCGCTGTCCTCGGCGGCACGCAGTCGCTCCACACCAACGGCTACGACGAAGCCCTCGCCCTCCCCACCGAAGAGGCCGCCCGCATCGCCCTCCGCACCCAGCAGATCATCGCCTACGAATCCGGCGTCCCCCAGACCGTCGATCCCTTCGCCGGCAGCTACTTCGTAGAAGCCTCCACCAACCGCATCGAGCAGGAAGCCGAAGACTACTTCCAGAAGATCGAAGCCTTAGGAGGCATGCTCCAGGCCATCGAAAGAGGCTGGGTCCAGCAGGAGATCCAGAACGCCGCCTACGACTACCAGCGCCACGTAGAAACCGGAGAAGCCGTAGTAGTCGGCGTCAACAAATTCACCAGAGACAACGAGCCCGGCGTCCCCACCCAACGCCACGACCCCGACTTAGAACAACGCCAGGTAGAACGCCTGCAAGCCCTAAGCGCCAAACGCAGCCAAGCAAAGATGGCAGCAGGGAATCGACGCAGTAAAAGAACGTGCCAAAAACGGCGACAATCTAATGCCCGCGATTCTCGAAGCCGTAGAAAGCAACTGCACCGTAGGCGAAATCGCTGGTACGCTGCGGTCGGTCTTTGGGGAGTATCGGGAGACTGTGGTGATTTAGAAAGTATTCCGCCAGCGTGTTTTTTACTCGTTCAGCTGAAAGTCTGAATCCCTGCAAAGTGATCCATTGCGTGCTCTGGATAAACCGAGGGAACAGCAATACCGGTAGGACAACATCCCGAGACTTATCTTTAATTCTAAATCCGAGGCGTAACCTTCGCTGGTCCCGACCAATCAGAATAGTTCCGATCAGGACGGGGCGAATTAAAAACAGCCGTGATCTTACCGTAGTCAATCTCCGCATTCAGTTCTTTTCCCTCGCCGTGAAGCTCTTGTGTTGCGATGCATGCTTCGCTGGATAGAAGGAAGTCGAGTCGTCCAATGACTATGGTGCGATTGGATCGTATATAGAGAATGGGCTCCGCGTGCGTTCCCACAACCTTGAGAGAAATCTCTGTAGGAGTGGTTGCATCTTGGCGGGCGATCTCGCCATCGACAAGTTCGTAGCCAGCTGAGGTTAGCCTGTAGATGCCCTCGTCAATTCGCTCAATAACTTGGCGGCGCTGAAGGTTGCTAACGATCGCTCGCCACTTGGCGGTCAATCGGTTCGTGCCATCCATGAATTCAGTTGGTCCAGCACGAAGCCCGGAAAAGCCCAGCCCCTCTTGTAATACCGCAATGCCGTCGTCGCTCGCTGCAAGTGCTTTAATGAACTCAAATTCCTCCGGGCTAGGAGTCCACTCATCTAAACCTTTCGTTGGCTGCGCGGCCTCGAGCCAAAGATACCTAGGCTTGTTTAGTTCCAAGTCAAGGTGGTGGCTAAACTTATTTCTGAATTCATCGAGACTATCGAATGTCGCATAGAGCCCAGTTCTCTCACACTCGGCCCGGAATGCTTGAAGTGCCGCATATTGTGCAGCATCGATCGAACTAGGAGCAACAGGCACGTCCGAGAAATAGACCATCGCGGTCTTACCGGCGCCAACGTGCTTCTTTATTTCCTCTACTGAGCCGCTGACGTGCTCCGCTGTGGGTGTTCCGATACGTGTGCCAAAAATGCCAACCAGAATATCTGCTTCTTCCAGGATTTGGCGATTGAGGATCGTTTGGGGCGGCCCCGCCATGTCAGGTGAACTGTTCGTTTCCCATTTGACTGGCAGCAGCGCCATCTTTCGAGCGAGAGCATTCGCATCATTCCACCGATATATCGCTTCAGTGACTATCCTTCGCTCGTCAGCGACGTCGCTCGGCGACGCGATCATCACTCTCAATACGTTCGCTTGAAATGTCATGTTGCTCTTGTATTGCAGATGAGGTGTAGCCGCCATTTCTCGCACTTTGACGGTTGCGATCAACCCTGGCGGTCCGGCATCTTATGCCATCATCTGCCATCCTAATCCCCATGCCACAATCCAGCATGAACATCTCACTCCCCGAATCCCTCCGCAGCTACGTCGAGTCCCGCGTCGAAAGCGGCGCATACTCGACCCCCAGCGAGTTCGTCCGCGACCTCATCCGCCGCGACCGCGAGCAGGAAGAGATCGAGCAGAAGCTGCTCGAAGCCCTCGAAGAGCCCGCAGTCCCCATGGATAAGAATTTTTGGCCTAACCTGCGCCGCACCGCGCATGCCCGCGCCAGGAACTGTCGTAATGGATGAGCTATCCAGAATCGCCGCGTGACTGATCGACCTCTGGATATACTGCGCGAATGCGCGCATGGATAGCGGTTTGCTTTGCGGGGCTCACCTGCATAGCTGTAGCTCAGTCTTCGACAGATCAGTCATTTGATATCAGCCGCCCCGGCTATACCTTGGCGCTACCCACTTACCCCGGCCGTCTTCAACTGGATGCGCCAACCTTCGCCATCGTTGAAGCCTCGGCAAAGCCTTCGGGCTCCGAGTTCGGGCTCCGCGGGCAGGACAAGGCGGCAGCTATCAATCTGCTCGTCTTCCTCTTTCGCTACCCCGAGGAAGCGCCACTCACGAGTGAGAAATGCCGGGACGCGATGATGCGGCACGTCGAGGACGAATCCCCAACAACAATCGAGTCCAAGAGCATCCTTTCTACTAAGAATCCTCCAATCGCTCTCGTGCAGTATTCGCAAAAGCAATCATCGGGCGATAGCTATAGCGTGCGTGCCTTTATTGCGAAAGCGGATCTATGCGCCGATATCGAATTCTCAAGCACCCATCCGCTCTCACCCGATACCCCGGTCATCATGCAGGCACTGAATTCGGCAACCTTTGATCCCGATGCGAAGGCGTCATTCCGTGAAGTCTTTTTGTATGCCACGGTTCTCTTCGATCACAAAGAAATGAAAGCGGCCGCACCTGTCTACGAACAGGCGCTCAGCCTGCTCCCACCCGGCGAGCCGGCAAACAAGTGGAGGCGCGTCGCGACCGACCAGGCCGTCATGGCGTATGGAATTTCCGGAGATCTGCAGAAATCACGCGCAGTGGCGGAGCACGCCATCCAGACCGATCCTGGCTATCCGCTCAATTACTACAACCTCGCATGCGCCGATGCGGAAGCAGGTAACGCGACCGACGCAAAGCGCCACCTGCAGCAGGCCTTTGATCGCAAGGCCAACGTGATTCCTGGGGAGTCGCTACCCGATCCGACTCAGGACGATTCGATCCAGAAGCTACAGAACAATAAGCCGTTCTGGGACTTCGTACAGAAATTGCAACAGAATCGCTAGCTCGTGATCGCCGGGTGCCCATCCTAGCTCCGCTCGGGTGGGCCTGTTCCGAAGGCCGTTAGGCCGACCGCTTCCCCGACAAAGGCTCCAACTCAAAACTAGCTTCCGGAAACACCACCCGCATCTCCAGCCGCCCTCCCAGCGCCTCTAAATACTCGCCCAGCCTGCTCAGCAGCATGTCCTGCTGGCGTTCGAGACGGGAGATGGAGCCCTGCGGAATTCCCAGCTTCTCAGCGACAGCAACCTGCGTCTGTTCCCGAGCCTGCCGCAGCTTGCCGAATCCGATCCGCTCCAGTTCCGCGAGTGCTTCCTTCTTCACCGCCGCCCGCTTTGCAGGGGACGCCTTATGCCTCAACGATTCCCAAGCATGCACCATATCCACCGGTCCTCTGGCATAAACTGCCGGTATCTCCCATCCTAAAACTATGCCGCAATCCAGCATGAACATCTCGCTCCCCGAATCCCTCCGCAGCTACGTCGAATCCCGCGTCGAAAGCGGCGCGTACTCCACACCCAGCGGGTTCGTCCGCGACCTCATCCGTCGCGACCGCGAGGAGGAAGAGATCGGACAGAAACTCATCGAAGGTCTGCAATCGCCCGTAGCACCGATGGATAAGAATTTTTGGCCTAACCTACGCCGCATCGCCCACGCCCGCGCGAAAGCTTCGGAACATTCGGGCTAGCGATGAAAGCAAAACGTGCGCTCATTGCTATCGCGCTCTATGCAGGTTGGGCGATGGCGGGTCTGCTAGGAGCCGTTATCCTCACCTTTCTATTTGCTTTCATATACGACCCACACGGACGAGGCCCGGTGGGAGAGGGTCTGCTTTTCGTGCAAGTGTTTGTGCTGCTGGCTATTGTCGGGCTCACGCTTGGGTTCATCCGCGCTTCTGTGTCTTGGCGCAAGCTGGGCGACCAAGAAAAGCCGTCGTGAGCGACACCGGCGCGAACCCGGCAGCCCGCGCCGCCGACGCTCGCGCCAAAGCCTGCCGTCAAGCGAATCCTCGATGACGACCAGAACTCAGCTCAAGTTTTTCTTGTAAACCACAAAGCCGGAGTCCTGCGCCAGCGAGTCATACAGCCGCCGCGCCGTCTCATTCGAGGCATGCGTCCGCCAGTACACATTCACCACACCGGCCAGCCGCGCCTGCTCGTACACCGCTTCGATCAGCTTCCGCCCCACACCCTTCCCCCGCGCCGCCTCCGCGGTGAACAGGTCCTGCAGGTAGCAGGTCGGCTCAATCGTGATCGTGCTGCGATGGAACATATAGTGCGCCAGCCCCACCAGTTGTCCCTTGTTTTGGGGAGCTACGTCCTCAGCGACCAGCGCATGCACCGGCTCATACGCATCGAAGAAGCGCGACCACGTCATCGACGTGATCTCGGGCGGCAGCGCCGTCGCATCGAACCGTCCGTAAAAGCGGTTGTATCCCTCCCACAGGTGAAGCCAGGCGGTGTAATCCGCATCAGTCACAAAACGAACTCTAGTCGTCATGCAGAGGTGTGTTTACTTTCCATGAAAGGCTCGTTCGAGCTCAGCATATCCAATGTCATGATTCCCTATCATCGCGTTCATCACCCGTTCTGTCTTCGCCTCGTCGGGATCGTTGATCATTCTATGCAGGTTCGCCGGTGTAATTTGCCACGCGAGGCCGTACTTGTCCGTCAGCCAGCCGCACGCCATCGCCCAGCCTTCCTCCCCTCAGCTTCGCCTAACGCTCGTCGATATCCTCTCTGTCTTATGCGACCCAAAACGAGACCGCCAACCTTACAAACCAGCAAGAAAGTGCCAGTTAATTAACTCCAATTTGCTACGCTGGAAATAGAGATCACCCTCCCACCAGAGGACAGGGAAAGCAAAAGCCACCGCGGCCGTTCCATTTCCGACCAACGGAGCCGCCGCGGCGGCTTTTTCGTGCCTCTAACCCCTTTGGAATGACGAATGAAGCGATAACCCTTTTAGAAAGACGACTTTGGCCCTCGGGAGAGCACCTAAACCCATGATTCAAAGCTAGATACAAGCCAGCCTCCCGCAGCGGGAGGGGAGGGGGGGTGGGGTCACGTTCCCGGGGCAAAGATTCCGGCATCCACTGCGTCCCGGCAGAAATCCGCACGAGTGACGAAGCGTATGTTCAGCGCAGCAGAATGCAAAAGATCTCCAGAGAGCGAACGAACAATTTAGAACCGTTGCATCGCCGCGCGATCTAACGGGTGACCAGAATGACGAACACCCTTCAGGCCATCCTCGTAGCCGGCATCTGCTGCGGCGTACTCGACGCGGCGGCGGCTAGCACCCAGGCCGCGACGCTCGCCATGAAGCCGCAGCGGGTCTTCCAGAGCGTCGCCAGTGGCATCCTCGGCCCGCGTGCTTTCGAAGCCGGTTGGAACGCCGGCACCCTCGGGCTCATCCTGCACTTTTTCATCGCATTTGTATGCGCGACTGTCTACGTTCTGGCGAGCCGCCATCTGCCATTCCTGCTCGAGCATCCATTCGTCGCAGGCGCACTTTACGGAATCGCGGTCTACCTGGTGATGACCTGTCTTGTCATCCCGTTCTCGCGCCGGCCGAAGCGCCCCTTCAACCGGAACTTCGCGATTGCGCAGCTCTTCATCCACATGTTCGTCGTCGGATGGTCTATCGCACTCTCGGCAAGTTACATTCTGCGCTAGCGTGCTTTACTCGCTCTTTGCCGCGCCAGCGGTCAATGCGCGCAGCCGGGCATTCTCCGCCTCCAGCGCCTCCATCCGCTTCCGGATCGGAGCCAGCGTCCCCGCCAGCTCCTCCTGCGTATAGCGCGGAGTAATGTGCTGCGGGCAGTTCCAGTCGAACGCCTCCACGTGGATCATCACCGCGTGCTCCGTCGGCGTCTTCTCCCCGGGCACCCTCAGTTGTGCAATCAGCTCCCCCGCCGCCGCATCGCTCTCATGGATCACCGCGCGGCCAAGGATTTTCAGCCGCATCTGGTGCGCGTAATCCATGAAAAACAGCGCCACCCGATCATCGTGCGCCAGGTTGCCCATCGTGATGTACTGCTTGTTGCCGCGCAGGTCGGCAAAGCCCAGCGTCTGGTCATCCAGCACGTGCAGGAAGCCCTTTTCGCCGCCCCGATACTGGATGTAAGGCCAGCCGGTTTCCCCCGTGGACGCCATATAGAAGCCGTCGCGATCCGCAAGGAACTCCCGCTCGAACTCCCCCAGCCGGTCGCCCGCCTCGCCGGCCTCCTCCATCCGCGCATACGACCGCCGGCTCCCATGCTGCTCCTGCTGCGCCTTCACCAGCGGCGTAAACGCACGTTCTGCAAAGCTGCGGCTCATCATTCCTCCACACCGGAAAAGAGCGGTTTTACCGGTTACCTCAAGATGCGCCACCGCAGCATTGGATTCAGCCGTTGCCGACGTAATCCCCACCGCCATCGTGAGCCCGCTCCAAAGCCGCAATATCCAGCTTCACCATCCCCATCATCGCGTCCATCGTGCGTTTTGCCTTCGCCGGATCAGGATCGTTGATCATCGCATCCAGCTTTTCCGGCGTAATCTGCCACGTCACGCCGAATTTATCCGTCAGCCATCCGCAGGCCATCGTCTTCCCGCCGTCCGTCAGCTTCGCCCAGTACTCGTCAATCTCGGCCTGCGTCGCGCACAACACCATGAACGACACCGCCGGTGTGAACTGGAAATCCGCGCCCGCATTCAACGCCACGAACTCCTGCCCGCGCAACGTCATGCTTGCCGTAATCACCTTGCCCCGCCACTTCGGGTCGGGAAACGAATCGGAGTAGTAGTGCACCGCCCCCTTCTTCGCATCCTTGAAGACGGACACCCAGAAGTCCACCGCCGCCTCCCCATCACCGTTGAACCACAAAAAAGTTTTCAGACCCTGCATCGTCACCCTTCCTTTCGCCGCAGAAGTCTACCGAAGGCACGCTCCGGAGGTTTCCACCACCGTCATTGCTATGGGGGATGGGGGTACTTGGGGCAGGTTGTTCCAGAGGCAATACTCGCGGAGTAACAGAATCATGACATCACTTGTCATAATTGCCTGAAAGGCATGATGCGAATCCATCCCCTAAATCGAATCTAACCGCCTGCCGGTTACGTATGTCAGTCGTCCCCTGCGGTTTGTTCTTCTCGTCACCATGCCTCGGGGGATAATGTTCCCACCTCAATGGGTCTCGTTTTTGATCAGAAGTCGACGGAACGCCGTGCTGCGTTTCTGTGCGGCCTCTGTGACTTCGTTCACGGCAATGCGACCAGGCTGGTCTATGTCGAACAGGTCACAAGGGCTCTGCGCTTCGACGAGGACGATGCGGAAGCCGCCATCGAGGTTTTGGTCGCGGAAGAGCTGGTCCGGCTACGACTCCAGTGCATCCTCTCTATTACCCAGGCCGGCATTGATGAGGTGCGCGGCGCGCTAATCCCCGAGGAGCCGCCGGCGGCAAAGCCAATCGCGCCGCCTCCGGAGGTTATAGTGCAGACCTCCGTCAGCCATGTGCTGCTTGGCGCAGGTGCCTTTGCGCAGGACGATACAGAGCTCCAGCCGGCGCCCGCTCTCCCCATGGAAGCACAACACGGCCTGGACGACCTTGAGCTGAAGTTCATCTGCGAAGCCATCGGGCTGGATCCGCGGGAGCTCACCGGCGCGCCATCGCTACCCGCGCCGAACGGCAGCCATACCGAAGCGATTCCGGGTGTGCCGCACCACACGGTGGCCGCTCAGCCGCTCGCTTTCGACGGCGGCGATGTGGCTGGGCTCCTGGCATCCCTCAAGCACCGCTTGCTGAAACTCCGGCTTTCCAAGGACGACTTGGCCGAGGCGGAGGCGGAAATTGCTACCGCCACTGCGCAGCTTCTCTCGCCCCGTCCCAAGCAGCCGATCATCACCGCCTCGCTCACCACGCTGCTCGCGATCCTCGATGGTCCCGGGGCGGCCAGCATGACCATCGACCTCCAGGTGAGCCTTACGGAGATACGGTTCTTCCTCACCCAGCTTCAGGTCTGAGCAGGCAGGTCGCGCTCTGGGCCACACCCGCTTTTGTCCTCGCGTGGGGGTTAAGCCGGGACTATGCTTGGAGCCGCCTGGAGGTTCGCGGCAATCTGCCCCCGAAGCAGCCGTAACCTGGCACGGAGGAATCCGGGTGGCTCCTTCCCTCGATCTGAAGCGAAAGCATCGCTCTGACTTCCTGCGGTGCCTCTACGACTTGGCCTATGGCAATGAGAGAGGCTTGGTCTACATCGAGGAGATCGCGAAAATCCTGCATATAGACGAAATGGACGCGGAGATCGCCGCGCGCCACCTGGCCGAGAAAGGCCTCATCATCATTCGTCTACAGCGAATTGTCTCGCTTACCGAAGTCGGCATCGACGAGGTCGAGAGCGCCGTTACACAACGAGATCAGCCGGTGCAGGCGGCTCCCGCTCCAACTGTCAGCCGGCCTCCTGTAAAGCCTGCTCTCGTAAACCCCCAGCTTGCCGGCATGAGCGACATCGCAGCTTACAAGCAGCTCCGGCCAATGCCTCCCCGGATCGTGCCAAATGATAGTGAAGAACGCGCTGCCCTGGAGTTGAAGCAGATTTGTGCAGCTATCGGACTGGATCCGAAAGAGATCACGGGAGAGCTCGCCGAGCATCAAGCCTTTCCTGGCATGGAAGCCCGTGAATCCGAAGTCATCGGATCAGTTCCGCGCAACGGTTTGGTCCAGCATGAGGCTGATAGAGAACCCGACCCGCGGAGCCAACCGCCGCTGTCATTCGAGGAAAGAGATTTGGACGCCATGCTCGAATCGCTGAAACTGCGTTTACCGAACATTGGACTTGGTTGGGACGATATGGCCGAGGCTCGCGCGGAGATTGACACCTCGCGAGCGCAGTTGTCTTCTCCAAGGCCGAAAATGAAGATCATTGCGATGTCTCTCGAAGCGCTGCTATCCATTCTGGAGAATGCCGGCGCAGCCGCGTCAGCCAGCAATGTCCGCGCAAGCCTCCGCGTCATCCGCGACTTCTGCGAGCGGCTGAGAGCCTGAGCCTGCGGACAGAAGGCAATCCATCCCGCTTTACCGCCCCCTCAGTACAAGGCTTCCAAGTGCTAACCTAGACGGTTCGCCAACCCTGTCCAAAGGACTCCTGCACCGTGTCCACTGCAGCCGCGCCGCCAGCCCTTCGCAAGACCGCACTCAATGCCACGCATCGCCGCCTGGGCGCCAAGATGGTCGACTTTGGTGGCTGGGACATGCCCGTCGAATACTCCGGCCTGATTGCCGAGCACATGGCCGTCCGCACCGGTGTCGGCGTTTTCGACGTCAGCCACATGGGTGACATTCAGCTTCGCGGGCCGAACTCGCTCACCGCCGTCCAGCACATCTCCATGAACGACGCGTCGAAGCTCAAAGAAGGCCAGGCCCAATACTCGGCCCTGCTCTATCCCAACGGGACGTTTGTTGACGATGTGATCGTCCACAAGTTCTCCGACAACGACTACCTGCTGGTCATCAATGCCGGCACCCGCGAGAAGGATGTCAACTGGGTACGGCAGAACGTCGGCCGCATGCATGGCGCGCACGTCTCCGACTACTCGGACCTGTACACGCAGCTCGCCATCCAGGGCCCGAAAGCAGTCGAGGTCCTCCGCAAGCTCACCGACCGCGATCTCGACGGCATCAAGAATTACTGGTTCACCTGGGGCACGGTCTGCGGCCTGCACAACACCCTCATCGCCCGCACCGGCTACACGGGTGAAGACGGCTTCGAGATCTACATTCCCTCCGACGTCCCAACCAGCGAGCGCGTCTGGAACGAAGTACTTGAAGCAGGTCGGGAGTTCGGGATCGTGCCCTGTGGCCTGGGCGCGCGCAATACCCTGCGGCTGGAGTCGGCCATGGCGCTGTATGGCCACGAGATCTCGGACGAGATCAACGTCTTCGAAGCCGGTCTGGACCGCTACGCCAAGCTCGACAAGGGCGACTTCATCGGCCGCGACGCGCTCGAAGCCGTGCGCGCCGCCGGCGGCCCAACGCGCAAGCTGGTCGGCCTGGAAATGACCGAGCGCGGTATCGCCCGCGACGGTTACGCCGTACTTTCGCCTGACGGGAAGAAGATTGGAACCGTTGCCTCCGGCTCGCCGGCACCCTTTTTGAAGAAGAACATCGCGCTCGCGCATCTACCGATCGAATTCACCGCGCCCGGCACCGAAATCGCGGTGGAAATCCGCAACCAGCCGGTCAAGGCAGTTGTGGTGCCGACGCCGTTTTACAAGAGGTCGAAGAAGTAAGACCACAGCTGCCCCCTACAATAAGTGCAAGAGAGGAACCGCCCGAATGCCTGATTACCCCGCCGGTTACAAGTACACCAAAGAACACGAATGGATGGAGCTCAACGGCAAGGAGGGCACGGTCGGCATCACCGACTATGCACAGAATTCCCTCGGCGATATCGTCTTCGTCGAACTGCCCAAGGTCGGCTCGTCGGTCGAGAAGGGCAAAGTCTTCGGCAGTGTCGAATCGGTCAAGGCCGTCTCCGATCTCTACTCGCCCGTCTCCGGCAAGGTCACCGCGGTCAATGAAGAACTCACCTCCTCGCCCGAAAAGATCAACACCGACGCACACAGCGCCTGGATCATGAAGATCGAAGTCGCCAATGCCGCCGAAGCAAGCGACCTGCTCTCGAAGGATGCCTATGAGACCTATATCAAGGAAGAGACGCACTAAGGTTTGCTACTGAAATAGCAACGATCTTTAGAAGGACAGACATGCGCTATTTGCCCAAATCCGACGCCGAACGCGCGAGTATGCTCCGCGAGATCGGCGCATCCTCCATCGATGATCTCTTCGCGAGCATCCCGGCCGAATACCGCCTTGCGCGCGACCTCGACATTCCGCGCCAGATGGGCGAATCCGAGATCGTCGACTTCTTCAAGCAGGCCGCCGCTCAGAACGCCAACGGCTACTCGAGCTTCCTCGGCGCCGGTGCCTATCGTCACTACCGCCCCGTCGTCATCGACGCGCTTGTGCAGCGCGGCGAATTCCTCACCTCTTACACGCCCTATCAGCCAGAGATCACGCAGGGCACCCTCCAGGCCATCTTCGAGTTCCAGACCATGATCTGCGAGCTCACCGGCATGGAGATCGCCAACGCCTCGATGTACGACGGCTCCACCGGCGCGGCAGAGGCCGTCATGATGGCTGTGCGCGTCACCGGTCGCTCCAGCGCGCTCGTTGCTAAGACTGTGCACCCGGAGTATCGCGAAGTTCTCGCCACTTACGCGCAGCACCAGAACATCGACAAGCAGGTGCTCGCCTACGGCGAAGACGGCCGCGTGGATCTCAAAGCGCTCGAAGCTGCCATTACCGATGAGACCGCCTGCGTTCTCGTCCAGTCGCCCAACTTCTTCGGCGTCGTCGAGGACATCCCCGCCATCGCCGAAATCGCGCACAAGAAAGGCGCGCTGCTCATCGTCTCTATCGCCGAGGCCATCTCGCTCGGCGCAGTGCGCCCGCCGCGCGAAGCCGACATCGTTTCCATGGAGGCGCAGTCCTTTGGCGTCGCGCTCAGCTATGGCGGCCCGTATTGCGGCGTCATTGCAGCAAAGGAAAAATATCTCCGCCAGATGCCCGGCCGCCTCGCCGGCCAGACTGCCGACAAAGATGGCACCCGTGGTTTCGTCCTGACCCTCTCCACCCGTGAGCAGCACATCCGCCGCGAGAAGGCGACATCGAACATCTGCACCAATCAGGCGCTGGTCGCGTTGATGGCAACGATCTTCATGACGGTTTACGGCAAGGAGGGCATCCGCGAACTCGCGCTGCATAACCTGGCCAAGGCCCAGTATGCGTCGCAGTCTTTGTCACGCAATGGCGCGAAGCTACTCTTCGCCAATTCGCCGCGTTTTCACGAATTCATTCTTGTTACGGACGAGCCAGCCGATGCCATCAATGCCCGCCTGCTCGAAGACAAGATTATCGGCGGTCTCTCGCTCCAGCGCTTCTATCCGGAGTTGGGCAACGCCAGCCTGTGGTGTGCCACCGAGCTAACCACGCGCGAACAGATCGACCTCGCCGCCGAGATTCTCGCTGGCAGCCACACCGACCAGCCAACGCTGGTGCACGCATAAGGATTGATGATGGCCACCACGCCTGAAACAGCAGAGCAGGGAAGCAGCTTCAACGGAAACCGCCAGAAAGTCGCAGCGCACCTCACGCAGAACGAGCCGCTGCTCTTCGAGAAATCCTCGCCAGGCAAGCGCGGTTACCGCCTGCCGCCGCTCGATGTGCCAGAAGCCGATGCTGGCAAACTCCTCGGCGACGCTGCGCGCACCGAAGCGCCTGAACTCCCCGAGCTCTCGGAGATCGAGATCATCCGCCACTTCACGCGCCTGTCTACCTGGAACTACGCCATCGACCTCGGAATGTACCCGCTTGGCTCCTGCACCATGAAGTACAACCCGCGCGTCAATGAGTACGTCTCGCGCCTCGAAGGCATCGCAGAAGCCCATCCGTATCAACCGGAATCGCTTTCCCAGGGCGCGCTTAGAGTGCTGCGCACCCTCGAACAAGCGCTCATCGAAATCACCGGAATGGAGTCGATCACCTTGCAACCAGCTGCGGGCGCTCACGGCGAATTCACCGGCATTCTGCTCACGCGTGCCTATCACGAGTCGCAGGGGAATCCGCGGCGCAAGGTGCTCATCCCCGACTCAGCGCACGGAACAAACCCGGCAACCGCTGCCATCTGCGGCTATCAGGTAGAAAACCTTCGCTCCAACCAGCACGGCATGGTCGATATCGAGCAGCTCGCGAAGCAGGTCGACGATCAGACCGCCGCCCTCATGCTCACCAACCCGTCCACCATCGGCGTTTTCGAGAGCGAGATCCACAAGATCGCCGACGTCCTTCACGCCAAGGGCGCACTCCTTTATATGGATGGCGCCAACATGAACGCGCTCTGCGGCAAGACGCGCCCCGGCGACTTCGGCGTGGACGTCATGCACCTCAACCTGCACAAGACCTTCTCCACGCCTCACGGCGGCGGTGGTCCTGGCTCCGGACCGGTCGCGTGCAAGAAGATCCTCGAGCCGTTCCTGCCCACGCCGGTCGTACGCGAAAATTCCGACGGCACACTCCGCCTCGACTACGATCGCCCGCACTCCGTTGGCCGTGTCCGCATGTTCTACGGCAACTTCGGCATGTTCGTTCGCGCCCTCGCCTACATCCTCGCGAACGGCCCGGACGGCCTGCGCCAGACCACCGAAGACGCCGTGCTCAATGCGAACTACATCCGCAAAAAGCTCGAAAACTATTACGAATTGCCGTACAAGACGCCTTCCATGCACGAGGTCGTCTTTAGTGATAAGAAGCAGCAGGCCCGCGGTGTCAAAACCGGCGATATCGCGAAACGCCTCATCGACTACGGCTTCCATCCTTACACGGTCTCGTTTCCGCTCATCGTCCCGGGCGCCCTCATGATTGAGCCCACCGAAAGCGAATCGAAAGAAGAGCTCGACCTCTTTATAGACGCCATGCAGCAGATCGCGCGCGAAGCGGAGGAGAACCCCTATCTCGTGCTGACCGCACCGCACGCCACCCGCGTCAAGCGCATGGACGAGACCACCGCGGCACGCAGGCCTGTGCTGCGCTGGAAGGGCCCGAAGTCGCCCATCGCCCTCGGCGTCGATACGCCGGCGAAGGAGTGGTAGTGGCCGATCTGAAAAAGGATGGCGCTAGCAATGAACCCTACAGCGGCGCCTCTGCGCTCGCCGAACAGCGCGATTCTTTAGAGAAGCACGAGTTCATGCTCGGTCCTGAACGCGGTCGCCTCGCCGTCTCGCTCGACATGCTTACCGATGCCCTCATCCTCATCGGCCAGCACGGCGTCTACTGCGTCTCCAACCGCAATCCAAGTAAGCCCGCGCTTGATATCCAAACCGTCCTCGACCAGATCAACGGCGCCAAGCAGCTCATCCAGTCCACCATGGCCGAGCTGGAGCGCAAGCGCGGCTAAGCAGTATCAAGATGCCTGCGAAACACAAGGGCCGCGTCGCTCCCCGCCTTGATCTCGATCGGCTCGAGGACAACTTCGCCGCGCAGATCGCCTCTGGCTCCGTCTATGACGCGCGCCTCTCCAGCAGCCAGCTTCCGCCGCTGCATAGCGAACGCGACCAGCGGGTCTCCATCATTGGCTGTGCGCTCGAAAATGTCTCGCTCTCGGATACAAATGCGCGAAAACTGCTTCTCAGCGATGTCCGCATCCAAGGCTCCGATTTCGCAAATATCGACTGCGCTGCCGGTAGTTTCGAGCGCGTCGAGGTCATCGGAACCCGTCTCACCGGCGCCATCTGGAATGAGGCGAAATGGAAGAGCGTTCTCTTCCGCGAGTGTCGTATGGATCTGGCGATGGCCCGCATGGCCGTCACGCAGGACTGCGTGTTCGAGAACTGCAACCTCACTCAGGCAGACTTCTACGCAGCGGACCTGACAGGCGCGATCTTTCGCCGCTGCGATCTCTCTCGCGCCGACATAGCCCTGGCAAAGCTCACCGGTGCGGACATCCGCGATTGCCGCATTGACGGCATGCGAGGCACGCCTGCCGCAATGGAGGGCCTGACGATTAGCCCGGATCAAGCCGTACTGCTCATCAGCCTCTTTGGCGTCATCGTGAAGCAGTAGAGTCCTTCGTGGAACTTTCAGGAGGAAACGGCCACCAACGCGGATCTGGGCCTTTAGCACATTGCGCACGACTTACTCGTACTTCAGGCTCTCCACCGGATCGAGCTGAGCCGCCCGCGTTGCCGGCAGTGTCCCGAAGATCACGCCCACCAGCACCGATGTCGCCAGCGCAATCACTACCGACCAAGGCGATATCGGGACCTTGTAATCCGTGAAGAAGCGCGCGGCCAGTGGTGGAACCATGCCGAGTATGGCTCCAATGATCCCTCCGGCCAGCGAAATGAAAATCGCTTCCAGCAGAAACTGAAGCTTGATTTCCCGGGCCGTTGCGCCCATCGCCTTGCGGATGCCGATCTCGCGAATGCGCGATCGCACATTCGCCAACATGATATTCATGATGCCCACGCCGCCTACGGCGAGCGTCACGGTGGCCAGCAGCAGCAGCATCACGGTCAGGCCATCGGCAATCTGCCCCGCAACGCGCAGGATTTCGACCAGCGTGTTCGCCTTATATACCGAGTTCGACTGATGCCGGCTCTGAATAACGCTCAGGATCTCCTTCTGCGCGATTGGAATGTCGTTCTTGTCCCGGATAGAGAAGAAAATCTGCTTCACCTTGTCCGTGCCGGTAAAGTAGCGGGCCACCGAGTAGGGAATCAGGATCGTCTCATCTGCAACCTCGGACATCCCGAAGGTGCTCACGCTTTCCTTGAACGTTCCGACGATAGTGATCGGCATGCCGCTCAGTTGGAAGGTCTGATTGATTGCCGCCTCCGGACTGCCGAACATCTGCGTGGCGAACGGGATAGTTACTACAGCCGCCTTGGCATGGGTGGCCTCATCCGTATCATCGAAAAACCGTCCCGCCGTGACGATCAGATGGCGGATCAACCGATATTGCGGTGATACACCAAGCACCAGAACGTCCTTCGCGACACCGCCGCCAAAGCTGACGCGGTCGTGCATCTCCAGCATCGGCGACGATGCCGAAACCGCGGGCACCTGTGAGTCCACCGCGTGTTCGTCATCGATGGTCAGCAGGTCGTTTCTGTACTCACCCACGCTGCCGGAGGAACCGCCCGAGTACTCCACTTCCACCATGTTCGGACCGATGTTCTCCAGCAGCTTTAACGCATAGTTCCTTCCCGTCAAGCCGATCGTCGCCACCAAAATCAGCGAAGCCGACCCGATCACCATGCCAAGCGCGGTCAGGGCAAAGCGGACTTTATTTAGCCGAAAACTGTCGATTGCCAGCATCGCAATCTCGCGCAGCAGGATGGTGCGCTTCGCGCTGGCCAGCGTGTGCTCAAACGCAGCCCGGCTCATTGCCCGGCTGGCAATCACGGCACGTGTGCTGGTCGAAGCTCGGCTTGTGGTCGCCGTCGGCGTCATAGTCCTCTTGACAGGATGCCAGATTCGCCCCGGCGGTTCGCCCTTTTTCTTTCAGCCGTCCCGGGAGCTTCTTCCAAAGATTGTTCCCAGGTACCCGCAGAGAAAAGGGGCCGCCTCATTCAAGGCGACCCCCTCGTTCAGAGCGTGCTTACTTAAACCAGACCCAGGAGCGCACAATCTGGTTCACATCCAGCGTTCCGATGCCGGTTGCAAAGTCCCATCCGGGAGCGGCGGCATATGCCGGCTGGTACTGCTGTGAGCTTACAGAGAGCACTCCATTTGTTCCCGAGGGAAGATAGCAGTTCACGTTTCCCCGGCAGTTCACATCCATGTCACCCAGGGTTACGTCATGAAAACTGCAGGATTTGCTGGTCCCATTGGTCGAGTTGCAAGAGGCGCTTCCCCGCCGGCCGTACTCTGCATTCGCGAGGGCGTAGTAGGCATAATTCGGGTTTCCCTGAAAACGTCCCCACCTCTGATTGATCAGCGCCTGCACGCCGGCCAGGATCGGAGCCACAAAGGAGGTTCCTCCGGCGCCCGCCCATGTCGACGGAGCTCCCGTGCAGGGTCCTCCTCCGCCGGCCGGATTGCTGTAGCAGAGGACGTAATAATGTCCCCAGACACCGTTAGCGGCAAACAGCGAGACGTCGGGCAGATCGCGAACACCGTCGTTCGGGTTGCCATAGAGGCCGCGCTGCCAATTCGGTTTACTGTAGCCCTGGCAGGTGCCGCTGGTTTGCGGCGGATTGGTAGGCGTGCCATAAGCGCACGCACTGGGGCCGCCGCTGCCGGCTGCTGTGTCAAGGAAATCTTGCTCGCCGATTGCAGAATTACAGGAGCCATTGGTCCCGTAAGGAACTGTGTAGCCCAGTGCCAACGTAATCAATTGGCTGGCGCACGAGTCGTTCCAGGGAATCTCCGGAATGTACGACTTGGCCGATCCAAAGACCGCAGTGTTCGTACTATTCCAGTAGTTGCCCGTGGTTCCCAGAAACGCGTCCGCATAGTCTGTGCCGCCCGCCGCCAGATTGAACGGCGTAGAGGCCAGTCCGCTTACATTAATGCCATGTCGCGCAAAGGCCTGATTCTGGCTGTCACTGGCTGCGCCCGAATCGCCGGCCGACACAAACACGGAGACACCTTCGGCAGCCGCCTGCTGGTAGAGCTGATAGACGTAGAGATTGCCCGCCGCGCCCTGCTCACTCTCCGGGCCGCCGTAGCTCAGGCTCACAATGGACGGTCTGTTCGGCCGGTCAATGAGCGCCTGCAGAGCGATAAACGGACCGAAGTTCGTGGAGGAGTCGGCGCACGACGCGAGCTCGATGTTCGCTCCGGGAGCAGCCGCGGCCGCCCATTCCACATCCACTGCCGCCTCGCCGTCATCGCCGGTTATCACGCCGGGATCGGCGCAGCCGCCCGGATGCACGACTGAAAACTTGCTGTTCCTGTAAGCATTCAGTCCGAATGTCTTGCGGAACGTGTAGTAGTCGTCGTTCGAAAAGAGATCAGTCCGCTCCAGCAGGATGACTGTTTGGCCCTGCCCGGCCCCGGACCTGTAAACCGGTGTGAAGTCATAGATGGTCTGCAGATCAGCCGGCACAACCAGCTGATAGTCGGCGTTGACCGTGTAGTTGGGCGAGACCGCACTCCTGGGCGCGCCCTTGGCCGTCATCGGAGTGATGGGTGTTCGCATCGCATGCGGCTTGAAGTCGTTCAGAGAGGTGACTCCAGCCACGACCGGCGACAGGGCTTCGGGAATCTGCGGGTCCTGCATATTGGCAAAGTGCTTCTTGCCGTTCACATCCAGGTGGTGAATCTCTGTCTTGAAAGAGTCAATGACTTGCCCCGCGGTGCCGGAAAAGTCGATCCGCATGCCGCTCGGCGAGACGCCGTTCACCTGGAAGCCATGCATGCGCAGCCATGCGGTTACGGTGGCAACGTCCGTGCTGCTGGGGCCATACTTCGTTCCCAGCTCTTCCGGAGTTAGCCAGTGGTGATAGTCCGCATTGCCAGGCGTCTGCAACCGGTCCATGTAGGCGGTGAGAGCTGCCTCACTGTCCGCAGGCCGCCGCAATAGAAGCTGAAGGTGCTGGAGTTGCATGGAATCGCCAACAGCCCCGCGATCGTTCTGCGCATTTGCCTCGGGCCGCACATTGCCCACGAGCCGCACCATTCGGGTCTCATCAAGTTTTTTGGTGATGGCGGACTGCCGTCCCGAGCCCTGACCTGCTCCGGACGCAGCCACCGTAAGTGCAAACGTTAAGGCGCAGCCGAGCACAACTCGGCTCTTGCCCCCAACAACGAGCAGATTCATTACAGCCTCCTAGAAACCGTGAAACTGGAAGAGCAGATCGATGGGATCAATAAACAGATTCCAGGCGCAATATCACAGCAATGAGCGCCGGGTCGACATCATAGGGTGGACGGAAATGTGTGTCAATGAAGGAAACCAATTCCAGAATGGAACCTCATGTAACCGAAGCATTCGTCGCGACGAATGATCAAGGTTCCGCGTAACTGAAATCAGTAACGTGCATCGATATTGGTTGTGGTGGCGAATCGCCGAAATCCTGCTAGGATGTGTGCCAAATCGGCTGCCGCTTAGATGGCCCATGGCGGGTAGGTCATGGTAAGCCGAAAGTCGGCGTTTTCGCGTAAACACCCGGATGCGCTGTCCACTTTTTCGATTTTTGACTTGTATCTTCTGCTTTGGTCCCCCGCCATTGCTGGACCTATTGGATTCACGTTCAAAACTGAACAATTTGAGCTCACTGGCTGTACAAAGAGCAGGGTTCGTGCCGAAGCGCCCGATACCCCGAAATTGCTATGGGCAGAGATTATCTGTCCATGAAAGGCTTTCCCTCTAACTCTTGCGCCTATATGGGTGCAGTCGGAGGTGCCTTTTCGGGAATGGTCCCGGTTCGGGGCGATCGTACTGCTCCTCTGTTTGGCTAGACAGTGCACCAGGAGATCTCCGCCCAAGCGGAGCAAGACTCGTCTTAGGTGCTCGATATTTATGAATTCCAGCCGGGACAGGAGATAGCTGAGACTTTTATTCCCGGCGGATGCTGTTCGGCTTCGATTGAAGGGTGCGGTACGGGATGGATCCCAGGTCAGTTTTTTATAGAGCTCAGCCGAAACCGGATGCCGCGTTGCGTCTGCTCTGCTTTCCCCATGCCGGAGGGGGCCCGACCGCCTTCTTCCCTTGGATTGCACTGCTCGCGCCGGAGATTGAGTGCGTCTCGGTTCAATATCCCGGACGAGGACAGCGATTCAGGGATGAACCCCTCATCAGCATTTCCGATCTGGTGGGCGAAATCGTCGCCCGCATCGCGGAGATCGCAAATAAGCCGTTTGCGTTCTATGGACACAGCCTTGGCGGGCTGGTCGCATTCGAATTGGCAAGGTCGCTGCGCAGGCTGGGATCGCCCGCTCCCGTGCACCTTTTCGTCGGTGCGAGTCGGCCGCCTCACATGGGGCCATTGCTTCCTACGATTCACACGCTTCCCGAAGACGAATTCGTGGAAGCCGTTCAAGCCCGGTACGGCGGGATTCCAGCGGCGATTTATCAGGACCGCGAGGTATTGAACCTCTTTATGGCGCCGATGCGTGCCGATTTCACCGCCTACGAGCTGTACCACCTGCTGCCGGAAGGTCCCATCGACGTCCCGATCACCGCCTTTGCCGCAACGGAGGATCATGTCGCGACACCATCCGGCATGCATGAATGGGCACGGCATACGGGAGCGGCGTTCGACTTAGAGGTCCTTCCCGGTGGCCATTTCTTTCCCCCGAGCAGCGTCGCGTCGGTCGTCCAGATAATCCGGAACCAGCTCCTGGAGCGGAGGCCTATGCCTCGCATGGAGGCAGGGGTGGAGAGCTCGAGCCTATGGAGATGAACGGCGAACCCAGGATGCCTGCAGGCACCTCTCTGAACGAGATCAAGATCCCCACGAATCTCGACCGGGAGCCGATCGCGATCATCGGGATGAGCTGCCGCTTCCCGGGAGCGAACGATCCCGACTCATTGTGGACGATGGTTGCGGATCGCCGCGAAGGCGTTGCGGAATATCCCGGCGGGCGTACGCCGGAACTCGACGCATTCTATCGAAGAGTCGGAATGCCGGATGGTCCTGCGTCGAGCCGTGGCGGTTTCCTGCCCGATATCGACAAGTTCGATGCGGCCTTCTTCGGAATTTCCCCTCGTGAGGCTGAGTGGCTGGATCCCCAGCAGAGACTACTCCTCGAAGCTGGATGGGAGGCGCTGGAAGATGCCGGCATGCCCATGGAAGCCTTGCCGAAGGTTAAGACGGGCGTATTCATCGGTGTCTGGAACAACGACTACGAACGGCACGCGACTGCAAATTCGCCTGTCGCAGAATTCTTTCTCATGACCGGCGGCCCGTTGTATGCCGCATCCAGCAGGCTGTCGTTCCAGTTCGACTTGAGTGGACCGGATGTATCTGTCAATGCTGCCTGCGGCTCTTCTCTTGTCTCCGTCCATCTCGCCACGCAATCGCTTCGCTCCGGGGAGTGCTCCCTGGCGTTTGCTGGCGGTGTAAATGTCATCGTGAGGCATGAGTCGACCCAGGCGCTCAGCAGGGCGAAGGTGCTGTCTCCCAACGGCCGGTGCAAGTTTGGATCCAGAGATGCCGACGGGTACGTTCGCAGCGAAGGCGTGGGAATGCTGCTGCTGAAAAAGCTCTCGGACGCTCAACGGGACGGTGACCGGGTGCTCGCTGTCGTTCGTGGGACGGGAGTGGCCAATGACGGACGGGCGAGCGGATTGCTGACCAGGCCAAGCACGGATGGGCAGAAAAAGGCCATGCTCGATGCCCTGGCCGATGCAGGAATCGACCCTGCAACCGTGAACTACGTTGAGGCCCACGGCACCGGAACCCGGGCAGGCGACCGGGTTGAAATTTCCGCCATCGCTTCAGTTTTCGGATGCCCAGGGGAACGACTCGAACCGTGCAGAATTGCATCGGTGAAGTCAAACATCGGCCACCCTGAATCGGCAGCCGGCGTGGCCAGCATCATCCGGGCAGTTCAGGCTATGCGCCATCGAACATTCCCCGCAACGCTGCATGTGAAGGAACTGACGGCAGAGATCGACTGGGATGGCGCTGGAGTCATGTTGGAGCGAGCCGGAAGTGAGTGGATCCAGCTCGATACCCTTCCACGTAGAGCGTCTGTGAATGCTTTAGGCCTGACGGGTACGAACGCGCACGTCATTCTGGAGGAAGCGCCTCAGGCTGAAAGTGTGATTCCCGTGCCGCGCACTGCCTACGTGCTTCCGCTCTCTGCGGCGGCTGGAGCCGCGCTTAAAGATCGTGCGAAAGATTTCGCTCTCGCCCTGCGCACGCTGCCGCAGGGCGGAGATGCACGCGAATCCCTTAGCGATTTCTGCTATACGGCCTCCGTTCGGCGGACTCACCTCGCACATCGGCTCGCCGTAACGGGAGCGAACGCGGCTGAGCTGCTGGAGGGACTGGAAGCGTTCGCAAAAGGGCAGGAGTCTGCATTCGTCTCAGCAGGCGCGGTCGAAGATGGAAGAAAACCGAAGATTGCCTTTGTCTTTCCTGGACAGGGATCGCAATGGCTCGGTATGGGGCGCGAACTGCTGCGCACCAGTCCGGTTTTTCGCCGGTCGATGGAAGAGACCGATGAAGCGATAAAGCGGGAAACGGGATGGTCGGTTATCGAACAGCTGGAAGACCCCTCGCTGGAGGAGCGGCTGGCGCGAATCGATGTCGTGCAACCCTCGCTCTTCGCGGTGGAAGTGGCGCTCGCGGAGTTGTGGAAGTCATGGGGAGTCATCCCGGAAGCGGTCGTCGGCCACAGCATGGGCGAAGTGGCGGCGGCCTGCTTCGCCGGTATTCTGTCGCGCGCGGACGCAGTGCGGATCATATGCCGGAGAAGCGTGCTCCTCATGCGAGTAGCAGGCGCGGGCGCGATGGTCGTTGTCGATTTGCCGCGCGCTGATGCGGAGCGCTTGATCACATCCGAACTAGCGGAGAAGATCTCAGTCGCGGTTTCGAATAGTCCGACATCGACAGTGCTCGCGGGCGACCCGGTGGTGCTGGACGGGATCGTCGAACGCCTTGAGAGGCAGGATATCTTCTGCCGATGGGTGCGTGTCGATGTAGCTTCCCACAGTCCGCAAATGGATCCGCTCACGGTAGACCTGTCTGCGGCGCTGGTGGAAGTGACTCCACGCGCGGGAACGATTCCGATGTACTCGACAGTGAGCGTGGGAAGGTTCGACGGGGTCGAGATGGACGCCGAGTACTGGGTTCGAAACCTGCGGAAGCCGGTGCTGTTCGCCAACACTATCGAGGACATGCTGTCGCAAGGCTTCGATACCTTCGTCGAGGTAAGCCCGCATCCTATCTTGGCTCCCTTCGTTGAACAAACCGCCGAATATGCAAGACGAGCAGCGCTGGCGGTTGGATCGCTCAGGCGCGAGGAGCCGGAGACGACTGCCATCCTGTCGGCTCTAGGCCGGCTTTATTCGGCGGGCGCCGATGTGGCCTGGAAAACAATTTATCCGACGGGAAACCTGGTGAAGCTGCCGGCGTATCCGTGGCAACGCGAGCGCTTCTGGATGCAATCTTCCGCGCCACAAGCCGGTTTCCACTCCGCGTCTGGACACCCGCTGATGGGCGAGGCGTTGAAAACAGCGACCGGGACTTGGATATGGACTGCGAAGCTGACGGCCGAGGCACATCCGTGGCTGAAGGATCATGCAGTGGCAGGCACCGCGCTGCTGCCCGCGAGTGCATACATGGAATTGGCTGGAGCCGCAGCGAAGAGCGTCTTTGCCGGCGATGCAGCAGCGGTCGAAAAATTGCAGTTCTCCGAGGCCGCTCCGCTCTCGGCGGAGGGTGGCCTCGAATTGCAGGTTGTGGCGACCGAGGAGTCCCACAATGTGTGTGAATTGAAGTTTTTCACCCGCCAGGGTGAGACCGGCGAATGGAGCCGGACCGCAGAGTGCCTGTTGCGCCGCGTTGCCCAGGATGAGCCGAAGCGCGTCGAGCTAAGGGCTTGGGAAGATGCGGAGCTTGCCTCCGGGACCACAAGTGGAGCGCAGCATGCGGAAAGAATGGCGGCGCTGGGGTATGGCTTCGGGCCGAGCTTTTGCAGGGTTGACTGGCTGGCGCTAGATGGAACGAGCGGGTTGGCACGTGTCGGATTGCCCGACGAGATGCGGCGGGAGAGTTATCTCCTGCACCCGGCTGTGTTGGACGCAGCGATGCAGGTTCTCGGCCGACTCCTGATCGAAAAAAACGGCACCGCGGAGATGCTGTTGCCGGTATCTGTCGAAAGAACGGAATGGAAGTCGATACCTGTCGCTGGAGACGCACTCTATGCGCGTGCAACTGCCTGCTCAGACACGATGGTCGGCGATGTGGAACTCTTCGACGACGCAGGCAGACTGATCGTTGCGATTCGTGGCTTGGCATTTCGCCCGTTGCAGCCGAGGGGGCGAGAGACGGACGAATTGCTGTATGAAATTCGCTGGGAACGTCTGAGTGCGCCGGCTGGCGGCGGCCACGGAACATCCGCCGGAAAATGGTTGCTGATTGCCGACCGATCCGGTACGGCGCAGGACCTTTCGAAGGCCCTCGAGTCGAGAGGCGCGGCCCCGGTTGTCGTAGAGCCCTCGACGCTGCTGAGCGGGACGGGGCTCGATACGATTTCCGGGTTCGGTGCAATCTCCGGCGTAGTGTGGCTGACACCGCTGGACCTCGACTGCAATTCAACCCTGGCCGACGCCCAGCAGGTGCTGGCCGAAGGCGCAACTATCGTGTCGCGGCTGGCGGACATTGACGATGGCTCGGATCGTGCGCGGATCTGGATGATCACGCGCGGCACTCAATCGGCGAATGGCGAAGCGGTAGAGAATGTGCCGGCTGCAGGAGCCTGGGGATTCTTTGCGTCGGCGAGCCATGAATATCCTTTGTCGCAGGCGAGTTGCCTCGATCTGTCGGAGGCCCGGCTCGACAGAGAAGCCGATCTCCTGGCGGATGTGTTGCTCGAGAATGGAAACGAAAGTCGCGTAGCCTTGCGCGAGTCAGGCAGCTTTGCGGCACGGTTGAACCGCTTTGAACCGGCCGCGCACCGTGCACAGAAAATTTCGGTCAATGAACTTCGTAGCGCACAGCACGAATCCGAGTACTTCGAACTTGTTCAAAATGTTCGTGGCGCCATCGACAGCTTTGAACTGGTCTCCGCCTGGACTGAGACACCCCGCGAAGGCGAGGTGGAGATAGCGGTTCAGGCAGCAGGGCTGAACTTTAGGGATGTCCTTGGGGCTATGGGCGTCAACGAGTCAATCGCGGGCTCGCGGTTTGGGGGAGAATGTGCCGGCACGGTAGTGCGTGTCGGAAATGGGGTGAAGGGATTCCGTCCGGGCGACGAGGTCCTCGCGATCACGGGGTCCTTTCAGATCGGCACCTTTGCCAGCCGTGTCAACGTGCCTGAGTCGCTCGTCATAAAAAAACCGAAGGAGATGAGCTTCGCGCAGGCTGCCGGTATTCCCTGCGTCTTTCTCACCGCATGGTATGCCTTGGTCAAACTGGCTCGGCTGCAGAAGGGAGAACGAGTTCTGATTCATGCAGCGGCTGGAGGGGTAGGGCTGGCCGCAATCCAGATCGCGAGATGGGTTGGCGCGGAGATCTATGCGACCGTGGGTTCCGATGAGAAGCGGGACTATCTGCGGAGCCTGGGCGTGAAGCACATCATGCACTCCCGGAAGCTGGACTTCGCCCGCGAAGTTCTGGAAATGACCGGCGGACAGGGTGTCGACGTGGTCCTGAATTCGCTGGCCGGGCCGGCCATCACTGCAGGTCTGGAGGCTCTCGCTCCCTACGGCAGGTTCGTTGAGATAGGGAAGCGCGATATCTGGGAGAACAGCAGGATCGGCATGCGGCCGTTCCTGAAAAATCTTTCGTTGTTTGCCGTTGACCTGGCGCAGACGGTCGAAGACCGTCGGCCGATGGTCGCTTCCATGCTTCGAGAGATCATGGAGAAGTTTGACCAGGGAATTTTCGAACCACTGCCCACCCGGCCCTTCTCAGTTTCAGCAGCCGATGACGCTTTTCAGCTGATGGCCAAAGGCGGCCACATCGGCAAGATCATCCTGAATCTGCGCGACCCGGCTGCCATGGTCCGGCGGAGTCACGGCCGGCTCAGATCTGATGCAACGTATCTCATCACTGGAGGCCTCGGTGGCCTCGGGACTGGTGACCGCAAAGGCGCTCATCGAAAGAGGAGCGCGGCACTTGGTGTTGACATCGCGCCGGAGCCCTTCAGACGAGGTTCTGCGGGCCGTACAGGAGTTGGAAGAGCTTGGGGCACGCGTAACGATTCGTCTCGCCGACGTGAGTATCGCGTCCGAAATCGACGCGCTCATGGACGAAATACGCGCGACGATGCCGGTGCTGCGCGGCATCGTACACGCCGCTGGAATTCTGGATGACGCGGTGATTGCGCACTTGTCGCCAGCCAAATTCCAGAGCGTGATGGCAGCCAAGGTGAGCGGAGCTCTGGCGCTGGACGCAAATGTGCAGGGCGGCGATCTCGACTTCCTTGTCTACTATTCTTCCGCCGCAGGAGTGCTTGGATCTCCGGGGCAAGCGAATTACGCTGCTGCCAACGCGATGCTGGACGCACTGTCGCACAATCAGCGCGCGCGAGGAATTCCGGCCATCAGCATCGACTGGGGTACCTGGAGCGAAGTTGGCCTGGCGGCTGCAAGCGAGCAACGCGCAGCAAGGCTGGCCCTTCAGGGACTGAATCCTCTGACCAGCAAAGAAGGCGCCGCATTGATCGCAGAAATTCTCGACGAAGCGCCCGTACAGGTGGCGGCGATGAGTCTGGATGCAGCCCGATGGTGTGCTTCGCATCACGGCGGCAACGCGCTCCGGGCTGTTCACAAATCTGATGCGCCAATCTGCAAACCCTGCCGGGAATGGAGAAGACTTCGTAGCGAGCCTCAAACTTCTCGCGGAAGATCAATTGCAGGCTGCACTCATTGCCTGGTTACGTCAGCAGGTAGCGGCGGTTCTGCGTCTGGATTTGGAGCGCGTTCCCCCGGACAAGCCGCTTCGTGCCCTGGGGCTGGATTCCCTGATGGCGCTTGAGCTTCGCAACCGGCTGGAGCGAAATCTTCGGTTGAAGCTTTCGGCAACGCTGGTTTGGAACTACCCGACAATAACGGCGATGGCAGCCTATCTTGCGGGCCGATTACCCGTCAGGCTTCCAGGAGGGACGGAAGCTCCCACTTCCGCAACAACAGTCGACGCAACCAAGAAGACACAGCCGTCGAGTCCGCAAAGTGAGCCGGATAACAGGTCGATTGCCGAAATGCTCGAAGCCGAATTGCTGGGAGCGGAAAGCCTGCTGAAGGGTTAGAGAGCCTGGAATGACGCAGAATGCACAGGATGAGCTACTCGAACGAGCTCGAAAAGTAATACGAGAGCTGAGAGAGAAGCTGAGCGCTGCCGAAGCGCGAAATCAATCGGAACCGATTGCCATTGTCGGCATGGGCATCCGCTTTCCTGGCTGTGGCTCCGATCAGAACAAGTTCTGGCAGATGATCGTGGAAGGGCGCGATGCAGTCACGAGCGTTCCACCGGACCGTTGGGACCGTGATGACTTCCACGCGAGCGAATTCACACCGGGAAAGATAAATACCCGGCGGGGCGCTTTTCTCGACGATGTAAGACGGTTCGATGCGGCGTTCTTCGACGTAACTCCGCGCGAGGCGGCCCGCCTGGACCCTCAGCAGCGAATTTTCCTCGAGACAGCTTGGCACGCTCTGGAAGATGCCGGTCTCCCGAAAGCTTCAGTCGCCGGCACTGCTACCGGAGTCTTTGTCGGCGTCCACAGCCACAGCGCCGACTATAACGCGCTGCAGTTCGAGGATCTGGCAAAGCTGGATGCGTATGCTCTCACAGGGACCGCCCACGACATGATCGCCGGACGGCTCGCGTACTGGCTCGATCTTCATGGCCCTGCCGTTGCAGTGAACACCGCATGCTCTTCCTCTCTGACGGCAGTACACTTCGCGACTCGCAGCCTGCGGGCGGGCGACTGCACGACGGCTATAGTAGGCGGGGTAAACCTGCTGCTCACGCCGGCAACAACTGTGGCCGCAGCGCAGCTCCAGTTGCTATCAGCGGACGGCCGCTGCAAAACTTTCGATGCCCGCGCGGACGGGATGGGCCGGGGAGAAGGCTGCGGAGTTGTTGTCCTGAAAAAACTGGATGACGCCCTTCGGGACGGCGATCGAGTTTTGGCCATCATTCGCGGATCGGCGGTGAATCAGGATGGCAGAACGAATGGTCTGACGGCTCCGAGCGGACTGGCGCAGCAGTCTTTGCTGCGATCCGCGCTCAAGGATGCCAGAGTCGAGCCGTGGGAGATCGGTTATGTCGAAGCGCACGGAACTGGAACCGCGCTGGGCGATCCGATTGAAGTCGAGGCGCTCGCTGCAGTTCTGGGCGGAGCGCGGCGGGAGCAACCGTGCACTCTCGGTGCCGTGAAGGCAAATCTCGGGCATCTCGAGGGAGCGGCCGGCATCGCCGGTCTCATCAAGGCTGTGATGGTCCTTCGGCGCCACTGGCTTCCGCCAGTAGCGAATCTCGAAAAGCTTAATCCTCACCTGGCGTTGGATGGGACAGGGCTGAGGATTCCTCAGCATGGCGCCGAATGGAAGACAACGAGCCGCCGGTTAGCCGGAATCAGTTCCTTCGGTTTTAGTGGAACGAACGTTCACGTCGTGCTGGAAGAGGCGCCTGCGCCCACTCCTGCTGACACAATGACCGGGGAATGGCCAGTCTTGGTCTCTGCACAATCGCCGGAGGCACTGCGAATTCTCGCCTTGGCGTACGCCGAACGGCTGGAACATGCCGACAGCGCAGAACTGGCGAACATCAGCTACACGAGCGCAGTGCAACGGACACATCATGCATACCGCATTGCCGTGATGGGATCGGATCCAAAGCCGATGGCTGCGGAGTTGCGACAGTTAGCGACCAATCCGTTGATCGAAATGAAGTCAGGCCAGATGGCGAAGAGCGGATCGCAACGTTCAAATGAGCGAATGCGCGAATGGAAAGACGGTGCGGAAGTGGACTGGTCGACAACATTTCCGGCTCGCGCGAACGTCGTCGATCTGCCGTTGTATCCATTCCAGGGAAAACCGTACTGGCTGAGCGAGACGTCAGCCTCCTCGGCAACGCTAACTTCATTTCCTCAAGAGTGGCTTTATTCGACAGAGTGGATAGAAAAGCCGTTGGATCTATCCCAGGTTGATGCTTCGGTTCAGGCGATGACCTGGCTGCTTTTCCATAGTGAGAAGGAGCCAGGCGAAAAGCTTGCAGAGGCTGCCCGGCAACGCGGCCATCGAGTCATCGAGGTCCGGCAGGGAAGTCGCTTTGCGCGCGAATCAAAGGATCAATTCGTGCTCGGAGATGACTTCGCTGAGGGGATCGAGGAGGTCCTCGCTGAGCTGGGGCTGGATCGAGTTCAGCCACACCTCGCGCTGTATCTTGCCGGAAGTAAGGACGCGGCTGCGCTGACAGCAGAGGCCCTTGAGCTGGCCAAGGCCGTTATCCTGAGCGGCATTTCTCTCAGGCAGTGGTTCGTCACGTCATCGTCGGAGTCGATTGCGCAGTCTGCGGCCAGCCATCGTGATCAGGCAGCTTTGCGCGGCTTCAGCCGAGTATTCGGCCTGGAGCATCCCGAACTGGACGGCGGAGTCATCGACGTCGATTCCTTTTGCGAAGAGAATCTGAATGCCGTGTGCGAAGAGGTTACTCTGCGGTCCGGCGAAGATCGCGTGGCTCTGCGGAATGGAAGCCGCTGGGTTGCCAGATTGCGTCGCGATCGGCTCACACCGAACCCTGAGCCGCTGAAGCTTAGAACGGACAGGTGTTATCTGGTGACGGGCGCCTTCGGCCGCCTGGGGATGAAGATCGCATCGTGGCTCGTCGATTGTGGAGCACGTCATCTGGCGCTGGTCGGGCGTCGAGGCCCGTCGGAAATGGGCGATCCGACGCTGATCGCGCAACTAGAAGCGTGGCGAGCGCAGGGTATTACCGTGGTGGCCGAAGCCTGCGATGTGGCGCAAGAGTCCCAGGTGCGCGGGCTACTCTCGAAGATTGAAAGCAGCGGGGCAAGGTTCTTGCCGGCGTGGTTCATGCCGCCGCTGGCTTCCGCTTCAGCCCGATTAAAGAAGCGACGCGGCGGGATGTCGAGCTTGTCTTTCGCGCCAAAGTTGAGGGCGCGCGAGTGCTGGACCGGTGCACGCGAGGGTCTCCACTGGACTTCTTTGTCCTGTTCGGTTCGGCGGCTGCCACGATTGGATTACGAAACGGCGCGCTGTACGCAGCCGCCAACAGCAGCCTGGATGGAATCAGGGCGCAGCGGCAAGCAGAAAGGCTGCCAGTTCTGCTCGTGGAATGGGGCTGGTGGGAGGGCGCCGGCGCAGATGCAGATAAAGAGAGCGAACTCGTCGCCGGATCCGGATTCGGAGCGATGCAGCCCGGCAGAGCATTGCGCGCATTGGGTGCGCTGATTACATCAGGCCGCACGACTGGTCTGCTGGCGGACATCGACTGGACCGTGCTCGGTCCTGCGCTGGAAATGCGTGGAAGACAGGCGCTCATTGAAGGCCTGCTCGGCGAAACAACATCGGTGGCGAAGTCGGCTGATGTTCCTCGGGAAACTGCATGGCTCGACGATCTCCGCGATCTACCGGCTCAGGAGCGCCGGTATCGCCTGCTGGACTTCGTCGGAGAGGCTGCGCGGCAGATCTTTGGGATGTCGCCACAGGATTTGCTGGACGAGGACCGCGGCCTCTTTCAAATGGGCATGGATTCGCTGATGAGCGTGAGGCTGAAGCGGCGCCTCGAAGCGGGAACAGGGTTGCGGCTGCCCGGAACCTTGACGCTTACCTATCCGACGATCTCGGCGTTGGCCCGGTATCTCGAAGAGAAACTCTTTACGGCTGAGGTCCACTCGAACGGCGCGTCGGCAGCGCCAGTGAAACCGGAGAAGGACAAGTTTTCTTCCGGAGACCAAACCGTAGACCAGATGAATGATTCGGAAGTCGATGCAGCCATCGCCGTTGAACTCGCCGCAATTCAGCAGAAACTCGGAGCACTGTGAGCGATGACTGATCACCTATCGACAGAAAAACAGACGCTCGCGGCGCTGCGTGAGCTTCGGCAGCGAGTGGAGGAACTCGAGGGTCGCGGGCGCGAGCCGATTGCCATCGTCGGCATGGCCTGCCGTTTTCCCGGCGGCGCGGTCAGCCCGGAGCATTACTGGGATTTGCTCCTGCAAGGACGGAATGCTGTAAGCGAGATTCCGCGTGAGCGCATGGATCTGGATTCAGTGTTTGACTCGCGTCCGCAGACACCGGGAAAAACCTACAGCCGATGGGCCGGCATGTTGGATACGGCTGCTGATTTTGATGCCGAATTCTTCGGTATCTCTCCGCGCGAAGCGGTGACCATGGATCCGCAGCAACGGCTGCTGCTGGAGGTGAGCTGGGAAGCGCTGGAGAATACGGGCATCAATCCGAAATCGCTGACCGGCCAGAACGCAGGAGTGTTTGTCGGCATATCGACTTCTGAGTACGCGCAGCTCCAGCAAAGAAACATCCCGCGCGATCAATTGACAGCCTACGTGTTACAGGGATCGGCGCTCAATGCGACGGCAGGGCGGCTTTCGTACTTCTACGGACTCAATGGGCCAAGCATGGCCATCGACACGGCATGCTCGTCTTCTCTGGTGGCCGTCGATCGCGCCTGCCGCAGCTTGCGCGAGGGCGAGTCGCAGCTTGCCATTGCCGCTGGTGTGAGCCTGCTGGCGGAGCCAGAATCGCTGATTGTTGCCTCGCAATGGGGCATGCTGTCCCCCTCCGGAAAAATTCGTGCCTTTGATGCCTCGGCGGATGGATTTGTGCGCGGTGAGGGTTGCGGGGTGCTGGTGTTGAAGCGGTTGGGAGAGGCGGAGCGTAGTGGGGACCGGATTCTGGGAGTGATTCTAGGATCGGCGGTGAACCAGGATGGAGCGTCCAGCGGACTGACGGTGCCGAACGGTCTGGCGCAGCAGGCATTGCTGCGCGAGGCGCATCGGAGTGCGGGGATCGAAGCCCGGCAGGTGGGCTATGTGGAGGCGCACGGAACGGGTACGGAGCTGGGGGATCCGATTGAGGCCGAGGCACTGGGCGCGGTGTTCGGGGCCCAGCCGCGCGAGAGCAAGCTGTGGATCGGCTCGGTGAAGACCAACGTGGGGCATCTGGAATCGGCAGCCGGAGTGGCCGGACTGATCAAGGTTGTGCTGGGTCTGGGCCACGGCGTGGTGCCAGGGCAACTGCATTGGGAGCGGCCGAGCGAGCATGTGCGTTGGAGCGAGCTGCCGCTGGAGGTGGTGACGGAGTCGCGCGCGTGGCCGTCGATCGGAGGTCGCCGGATCGCCGGAGTCAGTTCGTTCGGCTTCAGCGGAACCAACGCGCACGTGGTGGTGGAGAGCTGGGAGCAGCCGCCGGCGATCTCGGATGGAGTACCGCGGGAAGAGGTACTGGTGGTGACGGCGCGAACCGAGCGAGCGCTGCGGGCACTGGTGGAGCGCTATGCGGAGTTCCTCGCCGCAAGCGAGTCGGATTGGAGTGAGATCTGCTACACGGCGGCCGTGGGCCGGGCAGTGTTTGGAGAGCGTCTGGCGGTGGTGGCAGAGAGCAAGCCGGCGGCGGCGGAGAAGCTTCGGCAGTGGCTGCGAGGAGTGAGCGCTGAGGGTGTCTATGCCGGCCAGGTGCGCGCAGGCGAGCGCGCGCGGAAGACGGTCTCCGGCACCGCGTCCGAGAGGGCAGAGGAGTTTGTGCGCGGCGCGACGGTGGACTGGGCCGGGCAGTGGAGTGGGCGGAAGCTGCGGCGGGTAGCGCTGCCGGCCTACGCCTTTCAGCGGGAGCGTTACTGGATCGCAGCGAGTGCGGCGCAGCCAGCGGAGAGCGGGGAGGCGACGGGGAGAAGTTTTCTGGGGCGCCGTCTGCGCACGGCCGGTGTGCGCGGTCAGTATGAGACCAGGCTGGATGCGGCAAGCTGGATCGGGGAGCATGTGGTGGAGGGCCGCGTGGTGCTGCCGGCGACCGGCCATGTGGAGCTGATGCTGGAGGCCGGCGCGGAGCTTTGCGGAGCCGGCTGCGTGCTCGAAGATGTGGTGCTGGAGTCGCGGCTGGAGATCGCAGGCGAGCGCCGCGTGCAGACGGTAGCAGAAGAGGAGCGCGAAGGCCGCAGCCGGGTGCGGGTGTATGCCGAGCAGGCAGATTCGCAGTGGGAGCGGGTATCGGAGGGTTGGCTGGTCAGACCTGAAGCGGAGGCACAGCCGCCAGAGACGTTGCATCTGGAAGCGCTTCGCGAGCGGCTGAAGCCGCATGGGACCGGCAATGACCTGTATGCGCAGCTGGCATCGCGGGGGCTGGAGTTCGGGGAGCGTTTCCGTGGCGTCGAGCAGGTGTGGGTTGGAGCAGGCGAGGCGCTGGGGAAGATTATTGCGCGCGGAGAAGAGCAAGCGGGCTGGGAGCTCTGTCCGTGGTGGCTGGATGCCTGTCTGCAGGTAGCGGGTCTGGCGGCGGATGGGGACGACGATGGCGCACTGTATCTGCCGCTGAGCCTGGAGCGGCTGGAGATATACAGCCATCCGCAAACGCATGCGGCGCAGCCTGCCTGGAGTCACGTGACCACACGCCGCCTCCACGCCGACACCCTCGCCGCCGACATCACCATCACCAACCCCCAGGGTGCACCACTCCTCCAAATACAGAACCTCCGATTCAGAAAATCAGCGCATAATGCGGTGCGCACGGCGATCTATGGAGTGGAGTGGATCGAAGCGACGCAGGAAATACCGGCGGTTCAACTCAACGGGCACTGGGCAGTGATAGCTGAAGAGAATGAGTTCTGTGAGGAGATCTCAAATGAACTGCGGCGGCGAGGCGCAACCTGTTCTCTGGTCCAGACAACCGCTAATGTAACTGAACAAGATACTAAGAACCTCTCGGCCGCAAGCTCTGGTAAAGACCCGTGAGGCGTTGCGCGATCTTGTGAGACTCCACGGCCCGTTAGAGGGAGTGCTGGACCTGCGTTCTGCCGGGGAATGGAATCTCTTGACCGGAGAGCCGCAAGATATGCCGGGCATGGATGCCTCTCTTTCTCTGCTCCAGGCGCTCCTGCTGGAGCAGATACATCCATCCCGCGGAGTCTGGCTGATCACAAGGAATTCGGACGCGTCCGCAGATCCTTCGCTGTCGGCGCGGGGACGTATTCTCCAGGCATTCAGGCGGACTGCGATGCTTGAATTTCCGGAGCTTGCGGTCCACTCCCTTGACCTCGACGCAGCGGCAGGCGCAGGCGACGTTTTTCGAGTGCTCGCGATGAATCTCGAAGAAACGATGGTGCGCGGGCAGCGCATCTTTGTTCCGAGGCTCGTCGAGAAAAATGTAACTGCAGGCGAAATGAATACCGACCTCATTCCCGCCGAGAGCGGGCTGATCGAGGACCTGCAGTACATTGCTGTCGAACGCGAAGCGCCACAAGAAGATGAAGTAGAAATTGCGGTCGAAGCGAGTGGACTGAACTTCCGCGATGTCATGAATTCTCTTGGAATGCTGCCCAATGCACGTCAGGGTCTGGGCGGCGAGTGCGCGGGAACCGTCGCAAAGGCCGGTACTCAGAGCGGCTTTCGACCAGGCGAGCGCGTCGTCGCATTTGCCCGCGGTAGCTATAGGAAATTTGTCACTGTTAACGCATCAAATGTAGCGAGAGTGCCTGACAGTATGAGCCTGGCGCAGGCGGCAGGATTGCCGGTGGTCTATCTCACGGCGCTCTACGGAATGGACAGGCTGGCGGCGTTGCAGCCCGGAGAGCGCGTGTTGATTCATTCCGCAGCCGGCGGACTGGGTCTTGCAGCTGTTCACGTGGCTCGTGCGCGGCGTGCTGAGATTTTTGCGACGGCGGGCAGCGAAGAGAAGCGCGCATACCTCCGATCACTGGGCATTCAACACGTGCTTCCTTCGCGTACGGTGGATTTCGCGAAAGAAGTCATGCGTCTGACCGGCGGCCGTGGCGTGATGTTGTTCTGAACTCGCTTACCGGAGTGCTTGCTGAGGAGACGTTATCGGTTCTGGCCGATGGCGGCCGCTTTCTGGAGGTTGGCAAGCGTGACACTCTGAGCCCGGAGTTGGTCCGGCAGATGCGTCCCGATGTGCGTCATTTTGTCTTTGATTTCGGTGAGGAGGCGGCGAAAGATGCCTCTCTGGTGCCGTCCCTGCTGCATGAGACGCTGCAATCGATTGCGACGGGAACCCTCGCGGCGCTTCCGGTGACCGAATTTACCGACGCAAAAGAGGCTCTTCGTTACATGGCGCAAGCACGCCATATCGGAAAAATTGTAGTCAAGCAGGAGCATCGCTCAGCGGGTCGTACTGAATCCTGATCCCGATGCAACCTATCTGATCACGGGCGGATGGGGTGGGTTGGGATTGCTCTTTGCACAAGCTCTGGTAGAACGAGGCGCTCGACATCTCATGCTGATGGGGCGAAAAGCTCCGGGAACAGAAGCGTCGGAAGCGATCCGGCAAATGCGATTGCGGGATGTAGAAGTCAATACCGTAACTTGCGATGTGGCTGACCCGAACGCTGTCGGGTATGCGCTCGCGGCCATCCCTGCCTCTCAGCCGTTGAAGGGAATTTTGCATGCGGCAGGAGTTATCGAGGACCACAGTCTGCTCGAGCAGAGCTCGGAATCCATTTCCGCCGTGTGGCGGCCAAAATGGCGCGGCGCATGGAATCTGCACTCACTGACACGCAACCAGAAGCTTGATTTCTTTGTGTTGTTCTCCTCCGGCGCGGCGCTTTTGGGCTCGCCGGGACAAGCGAATTACGCTGTTGCAAATGCCGGCCTCGATGCGTTGGCTGAGCATCGCCGCAACATGGGACTGCCTGCGCTGAGTATTCAGTGGGGGCCGTGGAATGCGGCCGGGATGGCCGCGAAGCTCAGGAATCGTCCCGAGAGCATCGGGCTGGGAAGAATCGATCCTGATGCAGGTATCAAGTTTCGTGGAAACACTTCTCATCAGACAAGATACCGTTGCCGCCGTGCTGCCGGTTCTCTCGTGGAAGAGATTCGTCAGCCACCGGCCAGCCGGCACCAGGGCGCTCTTCAGTTTGTTGACAGATACAAGCGCGCCGCCACTCAGTGCTGATGCACCCCAGCCGAAACAGCGCCAACAATTCCGCGAGATAGTGCGCGATGCAGCCGCCGGAGAGCGCAGAGAGATGCTTCGCGAACATCTGCGGGGCCAGACAGTGCACATCCTCTCTCTGCCAGTGCAGACGCGCATTGATGAGGATGAGGCTCTCCACGATCTTGGGCTGGATTCGCTGATGGCGGTTGAACTGCGGAACTCCCTGGCGGCATCGCTCGATACGCAGTTGCCTCCGACGTTGGTGCTGGATTATCCGACGCTCCGCACGCTGACAGACTTTTTGCTGGCTGAGATGTTCGATGGCAACGCACCGTTGAGTACGGAGGAAAGAGTGCCGTCCGAAATTGAGGCGATCAGCGAAGACGAAGCGGAAGCACGGCTATTGGAAGAACTGGAACGGCGGGAATATGGCGCACGACGATAACTCAACGCAAACTGTCGCGCAGATCGCCGAAGAACTCTCTCCGGTCAAGCGGGCGCTGGTCGAAATTCGCCGCTTGCGCGCGGAGCTGGAGTCGTGCCGCCGAGGTCAGCTCGAGCCTGTGGCCATCATCGGATTAGCGGTACGTCTGCCTGGCGGAATTACGAGCCCGGAAGGGTTCTGGAAAGCTCTGGCTGAGGGAAAGGATCTCATCACAACGGTGCCGCCGGAGCGGTGGAATGCACAGGCGTATTGGAGTCCCGATGGGGATCAGCCAGGCACGATGTATGACACGCACGGCGGCTTCCTCTCCGATATCGATGCATTTGACGCCGATCTCTTTGGCATCCATCCGCGCGAGGCGGCGAGCATGGATCCGCAGCATCGCATATTACTCGAACTGACGTGGGAGGCATTGGAGCGCGCAACCATCGACCCGCGCAGCCTGAAGAACACGCAAACGGGAATTTATCTTGGGCTGACGAATAGCGACTACGGCCGATTGCTCATCGATGCCCCTCGGACAATCGACGGGTACACCGGAGTGGGCGCTGCGGCGAGTATCGCGGCCGGACGTCTTGCCTATTTTCTCGGGACACACGGTCCTGCTCTGGCGATCGACACCGCATGCTCATCGTCCCTGGTTGCGGTGCATCAGGCGGTGCAGAGTCTGCGGAAGGGAGAGATAGACCTCGCAATCGTCGGGGCTGCGAATCTGATTCTTTCGCCGGAGATGAATGTCAGTTTTTCGCGAACACGAATGCTATCCCGTGACGGTCGCTGCAAGACCTTTGATGCCTCGGCCGACGGCTATGTGCGCGCCGAGGGTTGCTGCGTGGTCGTGCTGAAACGCTTGGCGGATGCAGCGCGGGACAACGACCGGGTTCTGGCAAAGATTCACGGTACGGCTGTAAACCAGGATGGTCGCAGCGCTGGAATCACAGCCCCCAATGGTCCTGCCCAGGAAGCGGTGATGCGGGCAGCGCTCGCCGACGCCGGCGTCCAGCCGGGTGAGATCAGCTATGTCGAAGCGCATGGAACGGGAACCCCGCTAGGGGATCCCATGGAAGTGCAGGCTATCGGCGCGGTCTATGGCGCGGGACGGAGCTCGGAAGCGCCACTCAGAATTGGATCCGTGAAGACGAACCTGGGACACACGGAGGCTGCAGCCGGCCTGACGGGACTGATTAAAACGTTGCTCATGATGCAGCCAGGCCACGGCATCGCGCCAAACCTGCACTTTAAGCAGCCAAGCCCTCAAATTGATTGGGCTCGATGGGCAATCGAAGTTCCGGTACAGCTCACCGCGTGGAGCAATGAAGCTACGCGATATGCCGGAGTGAGTTCCTTCGGTTTCAGCGGAACCAACGCTCACCTCATCGTCGGCTGCCCGGAAGAGGTCGCAGCGCCTGGCGCCGTTCGAAATGAGACTGACGTCACGGAAGAGAAAGAGTGGCTGTTGCGTCTCTCCGCAAATAATGAAGCCGCTCTGCGTATTCTGGCGCACCGGTATGTCGATTACCTGCGACAGACAGACGAGAACTTCCGTGACATTTGCTTTACGACAGCAGCCGGCCGCGCGCAGCTTAAGCATCGCCTGGCGGTTATCGCCCGCAATGCAGAGGCTGCCGCGGAATTGCTGGAGAGTTGGCTAAACGGACGTGCGGTTGCAGGGGTGATGACGAGCGCCGATACTCTGCAGGCGTCCCAGCCCGATGGCGGGACCGATGAACTGAAAAGAATTCAGCAGGAATTTGTGGCGGGAGGAACCCCTCGGCAAGCCGACCAATTCTGGCAAGGCCCACGGCGCAGGGTTGCACTGCCTCTCTACCCTTTCCAGCGCCAGCGCTACTGGTTTGGCGATCCTCCCCTTCGTAAAGCAGCAGAAAGAGCGAGCGGAGGCGTGGCAGAATGCCCGAGCAGCGGCGCAGCAGCAAAGCATGCAGGGTCCGCTGGGTTGGGATCTGACTCACTATCCGGAGAGATGGAGGGCGCTGGAGAGCCTCACGCGGGCGCACGCGCAAAATTTTCTGGCCGCCACGGGAGCTTTCCCTGACGCGGATCCCGCCTCCGCTGATGATGTGATTCGACGCTGCGGGATCCAACCGATCTATCTCAAGCTGGTACGGCGCTGGCTCTCAGGATTGGCGCAGGACGGCGTCCTCATTCAAACAGGCGATACATTTCGCGCGACCGGCGCGTTTCAGCCGGTGAGCCTTGACCGCTTCTGGCAGGATGCGGCCCGATGGATGGAGGATGATCCCGGAGCCCTTGCCTATCTGAAGCAGTGCGGTGCCCTGCTCGGCGATGTGCTGACGGGAAGAAAAGGCGCGCTGGAGACGCTGTTCCCGGATGGCTCGTTTGCCCTGGCGGAGGGACTCTACAAAACCAGCGCACAGGCGCGGTATGTCAATCCGATCATTGCCTCCGCTCTTCACGCAGCCGTGCAGGTTTCTGGAAGGCGACGCAGTGTGCGAATCCTCGAAGTTGGTGGCGGAACAGGAGGCACCACTTCAGCGATCCTTCCGCTGCTGCCTTCGGGAAAGGTCGAGTACTGGTTCACCGATCTCTCCGAACTCTTTCTCCGCCGGGCGCAGCGCGAGTTCAGCCAGTATGGATTTGTCCATTACAGGCTCTTCGACATCGATCGTGAATTTGAGGAACAGGGATTCCGAGACGGCATGTTCGACGTGGTTGTTGCGGCCAATGTCATCCATGCGGCACGCGATCTCGCATCGGCCCTCCATCGTTTGCAACGTTTGCTGTCGCCCGGCGGCATCCTGGCTTTGCTTGAGACGACGCATCATCACTCGTGGTTCGACATGTCTACGGGACTCATTGAAGGCTGGCAGCACTTCGAGGACGAAGACCGGCAGGAGCATCCACTGCTTACCCCGGACCAGTGGCGTGCGGTCTTGGAGCGGAGTGGATTTGCTGAGGTGATTTCGTTGCCGGGCGCAGATTCGCCGGCTTCGGCTCTGGGACAGCACGTATTGCTGGCGCGCCGTTCTGAAGATGCCGAAACCCAGTCCCCGTGCGAACTGCCATCTCTCAATGCAAAGGCGGTTTCTTCGAGCCGGCCTGCCCAGCACCTGAATGGTGGGCTCAAGGAAGAATTTCAAGGCGTTCCTGACGAGATGCGCGAACCGATGATTGCCACCGTCGTCAGGGAGACAGTCTGCAGCGTCTTGCGTCTCGACGTGCGGCCGGAGGAACTGAGCGATCGGGATCGGCTGACCGACCTGGGCATGGATTCGCTGATCGCTCTGGAACTGCGCAGTGAACTGGCGAAGAGGCTGGGCCTCGAAGGGAAGATCTCATCGACGATTGGTTTTGATACCGGAACGGTGGGTGAGCTGGTGCGTTCGCTTGTGCCAATGCTCGCGAAGGAAGCGGACGCCCCGCTACCTATCTCGGATATTCGCGCAAAGCAGCGGCAGCATGAGCCGGCTCTGGTTACAGAAGAACAACTGCAGAGTATGTCGGAAGAAGAAGTGGAGCTGCTGCTGAAGGAGCGGCTTGCCAGACAATGACAGAATCGCGTACAGCCAGCGAAAACAGCTCAACGCTCTCACCGCTGAAGCAGGCCTTCCTTGCTCTGGAGCGCGCGCAGGCGCGCATCCAGGAGCTTGAAGATGCATCCGCGCGAATCGATTGCCATTGTCGGAATCGGATGTCGCATTCCGGGCGGAGAAGATGGCGTCGACGGCTACTGGAGCCTTCTGCGGGACCGCCGCTCAGCGGTGACGAATGATGTGGAGCAGCGTTTCGCCGATTCCCTTCGAGGCAAGTCACTGCCCCAGTCGGGGCGAAGTGCTGCGCTGCTGGAACAAGTTGATCTCTTCGATCCACGGCATTTCGGTATCTCTCCTCGCGAAGCCGTCGGCATGGATCCGCAGCAACGGCTGCTGCTGGAGGTGAGCTGGGAGGCGCTGGAGAACGCTGGCATCGATCCCAACGCCTTGTATCAGTCGGCCACTGGCGTGTACATGGGGGTGGCGTCCCACGACTACGCACTGTTGCAGATGCAGGCCGGACCAGCGCAAGTTAGCAATCCGCACTTTGCCTCGGGTGCGGCCGCGAGCGTTGCGGCAGGACGCATCTCGTATGTCTTTGGCCTGAACGGTCCTTGCCTTTCCATCGATACTGCGTGCTCGTCGTCACTGGTCGCGGTGCATCTCGCGTGCGAAGCGCTGCGGCGACGCGAATGCACGGCGGCGTTAGCTGGCGGCGTCAACCTGATCCTCTCTCCTGAATCCTCGATTGCCTTCGCAGAGGCAGGCATGTTGTCGAAGCAGGGTGTTTGCCGTGCTTTTTCCTCTGGTGCGGATGGATTTGTGCGGGGTGAGGGTTGCGGGGTGCTGGTGTTGAAGCGGCTGGGAGAGGCGGAGCGTAGTGGGGACAGGATTCTGGGAGTGATTCTAGGATCGGCGGTGAACCAGGATGGAGCGTCCAGCGGATTGACGGTGCCGAACGGTCTGGCGCAGCAGGCATTGCTGCGCGAGGCGCATCGGAGTGCGGGGATCGAAGCCGCGGCAGGTGGGCTATGTGGAGGCGCACGGAACGGGTACGGAGCTGGGGGATCCGATTGAGGCCGAGGCACTGGGCGCGGTGTTCGGGGCCCAGCCGCGCGAGAGCAAGCTGTGGATCGGCTCGGTGAAGACCAACGTGGGGCATCTGGAATCGGCAGCCGGAGTGGCCGGTCTGATCAAGGTGGTGCTGGGTCTGGGCCACGGAGTGGTGCCGGGGCAACTGCATTGGGAGCGGCCGAGCGAGCATGTGCGTTGGAGCGAGCTGCCGCTGGAGGTGGTGACGGAGTCGCGCGCGTGGCCGTCGATCGGAGGTCGCCGGATCGCCGGGGTCAGTTCGTTCGGCTTCAGCGGGACCAACGCGCACGTGGTGGTGGAGAGCTGGGAGCAGCCGCCGGCGATCTCGGATGGAGCACCGCGGGAAGAGGTGCTGGTGGTGACGGCGCGAACCGAGCGAGCGCTGCGGGCACTGGTGGAGCGCTATGCGGAGTTTCTCGCCGCAAGCGAGTCGGATTGGAGTGAGATCTGCTACACGGCGGCAGTGGGCCGGGCAGTGTTTGGAGAGCGTCTGGCGGTGGTGGCAGAGAGCAAGCCGGCGGCGGCGGAGAAGCTTCGGCAGTGGCTGCGAGGAGTGAGCGCTGAGGGTGTCTATGCCGGCCAGGTGCGCGCAGGCGAGCGCGCGCGGAAGACTGTCTCCGGCACTGCGTCCGAGATGGCAGAGGAGTTTGTGCGCGGCGCGACGGTGGACTGGGCCGGGCAGTGGAGTGGGCGGAAGCTGCGGCGGGTAGCGCTGCCGGCCTACGCCTTTCAGCGGGAGCGTTACTGGATCGCAGCCAGTGCGGCGCAGCCAGCGGAGAGCGGGGAGGCGACGGGGAGAAGTTTTCTGGGGCGCCGTCTGCGCACGGCCGGTGTGCGCGGTCAGTATGAGACCAGGCTGGATGCGGCAAGCTGGATCGGGGAGCATGTGGTGGAGGGCCGCGTGGTGCTGCCGGCGACCGGCCATGTGGAGCTGATGCTGGAGGCCGGCGCGGAGCTTTCCGGAGCCGGCTGCGTGCTCGAAGATGTGGTGCTGGAGTCGCGGCTGGAGATCGCAGGCGAGCGCCGTGTGCAGACGGTAGCAGAAGAGGAGCGCGAAGGCCGCAGCCGGGTGCGGGTGTATGCCGAGCAGGCAGATTCGCAGTGGGAGCGGGTATCGGAGGGTTGGCTGGTCAGACCTGAAGCGGAGGTCACAGCCGCCAGAGAAGTTGCATCTGGAAGCGCTTCAGCGAGCGGCTGAAGCCGCATGGGACCGGCAATGACCTTGTATGCGCAGCTGGCATCGCGGGGGCTGGAGTTCGGAGAGCGTTTCCGTGGCGTCGAGCAGGTGTGGGTTGGAGCAGGCGAGGCGCTGGGGAAGATTGTTGCGCGCGGAGAAGAAGCAAGCGGGCTGGGAGCTCTGTCCGTGGTGGCTGGATGCCTGTCTGCAGGTAGCGGGTCTGGCGGCGGATGGGGACGACGATGGCGCACTGTATCTGCCGCTGAGCCTGGAGCGGCTGGAGATATACAGCCATCCGCAGGCGCATGCGACGCAGCCTGCCTGGAGTCACGTGACCACACGCCGCCTCCACGCCGACACCCTCGCCGCCGACATCACCATCACCAACCCCCAAGGCTACTCCACTCCTCCGCATACAGAACCTCCGATTCAGAAAATTCAAAAAGAAAACGGCGGACAGCGCGTCATGGCTGTATCGCCTTAACTGGCGTGCCGAAGAGCTGCCTGGCAAGCCCGCAAAGTTGAATCGCATCCTGGTTGTGGGAGATGGAGAGCTTGCCGCGAAAATCACGCTGCATCTGCAGGAGCGAGGCACAGTCGTCGATTCGGCGAACGCCGGCAATCTGACTCAAAAGCTGTCGGCGGACTTCGATGCCGTACTCTGGATCCACGATCAACCCGAGCCCATTGAGAAATCCTCTCCGGGCACCGCGTCCAGTGCGACCGAAAGCTCGGTGCGCTCGCTGCTCACCACTGTGCAGCAACTGCTCAGGAAACAGGCGCAAGCCAGGCCGCGGCTTTACGTTGTCACAACGATGGCTTATGCCACTGGATCGCCAGATCGCGCCATTCAACTGGGTGGCGCTCCCCTCGCTGGTCTGGCAACCGGCGTTGCTCTGGAGGCTCCGGAATTGCGCTGTACTCGTCTCGACTGTGATCTTGAGGATCACGATTTCAGCGCAACGCGCATCGTGGCTGAGGTGCAGTCGAATGCGGACAGCCAGTGCGTGGCATGGCGTTCCGGCAACCGCTACGTTGCAGAACTCGAGAGATTGCAGGCTCCACGCGTCGAACAAATGCCCGCGCGGGTGAAGTTGCAGACAGGCGCCGGAATCGAAGCTCTCACATGGACGCCGGATTCGAAGCGTGAATTGCAACCGGATGAAGTCGAGATCAGTGTCGAAGCAACTTCGCTCAACTTTCGTGATGTCATGCTGGCTCTCGGAGCCATCCACTCCGATACACCGATCGGCACGGACTGCGCCGGCACAGTCCTACGCACGGGGAAAGCTGTGACCGATCTTGCGCCGGGAGATGCAGTCATAGCGATCGCTCCCGGAGCCTTCGCGAGCCATGTAGTGGCTTCAAGGGCGCTGGTCGTTCGCAAGCCGGACACGTTGTCCTTTGCGGAAGCGGCTGCACAAAGCATCGCCTATCTGACAGCCGATTACTGCCTGAACACGGTTGCGCGTGTACGTCAGGGCGAGCGCGTGCTGATTCACGCAGGCGCCGGAGGTGTGGGTCTTGCCGCCATACACCTCTGTCGCAAGGTGGGAGCCGAGCCGATCGCAACCGCCGGAAGCGAGGAAAAGCGAGCGTTTCTGAGAGAGATGGGGGTTGCGCGCGTCTATGATTCCCGCTCGCTCGCGTTCGGAACCGAGATATCCGGCGGAGTCGACATCGTTCTCAACTCGCTGGCTGGAGAGGCTATCGATGCCGGTCTCCGTCTGCTCAACCCGGAAGGGCGATTTATCGAGCTGGGAAAGACCGATTTGCGCACCGCTGAATCCGTCGAACGGAAGTGGCCCGGTGTGCGCTATCTGCCGGTCGATCTAACGCCTCACTTCGCGGCGGGATCGTCCTGGGTTAGCCAACGACTCGCGGAACTGTTCAAAGAGATTTGCGAAGGTTCACTCCCGGTTTTGCCGGTCACGGTATTTGACTCGTCCCGCGTGAAAGAAGCCTTCCGGTTCATGGCGCGAGCGGAGCACAAGGGCCGGGTTGTGGTGGAGCGAAAATCGTCATACCGCTTCGCCGGCACTCACTTGATCACCGGCGGTATGCGTGGAATCGGACTGAAGCTGGCGGAGTGGCTCGCCGCGAACGGAGCGCGTGAACTCGTGCTTATGGGAAGACGTGCGCCGGACGAAGCGGCGAACAGCGTGATCGAACGCCTCAGGGCGAATGGTGTCACTGTGCGAACGCTGCAGGGCGATATCGCTGATCCGGAAAATGCAAGAAAGGCAATTGAGATGAGCGGCCCCGATCTGCGAGGAGTCTGGCACGGCGCAGGCTTGCTCGACAATGCATCTCTTGAGGACCAGTCGTGGGATCGTATGCAACGCGTGTTCGCGCCGAAGATAGACGGCGCGTGGAATCTGCATCTTCTGACGAGGGAACTGCCCATCGAATGTTTGTGCTGTTTTCCTCCTGGGCATCGATCGGCGGTTCCTATGGGCAGGTAAATCATTGCGCGGCAGCATCCTTCCTGGATGGGTTGGCGCATTTCCGGCGTGCCAATGGTCTCCCCGCTTTGAGTGTGGATTGGGGCGCTTGGGGAGAGACCGGCGCGGCCGCGGACGACGAGACTCGACGGAATCTCGAACGGTCCGGCATGCAGGCAATGTCCCCGGAGGGCGCCTTGGAAGCGCTGCGGCTGGCGCTGCGATCCGGAGAATCGCAAGTGGCGATTGCCTCGATCCACTGGGCACGCTACCTGGCGCAGCGTCGGACCGGGGCGGACCGTTCCTTTTACAGGGAACTGCTATCCGAATCCGATGTGCATGCCACACAGCGATCTCCACAACCCGCCGCAAAGGCACAAGTCAAGTCTGGTTTTGCACCGGCAGTCCCTGCGCTGGAGGCTATCGAATCTCTGCCCGCTGCGATGCGGGAGGCCGCTCTGCTGCGTACCATCGCGGAGATTGTGCGCCGGACGCTGGATCTGCATAGCGGCGAGGAGATTGATCCCGATGTGCCGCTGGGCGACCTCGGAATGGATTCCTTGCTAGCCATTGAACTGCGTAATGGCCTTTCCGGGGTATTTCACCAGCAATTCCAATCAACGATGCTTTTTGATTATCCGACGCTGCGGAGCCTTGGCAAGGTATCTGGACAAAGAAGTCCTGTCTGCACATGAGGAAACACCGGCGGCCGTGCCGGTACCCCCGATTACTGTCGCAAGCAGTGCAAACGACAATTCGCTGGACATTCTGGAAACGATTGAGCAGATGTCCGATGAAGAAGTCGAATTCTGGTTTAAGTAAGACTTTCATCCAGGGAGCTGTTAGCTGGAGCACTTGTCATCGAATGTTTACCGACCCTAACTCCGTGGAATTCCTCGAGCGCATTCAGAAGCTCTCCCCTAAGCGGCTGGCCCTGCTGGCGGCGGAACTGGAGCGGCGCCTGGCTGCGCGAGACGCGGGTGCCTGCGAGCATGTCGCTGTAGTCGGTCTCGGGTGCCGAATGCCGGGAGGTGTAGACAGCCCCGATGCTTTCTGGAAACTGCTCGCCGAGGGAGTCGATGCCATCGAAGTAGTTCCTTCCGACCGCTGGGATGCGGATGCCTTCTACGATCCGCGCCCGGAAACGCCCGGCAAGGCAAATACGAAGTGGGGCGGATTCGTAAGCGGAATCGATCAATTTGATCCGGCGTTCTTTGGTATCTCGCCGCGAGAAGCAATCGGCATGGATCCTCAGCAAAGGATGTTGCTGGAGGTGAGTTGGGAGGCGCTCGAAAATGCGTGCGTCCGCGCGGAATCTTTGAATGGCAGCCCCACGGGTGTTTTCGTTGGCGTGAGCACGAATGACTATGCGATGTTACTCAGTCGCTATGACGAAAAGTCATTCGACGCTTATTCCGGCACCGGGGTCGCGCGTTCAATCGCGGCCGGGCGGCTCTCGTACATATTGGGACTGAAGGGTCCGAATCTGTCGATTGATACCGCGTGCTCGTCTTCCGCCGTGGCGATCCATCTGGCCTGCCAGAGCCTGCGACAGGGCGAATGCCGGATGGCCCTGGCGGGCGGAGTGAACGCGATTCTCGTGCCCCAGCTCACTGTCACGCTCTCACAGGCGCGCATGCTTGCCGGTGACGGACGGTGCAAGACCTTTTCGGAATCAGCGGATGGCTTCGTGCGCTCCGAGGGCTGCGGCATGTTGGTGCTAAAACGACTCGCTGACGCCCGGGCAGACGGAGACCGCGTCCTCGGCCTGATACGGGGAAGCGCCATCAATCACGACGGACGGAGCAGCGGGCTGACCGCGCCGAGCGGACCATCTCAGGAGGCAGTCATCAAGGCGGCTTTGAGCCAGGCCGGTCTGCGCCCCGAGGATGTGGATTACCTTGAAACGCATGGAACCGGCACGGTATTAGGGGATGCGATCGAACTGGGCGGTCTTGGCGGCATGTTCAGCGCGCAGTCGCAGTCAGGGTGCGGATCTGACCGTCGGTTCGGTGAAGACCAATATTGGCCATCTCGAGGCGGCCTCAGGTGTTGCCGGAGTCATCAAGGTTCTCCTGGGGCTGCAGCATGAATGTATTCCTCCCCATCTGCACGTATCGGAAGGGAAGAGGAACAGTGCTCTGCAGGGTTTGCCAATCAAAATTGCGACGCATCCAACGCCTTGGCCGGCAAACGCCCGGCCGCGCATCGCCGGCGTCAGCTCATTTGGCTTCAGTGGAACCAATGCTCACATCGTGATTGAGGAGGCTCCGGCACCTCATCTGGAGAGCAGTTTCCCGGCCATGGCGGAAATCATTACCGTATCGGCCAAAAGTGAGGAGGCTCTCGGGGCGCTGTGCGGTAGGCATGCCGAATATCTCCGCGATCACGCTCACACTTCTCTTGCGGACTTCGCCTTCTCGCTGAACACGGGACGATCCCACTTTCAGCACCGCGTCGCGCTCCTCGCGGGCTCGACGCAGGAGGCTGCTGCTGCGCTACAGCAGATTGCCGATAGCGGAGTGAAAGATCATCCCGCTTATCGCTTCGTCGCTGGCTATGAAGGGCCTGCCATCGGTTTTCTTTTTACCGGGCAGGGATCGCAGTATGCGCGCATGGGAAGCGCGCTCTACACGCAGAGCAGTGTTTTTCGATCCGCGGTCGATCGATGCGATGCGATTCTCAGTGGAAAGCTGGCGCATCGGCTTTCAGAAGTGCTTTGCGGAAACGAAGCAGTTCCCGACGACCTGATTCACGACACGGCATGGACGCAGCCTGCTCTTTTCGTCTTCGAATACGCGCTGGCCATGCTTTGGCGCTCCTGGGATGTGCGCCCCTCCGTTGTGCTGGGCCACAGCCTTGGTGAATATGTAGCAGCCTGCATCGCTGGTGTGTTTTCGCTGGAGGCGGGGCTGACGCTCGCTTTTGAGCGCGGAAGGCTGATGGGCAGTCTGCCGCGAAGCGGCGGCATGCTCGCTGTTCGTGCCGGCGAAGCGGAAATTGCGGCAATGATCCGGCCGCTCACCGGGCTTTCTATTGCCGCGCTAAACGGTGAGCGGAGCGTTGTCGTCTCAGGCGCATCGGAGCAGATCGAAGAGCTGCGCGCAGAGCTTGCCAAGCGCAGCCTGGTATCGCAGCCGCTTCAGGTGTCTCATGCATTCCACTCGTCTCTGATGGAGCCAATTCTGGAGGAGTTTGAACGCCGGGCGGCAGATTTTCCCTGCGCGGCCCCGGAAATTCCGCTCGTCTCCAACGTCAGCGGCAATGTTTTCTCCTCGTCGGATCGCATCGACGCATCGTACTGGCGGCGTCACATTCGCGGCGCTGTCCGCTTCTCAGATGGGTTCTCTTCGTTGATGGCCCAGCATCCGGCAGCTCTGCTTGAGATCGGTCCCGACCCGGTTCTGCTTGGCATGGCCAAGCCGGCCCTTTCGGAATCGTCGATGCCTTCTCTCGCCTCGCTGCGGCGCGGAAAAGATTCGTGGCAGACCTTGTACGAGGCGGTCCGTCAGCTGTACCTGCTGGGTGCGCCAATCAATTGGGACCAGGTTTATCGCGATCGCCCCGGTCGAAAGCTCGCACTGCCGACCTATCCATTCCAGCGGCAACGCTATTGGATAACGCTGCCTGAGAACACCAGCCCTTCGCCTTCGCCGCAAAACTCCTTTGATCCTGCGCTCTACACAACGGAGTGGCGTGTCCTGCCGAGTGTTTCCCGACACCTTCCGTCCTCCAACGTCCGAATACTTGCTCGACGCCGCAAAGAAGGCGATCGATGCGATGAACAGCGAAGGGGAAAAGCTTGCAACTCTTGCAACGTATGGCGACTTTCTCCCTGAGCTCGATCTTCTCTGCACCACGTACATTCTTGAGGCGCTGGAAGAGCTAGGTATCAATCTGCAGGAAGGCGAGCGCGTTTCTGCTGTCGATCTGCACGGGACGTTCGGCGTCAAACCAGAGCACCGTCGCCTGATGCAAAGGCTGTTTGCCATTCTGGAAGAAGACGGAATCGTTCACCGTGAAGGAGACGCATGGGTTTTCGGCAGAATTCCAGACTGTAAGGCGACCAGCGACCACGCGCGGCTGCTGGCGAAATTTCCAGCGTTCGCGGCAGAGCTGAATTTCCTTGCCCAGGCTTCGAATCTTGCCCGTGTTCTGCGGGGGAAAATGTCGGCAGTGGAGGCATTGTTTCCCAACGGCTCGCTCAAGCTGGCCGAGCAGCTATACCAGAACGCGCCTGCCGCACGAATGTTCAATCAGGCTCTGGCAGAAGCGGTGCGACGGGCAGTCAGAGCGTATCCGGCAGACCGTGCTTGTGCGAGTGCTGGAGGTGGGCGCGGGAACTGGCAGCGCTACTTCCCAGATATTGCCACTGTTGAATGAAGAGCGCGTCGAGTACATCTTTACGGATATCTCCCCCGCGTTTTTCGTTCTGGCTCGGAACAAGTTCGCAAAGTTTCCATTTGTAAGGTACGCGACGCTTGATCTTGAGAAAGAAATCGGCGGAGATTCAGGAATCGCTGAGGGCGTCGATATCATTGTCGCCGTCAATGTGCTCCATGCCACCGCCGATCTCGCTCAGACGCTCACCCGGCTGCGATCGATGCTGCGTTCCGGCGGCACGATTCTGATTTCCGAATGCACAGCTCCGCAGAGATTTGGCGACCTGACGGTGGGGATGACGGACGGCTGGTGGCGGTATACAGACACGCCTCGGCGGCAAAGCTATCCTTTGATCTCGCGTCAGCAATGGTTGGATCTGTTTTCAGAACTTGATCTTTGCGGCGCGGCCCTCGAAGAGGATGGCCCGTTCAGGGCTCTCACGGAACGACAGAGCCTTCTGGTAGCCCAGCCCTGCGGGATTGCACCGCGTGAGAACACGCCGTCTGCCCTCGTATTGAGAGTGAGCACGGAGCCAGATCTTCTTTCGTCGGCGCTCAGAGATTCAGGCATCGTCGTTCACAAACTTGAAGACTCGATAACCCAAGCAAGGAAGAGCGGAACAGAGTCATGGTTCACGCGGATGCAGCGGCTGCAGCCGGAAATGAATCCGTCCTCCATTCTGCTTGAGCTCGGCGAGACGGCAGTCAGATCGGAGGTCCCAAAGCTCACACTCGACAACGCCGCCGCAGTGCTCGAATTGCTGCAAGCAGTATCCGCGACGGGGGGCGATCGAAGCACGATCTGGCTTGTCACAAGGGGCGCCGCTATCGTTGGAAACGAGGGCTTCGTGAATCTTCCCTCGGCCATTGCCGACGCGATGGCGCGGACAGCCCGCCTCGAACACTCCGAGCTGTCGATCCGCTGGGTCGATCTTCCATCAAAGCCGGCAGAGAAGGATTGGCTTCGGTTGGGGCAACTGATCCGAGAAGGAACCCGGGAACCCTCAATCGCGATCCGTCAGGCGAAGCTCATCGCTCCTCGACTGGTCCCTCTCAAGACGGTCGTGTCTCGAAAGGCAGAGCCGTGCAGGTTCAGCCCCGATGCGGCCTATCTAGTGACCGGCGCTTACGGCGGCCTGGGTCTTCGTACCGTGCAGTGGATGGCGGAACGTGGCGCTAAGTGCATCTTCATGGTGGGCCGCCGCGAGCCGTCCCATGAGATTCGCGAGCAAATTTCGAAACTGAAAGATGGCGGCGTGCGCATTCATGCGCTCGTCGCCGACATCTCGGTGCGGCGCGACGTCGAAAAAGTATTCGAACAGATCTCCGAAAGCGGGGCTGAGCTGCGCGGAATCGTGCATGCCGCAGGCACACTGGATGACGGTACGCTGCGTCAGCAGACACCCGAAAAATTCGCAAAGGTATTTGCGGCGAAGGTTAATGGGAGCTCGCTTCTCGATGAATTTTCACGAAAATATTCTCTGGATTTCTTTGTGCTCTTTGGATCGGCTGCGTCGGTTCTGGGATCCGCTGGGCAGAGCAATCATGCTGCCGCAAATGGCTTTCTCGACGCGCTCTCCCGGCAGCGTCAGCGAGAAGGGCTGCCATCCACCACGATTGCGTGGGGTCCGTGGGCGGAGATCGGCGCCGCGGCTCACCTCAATGACATGGGCCGTGCTGCCCGGTTGGGGCTGAGCGCTTTCTCTCCTGAGAAGGGCATCGAGCTTCTGGAGCAGGCGATCTCCAGCGGCCGGTCTGAAGTAGCAGCGCTCCCTGTCGACTGGCGAGCGTTTCTGGGTCAGGTGCAGGCGGGCGGCTCGTCATTTTTTGAAGAAGTGATTCCGCCGGCAAGCGACAATCCTCCTTCCAGCGCTCCGCCGGATCAGTTGAAGTCTCTATTGGAAGCCACCCCCGCGGAGAACCGCCTGATCGTAATCAAGCAACAGGTGCACGCCCGCATCGTGGATGTGCTTCGCTTGGACTCCGCGTTCATGCTTCGAGATGATCAGCCGCTCCCGGAACTAGGACTCGACTCGTTGATGGCTCTTGAGCTCAAGAACGGTCTGCAGAAAGAGCTGGGCGTGACACTGACTCCGAACTTCTTCTTCGAATATCCGACTCTGGACCTGGCCGCAATGTATTTGAATGCACGGCTTGTCGGCGCCGAGCGACGGCGTCCGAATGCCGCCTGACTCCTCCGAATACGAGGAATTGGCCATATGAAGCCGCTGGTTCAATTTCTGTCCGACCTTCGGTCCTTGGGTGTGATGCTCTCACTGGATGGCGAGCGGTTGATCTGCAATGCCCCCAAAGGAGCGATAACCACGCAGATCAAGCATGAACTTGCCGATCGCAAGCAGGAGATTCTTGCTTTTCTGCGCGAGGCAGCTCCTCTGCTGGCGTCGGTAAACGGGCATGGCGCGTTGTCCGATCTGCCTCTCTCGCGCTCTCAGCGGAGGCTCTGGTTTCTCGCGCAGATGGATCCGGGCAACCCTGTTTACAACGTTGTCGTTGCCCTGCGGCTGACCGGAAAGCTGAATCGCACTGCACTGGAAAGATCGCTGCACGCCCTGGTGGAGCGGCACGAGTCTCTACGGACTTCGTTTTACGAGCGCGACGGCATTCCGCTTGCCCGCGTGTTGGATGGCGCGGCATGGAAGAGCGCTTTTGTTGATCTCTCGTCGGCTCCCGAAGCACTAGCTGAAAACGAAGCGCGAACGATGGCTGGCGTTAAGGCGCGAAAGCCCTTTGATCTGGGCGCCCCATCACTCATGGAAGCGACTCTCTTCCGTATTTCGGAGGAGCGCCACCTGCTTCTGCTGGTCGTCCATCACATCGTTGCCGATGGCTGGTCGCTCGGCATCATCTCGAAAGAACTGGGAGCGATGTACGCCGCACTGGCTGCTGGAGAGCAGCCCGAGCTTCCCGCTATCGATTTTCAGTACAGGGACTATGTCCGGTGGGAGCAGGGTGAGGGAGAAAAGGCAGCCGAGAGACAGATGCCCTTCTGGCTTGACCGTCTCAGTGGCTCTTTGCCGATCCTGGATTTAGCTGGAGGCCGGCGCCGGCCGGCCAGGCAGACGTTTGCTGGAAAGCGCCTTGCCATGAGGATCGAGCCGCTGTTAGCCGGCAAGATTCGCGAGTTTTGTCGCACCGCCGGCGCTACGCCTTATATGCTGCTGCTCGCGGCATTCAAAGTTCTCCTGGTCCGATACACCGGTATAGAAGATGTTTTGGTGGGAAGCGGGACTTCTAACCGTCAGGCTCAGGAGGTTGCTCCGCTTATCGGATTTTTCGTCAACACCCTCGTGATACGTACGGATCTGAGCGGCAATCCAATGTTCAGCGAGTTGCTATCCAGGGTGAAAGAGACCGCCGCGTCCACCTATGCGCATCAACAGGTGCCCTTTGATCTGCTCGTGGAGAAGTTGCAGCCTGCACGCGGGGTTAGCTACAGCCCGCTGGTGCAGGTCATGTTCACCTTTCAGAATTTGCCGATGGAGCCGATCGTGCTTCCGGACCTGACGGTCGAGCCTGAAGACTTGGATCCGGGAATCGCCCGAGCGGACCTGTCGATCGAGGTCTGGCCCGATGATGAGGGCTTCCGCTGCGATTTCGAATACAACACGGATATCTTCGACGAAGACGCCATCCGGGCGATGCAGTCTCACTTCCGCAACATCCTTCAGTTCGCCACGGCCGACCCTTCGATACGAATCAAGAACATTCCCCTGCTCTCAAACGGCGAGCGGCGACGGCTTCTGGTGGACTGGAACGAAACGAGCAGGGAGTATCCGCAAAAGGCGATACACCGCATATTTGAGGAATATGTCCATTCAACTCCAGATAAGACAGCAATCACGTGCGCGTCTGGAAAACTGACCTATCGCGAGCTTAACCGGATAGCGAATGCGATCGCTCACCATCTGCTCACTCTTTCCCTGCCCGCCGGTTCATATATCGCTGTCTGCGCTCCGGGTAGCCCGCTGGGCATCGCGGCATTTCTGGGAATACTGAAAGCGGGCTACGCATATCTTCCGATCGATGCCGGCGAGCCCGTAGGACGGTTGAAGAGCACGCTGTCCTTTGCGGGATCAACGGTTCTCCTTGCCACCCACGCTTTCCGGGAGCAGTTCGCTGGGATCGACCTTCCGCACATGACAGAGCTGGAGCAGTTTGTATCCTCCGCAACAGATCAGTCTCCGGATGTAGTAGTTGACGCCCGACGATCCTGCCTATCTCATGTTCACATCGGGATCCACGGGCGAACCCAAGGGCGTTGTAATACCCCATCGCGGCGTCGTCCGCCTGGTCAGGAATACTGATTACGTCCAGTGGGGAAGCGACGAAGTATTTCTGCAGGTGTCCCCACTCTCGTTCGACGGCTCGACGTTCGACATATGGGGCGCGCTCCTGAACGGTGCAACGCTGGCGCTTCTGCCGCCGGGACGGCGCGATCCGGAGGAAATCTGTTCTGCGATTCGCAGCTACGGCGTAACAACGGCCATGCTGACTGCGGCCCTCTTTCACTTCATGATCGACGAACATCTCGAAGCGCTGCGTCCACTTCGGCAGCTTCTGGGCGCGGGGGATGTTCTTTCACCCTCGCACGTCGAGCGGCTCCTGAAAAGCCTGCCGCATCTTCGCCTGGTGAATGCCTACGGACCAACAGAGAACTCGGTCCTGACCTGTTGCCATACGATCCATGCGAACTCGCTCGACGGGAGCGCGATACCGATCGGCAAACCCATCGCCAACACTCGCGTATTCATTCTCGACGAGTTCCAGCAGCCGGTCCCCTGCGGTGTCATTGGTGAGCTGTATGCCGCGGGCGATGGTTTAGCGCTTGGCTATCTGAACGCGCCTGCGCTGACGGAAGAGAAATTCGTTCGCCTTGAGTTGGACGAGCTGGGAACGGTGCTCGCGTATCGCACTGGCGACATGGCGAGATATCGCTCTGACGGTGTCGTCGAGTTCCTTGGCCGTAGCGACAAACAGATTAAGCTGCGCGGCTACCGTATCGAGCTGGGCGAGATAGAGCAAGCATTACTGGCACTGCCATTCGTGCGCGCCGCTATCGTTTCGACGCGCACTTGGCCGGATGGTGACAGGCAACTGGTCGCCTATGTGGCCCCGGCAGATGGAACAAGCCTGGATAAGCAAACACTGCGCGACAGCCTGCAAAAAGTGCTTCCTTCATATCAGATTCCCGGCAGCTTTGTGACCATTTCTGAAGTGCCGCGGGCCACAAATGGAAAGGTCGACTATGCCGCACTCGACTCGCTTCCTTTCGACATTTGCAATGATCGCCAGAATTTGCGACCACCTTCGACTGAAACCGAAAAGACACTGGCCTCCATCTACGCGGAACTTCTGAAGGCGCAATCAATTTCGGCGGAAGATGATTTCTTTGCGCTCGGTGGACATTCGTTGCTGGTCATGCAGCTGATATCCAGGATCTCCGCCTCTCTTGGCGTGAAGGTCTCCGTTGCAACGGTATTTCAGAGTGCGACGGTAGAAATGTTGTCGCGGGAAATTGAGACGTTAAAGGCGCTTTCTAATCCTGCATCTGTTGCATTGCGTGCTCCGCATGAGAACCGGAATATCGAGCACCCGCTCTCAAGATCACAGCAACGGCTCTGGTTTCTGAATCAACTTGATCCCGCAAATGCTGTGTACAACATCGCGATTGCGCTTGCCATCGATGGACCGCTCAAAAGAGATGTGCTGGAGCGGTCGTTGAAGGCTCTTGTCGAAAGACATGAATCTCTTCGCACCCGCTTTCTGCAAAAAGAAGGCGTGCCGTATTCGATTGTCGAGGACGCGCGCGACTGGCAAGCGGAGTTCGTCGACTATTCGTTTCTGCCACCCGACATGCAGCAGGATGAGATCCTGCGTTTTGCCCAGGAGGCGGCCCGAAATCCGTTTTCACTCGACCGCGGGCCGCTCTTCAGGGCGACTCTGCTGAGAAAGAGTCCAGCTCAGCACGTGATCGTGCTCGTCATGCACCACATCATCGCCGACGGCTGGTCACTGGGGGTGCTGGCCCAGGAGCTTGGCAGCGTTTATCAGTCTTTTGCGAAAGGCCGTGAGAACCCGCTCGAACCGCTGCAGTTTCAATTCCGCGATTTCGTTGCAGGGGAACAGCGGGACTCGGAATTGTCGTACGCCGCGGATCTGGAGTACTGGCGGCAACAACTGGCTGGCGAACTTCCTTTGCTGGAGCTTCCCGCCGATCACGTAAGGCCCTCTCTTCAGACCTTTAATGGTCAACGAGTGTCCACGTACATTTCCGCGGATCTTGCCAATCAACTCCAGAAGGTCGGCCGAGGACAGAATGCAACATTCTTCATGGTTCTGCTCGCGGCATTCAAAGTTCTCTTGCTCCGATATTCCGGACAGCAGGACATTCTGTTGGGTACGCCCACCGCCGGGCGTCTGAAACATGACTTTGAAGGTCTCATAGGTTTCTTCGTCAACAATCTGGTGCTGCGAACCGACCTGAGCGGAAATCCTTCATTCGCTGAGTTGGTGCAGCGCGTCCGGAAGACTTCACTCGAGGCGTTTGAGCACCAGAGCGTTCCCTTCGACCAGCTTGTCGAGGTGCTGCAACCCAACCGCAGTCTCGATCGAAGCCCGATCTTTCAGGTGATGTTCACGCTTCAGAACGCACCGTTGCCGCGGCTGCGTCTTGACGAGCTGGAGATGAAGCCGCTCGATTTTCAAAGCCTGCACGCGCGTTATGACATTGCCGTGGATGTTCATTTATTCGAAGGCAAGTACCGCTGCGATTTCGAATTCAACACGGATATATTCCAGGAAGAGACCATTCTGCAGATGCAGAGGCATTACCTTGGCCTGCTTGAGACGGTCGCCTCCGCCCCAGCGACGCCCATTCGCGCCTTGTGTTTGCTGAGTGAATCTGAGCGCCACCAGATCGTCGAAGTATGGAATCGCACCGCGATGCCGGCCAACCCCTACGCGACGGTAGCCGAATGGTTCCAGGCGCAGGCAGCAAAATCGCCTGCCGCAGCCGCGGTCGTATGCGGTGGAAGAAGCCTCACCTATGCCGAGCTCGATGCCCAATCAAATGAGCTGGCGAGCATCCTGCGCTCTCACGGCGTCGCGCGCGGGATAGTCGTAGGAGTGTTCTTGCACCGCTCTCACGAGATGGTCGTGGCGTTGCTCGGAATCCTCAAGGCAGGCGGCGCATATCTTCCTCTCGATCCTCAACTGCCAGCCCAGCGAATAGAATTCCTGATCACGGATGCCGCTGTGCCGCTGATTATCACGCAGACTGAATTGCGCGATACGCTGTCCGATTCCGGCGCTGCTCTGTTGATGATCGACCAGATCAGTGAGAGCGTTGAACAGCCGCCAACGGATATACCCGGTTCTGAAGATCTGGCATATCTCATCTATACCTCCGGATCGACCGGCAATCCGAAGGGTACGGAGATCTCTCACGGATCGCTCGTCAATCTTCTTGCTTCCATGTTGCGGGAGCCCGGGCTCACAAGCGAAGACACGCTGGTCGCGATTACCACTCTCTCTTTCGATATCGCCGGGCTTGAGATCTTTGGACCGCTGGTCTGCGGAGCTACCTTGGTAGTGGCCTCCAGAGAGCAGGTTCTGGACCCGGAACTCCTCGCCGGCCTCCTGGAAGAGTCCGCGGCGACTGTTATGCAGGCCACGCCCTCCACTTGGAGAATGCTCGTTGAGTCCGGTTGGCTGGGCCGCGCAAACCTGCGAATGTGGTGTGGGGGAGAGGCTTTGCGCCCCGATCTGGCTGAGAGTCTTCTGGCGCGTGGGCGTGAATTGTGGAATCTCTACGGCCCCACCGAAACAACTATCTGGTCTGCGGCTCACCGCGTGAAGACTGGCGAGAATCCCATCCTCATCGGCAGGCCCATTGGAAACACCCGGATGTACATTCTCGATCCTGAAGGTCAACCAGTGCCTGTCGGCGTCGCTGGAGAGCTATATATTGCTGGCGCCGGAGTTGCCCGCGGTTATTGGAGACGGCCCGAATTGACCGAGACCCGATTCCTTCCCGATCCCTTCGATCCCGTTCCCGGCCGCCGGATGTACCGCACGGGCGACCTCGCACGCTACCGGCGCGACGGCCAGATTCAACTCATCGGACGAACCGATCATCAGATCAAGCTTCGCGGCCATCGCATCGAACTCGGTGAAATAGAAATCGTGATCGAGCGTCATCCGGAAGTGCTCCAGGCGGTGGTTGCCCTGCAAGGAGAAGGCAATAGTCAACAACTCGTCGCTTACATCAAGCAGTCAGGCGACGCCGTGGATACTGGAAGCCTTCGTTCGTGGCTGCAGGAGCGGCTGCCGGATTACATGGTGCCGTCCATATTCATTGCGCTCGAGGAAATTCCACTCACTCCCAACGGAAAAGTGGATCGAAAGCAGCTGCCGAAACCAAAAGCATCCACCCGGGAAACTTCGACACCCATAGCCTCGCCACGGAATCGCGTGGAAGAGCAGCTGGTGCAGATCTGGTCAGAGATCTTGGGCGTGAATCGGGTTGGAGTCCGGGATAATTTCTTTGACCTCGGAGGCCACTCTCTCCTTTTGATTCGCGTCCATGCGCGCTTGCGACACGAACTCGATCCTGATGTTGCCGTGATCGATCTGTTCCGATATCCGACCATTGAGTCCATGGCATCCTGGCTGAATCGACGCAGTCATTCACTTCCTGTCGCCGCGGGAGCAAATGTGTGATGCCCCTGCCTACGAACAACAAAGAGCAGTCACGCAGCCGAGCGAAGCCGTCCAGGCCGCCGCCCAGTGGGGCGATGGCATTGCGATTATCGGGATGAGCGCGCGCTTCCCCCGCTCGCGCAATGTTCAGGAATTCTGGGAGCATCTGCTTGCCGGGGAAATTCTGATCTCGGAATTCAGCAGGGAGGAACTGCGGAAGGCGGGCGTCGACGACGCTACGCTCTCCAGCCGGGACTATGTCCGCAGGGGAAGCTCGATCGACGACGCAGACTGCATGGATGCCGAGTTCTTTGGCCTCAGCAGGCGTGAGGCGGAAGTAACCGATCCGCAACAGCGAGTGTTCCTGGAATGCGCATGGGAAGCGCTGGAGCACGCCGGATATACGGGCGATGGCGAACGCGTGGGTGTCTTCGCCGGCGCCGGTATGAACACCTACATCCTTCAGTTGCTGAGCAATCCGTCAGTGATCACGAATACCGGCGGATACCAGCTGATGCTGGCAAATGACAAGGACTTCCTCGCCACGCGAGTCGCCTACAAGTTGAACCTCCGCGGCCCCGCTGTGACGGTGCAGACCGCGTGCTCTACTTCGCTGGCGGCAGTTCACCTGGCATGCCAGAGCATCCTCTCAGGTGAGTGCGATATGGCGCTTGCCGGAGGTGTCTCCATCCCCTTTCCGCAAGCCATGGGATATCCCTACATCCCGGGAATGATTCTTTCGCCCGACGGATATTGCCGGCCATTCGACGTGGGTGCAAAGGGAACCGTACCCGGCCGCGGCGCCGGCATCGTCGTCCTCAAGAGGGCGTCTCAGGCGCTCGCGGACGAAGACCGGATCTACGCGGTCATTCGCGGTTCAGCCTGGAACAACGACGGCGGCGGAAAGGTCGGATATACCGCACCTAGCATCGACGGCCAGGCCGCCGTCGTTCGCAGGGCTCTCGCAGCCGCTGGCGTCACCGCCGATCGCCTCGGGTATGTGGAGGCTCATGGCACTGCAACCGAATTGGGTGACCCAATCGAGGTCGCAGCGCTGAATATGGTCTTCGCAGAAAGCAATGCGCAGTCCGGCTCCTGTGTGCTCGGGGCCGTGAAAGCTAACCTGGGGCATGCAGATGTAGCAGCCGGAGTCGCCGGTTTGATCAAGGCGGCGCTCGCTGTCGATGCCGGTGTCATTCCGCCGACACCGAATTTCACCCGCCCGAATCCTGCGCTGGAACTTGACCGCGGACCCTTTGTGGTGAGCTCTTCGGCGATGCCGTGGCCTGAGGGAAGAGAACGATGGGCTGGAGTCAGCTCCTTTGGAATAGGAGGAACGAACGTCCATGTCGTCCTCAGTAGCGCGCCGTCTCGCCCAGTGCCTTCGCCGGCGTCGCGTCCGCACATTTTTCCCATCTCTGCCCGCACGCCTGCGGCCCTCGCGACGGCATGCGATCATCTCGCCGATCGGCTGGAATCTGATCCGACTCTCGCCGCGGAGGATGTAGCGTCAACCCTGCAATTGGGGCGTCGTCAATTTTCTTTCAGGCGAGCTGTTGTCGCGCGTGACTGCTCGGAACTTGCCACGGCCCTCCGAAAGCCGTCAAAGAGCCGCGACATCACAATGTCAGAGCTTGACCGCGATGTCGTGTTTTTGTTCCCCGGCCAGGGCCAGCAATTTGTCGGAATGGCCGCAGCACTGTATCAATCCGATCCGGCTTTCCGAAGCACGATCGAGGCTGGCGCGGAAATTCTTCGTGACGAGTGCGACTTCAACATCGTCGAGCTGATCGCCGCTAGCGAAAAGACGTCAGAGATGAAGTCGCAACTTGCCGAGACCAGGGTGGCGCAACCCGTACTCTTCCTGGTCGAGTACGCACTCGCCGCGCGATGGCGCGGCCTCGGAGTGGAACCATCGGCGCTGCTTGGACACAGCCTCGGCGAGCTTACCGCCGCGTCTGTCGCAGGGGTCTTCTCCTTCGAGGATGGGTTGCGCCTGGCCGCGGCGCGTGGCCGGCTGATGTCGCTAACCCCAGCCGGCATCATGCTGGCCGTCATGTTGCCTCCAGAAAAGCTCACCGCCTACATCGATCACGACGTGTGGCTTGCCGCAGAGAATGGCCCCAAAATGTCAGTCGCTTCCGGCCTAGTCGAGCCAATCGAACAGCTTGAACGAAGACTGGCAGCCGATCGCGTCGCCAGCGTTCGCCTTTCATCGAAAAACGCATTTCACACACCTCTGATGGCTGACGCTGCGAAGTCCTTCCGGCAGAGAGTCGAATCGGTTTCGCGCCATGCGCCGTCAATTCCCTGGCTTTCAAATGTAACCGGAACATGGATAAATGCAGCTGAGGCGCAGAGTGCGCGATATTGGGGAGATCAAATTCTGGCGCGGGTTCGCTTCACGCAGAATCTTGCCGCTCTCGCCCAGCGAAATCGGTTCCTGTTGGAAGTCGGTCCAGGCGAAGCACTCATCGGAATCGCCCGTCAGCAGATGCCGAACAGTGCCATGGCGCCATCGCTCGGCGCTGAAAATCGCCGCAGCTCCGACGAGATCATCTTTCTGGAAGCAGCTGCCCGCGCCTGGGAGTCCGGAGTCGCGCTATCATGGCAAGCCTTGCAACCCGGCGCTCCTGGGCGCCGCATCCCGCTCCCGACCTATCCATTCGAACGGCAAAGATATTGGATCGAGCCCGCTGCCCCGGCCGAATCCAAGTTAATCCAGGGAGTGCCTTCAGTCGAACTGGCCACGGCTGGCCCAGGCAACGCGGACGTAACCAAGCGTGCAGATATCTCCTCGTGGTTCTATGCGCCTTCCTGGCAAAGTACTCCGCCTGCATCCGTAGTTTTGCAACAGGAGGGAGAGCCTGTTGACTGCTGGCTGGTACTGCTCGACCGCTGCGGTCTGGGCGAGTCAATCGCCGCGGAACTTCGACAGAAGGGCGCAACGATCATCACCGTAGCAGTTTCCGATCGCTTCACACACAGTAACGGACATTTCTCGATCGATCCCGCGCAGTCCGTCCACTGTGAACAATTATGGGATGAAATCGGAGCGCTCGGCCTTCGTCCCGCTGGGCTGCTCAATCTCTGGACGATGACCGGTATGAACGTGCAGGGCTACGACAGCCTGCTCCTTCTGTTGCAGACCGCCGTTCGCCGCCGTCAGCGATTTCGCCAGATGGAAACAATCGTAGACCGTCTGGAGAGTGTTGCCGGTGAGGCTATCGAAGAGGTCGAGCGCGCAGAGGTATTGGGGCTTCTCCGTGTCATGGCTGCCGAGTTTCCGAGCACTCGGTGTCGCCAGATCGATGTGCAGTTTTCCCCACACGCCCTCGAAGGAATTGCACGGCAGATTCTGGATGAGATTCAAGTGCCCGGCCCGGGACTCACAATTGCATACAGGGGAGATAGCCGCTGGCAGAAAGGCTGGACTCCCGCTCCGCTGCGTCAGTCTGTCTCGGATCCTTTTCGCGAACGGGGCGTGTACGTCATCACTGGCGGGATTGGCGGAATCGGATACAGCATCGCCCGATATCTGCTGCAGCAATATAACGCGCGCGTCATTCTCACCGGACGGACCGAACTGCCTCCCCGCGAGCAATGGGCGGTGTGGATAGCCGAGCATGACAACGAGGATGCGGTAAGCCGTCGCATCCTTCGCATGCAGGAACTCGAGCGTCTGGGCGGTACTGTGCGATTCGTTTGTGCCGATGTCAGCGACAGAGCCGCAATGGCAAAAGTTATCGCTCAAGGCCGCCGGGATTTTGGAAAAATCAATGGAGTGCTGCACGCAGCGGGACTGCCCGGTGGCAGCATGATCTCTTCGCAGGACAGGACGGAGGCGGCAGACATTCGGCGCCCGAAGGTGCAGGGAAGTATGGTGCTTGCAGAACTGTTGCGCGAAGAACCTCTGGATTTCTTTGTCCTCTGTTCTTCTATCAGCGCAGTTGTTCCCGCGCCCGGTCAGAGCGCATACGCAGCCGCAAATGTTTTTCAGAATTATTTCGCGGCCTGGTGCCGAAATTCGCTAAAAATTCCGGCTGTCGCCATCGGCTTCGATGCGTGGCAGGAAGTTGGCATGGCTGCCGAGATGGTGCTCCCCAAAGGCTTTGAGCAGGTGAAGGAAGAGCGCCTGCGAACCGCAATGAGCTACCGCCGAAGGGATCGAAGTGATCAGGCGCACACTGGCCGGTTGGCGCGGACCCGAGATCCTGACCACAACCGTCAGCCTGGATGCTCTCCTTGCGCGAGCTTCGTCTGAACCTTCCGCCCAGGAGAGCCACAATGTCCTTAACGAAGAAAACAATTCGGAACTGGCTGCTGTCCTCGAAATCTGGAAAGACCTCCTCGCGAACAACGAGATTGCGCCCACGGACAATTTTTTTGAGCTTGGCGGTCACTCTCTGATGGGGACCATGGTGGCCACTCGCATTCGAGATCGGTTCGGCGTTGAACTCACGCTTCGAACGTTATTCGAAGCCCCTACTCCTCAGGCGGTCGCAGAAATCATCCGTGCATCGCGCCAAAGCGCAGTAGAGACGCCTGAGGTCGTCAGCGTACAGGCGGCCGACAGGGAAGTGTTCGAATTCTGACTTCCAGAAACAGCTTGACAGATCTCGACGCACATTCGCTGCTCCTGACCTGTCCATTCGCTGACACTTAGGTTGCTGAGCACACGGCAAGAAGCACATGGGGCGCGATCTCTAATATTGCGTTAGGGTGCCCTCTTTGCGTCCGCGCCGGACTGCAGCAGCAAAGATGGCAACACTGGCAGGCAAAAGAACTACCGCCATCACCGCCAGCGTGCCGACCGGCTTCGCCACCGCAGCAATCGTGCCGCCTTTCAGTATCGTCATCCGCAGCGCATCTAGCGAATAGGTGATTGGGACCAGAAACGAAAGCTTCTGCATCCACGTAGGCATCACATCGATCGGGAAGTAAGCTCCGCCCAAAATGCTGCCGAAGCCGCCGAGCACCCAGGTGATCGGATCGCCCTTCTTGAGCCAGACGATCGCAGATGCGGACAGGACCCCGAAGGCTACGAAGATGGCAACGGAGACTATCAGGACCAGGATGGTTGCGGTGACATTCATCTGGGTCAGATCGACATGAAACAACAGTACGCCGCCCAGGAAAATGAGAAGCAGTTGCACGGCGCCGGAAATCAGACTGTACAGCGAGGACATCAGCACGACCGTGATGCAGCCGGTCTGGCTGCAGAGCATCGCTTCCAGACAGCCGGTGACCTGGGCATTGCGGATCGATTCTGAAAACATCCGCAGCATAAGATCGAAATACCGCGCAAACGCTACACCCACCAGCACAAAGGGAAAGTATTTGCTGCCGTACTTGCCCAGCGATGCGGATGTTCCCGGACTGATGAGCTGCCCGATGAAATGAAAAACCACCAGCAGCATGATCGCTTCAAACAGGCCCATAACAAAGGCTGCCTGGTAGCCCGATTCAATGCAGAAGTCCCGCTTGATGAAGGCCAGCGCTTTACGGAATAGCATTTTCATAGGTCCGTTCATCGCTCATACAGCGCCGGTAGTACTGCAGCAGGGTGGTTCCGTCCGACGTTATACTTTCGATCGAATCGAAGCCTCGCAGCTGTCCCCCTTCAATCACCATGACTTTGTTGCAGAGTGTCAAGGCCTCCTCAATCCGGTGAGTGGCAATCAAAAGAGTCTTGTGCGAGTGCTGCTGGATGTCCGAGAGAATGAACTCCACCATTTCGTCGCACGCTACAGGATCGAGCGCTCGCGTTGGCTCATCCAGGATGAGTATGTCCGGATCGGCGATCAGGACACGCGCCAGCGCCAGCCGCTGCTTCATGCCGGAGCTGTACCCAGACACGGGCTTGTCCCCGGCATGCTCCAGGCCGACGAGTCGGATCAGCTCGCGAATCCGGTTGCGAAGATATGGCCCGGATAGATTGTCCAGCGCACCAAAAAATTCGAGGTTCTGGGGGCCGCTGAGTCGCCAGAAGAAGCTCCGTTCCTCGTTGAACACGAAGCCCACAGATCGTCGAGCGGTTCCATTCTGGTTATGCGTGTTCAATCCGTTGACGATGACCTCGCCTTCGGTGGGATACAGCAGGCCGCCGATGAGTTTAAGCAGCGTTGTCTTTCCAGCGCCATTCGGCCCCATCACGGCTACGCGATTGCCCGCTTGAACGTCGAGCGACACATGCTTCAGTGCAGTGAATGACCGCCGCGGCGTTAACGGTGATAGCAGCCATTCCCGATATCGCTTCGCGACCGGAAACCGCATAATCACATCGCGCACAGAGACCACCGTCTGTTCCTGCGGCTGCCGATCCGGGGAAACCGGAGTGGGAAGTGCAGTGCTCAACACATCATCCAGACCGTTCACACCGCATGGACCTCGGCTCGTTCGAGCTTCCTGCTGATGGGTTCTCTAATGGACTGTTCCATCGATCGGAGAATCGCCTGGGCGACCTCCTGCCCATAAACCTTCAGCACCGTTTCGTGATCCCCAGGGACCGTGTACACATCCAACTCCTCCCGGGCAAAACGTCTCCATCCCAAGTCATGTTGCCGGCGGGCCTCGTGCTGATTCACGATCAGCGTGATTCGCCCTGGGTAGCACTTTGGCGCATGCGTCTTCAACTGACGTTGATATCCGACCATCGATTGATAAAAAGGGTCGGTCACATAAAGCTTGCGGTGAATCAGTCGGCGAATCATCGCGCCTTTTTGGGGGCCTGCACGCACAATTTCCGAAAGGACATCGGTGATGTGGCGGATTCTGTGCCGCATATGATGCATCAGAAACGTACGCAGAGAGCCGGGCCGCTCGGTATCGAGCAAAATCATCAGCTCGATGTCTTCACCCTGCTCCATAAGCACTTGCGCGATTTCAAGCGCCGCAATCCCTCCAACGCAGTGGCCGGCTAGCCGGTATGGCCCCTTCGGTTGCACGGCCCTTAGCTCTGTGGCAAATTCGCGCGCCATTTCTTCCACCGTGCCATACCCGTTGCTCCCCTCTACCCAGCGTGGCCTCAGTCCAAAGAGCGGCTGTTCAAGTCCAAGATGAGGAGCCAGTTGCGATAACGACAGCAACGTAGAGTCCGGATCCTGGTAGCCGGCCACCATGAATAAAGGAGTCCGCCTGCCCTTGGGCTGTACGGGAACCAGACAGCTCCACTTAGGCAGCTCGCTTGTGTAGCGATAGCCTTGCGCGGTCGCGTCGTAGGAAATGTGGCTGGCAAGCTCCGCCACCGTAGGATGGAGAAAGATACAGCGCAGCGGCAGATTCGTATCGATTGCTGCTCTCATACGCGAGAGCAGACGCACCGCAGTAAGCGAGTGGCCGCCCAGTTCAAAAAAATTATCCGACACGCCCACCCGGTCGACACCCAGCACCTCACGCCAGATCTCGGTCATCGTCAACTCGAGTTGATTGGAAGGCAGATAGCGGGAGCAGAAATCGACGTCGGAAATGGCGGGATTCGTTTGCGACTGGGGAGAATGGGATGTCCGCCGTGGCCGATATTCTGGAGCCAGCAGCGCCTTGCGATTCACCTTACGATTCGGGCTGAGCGGCAGCGTCTCAAGCTGTACAAATGACGATGGGATCATGTACTCCGGAAGAAAAGTTAGGAGCGCTTTCCGTAATGCGCCTGAATCCAGAACAGCACCATCGGCCATCGTCATATAGGCCGTGAGTTGTGGATCCTCGATGCTGTCCTCCCGGACAACCACCACGGCTTGCGAGACTGCCGGCTGGCTTTCCAGCGCTCCTTCGATCTCACCTGGTTCTATCCGGTATCCACGCACTTTTACCTGATGGTCGACACGGCCTTTGTACTCAAGGCCGCCGGTGGGTAGTCCTCGGACCAGATCACCGGTTCGATAAAGCCGTTTGCCACCGTGAAACGCACTGGATACGAATCGCTCGGTCGTCAGCTCATCGCGATGCAGATAGCCTCGTGCCAGCCCGTCTCCGCCGATGTAAAGCTCCGCGGTCACTCCCGGCGGTACGGGATGGCCATATTCATCTAATAGGTGGACCTGCGTGTTCGCGATCGGGTGCCCAATCGATATCTGCTCGGCCGATGGGGAGAGCCGTTCCAGCGTGGACCAGATCGTTGTTTCTGTGGGACCGTACAGATTCCATATCTCTGCCCCGGTTGCTGCCAATTGTCTGGCGAGCGACATGGTCAGAGCTTCGCCTCCGCACAGCACCTTCAAACCCGGTGTCCCTCGCCAGCCGCACTCCAGCAGAATGCGCCATGTCGCAGGAGTCGCCTGCATGAGGGTGATCTCCATGTCGTTCAGCAGCCCGATCAGAGCATTTCCGTCGACCGCCGCCGCGCGCGGTGCAATCACCACCTGTGCCCCGCTCACCAGCGGCAGATACAACTCCAGCCCGGCAATATCAAAAGAGAAGGTTGTGACGGCCAGCAGCCGGTCCGACGAAGTTATGCCCGGTTCGCGCTGCATCGAGGAGAGAAAGTTGACGAGCGCTCGATGGCCGATCTCGACGCCCTTGGGCCGTCCCGTCGAACCCGATGTGTACAGGACATACGCAATGTCGTCGGGCGATGGCAAAGCATCCGGCGGCCTTGCGCCTTCGCGTTCCAGCCATTGCCGGTCCCGATCCAGGCAGATCAAAGCCGGAACATCGGACGGAAGTGTGCTTAACAGGTGGCTCTGCGTTACAAGGACGCTGGCTGCCGAATCCTCGAGCATGAAAGCGAGCCGGTCGCTCGGAAATTCTGGATCTAATGGAAGATAGGCGCCGCCCGCCTTCCAGACAGCAAGAGGCGCAATCACCAGATCGGCAGTACGGTCCAGGCAAAGTGCAACCAGGCTTCCTCGGGTTACCCCCATCTGCCGAAGCTGGTGGGCCAGCCGATTCGATGATTCACTCAATTCTCGATAAGTAAGCCGCTCTTCGCCCGTCACGACGGCAATGGCGTCCGGCGAAGTCTTCGCTTGCCTCTCGATCCACTCGTGCGTGCAAAGCTCGGGAATCGGGAGCACCGGACCGTTATGCCGTCCGAACCACTCTGCCTCCTGAACGGCCGTAACCACCGGCAGGAGCTCGATCGCTGTATCCGGTCGCTCGGCGATCTGGGCGGCCAGCGTCTCATAGCATCCGGCAAAGCCGGCAATGGTTTCCGGCTCGAACAATGTTGGATTGTATTCGAGACTCCCGCCGATGATCCCGTTCGACTCCCACATATACAAGGTCAGGTCGAAACCCGTCCCGCCGCCGCTGCTCACCTCGTACTCGGATGACGCGGGCGTGTTCTGCAGAATGAAAGCAGTCTGAACCAGCGGAGATCGAGAAAGGTCCCGTTCCGTCAGCAACTCATTTACGAGGCTTTCGAACGGAACGTCCGCGTGGCTCAAGGACTCAAGAACGGTGGCGCGCACCCGGGCCAGCAGCTTCCTTGCGGTTACGCCGCTCGGAATCTGTGTGCGGAGCACGTGCGTGTTGATGAAGCAGCCGATGAGCTGTTCCAGCTCGGATTGGCGGCGCGTCGAAACCGGTGTGCCGACCACCATGTCGCTCTGCTTCGTATACCGGAACAGCAGAGCTTTGAAGACTGTCAGCAGGGTCATGAAGAGCGTGGCGCTCTCATTGCTCGCAAGCCTCTTCAGCGACTGCGAGGTCGATGCATTGAGTTGGAAGCGATGCAGCCTGCGTTCCTGTACAACCGATTCTGGCCGGGGATGGTCCAGTGGCAATTCGAGATGCGGAGGGGCGCCACTCAGCTTTGCCTTCCAGTAATCAAGCTGCGACGACAGCTCCCCGGAAGCATCGCGCTCGCGCTCCCACACGGCATAATCGGCGTATTGAATCGGAAGCGGCTGCGGTTCCAGGGAGCGGCCCGCCACGCAGGCTTCATAGAAGGATTGCAGCTCTGCGAAGAAGATGCCGATCGACCACGCGTCGCAAAGAATGTGGTGCATCGTCAGGACGATGCACTGGTCGTGCCCGGAGAACCGGACCAGCGCGATACGTAAGAGGGGCCCCTGCAGCAGATCGAAGTTCTGCGTCGAAGCGGCTTCGACGACCGAGTTCAGAGCTATGGTCCTGGCCGCTGCGTCAACCTCCCCGAAATCATGGACGGCTATTTCCGGATACACGCCCTTGCGAATTACCTGAGCGGGAACTCCATCAATTTCAGGAAAACTCGTCCGCAGCACTTCATGTTTATCAATGACCGCACGGAGGGCAGACCGTAGTGCGTCGCTATCCACGGCAGCGCCCACTTGTCGGCAGGCCGTGATGTTGTAGGCCGTAGTCTCCGGTTCAAGCTGCTGCAGAAACCAGAAACGCTCCTGCGCAAATGACAACGGGACGTTTGTACCAGCGACGGAGCGCTTCGGTATGGAGTGCTTTTGGGAACTCGCAGTACGGAGCGCCCGGATCAGTTCCGACTTATGAGCCGCAATGCGTTGTCCCAGTTCCTCCGTGAGCTGTCCCTTTGGCGCATTGCACCGCAACTGATCGCCTTCGACAGAGAGTCGAATGTCGAGTGCTTGCAGCTCTGAAAGCAACAATTCGGGGCTCACAGTTTATTCGCTCACATCTTGAAGCCGGGCCTTCGAGGAGGAAAGATGGCCATAACCGGGAACCAAGTTCGCAATTTCGGGTCGCCCTGCAGCGTCAAGACCCGACCTGAGTCGTAGGAACACCAACGAGATTGACGCCAATGTCGAAGGCGGGACGCCGAACGAAAACTTTCGATCATCCTTGTAACCCGTAATCCATCGCGCCCTGTTCGGGTCGTCTGTTCTTTCAGTAATTCCTTAGGAATCAAATACGCACAAACTGTGTTACTAAATCTGGTGGTGAGTCTATCCGAAACAATCTTCCCCAGAAACATCACTTTTGGGCTAAACTTCCGCTGTTTCGGTAACTTGGGAGTGTCGCCAAGGTATCTGCCGAATCGATATCCGGAGCCTCCGGTAAGCTTGTCTGCTGTTGCAATGAGCAAAAAAATGACGGGCGCCGAGCAGCCCGTGAATAGCCTGTACTCTAGCAGGGCCGTTGACGTGCGAGCAGTAACACTCTTTGTGTAGATAACAGCTACTAGCCTGCGCGCAAGACGGCCGATGGCGTGGGAATATATCTGGTGCCTGCTTTCGATCCCGATGTGCCAGCCGGCCCTCCCGGAGTCAATGCCGGCGAGGTCCACATTTGGACCATGCCGACCCAGGCACCGGAACCCCTGGTCGCCCAGCTGGAACAGGTCCTCAGCACGGATGAGTTGGAGCGTGCCTCGCGATTCCGCTTCCCCCATCTGACCAGTGCCTATGTCATAACCCATGGCGTTCTTCGCCTTCTTCTTGCCCGATACCTGGATCACCGCCCCGCAGATATTTCCTTTGAGTATGGTGTACGGGGAAAGCCGGCTGTTTCAAAAATCCGCCAAATCGACTTCAACCTCACGCATTCCGATGGAATGGCAGCCGTCGCTGTGACGACAGGCTGTGCTCTCGGCATCGACCTCGAACACCTGCGCCCCATCCCCGACATAGAAGAGATCGCGGGCCGTTATTTCTGTCCAGAAGAAGCTGCGGAGATCCTTCCGCTAGCGCCGGGCGAACGCGAGCAGGCGTTCTTTCGGTGCTGGACAAGGAAAGAGGCCTACATCAAAGCCATTGGAGATGGCCTCTCCTGTCCCTTGGACAGCTTCCAGGTAACTGTCCAGCCCGACACGCCGGCTCGCCTTGTTCATATCGGCGGCGACAGAGTTGCCGCCGAAGGCTGGAATCTCCACGACCTGCCCCTTGCGCCGGATTACGTCGCGGCCCTCGCCTATCCCGGCCGGCGTCGCGCCATTTCAGTATCCCCGATCACCGATCTCGCCGCCTTCTGCCATGTTTATCCTCAGAAGTGAAGGTGTGTCGTCTCAGATTTCCAGGACGCCCGGATTAAACCGGCGTCCTTTTAATTTATGAGAAAGATCCGAGAACACCGGCGCCTTGACTGCCGCCGTTCATAGCCGGAATCTATCCATGGGTCCACTCAGTTGATTCCTGAAACTCCCCCAGCCCCCATCTCCCGGCGTAGTTTTCTTGAAGGCTGCGCTGCCGCTCTCCTGGCGACGCCCGCCATGGCCACCGTTCGATCTGTGCCCTTGTCGCTGCACGACAGTGCCGACGAGAAGGTCCTCTCCCTGGATCATGACTGGCTTTTCGGCGGCAAGTGGAACGCCGCCGCTCAGCCGGCCTTCGATGACAGCACATTCGCCCGCATCACACTTCCGCACACTGTAACGCCGCTCTCCTGGAAGAACTGGCAACCCGACGCGTGGCAGGACGTCTGGGCGTATCGAATGCACTTCACTCTTCCCCCGCACTTTCGCGGATCACGCATCTTTCTTCACTTCGATCGCGTCATGGCAGCAGCCGATGTCACAATCAACGGCCACCCTCTGCCGCGGCATCTCGGCGGCTACCTTCCCTTCAGCTATGAAGTCACCGAGCTGCTTCGCGAGCAGAACACCCTCGCCGTCGCCGTCGATGCTCGCTGGCTCAACGTTCCGCCCGCCGGCTCTCCACGCGGACCCCGGGCCGTGGATTATCTCCTTCCCGGCGGCATCACCGGATTGGTACGCCTGCACGGGGTCCCCCAGACCTTCATCCACGACGTCATTGCTCGCGCCATGAACGTCCTGACGCCGAAGCGGAAGCTCGAAGTCATCTGCCACCTCGACGGCCGCTCCGCGGCACACGGCCCCGATCGCATTGTCGCGACCCTGCGAGACGGCGGACGGGTCATGTCCAGCACGGCGCAGCGTTTCGATCACACGCAGCCGGATCAGGAGCTTCAGCTCACGCTCGAAAATCTGGGCAGCATTGTCCTGTGGGACGTAGAGCGGCCGCAGCTCTATGAGCTCGAAGTAACACTGTTCGCGAACGAGAAACCAATCCACACCCGGCGAACCCGCATCGGCTTCCGTGACGCGCGCTTCGAACCTGACGGCTTCTATCTCAACGGCCGGCGGCTTCAGCTCTTCGGGCTCAATCGACACGAGCTTTATCCCTATCTCGGCTACGCCATGCCACGCCGCCTGCTGCGCCGCGATGCCGAGATCCTGCGCCACCAATTCAATTGCAACATCGTGCGCTGCTCGCACTACCCACAATCCGCGGCCTTCCTCGATGCCTGCGACGAGCTGGGGCTGATGGTCTGGGAGGAGATACCCGGCTGGCAGTACATCGGCGACGCAGCCTGGCAGGAGTGCGCGGTTCGCGATCTTGAAGCCATGGTGCGCCGCGACCGCAACCGCCCCTCGGTCGTGATCTGGGGTGTACGCATCAACGAATCGCCCAACCATCCCGATCTTTATCGCCGCACCCGCGCCCTCGCCAAATCACTCGATCCAACACGCGCGACCTCCGGCACCATGACCCCCGACTCTCTAAAGACATGGCGAACGGAATGGCATCAAGACGTCTTCGCCTTCGACGACTATCACGCAGAGCCGGACGGCAGCGTGGGAATTATGCCGCCCCTTCCCGGCGTGCCATACATGCTCGCGGAAACCGTGGGCCAGTTCAACTACAGCGATCGCAAAAACTTTAATGCGAAATACCGTCGGGCAGCCGACGTTGCCCTCCAGCAACAGCAGGCGATCCGCCATGCTCAGGCACACAGTCGGGCAGCAGACTATCCACGCTGCGCCGGCGTCATCGCATGGTGCGCCTTCGATTACGCCAGCCTCATGAACGCAGACGAAGCCGTGAAGTGTCCCGGCATCGCCGACATCTTCCGTATTCCTAAGCTCGGCGCCTCGTTCTACCTTGCGCAGGTCGATCCCAAAACACGTCCTGTCATCGAACCCAACTTCTACTGGGACTTCGGCCTGGCAACACCCGCCGGCCCCGGCCAACACGCCGCCATTTTCTCCAACTGCGATCGCCTGGAGCTATTCATCTCGGGCAAGCACCACGCCACGCTTCATCCGGATCGCGCGGGCTTTCCGCACATTGCCTATCCGCCATTCTTCGCCGATCTCGAAACAGACGGAGCGGCCAATCCGGAGCTCCGCATCGACGGATACCTCGGCCCGAAGCTCGCATTATCACGCTCGTTCTCCTCGGACCGCGCTCTCGACCGCCTCCATCTGCACGCCGCCGATGCGGAGCTGATCGCAGACGGAGCCGATGCAACGTGGCTCACCTTCGGCGCAGTCGACAAGTTCGGCTCGCTACGACCCTTTGTCGATGGCGACGTCTCTCTCAGCCTCGAAGGTCCGGGAAAGATCGTCGGCGACAATCCATTTCAGACAGCGGACAGCGGCGGTAGCGGCGCAGTGCTGGTGCAGACCATTGGCCGCCCCGGAAAAGTGCGCATCACCGCCAGCCACCCGCGTCTCGGCGGCGCGCACGCCAGCATCGACGTGCGCCGCACCTGATCCTTCCCAGCCTCTTATTTCGCGGCTGCAGCGGTGGGTGTAGCTGGCTTCATCCCCAGGTACTTGTCATACCAGGCAAACCACCGCTCATAGCGATCCCGAATAAAACTCGGCCGCGTGAACCCATGGAACTGTCCCGGATACACAATCAGCTCCGCCGGCACGCCCACGCTCTTCAGCGCCTGATACATTTGCTCGCCCGCCAATCAGCGTCACGTTGAAATCCTTATCGCCGCCCATGAACAGCGTCGGCGTCTTGATGCGCTCCACATGGAAGAACGGATACGACAGCTTGATATACAGATCCGGATTCTTCCACGGCGGCCCAAGCTCATTGTCATACTGCAGGATGTATTCATCCGCGCCATACATCCCGAACAGGTTCGCTGTTCCAGCGCCGCTCGATGCCGCCTTGAAGCGTGTCGTCGAAGCGATCAGATAATCCGTCGAGATGCCGCCGTAGCTCCATCCGCCAACCACCATCCGCTCCGGATCGATCTTTCCCGTCGCCACTGCCGCATCGACAACGGCCAGCAGATCGGCCACTTCTTTGTCGCCCCAGTCCGCGTTAATGGTCTCGCTATATTCACGGCCGCGCCCGGCGCTGCCCCGATAGTTCACGTTCAGCACCGCAAAGCCATGTGCCGCGAACAACTGCCGGTCCACCGTAAAGCGATGCTCATCCTGTGCCGTCGGGCCGCCGTGAACAAACAGCAACATCGGTGCCTTGGTCCCCGGCTGGTAGCCAATCGGCATCGTCAGCAGTCCATGCACGTCGGTGCCGTCCTTGCTTTTTCCGGCGATGTCTTCCGTCGTCGCCAGCGTGCGTTGCGCCAGCAGCGCATCGTTGTGCGAGGTCAGCTTGTGTAGATTGCTCCCATCCAGGCTATAGACCTCCGGATCGGCGGAATCTGTGGACCACAACAGCGCCACATGCCCGCCCGCCTGTGACAGCGCGCTCGCCACGCCGCGTTCCGTCGTCACCCGCTTCGGTGCGCCGCCATCCAGCGGCGCTTCCTCCACATACACCACGCGGTCATCTGTAACTGTGGTCAGCAGCGATTGTCCGTCCGCTGAGAACACCGGTGGTCCAACATTGTTATCGATGGAACTAGCCTTCAGCTCCGGCGTTCCCCCCTGCGCAGGAACGACAGCCAGCCGCGTGCTGCCATACGCCGTGTAGTGCGGCGAGAGCCCCTGTCGATATGCAATCAGCTTGCTGTCGGGGCTCCACGCCAACGGTCCGTGGTCCTCGCCCGGAAATGTCGTCAGCTTGCGCGCGGTTGAGCCCAGCTTCGCATCGACAACAAAAACGTCATTGTTCTCCACGCGATCGGGATCGGGCTGCGATTGATTGCTCACGAACGCAATCAACGTTCCATCCGGCGACCACTCCGCCTCGTGCTCGTCGTATTTGCCGGGATCGGATGTCAGCTTGCTCAGCTTTTTCGTCCCGATGTCGAACAGATAAAGCTGCGCGTGCTTGTCCGTTAGATAGCCTTCAATATCTTGTTTAAAGTGGTAGCGGTCGATCACAATCGGCTTTGGCGGCTTCGGCTTGGCGTTCTTGTCGTCGTTCTCCGGCTGATCCTTCTCGCGCAGCGCCAGCAGCAGTTGTTTCCCATCGGGAGACCAGCCATACTCGCTCAGATCCTGCTTCACGTCCGTTGCCTGGCGCGCCTCGCCGCCACGCCGATCCAGCACCCACACCTGCGATCCCTTCGCCTTGCCAGGACGCGATGAAGTGAATGCAAGATACCGCCCGTCCGGACTCCATTGTGGCGAACTCGCCGACTCGGTACCGTAAGTCAGTTGAAGGTTGTTCGAGCCATCCCAGTCCACCATCCACAGCTCAGAGACATTCTTATCGTCCTCGGTATCCACGCGCGACACCGTGTAGACGATCTGCTTGCCGTCCGGCGAAACCCTCGGGTCGCCCACGCGAACCAGTTGGTTAAGATCGTCAATCTTCAGGCCAGGTTTTGGAGCTTGAGCAAAGAGCGGAAGAGTTCCAGCTACCAGAAGGGCAGAAAAGAAAAGGCTGCGGCGCATGCCCCGGAGTGTAACAGGCATCCGGCGAGTGTTCCGGGAGAGGCAGCGCGCATCGGGCTGCCTCTCCCAGCATGATGGACTCTAACGCGCGGTCAATCCGATGGAATCAACGGAAATCTTATAGTCGGTCGACGCAGCATTTTTCCCCACCGCCGTGAAGCGGAAGGTATGGTTCCCGGCACTCTTGATGAACACCGGCCCTACGTCGATATCGACATATTTCTCGCCCTTGTAGAACTCATCCTGAGGCGCGCCCGTGTTCACTCCGTCGACCGCGAGCTGCCAGATCGCACGCAAGTTAAACGCCTTCGCCGTCACCTGAAGATCGTAGGCGCCGGCCGCCGGTATGTTTGCTGTGTAAATCACGGAGTCGCCCACCGCGGCGGAGTCGAGAAGGGTCGCAGCTCCATCCGGATATTCGCTCCAATACACCGTCCGCAGTCTTGGCCCGGAGCTCACGCCATGTAGCTTGTCCGACTGGTACAGCGTCTGCGCGAAGCTGATATCTGGCGTATAGGTCCAGCTCAGGATCTTCTGACTGGCCCCGACTCCGCCGCTCCCGGCCGTAAAGCCGACATACCCCGTGCTGCCGCCTACCGTCTTTGGAATGTCGATCGGGAAGCTGCGCACAGCCGTCGCACCCGTCACCAGATCGTGAAGCGTCAGATAGAGCGTCTTCCCGTCGTAACTGATGTGAGCGCTGAAAGTGTCGCCGCTGGTGATATCGAGACCACTCCCGGTCAGATCCACGGAGGGCACCGTCGGTGAGGCGCCATCTGTATAAACTCCAGTCGAGTTGTGGCCCTCTCCATCATTGTTCCAGAGGTCGAACTTGACCGCGACGCTGTTTGGAATTCCCAGTGGCTTCCCGGGAGCACCCGCCCCGTAGCCAAGTCCCGCGCCTATCGGCCCCAGTGCGTTCGGGTTGTCATTCTGCACAGTGAACGTAAAGCCATCCGCGAGCAAACCGCCGCTGCCCGAGAGTTGGAAGTTGAAATCTGTCGAAAAACTCTGCACTCTGACCGGCGTATTCCAGAAGACGCTGCCCGCCTGGTTCGTTCCGCCGGTCGTGAGCTGCAGGCGTGTATCGTCCGCGTTCACCGCGTTCCCATTCAGCGTAAGCCCGGCAACAGAAGAGAATCCGTTGCTGAAGTCGATCGCGGCCGCAGTGCCAATGGTGAATGTGCCGCGCGCCACGCTGCTGTTGTTATATCCCTGCGCCACGGCCAAAGCCTGCAGCGTAGTCGTGCCGTCAATATGGATGGGACCGCTGTATTGGTTGGACGCAGTCGTGGGAATTGTGCCGTCCGTCGTGTCGTAGATGATCGCGCTGCTGAGCGAATCGCTGATGGTCACGTCGAATGGCGAGGGATAAGTGCCCGCCGCAGGGCTGAACGTCGGAGTGGGCACTGCCGGTTGTGCCGAGGCGAGCAGTCCATAGACATCCACCTCGTTTTGCGTGCCCAGGTAAACTCTTCCATTCACTACAGTCGGCACGCTGAACTTTACAGCGTTCCCGGCAGCATCGCGCGTGCCGCTCTGGTCGCTCGAGTAGAGCAGCTTGCCGATATTCGTAGCGTCGTAAGCCAGCAGGACAGCGGGACCAGGCGTGTTGAAGGCATCGGCGCGAATCGCCCACAGAATGGCGCTGCTCGTGCCATTCGCGCTCACCACCGGACTCGGTGACGGATAGCCTCCATACAACGCGCTGTTGGCAATCGGACTCGTGCTCAGCAGCCCATTGCTCAGCCTGTATTGCAGCATCTGCTTGCCGCTGGACCAGAAATAGACATTTCCATTCCAGTAAGCCGGTGTGGACCACATGCCCGCGATCTGCCCGGTAATCTCCTGCACGACATTATTGGAGCTGGTGCCCACTGCTCCCAGGTTGTCGCGGTCCAGCAGTTCAATCTTGCCGTTCTTGCCTGCCTGGATCAGCTCGTGAACATGGGAGCCGGGCTGATCCGGCAGCAGCAGCACACCTCCGGAACCCTGGTCCAGATCAGTCTTGTCCAGCGTTGCGTGATCGAAAGGTGTCCATGCGTCCATCGGCTGCAGTCCGCTGCTGGTCAGGTCCAGGCGCTCAACGGCATCGCCGTAGTTCTGGCTGCTGGTGTACGGGGGCGCGGCATTGAAGCTGCCATTCCCATTGGAGAAGTAAATGCGGCCGTTCACTGCTGTATCCGCCGCCAGGCCTGCCCCGGACATCCAGATGCCGCCTGCGGACCCATTCGGGCTCTCGTTGTAGAGGGCCGTCTGCTGCAGCGATGTAGCGTCGTACGCCATCACCCAGCCGTGATAGGGGCCGTTATCGCTATGCGAGCCGAACGCAATCACCACCTGCCCATTCAGCAGCAGCAGGGCCGGACGGTTCAATTCGTACTTCGCCTGAAAAACAATCCGTCCTCCCACGCTTCCACCGCCGGTTCCTGCCACCGATCCTTGGATGACCACCGGACTATTCGGCCTCTCATTCCCGGTCGCCAGATCCAGCGCATGCAGCCGATACACGATCACGCCACTCTCTTCACTGTTGGCCACCAGATAGATGGTCGAGCTACCGGGATCGATCACCGGCGTGGACGTAATGCCATACTCCGGCTTCACGTCATACGCGGCCAGATCAACGCTGGGCACGGTTGTTGCGCCGCTGGGCGCGCCATGCGCGGTGTCAATCAGGCTTGCCCGCCATAACTGCTGGCTGTGGTCCGCATCCAGCGCGTAGACGCTGTCATGCTCAGTCGCGACGAAAATCACATTGTGCGGCCCATCCGCCATCATCAGGCCTGACATGTACAACGGCTGCGTATAGACCTGCCCATCCATCGGATAGGAGTACAACTTGCCGAACGTCGATGTGTTCACGTTCGCCGGCGTCAGTGTCGTCTCGTGGAGATTCTGTCCGGTACGCCCCAGGTCGTTGCGCCAGGTGGTCACGTTGGTAGCGGCCAGCGCGTAAACGGCGCAGATCCACAATGTGGCGAGTGTAAGCAAATGTCTACGCAACACGATCGAACTCCTCCAGCGCAGGGCGCGCTGTCATTTTGGCGCGCGACAAGGCGTCGAGCGTCCGGGGGATTTTGTCAGGAGTGGGAATTGACTCCGATGCAGCCTAGTATTTGTAACCCGTGCTGCGTCCGGGATCAAGATGAATTGGGCAGGGGAGCCAAATCTTGAACCTAACGTAACAGTAGATCGTATCCTGAGGCGGCTATCTGCCCGGCTGCTGCACCGCGGGGCCAGTGCGGCCGACCCGCCGCAGTTCATCACTCAGCACAATCGCTTCGGCCAGCTCACGCATCGACCGTCGCTTCTGCCGGCTCTGCTTGCGCAGCGCTGCATACGCGCTCTCTTCATCGATCTTCAGATCGCGTTGCAGAATGCCTTTCGCCCGGTCCACCACCTTGCGTGTTTCCAGACGTTCGCTCAGATCCGCGCTCTCCATCTCCAGTCGCGCCATCTCGATCTCCGCGCCGACTAGAAACCCGATCGTCGAGAGCAGTTGGATCTCCCGCTGCGTATGCTCGTGCGGCTTCTTGTGCTGCACATTGATGACACCCACCAGCTTGCCGCGGCTCATCAGGGGAACGGAAAGAAATGCCTCGAAGCGGTCTTCCGGCAGGTCATGAAAGGCCTTGAAGCGTGCGTCGCCAGTGGCGTTGCGCGCAATCGCGACCGGTTCGCGATGCTCCGCCACCCATCCCGTAATGCCCTGTCCAAGTTGCATATCCAGATTGTCGACCAATCCCGCGTGCGGAATCTTCGACGCCCGCAGCACCAGCTTTTCGCCCTGCAGCACGTAGACCAGGCATGCATCGCAACGCACAATGGATGTGGCAAAATCCACCACCCGGTTCAGCACTTCATGCAGCGGATCGGCCGCTGCAATGCGGCTGCCAAGTTCGTGCAGGAATTCAAGATGCGGGTCTTCCGCATGCTGCCAGTTGCTTGCGCCGTTCGAGGCGCCATTCGGGGCATGGTTGAGTGCGTCCTGCGGGGTGTTCAGGGGTGCGTTCATAGATCTCTGCGTCTCCTCTCAGAGGCCTCGCTGCACTCCGGGTGCACGCGGCATGAATGTGTGAAGTTCGGAAGACGGAAGAAAGTGTCTACGCGCGGAGGCAGCCTTCTTTTCCGGTTGCGTTTGGGATCGCTTCTTCGTACAGTAAGGAATCCCAACCGTTTCAGCAAGCAGTAAGCAGAAACAAAGGCCTCGCTCCTAGCTGAGCAGGCCTCGGGCCGTAGTTCCTTCCACGTCGAAGCCTTATTCAGGCGCAAATCTCTTCCAGGCGAAGAAACGATCAATCACTTGGTCCATGCCCAATGCCGGGCCCAGGCCCTTGCAGCGATTCGTATTCCTTTGGAGGTTAGATATGCTGTGGCGTCGTGGTACGTTCTTCGTTCCTCTCGGACAGGCAGTGCTGGTTGCCGCCGTCCTCTCCAGCGCCTTCGCAGGCGCGCAGACCTTTCGTGGCGCCATCAATGGCGCCGTAACTGACCCGGCCGGTGCAGCAATCCCGGGCGCCCAGGTGCAGATCACTGACGACGCGACCGGCGTCGTGCGCCAGACCGTCTCCGCCAGCGGCGGCGACTTCAACTTCCCCGATCTTCCCCTCGGCTCCTATACCATCGCCGTCACGACTTCGGGCTTCCAGACGATCAAGGTCACGAAGGTCAGCGTCTCCGCGGGCGCCATCCACACTGTTCCAGTCAAATTAGCCGTCGCGCAGCAGGCCACGACCATCGAGGTCAGCGGCTCCGGCCTCGCGCTCGATACAACAACGCCAGTTCAAACCACCACCATCCCCAGCAAAACCGTGCAGGATATCCCGCTCAACGGACGCGATTTCACCCAGATGATTGGCCTGGCGCCCGGCTTCGCTGGTTACTCCGCCGGCGGCTTCGGTTCCGTCAACGGCACCCGCGCGAATCAGGTCAATTGGCAGATCGACGGCTCAGATAACAACGATCTCTGGCATAACATTCCTGCGGTCAACCAAGGTGGTGTCGAAAACATCGCCGGCGTCACCTACCCCATCGACTCGGTCGAAGAGTTCTCATTACAGACGCAGTCTTCCCCGGAGACAGGGCGCAATCCCGGCGGGACGGTCAATCTAGTAACTAAATCAGGTACAAATACAATCCATGGCACCGCCTATTACTACAACCGCAACGAAGCCCTGGCTATAGTCTCGCCCTTCCAGACCGGCAACCCGCCGCTGCGCAATGAGCAGTGGGGCGCAAGCGCCGGCGGCCCATTTTGGAAAGACCACACCTTCTGGTTCGCCAACTTTGAAAAGCAGAAGTTCCGCATCGCCACCGGCAACCAGGGCACGGAGCCCTCGGCCGCCTACCAGGCGCAGGCGCTCACGCTCCTACAGCAGTACGGCGTCGGCGTGAACTCCGCCACCAGCGCGTTGCTCAAGACGCTCTGGCCGGCCGACGCGCTCACCGGACCTGCCCAAAGCAATAACTACAGCGGCTCCGCTCCGGAAACCGGCTACAGCTACAACGGCGTCATCAAGCTTGACCACAACTTCAGCGATCGTCAGTCGCTCTCCGCGCGCGCCTTCCTCGGCCAAGGCAATCAGATCGCCCCGGTCTGCGGCACCTGTGTCATTCCGTACTACTTCGAAGTGGCGCCCATCCACGTCTACAACTACTCGCTGGTGCATAACTGGACGCTCTCGCCGCGTATCACCAACCAGGTCACCATCGGTGTCAACTACTTCAATCAGCTCTTCAGCGACCAGCAGACCGGCTTCGACGTCAATTCGCTCGGCTTCGTCACCAATTCCCCCTATTCGCAATCGCCCAATATCAACATCAGCGGATTTGAGGTCATCGGCCAGACGCCGCCGGAAGGCCGCAACGACATTACCGGTCACCTCGACGAAGCACTCTCCTGGACCCTGGGCCGCCACCAGCTTCGCTTTGGCGGTGAATACCGCCAGGCGCAGATTGATGAGTTCTACAAACGGCACTCCACCGGCACCTTCAAGTTCACCGGTGCACAAGGCCCGTGGTGCGTCGACGGTGGCGACTGCAGCGGCAACGCGGAAGCACTCGCCGACTTTCTCGGCGGCTATCTCGCCTCCGCTTCCATTGCGCGTGGCAATGCGGAGCGGCAGGTCTTCATCAACACCTTCGACCTCTTCGCGCAGGACAGTTGGCAGATCACTCCCACCCTCAACATCAACTACGGCGTCCGTTATGACTACCTGCAGCCAATGCACTCGGATTACAAAAACCTCTCCGTCTTTCGTCCGGAACTCACCGCCAGCAACGGCCTCGCCTTCCAGGGCGATCAGATCAGCGAGGTCTATCCGAGCGATTGGGCAAACATTAGTCCCCGCCTCGGCTTCAGCTATTCGCCCGCCTTCTGGAAGGGAACTGTCCTGCGTGGCGGCTTCGGCATGTTCTTTGACACGCCGAATGCCAACCCCTTCCTCGACAATCGTCCCGGCAACAACGCCCCCAACGGGCTCGAGGGCAATCCCGGCGGCTCTGATCCCGTCTTCACCGTCGCTGCGACGCCGCAGGCTGGAGTCGTCTCCATCATTCCCGGCCAGTCCATCCTGCCCAGTGGCACAGTGGTCTGCAATCCTGCGAATCCGTGCGGGGTCTTCTCCGTCGATCGCAATTTCCGCACTCCCGTACAACTACAACTACAACTTCCAGATCGAGCAGTCGCTCGGTGGCAAAGCGCTCTTCCAGATCGGCTATGTCGGCAGCGAAGGTCGCCGTTTGCTCAGCATCCTCAACATCAATCAACCGTACCTTGGCGGCCCAACCTCCGACGTCACGTTCGATGGCGCGCTTTACACCGGCGTCACCAATCGGCCCTATCTCTCCTCCTATCCGCAGTATGGCGAGATCAACCAGATCGAAAGCATCGGCACCTCCAACTACAACGCGTTGCAGGCTGTCTTCAGCGTGCGCAGCATGCATGGTCTGACCACCCAGTTCAGCTATACCTGGAGCCACAACCTCGATGAAGTCACGCAATATCGCGGCCAGTTGCCACAGGACAGCACCAACTTCAAGGGCGACTACGGTGCCAGCGACTTTGACACTCGTAACACCGTCGTCGGCTTCGTCAACTACACTGTGCCCAATTTCCGCGGGCCATCACTGCTCACGCATGGCTGGCAGTTGAACTCTGTCATCACCCTCAAGGGCGGACAGCCCATCAACCTCTTCACCGGCACAGACACCTCCGGCACGAACGAGTACACGCAACGTCCGGATCAGATCGCAAGCCCCTTCGCCGGCGTCAGCCACAAAGTCCAGAACGTCGATGGCTCCCGCTACGTGCAGTGGTTCAACCCCAACTCCTTCGTGGATCCCGCAGCCGGCTCATGGGGCAATTTCCGCCGCAACAGCTTCTATGGCCCGGGATTTGCCGACGCCGATCTCTCCATCTTTAAAAACACGCACATCACCGAACGCGTGAACACTCAGTTCCGCGTCGAGATGTTCAACCTCACCAATCGTCTCAATCTCGCCAGCCCCGGTCCCACGCAGCTCGGCAATGCCTACACGGATTCCAGCAGCTTCGGCCAGGTCGGCTCCACTATCGGCGCAGGCAACTACGCGCCAGGAATTGGCCCCGGAGAACCCTTCAATACGCAGCTCGCGTTGAAGATCATTTTCTAGGCCTCTCACTGTTGTCTCCCCAAGCGGCACGGCTGCGTCTCGCTGAGTAGTCCGTGTCGCCCTTTTTTAATCGGACAACGCTCCGCTCTTCGCTGTACGATTCAGGACTCCCCGGAAAAAGGAATATCTATGGCACTCACACGGCGTCAGTTTCTTCTTCGTGTCGGTCAGGTAGGCGGCTACGGCGCCGCCTTCACCATGATGCAGACGCTCGGCCTGCTGCCCATCGCCGCAACGGAGGTGCAGCCCGTCCGCGGCGTCGCCGGCCACGGCACGCGCGTCGTCATCCTCGGCGGCGGCATCGCCGGTCTCGTTTCGGCATATGAAATGACGAAGCTCGGCTATAGCTGCACAGTTCTCGAAGCACGCGACCGTGTCGGCGGCCGCAACTGGACCATCCGTCGCGGCACTCGCGTCAACTTCACCGATGGCACTGAGCAGACATGCGCCTTCGACGAAAGCCTCTACTTCAACGCTGGCCCCGCGCGCCTGCCTTCCATCCATACCCACATGTTGAATTACTGCCACGAGCTCGGCGTCCCGCTCGAAGTCGAGATCAATACCACCCGCTCTTCGCTCATGCAGTCGGACAACTTCAACGGCGGCAAGCCCGTTCAGCAGCGGCAGATGGTCAATGACACCCGCGGCCATGTCTCGGAGCTGCTTTCCAAATGCCTCCGGCAGGGCGCGCTCGATCAGGATCTCGACGCCGAGGACAAAGAGCGCATGCTCAAGTTCCTCACCGAGTATGGCGACCTCACACCGGAGGGCCGCTTCACCGGCACGTCTCGTTCCGGCTACAAGGTTCCGCCCGGCGCCGGTCCGCAGGATGGCGTCCCGCACGACCCGCTGCCCATGCACGCGCTGCTCGACGCCAATCTCTGGCAAGGGCTGCTCACCGAAGACATGATCGACTGGCAGGCCACCATGTTCCAGCCCGTCGGCGGCATGGATCAGATCCCTCGCGCCTTTGAGAAAAAACTCGGCCACGTCATCCGCCACAACGCGCAGGTAATGCGCATCCGCCAGTCAGGAAAGGCGTGCGTGTCTCCTACAAGGATCGGTCAGCGGCCGCGTCGAAACCGTCGATGCCGACTACTGTATCTGCGCCATGCCGCTCACTACGCTCAAGAATGTTGACGCGGACTTCTCTCCCGAGGTCGCAGAAGTCCTGCAGCACGTCACCTACGATTCCGCTTACAAGATCGCCTGGCAGTCGCGCCGCTTCTGGGAGCAGGAGAACAGCATCTACGGCGGCCTTTCCTTTCTTCAGCAGACCGTCGATGTCGTCTGGTATCCCAGCTACAATCTCTTCTCGCCGAAGGGCGCCATCATCAGTGGCTACAGCGTCGAAAACGGCACGGCCTTCGGCAAACTACCCAGCATGCAGGCCAAGCTCGACGCATCGCGCCAGTCGGTCGAAAAACTCTTTCCCGGCCGAGGCAAGGAACTCACGATCCCGTTTACGTGAGCTGGGGGCAGATCCCGTTCAATCTCGGCTCCTGGATCAACGCGTTCAGGCACGCGCGGCCCACGCAAACGTGGCAGCCTCGATGAGCAGGATCCCCGCTGATTACGGCGTCATCACACGACCCGATCGCCGCGTCTACTTTGCCGGCGATCACACCAGCCACATCGTCGGCTGGCAGGAAGGCGCTGCATGCTCAGCCATCCGCGCCGTCAACATGATCGGACAAAAGGTCCAACCCGGAGGAATCATTGCCTAGCACCCGCGCTGCTGTTGCTTTCGCTGCATTACTGTCGCCACCCTCATGGCCGGCGCACAAACTCCTACCCGCATTCCGTTGCCCGGCAACTCGCCATTTCCCATCTCGCAGGGCGTGTGGGTAGGGAACACACTCTACCTCAGCGGAATGCTCGATCCCGATTTCAAGAAAGTGCCCGCCAAAGATACAAAAGCGCAGACCATCGGCGCGATTCAGACCATCCAGAAAGCCCTCGCCGTCCAGAAGCTCACGCTCGGCGACGTTGTCATGATGCACGTCTATCTCGCAGCCGATCCCGCAACCGGCAAGATGGACTTCGCTGGCTTCATGGGCGGCTACACACAATTCTTCGGCACGAAAGATCAGCCCAACAAGCCGGCCCGCTCCGCCATGCAGGTCGCGGCATTGGCCGCGCCCGGCGCGCTGGTGGAAATAGAAGTCATCGCCGTAAAACCGTGATCGAAGCGACTCGTCATCTCGACCGAAGCGGCACAATCGCAAATGGAGTGCCCTGCTCTTCGCAAGTCGCCCAAAAAGCGGCGGTGAGTGACCAACGGGAACGAAGCCAGTGCACGCGCCGAGGCGCACCTGTCCGGACGGCCAGTCCCTTCAGGGAAACGGCTGTTCGCCCTTCAGCCATCGCATCGTGAAGCTGTTGCCCGTCTCGCGATACGTCCGCTCGACCAGCTCCTTCACCTCCGCCGACTCGCCGATCGTCAGCGCCAGCAGGGATGGCCCCGCGCCGCTCAGGCACACGCCCAGCAGCTTCGGATGCTCCAGCTCCAGCAGTTCCGCAAGCCCCGGCACGATGCCCTTCCGATACGGCTGGTGCAGCTTGTCCACCATCGCTTCGCGCAGGCTGTGCGGATGCTCGCTCTCCAGCGCGCATAACAGCAGCGCCACGCGCTGCATATTGCTCACCGCATCGCGAAACGGCACCTGCGCCGGCAGCACCTCTCGCGCCCGCACCGTCGTCAGCGCGTAATCCGGCGTCAGCACCAGCAGCCGTATCGCCGCCGGCCACGGCAGGCTTACCGCGGTCACGCTGCCGTCATCGCACTGGCAGCTCACCGTCAATCCCCCCAGCAGTGCCGCGGCAACATTGTCCGCATGTCCTTCCAGCGCCGCCGCCACAGCCAGCAGCGGCGTCGGTCCCAGCGACACGCCGCTCACCACTTCAAACAGCCGCAGCCCCGCTACCGTTGCGGCCGCGCTCGATCCCAATCCTGAGCGCGGTGGTATCTGGCTCCGCACTTCCACGTGGACCGATGGCAGTGGCCGCGCATACTCTTCGCGCAGTTGCGCGAATGCCGAGTGGATCAGGTTCTCGCCCATCGGATCGCAGCCCACGAACTCGAATGTGACCTGATCCATTCCTTCGCGCCGCTCCACCAGCAGGCTCAGATACAGATTCACTGCCACCGCAAGCGTGTCGAACCCCGGCCCCAGGTTCGCAATCGATCCCGGTACATGGATCTCCTCCGGCTCAGCGCCGATCGGTAGCGACTCAGTGAGGATGTCGTCTGGCATCGTCGTTCTCAGTGACCTTCCTGCTGACCCTGCACTTCGCCATTTAGTCCGCCTGCACCATGCCGCTCCAGGATGTACGCCGTGTCCTTCAGCCCGTGTCCGGTCAGCATCGCAACCACTTCCGCATCGCGATCCACCACGCCCGCATCGCGCAGCTTCTTCAGCCCCGCAAGCGTCGTAGCCGACGCTGGCTCACACCCGATGCCATCGCGGCCGATCGCTGCCTTCGCCTCGCCAATCTCCTCATCCGTCACGTCCATGACCATGCCGCCCGTCGCTTCCACGCCATGCAGCGCCTTCCGCCACGAGCGTGGATTGCCGATCCGTATCGCCGTCGCGCGCGTCTCCGGATCCAGCGGCTTCAGCACGGCCTCTGGATTCTTCTCGCGTTCGCGCCACAGCCGCGCAAACGGATTCGCGCCCGCCGCCTGCACCACGATCAGCTTCGGCGCACGCTCGATCAGCCCCCATCGCAGCAGCTCATCGAATGCTTTTCCGAATGAAGCGCTGTTCCCCAGGTTGCCGCCCGGCACCACGAGATAATCCGGCGCACGCCATCCGCGCTCCTCCATCACCTCGTACATGCACGTCTTCTGCCCCTCGATGCGGAATGGGTTCACCGAATTCAGGAAATAGACTTCTTCCGGCGGCAGCGCCAGCAGCGTATTCAGCGCATCATCAAAGCTGCCCTTGACCTCGACAATCTCCGCGCCAAAATCCAGCGCCTGCGCCAGCTTGTTCATCGAGACCTGCCCCGCCGGCAGATACACGCGCCCGATCACGCCCGCGCGCGCCGCGTACGCCGCCAGCGACGCCGCAGTATTTCCCGTGGACGCGCACGCCACCACCTTCGCGCCCAGATACCGCGCCTCGGTCATGCCCGTCGTCATCCCCAGGTCCTTGAAGCAGCCCGTCGGATTCCAGCCCAGATGCTTGAAGTCGAGCCGTGTCACTCCGGCAAACTCCGCCGCGCGCTGCGCCCGCACCATCGGCTACATTTCCTTCGCGCAGCGTCACGACATGTTCGGCGGCATATTGCGGAAGAGCCTCGCGGAAGCGCCACACGCCGCTCGCATCCACAGCCTCAAACGACCGCCGCCGCTCCGACCACAGCGTCTTCAACGCAGCCGCATCTATCTCTGGCCGATCGACCACCACCTCCAGCAGCTCGCCACACTTCGGGCAAGCCATCAGTGGCGTATGCAACTCAAATGTTGCCCCGCATGCGGGGCCAATGCAGTGCAGATGGGTCACGCGCGTTTCCTCAGGATAGGCAGGCACAGCGGCGGCTGCGCCAGGAAGTGCAGTTTGCCAATCTCCGCCATCGCCGCATCCAGCGCCTGCTGGCTTGACGGTTCCAGCGTGATGGCAAACGGCAGCGCCTCGCGCGAATGTCCCGGCAACTGCAGCACCGCGTCGACATTGATCGCATACGTCGCCAGCACCTGCGAGATCGCTGCCAGAATCCCCGGGCGATCGCGCACCAGGTAGCGCGTGTAGTGCGGCATCACAAACTGATTTGAAGCCACCATCTTCTTGAGTGGCAGCCCCATCGATTCGGCAGACGTCGTTCCCAGCCGCGCCAGCGCCAGCAGATCGCTCACCACCGCCACCGCCGTCGGACCGCCGCCCGCGCCGTTGCCGGAGAAAGTCGTCTCGCCGCCATACCGTCCCGTGCTCACCACAATGTTCTGCGGCCCCACCACGCGCGCATGCGGCAGCGCACGCTCCACCAGCATCGGCTGCACGGCAATGTGCAGTCCGTCGTCTTTCACCTCAGCATGCGAGATCTGCCGGATCGTGCAGCCCAGCTCCGCCGCATAATGCAGGTCCACCGCCGCGATCGGCCGGATCGACCGGCACATCACCGTTGCCAGATCGACATCCGCGCCCAGCGCCACACGGCTCAGAATCGTGATCTTTGCGCGCGCATCATAGCCATCCACATCGGCGCTCGGATCGGCTTCCGCAAATCCGGCGCGCTGCGCTTCGACAAGCGCATCGGCAAAGGAAAGCCCCGCCTGCTCCATGCGCGTCAGAATGTAGTTGCATGTCCCATTCAGGATGCCGCTCACAGCCACCAGCGCATCGCCCGCCAGCCCCTCCTGCAGTCCGGAAAGCACCGGCACGCCGCCCGCCACCGACGCGCCATACGCCAGGTGCTGACGGTGCCGGCACGCCAGCTCGCCCAGCTCCACGCCTTCAGCCGCAATCAGCGCCTTGTTCGCCGTCACCACGGACTTGCCGCTCGCCAGCGCCCGCCGCACCCATGTGCCCGCTGGATCGAGCCCGCCCACCAGCTCCACCAACACATCAATGTCCGAGTCCAGCACCTCGTCCACATCATCCGTCCAGCGCACCGAGCCCGGCACCCAGTCCGCACGCTTCTCGGCAATGCGCCGGTTCAGGATGTAAGCCAGCTCAAACGGAGAGGCGCCGCCCTGTTCCACTAGAATGCGCGCCACCGCCGATCCCACCGTGCCAAACCCCGCAATCGCCACCCGCAATCGCCGGTTCGCCAAGTCTCGGTCCGCTGCTGCCATACTCCTGCCCACTCCTCGAACACAAAAATATGTGTAGGAGTCATCTTGCCACGGTATGTCGCTTGGGCAGAAATGCGGTTCCCGCGACGAGTACTCTGTCCGCCGCCAAGTCCCCCGGGTCGCTCTACTGGACGACCAGGGTGTAGGTTTGCGACACCGGCGGACTGGAGGGCCCCCCGCTCATCTGGCTAGTCGTCGCATTCAGTTGGAAGGTGTAAGTGCCCGGCGGTGTCACTTTACCAGTGGTCGTGGATTTGCTGCTGCCCCCTCCGCATCCGGTCAGGCCAATGAAGACGCCGACGGCGAGAACAAGACAAAGTCGTCCCACTCGGCTTCGCCGTATGCGGCCCATCAGAAGCAAGCCAATAAGTGAAACGCCGCACCACTCCACCGCTCCCGGAGACGTTGCAGAATCGTTCACTTTGCCCAACACCGGCGCCGGAGAATAAAGGTTCACGATAATTCCGTAACCTCCCGAGGGAGCAGTGATGGCCGGAATCTGCGGAGTGAAACTGCACGAGGCATTTGCCGGAAGCCCGTTGCAGGTAAGCGACACAAGCCCGCTGTATCCAGCGACCGCATCAAGCGCAACCGAGCCGGATGCTGCCGATCCGGAAGTTCCCGTCAAGGTAGTTGAGCCGGGTGATGGCGTCGGAAACCAAATAGGCGATACCACTACAGATTGGGAAATGCTTCCGCTCGCGGGAGCATCGTTGGCGTCGCCCCCGTAAGCCGCCGTGATGGTTTGATCGCCCGCGCTGGAAAAGCTCGTAGTATAGCTCGCGCTGCCATTGCTAACCGTTGCTGTGCCCAGCGTCGTCGACCCGTTGGAGAATGTCACCGTTCCACCGCCGCCCGGTGCCAGTCCCGCGATTGTCGCGGTAAATGTTACGCTCTGTCCGGTGGAACTCGGATTCGCCGAGGAAGTGACTGTAACTGTCGGTGGAACCGGCGTAGTTGTCACATCGATGGCGTTCGAGACAGATGCGGCATACTTGGCATCGCCCGAGTAATGCGCGGTCAGTGAGTACGTGCCCGGCGCCAGCAATGCAGTCACCGTCGCGCTGCTTCCTATGTTCGGGATAAACACCGCGTTTGCTCCCGCCTGCAGGTTGATGTAGACCAGGGCAAAGAAAGGAGCATCTTCTCCGCCCGGGATGGTCGCTGTAGGCGGCGCGGTCAACGATGCGTAAGCGGGAGGCACGTTTGGCGGCGCAACCGTGGTAAATAGCGGTGCTCCTGTAGTCAGCGTGCCGTCGCCTTTTCCCATCAGCAGAACACCGCTGCCCAGTACGACATCCGCGTTGCCATCCGCGTCCACATCCTCCGTGACCAGCGGCATTAGTGCACTGCCAAAGGCATTAGGCTCTCCAACATCGAAGTTCACTGGCGCGGCAAACGTGCCGTCGCCATTTCCCAGCAGCGTCGCCACGCCGTTGTTAAAGTTGTTTGACTGGTAGCTGAAGACCAGGTCCTGCTTCCCATCGCTATTCAGGTCTGCAAAGACGGTCGACGCGAATCCCACGTTCGGCACGGTGCTCGTATCGATGGTCTTCGGCGCATCGAATCCATGTCCGAGATTGAGCATCACGTTCAGCTGGTCCCCGGTAGCGGCATTTCCCGCCGGCACTGCATTGCTCTGCGAGAGCACATCGATGCGTCCATCACCGTTGAGATCTGCAAAGCTGAGGCCAAAGACGTTGTAGATCACACTCGAGCCCGCTGTGAATGAAGGAGCCAGCGGGTAAGGTCCCATCACTGTGAAGTTGCCGCCGCCGGCGTTATGAAAGACGGTGAACGCATATTGAACTGTGCCCGGCGAGCTGACTGCAGGCGGCGTGTCCACGGCGACGATGTCCATCTTCCCATCGCCATCGATATCCACGGCGTAGGTCTGGTTGTAGCCAGTAGCCAGGGCCGGCAGAACTGCGACACGCCCAAACGTACCGTCGCCCTTGCCATAGGCCACCGCGTTATCCGCAAGCAGATCCAGGTGCCCATCGCCGTCCACATCCAGCACGGCCAGCGTTTCGCCAGATTGCAGCTGCAGTGGAAGCGCCAGTTGCTGTGCCGCCAGCGGCGTAAAGGGCGGTGGCGCACTCAGCGTTTGGGCGTTCTTGGAGACGAAATCCTGCACCACTATCCCGGGCTGGCCGCCCGTTCCGGAACCTGGCCCATAGACCAGCAGATCCGGCGCCCCGTCCTCGTTGAAGTCGCCCCACACCGCTCCGCCAGCAGCTTTCGCTACCGATGCGTCGGGTGTGCCGAAGACCTGTGCAAACGTGGCGGTGGTGAAGCCGCTGTTCGCGCTTAGCGCTGCCGGCGATCCCACTGCGGTGGCTCCGTTATAGAGCGTGACGGTTCCCGTCGGCGCCGTAAAGGGCGCCTGGACAGAAGCTCCCGGCCGCACATTCACGGCGAAGCCGATCTGCCCCGAAGAGCCGGTCGCGGGAAATAAGCTTGTTTGGGATGGCGTCGTCCCCTGCGCGTGCGCCAGGACGGAAAAGAACGTGAGAATTGGCAGAACAACGGCAAAACCACAGGAAATCGAACGCATAGCCCCTCAGCACACCGCCGGGCTCGTGTCCCAGCCGGGTGTGTCGCGCAAGCGAGTATACCGATGCGACACCGATCTCGACATTGTTTTTGTGCGGGCGTCAGTTACAACCGTGCCAGAAACAAAAGGGGGAGAGCGCCATCGCCCTCCCCTCTCGGGCAACTCTTTTCAGCCCACCGCCTAGAAATGATTCCACAAGAACTGGTTATAAACATCGTGGTGGTACTGCACCTCCGGCACCTTCACGAATGTCCCCAGCAGCCGTGGACAGCGGTCCGCCGCCGCCTGCTTCAGGTCCGCATAGCGCGCCTTTACGTCTTCGCCCAGCAGCTTGGTCGTCCACGTAGCGTTGCGGAAGTCTTCCAGCGCCGTATAGATATTGTCGGGAAGGTAGCGCTCCGCCTGGCGCAGGTTCGCGATCTTCGAAGTCGTCCCATCCAGCCCCGTCTTGAAGATCGAGTACAGCACCATGTACGGATTCGCATCCGGGCTCACCGAACGCACCTCCACCCGCATGCTCTTCTCGTTGCCGATCGGCACCCGCACCATCGATCCGCGGTCCGTTGCCGAGGCCTTGATCTGGTTCGGCGCCTCGAAGTGCGGATCGAGCCGCCGGTAAGCATTCACGCTCGCATTCAGCAGCAGGCACAAATCGTTGCCATGCGTCAGGACCTTGTCAACGAACGCCCATCCGAACGCGCTCAGCTTCTCCTGACCCTTCGGGTCCCACATCAGGTTCTTCTTGCCCTTGCTGATCGAAATGTTCGTGTGCATCCCGCTGCCGTTCACGCCCACCACCGGCTTGGGCAGAAAGCTCGCCGTCAGTCCCATTCTCGTCGCCACCTGCCGGCAGATCAGCTTGTAAAGCTGGATCTGGTCCGCGGCCGCCACTACCTCGCCGTAGCTGTAGTTGATCTCGAACTGCGACGGCGCTACCTCAGGATGGTCCTTCTCGTTCTCGAAGCCCAGCGCGCGCTGCACTTCGGCAGCGGTGTCGATGAACGTGCGCAGCGGATCGCCCGGCAGTGAATGATAGTAACCGCCGGTGTTCACGTATTCGAAGCGCTGCTTCTGATAAAAGTGCTGCTCCGCATCCACGCCCTGGAAGAGGAAGCCTTCAATCTCATTCGCCGCGTTCAGCGTGTAGCCGTCTGTCTCAAATCTCGTGTCCGCAAACTTCTTCAGCACCCCGCGGACATCGCCGGAGTAAGGCTCGCCGCCCTTGTCGATCACATCCGCGAAGACCAGCACCTTGCCGCCGCCGAAGAAGTCCTCCGGCACCCAATAGAACGCGCTCCAGTCCAGATACAGCCGCAGGTCGCTCTCCCGCTGCGCGGTAAAACCGCGGATCGAGGATCCGTCAAACGTCAGGTTGTCCCAGCTCTTCAGCAGGAACTTCTTGTCGTAGTCCAGCATGTGCAGGCGGCCTTCCAGGTCGCTGAACATCACGGTCACTGCCTTGATGCGCTTCTCGTCCGTCAGGTACTTCAGCCGCTCCTCGCGAATCGTGTCCGCCGCCACTCGATCCCGCCGCTGCCCTTTGGCCTTCAGGTTCAGCTCTTCCAGCTCTTCATACGGAAGGGCAAGAAAATTCCGCTGTTCGTTTGACATTCCTCTCCTCTGACAATGTGGTGGGGTGCGTGACCCCGTGCAGCGGCAACGTGGGCGCTGAAGCTGTTCTGGAGCTCTGGCCGGCGGAGCTTTCCCCTGTTGGGCATTGGATGTGGCATCTTCAGGGCCACAACACCACTCGTGCCGGCCAGCCTGTACGGATAGCAAAATTGCTTTGGCATCAGCATAAATGCTGTTGCCGCGCTGCCCAAAATGCTTTTGCCTCCTCGCTCCGCGGCAAGTGCAACGCCTTCAGGGCATACCGGCATCCCGCAAGTTACGAACGATTTGCGCACCCGGCGCGCATTTGCATGCTTCACCCTGCATCGAATATCAACCGGTATGCACAAATTTGAGGCGCGCCGTCGCGCCGCCCTGGCGCTCACTCTCATGCTGCTGCTCGTCCTGCCCCCGCAGCCCGCGCACGCCTACTCCGTTCTCTCGCACGAGCAGGTGGTCGACCTAGCCTGGAAGTCCCACATCGTCCCGTTGCTCCGCCGCCGCTATCCGGGCATCACCCGGGACCAGATCAAGGAAGCCCACAGCTACGCCTACGGTGGCGCCATCATCCAGGACATCGGCTACTACCCCTTCGGCAACAAGCTGCTCTCCGACATGCTGCACTACGTCCGCTCCGGCGATTTTGTCGAGAACCTCATCCGTGACGCACAGAATCCCGACGAGTACGCCTTCGCCCTCGGCGCGCTCGCCCACTACACCTCGGACTCCTACGGCCACCCCGCCGTAAATCGCGCCACCGCCGCCGAATACCCCCGCCTCCGCCGCCGCTATGGAGACGTCGTTCTCTATGATCAGGACCCCGAAGCCCACCTCCAGACCGAGTTCGGTTTCGATGTCCTCGAGGTCAGCGCAGCAGCGCTACGCTCCTGAAGCCTTCCACGACTTCATCGGCTTCCAGGTCGCAAAGCCTGTTTTCGAGCGCGCATTCCAGGACACCTACGGCCTGCCGCTCAACCTCGTCCTCACCAACGAAGACCTCGCCATCGGCACCTATCGCAAAACAGTAAGCACTCTTCTGCCGAAAATGACCCAGGTCGCCGTCGCCGACTACGGCAAAAAGATGCAGCAGGCCGATCCTACCTTCGTGCCCAAAAAGCTGACCTACCGCCTCAACAAGGCCGACTATCAAAAGCGTTTCGGCAACAGCTACCACCGTCCCGGATTCGGCACCCGCATTCTCGCCTTCTTCATAAAACTCATCCCCAAAATTGGTCCGCTCAAGGATCTCTCTCTGCGCGTCCCCAGCGCCGACGCGCAGAAGACCTTTCTCTCCGGCATGGACACCGTCGTCGATCACTACCAGCAATCGATCGCTCAGCTAAGCTCCGAGCCGCCTGACCGCCCATCGCTCCAGCTAGCCGCCGTGAACCTCGATACCGGAAAGCCCACAGCGCCCGGCTCCTATCCCCTGGCCGACCAGACCTACGCCCGCTATCTGGCCCTGCTGGTCAAGCCGCGCAAGCCGTCTCCGCCGCCAACGCCACTCCCGGCGCCGCCCGGCACACAGTCCGCGCAAGCCGCTACCGATCAGCCGCCGGCCACCGCGCAACCAGCGCCTAAGCCAACCCTGCAGCCCATCGACCCAGCCATCCGCGCCGATATCGAGCATTACTTCTCAAATAGCCAGCGTCGCGGCGGCATCCTTCACCTCAAGAAAGATCAGTGGAAGCATCTCGCCCAACAGCTTGTCACGCTCCGCCAACTCCCCGCAGCGACGCCCGCGTCTCCAACAAACTCCGCGTCCTCCTGATTGAAGCGCAGGATGCGACCTCACGACACTCCATTCGTCATCTCGACCGAAGCGCCGCAGGCGCACAGTGGACAGACCTGCTGTTTCTCAAGTCGGCCGCAATCCTCAGCGTGAGCGACCAGAGGGAGCGAACCCCAAGAATCGGGTGCCCTATCCTAGCCGCAGGCTAGGGTGGGGGTGTTCTCAGCAATTCAATAGGCCCGAAGGGCCACCGACCGCGCTCGCTACAATAAATACGTGGCCACCCTAGCCAATCCCGTCACGGATGCTATCGCCGCAAAGGTCCATGCCGGCCAGCGCATCACGCCCGAGGACGCCCGCCACCTTTGGCAGCACGCCACGGACGCCGACCTCCGCGCCCTCGCCTCCACCGTCCGCGCCCGTTTCCATCCGCAGGACCGCGCCACCTATATGGTGATGCGCATCATCAACTACACCAACGTCTGCGTCGCCCAATGCGACTACTGCGCCTTCTACAAGCTTCCCGGCCAGGAGGGCGGTTACGTCCTCTCTCGCGAAGCGGTATTTGCGAAATTAGACGAGCTGCTCGCCCTCGGCGGCGACCTCGCCGCATTCAATGGCGGCTTCAACCCTCATCTCCCGCTCGACTACTATTGCGACCTCTTCTCCGCCATTCGTCACCGCTACGGCGACACATTGGAGTTCTACGCCCTCACCATCGCCGAGTTCCTCTACCTCGCAGACCACGCAAAGCTGACTTACGCCGAAGCCGCCGCCCGCTTCAAAGCCGCGGGCGTCCGCTGGATCACCGGCGGAGGCTCGGAGATCCTCACCGAAGACTTCCGCCGCCGCCACTCCAAATTCAAATACACGGTCGCCGAATACTTCGCCGCCCAGCGCGCCATCCTTGAAGCCGGTCTCAAGACCACAGCCACCATGGTCATCGGCTTCGACGAATCGCTGGACGAGCGTATCGAGCACCTTGATCGCACCCGCGCCTTTCAGGACGAAGTAAGCTCACTCGGCGGCGGCCTCCAAAGCTTCCTCTGCTGGACCTTCAAACCGTATTTCACCCAACTGGGTGGAATAGAAATCTCGACGCAGGAATACCTCCGCCACCTCGCGCTCTCCCGCATTTACCTGGACAACATCCCGCGCATCCGCACCTCGGTCCTCACGCAGAACGCCGCCGCCCTGGAAGGCCTGCGCTACGGCGCCGACGATTTCGACCTACCCATCGAAGACGAAGTAACCCAAAAAGCCGGGCGCAACGATCTCGCTCGACTTCGAACGCCTCCTCGACCACGCGCGTACATTAGGCTTCAAACCCGAATACCGCCACGTTCCGCGCGGGTGATCGCTTTCGGCCTTCTTCTTACTATCCTGCTTGACAGGTGCCGCGCACGAAATATGATCGTGCGGACATGTGTCGAGGGTCCGAATGAAAATCAGAGCTGGAAGCCTGAGCGCGTTGTTCGCTGTACAGCTACTGTTCAGCGGGATCGCGAGAGCTAAACCCCCTGATACAAAATTTCCGGATCGAATCCTCATCGCACGCGATACTTTTTGGGACGTCGGTCCCCCATTCAACTATTACGAAATCCTTTCAGTGAGACCCACCGAAACGGGCTTATCCGTTGAGCGCATCTTGGTCACGCCTGCCGGTGATCGCTGCCTGCAACCGCCAACCATCGAGGCTTCGACGACGAAAATTGAGAAACCGATTCAGGAATTGCTGTACGGCCAGAACCCTTGCACTATCCGGGAAAAGGATCTCCGCAAAGAGCGGGATCGTAGAAAGAAATCCTTGGTCTTTAGCGGAGTGAATGTGACCATGCAGGTAAGTTGCGGAACACGCGTGCGCAATTTACGAATGGACATTCTGGATAGAGATATCTATGCCGAAGCCCCAAAGACACCTCGGCAGACATCATGGACGATGAGTATTCTCGATCAACTGGATCAAGCCCTCGGCCCGGGCGTTCCAGACAAACACATTTCCAATCTAAAGAAAGCCGATCCAGTTCAGGCGAAGCCGCCGGAATCAGACACGATTCGAGCATTGCGAGAAGGGAAATTCGATTCGCTCTTCGGTTCGTCTGTCAAAGTTTCTGACATCTACCGTCAAGCGCTCCAGCCGAGGCCTTCGCCGAGCGTTCTCTTCGGAGGATCGGCACCCGATATGCCGGTTTCGTTCGACATGCCGAAGTATCCACCGATAGCAAGAGCCGCTCACGTCGAGGGGGTGGTGACTTTCGCGCTGGACGTTGCATCCGGGGGAACCGTGACAAACCTCACCTACACGGGCGAGCCTAAGCTGAAACTCTTGTGGAAGGCTTCTGCGGATGTGGTCAACAGTTGGCAATTTCGGCCGGAGATAGCTGGCCACCACGTGCAGGCGAGCATTCAATTTCGTTTAAACTGCGCACCGACCAATATCAGCAAAGATTAGAAGAATGCTTACGAGGCAGCCATGCCCACCCGCCGCCACATCCTCCAGTCGCTGGCCCTAACCACCGGAGCCGCATTCACCCGCAAGCTTCCCGCGCTGGAACTCAGTCAGGCGCAGATCGCACGCGACCCCCTGCGCCCGCAATACCACCTCCAGCCCGCACGCGGCTGGATGAACGACCCCTGCGGCCCCATCTACTGGAAGGGCCGCTATCACATGTTCTTTCAGTACAACCCGCACGCCGCCGTCTGGGGCGACATGCACTGGGCCCACGCCTCCTCGCCCGACATGATCCACTGGCATCGCGAGCCCATCGCGCTCGCCCCCACGCCCGGCGGCCCCGATCAGGATGGCTGCTTCACCGGCACCGCCGTCGTCGCGGATGGCAAGCCCACCTTTCTCTACACCGGCGTGCAGAAGGTTCCACCCGAACAGGCCACCCTCCGCGACGGCAACAGCAATCTTCGCGAGACGCAATGCCTCGCCGTCGCCGAAGACGACGCGCTCCTCCACTGGCGCAAACTGCCCCAGCCGGTCATCGCCGCACCGCCTGCCGGCATGGAGGTCACCGGCTTCCGCGATCCATCGCCCTGGCGCGATCAGCAGGATCGCCAGTGGTACATGGTCGTCGCCTCCGGAGAGAAGGGAATCGGCGGAAACGTCCTGCTCTACAAATCTGCCGATCTCCGTCACTGGCAGTACCTGCATCCGCTCGCGCAGGGCAAGTGGAGCGGCAAGCCCGGCCCCAACCCAGTCGACACTGGCGAAATGTGGGAGTGCCCCGACTTCTTCCCGCTCGACGGCAAACACGTTCTCATCCACTCCACCGAAGGCAAGACCATCTGGCAGATCGGCACACTCGATCGAGCGGCCATGCTCTTCCACGCCGAATCCGAGGGTATTGCTCGACCACGGAGCGTATTACGCACCCAAGACACAGCTCGATGCCCACGGCCACCGCATCCTCTGGGGCTGGATTCAGGAAACCCGCCCGCAAGCCGAGTACAGCGCCGCCGGCTGGGCCGGCATGATGTCGCTGCCGCGACGCCTCTCCATTTCGAACAATCAGCTCGTCATGGAACCGGCACCGGAAGCCGCCTCGCTCCGAACCGCGCCCCGCACCGGCGATGCGGTCAAGCGCCTGCCCAGCGTCGCACAGGAAATCCGCCTCACGCTCCTGCCCACAACCGCTGACTTTCCGTTCGAACAATCCTTCGTGGACAACCAGGGCGCTGCCATCCTCCTCCGCGCCGATCCGCAACTCCCACCCGGCACCGCCCGCATCGGCGACAAGGAGATCGCCGGCGTCGACAGCGGCCCGGCTCGCTTCAACGTCTCGTCGTCCAGCAGCACCCCGCAGCAACCCTCCGGCACCTCTCGCGCTTGGATCGACCACCCGCTCGACCTTTACATCTTCCTCGACCACTCCGTCGCCGAAATCTTCATCAACCACCGCCACGCAATCACTCAGCGCTATTACAAGCGCGACACCATGGAACCAGCCGTAGCCATCACCCTCGGCGGCAACTGGCGTATCGAGCAGCAACAAGCCTGGTCGCTCAAAAGCATCTGGTAAGGACCAACACTCCTCATCAGGACGACCGGGCCTGCCCGGATTGGTCGCCGCCCATGACTGCGAGTGCGCAAACTTCGCAAATCGTGCCAGTTTTTAATCCGACTCCGCTACACTGGAAATAGCCCCATTCCAGGCAGCCCAGGTATACCCGCCACACACCCGGTCGTGTGTCGCAGCCTGCCGGCTAAGTCCAATGGAATGACGAATGAAGCGATAAGTCCTTTGGAAAGACGAATTTGGCCCCTCGGGAGAGCGCCTAAGTCGCAGTCTTTTAAGGACTTACAAGCCAACCTCCGGTGACCGGAGGGGGGAGGGGTCCCCCCTTCCTGGTCCCGAAAAGAAACGCCCGCAAGGAAGAGAGAACCGCATCCCTGTGTCCAGCACCATCCGCAACATCGCCATCATCGCCCACGTCGACCACGGCAAGACCACCCTCGTCGATGCCATGCTCCGCCAGGCCGGCACCTTCCGCAGCAACGAGACGGTCATCGAGCGCGTCATGGACTCGAACGAGCTCGAAAAGGAACGCGGCATCACCATCCTGGCCAAGAACACGGCGATCCACTACAAGGACACCAAGATCAACATCGTCGACACCCCCGGCCACGCCGACTTCGGCGGCGAGGTCGAACGCGCCCTCAAGATGGTCGATGGCGTCATGCTGCTGGTCGACGCCTCGGAAGGCCCGCTGCCGCAGACCCGGTACGTCCTCTCCAAGGCCCTCGAAGCCAAGCTGCCCCCCATCCTGGTCATCAACAAGATCGATCGACCCGACGCTCGCGCCAAGGAAGTTCTCGACGAGGTCTACGACCTCTTCATCGACCTGGACGCCACCGAGGACCAGCTCGACTTCCCCGTCCTCTACACCAATGCCAAGCACGGCACCGCTTCGCTCTCCCTCGACACCCCCGGCGCCGACCTGCAGCCGCTCTTCGAAACCATCATCACCTCGCTGAAGCCCGCTCCCGGCGACGCCAGCGGTCCCGCTCCAGATCCAGGTCACCAATCTCGACTACTCCGACTATCTCGGCCGCCTCGGCATCGCGCGCGTCTTCAACGGCACGCTCAAGACTGGCGATGAGATCAACATCTCCAAGCGCGATGGCTCGCTGCAGAAAACCAAGATCACCAAGCTCTTCTCCTTCGAAGGGCTCAAGCGCACCGACATTACCGAGACGGTAGTCGGCGACATCGTCGCCATTGCCGGTGTCAGCGGCATCACCATCGGCGAGACCATCGTCGATCTCGAGAACCCCAAGCCGCTGCCGCCCATCATCATCGACGAGCCCACCATCGCGATGCAGTTCTCCGTCAACAACTCGCCCACAGCCGGCCGCGAAGGGCAGTACGTCACCAGCCGCAACCTGCGCGAGCGGCTCGATAAGGAACTGCTCACCAACGTCTCCATCCGCGTCGAAGACACCGGTTCGCCGGACAGCTTCAAGGTCCTCGGCCGCGGTGAGCTGCAGCTCGCCATCCTCATCGAGATGATGCGCCGCGAAGGCTACGAGCTCATGGTCGGCCGGCCGGAGATCGTCACCCGCGTCGTCGACGGCAAAACCATGGAGCCCGTCGAGCACCTCACCATCGATATCCCGGAGAACTTCGTCGGCACCGTCATCGAACGCCTCGGTCCGCGCAAGGGCGAGATGGTGAAGATGACCAACCACGGCTCCGGCCGCGTGCGCATGGAGTTCCGTGTGCCCTCCCGCGGTCTCATCGGCCTGCGCTCGGAGATGCTCACGGAAACGCGCGGCACCATCGTGATGAATGCGCTCTTTGACGGTTACATTCAGTACCAGGGCGAGATTCCGCAGCGGCCCACCGGCGCGCTCATCGCCGACCGCGCCGGCACCACCACCGCCTACGCGCTCGACGGTCTGCAGGACCGCGGCGTGCTGCTGGTCAACCCCGGCACCGAGGTCTACGAAGGCATGGTTGTCGGTGAGCACTCGCGCGACAACGATCTCGACGTAAACGCCGTGCGCGAGAAGAAGCTCACCAACATGCGCGCGTCGAGCGCGGATGAAGCGATCCGTCTCGTTCCGGTAAAAGCGCTCAATCTCGAGCAGGCGATCGAATTCATTGCCGAAGACGAACTGGTGGAAGTCACACCAAAATCGCTACGCCTGCGCAAGAAAATCCTGCAAGCGAACCGCCGCCCCAAGCGCAATGCGCAACCGGTAGCGCAATAGACTAAGGCAGACAAAATCACCATCTCGTCATCTCGACCGAGCGGAGCGAGTTGAGAGATCTGCTGTTATCTCCCTCACCGTGTAAGCTTGGAAGTCAGGGAGCGGCTGCTTGCCGCTCCTTGAACTTTGCAGGAAATGAATGGCGAACCAGGGAAATCTCTTCAGCGCGCGCGACGAACCGGCCACGGCCGTGCAGCCGGTTCCCGGGGAGCGGCAAAGGCAGATCCCGCGCTGGCTGCTCGTGATGGAGATTGTGCTGTTTGTCATCGTTCGCTTATACGTCGGCGCGCTGGTCGTCCTGTTGCCCTGGCGCAGTATATGGACCACCAACGCCTGGATCATGCACTGGCCCACGATCGCCGGCTTTCTCGCGCAGGGATGGGTGCGCGGGCTGGTCTCCGGTCTCGGCCTGCTCAACATCTGGGTCGCGCTGAGCGTGCTCTTTCGTCCCCGGCATCGCCAATAACTCCTCTTACTTATGTCCAAAGATCAAACCCCGCATCCGCTGCACTCCGCTTCGCTCGCCTACGAGAACCCCGCCTTCCTGAACAGTCCGGACGGCCGCCTCATCCGCATCATGGCCGAGTACGCCGAGCCGCTTGCCCGCTTCCGGCGCGAGCGCATCCGCGATACGGTCGTCTTCTTCGGCTCCGCCCGCTTCCGCGCGCTCGATGAAGCCAACCGCGAGCTCGAGCTGCTGGCCCGTCCCTATTCAAATGAGGCGGCTCCGCATCATGAGCAGCCGGCAAGGGGCACGGAGCTGGAGGATTGCAGTGCCAACGAGCTCAAGTGTCGCCGCGCTCAGGCAGCCGTGGAGATGGCCCGCTACTATGAAGACGCCCGCAAACTCGCCTTCATGCTCACCGAGTGGTCCATGACCTTGAAGGGCCGGCAGCGCCGCTTCGTCGTCACCTCCGGCGGCGGTCCCGGCATCATGGAGGCCGCAAATCGCGGCGCGCACGAGGCCGGTGGCCATACCGTTGGGCTTAACATCAAGCTGCCCTTTGAGCAGGCGCCGAACCCGTACATCACGCCCGCACTCAACTTCGAATTCCACTACTTCTTCATGCGAAAGTATTGGTTCGCATATCTTGCCAAGGCGCTGGTCGTCTTTCCCGGAGGTTTCGGAACGCTCGACGAGGCATTCGAAATCCTCACCCTCGAACAGACCGAGAAGCTGGCTAAGAAGATCACCGTCATCCTCTATGGGTCGCAGTACTGGAAGTCGGTAATCAATTTCGATGTACTGGTGGAGAAGGGAACGATCTCGCCCAACGACCTCGATCTCTTCCACTTTGCCGACACGCCGGAAGAAGCTTTCCTGCTGTTGCAGCAGGGACTTACGAAGAATCACCTGGAACCGGAAACTCGTCGTGCCACGCACAACGAAACAGCCCGGACGCACGACGGCGGGGGCGAACTGGCGCCCGATATCGCAAAAACCCGCTGAATTCGGCCGAAACGGCCCGTAATCATTGCGGTTCCATTCCAATGTGGAACCCTGGTTTGCACCGAAGTTACAGCATCTTCTTGTCTGCGTAATGCCTGGTTCATCGGGCCCTCCTCATACTGTGCGTGCAGGTGTGAGGAGGTAGCCATGAAGGGATCCCAGATCTCCTATCTATGGAAGAGCCCCGATGCCGCGCGCAGCTTCAACACCGGTGTCTCACTGCACAGTCACACCAATCGGTCCAAAGAGACACTCGATTTTGTCGTCAAGGTCGTATCGAGCGATGGCTTTATAGGCCACCTTTTCCGGTGGCTTGAAGGTATTCATGCAAAACATGCAGTCGTAAAGCTGGACTACGACCGAGCCTGGTGGACGCCACCGCTCACCCCGCGTCTCGCCTTCGATCTGGAGCGCCGGCAGATTGAGAACAAGCTGCAGCGCGCCGCGCTCGTCTCCATCACCGACCACGACAACATCGAGGCACCCCAGTTGTTGCGCACAGTCGCCAGCGCGCGGCACATCCCGGTATCTGTTGAGTGGACGGTGCCCTTCGCAGGCGATCAGTCCGTTCATCTCGGCATACACAACCTGCCCAGCGCGCAGGGCGCACAGTGGATGAGGACCTTCCAGGAGTTCACTGCGAATCCCTCCGATGCACGGCTGACCGAACTGTTGAGCGCGCTACATGCATTACCCAACGTGCTCATCGTCTTCAATCATCCAATGTGGGATCTCTACGAGATCGGCATGGCTCGCCATGCGCTCCGCGTCGAAGAATTCATGGAGCAGAACGGCGAGTTCATTCATGTCATGGAGCTGAATGGCCTGCGTCACTGGAACGAGAATCGTGTGGTCCGTGCGCTAGCCGCCCGCTGGAACAAGCTGCTCATATCAGGCGGCGATCGCCACGGGCTGGAGCCCAACGGCAACGTCAACCTGACCAACGCAACCTCCTTCAACGAATTCGTGCACGAGATACGCAACGAAGGCCGCAGCCATATCCTCTTCATGCCGCAGTACGCGCAGCCATGGAAGCATCGCATCATGCAATCCACGCTCGATGCTGTCCGCGACTATCCGGAGTTTCCCGAGGGATCGCGTCGATGGGACGAGCGCGTCTATCATCCCGACGCAAATGGCATTCCGCAGCCAGTAAGCGCTTTGTGGCCGACGGGACATGCGCCATTGATGCTGTCCCTTGCAATCCACTTTGTGCGTCTCATGGGCCGCGCGCCTTTCAGCGGCAGCCTCCGCATGGCATGGAACGAATCGCGGCAATTGCACTTCGCTCTCGGAGAAGGCGAGCCCGTCTAAACCCTCCCGGAGAGTTACTGGACCTGTCCGACATACACGCCGAATGGCGGCAGATTGACCGCATCGAGCGATGTCGGATCGTTCAAACCGGGCGACTTCATCAGTGTCTTCGCCTGCCGGCTGTTGATGCCCTGTTTCGACAGATCGAAGCTGAACTTGCGCGGCTCCGCGGTAAAGTTGCAGGCCACCACCACCGCCGGCGCTCCGGGCGCCTGCCGGATCCACGAAAGCACTTTCGTGTCATCTGTGTTCAGCATCGTCAGCTTGCCGGACTGCAGTGCCGGGTTATCGCGCCGAAGCTGGATAAGCTGCTTGTACCAGTTCAGCAGCGAGTCGTCCTGCCGTACCTCTTCCGCCACGTTGACCGTCTTATAGGTGTCCGGCACCGGCAGCCACGGCTTGTCGCTGGTGGTAAAGCCGGCTTCGGGCGACCCATCCCACTGCATCGGAGTGCGCTCGCCGTCGCGTCCCTTTTCCTCAGGCCATCCGATCTTGCCGACCGGGTCTTTCACGTCTTCCACACGAGCGGGCGGCGTGGTCTTCATCCCGATCTCGTCGCCGTAATACATCAGCGCTGTGCTGCGCGTGGCGAAAAGAATGGTCGCCAGCATGCGCTCGATCTCTACGTTGTGCTTGCCGTCTCCGTAACGCATATCCATGCGTGGGTTGTCATGGTTATCAAAGACCAGCAGTGGCTGGTTGTTATCAATGTCGTGCTCCACCTCGTCGATGCGCTGGCGGAACGCGTTCACGTCCAGCTTGTTGAGGAAGCCGACCTGCATGTCCATCGGCAACTGCAGCTCGTCGTGATTCTCGCCGTACCACTTCTGCAATTCCTGAATGTTCGGAAGATACGTTTCGCCGATCAGCACGCGATTGCCGGGGAAGCTGTTCGTAACCGTGCGCAGATCGCGCATCACCTTGTGCACTTCCGGCAGGTTCTCCGTCAGCGAGCCATCAATGTTCGGATCACCATATTTGTTCGTGCCAGGCAGGATCTTCTCGTCCTTTAAGGATGCGTCTTCGAAGAGGGTAGGCACGGCGTCCAGCCGAAAGCCCGCGACGCCCTTGTTGAGCCAGAAGCGCACCACGCCCCACATCGCCTGCTCCACCTTCGGATTGCGCCAGTTCAGGTCAGGCTGCTGGATGTAGAACTTGTGGTAATACCACTGGTCGGTTTTGGGCGAATACTGCCACGCAGAATGCCCGAACGCCGACTGCCAGTTGTTGGGCGGCTGCCCCGGCCCCTTGCCATTTGCCCACACATACCAGTCGCGCTTCGGATTGGTTTTCGAACTCTCCGATTCGATGAACCACGGATGCTTGTCCGAAGTGTGGTTCATCACCATGTCCATGATGACGCGGATATCCCGCTTCTTCGCTTCAGCGACCAGCCGGTTGAAGTCGGCCATGGTGCCATACGCCGGATCGATGGCTACATAATTCGAGATGTCGTAACCGAAATCGACCTGTGGCGAAGGATAGATCGGTGTCAGCCAGATAGCGTCCACGCCCAGCGCTTTCAGATAATCCAGCCGGCTCGTGATGCCGTTCAGGTCCCCCAGGCCGTCGCCGTTGGAATCCTGAAAGCTGCGCGGATAGATCTCGTAGATCACGGCATGCTTCCACCAGGTATCGCCGCCTGCTGGTGCAACCGCTTTGTTCGCAGTCTTCTGGACCGCGGCCGTATCCGCTGCGGTTGCAAGATGGCTGCCGGCCGTCAGGCTCAGGCCCAGCAGTACTGTCAGGCTCGTTCTCGTCGTTATTTTCATCAGCCCTCCTGCCGCCATGCTGCTGCGCAGCATCGAAGCCTAACACACGTCTGCTGCTGCGGGCGCGATGGCATCAAAGACAGTTCGATGCGTCCCTCGTGCTTGCGTGCTCACGCATGATAGGCTCGGGGCAAGTCCGGCAGTCCGTCATTCACGATCGTCAGTCGTTCGCAGGAGACACGATGCCTCGGCGGCTTCCAATGGAGTCCTGGTTTGAGCCTTGGTTACAGATCCAACGCCACGCGTACACGACGCGCCCGGTGAGGTCTGCATGACCGAGCCCCGGTGCATCGTGGGTCTCGGCGAGCTGCTGTGGGACATGCTTCCACAGGGGCCGCAGCTTGGCGGAGCCCCTTCAAACTTTGCCGTCATGGCCGCGCGCCTCGGAAACAATGGCGTAGCCGCCACCCGCATCGGCACCGACCCGCTGGGACGCGAAGCCATGGCCTTCCTGAAAACCACACCGCTGGATACGCAATATGTTCAGGAGGATTTCAGCCGCGTCACCAGCACCGTAACCGTGACCCTGGAAGATGGACAGCCGCGCTTCACCATCCACGAGCCCGTCGCCTGGGATTTCCTGGAGTTCACCCCGCACTGGCTCGCCCTGGCCGAGCAGGCCGACGCGGTATGCTTCGGCACATTGGCGCAGCGCTCGCCGGCGTCGCGCCGTACGATTGAGAGCTTTCTCCACGAAACACGCCCGGAGTGCGTCCGCATCTTCGACGTCAACCTCCGCGCGCCATTTTTCAACTCGGAAATCGTCGAGACCTCGCTCGAGCTCGCAACCATCTTCAAGTTAAATGCCGACGAAATGCCCCAGGTCCTCTCCCTGCTGGATTTTCCGGACGCCGCCGGTATCACGCCGGACTTCCTGCTGAACGGTGCGCGGCAGATCATCGATCAATTTCCCGTGAAGCTGGTCGCCATCACGCTCGGCTCCCAGGGCAGCCTTCTGGTTACGCGCAATCAGGTCGATCGCCATCCGGGTTATCCAACGAAGATCGCGGATACGGTCGGCGCCGGCGACGCCTTCACGGCTGCGCTGACGCACTATTATCTGCGGGGCGCGCCCCTGTCGCAGCTCAATGCGGCTGGCAACCGTTGGGGTGCCTGGGTCGCCTCGCACGCGGGCGCAATGCCCCCGCTGCCCGACGCAGAACGTGAAGCCGTCGCGGATCAGATCGCGCAAGCCTCCTGACGCTAACTGCGCGAACCGGTTCCGCGTTTTACGCTGCACGCCCCAGCATGTATCGTCACCCAGTATGGCAGCACCCATTTCGCCCGCGGAACGGCACGCGCTCGGGCAGGCGCGACGGAAGCAACTGCGCCGCCAGGAGCACGCCCGCTGGCGCCCGCCGGCGCACCGGTCATCGCCTGTGCTCACCATCGCACGCTCGATGCATGGACGCATCGCTTCGCTCGTCGCTCTTAAGTACGAGCGCATGCTTGCATCCCCATTCGGCTTCTTCCGCGGTGCCGTGCCAGTCATGGCCGCGGACCTGGCTGCATTGCCGAATACCGGCATCCTTTCGCAGATCTGTGGAGATGCGCATGTGCGCAATCTCGGCGCATTCGCCGCTCCGGATGGAAGACTCGTCTTTGACATCAATGATTTCGACGAGACATGTGTCGCACCGTTCGAATGGGACTTGAAGCGCATGGCCACCAGCCTTGTTCTCGCCGGGCGTGAAAATGGCCAGAAGTCTTCCGCCTGCCGTGAGGCCGTTCACATCCTCGCGCTGAGCTATCGCCGCCTTGCCGCCACGCTCGCGCACACTCCCGTCGTAGAGCTGGCGCGCTATCAAGTCCACCGGCTGGAACGCGTAACCCCGGTATCCGCTGCTCTCCAGAAAGCGGAACGAGAAACGCCGCTCGGCACGCTACGCAGTCTCACAGAAGAGAAGAAGGGCAAGCGGCAATTCCGGAAAGCCCCGCCGCTTCTCATGCCGCTGCCGCCGGCGCAGGCGCGTGCGGTGCTCGCAAGCTTTGCTGCGTATCGCAACAGCTTGCTGCCGGAGCGCCGCCATTTCTTCGATCAATACGCGCCGGTGGATGTGGCCTTTAAGGTGGTCGGCACCGGCAGCGTAGGCCTTCGCGACTATCTCGTCTACCTGCAGGGCAATGGCGAAAACGATCCGCTCTTCCTGCAGATCAAGGAAGAGCCCGGCTCGGCATATGCGCCATATCTCGCGAGTCATGGTTCCGTAACACGCGCGGCGACGCATCAGGGCCAGCGTGTTGCGGAAGGCCAGCGCGCCATGCAATGGCAATCCGACCCGTTTCTCGGCTGGACGACAATTGCGAATCGCGACTATCTGGTCCGTCAGGTCAACGACCACAAAGCTTCTGTCGATCTTGAGGCGATGCAGGGCGGCGGTCTCGCCGAATATGCAGCCGTCTGCGGTGAACTGCTCGCGCGTGGCCACGCCCGCTCCGGCGATGTTCATCTCATCACCGGCTATCTGGGCGCAGGCAGCAAGCAGGATAAGTTCGATCACGCACTCGCCGCATTTGCAGAAGCCTATGCCGACCAGACCGAGGCTGACTGGCATGCGCTCGTCGCTTCGCGGAAGCCTGCGGCGCGAACGGCAAAGCCGGCAGTGGCCACCGCGTCAAAATGAGAAAATAGCAGCAGGGATATTTCATGCTGCAACTCAGCTCCGCCGGCCGTCGTTTTGGGCCACGCACTCTCTTTGAAAACGCAAGCTGGCTCATCACGCCCGGCGAACGCACCGCGCTCGTCGGCGCAAATGGGACCGGCAAATCCACGCTGCTCAAGACGCTCGCCGGTCTCGAGTCGCTCGACTACGGCACGCTCGAGCGCGCCCGCAACACCACCATCGGCTACCTGCCGCAGGACGGACTCGCGCTTTCCGGGCGCAGCGTCTTCGAAGAATGCCTTTCCGTCTTCGATGAGATCCGTTCCATCGAACAGGAGTTGGAGACGCTCTCCGTCAGTCTCGCCGAGCTCGATCCGCAATCGAGCGCCTATGAAGCGGTTGCGGAGCGGTATTCCACCCTGGACGCGCGCTTCCATGCGCATAGCGGTTACGCATTGGACGCCCAGGTAGGCGCGGTGCTGGATGGTCTCGGCTTCAGCAAGCATGACTGGACACGGCAGACGCAGGAGTTCTCCGGTGGTTGGCAGATGCGTATCGCGCTCGCCAAGCTATTGCTTGCGAAGCCCAGCCTTCTGCTGCTGGACGAGCCGACCAACCATCTCGATCTCGAAACGCGCAACTGGCTCGAAGAGTATCTCCTCGGCTATCCCAACGGCTACATCCTCATCTCGCACGACCGCTATTTCCTCGACGTCACGGTGACCAAAATCATCGAGATATGGAACAAGGCGCTGCACGTGTATCACGGCAACTACGAGCGCTATCTCGAGCAGAAGCAGGAGCGCCGCGCCCAGCTCGAATCCGCCTTTCGCAATCAGCGCGAGCACATCGACCACCTGGAAACCTTCATCAATCGCTTTCGCTATCAGGCCACCAAGGCAAAACAGGTCCAAAGCCGCATCAAGGAGCTCGAAAAAATCGAGCGCATCGAGCTGCCGCAGGAAGAGCCCGTCATCCACTTCACGTTTCCCGCAGCCGCCGCCCTCGGGCCGCACTGTGGTGGAGGTGCGCGACCTCGCGAAGAACTACGGCCCCAAGCAGGTGCTCAATGGCGTGAACTTCACCATCGATCGTGGCGACCGCATCGCGCTGGTCGGCGTCAACGGCGCAGGCAAATCCACGCTGATCCGTATGCTCTCCGGCACGGAAGGCCCGTCCAGCGGCACGCTCAAATTCGGCCACAACGTCACCGCGGAATACTTCGCGCAGGACCAATACAAGGTCCTCGACGGCAGCGCCCGTATGCTCGACGACATCAGCAGCGTGGCGCCGCGTGTTCCGCAGGCCGACCTGCGCGGTCTGCTCGGCTGTTTTCTGTTCTCCGGCGACGACGCATTCAAGCCGCTCGGCGTGCTCTCCGGCGGCGAGCGAAACCGCTACGCGCTCGCCCGCATTCTTGTAAGCCCGGCAAACTTCCTCCTGCTGGATGAGCCGACCAACCATCTCGACCTCCGCGCCAAGGAGGTCCTGCTGGAAGCCATTCGCAACTTCAGCGGCACTGTCATCTTCGTCTCGCACGATCGCTACTTCCTCGACGCGCTGGCCACGCGCGTATTCGAGGTCGAAAGCGGTACCGTGCACGTCTATCCCGGCAATTACGAGGACTACATGCGCCGCAAAGCCGGCATTCCCGACCCCGTAGTTGCCGCCGCCGAAGCAGCCTCCCGGCCTCTCCTCGACGCAACCGGCGAAGCGATCGAGAGCAACGGCCGTGCCCGCCGCGTAAATCCGATCAAACGAAAGCAGATGCAGGATCGGCTGGTCTTCGTAGAACGGGAAATCCCCCGCGTCGAGAACGCCATCGCGGAGACGGAGCAGGCGCTCGGCAACTTCGTCAGCGCCGATGAGACGCAGCGCCAGAGCGCAGCTCTCGAACGATTTGCGCGCCCAGCACATCAGCCTCTCATCCGAGTGGGAAGAGCTGATGCAGCAGTTGGAAGAGCAGGCGAGCGTCTGATATCACCGTCGCATCTCACTGACAGCCGATGAGCAAAACTCAACAGATTCCGGACGCGGGAACGCAGCTGCGTCTCTACTCTCATCCATGGACCGGGGAAACCGTGTTCGCTTGCCGTAAGTGCCAACGCAAAATGAAGAACGGTAAGGGGTCGAAGGCGCTTGCCAGGATAAAAAAATGGTTTCGGAAGCGATCCGCCAGGAGCCCGGAACGACCTGCTGTTACCGTCATTGCCGTCCCGTGCCTCGATGTATGCCCAAAAGATGGCGTTACGATATTCTCGGCGCGGCAACTCGCGCGGAAGCCGGCAGGGCTGAATATCGTGCGCTCGGAACCTGATCTCGAGCGGTTCTATTGCGACGTGACCGACGTAGCCTTGTTCCCGGAAAACGACACGCTGAAGTGACGCGTCTGGCCCTGGTCCACCGTCGTATATTTCACCGTCCGATTGCCGAGATCCTTCGAATCCGATTGCTGCAGATTTCCCAGCGCCATCGTCGTCTGCTTCTCGCTCATGCCCTGCCTGGCTGTGTGCTGCGCCACGGCCTGCCACACCTCCGTCGGCCAGTGATAGAGGCTTCTCGGGTCCTGGTAGAAGAAGATGTCGTCGCAGACCCAGGTCGAGTTCGCGCCATCCAGCGAAGCCACCGGAGCCGCAAATTCGCCGCTCCGCCCCTGCTCGGTGAAGATGACAAATACGTTCTTCGGTCCGCGCGGAATGCTGCTGTTCCAGTCAGGCGGCGTCGTGACCTCGACGAAGTCCTTCACCAGCAGCTCCTGCGCGGGCGGCAGCCATCCCGCCTGCTCGGAAAAGCCCACCCGCCCGGTGCGATAGGGATAGTAGGGAACGGTGTAGCCCGCCTTCATCCAGACGGATTTGCCATTCAACGCCCGCGCCGATTTCACGCTATCAATGAGCATCTGGCGCACATACACCAGGTCGTCATCGGTCGGCTTTTCCTGTGGCTGCTTGTTCAGCACGATGCCGGGCGAATTGCGCTCGTGCTCATAGCTCACAATGCGCCATGCTGCAATCGCCAAAACCAGCAGCGTGATCGCGCCAATGATCTGCCAATTCTTCATCGAACATTTCCTCGAAGGCGCGCGAATGGACTAAATCGACGGCTGTTCTAGCTGTTCCTCGGGCTGCATCAGTGACTCGGCCGCCAGCGCATCCGCGTTGCGCAACGTCGGGAAGAGCACCGCCCACAAGCCGGTCACCATCAAGGACCCGATGCCGCCCAGGACAACTGCCCGCACCGGACCCATCCACTGCGCCGTCAAACCGCTTTCGTATTCACCGAGTTCGTTAGATGCGCCCACGAAGAGGGAATTCACGGCGCTGACACGGCCGCGCATGGAAGCCGGAGTTGCCAGTTGCAGCATGGACGAGCGAATGACAACGCTCACCATGTCCGCCGCGCCCAGAATCACCAGCGCCGCAAGCGAAAGCCACAAGCTGCGCGACAGGCCAAAGACGATCGTAGCGGCGCCGAAGATCGCAACGCAGATGAACATCATGTGTCCGGCGTGGCTGCGGATCGGCCGGAAGGAAAGCAGGATCGATACGATGAGCGCCCCGCCGGCCGGTGCCGCGCGCAGGATTCCCAGTCCGCTCGGCCCGGTGTGCAGAATGTTCTCTGCAAAGATCGGCATCAGCGCGACAGCGCCGCCCAGCAGCACGACGAACAGATCCAGGCTGACCGATCCCAGCAGCAGCTTCGCGCGCCACACATAGCGCAGCCCCTCCAGCACCAGGTCGATGGTAGTGGATCGGTGCTCCATCCTTCCCGGCCTCACCGCAAGCATGCTGATCAGCGTCAGATAGCCCATCAGCGTGAGCAGCGTGAACAGGAAGACCACGGGCGCTCCTGCGATATGCGGCAGGCCCCAGTGCGCCAGAGGCAGCGTGAAGAGCAGGCCGCCGACCGCCGGTCCGGTGATATTCGCGATCTGGAAGACCGTCGCGCCCCACGTGACCGCATTCACGAAGTGCTCCGCCGGAACCAGATGCGGCACGAGCGCCGAACTGGCTGGTCCGCTGAAGGCGCGCCCCGTCCCGATAAAAAACAGCACCGCATAGATCGGCAGAATGCGATGCATTCCGTGGAACGCAAACAGAAACAGCGTGAGCGTCGAGACAAACTGCAGCGAATAGCAAACCAGGATGACGGTGCGCCGGTCGAATCGGTCCGCCGTGTGGCCGGCCGGCAGCATGAAAATCAGCCCGGGAAGAAAGAGCGCCAACCCGGTATAGCCAAGGTCGATCGCGCGATGCGTAATCAGATAGACCTGCCACGCAACCGCCACGGCCTGCGCCTCCGCACCCATAATCACCAGGGTGCGGGCCATCTGGTAGAGCCGGAAATCACGATAGGCAAACGCGGCCGCGCCGCGACTACCAGGCTCCTCTTTCTTTGCGTCGGTCATGCTCTCGATTCTTGCGGTGTCCTTCTATTGTCGCAGCAGATCGCAGTGCGCGGTCGATGGACCCGTTTCACAAAAGATGTAGCCACCGGGCTGCTCCTCGCGCCTGCTGCCGGACGCCGAATTTGTGAAAAACGGTCTACTCTTGAGTCTCGCTCGCCCATGTCCGACTCCCATCGCATGCACGACTCCGCCGCGCCCGAGCTGCCCTTGGGTGAAGGCGCATCGTCCGCCTCTGCTGCGCTTCCCAACCCAGCATCCCGGGATCGTCATCCGCTTCACCCGGTCAGGGGCGTCGTCGGCGTATTCGTCTGCGGTCTCATCGCTTTCCTCACGCTCTATGCAACGCAGCCGCTTCTGCCGCTGCTGGAAGACCTCTTTCACGCCTCAAAGTCCGCCGTGGGCTGGACGGTCAGCGCGTCCACTCTCGGAGTCGCAATCGCGGCGCCGCTGCTCGGCACATTCACCGAGCGGATGAATCGCAAGCGCGTGATCCTCGTCTCGATTCTTCTACTCGCCGTGCCGACCTGCGCCGCGGCAAGCTCCACATCTCTCGGTTGGCTGGTCTTCTGGCGGCTGCTGCAGGGGCTCGTCACGCCTGGCGTCTTCGCCACCACCATCGCTTACATCACGGAGAACTGGCCGCCTACTGCGGTCGCGCCCGTCATGAGCATCTACGTGAGCGGCACCGCTCTGGGCGGCTTCTCCGGCCGCGCCGTCACCGGTGTTATGGCAGACCACGTTGGTTGGCGGCCATCCTTCGTGTTGCTCGGTCTAATATCGCTCGGCGGCGCCGCATTAGTCGCATGGCTGCTGCCGGATCAGCCGCGCTCGCTACGTGCAGCCACACGGCTGCCGTACCGGCAGATATTCCTGCCGATGGTTGCTCATCTGCGCAACCCGCGCCTGCTCACAACCTACCTCGTCGGCTTCAATGTGCTCTTCTCGCTGGTCGGCGTCTTCACCTACATCACCTTCTATCTCGCGGCGCCGCCGTTCTCGCTTTCCACCGCCAGGCTCAGCCTCTTGTTCGTCGTGTATCTGGTGGGCCTCGTCGCTACACCGCTCGCGGGAGCGCTTCTGCCCCGCGTTGGCCTCCGCGCAGGCATCACCGGCTCCATCCTGCTCTCGCTTGCCGGCGTGCTGCTCACGCTCGTGCACTCGCTGTGGATCGTCGTGGCCGGCCTCGCCCTCTGCTGCACTGGCGTGTTTATTTCTCAGAGCTGCGCTACCAGCTTCCTTCGCGAAGCCGCGCCGGAGTCCTCCCGCGCCTCTGCCGTGGGCATGTATGTCGCCTGCTATTACATCGGCGGGACGGTGGCCGGCGTCGCGCCCAGCCTGGTGTGGAAGCTCGGTGGCTGGACCGCGTGCGCCGCTATGGTCGCAGCCATCGACCTGATCTCGATAGTCATCGCACGCCGCGGCTGGAGCGAGACGGTTCCCGCTTAGTCGTCATCTCGACTGGAGCCGTGCCGCGGAGCGACACGGCCGCCGCGGAGAGATCCGCGTTTCCAAAGCGCTACTTGCCGTGCAGATACGTCTTGTACTGCGTGTCCACAATGCCCAGGTTGCGCGCCAATCCAAGTTTGGCCTGGTTATAGCTGAGGGTGTCCGCAATCAGCTGCGACTGCGCCTGCGACAGCGTAGCCTGCGCCTGCACAACCGGCAGATTGTCCTCCACGCCCGCGGCAAAGCGATCATTGGCATCGGACAGCGCCCGCGTCGCAAGGTCCACGTTCTGCTGCGAGACGCGTACCAGTGTCTGCGACGAGTTCAGGTCCAGCATGCTATCGCGCAATTGCTGATCGATCTGCTGCTTCAGGTCCGCCTGGCGATTCAACGCATCGCTCTGCTGTGCTGCGGCAACATCGGCATCGCCCCGGAACTGCGCCTCCTTGAAGATCGGAAGCTTCAGCTCGCCCATTGCGACGAATGTGCCGTGATACAAGCCATGCGTCAGCCCGGTAACGCCGTAGTTCCCGCTCGCCGTAACTGTGGGCAGCCGCTCATATCGGGCGGCTGAGCGCGAAAGTTGCGCCGAGCGCACCTGGTGCTGCATGCCCTGATAATCCTGGCGGCTTTTGTAGGCAAGCCGCCGCGCATCTTCGATCGACATCTGCTCCAGGTCGGCATAGGGTGCAGTATCGGTAAGCTGGATCGTCTGCTCCACCGGCACGCCGATCTCGCGCTTCAGCAGAATCTGGTCCTTCTCGAACGCGTTCTGCGCCGCGATCACCTTCTGCTGCTGCGTCTGGTATTGCACGCGCGCGCGCAGCTCATCCAGTCGTGCTGCGGTGCCCGCTTCGTGCTCCGCCTGCGCCTGCTTCAACAGAACTTCATCGGCGCGCAGCAACGCTTCGGCGCTGTCAATCTGCGAGTGGTCGGCCAGCGTCTTCAGGTATTGATTGCCGACATTCAGCACCACCAACCCGCGCGACGACTGCGTGTTGTAGTACGCCGCCGTCACACTCTCTTTCGCGGAGCGGTAGCGCGTAATCGCGGCAAGATCCAGCGCTGTCCAGTTCAACGCGGCATCCGCCTTGCGTGACGTCTACCTTCACGATCGGATTGAAGCTGGCAAAATTCGTGTCAGGAAACAGCGGCGCGATCTGCGCCAGAAGGCTGGGGTTGAATCCGAAAGTCTGCAGGTTGTACTGGTGGGCTTCAGTCGACGCCTCGGCCTTGATTGACGGAAGCAGCGGATTCAGCGTCTCCAGCCGTTGCGCATCGGACTGCTGCTGCTGGATGCGTGCCTGGGTCAGCGCCAGGTTCGCCTGAATGCCGCGCTGGATCGCGTCATCGAGAGAAAGATGCAGCGTCTCCGGCGAGACGGTGCCCATCGTCACGCTGCCGTAATAAGGATTCTGCGCGGAACTGGGGTTCAAGAGCGACTGCGGCGACGGAGCGTTCAACCCGGCGGTCGTCGTCCCGGACGATGAAGTGGTCGCAGTATTAGCCGATGCCCCGCTCGCGCTGCTGCCGGAAGCCGCCGTGCTGCCGGCGCTCGTATCGCCCGCGCTCGTGCCGCCCGACGCATCCGCGGTCGCGGGAGCATTCGCCAGGCCGCTCGACTGGGAACTCGACTGAGAATTCTGCGCACGCAAGGGCGCCCCGCCGCATACCAGCGCGGCGCACACCATCCCAATTGCAATCCGATACGTCACCCGATCGAGGTCTCTCCGGAAGGATTAACTGCTTTCTTTAGATCATCGCAGACGCCCCGGGTTGCCAAAACTTTGCGCCCCGCACGGCGGCAGCCGTCACAAAGCCGAGCTTTTTCCATGCCTTACAGCATCCGGCTGCATACAATTGTGCTATGCCTCCCAGTGAATCGCCATTGCGCGTGGTCCACGCAGTCTGCTCCCACGACTGCCCGGACTCCTGCGCCGTGCTGGTGAGCGTGGACGCCAACGGCCGCGCGCAAAAAGTCGCCGGCGACCCGGATCATCCCGTTACCCGCGGGTTTTTGTGCGGCAAGGTGGCTCAATACCTCGATCGCGTCTATTCGCCGGACCGGCTGCTCTATCCCATGCGCCGCCGCGCCGGGGTCGCGAAAGGCCCGTTGCCCTCTGGCCACGAGGCGGAAAGCTTTGAGCGCATCACTTGGGACGAAGCGCTTGAGACGATCGCGCAGCGGCTCGCCGCCATCGCTGAGCAATACGGTCCCGAATCCGTCTTGCCGTACTCCTACGCGGGCACCATCGGCGTGCTGGGCTACGGCTCCATGGATCGCCGCTTCTTCCACCGGCTCGGCGCCTCGCAGCTCGATCGCACCATCTGCGCCACCGCTGGGGGCGATGCCTTCCTCTCCGTCTATGGCCGCAAACTCGGCACCGATACCGAGCAGTTCCATCGCGCGCGTCTCATCATCGCCTGGGGCGCAAACATTCATGGCACCAGCGTTCATCTCTGGCCGCAGGTCGAAGAAGCCTGCCGCAACGGCGCCCGTCTCATCGTCATCGATCCGTACCAGACCCGCACCGCAAAACTCGCTGATTGGCACATTCCGATTAATCCCGGTACAGACGCCGCGCTCGCCCTCGGCATGATGCACGTCATCTTTGCCGAAGGCCTGGAAGACCGCTCTTATATCGACCAGTACACCATCGGAGCAAAAGAGCTGGCCGAGCGCGCGAAAGAATATCCGCCGGAGCGCGTTGCCGCCTGGACCGGCATGACCGCGGATGAAATCCGTACGCTCGCCCGCGAGTACGCCACCACCAGGCCCGCAGCCATCCGCCTCAATTACGGTATCCAGCGTTGCGAGAACGGCGGTACAGCCGCGCGCGCCGTCTGCATGCTGCCGCTGCTCACCGGCGCGTGGAAGGACCTTGGTGGTGGCCTGCAGCTCTCCACCAGCGGCGCCTTCCGCTTCGACTCACAAACCCTCGAGCGTCCTGACCTGATGTACGCAAGCCCGCTCGGCCGCGCCGCACGTGTCGTCAACATGTCCCGGCTCGGCCACGCGCTCACCGAGCTGAGCGATCCACCGGTCAAAGCGCTCTTCGTCTACAACTCCAACCCTGGCGCCATCGCGCCCAACCAGAACACCGTTTTGCGCGGCATGGCGCGCCCGGATCTCTTCACCGTCGTGCACGAACAGTTCTGGACCGATACCGCCGACTACGCGGACATCGTGCTCCCCGCCACCACATTCTTGGAGCACGCCGACCTCCAGGGCGCATACGGCCACTATCACGTGCAGCTCTCCGATCAGGCCATCGCGCCGGTTGGCGAGGCGCGCTCCAACGTCTGGCTCTTCGGCCAGCTCGGGCAGCGCATCGGCTTCCCGGAAGCCTGTTTCCGCGATACCGAGCAGGAGATGCTGGCCCAGGCTCTCAGCGACAGCCCTCAGGAAACGCATCCGCAAATGGATGGCATCACGCTCGACCAGCTTCGCAGGCAGCACAGCGTGCGCCTTCGCTGGGCGGGCGAGCCCGACGCACCTTTCCAACCGTTCGCGAATGGCGGCTTCGGCACGCCCTCCGGCAAAGGCGAGTTCTACTCCGCTGCGCTTGCCCAGCAGGGGCTCGATCCTCTTCCATCCTTCAAGCCCCCAAAAGAATCGCGCCACAGTGCCGATCGCACCTACCCGCTCGAATTTCTCGGGCGCAAGGCCGACAACTACATGAACTCCACCTTTGCGAATCTCGCGCCGCACCAGAAGATGGAGAAGTCCCGCATCGGCAAACTCGAAATTCATCCCGACGATGCAGATCGTCGAGGCATTCGTGAGGGCGACACCGTCGAGGTCTTCAACGATCGCGGTCGCATTCGTCTGGTCGCGCAGATCCACACCGGTGTTCCCGCAGGCGTCGTGGCCTCGCGGCTCAACTGGAACAAGCTTTCCGCGGGCGGCAGCAATGTGAACGCGCTCACCTCCGAGCGCCTCACCGACATCGGCCGCGGCCCCACGTTCTATTCCACGCTGGTGGACGTGGCGCGCGTCCCGCACGTCGGATGAAGTACGAGTGCGCTATTCCATGGAAATGAGAGATTCGCGCTATCAATGCGCCGGCTGCGGCGAATGGAATGAAACCTTCGTCGACGAGTCCGCCGGCGCCCACCAGAATTATGTCGAGGACTGCCAGGTCTGCTGCAAACCCAATGTGCTCGATGTACGCTGGAGCCCCGCCGATCATGCCTTCGTGATCCATGCCGAGCTCGAAAGCTGACACCGCGCAGGGCCGCTTCGCGGCCGATTCGTGGCTCGCCGTTGGTCGTCCCGGCCCCGCTTGCTATAGAATCGGCTTTCCAGCACGAAAGAGCGGAAGTTCGATTTTGGTTGCAGTGAGGGTGTGCCTATTTTTCCCGTCATTCGGCGGAGCATGAGCTCCCAGATCCAGCAGGACAAAACCATTCGTCCCCGGATCCTTCGTAAATTAGTGCTTCAAGGCTTGGGTGCTCTCGGCATACTCTTCTGTTCGGTTGCGCCCGCGTTCGCACAGAACGCCAATGTCATCTCCGAAATCCGGGTCATCGGCAATCGCCGCATCCCCAAGGAGACGGTTCTCGCCCGTCTCTACTCGCACGTCGGCGACAACTACGATCCCGCCACCGTCGAGCGCGATTTCAACTCCCTGTGGAACACCGGCTACTTTGAAGATGTTCGCATCGAAAAAGAGGACACCCCGAAGGGCGAAGTTCTCGACATCTTCGTTCGCGAAAAGCCGACCATCCGCGAGATCAACTACAAGGGACTCAATTCGGTTACGCAATCCGACGTCCTCGACCGTTTCAAGAAGGAGAAGGTCGGGCTCAGCGTGGAGAGCCAGTACGACCCCACGCGCATCGCCAAGGGGATCGCGGTCCTGAAGGCGCTGCTGGGCGAGCACGGACATCAGTTCCCGACCATCACGCCGGAAGTCAAGACCATCCCGCCCGCATCTGTAGCCGTCACCTTCAACATCAAGGAAGGCCCAACGGTAAAGGTCGGTAACATCAAGTTCACCGGCAACAAGAACCTGAACTCACGCACGCTGCGCTACGCCATGCGCAACCTGCGCCCCATCGGCATTCCGCATTCGATCTTCCTCGAGAATCTCTTTGCCCGCACCTATGACGCCAGCAAGCTTGAAGAGGATTCCGAGCGCGTCCGTCAGGCATATCAGAACCATGGCTACTTCAAGGCCATCGTGGGCGAGCCTTCGACCCACATCCGCAATGAAGGCGGACTCTCGCTCCTGACCTTCCGCCCCAAGAAGGGCAAGCGCATCGATATCACGCTGCCCATTGAGGAAGGCGAGCGCTATCGCCTCGGCGGCATTACCTTCACTGGCAACGAGCATGTGAAGAACGTGAGGGCGCTGCGCGCTCAGTTCGCCATCAAGGACGGCGACTACTTTAACTACACCGCCGTCGCCAAAGGACTCGAAAATCTCCGCAAGGCCTACGGCACGCTCGGCTACATTAACTACGCCGCTGTCCCCACCCCCCGCTTCGACGAAGCCAAGAAGCTGCTCTATCTCGACATCGACATCGATGAGGGCAAGCCGTTCTACGTGTCGCGCATCGAGTTCACCGGCAATACGGTCACCCGCGACCAGGTCATCCGCCGCGAGCTGCTGCTTGAAGAAGGCCAGGTCTACAACAGCAATCTCTGGGAACAGAGCATCCTGCGCTTGAACCAGCTGGACTACTTCGATGCGTTGAAAGTGGATCAGGACTCCACCGCGACCCAGGACCAGGCCAACAACACCGTCTCGCTGCTGCTCCGCGTTCACGAGAAGGGCAAGAACTCCATCGGATTGAACGGCGGTGTCAGCGGCCTCTCCGGCTCGTTCCTCGGCCTCAACTATCAGACCAACAACTTCCTCGGGCTCGGCGAAACGCTAAGCCTGCAGGCCAGTCTCGGCAATCTGCAGCGCAATCTGCAGTTCGGCTTCACCGAGCCCTACTTCCGTAATAAGCCCATCTCGCTCGGCTTCCAGGTGTTTTCCCAGAAGTCCGACTACAACGCCGCGAAGAACTACCAGATCTCGACCGGCGGCGGAAACCTGACGGCCGCCCAGCAGTCGCTGGTGCAGAACTATAACCAGGCCTCCACCGGCCTTAACGTGTCCACCAATTACCTCTTCCGGCACAGCTTCCATCGCGTCGGCCTTACCTATTCGTTCCAGAAGAGCTCCATCACCGCTTTCAGCCCTGCGTCCACCTCGTTGTTCCAGACTCTGGCCTTCCGTAGCGGCATCCAGTCCAACAACGCGCTCGAAGGCATTTACTCCAGCACCGCGTCGTTCTCCTACACCTATAACAAAATCGGAAACCCCTACAATCCGCACGACGGCGTCTCCTACACCGCGCTCTTTCAGATTGCCGGCATCGGCGGCAACGTCAAGTACTACAACCCGATCTTCGAATACCGCCACTTCAATGGCATGCATTTGTTCAGGCCCAGCAGGGAAGGCCGCAACGTTCTCGCCTTCCGCTTCCAGGCGCAATACATCCAGGGCCTCGGCGGCAAGGTTGCGCCGCCCTTCCAGCGCTTCTATCAGGGCGGCGAGCAGGAGCTTCGCGGTTTCGACATTCGCTCCGGCACCCCGTACGCATTCATTCCTCAGCGCACACAGTTCATCCTCACCAATCCGGATGGCACGCTGGTACCGCGCGACCCCACCAACCCCACTCTGGGCAACATCACCATCCCCGTTCCTACCTTCGGCATTGTTTCCGTCGGCGGCGATACCTCCTTCACCAGCAACGTCGAGTACCGCATCCCGCTCGGCGGACCGGTCATGTTCAAGCTGTTCGACGACTTCGGCATGTCGGTCGCCACACGCCAGTCGCAGTTGCTCCAAAGCGTGCTCGCCACCGATCAGCTGAACGCGCCGCTCTACGGTTGCCCGGTCTATGTCAATGGATCGTGCCAGGGTGGACAACGCGTTCAGTTCACCCGAGAGATTCGGCCCATCGAAGGCACGAACACCGTCGCCCCGTATGTCGACCGGTGCGGAGATTTCCGTCATGCTGCCGATCGTTCGTGCGCCGTTCCGTATCTACTACGCATACAATCCGCTGCGTCTGCTGGAGCAGGTACGCGGCGAAAACCTGATCACCCGCGATATGTTCCCCGCGGGCGGGGCAGGCGATTACAGCTATGCCCAGTCCCAGCAGCTCTATGGCTCGCTCTACCAGTTGCGGGAGCCGCGCAAGACCTTCCGCCTCGCCGTCAGCACCACGTTCTAGCTGCTCCGCGCAGCTCCGGACGACCTCACCGTATTTGTGAAAACGGTCTATAATCGTTCGCAAGTTCCTGAGATGTCCTCTGTTCGTGTCTCTTATGCGCAAACCGCACCCCTCACCACCGGGGCGCGCGGCGTCAGCATCGGAATTGCGCAAGGGGGAGAGCACTGGGCAGCGTGCCCGCAAGTGCCCTCGAAACGCAATCAGGACAGCCAACAAGAACCAAGGAGTTTCCTAGCCAAATGAAGCGTTCTTTGTCACTCGTCTGCATGCTCGCGTCCACCCTGGGCGCCAGTGCGCTCGCCCAGACCGCAGCAGAGCCACCCTCCGCCCCCGGCGCGCCTGCCGCCACCGCTCCCGCCGGCCCCACCAAGATCGCGGTCATTCAGTTTGAGGCTGTCGTCGCCCAGACCAATGAAGGCCAGCGTGCCTTCGCCGAGCTGAACACCAAGTTCCAGCCCAAGCAGCAGCAGATCAAGTCTGAGAGCGATGAGGTCGACACGCTGAAGAAGGATATGCAGACCGCTGGGGACAAGCTGAGCGACGCCGAGCGCCAGAGCCGTCTGCGTACCATCGATGAGAAGGAGAAAACTCTGCAGCGCAATGTGGAAGATGCGCGCAACGACTTCTCCGGAGAGATGAACGAGAAGTTCAGCACGATCGCCCAGAAGGTAGCGGGCGTCATGACCCGGTACGCGCAGGAGAACGGCTACACCCTCGTTCTCGACGCCGGCTCCCAGCAGCAGCAGGCATCGCCCATCCTCTGGGCCGCCGAGTCCACCAACATCTCCGAGGCGGTCGTCCAGGCCTACAACAAGCAGTCCGGCGTTCCTCCGCAACCTGCATCTGCAGCAGGAGCCCCGCGGCCCACCGGAACGACAACTCGCGTTCCCGCCCGGACTCCCACCGCTCCACGCACCACGCACTAGAAACGCTTCCCGCCGGGCTCCGGTTTCCGGAGCCCGAACGGGCAAACTCCAGCGATCCTCCCGCTGTGGAAATTTCTGTGGATTGTGAGTCGCGCCCGCGAGTCCAATTCCGTGCCTGCACAATATGCACGGCAGCAGGCGCGCTTTAAAACATCGCAACCTGCCTGATATGTGTGATTTACCGGAAAAGATCAGCCTTGTTGCAGGATGAACAAGTGATGAACGCCGGAGACGCCTTCCAGTCGCTTTCCACAGATCGCTTTTCGCGGTTGAAATTCGGGAGGGTTACTTCGCGCTATCTTCGCCCACCTTCAGCACCGCCAGGAAGGCCTCCTGCGGGATATCTACCTTCCCGATCCGCTTCATCCGCTTCTTGCCTTCCTTCTGCTTCTCCAGCAGTTTTCGCTTGCGGCTGATGTCCCCGCCGTAGCACTTCGCCAGCACGTTCTTGCGGAGTGCCGCCACGGTCTCTCTCGCGACGATTTTCGAGCCAATCGCTGCCTGGATCGCCACCTCAAACTGCTGCCGCGGAATCAGCTCCCGCATCTTCGAGACCAGCGCCTTCCCGCGCTCGTAGGCAAAGTCACGGTGCACGATAATCGAAAGCGCGTCCACCGGCTCGCCGGAAACCAGGATGTCCAGCTTCACCATGGGCGAAATCCACGAGCCTGAGAGGCTGTAGTCGAGCGATGCGTATCCGCGGGACACTGACTTAAGCCGGTCATAGAAGTCCAGCACGATCTCGTTCAGCGGCAGTTCATAGGTCAGCATCACGCGCGTCGGCGTCACGTATTCAAAGTTCTGCTGCCGCCCGCGTTTCTCTTCCACCAGCTTCAGGATCCCGCCCAACGTATTCCTCATTGGTCAGGATCGTGGCCTTGATCACCGGCTCTTCCACCTGCTCGATCTCGCTCGGGTTCGGCCAGCGCGACGGATTATCCACCTCGATCTCGCTCCCGTCCGTCAGCCGGATCTTGTAGCGCACGCCTGGTGCCGTCGTGATCAGGTCCAGATCGAACTCGCGCTCCAGCCGCTCCTGGATGATCTCCATGTGCAGCAGGCCAAGGAATCCGCAGCGGAAGCCAAATCCCAGCGCGGCGGAGCTCTCCGGCTCCATCGAGAAAGACGAATCGTTGAGCCGCAGCTTTTCGAGCGCCTCGCGCAGCAGCGTGTGCTCGTGCGAGTCCACCGTGTAGAGCCCCGCGAAGACCATCGACTTGATGTCCTCAAAGCCCGGCAGGGCGGACGGCGCGGGCCGTTCATCCTCCGTAATGGTGTCGCCGATTTTCGTATCCCCAACGTTCTTGATTGTGGCTACAAAGAATCCGACCTCGCCGGCAGCAAGCTCCGAGACCTCAACCGGCTTGGGCGTCAGCACACCCATCGACTCCACATCGAAGACGCGTCCGTTGGACATCAGCCGGATGCGCGCACCCTTGCGCAGCGTGCCCTGCATCACGCGCGTCAGCACAATCACGCCCCGATACGCGTCAAACCACGAATCGAAGATCAGCGCCTGCAGCGGAGCCTCCGCATCTCCCGTAGGCGGCGGCAGCCGATGCACAATCGCCTCCAGAATCGCTTCCACGTTCTCGCCCGTCTTCGCGCTCACCGGAATCGCATCCGTGGCATCGACGCCCACGGCGCTCTCGATCATCTCCTGCGTGCGCACAACGTCTGCGCTCGGCAGGTCGATCTTGTTGATCACCGGGATCATGTCCAGCCCATTGCTGATGGCCAGGTAGGCATTCGCCAGCGTCTGCGCCTCGACGCCCTGCGTGGCATCCACAACCAGCAGCGCGCCTTCGCACGAAGCCAGCGAGCGCGAAACTTCATACGAAAAATCCACGTGTCCCGGCGTATCGATCAGGTTCAGCTGGTAAAGCTCACCATCCTTCGCCTTGTAGAGCATGCGGACGGCGTGCGCCTTGATCGTGATGCCGCGCTCGCGCTCCAGGTCCATGGCATCCAGTACCTGCGCCTGCATCTCGCGCGCGCTTACAGATCCGGTCAGCTCCAGCAGCCGGTCGGAGAGGGTCGATTTCCCGTGATCGATATGCGCGATAATCGCGAAATTGCGGATGTGCCTGGTGTCCATGTATGCGGTTCGTTGTGCGGATTCGTTGTGCCGGGTGGGTGAGCAGTGATTGGCAAGGGTACCGAAGTCCGCTCGAACCTTGAGTTTATCATCGGCACGCTGCGTGCCTGCGCTCTACAATGACGCGAGAACCGGTTCACAAAAGGTATAGTCACCGGGAAGCACTCAACGCAGCTTTTCGTTAAGAAAAGCTGCTACTAAGGCTTGCTGGCAGGATACGGTATTTGTGAAACGGTAGAGCACCTCCTCTGAACCGCATGGATGTCCCCAAGCCTTCTGGCCTCCTTCTCCTCGCTGTCTTGTGCGGCAGCGCTGTTGCGGGCGTGGCCTCCCAGAAGAAAACTCAGCCCCCGTCCTCCGCCACGCAGCAGGCGCCCACGCCGGCCAATCCGCGGGAACAGCAGGTGATCTCAGCGGCGGAGAGCAGCTATGCCAGCGGCATGCGCAACTATCATGCTGGCGACCTTGCCTCAGCCAAGCGCGATTTCGACAACGCCGTCGATACCATGCTCTCCAGCGGTCTCGACCTGAAGACGAGCCCTCAGCTCAGCGACGAATTCGAGCACATCGTCGACGCCGTCAATGCGCTGGAGATGGACGCGCTGAAGCAGGGCAACGGCTTCGCGCCGCCCATGGAACAGACGCCGGTCGGCGTTGCGAACGACGTGACCTTCCCGGTTGATCCCAATATCCGAGCCGCCGCCGAAGCCGAGCTCAAGACCACGCAGTCAGACCTGCCGCTCGTCATCAACGACGCCGTCACCAGCTACATCGGCTACTTCTCCAACACCACCACCGGCCGCAATACGATCATCAGCTCACTGCGTCGTGCCGGCCGCTACAAGGACCTCATCGAGCGCACCCTGCGCGAAGAAGGTGTGCCCGCCGATCTCATCTACCAGGCCATCGCCGAATCAGGCTTCCAGGTGCAGGCCGTCAATGGCCGCTCCGGTGCCGCGGGCATGTGGCAGTTCATGGGCTTCCGCGGCGCCTATGGGTTGGAGCGCAACGGGTGGGTCGATGAGCGTTTTGATCCCGAGAAATCCACCCGGGCCTACGCGCGCGAGATCAAGAAAAACTACCAGCAGTTCGGCGACTGGTATCTCGCAATGGCGGCCTACGACTGGGGTGCGGGCAACGTGCAGCGCGCCGTACAGCGCACCGGCTACGCCGATTTTTGGGAGCTATACAGGCGCAACAACCTGCCCCAGGAGACAAAAAACTACGTCCCCATCATCCTGGCCGCAGCCGTCATGGCCAAGAACCCGGTGCAGTACGGGCTTACGAATATCAACGCTGACCCGCCGGTCGTCGACGACACCGTAACCGTCAACGGCTCCATCGACCTTCGCCTCGTTGCCGACATCGTCAACGTGCCGGTGCAGCAGATCGTCGGTCTCAATCCCAGCCTGCTCCGCATGATGACGCCTCCGGACGAGCCCTACGATCTGCATCTGCCGGAAGGTGCCAAGCCCGGCTTCATGGAGGCCATCGCGGAGATTCCTCCCGACAAGCGGACAGCATGGCGGTATCACCGCGTGCAGCCGGACGACACTCTCCAATCGCTCGCGAAGACCTACCATGTCTCCGCCACCGACATAGCATTCGTGAACCAGCTCGATGCAGATGCCGACATCTCCGGCGAAGACGCGCTGATCATTCCCGCGGCCGCCACCTCCGGAACGCAGCGCAGCAGCGCGCGTTATCGCGTGGAACGCGAAGACACCCTGGTTACGCTCGCCGACCGCTTCAACGTGACCACCGAGCAATTGCGGCGCTGGAATCATCTCCGCTCCGGTGCGATCCGGCCTGGTCAGACGCTATTTGTGGCAGAGCCGGCGCACGTTTCCGCATCCGCCCGTGGCAAACGCGGCAAAAAGCGCGGACGCGCTGCGCACAGTGCGTCCAAGGCCGGACAATCGCGCACCACCACGAAGACAAAGCCGCATCAGAAGTAGCATGATCGCGAAACAGCGCGAGGCAACGTGCCTCAATCGCTGCGAAACGTGATCCGCAATGGTCGATTCGCGCAACGCGCAAGCGTTTCTCGCTTGCGTTCAGTGGCAGACCGTTGCATCCTGTTGCTATAATCCGCGCCGCAGGTGGAGTGGTCGATATTTGCGCTCGCTGCCCACAAGCGAAGCCAACGATGAGTGAAGTGCCGGAGGCGAACAGATGCAGGACGAACGGAAGCTCTTAGCAGCGTACGACGATGGTGAACACGAACCCGAGGGCAAAGACTACTCGGATGAGTTGGAAGAGGAGATTGACGAAGACGAAGAAGATGAAGAGATCAGTGTGCCAGGCGCTTCGGACGAAGATACTCGCGAGGATGAAGGCTATGGCGCACCTGTGCCACCAGCATCCAGAGTGAGCGCTCCTTCAAAGAAGGCACCTGCCAAAAAAGCTGCGGCCAAAAAGACTCCCGCCAAAAAGAGTCCGGCCAAAAAGGCGGCGAAGAAAGCTCCCGCCAAAAAGGCAGCTAAGAAGAGTTCCAAGAAATCTGCCGCGAAGAAAAGTAGCAGCGCCCGCAGCGGCGGTAAGGCGGCCAAAAAGGCTGCCGGTAAAAAGGGTGCACGTAGTAAATCCACGAAGCGAGGTACTCAATTGGCAGTAAAGAAAGCAGCAAAGAAGAAGTCGGCGAAGAAGTCGGCTAAGAAGGCAACCAAAAAAGCGGCAAAGAAGAAGTCCACCAAGAAGGCCGCTAAGAAGGCAACGAAGAAGAAGTAGTCCAACGCTTCACAAGGCAAGCAAAAGAGCCCGGCATCGCGCCGGGCTTTTTTGCGTCTGTACTCTTTCCGCTTGGCTTAGCCGTTCTTCTTTTCCAGATCCGCCAGCGCCGCCAGCACCTCGGTGCTGTGGTTCGACGGATCGACACCGGTCCACACCTTCGCGATCTTCCCCTCAGGGTCGATCAGAAAAGTGTTCCGCTTGGCGATCTTCATGGGACCGAAACTGCCGAGCGATCCATACTTGGAAACGGTCGACTTCTGCTCGTCGGAGAGCAGTTTGAAGCTCAGGCCATCCTTCGTGCAAAAGGTCTTATGGCTCGCAACCGAGTCCACGCTCACGCCCAGGATCACCGCGTTATCCCGCTGATACTTCGGCAGGTCTTCCTGAAACTTGTGCGCCTCCATCGTGCAGCCGGAGGTCATGTCCTTCGGATAGAAGTACAGCACCACCCACTTGCCGCGATATTGATCGAGGCTCACCGGCGTGCCCTCTTGTGAAGGCAGCGAAAAACCCGGGGCCTGCTCACCCACCGTGGGCACCGCATCGTCCGCCGCGCGCGCGCTGCGCACTGCGAACACACTGGCAATCGCGGCGATCACCAGAGCAGCCAGAACTGCAAAACGTGACGTGGACATCGATACACCTCCTCCAATGGGGGCGTCCTCATTAGAGCATTTCTGCCGAGCCTCCCGCCGCAACAACCGCCGAAAGTGACAATTGCGTGACGTTTTGCGCGTCGCGAGACTCTCTATCCCAACGGCTCTGCCACGATGGCAATCCCTGCAGCATCGGCCACAGCCACCACGGCAACGCGATCGAAGATCAGCGTCCGTCCCGCCTCCAGCGAGAGACACGTCGCGCGCGCCTCGCACATAGCGTCGATTGTCGCTTCGCCGATCACCGGCACATCGAAGCGCATATCCTGCTTCGGCTTTGCGATCTTCACCACCGTCAGGCTGCGGTCCAGCGTCGATGCCTCATCCTCCAGCGTCCGCATCAGCGCGCCGCCGCGTGCAATGGTGGCGTCGGTGCCCTCCATCGCTTCCACCGCCACGCAGGCCTGTCCCGCAATCACCACCGTCTGTCCGATGTCATACCCGGCAAGCGCCGTCGCTACCTCGCGGCCATACGCGATGTCCTTGCGCTCCTGCTCGTTCGGGGCGCGCCGCGTCAGCACGCCGGCCGGCGCCAGCAGCGGCTCCAGGAACGATGTCGACGAGATCAGCTCGATGCCCTCATCGCCCAGCACTTTGGCAATCGCTCCCAGCAGCATGTCCGTGTTCCGCGTGCGCAGGTTCAGCAGCAGCTTCGCCAATCGCCAGTCCGGCCGGATGCTCGAAAAAATCTGCTTATGCTTCACCTGGCCGGCCATCACGGCCTGTGTCACGCCCTCGCTCTGGAATGTCTCGATCAACCGCGACAACTCGCCCAGCGAGAGCCAGTACACCGTCGTCCCTGCATCCTCGGCAGCGCGTGCATTCATCGCTGCATCGGTCTCTTCGCGAATCGCCGCCACCACCACCCGCCGTCCGTGAGCGCGCGCCGCATCGAGCAGCAGAAAAGGAAATTGCCCGTTGCCGGCGATCAGGCCCAGCGGCTGTTGAGGCGCTTGCGGATCTCGTGCAGATCGTTTGCCATCGGAGCTACTTCAACACGCCGCGCTCGCTCGTCTCGACGAAGCGCAGCAGGTACGCAACCTCTTCGCACGAGCTCGCCTCTGCGCGCAGCGCATCCAGCGCCTGCGAGGTGTTCCGCTTCGATGCCAGCAGCAGCCGATAGGCATGCTGCAACGCGTGCAGTTGGTCCCGCGTAAAGCCTCGCCGCTCCAGCCCAACCTTGTTCAGCCCGTAAGCGTGTGTCTCGCGCTTGGCCGAGGTCAGAGAGAAGGGCAGCACATCCTGCGTAATGGTGGTGCCGCCGCCGACATAAGCGTGCCGCCCGATCCGGCAGTACTGGTGCACAGGACACAGCGCGCCCACCGTCGCCCACTCTTCCACCGTCACGTGCCCAGCCAGCGTCGCGCCGTTGGCGAGAATGCAGTTGTCGCCGATCGTCGAATCGTGCCCGATGTGCGCGTACGCCATGATCAGGCAATCGCTGCCCACGCGTGTCGTGCCGCCCCCGCCTGCAGTCCCGCGCGAGATGGTCACACACTCGCGGATCACCGTCCGCTCGCCAATCTCTACGGCCGTCGGCTCGCCCGCATATTTCAAATCCTGCGGGGCAACACCAACCGCCGCAAAGCTATACACGCGGCATCCCGCGCCCAGCGTCGCGTGGCCGTCCAGCACAACATGGGAGACCAGCTCGCAGCCCTCTCCCAGCACCACGCTGCCGCCCACCGTGCAGTACGGGCCGATGATTGCGGAAGCGGGAATGACAGCGCCGGTCTCAACCAGCGCGGTGGGGTGAATGCTCACTCGGCAGCGGCCCCGGCAAGCGAAGGCGTCTCCTGCGCCTCAGCCTTTCGCGCGGTCCGCGGGACCAGTTGGCATTTGATCTCCGCCTCGCAGACCAGCTTGCTGTCCACGTAGGCATTGCCGCGCATGGTGGCGCCCCGGCTCCTCCACTTCAGCACCTCCACTTCAATCCGCACCTGGTCGCCCGGCACCACGGGCGCGCGAAACTTCGCACCATCGATTCCGGTAAAGAGCACGAGCTTGTCGTCGCGATCCGGCACCTCGGTCAGCAGCAGCGCGCCGCCGGCCTGCGCCATCGCTTCCACCATCAACACGCCCGGCATGATGGGATAGCTGGGGAAGTGCCCCTGAAAGAAGGGCTCGTTGATCGTGACGTTCTTGATCGCAACGATGCGCTTCATCCGCACCAGCTCCACAACGCGATCGATCAACAGGAATGGATAGCGGTGCGGCAGGATCTGCATGATCTCGTTGATATCGAGACGAATTGCCGTGGGTCTATTCTCGGTGCTCATACGGGAACCGATTATATAAGCGCACCCTACTTCTTCAGCTTGCGCACTGCCGCATCCACATCAAACATCTCCGGCGGCAGCGCTCCTCCATACACCACGTTGTAGAGGAAGCGCTGGTTGTTCATGTCGCCATTGTGATAGCGCGTGACGGAGAACGGCGTCGGGATGCCGTTGAATGTGTGGTAATCGTCGTACTCCTCGGCCTCAACGTTTTTGTCTTTGTACAGCGGGTCGCGCCATTCAAAGCTCCGCCGCACCGGCAGATGCGTGCTCGCGTCCAGGTCCAGCGTCACATTGTCGTTGGTCGAGGAAAGGATCGTGATCTTGTCCGCCAGCCGGCGCTCCACCTGCTCCTGCCCACCGTAGAGATACAACGCGCCAGGGTCCTTGATCCAGACACGCGCCACCGCGTCTATCGAGTGGCTCCGCCGCCGGAGATAGTCATCCATCTCATCCTTCGGGAGCGCGCGCTTGCCCGTATACGTGATCTCCCAACCCTGTTCGCCGATGAAGATTTCGTAGACCTGCCGCTTCTTGCCTAGCTCAATTCGCTCTTTGTCCGGCGGCTGATGGTAGTCCCAGAAGTCCGTGATCGCACCGGTAGGCTTGCCTTGGTAGAACCCGGAAGTCCGGCCGATCAGCTCATAGCCGGGCGCGTTCAGCCATGCATCGCCACCCAGCGCCTGGATCATCTGTTGCAGCAGTGCCTTCGCCTTTTTCTGCTCGGCCTCGGCGGTTGGATCCACGTTCGCCTGCGCGTGCAGCGCCAGGCCGCCACACAGAACCAATGCAAGAAGAAGTCCCGCTCGCCGTATCGTCATCCCACCAGCACCGCGCCACCGTTCACGTTCAGCACCTCGCCGCTGATGAACCCCGCCCATGGCGTGCACAGGAACAGGATAGGTGCAGCCAGCTCCTCCACCCGCGCCACACGCCCCAGCGGAATCGTTCCAAAGATCTTCGCCCGACCAGCTTCGGTCGCCAGTGCCGGCGCGGACATCTCGGTGTCCACCCATCCGGGCGCCACACAGTTCACATAGATGCCCTGCGGCGCCAGCTCGCTCGACAAGCTCTTGGTCAGGGAGATCAATGCGCCCTTGGTCACCGCGTAGTCGGCATGGAAGGCCTCGCCGCGCTGGCCCGCCGTTGAGCTCACCAGCACTACGTGTCCCCTCGCGGCGGGTGAAAGCAAAGGACCCTCTCCATTGGACGTACTTTGCTTCTGCATGGCAGCGACGGCCGCCTGCACCAGCCCAAAGACGCTGTCCAGGTTCACATTCAGCGTTCGCCGCCACTGCCGCTCATCCATCGCTGAGATCGGTGCATCGTCCGGCGGCCAGATGCCGTGATTCACCACCAGGCAATCGATCCGTCCGAATGCAGCGATCGTCTGCTCCACCAGTTTCCGCCCCGCCTCCACCGAATCCAGCTCCATCGCAAAGGCGCGGCAGACAGCCTCGCCGCCGCACTCTGCCGCCAGCGTCTCGGCCCGGTCCTTCGCAGCGCGGTAGTTAAAGGCGACCTGCGCGCCCGCCTGGCGAAACAGCCGTACTGCAGCCGCGCCAATACCCCGTGCGCCGCCGGTGATCAGCGCAATCTTTCCATTCAGTTTCAGGGCCGGAAAATCAGCGGATTGCATATCAGGACGCTACCGAACTCGCTGCCGGCACGCAACTTTGCTCGCTAGGTCGGCTTTCCCTGCTTCGCCGGCGCGCGCTTGCGTGCCATAGCCGTGCGTGTCCTGACCCCCTTGCGCTGCTCGCCCGCCGGCATCGCCAGCACATCGCGCGTGCGCTTCGGCAGCTTCGCTTCGACGATTGCGCGTGCAGCGCGCAGTCTGGCTTCCAGATCGCGCGTTCGCAGCGCATCCCAGCGCTCCAGCGCCACCCAGTGCGCCCGCGCAAGATACGGCGCAGGAACAATCCCGTCCATCTCCAACAGCTCTGCCGCACCCTCCGCACCGGCGGCAAACGACATCACCGCGCGGCCATCACCCTCCAGATTGATCACCGCAAACATCTTCCCGCCAATCGCCTTGTCACCCACCCAGAAGACCAGGTTGTTGCCCCATTGCAGCGTCTCCACAACGGAGGGCAGCCTCAACAGGAAGGCGCGTGCGCTCTCAGCATCCATGCGGAGAGTATCGCTCGCAACCTGGCGATGCGGAGCGATTTTGTGCGCGAACTTTATACTGTCTGCACGCATGTCCGATAGCACACCGAATCACAACTTCCTCCCCGTCGACGAACAGCTGGACTACCTCCAGAAGGGCGCGGCGGAGATCATCCGCGTCTCCGATCTGCGCGATCGCCTCGAAGAATCCCGCAAAACCGGCCGTCCCCTCCGCGTGAAAGCTGGCTTCGACCCCACCGCGCCGGACCTGCACCTCGGCCACACCGTGCTCATGCGCAAGCTCAAGCACTTCCAGGATCTCGGCCATCAGGTCATCTTCCTGGTCGGCGACTTCACCTCGCTGATCGGCGACCCCTCGGGCAGATCGCTGACGCGCAAGCCGCTCACCCGCGAGCAGATCGACCAGAACGCCAGAACCTACACCGATCAGGTCTTCCGCATCCTCGACCGCGACAAGACGGAAGTCCGCTTCAACTCAGAGTGGCTGGGCACGCTCGGCTTCGAGGGCATCATCCGCCTCGCCGCGCATTTCACCGTCTCGCAGATGCTCGAGCGCGAGGAGTTTCACAAGCGCTTTCAGGAGGAGAAGCCCATCGCGCTGCACGAGCTGCTCTACCCGCTCTCGCAGGGCTACGATTCCGTGGCGTTGAAGGCCGATGTCGAGCTGGGCGGCACGGACCAGCGGTTCAACCTGCTGATCGGCCGCGAGCTGCAGCGGCACTACGGCCAGCCCTCGCAGATCGTGCTGATGACGCCGATCATCGAGGGTCTCGATGGAGTCCAGAAGATGTCGAAGTCACTGAACAACGCCATCGGCATCCATGAGCCGCCGGGCGAGATGTACGGCAAGCTGATGTCCATCTCCGACACCCTGATGTGGAGCTATTGGACGCTGCTCACCGACCTGAAGCAGAGCGAGGTCGATGCGATGAAAGCCGCGGTCGAGAGCGGCGCCGAGCACCCCATGGACGTGAAAAAGCGGCTGGCGCGAACCATCGTCGCCGGTTTCCACGGCGAAGAAGCCGCCGCGCGCGCGAATGAAAACTGGGCAAAGCAGTTCCAGCGCGATGAGACTCCGGACGATCTGGAGGAAGTGGCAGTCGCGGCCGCAGACGCGGGCTGGACGGCCGAGAGTGGCGCGGTCCGGCTGGACAAGCTCCTGGTCCGGCTTGGGCTTGCGGCATCCGTCGCGGAGGCTGGTCGCCTGGTGAAGCAAGGCGCGGTCAAGCTGGATGGCGAGCCGGTGCAGGGCACGCATGCGCAGGTGAGAGTGCCGGGCAAAATTGTGGTGCGGGCAGGGAAGCGGGCGAAGACGGCTCGACTGAGCTAGGCGTTAAAGCTGCCGGAGTAGAGTCTGGACAAAGGCGAGCTGGCGCTTGTAGTCCATAGCGATCGAGGCGATCTGGTCGAGCGGGATCGCCCTGGACCGCCGGTCTAAGGCATTCCGATAAAAGCTGAGGCGTCGATATGAAACCGGGCACTTAGCCGTCGGATCTGTTCGACAGTGAGCTGCCGCCGGCCTTTCAGAAACATCGAAACCTGGGCTTCGGAGCCAAATTCAGGCACCAGATCGCGCTGTTGTAGCCCGTTCTGGTCGATCAGGAAACGGACAACATCCGCCGGAGATGCGTCCGGTGTCGGAAATCGCTCTTTCTCATACTTCTCAATCAGAGTTCCGAGCAGCTCCATTGCCTCAAGCTCGTATTCGGAAGGATTTTCGACTTCCGAGAGCTGGAAGAGCGCTGACGTATATTGTTCAAGCTCCTCATCGTTGTGGATCAGGTGCGGGGCTCCCTGCTCGATCATCTTGGCCGGATTTGTGAGCGCGGTGGCCATATCTGCTCCTTTCTCTTCTGCGCACTGAGATGGCTCCATCGGTCATAATCGGCGTGCGTCAGAATTGCCCCGATAAGAACCTGCCCAAGGGTCCGCTGCTGATCGGGCTCTGACCACCGGGAATAAATAACCCGCGTGACTAGACGGAACCGATTGCGCCGGATGTTGAAAATGACCAGACCATCCACGTGATCGGCTGTAGAAAAGGTCTGCCTTAATTCAACGAAGTTCTGCCAATGTGCCGCCTTCACCGTTTGTAGCCAGGCGTTCAGGTCTTTCGCCAAATCCGCATTTCCGAACTCGTCGCAGGCTTCGTAGATGCGCTTCGGAGAGATGACCCTCACGTAGCCATTGTACTTAACAAAAAGTTAAGAGCCAAACAAATGTATATGAGAAGGCATTGCTGGTCGGAAGAACCTGAAGTCGTGCAGCAAATTCAGGCGTTAAAGCTGCCGGAGTAGAGTTCGGTCAGCTTCTGGATCAGATCGCCGTAGCCGGAGGCTTCCATCTGGACTTCCGTTCCGGTGTGGAGCTGGACAAAGGCGAGCTGGCGCTTGTAGTCCATAGCGATCGAGGCGATCTGGTCGAGCGGGATCGCCCTGGACTGCTCTAGCGCGTGTGCGAGTTCAATGGCCTTCATCTCGGTCTTTTCCCCCACAAATGCAGCAATAGAACAGAAGAAATGCGGCGGTGATGAGCCCGCAGCACCTTGGTGCTAAGTCCCTCCCCCGAAAGACCCAGCACCAGTGCGCAGCGAGAACATCACCGCATGTCCACAACATACCCTGAGATGACCGCAGAAAAACATTGATGCGGTAACACTTACCAAACTACTGAGTAACTCGCGGTAACTTTTGGAATCATTTAGTGCAACATCTTGCCCTGCCACGCCTGCGGAGCCGCAGACGAATCGATTTTCTCGGCAGTTCCATCCGCCCGATGAGTAGTAGGAAGGCTTCCAGCCTGGATTAGATTGCGAGGATCCGCCGTGCTCCGCTACAGCTCGATATTCACCAGATCGGAAGCATGATCCGCATGATCACCCTGCGGCGATGTAGTCCGGTTCTGCGGAGCGCGCCAGTGGTCGATGTACGAGATCTGGTGCACGCAGGAGACGGTGCAGTTCGGCGCGCAGCGTCTTCTCGGTCAGGAACTCGCGGTCCAGGTCGGCCGGGTGTACTCGGCGAGCGGCACGCCGGGGAAGCCGCGCTGCTGCGAGCAGTAGTGCACCAGGCCGTCTTCGCAGATGTAGAGATAGCGTGAGCCGGCGCGGCAGCGCCAGTCGTTGGGCTTGCCGTTCGCGATGGCTTCCTGAAAGTGGTTGAAGCGCGAGTAGTTTTTCTTTTCGAGCTTCGTCATCTCGTAATAGACGCGCCGCTCCTCGCCGCCCAGCGGCTTCAACTGGCCGCTGCCATCGTGGATGATGCCGATGGTCGAGGTGAATCCCAGCTCCAGCGCCCGATGGCCGATGGTCAGCGCGTCCTGCGGATTCTTGATGCCGCCGCCGACAACCGAGTTGATGTTCACGTGGAACTCGGCATGCTCAGACAGAAACTGCAGCTTCTTGTCCAGCACCTTAAGCGATCTTCTTCGAAATCTCATCCGGCTGCACGTTGTCGATCGAGATCTGCATGTGGTCCAGACCGGCGCGGTTTAGCCGTTCGATTCGCTCCGGCATCAGGAAATAGCCGTTGGTGATCATGCCGGCGAGGCGTCCGTGGTGACGGATGCGCGCAATGATCTCGTCCAGATCGGGATGGGTCAGCGGCTCGCCGCCCGAGATGGTGATGATGCTGGTCCCCAGCCGCGCCAGATGGTCGATCCGGCGAAGCATCTCGTCAATCGGGACCGGCTCGGAAACCTTGTCGTACTCGTTGCAGTAGGCGCAGGACAGATTGCAGAAGCGCATAGGCACAATCTGCGCCATCACGACGTGGTGGGTGGAAGCCAGCGCGTGTCCCACGATGCCCAGCTCGCGAACTTTGCGAGTCGCGGCCTGGATCCGGCTCTTGCGGCGGGTTTTCGGGACCTGGGGGCTTGCGATGGCGGACATGCTGGCTAGGCTGATTATAGCTGCCTGGGCAGCGGTCTATGTGTGATCGATCAGGTTCGAATCAGAGGACTTGGCAGCGCAGAATGATTATCGATCCGCACCGGGCTGGCCCTGTCGAAGCGCAATGCAGTCATCGTATGAAAACCCTTTCGCCCGCTAAAGCAGATTGCTCTTGATTTCGCTGCGGCCGGCGGTTCATATTCGCGTTTTCAGTCATTTTTGGGCTGCTCCCCCATGGGCTATCCAGGTTTGTCCATCTCCAGGGGGCCGATCCATGATGCATCGTGCAAAGTTTCATCTTGTATGTGCCGTCGCGCTGGCCAGCGCGCTACCCGGCGCCGTCTCCGCTTCCACGGTCAGTTTCTCCAAGGTTGAAATCGGCTTCGTGGGCACCCAGCATGCCGACCTGAACAACGATGGCCGGGAGGACTTCGTTTATGTGGACGGCGACGACGGCGACGTGGGGGTGGTGCTTTCCACCGGCGATGGCTCTTATGCGGAGCCTGTGGTCTACTCCCTCCCGCAAGGGGCCGATCCAGTCTATGCAGTCTCCGTTGGGATCGGAGATTTCAACGCGGATGGCAATGCGGACCTGGTCGTCTCGGGGACCGACAACGCCATCCATCTCTTCCTGAACAACGGCGGCGGTAAGTTCAGCCACAAAGCGGCCTTTGCTCTAAAGGGCGCCGGGACTCTTATCACCGTCGGCGACTTCAACCACGACGGCATCATGGATCTGGTTTTAACCGGTAGCAAGCTGAGCATGTGGTTCGGGAACGGCAAGAGCGGCTTCACCTCCGGACCAGGCACCGCGTTTCCTCCCGGCATCGGCGGCGATTACGTGTTGCTGGGCGATTTTGATGGCGACGGCAACGCGGATCTCGCCTTCGGCGAGTATGAAAGTCCCAATGCGCTGGTGCTTTACGGCGACAGCAAGGGGCATTTTTCGAAGAGCTCGCTCATCGAAACAAATGATAAATACCCCAGGTTTGTCGCCGCCGACGTCAACAGCGATGGGAAGACGGATATCATTGCAACCGCGGCCAATACAGGCGAGAAAAATCTGACCGTTTTCTACGGCAATGCGGCGCGCACCTGGACCAAGGGCACAATCATTCCTACAACACATCCTCCGATCGAAGCCACGGCGGCGGACGTGAATGGCGATGGCATCAACGATCTGATCGTGCACGAGATTCCCTGCAACTCCGCGGGCACTGACTGCGTAAGCATCCTGACACGGAATGCAAACGGCACGTATAACCCGCAGCAGACGATAGCGAGCTACCAGGCAGACGAAACCCTCACGGTCCTGCGGGCGACGCGTAACACCAAACCTGACATCTCGTTAGGGGGCATGCTTCTGCTGAACACCACGCCGGAAAAATTTCCATCCTGCGCGCCACCGAATGCCTTTGAGGGCATCCACGTGTGCTCTCCGGCAGCGGGCAGCGCGGTAGATTCCCCGGTGACGTTTGCCGTAGGAGCCGCCGGCCAGGTGGCGATGCGCAAAGTGGAAGTGTGGGCAGACGGGAAGAAGCTGGTCGAACAGCTGAACGGCTTTTCCGGTTACACGTTCCTGAACCATAACCTCAGTCTTGCCCAAGGCAGCCATCAGATAACGATCTTCGCCGCAGGCTGGGACAATTCGCTGCAGGAGAAGAAGTTCAGCCTGACGGTAAAGTAGGCAGCCTCCGCCGGGAAGGGCAGTGAGCCGAAAGAGATAACTGCCCAGTTTCCTATTGCTTAGATCCGTTGTGCTCCGTCAATTCATCTTGGGTATCACCAGGCTGCGCGATGCAGGCCGATCGGTGATAACGGCTCTGCGTGAACCTTACGGGGCCCGCAAGATCTTCATGCCAATCCGATGCCTTGCCGCTCATGATTAAAACTGCTCTTGACATCTCTAAGATATATCTTGATACTTCAAATCATGAGACACCCATTCGAACAAATCAAAGAACACTTCAAAGAAGCCCACGGATGCGACCGCGCCCGTGAGGAACGTCATTTCCGGGGACGCGGCCCCTTCACAGGTCCATTCGGCGGCCCCTTCGGAGAAGGCGAGCGCTGGGGCAGACGTGGTGGGCTCGGACGCCTCTTCGGCTCCGGCGACCTCCGCTACCTCCTCCTCGACCTCATTGCCGAACAGCCCCGCCATGGCTACGAACTCATCAAGGCCATCGAGGAGAAGTTCGGCGGCATGTATTCGCCCAGCCCCGGCATCATCTACCCCATGCTCACCCTCTTCGAAGAGACTGGCCTCGCCACCGTCACTACCGAGGGCACGCGCAAGCTCTACACCATCACCGAGGAAGGGAAGCGCGAGCTCGCAGAGAACCGCAGCATCCTGGACGCCATCCTGAGCCGCCTTGCCGGCATTGGCAACGCCGGCCGCTCCTCCGAGCGCGATCCGCAGATCATGCGCGCCATTCATAACTTCCGCATGGCGCTGGGCATGCGTCAGGGCAATCTCACTCCCGAGCAACGTAGCCGCATCGTCGAAGTCATCGACAACGCCGCGCGCGAGATCGAGAAGGCATAACCCGATGCCGCACCACTACCGCATCACGGTAGATACGTTAGATCCGCTCAAGCCAGGCGAAGGAGGACTCGAATCCGTCTCCTTCTTCGCCACCACTTCCACCGACATGCTCGCCGCGGCGAATAGTCTGCGCGCTCGTCTTGATTGCACCGCCTGCCACGCAACCAAGCTTGCCGTCGGTCTCGGCCTTCTCGGCGAGTACCCAGCGGTGGCCGACCTGGCAGAGTGAGTGCCAGTCGCGAAATGATGTGCCGATTGAGATGGGAGTTTATTAAGCGGTCGATTTGGGTCTGGGGAAAACGGAATTTCCCAAACGCCGTGCTGCCGGATTCACACTCTCAGCGCGTAGATGCTGAGCCAGTAACTTACGGTCGACGACAAACCGTCCAGAACGCCTCTCGCGAAGGGTTTTCAGCTATCCAGGCGGTTCGATTCATCAGTACCCGCGCCTATCTTGGGCAGGTAAGTCAACAAACGAGTCTCAGAAATGTGGATGGCTAATGGGCCCACGGTAATGTAATTCCGGGGATCGGCGAGCCAAGGCCGAGAAACGATGATCCCGCCGGGCATCCGCTGTTTTTATCTGGGTTCACGGTCCGAAAGTAGTTGCTAGCCACGTGACTGTCAGGCAGCGGAAGCGTGATCTTCCGTCGTACGTTGTACAGCCAGAGCTTCTCACTATAGGGGTACCGGTTCACTTGATTTGTGTAAACGGTGGTTCTGATGGCGTCGTCGCCGATTTGCAGGTCCGGCGATACCACGTCACCCTTTAGTGTCTTATCGGCATAGGCGATTTGAAGCATGCTTCTGGCGCCCACATAGCTCTCCATCACGGGCGCGGGTCCGACATATCGGCAAAAACCATCGATGATAAGGGTGCTCCCCGGAGCCAGATCGACATTCCTGCGGACTTCCCCGACAATCTCACGCTGCTGTGCGTACGCTTTGGCCCAGCATTCACCTAAGCTGGCAAAGCAAATGAAATTCATCGTACATATGGCGGCAATTGCGCCACTGAATAGTGGCAATTGGAGCTTCATAGGTCTGACGGCGCGTATCAGCAACATTATGCCGCCGACGAGAACGAATGCCGTTCCAGTCGCGGCCGCAATTGTTACGCGATTGGAGTAGCCGTCGATCGTGAAAAACAGCTGGTGAGACAGCATCGTAAGGGGCACGTAATCAAACGCGAACACTACGAATCCAGCGGCGAACAAGCACAGCGCCCCATTCCTGCTGAGCAGGGCCGATCGCGACCTTCTAAATGTCCAGTTGAGATACAGTAGAACCGAAATTGCGATGACGCCGGCAATCACTGCCAGCCATCCACCTGCCCCAGAAAACCGGTACAACACGAAAGCGGTCCGCGGCAGGGCCACCCCGTAACGACCCAGATTGAATCTGATCGTTTGTCCCACCACACTCCGGGCTACCTCGCCGATATGCGTCGGCGACGCTTGAAAGGTAGCGCGTGCCGACACTCGTACCTTGTAAAGGAGGGTCAATCCTATGCAGGTGCCGGCAAGCAGAAGATATCCCAGGCCCGGAAAAATCAAGGCGTGGGGCTTGTCGCCGTTGCCATGGCGCTTCGTGTACGCCTGATAACCGATGAGCAGGAGACACACCGGGAGCAGGCCGACCATCACCTCGTACGACAACAGGGCTAAAGAGAAAGAGAGGATGCTCACGGTTTTCAGGCACAAAGCCCACCCGCGGCCGGCTCGCACTGCCCGCAGGGCAGCATAAAAACCCAGGAATAAGAATGTCTGGCTGAAAATGGCTTCGTGCGCGAGGATCCAGAATCGGTCCGTAGCGTAGTGAGGGAGAAGCTCATAGACCAATGGCACCGTCAGCACGATGCAATGAGGGAGTTGAAGTTCACGGAGCGCGGCGTAGAACAAGACCGCCGTGACAGCCAGCACCAGGGTGATGGTCAGGTGGTACGGCATCGGATGAAGCCCGAAATTGCGGTATGTAACAGCCTGATAGAGCCCCTGGACGGGACGCTCGGGAAACAAATGGCGCGATAAGATCGCACGCAATAAGCCGCCGAGTGACTGATCTTTAGCAAAATAAAAAAGTGCCCAGCTATTCCAATCGTCAGAATAGAAGCCCAGCCGGCCTATGTACGAAAGACATGAAAGAAGCAAGATACCCGACAAGAATAAGCAGTCCTGAATTGCCACCCTTTTTGAGGGGTATCCAGTCCCGCTTTTATTCGCATCGAATGGTCGCCCACTGAGGGCCGCGCTATCTGAGGACATATCAATAGCGCCACTTGAGCGTGTTTACTTCACGGAACATAGCAGCAGATATTGGCGTCCGGCGGTTTGCCTGTAACCTCAGAAAATTGTCTCCTGCCGAGGCTCTTGGTGGGAAGATATCTGACTTGTCACATATTCTCATGATCGCGTCGAGCAGCACTACAACAGTTATGTTATTTCTCGCTTTCTAACCTTTAAAGATTGGTTGATAGCTTCGACGACAACCGACACTTGAATTGTGCTGATACTCCCGACGTGCTGCTCAAACACGAGGTTTCAAGATTGTCGGGAATTATCCGCGGCAGGCTTCCTTGCGCGAGCTCGCGGCAATCTCCGAGGCGGAGCGGATCGGCCAGACTCGTTTTGGCAAGGTGAACTGAGATTGCAACTCAGGGCTTGACCGGGGCGGCTGCCGAGCGCAGGATTTGATGCCACCTGCGGAGTCTTGCCATGAAGATGATTCGGTTTGCCAGTCTCGCTCTTATCTGCGCTCTTGCCGCAACCATGCATGCGCAAAGTTATAAGGTGCTCGTTTACTTCAACAGCAAGCCCTCAGGGCCGGTAGCGCCCGGAGTCATTGCCCAGAACCGGGGCGGGTCCCTGGTCACCACCGCCATCGATCAATCCACCGACCGGCGCGGAGTGGCCTTCAGAGTCACAACTTCGGGAGCTCTGACAATCCTTCACGAATTTGACGCTGCCCATGGTGTCTTGCCGGCGGGAGGCCTGACGCTCGGCACAAACGGGCGGTTCTATGGAACCACCGTCTTCGGCGGTCTCTATAACAGTGGAAGCGTATTCGAGATGACTTCGAATGGGATCGTCGAAACCCTGCACGAGTTCACAAGCGCCGCCGACGGTAATCCCCAGGCCCCGCCAATTCAAAGCTTCGCCGGCGATTTTTACGGAACGACATACGGGAACGATCGGGATCCGAATGGGCCGCCGGGAACCATCTACAAGGTCAACAGCTCCGGAAACTTCAGCCTTCTTCACACCTTCACCGGCCCGGATGGAGCCAATCCGCTCGCGCCGCTGGTGCAGGACGCTACGAACTATTGGTTCTACGGAGCCGCTGAGCACGGCGGTTCCTATTACAAGGGGACAATTTTCAGAATCAGTTCCAGCGGCGAGTTTGAAGTCCTATACAAGTTCGACCTGACCCATGGACGATTTCCCGTCGCGCTGATCCAGGCGAGCGATGGCAACTTCTACGGCATGGCACGCGCTGGAGGCCCTTATGACGCAGGAGTCATCTTCAGGATGACGCCCACGCATCAGGTCACGGTACTCCACAATTTCACCGGCGGAAGCGATGGGGAGGAGCCACTCGGGGGATTTCTCCAGGCGTCGGATGGATATCTGTACGGCACCACCAGCGAGGGAGGCGCCTCTGGATTCGGCGTTCTCTTCCGAATCAGCACGACCGGAAAGTTCACAGTGCTGCATAACTTCGAACAATCGACCGGCTCGGGTCCAGTTGCATTGATGCAGCACACCAACGGGTTCCTCTATGGAGAGACGAACGGCGGCGGCGTCTTCAACAACGTCATCTATAGCGGGGTCTTCTTCCGCTACGATCTGGGCCTGTCTCCATTCGTGAGCTATCTGCCCACATATGGCAGAGTGGGCATGCCGGTGGACATTCTCGGAAGCGGCTTTACAACCTATAGCCAGGCGTTCTTCAACGGTGTGCGGGCGCAGATCATGACGGTGTCCCCCACATACATGAGAGTCGTCGTGCCCCACGGCGCGACCAGCGGCTGGATTACGGTGACGACTACCAAGGGAACACTCAAGAGCAATAAGAAATTTTTGATTCACCCCTGAAGCTGCGCCCTGCCTCCAACCTCTACTGCTGCACGCGATGCAGAACCACCGGAATGCTGGACGGCGGGTGGAACGTGGGATCGCGTGACGGATCGGATCCATCCGGAGCCGGTCCCACCGCAGGCCGGTTCGCACTCTCTTTCGGAGTTTCTTCCCTGCGGCGCCTGAAGTTGGACCGCTCGAGCTCGATTTGATCGCCCTTCACCGTGCCCGCATACGTGCTGTTGCCCGCTTTGAAGGAGATATGGTCTCCATCGACCTTGCCCTCGGTGATGGGCGCGGGAACATCGCTGCCGCCGGAGAAATTCACACCGCCGCCCTCTGCGCTTCCCGTCAGGTTTGCGCCCTCCTGCCGCAGCGTGAACAGCATGGGTCCAACCCGCTCCAGCAATCTCTTCAGCGTCGGGTCCGTGCCCTCGTAGGGCAGCGGGCGCCACAGACCCGTTACGCCCGAGCCTGTAGGCACCTCGCGCTCCCACACCGGCGCCTGCGGCCGCAAGGTCACGCCTTTGGCCGTAATCGTAACCGTCGCAGGTGCAAGTCCGGGCGACGTCGCTTCCACCGTGATGTTGCCGGCCTTCTTCGACGACTGCACAATCGCCATGCAATAGCCGGAGAACGCCTTTCGCGAGCTGCCCTTGTCCGATTCATGATCGGTAGGATCTCCATTGCCCGTGCCAATCAGCTTCCCCGAACCGGAAACGCGGAACGTCACCTCGTTATCCGTGATCGGCGCCACGCGTCCCTGCGCATCCTGCACCGCAATCGCAAACATCGCCACGTCCTCGCCGTCTGCGGAAATCTCTTTTCGATCCGCGGTCATCACCAGCTTCGCCGCCGGCCCGGTGGTCTCGCGCTTCTCCGTCATCACGACCTGGCCGCCCTTGGAGCCGCGCGCCTCAATCGAACCCGGAGCGTACGGCACATCCCACGCCACGTGCGAATCCTTCTTCACGTCCTTCGCGCCCAGGCTCTTGCCGTTGACGAACAGCTCCACCTTGTCCAGGTTGGAGTAGACCCACACCGCGATCTCCTTGCCCTCCATCCCCGGCCAGTTCCAGTGGGGAAACAGGTGCAGCACCGGCTTCTCCGTCCACCATGACTGGTAATAGAAGAACGAGTCCTTGGGAAATCCGCAGGTGTCGATGATGCCGTACTGCGAGCTGATATTCGGCCAGTGATTGGGCGAAGGCTCGCCGCGGTAATCGAAGCCGGTCCACACGAAACCGCCCGACATCCACTCGCGCGCATCGCAGAAGCTCCACCAGCCCTCCGCCGAGGCACGCCCCGTCGTCGTGTACGGATCGTACGAGCTCACGTAGCCCTTCGCGAAATCGGTGACGTAGATGCCGCGCGTGCCCACCGCGCTTACTGTTTCCGTGCCTATCATGGGCTTGTCCGGATGCGACTTGTGATACGCCTCCGCCTGCGGGTCCATGTAGTTGTAGCCCATCACGTCGCATACCGCGAGGCCGCCGGTGCCAATCGCTCCCGTGGGCGCAATCGATACCGGCCGCGAGCCATCGAACTCCTTCGCGACCGCCTTCATCGCGCTCAGAATCAGCACGCCTCGATCGGTATTCGCCTGGCCCTCTTCATTTCCCATCGACCACATGAAGACGCTCGGCCGATTGCGATCGCGCCGCACCAGGTCGCCGAACTGGCTCAGACCCTCGGGATTTGAAGACATCATGCGCGTCTCATCGAAGACCAGCATGCCCAGTTCGTCGCAGGCGTCCAGCAGCTCCGGCGTTGGCGGATTGTGCGAGGTGCGTATGGAGTTGCAGCCCATCTCCTGCAGCTTTCGGATGCGGTAGTACTGCACCGCGTCCGGCAGCGCGGCGCCTATGCCCGCGTGGTCCTGGTGATTGCACGTTCCTTTCAGCTTTACGGACTTGCCATTCAGGAAGAAGCCCTTCTGCGCGTCAAATGCAACCGTGCGAATGCCAAATCGCGTCTCGTAGCGGTCGACGATCTCGCCGCCGGTCTGGACCTCTGTGACCAGCCGGTAAAGGTTCCGCTCTTCGAGCGACCAAAGCGCCGGCCGCTGAACGGTGATCTCCTGCGTGTAGGTCTGCTCTCCCGGCTTCTCGCCGTCTTTCTCAATAGCTGCCATCGGCGTGGCCGCTTTCCCGACCTGCTTGCCATTGGGGTCGAGGATGGTCGAGATCACCCGCGCATTCGCTGCCTTGTTGCTGTCGTTCGCTCACCTCTGTGCGAATCGACAGAGTGGCAGTGCCGGGCTTCACGTCGGAGGCAACAAACGTGCCCCACTGCTTCACATGCACCGGATGCGTCTTCACCAGCCAAACGTGGCGGTAAATACCGGCACCCTCGTAAAACCAGCCATCGCTCTCGGTCGCATCGACGCGCACCAGCAGAACATTCCGCCCGCCCGGATTGGCGAAGTCCGTCACATCGAACTGGAAGGGATCGTAACCGCCGCTGTGACGTCCGATATAGAAGCCGTTGAAGACCACCATCGTCTCGCGATACGCGCCGTCGAACTCCAGCGTGATCCGTTTGCCGGTGTCGGCAGCGGGAAGCTCGAAGACGCGGCGATACCATCCGATGCTCGTGGCCGGATACGCGCGTCCCAGCGGATAGAAGCCCTTGCTCGCCAGCGACGGATCGTTCTCAAACGGCAGCTCGATCGCCCAGTCATGCGGCAGATCGATGCTCTTCCAGTCGCTGTCGTCGAAGGCGATCTCGCCCGCCGGCATGAAGTTTCCGGTCTTCTGGAAGTTGCCGGCCCGCGCGGTTCCGAAGTCAAAATCCTTGGCAGGATCGTCCGCGTTGCCGAAGTGAAAGCGCCAGCCGAAATCGAGCAGCAGGCGTTCGCGTCCGGCGCCCGGCAGGACAGTGTCGCTATTTCCCGCAGAGGAGGGCAGCGGCTCCGGAGCGTTCCCGCCGGCCTGCATGGCAAGGCCCATCGGCCCCATTCCATTGGCAACCGCTACTGCCGCGGGCGCCAGCAGCCCCGTCTTCAATACGTCACGGCGCGATACCTTGTTCATCCCAGCCTCCAATCCTGCAACCGTTTACATCAACGCGAACAACCTAGTCGTTCGAGAAATCGTTTGTCAAACAACGCTGATCATTTGCGGTGTCTCATCTTGCACTACCTCTGCTTCCTTGAGAGCATGGTTCGTCCACCAATGGACCAGTTTTCATATCTGATCGATCGCCAGCATCGATCCCTGCTCATTGGGATCGTTTTATTGATCTTCGCGGCGGCCTTCACGCTCACTGGGGAGACCTTAGAGCGCTACCACGGCATTGTGTACCGCGCCGAAGAACCCAGACGTTTTTGGTGGGACGTTGTCTTCTATTTCCTTGCCGGTCTCTTCTTCATTGGCGTCTACGTGTACCAAAATTCCAACTGAGCCACTATCCAGTCGTCCACTCAAACGTAACTGAAAGTTGAGCAGACGATCCGACCAACCTGCGTCCAGCAAGGAGCCCCAGCCAACTCTGTGGAGTTCCGGGCCTAGTACGTCGCAGGCCGCGGCGTCGTCGAGCGCGGCACCGCCGGAGGCTCATGGTACGCCGGCGCCGGCTTCGCACTCTGCTCCCACGCGGTCACAATCATGTCGCGGAACTCGCTCGCGCCCGCCGCCAGCCGCTCTGCTGTAAAGCGCCGCGACTCCGGCGTGCCCGCGCCGTCAAAACCCTGCGCCTTCTCAAGCTGATAGACCCGCTCCACCAGCGCATGAGACGCGCGAAGGTATGCAATGTAGTCCTCGAAAGGATCGCTGAGCGTCTTCTGCGGCGCCATCAGTGGCTGGGCATCCGCCGCTTTGATGTTCCGGTGCACAAAGGCGCTCTCAAACTGCGAGTGGATGCCCGGCGAAGTTACATACTGGTTCGGGTTGTCCTTCTCCGCCCAGCCGTTGTAGTCAATCGTCGTGTGCAGCGGCATCGCGCCGTCACCCACATAATGGCCAAGCCATCCCGCGTAGAAGATCACCGCCGCCTCCACCGGCTTCGTATCTTCATGCCGCGCCGTCTGCTCGCGGTACTCGCGCAGCGCGGCCTGCAGGCGCTGGTAGACCTCGTTCGTCACCCACGGCTGCAGCCCCACGTGCTCCGGACGCAGCTCGCGCGCGAGGTCCGGATGCGTCAGTCCGGCAGCATAGAGCGCCGCTACAAAGTCGTACCGCCGCCGCGGAAGCGGCCCCACCATGTCGGCCAGCTCCAGATCGATATAGTGCTCGGGCGCCTGCGCCGCATTCAGCTCCGCTTCGTTCGCGCTGCGCCAGCGGTCGGGCTCCGGGCCCAGGTATTCGATCTCCTCGACCGCCGCTTTGGATCGCAGAAATTCCGGAAGAGTCGCAGGCAAGTTCTCCGCAGCCAGCCGGTTCACGATACGGTGGCCATCCGGCCCCCAGGCAAATGAGGAGTTCGCAGGAAGAAGGCAAAGCAGAGCAGGAAGAGCAGACAGGAGCACCCGGCGGGGAAGAGAAGACATGGGCAGGAGTATAACGGCGGCGCTGCCGGACCGATCGAAGTCGCCCGCAGCAATGGAAAATTCATCGCGCGCCTGCTTCGGAGACGCACAGCAGGTTGATATCCTGAAGGCTATGGCTAACAAGAAAGAACTGCTCCAGCAGCCCATTCAGCACATCGATATCAAGCAGCACAATGTGGTGCCGCTGGTCGACGCCATGCAGCACATGGCCTACAGCTCGCGCGATCTCGCACGCGCCGCCTCCATCTACGAGCGCATGCTGCGCGATCAGGACTGCGGCGTCATCCTCTGCCTCGCCGGCTCGCTCATCTCGGCCGGCCTCAAGCAGATCTTCGTCGACCTCATCCGCAACAACATGGTCGATGCCGTGGTCTCTACCGGCGCCAATATCGTCGACCAGGATTTCTTCGAAGCGCTCGGCTTCCGCCACTGGATCGCCGACGACGTGATGAAGGCCGGCACGGAAGACGGCAAGCTCCGCGAGCTCATGATCGACCGTATCTACGACACGCTGATCGATGAAGAAGAGCTGCGCGAGTGCGACGAGACCACGCACAAGATCGCCGACTCCCTAGCGCCGCGGCCCTATAGCTCGCGCGAGTTCATCCGCGAGATGGGTGCTTACCTCCAGAAGAACGGCAAGACCCCGCAGCAGGGCGGCGTGGACAGCATCGTGCTCGCGGCCTACGAGAAGGACGTGCCCATCTTCTGTCCGGCATTCAGCGATTGCTCCGCGGGCTTCGGCCTCGTTGCCCACCAGCACGCGCGGGGCGACAAGCCCAAGGTCTCACTCGATTCCGCAAAGGACTTCTACGAGCTGACGCAGCTCAAGATCGCCAACCCCACCACCGGCCTGCTGATGATCGGTGGCGGAGTGCCCAAGAACTTCGCGCAGGACATCGTCGTCGCCGCGGACATCCTGGGCACCGAAGCGCCCATGCACAAATACGCCATCCAGATCACGGTCGCCGATGTCCGCGACGGCGCGCTCTCCTCGAGCACGCTCAAGGAAGCCAGTTCATGGGGCAAGGTCGACACGACTTTCGAACAGATGGTCTATAGCGAAGCCACCATCGCGCTGCCGCTGATTACCGGATACGCCTGGCACAAGCGGGCATTTACGGAGCGTCGCGAGCGCCGTTGGGCGCGCCTGCTCGAGCCCGTTACGGCCTGATCTACCGTCGATTCACCGCACCGCTTCCCAAAACGGTCCATCCTCCCCGGATGGACCGTTTACATTTTCGGCACCTCTTCGGATACCCCCGTCCATCGCGATAACGCACCCGCTATATAGGATATGCACCACAATCAGTGCAGTAACCCATGAAATTTGATTACTTAGGACAATTCTTTTGACTATTGGTAAGAGTTACCTTCTATACTCACCAAGCGTTATTCCGAATACCCTCCCCCGGGGGATACCGCACCACACCGGGACTATGCGGGCTCGGTTGGTCAGTGACGAAACTTTGAAGCAGTAGATGTACATTTGCTGGATTTTGGGTCTGCATGTCTCCTGACGCAGCCTCTGCCTCGAGACGTGTTCTCCCGATTTTTCCGAACAAGGTATTTGACCTTTGCACTCTCCGACGAGTCAGCACGAACGTCTATTCGCGCATTGGCTGAGCGGCCGCCCGGTGTGGCTCGCCATGTTCGCGCTTACCTTGCTGTCCACTGCCTACACGGTGGTCGTGCTGATGTACTCCGGAACGGGACTGGTCTGGAGCCCGGCCAAGCCCATCATCATCTTCGTGGCCTGGGGCGCGATGCAGACCTTGTTCGCAGCCGCCTGCCTCTACAAACTGCGCTATGAGCGGCAGTTGCGCGCAGAGCTTCAGGAAGCCCTCGGCGCAGAGTCGGCGGAAAGCAGAGCCGCCGAAGCCGCACCTGAGATCCGCTATCAGGACTACTTCGAAAACCTTACCGAGATGATCGCGATGCTCTCGGCCGAGGGCAAATACCTCTACGTCAACTCCGCATGGCAGCGCTATTTCGGTCGCGACGCCATCTCGGCGCGCAAGCTCGAAGGCTTCGCCTCCGCCTTCCCCTTCGCCATCCAATCGCAGGCGGCCGCCATCTTTGAGCGCGCCCTTGCCGGCGAGCACATCGAGCAGGTGCACCTCCGGGTGGAAGACTCCGCGGGCCGCATTCGAGAGATGGAAGCCAGCCTCTTCGGGCTGCGCGAGGCCGGACGGCCCCGCGCCGTCCGCTGCATCCTGCGCGATGTCACGCTCCGCAACCAGCGCGAGCGCCGCCTCGCCATGCAACTGGGCGTCGGCCAGGTAGTGCAGGAGGCATCCACCGAGGACTCCCTGCCGCGCATCCTGGCCGCCCTGGGCAGCCATCTCGGGTTCGATCTCGTAGAGCTATGGCGAGCCGACGCCGGCCACCAGGTGCTCCGCTACGGCAGCATGTGGATGGCCGCCGATTGCGTCTTTCCGTCCATTCTGGCCAAGAGCTCCATTACAGAGTTTGCTCCTGGAGAAGGTTTGCCCGGCCAGGTATGGGTGCAGGGCGCCTCCATCTGGGTCGAGGAGATCCACGGCGACATCCGCTTCAGCACGCGTGAGGGCGCCAAGTCCGATGGCCTCGTCACCTGCTGGGGCGTTCCGGTGCGAGTGGGCAATCAGGTCATCGCTGTCATAGAGTTTTTCAGCCGCAAGCGCATGGCTGCCGAAGTCGAGATCATGGCCACGGTCGAAACCGTCTGCGCGTCCATCGGACAATTCCTCGGCCGCTCCATTCAGGAGAAGCGGGTTACCGAGCTGAATCGGCAGAAAGAATCCATCCTCAATACCGTCGCGGATGGCATCCTCGGCACAGATCAGCATGGCCGTGTCACCTTCGCCAATCCTGCCGCGGCCCAGATGCTGGGCACCGTGCCCAATGCCCTGACCGGCCGCTTCGTCCACGCCATCGTCCACGAGGATATCTACGGAAGCCCCACCGCCTGCGCCTCGCACTGCTACATCCGGCGCGGTCTCTTCGCCAAGGATGGCGCGCAGGGGCAGGACATCTTCTACCGCCCGGACGGCACCTCGTTCCCGGTCGAGTTCACGCTCACCCCGATGCAGGTGCACGGCTCGATCACCGGAACCGTCCTGAACTTCCGCGACGTCAGCCAGCGGCAAGCCCTGGATCGCATGAAGGACGAATTCATCTCCACCGTCAGCCATGAGCTGCGCACCCCGCTCACATCCATCCGTGGCTCGCTGGGACTGCTCTCGACCGGCCTGCTCGGCGAGGTAAACGACAAGGCCGCGAACCTGCTGCGCATCGCCGTCAACAACTCCGACCGCCTGGTGCGCCTCATCAACGACATCCTCGACCTGGAGCGCATGCAGTCCGGCCGCGCGCCGCTCAGCTTCCGCTCCTGCTCACTCTCGGAGCTCGCGCAGCAGGCCATCGAGGCGGTCACGCCGGTCGCGGACAACGCCTCCGTCAAGCTCGTGCTGCGCGCCGAAGCTGTCGAGTTTGTCGCCGATCCGGATCGTCTGCAGCAGGTGATGACGAACCTGCTCAGCAACGCCATCAAATTCTCGCCCGCCGACTCAACCGTCACTGTCGCGATTGACAAATCCGACGAGGGGATCTCGCTGAGCGTCATCGACGAAGGCCGCGGAGTGCCCGAAGACAAGCTGGAGACCATCTTCGACCGCTTCCAGCAGGTGGACGCCTCGGATTCCCGGCAGAAGGGCGGCACTGGCCTGGGGCTTGCCATCTGCCGCACCATCGTCGAACAGCACGGTGGCCGCATCTGGGCGGAGCAGAATGCCGGACAGGGCGCCACATTCCGCATGTTCCTGCCCGCCGACCCGCACCAGCAGGCACGTCCGGAGCCGGTTCCCAGCGCGGAGCGGGAAACCGTTCTCGTCAGCACCACGGACAATGACGCGCGCACCAGCCTCGCCGCAAGCCTGCGCTTCCACGGCTACAACGTTATCGAAGCATCCAGCGGTCGCGAGACGCTTGCGCACGCGCAGCGGGAGGCGCCGCGCGCCGTGCTGCTCGATCTCACGCTGCCCGATATGTCGGGATGGGAAGCCCTGCGCATTCTCAAGGAAGAGCCGGCCACCTCCGACGTGCCGGTGATCATTCTCAGCGCGCATGCCATCAGCAAATCGTCCACACTGGGCCTCGGGGCAGATGGCTGGCTGCAGGTCCCTGCCCAGGAAAGCGATTTGCTGGAAGAGCTCGCCACGGTGCTGAACCGGCAGAAGACCTGGGCGGAGATTCTTCTGGTGGAAGACGACCTGGACCTTGCCCGCGTCATCAGCGCGACCTTCGAACGAGCCGGCGTGCACGTCCTCCATGCCAGCACGCAGGCAGGCGGCGCTGGAGCTCTGCGCCTCCTTCATACCCAACCTGATGATCCTGGATGTCGGTCTGCCGGATGGCGATGGCTTGGGGCTGGTGGAGCGCCTGCGGCATCATCCGGAGCTGCAATCACTGCCGTTGCTCGTCTACTCGGCGCGCGATTTGAGCGATGCCGAACGCGACCAGCTCCAGCTTGGCCCAACCACTTTCCTTACCAAGGCCCGGGTGCAGGCGCAGGAGGTGGAGACATTGGTACTTGCTATGTTGCGTGCCGCCTCTCAGAATGTGCACACATCCGGGTATTCCGTTCCTGGCATGCCACCGTTTACAGTTTCAAATTCCTATGACACGTCGCATACTCATCATTGATGACGAAGAAGACATCCGTCAGGTCGCCGGGCTAAGCCTGGAGACTGTGGCCGGCTGGGAAGTGGTGCTGGCCAATTCCGGAAAGCAGGGAATGGAGCGCGCCGAGCAGGACAGCCCGGACGCGATCCTGCTGGACGTCATGATGCCGGCAATGGATGGCCCCACGACGTTCCTCCAACTTCAAAAGAACCCGAAGACTTCAAAGATTCCGGTTATTTTGCTCACTGCCAAGGTTCAGGGCTCCGACCAGCGCCGGTTTGCGGAACTCGGTGTCGCGGGGGTGCTTTTCAAGCCCTTCGACCCGCTCACGCTCTCGACGCAGGTCTCACAGACCCTGGGTTGGAACCAGGTACATTAGCGGTTTTCACCGGGATCAAGGTTTGCAGTGGCTGTGAACGCAGTTCTCCAGCAGCGAGAGCTGCTCGTTTCAGAAGGCGGGCCTGGTCGTAGCATCTGCGAAAATGGTAGGAGACTCATGGCAGAACACTCCCCTCACGCCGCTCCTGAAGAAGTAACCGGCAAGCTTCACGACCTGCTGGCCACATTGTGGGCACGCAGCAGGCAGACAATCAGTGATCGCTTGGATGTCCTCCGCACCACGCACCGCGTACTGCGCACGAATCCCGCCGACAAAAAAGCACGCCGTGCCGGCGGAGATGCGGCCCACAAGCTGGCCGGCATTCTCGGCACCTTCGGACTTCCCGAAGGTACAAATCTCGCCCGCCGCGTCGAAGTGATGCTCGAAGCAGATGCGCCCATCCAGACATTCGATCTCGATGCCTTGCAGCGAATCATCGATCAGCTTCACCAGATGATCGAGGCCAAATCAAAAGACGCAGGCAAGCGCCGCGCCTAGACCCTCTGGTGAGCCGGTGTAGACTCATCATTTGGCACACCTGCTTTCAGAAGACGACGATTCCCGCCAGCAATCTGCAGAGCAGCAGCTAGGATTTTTCTTTCCAACGGAGCGGAAAACTGAGTCGCGCCGCATCTGGAGCGTGGGCGCGCTTGTCACCGAAATCCGCGGCCACATCGAGCGCACCTATCCCGACTGCTGGGTGGAAGGCGAAATCTCTGGCCTGCGCAGCGCCGCCTCCGGACATCTCTATTTCACGCTGAAGGACGAGTACGGGCAGCTTCCCGTCGTCCTCTTCCGCAGGCAGGCGAGCCTCCTCCGCTTCCGCCCTGAAGCCGCTCTGCACGTGCTCGTGCGCGGCCGCATCTCCATCTACGAAGATCGCGGACAGCTTCAACTGATCGCCGAAACGCTGGAGCCGGTCGGCGCAGGATCGCTGCAGATCGCCTTTGAGCAACTGAAGCAGAAGCTGCAGCAGGAGGGCCTGTTCGATGCCTCGCGTAAACGCGCGCTGCCGCCCTATCCGCGATGCATCGGCATCGTGACCTCTTCATCGGGCGCGGTGATCCACGATTTCCTCAACATCGTGGGCCGGCGCCATGCAGGCCTGGACGTGTTGCTCTACCCCGCCACCGTCCAGGGCGAGCAGGCAGCCGGCGAAATCGCCGCGGGGATCGCCTGGTTCAATCGCGCGAAGAACGTCGATGCGATCGTGGTTGCACGTGGCGGCGGCTCGCCCGAAGATCTTGCTCCATTCAATGCGGAGACACTTGCGCGCGCCATCGCAGCTTCGGAAATCCCCGTCGTCTCCGCCGTTGGCCATGAGACGGACTTCACCATCGCCGATTTCGTCGCCGACCTGCGCGCGCCAACGCCATCCGCGGCCGCAGAGCTGCTGACCGCCCTGCAGCAGGGTGTCAAAGAGCGTATCGACGCCCTCGATGCGCGTCTTCTGCGCTCCTGCCGCTACAACATCGCGGTGGCAGAGCGCCGCTTCGCCGGCGTCTCGCCGGAGGCTACGATTGCCCGCCTCCGCCGCCAACTGGATCGCGCCCAGCAGCGTGTGGATGAGCAGCAATTCCGGCTCGCCGGTGCATGGCAGGTGCTGCTGCGCGCCAAGGCCGACAGCCTCCAGCAGTTGCATGCGCGCCTGCTGCAGCAGAGCAGCTTCCAGGCCCTGGGGGCGCGCCGCGAGCACTGCGCTCGCGCTACCGAACGATTGCATCGCGCATTGCAGCAGCGGCTGCTCGCCGCACATCGCGCAGCCGAATCGCTTTCCGGCCTGCTCCTCCAGCGCTCGCCTTCGCATCGCTGCCAGCGCCTGCGCCAGACTGTCGACCATCTGCAGGCGCATAGCGAGCGCGCCATGGCCGCCTCCCTCGAACGTGCCGCCGCAACTCGTAAAGCGCTTGATGGCCGCCTGGCCGCGCTCTCGCCGCTCGCGGTCCTCGATCGCGGCTACAGCCTCACATTTACTGAGACGGGTCAGCTTTTGCGCGAGAGTTCTGCCGTCAACCCGGGTCAAACTCTGAAGACCCGGCTTCGACGAGGCACGGTCACCAGTACGGCAGTACATACAGAAGACGGGATATGAGAAAGCTTTTTGGAACCGATGGAATCCGCGCTGTGGCCGGCGAGCCTCCGCTTGACCGTCGCACGATCTACGCAGTCGGCCTCGCCCTGGCCCACACGCTAAGCCGGCACGATGGACAACCTCGCGTCGTGTTGGGTATGGACACGCGCGAATCGAGCACGTGGATCAGCGCCATCTTGGCCGCCGGCCTGTGCGAGGGCGGTGCCGCCGTGGAAAGCGCCGGCGTCATCACAACCCCTGGCGTTGCCTTTCTGGCGCGCAAGCACGGATTCAGCGCGGGCGTCGTCATCTCCGCATCGCACAATCCGTGGCAGGACAACGGCATCAAAGTATTCGGCGGCGACGGTTACAAATTGCCCGACGAGCAGGAGCTCGAGATCGAAGAAGAAATCTTCCGCCGGCTCACCGATGCTTCCTTCGCTCCTGGAACGGTCACGCCCGCGCTAGCGCCGCAGGCCCGCTATCGCCTGGACTACGAAGCCTTCCTGCGGCAGGTGGTGCCCGGGCTGAGTCTGAATGGCAGCCGCGTAGTCCTCGATTGCGCCAACGGCGCTGCATCCGCCATCGCGCCCGAGCTCTTCGCGACACTCGGCGGCACGCTGCATCTCACGCACTCCGATCCGGATGGCCGCAATATCAACGAGCACTGCGGCGCGCTGCACCCGGAGATTGTTGCCGCAGAGACCACCGCGCGCAAAGCAGATATCGGCATCACGCTCGATGGCGATGCCGACCGTGCGCTCTTCGCGGATGCAAACGGCAAGGTCGTGAACGGCGACGCCGTCCTGCTGCTGGCCGCGCGCGATCTGCAGGCGCGCGGCGCGCTCCGCGACAACACCGTCGTCGCCACCACCATGTCCAACATGGGCCTTGAAGCGGCGCTTGGCACGGACAATATCCGCATGCTGCGCGCGCCGGTTGGCGACAAATACGTCCTGCAGATGATGCGCCAGCACAACGCCATGCTGGGCGGCGAGCAATCCGGGCACATCCTCTTCCCCTCGCACAGCACCACCGGCGATGGACTCCTTACCGCACTGCTGGTGCTCGACATCGTGCAGCGCTCCGGCAAGCCGCTGCACCAGCTCGTCGCCGATCTCAAAGTCTTTCCGCAGGTCATCGTGAATGTGCGCGTGCGAGAGAAGCAGCCGCTGGAGCAGATTCCCGAAGTGCGCGATCGCATCCAGGAAGCTGAGTCCGCACTGCAAGGCAAAGGACGCGTGGTTGTACGCTACAGCGGCACGGAAGCGCTGGCGCGCGTCATGATCGAAGCCGAATCGCGCGAGGAGATGGAGAAGCACGCCGAACGCATCGCCGAGGCCATCCGCAGCACGCTGGGCGCTTAGTTTGGTTGCTGCGCTTGCGTAGTTCAGGCCGCCTCACCGGAAAGCGGCATTGGTGCGGTTGGGGTCTGTCCGTACCATCGAGTGCATGTCCTGCCGTTGTGCCATGCTGCTGGCGATCTGCTGCCTCTCCGCCGGTGCGCAGGAACACACGCCGCTCATCCTTGGCGCTGGAACGTATGTCGCGCCACACGACGGTCGCCACGATGGGCAGGACCACGGACTGCAGGCGACGACTTATTGCGGTGCCAGTCCGGAGAGCTGGGTGCGCGGCTCCGCTGCATTGAATCCGGCAACGAAATGGCTCAGCCTCACTTTCGAGTTGGAGACAGATTCCACGCAGGCAGGTCCGAAAGGACGGCTTTCCATCACGCTCAGCAAGGGCTGCATCCATCCGCTGCGCGGTGGTTGCGATGCGGCGCACGATCCTTTGGTGAAACTCTACATCGTCGAAACAGACGAGATCAGCATCGGCGGCAGGAGCGGGGCCGGCGATACGGGCATCGTCCGCAGAAGCGCGTCTGTCGACATCCCCGATAATGTAGCTCGCGAGGTGACTCACATCGCAGTGCAGGCTGAGTGCACCGGCAGCAGTACAGAATGGTCCGGCTGGACATCTCTTCAGAACACAGAGAATGCATTTGAGGCGACCGGGCGGCCGGCAGGTCAGCTGCAGTAGCGCTCTCCGCATTTGCCGAAGCGAGAAATACTGGAACGGCTGCGGATGACCTCACAGCATTTCTGAACCGTCTAGCCTTTCAGATCCCGCCAGTTCTGTCCGACACCCACATCGGCCACGATCGGCACCTTCAGCTCGATCACGTTCTCCATCTCGTGACGCACCAGGGTGCGCACTGCATCCACCTCATCCTCCGGCACGTCGAACAGCAGCTCGTCGTGAACCTGCAGTGTCATGTTTGCCTGTAGCTTCTGTTCGCGCAGCTTGCGATCGATGCGGATCATCGCGATCTTGATCATGTCTGCCGCCGTACCCTGCAGCGGTGTGTTCACCGCGGTACGCTCGGCAAATCCGCGCAGGTTTGGATTGCGGCTCTGAATATCCGGAATCGGCCGCACCCGGCCAAAGAGCGTGCGCACCTGTTGGGTGGTCCGCGTCTCTTCCAGCACGCGATCGATGTATTTCCGCACTCCGGCATACCGCTCGAAATATCTCTCGATATATAGCTTCGCTTCCGACTGCGGGATATTCAGATTCGCGGCCAGCCCGAACGGCGAGATGCCGTACACAATCCCGAAGTTCACCGCCTTGGCCCGGTTGCGCGTCTCTTTACTCATAGAGGTTGCCGGCACGCCGAACACCTCGGAAGCCGTCAGCGTATGAATGTCGAGTCCCGTGCGATACGCCTGCATGAACAGCGGATCTTCAGAGAAGTGCGCCATCAGCCGCAGCTCGATCTGCGAGTAGTCCGCCGAGAGCAGCACATGCCCCGGCGCGGCGATGAATGCCGCGCGAATCTCGCGGCCCTTCTCCGTCTTGATCGGGATGTTTTGTAGGTTGGGATTCGTCGAGGACAATCGCCCCGTCGCCGTACCCACCTGGTTGAACGTGGTGTGCACGCGCCCCTCGCCGTCCGCGAGCAGCGGCAGCGAATCGACATAGTTCGACTTGAGTTTTGCAAGCTGCCGGTATGCCAGCACCTGCGCCGGCACTGGATGATGGACCGCCAGCTCCTCCAGCACATCCTGCGCCGTCGAGATCACCTTGCCCTTGCCGTACTTCAGCGGCTTGGGCAGGTTCATCTTATTGAACAGCACATCGCCAAGCTGCTTCGGCGAATTCAGGTTGAAGCGCTGGCCAGCCTGCTCGAAGATTTGTTCGCTCACCTGTGACATTTCCGCATCCAGGCTCTTCGCCAGCCCGCCCAGCACGCTCACGTCCACCCGAACGCCCGCGCGCTCCATGCTCAGCAGCACCGGCACCAACGGCAGGTCGATCGTCTCGTACACCTCCAGGCCACGAATCGCCTCCACATCCGCCCGCATGGTCGTAGCCAGCGCGCGGATTGCGGCCGCTTGCTCCGGCAGATGCTTGTCGCCTGTTTCCGATAGCGGAGAGCTCGTGAAGCGCGCCACCACATCTGCAAGCCGATGCGTCGCATGTGTCGGATTGATGAGATAGGAGTAGAGCATCAGGTCATCGCGCACGCCCGCCATCGTGATGCCGTGCGCCTCCAGCGTGCGCATCGTCGCCTTCAGGTCGTGCACTATCTTCGGCACCGATGCATCTTCCAGCAGCGTCTTAATCCGCGCGCCATCCGCCGAAGTAAGCGACAGCCGCAATGCGCGTCCTTCCTCGGCAGAAACAGCGACGAAGTGCTCCCGCTCCGCTACGGCCTCCTTGCGCTCCGCTTCTTCCACGGCATCCAGCAGCGAAAGGTTCTGCAGCATCGGCGCTTCTTCTTCCACCGCCTCCGTCTGCGATTCGCTCACCTGTTCGGTCAGCGCTTCCAGAAAGGTCACATCCACCGCAATCGCAAATCCAGCACGCGCTGCGGAGAAGAACCTGGCGCACTCCTCTTCCGCCGGCGCAACGAACAGCTCCGCGCGCGTGGCATCGATCGACGGCGCAAGCTCCTTCAGCAGCGTCGTGAACTCCAGCTCATTGAAGAGAGCGCGCGCCGCGGCGACCTCCGGCTCCTGCGTCTGCATGCGCTCCAGCTCCAGTTCCACCGGAACGCTGCAGTGGACGGTCACCAGCTCCTTGCTCAACAGGATGTTGTCGCGATTGTTCTGCAACGATTCGCGATAGCTCTTTCGTTTCACTTCCGCGGCACGATCGAGCACTGCGTCCAGCGATCCGAACTGCTGGATCAGCTCTACGGAGCCCTTGTCGCCGATTCCTGGCGCACCCGGAATGTTGTCGATGGAGTCGCCGCGCAGCGCCATCACATCGATCACCCGCTCCGGCGGCACGCCCAGCGTCTGCTCCACGGCGGCGCGATCCAGCACCAGATTATCCTTCGCCGGATTCAGCACCAGCACATGATCGGTCACAAGCTGCAGCATGTCTTTGTCGTTCGAGACGATGTATACCTTGTGCCCGGCAAGCTCCGCCTTGTGCGACAGCGTGCCGATCACGTCATCCGCTTCGAACCCCTCATACTGAATGATCGGGATGCGAAACGCCTCCAGCGCGCGGCGGATGTACGGGATCTGCTGCACCAGGTCAGGCGGCATCTCGGTGCGATTCGCTTTGTAGCCCTCGTAGGCCACTTCATCGAACTGCTGCGTCTTGATGTTGAACTTGCGCACATTAGTCATCGCCTTGGCGCGCTCATCGCGAAAGACCGGTGTCATCGTGTCGAAGATGGCCGCGAAGTAGTGCGGCGAAAAATCCTTGCGCAGCTTGTTGATCATGTTCACGAAGACGTAGGTCGCCGCCGTGGGCACGCCGCTGCGTGTGGACATGGGCCGCGACCGCTGCATCGCGTGATACGCGCGGAAGATGAAGGACATCGAGTCCAGCAGGAAGATGGGCGGCTTGGTTTCAGTAGTCGGCATGAAGGTCCTGGTTATGAGATGAACATGCAATCGCCGTAGGAGAAAAATCTGTAGCGGGCTTCTACGGCATGGCGATAGGCCGCAAGTATAGTGTCGCGCCCGGCAAAGGCGGCCACCAGCATCAGCAGCGTCGACTGCGGCAAATGGAAATTCGTCAGCAGCGCATCCACCGCGCGAAAGCGAAAGCCGGGCGAGATGAAGATGTCTGTAGACCCGCTGTGCGGGTGCAGCTTTCCATCGTCCGATAAGGACGCGCAGTGCTCCAGCGTGCGGACGGTCGTTGTGCCCGCGGCGATGACACGTCCGCCCCGCTCGCGTGCCTGCGTTGATCCGCTCCGCGCATGCTGCGGAAATCTCATAGCGCTCGCTGTGCAGCCGGATCGCAGCCGTCTCCGCAACGCGTACCGGCTGAAATGTTCCCAGCCCCACGTGCAGCGTGATCGTGCAAATATCCACGCCAGCCGCGCGAATCTGCGCCAGCACCTCCGGCGTAAAGTGCAGGCCCGCGGTCGGTGCGGCTGCCGATCCGCGTCGCGCCGCATAGACCGTCTGGTAGCGCTCGCGATCCAGCGGCCGATCCGCGCGATGGATATACGGCGGCAGCGGCATATGCCCAAGCGCATCCAGCCGGCGTTCAAAATCCGCCACTGGCGAGAAGCGCAGCGTTCTCTCGCCGCGTTCTCCCGTCGCGATCACTTCCGCGTGAAGGCTCGTATCTTCTGCTCCGCCGGCAAACTCGATCCCATCGCCCACGCGCAGCTTGCGTCCCGGCTTCACCAGCGCGTTCCACTCCCACGCGTCGATTTGTTCCGTCAGCAAGACTTCCATGCGCCCCGGCGCGGGCTCCGCCTCGTCCGCTCGCCGGGTTCGAGTGCCAAACAGGCGCGCGGGAATCACGCGCGAATCGTTCAGCACCAGCACATCTCCGGCGCGCAACTGCTTCGGGAAATTCCGGAAGGCCTCGTCTCGCCACGCGCCGGTCCTGCGATCCAGCAGCAGCATGCGCGAATCGCCGCGCTCCTTCGGCGGCTCCTGCGCAATCAGCTCCTCGGGCAAATCGAAGTCAAAGTCGGAAACAAGCACTAGGCGATTCTAGTTCGATTTGGCGAAGTGGCCTTCCGCCAGCACCCGCAAGCGCTCCAGTGTCGCCTCCACCGCAAGCCGCGCCTCTTCGCCGGAATCATCGGACTCCGGCGGCGCAACCGGACGCCCCCACACCATCACCACGCGCGAAAACGGCTTGGGCACCAACAGTGCATCCCACGAGCGCAGCACCCACGCGCGCGCGGGCAGCAGGTAAAAGCTGTGCACCGGCAGCGCGGTCAACTGCGCCAGCTTGGTCACACCCGGCTTCAGCAGGTAGCGCGGCCCGCGCGGTCCATCGCCGGGGATCACCGCGGTCGCTCCCTCACCAACCGCACGCGCCAGGGCCCGCAATCCGCTGGAGCCCGCGCGCGAGCTCGATCCGCGCACCGTCTCGTAGCCCAGCCGCTCGATCGTGCGCGCGATCAGCTCGCCGTCAAAGCTCGCGCTGATCAGCAGCACCGTCCGCGGCCGCCCATGAAAAAAGCAGGCCGCTGGCAGCAGGCAGCGATGCCAGAAGCACCAGACGCTCGCGCCATCCCGCCGGTCTGGCTCTCCGCCGTCTTCGCAAATCTCTTCGTATCGCAGCGTCGCTCCGAGCAGGCGAAGCAGCACCGCCACCAGCGGCGGCACCACGCGCAGCATCAGTCGTCTTTGCCGGCTCTGCTCGCGCTGCGTCATCTCATCCATGCCGTGGAATCGCAGTGTAGCAGTCTGATTCTCACTGTTAGCATCAGAGCGTGCTTGCGATCGATACGCCCGTTCAGTTCATCAAGGGGATTGGCCCGCGCATTGCGGAATCGCTCACGGAAAAAGGCATCAGCACCGCCGAAGACCTGCTCTATCATCTCCCGTTCCGCTATGAGGATCGCGCCAATCCGCGCGCGCTGCATGAGCTGGTCGCAGGCGAAACCGCCAGCGTTATCGGCGAAGTCCGCGGCTCGGTCCTCTTGCGCACGCGCGCCATGCCGATCTTCGAGATGACGCTGGGCCAGGGCACCGGCTCGCTCAAATGCATCTGGTTCCGCGGCACCTACCTCAAGGATCGCTTCCAGCCCGGGCAGACGGTCGCGGTCTTCGGCAGGGTGGAAGCGTCCCGCTCGTCGCGCGGCTTCAAAATGATCCAGCCGCAGTTTGAAATCCTGCCCGAGGCCACCGACGAGTTCTCCAGCCTGGAGATGGGACGCATCACGCCCATCTATGAGACTCTCGGCGGCACCAAGCTCGGCGCGCGCTGGCTGCGCCGCCAGCTCTTCACGCTACTCGGCGAGCTGCGCGGCCGCATTCCGGAGACGCTGCCCGCCGCCATCCTGGAACGTCTGAGCATGCCTTCGCGCGATACGTCACTGCAGCAGGTGCATTTCCCGGATGCCGGCGTTCCCCTGGCCCAGCTCCAGAGTGCCCGCACGCCCGCGCATCGCCGTCTCATCTTCGAAGAGCTGTTCTTTCTCGAGCTCGGTCTCGAAATCAAGCGCCGCAAAGCTCGCGAGCGCGCCGGCATCGCCTTCGCTCCAAACGAGCAGGTGCGCGCCGCGCTCCGCGAGGTGCTGCCGTTTCATCCCACAAAAGCGCAGAAGCGCGCCCTCGGCGAAATCGTCGAGGACATGAAGCACCCCAGCCCCATGCGCCGTCTGCTCCAGGGCGATGTCGGCTCCGGCAAGACCATCGTCGCGCTGCAGGCGATGCTCATCGCGATCGAGAACGGCTACCAGGCCGCGCTGATGGCGCCCACGGAAATCCTTGCCACGCAGCACTACCTTGGCGCGCGCAAGCTGCTGGAGCGCGCAACGCGCGACTACCGCATCACCCTGCTCACCGGCTCGCTCGATCTGCATCACAAGCGCGCGGCCCGCGGACGCATCGCGCGTGGCGAGGCCGATCTCATCATCGGCACGCATGCCCTGATCGAAGAGAAGGTGGAGTTCGATCGGCTCGGCCTCGTCGTTGTGGACGAGCAGCATCGCTTCGGCGTGATGCAGCGCTTCCGCCTGATGAAGAAACCCGGCCAGGGCGAGCCGGACGTGCTGGTCATGACGGCAACGCCCATCCCGCGCACCCTTGCGCTCTCGCTCTATGGCGACCTTGATCTCAGCATCCTGGACGAACTGCCGCCCGGCCGCACGCCTATCGTCACGCGGCGCGGCAGCGATGATCGCGCGGACGAAGTCTGGCAGTTCGTGCGCAAGCACGTCTCCGCCGGCCGCCAGGCGTATATCGTCTATCCCGTCATCGAAGGCCCCAGCGACGACCAGCCGGAGCTGGATTTTCCTGCCCCGCAGGAAGAGGAGCCCGCAAAACCCGCCGCACAGCGTACAAAAAAGGGCGCCAGGACGCCCTCCCTGTTCGAACGTCCCACGCTCAAGGCTGCCACCCAGATGTATGAAGAGCTCCGCGACGGCGCGCTGCAGGGCCTGCGCCTCGGCCTGCTGCATGGCCGCCTCAGCGCGGATGACAAGGAGATCGTGATGCGCCGCTTTCAGCGCGGCGAGCTGGATGTGCTCGTCTCCACCACCGTCATCGAAGTCGGCGTGGACGTGCCAAACGCAACCGTGATGGTGATCGAACACGCGGAGCGCTTCGGGCTCGCCCAGCTCCACCAGTTGCGCGGCCGTGTCGGGCGCGGCAGCGCGAAGAGCTACTGCATCCTCATGACCGGCGGCAAGGTTTCACCCGAAGCCGAACAGCGGTTGGACGCCATGGTCCGCACGCAGGACGGCTTCGAGCTGGCCGAGCTGGACCTGCAGCTCCGCGGGCCGGGCGAGTTCTTCGGCACGCGCCAGGCCGGGCTGCCGGACTTCCGCATCGCGAACCTGGTCCGCGATCGCGAGCTGCTGGAGCTGGCCAAGCGCGAGGCGTCGGCATTTGTCGCCAGCGGCGGAGCAGAAGCCACGGAAGCCGAACGCTCTGTCGTCGCCGCCCGCCTCAAGCAGGCATGGCAGCGGCGCTATGGCCTGGTGGAGGCCGGCTGATGCGCAAAGGAGGGCTGCACCCGTGATTGTCGGCACCGGCATTGATGTCATCGACATTGACCGCATCGCTCGCTCCGTCGAGCGCTACGGCAGCCATTTCCTCAACCGCGTCTACACCGCCGGGGAGATCGCCTACTGCCAGCGCAAGCGCCGCAACGCGGCTGAGAGCTTCGCCGCGCGCTTTGCAGCAAAGGAGGCGGCAGCCAAGGCGTTGGGAACCGGCATCGGCTTCGGCGTGACCTGGCGGGAGATCGAGATAGGCCGCGAGCCGCATGGGCGCCCGCTGCTCCTGCTGCACGGCCGGGCCGCGGAAATCGCCGGGCAGATGGGCGTCCGGAACAGCTCGCTCTCCATCACCCACACCGGAACACAGTCCTGGGCAATGGTGATTCTGGAAAGCTGACATCGCCGCGACGGCGGGTCGCCTCGCATCATCCAAGCAGTGAAGTGTCTTTCATCGGTTCTTTCGAGAGCCGTTTTGGTACTCTCATCGTGAGTATTGTTGTGCCTTATCCGAGGGTCCTGCTTCGGGGAATGACCAGCGAGGTGTCGTGCCCAGTCAACAGGAAGTGCAGTGGTCACAACTGAAGGTCGGAGTGCTGGTGATCGTTGCGCTTGCCGCGCTGACGGCGCTCATTTTTCTCATGTCCGGCAGTACGGGCGGCCTCTTCGCCGGCAAGATCACGCTCCGCTCCTACTTCGAGAACTCTGCCGGCCTCAAGGTTGGCGCGCCGGTCAATCTTGAAGGCGTTACCATCGGCAACGTCAAATCCATCCGCATCGCGCCCGATCGCAAGCTGACCCCGGTTGAAGTCATCATGAAGGTCAGCAAGCAGTACACCTCCGATGTGCACCAGGACTCGAAGACCAGCCTCGATACCATCGGCGTGCTGGGCGACACTGTAGTCAATATCGACTCCAAACACGCAATCGGCCCGGCGGTGAAGAACAACGACGAGCTGAGCACGAGCGAAAGCCCGAACCTCTCCGACGTCATCAAGTCCAGCCAGGGCACCATCGAGCAGGTCAACACCATCCTGGCCAAGCTCGACAGCCTGGTCGACTCCCTCAACACCGGCAAGGGTTCGGTCGGGCAGCTCATCAATGATCCGACCCTCTACAACCGGGCGAATGCCACCGTGAACGAACTCGCCAAATTGAGCACCAACCTGAGCCAGGGCAAGGGCACCATCGGCAAGCTGCTCAATGACGACACTCTCTATAACCACCTCAACGACACCACCGCGCGTCTGGATCACATCACAGCCGAGATCGATAACGGCCAGGGCACCGTCGGCAAGCTGCTCAAGGACAAGACCCTTTACGACAATCTGAACCAGACCGTGACCCACGCCAACGCCCTGATGGCCGAGATCAACCAGGGCAAGGGCACCCTCGGCATGCTGGCCAAGGACCCCCAATTCCAGGCCAAATTCCGCGACACGGTCGAGAATCTGGACGCGATCATCGGCAAGATCAACAGCGGCCAGGGCACCCTCGGTCAGTTAGTGGTGAACCCTTCGCTCTACAACAATGCCGATGCGATGCTGAGCGAGAGCCGCAACCTGGTGACGCACATCCGCGAAAATCCCAAGAAATACCTGACCTTCCACGTCAAAATTTTCTAGGTCGAGTTTCCAGCGTCCAAGCGGTTTGGAACGCTGCGTCGCCCTTATGCGTATTGGATCTGGAAACAGTGATGCGCAGGGAGGCAGCGGCAGTGAGTGTGATCGCAGAGCGTTTCTCAAGATGTCCGGGGCAGCGCTACTCTTGCCACTATCTCCGGCTGGATCATCTTGGAGTTCCGTCTCGCGTCGTCTACGGCCAGCTGACGCTGGCTGGCCTTCAACAGCGGCATGGAAGCAGCTCAAGGATGCTGTCGGCGGCAATCTGATTCCTGTCGAGTTTCCGCTTACCGCCTGCACATCGGCGCCGGACAGCGCGGAATGCAAGGCACTCTTCGAAAACCTCAAAAATCCCTACTACATTCGCGATCAGCCCGGTCTCACGCAGACCCTGGGTTGGGTCGACGCTGGGTCACAAAGCCAAGCGTCTACGCGGTAGCTGCAAGAAATGCCCAGGACATTGCCGCGGCCGTCAACTTTGCACGCGAGCACAATTTGCGCCTTGTCATCAAAGGCGGCGGTCACAGCTATCAGGGCACATCGAACGCAGCCGATTCGCTGCTGATCTCGACGCGCCCCATGCACGACATCACGATGCACGCGGATTTCGTTCCGCAGGGATGCAAAGCATCTCATGTTCCCCAGCGGGCAGTCACACTCGGCGCAGGTGCAATTTGGATGCAGGCTTACGAAGCTGTTACAACCAGAGGCGCGCGTACGTGCAAGGCGGCGGTTGCACCACCGTCGGCGTTGCCGGGCTCATTCAGAGTGGCGGTTTCGGAAGCTTCTCCAAACACTACGGGCTCGCAGCCGCAGGTTTGCTGGAAGCGGAAGTTATTACCGCCGACGGCAAGATTCGCATCGCGAATGCCTGCACGAATCCCGACCTGTTCTGGGCGTTGAAAGGCGGCGGAGGCGGCAGCTTCGCCGTGATAGCAAATTGACATTGCGCGTGCATGAGCTGCCGGAGTTCGCCGGCGGTGCCATCTTCACGATCAAAAGTACGTCAGACGAAGCCTATCGACGTCTCATCCAGCACTTCGTAAGTTTTTATCGGGATGCACTCTTCAATGACCACTGGGGCGAGCAGGTGCATGTCTCGCCCGATAATTCGCTATACATGAGTATGGTGTCCCTTGGATTGGATACGGCGCAATCGCGGCAAATTTGGCAGCCTTTCCTCGATTGGTTGGCGCGCTCTCCGACTGATTACAGTATCGCAGGACCTCAAGTGATCGGCAGCATGCCCGCAAGGCACTGGTGGGACGTGGAGTGGCGCAAAGAGAATCAACAACATGTCTTTCTCGCCGACTCGCGCCCTGGCTCTAACCCGAACAACGTCTGGTGGACGGGAGACGGCGGTCAGGTCGGCTGGGTTATTTATGGTTTTGAATCGCTTTGGCTGCCCGCATCGCTCCTGCGCGACGATTCACAACGGCGATTGGCCGATGCATTATTTGCCGCTTCCCGCCACAGCAAGGTCCAGCTTCACTTCAATAAAGGGCTGGCCGGCGCACCACCTGACGTCATCGAAGCCGCGAAAGAAACAGCAATGAATCCCGACGTGTTGAGCGCATTTGCACTCGCGATCGTTGCGGACGGTCAGGGCCGGCATACCCAGGCCTTCCCAATCACGAACCCGACGTAGCGAAGGCCGAATAGCCGTAACAGAGAACCTGTCATCGCTGATGAGCGAATGCGAAGATTGCCCACGCCCTGAGCTATTGCCGAAGGAACTACTTTCAGCGTTTGCAGCATCCTATTGGGCACAACCACCCGAGGCTCGCGAGAATAAAAAAGAAATACGATCCGGCTGCCCTGTTCTACGTGCACAACGGAGTCGGCTCAGAGGAATGGGCGCGAACGGTTTCGCCAGGCTTTGAATCTCGTTCAGCCGGAGCCATGCTGCTACGCAGCCTGAAACGGCACCTGGCCGACGCGCTGCTCTGGCTGCTCGCCCTCGTCCTGCTGCTCTGGTGCGGCGACTGGGCGGTCTGGCGCATCCGCGTGCCTCATGGCACGGCTTACAGCAGCGTGCAGGTCACGCAGCTCCTGCTCACCCCCCTCAAGAATCATCGGATGAAAGCCGACGAGCAGAGCATCACAGACCAGTCCTGCGTCCGGGCGCTCTTTCCCCACGGCGGTGAAGATCCGTGCTGGTGGCTGCGGCGCCACGCCGAGCAATGGCAGTCAGCCTCGCGCGTTGAAATCGTCGGGGCAGAACCGCTCAGCCTGCGCTAGTAACTGGCTGGTTATCAGTAACCGCGATATGTACAGATCCAGATGTTTGCATCCGTACTAATTACCAGTTCCGCTGAATGTACCCACTCCGCAGTTACATAAATGACAAGAATTTGCAGGCAGGATTTAGCACTGCATCGGAAATAATTTGATCTCCGGCTTTGACCAGGCAGAAAAAATCCTCCAAAACTTACAAATCCACAAAAAATATGTGCGTGCCTGAGTGATTTATTAGATACTCTCCTTTCACATTCTCCTGATTCCCTTTAGGGAGCTGGTCTTAGATGTTGCGCCGATTGGCGGTTTCTTTCTGCATGGTTGTGCCCGCGGCTTCCTCATTGGCCGCGGTCCCGGTCGCTCCGGTCACTTTCGCTTCTCAGGCCGCAGGCTTGCCCCTGCCGGCCTTCCACACCAACTGCACAGGCCCACTCACCCCCCCAAGCCGGCCCGCATAGCTTCTTTGGGAGTAGTGGGTTTCATGAAAGCCAGATCCACTAGCGTGGCGCAAATCTTTGGCCTGGTCATGATCGTGCTGGTCAGCGCGTGGGACGTCGACGCCATGCGCCCGCACATCGCAGCGCATTCCTGGTACACGCTGGCCTTCGTCGCGCTTTTCCTGGCCGCGCATCTCGGTGACTATCTCACCGTCGGTCGCCTGATTCACCGTTTCGATCCGCTGCTCTTCGCAAAGACGGATGAGCTCGCTCCCTCCGCCTTGTTCCTGGTAGAGAACGCCGCCGCACCGGAGCGCATCTCCTTCGCGCAGGCGCTTCATGCCGGCTGGCACAAGCTCTTCGCCTATCAGCAGCCGCCCTCTCTGCTGCCGCGCCAGACCACGGCGAAGCTCTACGCCTTCACCATCAACAGTGCCGAGGCAGCGCAGGTCTCCGGCGGCCCCGTCGTCAGCCGTCCCCACTACAGCGTCGTTCCCGTCGAATAGATCCGGCTGCGCCTTCCGCCAAACCTCGTCATGCAGGCGCAGATCGCGCCTATAGTTATCCTCCCGGGGTCATGTATGCCTGCACCGGTAGATCTCTACGACAACGCGTACAGCAATTACGCGGCCGACGTCTATCGTCAGGTTCGCGTTGCCGCCCGGATATAACGAGCAGTTGATGCGGAACGCAGGCTTTCATCTGCTGCGTGCGGATGACACCACCGCGAATGCCGCCGCCATTGCCGCTGCGCGGTATCTCTACACGGCGCAAAAGCCCGCGAGGTCGGAGAGTTGTTAGCTCATAGACAAGTTGCATCCTGAACTTCGAAGGCCTGCAGCGCCTTCCCTGAGCTTGCCGAGCGGCATCTGCTGTTCTTCCGTTCCATATCGGCACGAAGCGCCGCTCAACCAATGCTGCAACCCGGCACTCTAGAAATCGCCGCCAGCACATATTCCGAGCACCAACGTAAATAATCCGAGCGAAATTCCAGCCGCAGCGTCCTGTTTAGCGTCGTCGCAAATGTAACCAGCCTGGATCGGATTTTTCCGGGCTACAGCCCTTCTATGTCCGCACATCTCTGTGAGGTAACACATGACGCCGCAAATCTCTGAACCACCGGAATCTACTCGCAACCGCGCAGCCGCCTTCACTTCGACACTGCTGCTTCTTACTTCGATGACCGTCCCGTTCGCAACCCACGCCTACGCTCAGTCGCAGACCGCGAAGTTAGCCGACCTCACCTCCGCAAACGAAAAGCCCGTTTCGCTCACCTATAAAACCTTCTATCTCAACAATCTCATCCAGGCAAACGATGCCAACGACATCCAGACCGACCTGCGCAACATGCTTCCCAATGCGAAGCTCTTTTACGTGCCCTCGCAAAGCGCTATCTCCATCCGCGGCTCGGCTGACGACATAGCGCTCGCGCAAAAGATCCTCACCGACCTTGACCGCACCCGGAAGGTCTATCGCCTCACCTACACCATCACAGAGACCGGCGATGGCCAGCCGGCGGGCAAACAGCAGGTCGCGCTCGTCGTTGCTTCCGGTGGCAAGTCAGACCTCAAACAGGGCAGCAAGGTGCCTATCGTCATTGGCGTGTATCCCCAGACAAATGAGGCCCAGCAATCGAATGTCCAATATCAGGACATAGGACTGGAGATCGAGTCGACGCTCGACAACTATGCAGAAGGCGCGCGCCTACGCACCCGGATCGCGCAATCAGCTGTTGCGGAAGAAAAATCCGGAATCGGCGTACAGGACCCGGTCTTCCGCCAGAGCACCCTCGACAGCACCGCCATTCTCGTGCCCGGCAAGCCGCTCATCCTCGGCTCACTCGACCTGCCCGGCACCAATCGCCGCCAGCAGGTTGAAGTCGTCGCAGAAACCATCCCCTGATCACAACCTGCACGGACAGGTCCACCTGCTGCGGCAGCGTGGGCCTGTCTTTTTGCTGGCGCTACTTTGCCAGAACAGCATCCCCATGCGAGTGTGAGTGCGCATGCGAATGCGGGTGCACCTTCCCCTTGCCTTCGAACACGGCATACACCGTAGGCAGCAGCAGCAGCGTAAGTGCCGTCGAGCTCACCAACCCCCCGATCACCACAATCGCCAGCGGCCGCTGGATCTCCGACCCCGGCCCGCTCGCAAACAGGAACGGCACCAGGCCCAGAGCAGCCACCGCCGCCGTCATCATCACCGGACGGAAGCGCAGCCGCGTACCCTCCCGCACTGCGTCAATCTGCGACATACCTTCCTCGCGCAGCTTGCGAATATAGGAAACCAGCACCACGCCATTCAGCACCGCAATGCCCCACAGCGCGATAAAGCCAACCGAAGCCGGTACCGACAGATACTCGCCTGAGAGAAATAAGCCAAGGATGCCGCCGATCGAAGCCAGCGGAAGCACCGTAATGATCAGCGCAGCAAAGCGCACCGAATGGAAGAGAACAAACAGCAGGAAGAAGATCGCCGCAATCGTGATGGGAACAATAATCATCAGGTGCTTCAGCGCGCGCTCCATGTTGTGGAACTGGCCGCCCCACTCAATGTAGTAGCCCGGCGGCAGCGCGACCTTCCGCTCCACCTTCTCCTGCAGCTCCTTCACATACCCGCCCAGGTCGCGGTCCTGCACGTTGAGGCCGACCACGATGCGGCGTTTCCCCATGCTCCGGTTGATCAGCGCCGGTCCTTCCACCACCCTCACCGCCGCCAGGTCTTTCAGCGGAATGCGCGGCCCGTCCGGCGAGCTGATCTGCAACTCGCGAATATCCTCCACGCTGTCGCGCAGATTGGCAGGCAGACGCACCACGGCGGAGAAGCGGCGCTCGCCTTCGTAAATATCCGTCGCAGACTTTCCGGCAATCGCCGTCTCGATCACGTCGTTCACATCCGCCGCATTCAATCCGTAGCGCGCAATTGCGCCGCGGTTGATATCGATGGTCAGATACTGCTGGCCGCCCACGCGATCCACGCGCGTATCCTGCGTGCCGCGGATGCCCGTCGCCACCTTCGCAATCGCGTTCGCCTTCTCCACCAGCGTGTCAAGATCATCACCATAAAGCATCACCGCCACATCCGCGCGCACGCCAGACACCATTTCATCCACGCGATCGCTGATCGGCTGCGACATCACCAGGTTGATGCCGGGCAGCGCAGCCAGCTTGTCGCGGATCTGCTTCGCGATCCCTTCCTGCGTCATGCCGCGTGGGCGTTTATCGAAAGGCGTCAGCGAGGCCAGCACATCGGCCTCATTCGGTCCGGCAGGGTCAGCCGGCGACTCGCCGCGTCCCACGCGCGACACCACATTGTCCACGCCCGGCACTTGCAGCATCAGCCGCTGCATCTCGCGCTCCATCTTCAGCGACTCGTCCAGCGAGATATTCGGCACGCGGTCTGCATTGGGCGAAAGCGTGCCCTCCTGCATCTCCGGGATAAACGACGTGCCGAGAAACGGAAACAGGCAGAGTGAGCCGAAGAACAGAACCACCACGGCGGAGACCGCGATCTTTCGATGATGCAGCGTCCAGTGCAGCAGTCCGTCGTATGGTCTGCGCAGCACGCGTACCAGCCATGTGTCCTTCTCCGATCCGCCCTTCAGCAGATACGAAGAGAGCACCGGCGACAGCGTGAGCGACAGCACCAGCGAAATGCCCAGCGCGATGGCAATCGTGTACGCGAGCGGCGCAAACATCTTGCCTTCCATGCCCTCCAGCGTCATCAGCGGCAGAAAGACAAGGATGATGATGGTCACGCCGAAGAGCGTCGGCGTCGCCACCTCCTGCACTGCGGAGAGCACGATGTGCAGCTTGGCAAAGCGATCCTCAGGATGATGATCGTGCCTCGCATGGCTCAGACGGGCAAAGATATTCTCGACCACCACCACCGATCCATCCACCATCAACCCAATCGCAATCGCCAGCCCGCCCAATGACATCAGGTTCGCCGAAAGACCAACGTGGTTCATCACCAGAAAGGTCAGCAGCGGTGTCAGCAGAAGGTTCGCGCTCACAATCAGGCTGGAGCGCAGGTCGCCGAGGAACAGAAACAGAATCACGACGACAAACACGATGCCTTCCGCAAGCACCTCGGTCACGGTATGGATCGCCGCATCCACAAGCTGCGAGCGGTCGTAGTAAGGAACAATCTGCAGCCCGCCGGGGATCATGTGTTTGCGGTTGATCTCCGCCACGCGCGCCTTCACCCGGCTCACGATCTCCTTCGCGTTGCCGCCGCTGGTCATCAGCACCACGCCGCCCACCGCTTCGGTGTAGCCGTTCTTCATCATCGCGCCGTAGCGCACTTCCGTGCCCAGCCGCACCTCCGCCACATCGCGGATGTACACCGGCGTCCCCTTCGTCTCCTTCAACACGATATTGCGGATGTCATCCAGATCGTGCACCAGGCCGACACTGCGGATCAGGTATTGCTCGGCATGCTGCGGCAGCACGCCCCCGCCCGCATTGGCGTTGTTGCGCGACAGCGCATCGCGTACATCATTGATGGTCAGGTTGTAGTAGTGCAGCTTCTGCGGATCGACCAGCGTCTCATACTGCTTGACGAACCCGCCCGTCGAGTTGATCTCCGCCACGCCGGGTATCGAGCGCAGCAGCGGCCGCACCACCCAGTCCTCCAGCGTGCGGCGCTGCACCAGCTCTTCGCGCGTCAGCGGATGCTTCTCCGCGCTCTCGCCCGGCAGCTCCAGCGTGTACTGATACACCTCGCCCAGCGCATTTGTAATCGGTCCCAGCACCGGCGTCACACCCTCCGGCATGCGATCGCGCAGCTCCGCCAGCCGCTCGGAAACCATCTGCCGCTCGCGATACAAATTGCTGTCATCCGAAAACACCAGCGTGATCAGCGACAGCCCCGGCTTGTTCAGCGAGCGCATATCGGTCATGCCCGGCAGCCCGGTCATCGCAATCTCAATCGGAATCGTGACGAATCGCTCCACCTCTTCCGGAGACTTGCCTGCAGCCTCGGTCGCGATCTGCACCTGGATGTTCGTGACATCCGGGAACGCATCCACCGAAAGATGTTGCGCGGCATGGATGCCGAAGCCCACCAGCACCAGCGCTACCACGACGAGGATCAGCCGCTGCCGCAGAGCCGCCGCTATGATCGCGTGCACCATCTACTCGCCTCCCCCGCCCGCGCTCTCACGGATCGCATTCTGCTTGCGCTGGTTGTTCAGGTGGAAGGCGCCGTCCGTCACAATGCGTTCGTCCGCACGAACGCCGCTCAGCACCACCCGGCGATCGTCTTCTTCCTGGCCAAGGGAAACCTCCCGCAGTACAAACTTCTTCGGACTGATCTGCACGAACACATAATCCTTGTTCTCCTCGCGGACGACTGCCGCGCTCGGCACCGTCAGCTTGCGCTCCGTCTGCCCCGTAAAGGTCATGCTCGCCAGCTCATCCGGTTTCAGCAGGCCCCTGGGATTCGCGACATCCATGTGCACCTCCACCGTGCGCGTCGCCGGATCGACAATCGGCGACACAAACGAGAGCCGCCCCGTGATCGTCTGCTTCGGCAGCGCCGGGATGCGCACCTCCACCTGCATGCCTTCCTTTAATTCGCCGGCATCTTCTTCCGGCACGTTCGCAACAATCCACACGCTGGAAAGATCGGCAATCGTGAACGCCGGATCGGCCGGCTGCACCACCTGCCCAATCGTGATCTCGCGTTTCAGAACCGTTCCCGTCTTCGGCGCAACGATCGGATAGTCCGCACTCAGCTTGTGCGTCGTCTCCAGCCGCCGGATCTGCGCCTCCGTCATGCCCAGCCCCAGCAGTTGCGTGTGATACGACTCCGCCTCCGTGGTCGCCTGCAGCAGCTCCGCCCGCCGCCGCTCCAGCTCCGCGCGCCCCATCACATCCGCCTGCACAAGCTGCTCCGCGCGCTTCTCTCCAGCCGCCGCAAGGCTCTGCTGCGAGGCTGACTTGATCAACGCAAACTGCGTGTCGGACAAATCGGTGCTGTGCAGCGTGGCCAGAACTGTCCCTGCCGCCACGTGCTGCCCTTCAAAGACCAGCAGCTTCAGAATGCGTCCCTTCACCGGAGAGCCGACATGCGCAATGTGCTTCGCATTCGTCTCCACGTGCGCCGCCACCTGCAGCGTGCCGGTCACATCAGCCAGCTCCGGAGTGCCGAACTTCAGATTCTCCGCAAGCGCCGGCGTAATCGCCACCTCGCCTGCATTCATCTGCTGCGCCGCTGCGGCAGGCGTTTCCTGCTTCGCCTTGCAGCCCGAAGTCATCAGCATCATCAGCGCTGCAAAGCTCAGCAGCAAACCTCCGGCACGCGTGCGGCGCGCAGCAGGCAAAAAGAGAAGGGAAGAGTTGCACATTTTCATCAAGGCCTCACGGCCGGGGCAATCGCCCCCAGCGCTTCCAGATTCACCATCGCGGACTGTCGCGCGAACTGCGCATCCAGTAGATCGCCGCGCACACTCTGCAGCACGCGTTGCGCGTCCAGCACTTCCACGATGCCGCGCTCGCCAAAGCGGTACGCAGCTTTCGCAGCATCGACAGCGCTCTCCGCGGCTCGCAGCGAGCCGGCCTCCAGCGACGTCGCCTGCTGGTCCGCCAATTGGTACTGCTCGTACGCACGCTCCAGCGCCGCAACCAGCTCCAGTTGCCGCTGGTTCAGCACCGCGTTCGATTGCGAAATTGCAGCGCGCGCATCGGCGATCTGCCCGCGTCTCCGGTCCCACAGCGGGATCGCTATCGTCGCGCCCACGCGCCAGAAGCGCAGGTCGGGCTGGTTCTCAAATTCACCAAACGCCACCGGCGCCGGAATCCGCAGCGCGCGCTCGCGCTCCAGCGTCGCCTCGGCCGCCTGCGTGCTGGCGTGCGACTCCGCAATCAGCGGATGCGTGTCGAGCACCTGTTTCCGCAAATCCTCCAGGGGCAGCAGCAATGTTCTCGGCTCGAAATCGCCCTGCGGGTCCAGGTTGGCATCCGCCGGCGCGGCAATCGTCACCCGCAAATTTGCAATTGCATTCGCATATTCCAGCTCAGCGCTGCGCACCTGGAATCGCGCGCGCGCCAGTTCCGCCTCAGCGCGCGTCAGCTCCAGCCGCCCCTTCTCACCCGTCCGCACCTCCACCTCCACGCGCCGCCGCAGGTCCTCCACCAGTTGCAGATTCTCTTCGCTGTGCTGGATCTCCTCCCGCTGCCGCAGCGCGTTGTAGAAAGCTTGCTTCGCATCGGCAACCACGGTCAGCCCGACCGTTTGCTCTCCTGCCCGGCTGCCCTCGATGCCAAACCGCGCCGCCTTCTTGCGCGCGCGCCGCTCTGTCGGAATCTCAATCGTCTGCGACGCGGCATAGTGCTGCAGCAGGCCCGGTGTGCCCGGGTTTGCCACCGGCCTTGAATACTGGTTGCCCTCGTACACCTCAATGCTCGGATTCGTGTAGGCGCCCGCTGTCAGTGCTCCCGCACGCGCACGCTCCGTCATCGCAGCCGCTTCATGAATGCGCGGACTGTTTCGTTGCGCCATCGCAATCGCGTCGCTCAGGGTAAGAACCATGCGCGGCCCGTGTGCCGCGGGCGGCATAGTTTGTGCTCCGGCTTGTGGAGCAGGCGCCGCGGGAAGTCCCTCGTTCGTCGTCTCAAGATGCTTCTGCGGACGCGATCCGCTGACCGAAGAAATTGCGGCGGAATCCGGGGCCGCCGGCTGGGCAAGCAACGCGTACCCGGGCAGAAGCAGCGGAAAAAGGAAAAGAGCACGGCATCTCACCCGATCGCTTACGGCAATTCATGCGCCAAACGAAATTCCGCGCAAATCCGCACATCTCACGCGTCTTACGTCGCCACCTGTCCCATAAGGGACAGCAGTAGTTCCGTATGGGACAGACCCGGGTGCCGTTTGTCCGTGGTGCAAGCAAATCGGGTGCCCTACTCTAGCCGCGGGCTAGGGTGGGGGTGTTCCAAGCAAGTCAGTTGAGCCAAAGGGTCCACCCATGACGAATAGTTTTCCGCATCGCCGCATTCCGGCGCTTGAATTGCAAGTGTGTTCGCGATGTCTCCGGCGTCCACATCCGTCACCCTGCAGGACTGGCTCAGCCGTCCTCCGCGCCCTGCATGGGAAAATGAAGGCATGGCGCCACTTCCACCAAGCCTGCGGTCCACGCGCGCGAAAGCAGTGCTGATCGTGGCCTTGGTCATTGCGCTCGCCGTCTTTACCTGGATCGCGCCGCCGCATGCTGAGGTGCTGCACAACGTCCTGCATCACCTCAACATTCTTCCGTTCATGCTGGCCGGCATGTTCTTTGGCTGGCGCGGTGCGCTCAAAATTGTTCTACTCGCCGTCGTGTTGCAGGCGCCCTCCATCTATCGTCACTGGTTCCGCATGCCCCTCGATGCGCAGGACCAGGTCGTCGAGCTCAGCACCTTCGGCGCAGCCGGTGTCATTGCCGGTCTCCTCTCCGACCGTGAGCGCATGCAGCGCAAGCGCGTCGAAGATACCAAGGCAGAGCTGGAGCAGGTCTATATCGAGCTGCGGCAAAATATCGAGCACTTAAAAAAGACCGAACGCCTCACCGCTGCCGGCCAACTCTCCGCCAGCCTTGCGCACGAGATTCGCAACCCTCTGGCCAGCATCAGCGGCGCCACCGGCATCCTCTCGCGCGGGCAGGCCTCCGCAAGCGACCGCGCAGAGTGCCTGGACATTCTCGCGAAAGAATCGCAGCGCCTCAACAAGCTGCTCACCAACTTTCTCGATTTCGCGCGTCCCCGCCTGCCGCGCATGCAATCCACCGAACCCGCCGAGCTCATCCACTCCGTCGTCACCCTCGCGCAGCACAGCGCCGCCCAGCAGCACGTCACGCTCGAAGTCCGCGCCGCAGAGCGCGATCGCGAAATCGAGTGCGATCCAGAGCAGATCAAGCAGCTCCTCCTCAATCTCATTCTCAACGCCGTGCAGGCCACCGGCGAGGGCGGCCTCGTCACCATTCGCAGCTTCTTCTCTCGCGACGTGCTCTCGATGGAAGTCTCCGACAACGGCTGCGGCATCGCTCCCGAAGCTCGCGACCAGATCTTCGATCCCTTCTTCACCACGCGTGAAAACGGCACTGGCCTCGGTCTCGCCATCGCGGCCAACATCGCGGCGCAGCACGGCGGCACACTGGCGTGCCGGCCCAATCCGGATCGCGGCACAACCTTCCGGCTGGATCTGCCCGCCTCATCCTCTATTGCGATGAAGTCGAAAGTAGCCACCGTATGAAGCCAAGCCGCATCCTCGTCGTCGACGACGACAGCAGTCTCCGCCGCGTCATGAAGATGCAGCTTGAAGAGGTCGGCTATCAGGTCTCGCTCGCCCATGATGGCGATGAGGCATGGACCGTCCTGAAGCAAGTCGAGCCGCAGCTCGTCATCACCGATCTCCGCATGCCCACCACCGGGCTCGAGCTGCTCAGGAGAATTTCAAAGGAAGGCCTGCAGACCACCGTCATCGTCATCACCGCCTTCGGCACGATTGAGTCCGCCGTGGAAGCGATGAAAATGGGCGCATACGACTACGTCACCAAGCCTATTGACTTCGACGCGCTCGTCCTCGTCGTCCATCGCGCCATGGAGCGGCAGAACCTCATCGAAGAGGTGCGCACTCTCCGCTCCGCGCTCGACCGCCACTACGGCTTCGAAGGCATCGTCGGCAACTCCAAGGCGCTGCTCCGCGTGCTCGACCAGGCCGCGCGCGTTGCCCAACGCGACGCCACCGTTCTCATCCTTGGCGAGACTGGCACCGGTAAGGAGCTCGTCGCCCGCGCCATTCATCACAACAGCCGCCGTAGCAGCCGCCCCTTCATGCCCATCAACTGCGGCGCCATCCCCGCGGACCTCGTCGAATCAGAGCTCTTCGGCTACGCGCGCGGCGCGTTCACCGGCGCGCTCACCAGCAAATCCGGCCGCATCGAATCCGCCGACGGAGGCACGCTCTTTCTCGATGAAGTCGGCGAGCTTCCACTCAATACGCAGGTCAAGCTGTTGCGCGTTCTCCAGGAAGGTGAAATCGCAAAGCTGGGCGAGAGCACGCCGGTCAAAGTAGATGTGCGCGTCATCGCCGCCACCCACCGCGACTTGTCGGCCATGGTGGAAGACGGCGGCTTCCGCGAAGATCTCTATTACCGCCTCGCCGTCGTCCCGTTAAAGGTTCCGCCGCTGCGCGAGCGCCGCGAAGATATCCCGGGACTCATCGAGGCGCTGTTGCAGCGCATCCGCAAGCGCCACAGCCTGCCGGAGATTCGCCTCTCACCCAACGTCCAGCAACGGCTCATCTCGTACTCATGGCCGGGCAATGTGCGCCAGCTTGAAAATATTCTCGAGCGCCTGCTGGTCCTCTCCTCCGGCGATCTCATCACTATCGACGATCTGCCCGAAGAGCTCATCTCGCCCTCGGCCACCAGCGCCGCCCTCTGGCCCAACCTTCCTGAGGAAGGACTCAGCCTCGAAGAGATCGAGCGCGAGCTGATCAGCCGCGCATTGGATAAGTTCAAAGGAAACCAGACCCAGGCCGCGCGCTATCTCGACATAAGCCGCCGCACCCTGATCTACAGAATGGAAAAGCACGGCCTCGCCGCCGGTGACGCCGAGACAAGCGGAGTCTTCCGCGCCTTAGCAAATATTCGCAAATACATCGTCATCCCGGCCGGTTTAAGGTGACGCCTGCATCAGCCCCGATACTGCTCGTCGCTCACCTGCTCCAGCCAATCGACCGTCTTCCCATCCAGCTTCTCCTGAATGGCGAGATGCGTCATCGCCGTCGTGGCCGCCGCGCCATGCCAATGCTTCTCGCCCGGCGCAAACCACACCACGTCTCCCGGCCGGATCTCCTCCACCGGACCGCCCCAGCGCTGCGCGCGTCCGGCTCCTGCCGTCACCAGCAGCGTCTGGCCCAGCGGATGCGTATGCCATGCCGTTCGCGCGCCCGGCTCAAACGTTACACTCGCGCCGACAACACGAGCAGGATCGGGCGCGCTAAACAGCGGGTCCACCCGCACCGTGCCGGTAAACCAATCCGCCGGCCCTTTGCTGGAAGCCTGCGAGCCGCTTCTCGTGATCTCCATGTGCTCTCCTCGCCCGCACAACCCGCTGGTTTTCCCGATGCGCACAGCAGCTTGCCGAGCATAACCTCGTCTCGACCGGAGCGCCGCAAGCGCGAAGTGGAGAGACCTGCTCTCTCCACTTCGACGAGCATTCACTACCCAGCCGTTACTCGGATTTCAGAGAAGCCATATCGATCGAGAAGCGGTACTTCACATCCGACTTCAGCAGTCGCTCGTACGCTTCATTCACCTTCTGGATCGGAATGACTTCCACATCGGAAGTGATGTTGTTCTTGCCGCAGAAGTCCAGCATCTCCTGCGTCTCCGCGATGCCGCCGATCAGCGAGCCGGAAAAGCTGCGCCGCGCAAAGATCAGGCCGAAAACGGATACCGGAAGTGGCTTGTCCGGCGCACCCACCATGACCAGGTTGCCATCGCGCCGCAGCAGGTTGATGTAGGCGTTCACGTCGTGGTTGGCGGCAACCGCGTCCAGGATAAAGTCGAAGCTGCCGGCATGCTTCGCCATCTCGTCCACATTGCGCGAGATCACAACCTCATCCGCGCCAAGCCGCAGCGCGTCATCTTTCTTGTTCGGTGACGTGGTGAAGACCACCACGTGCGCGCCCAGCGCGTGCGCAAACTTCACGCCCATGTGGCCCAGCCCGCCCAGGCCCACCACGCCCACCTTCTTGCCCTTGGTCACGCCCCAGTGCCGCATCGGCGAGTAGGTCGTGATGCCCGCGCAAAGCAGCGGCGCGGTTCCAGCCAGATCGAGGTTCGACGGAACGCGGACCACGAACCGCTCATCCACCACAATGCTGTCGGAGTAGCCGCCATACGTCACGCCGCCGCTATGCTTATCCGGGAAGTTGTACGTCAGCGTCATGTTCGGGCAGAACTGCTCCAGTCCCGCCTTGCACTCCGGACACGTGCCGTCGGAATCCACCATGCAGCCCACCGCGGCCAGGTCGCCCGCTTTGAACTTCGTCACCGCCGAGCCCACCTTCGTCACGCGCCCGACAATCTCATGGCCGGGAACGCACGGGTACACCGTCGGCATCACATCGCTCCACTCATTGCGCGCCTGATGCAGGTCCGAATGGCAGATGCCGCAGAACAGAATTTCGATCTGCACGTCGGTATCGGTGGGATCGCGCCGTGCGATCGTGGTGGAAGCAAACGGCGATGTGGCACTGCTAACCGAATAAGCTTTTGCTTTGTACATGGGGTTGTCTCAGCCTTCTCAGCGAATGTTTTGGGGAATTGCCAGAATACGCCATTGCATCGCGCTCCCGCGTTAAGCAGCGCGCGAGCTTCGAAACGCAGTGGCGCTCTCAAGCAAAGAATACAAAACAGAACGGGTTCACCCGGCCAGCCTCTTCTTCTCCGGCGAATGTACCGTCAGGTCCATAGTGTCTGAACCAATCGTCACATTTTCGTTCTCGCGGACCAGTCGGAAGATTCGACTGTACAGATCGGAGCGCATCTGCCGTCGCTGGCGCGGATCCACCACATACCGCAGCGTCAACGAGACATAGTTCGAGGTCACCTCTGTAAATACTGCCGGCTCCACGCGAAGGTCCGGCAACAGGGATGAGTCGTCGGTGCTCGTGATATCCGCTTGCGCCTGGCGTACCATCGCCTCGGTCACTTCGCGTCCCGCCGTCTCCATAATCTGACGGGCCGCCGCAACATCGCTTGTGTAGGTCACCGGCAGCGCGATCTCATCCCAGATGAATCGCAGCTTTTGCGTGTAATTGAAAATGGAAGTCTGATAGACCAGCGAATTGGGAAACTGGACGATCCGCCCGGTCGCCTGATCGGCATGAACCCAGTTTCCGATCTCCAGCATGCGTGTGTAGAAGATCCCGATTCGCACCACATCGCCAGCCATGGTCTGGAACTCAATGCGGTCGCCCACGCGGTAGAGATTGCCGGCCCAGATCGAAAGCCGGCCCGCAAGGCTGAGAAGCGGTTCACGCAGAGCGATCGCCAGGCCCGCGCCGAGAATACCGAACAGCGTTCCCTTATTCTGCGAAAGGCGGAACCACAGCACCGCGATGACCACACCGCAGGCCAGGGTCAGCGAAAAGCGGAGGTTGCTCTTTAACCAGATGCATTGATCGCGCGAGGCGGTGCGCCGCCGGATCCACGTGGATCCCACCCTCTCCACTGCCACCGCGACCAGAATGGCAGCCCCAGTGCCAAGCGTTGCAAGTGGGTACTCCATGCGACATAGGATGCCGCAGCAGCAACTCCCGGGCAGTTATCTGGCTGCAATCGTCGTTCGCTAGGCGATCCCGGGCCGCATCAGTTGCTGCAGCTCCGGCGTCGCCTTCACCTCCGGCTCTTCGAACCAGAGACATGCGATCCAGATCAGCAGCGTCATGTGGTACACCGGCTTCAGGCTGACCTCCAGCGCCGACCACTGCTGCAGATTGCCCAGCAGCAGCAGCAGCGTCTGCACCCACACCTTGCCGAACATGTAGAGCGCCAGCCCATAGAGCACGGCCTGAGCATGCAGCCGGAAGCGAAGCCCAAAGAAGAATGTGGCCAGTATCAGCAGGGAAGTCAATCCGCCCACGCAAAGCGAGGACATCTGTCCGATACGCAGCGCAATCTGTACCGGCAGGTAGGGGCTGGACGGCGACAACCACACCGCCGCCGCAAGCACCGCGGCCAGGACGACGAAAAAGCTCCAGTAGCGCCGCGCCACGCCCGACACGCTCATTCCGCATTGCGCAAGCAGCACATGCGCCACTTCGTAGAGCACGAGCAGGCGCAAAAGCGCATCCAGCGCCTCGAAGCTCCAATAGGTGTAAAAGTTGGCGATCGGGTATCTGTGCACGCAAAACAGGACGATGGTTTGCACTGCGTCCTGCGCGATCAGCAGCGTGAACCAGGGAAATTTCCGGTACCGCCGCTTATGCAGCAGGACACAGAACACGCCCAGGTTCAGACTGAACCCGGTCACCCATAACACGTAGTCCCACGCCGCCATGTGCATCGCAATGTCCTAGCCGCCGACGGGGGGCTCAGTCGGCGTCGGATCCACAGGGCCGGTACTAGGCCCAACAGGTCCTGGGTACGGTTGGGCAATGATCGGCGGCACCGGCTGCGGTGTTTGTGGCCCGGGATCGGAGGCGAAGGCAACTTGGGTAAGGACGGCGAGGGCGGGAACGACCAATAGGCGAACAGACTTTCTCATAGGCTCTCCGTCAAGACCGGAGCTATCAACCAGGCCCCGTCTGCACGTACCGAACTGCGTAACAAACATAGGTGCCTACCGGGTCAGATTGAATACATCCTTCGTTGTACCTCTGTGGATGCCTTTTCCAATCCGGGAAGCAGACCCACTCACCCAGGCAATCCACACCAGGAATCGTCAGCATCGCCTAAGTCCGAAGTCGAGTCATCCCAATGAACTTGTATGTATGAACAATATCGATATTATAGGCAGCATCCGCACATCAGGCCGCGGATGGGCCAAAGGCAGCGGGATAACCAGCCAACCTGCAAGCGGTGGACATCATGAGCTCTGCGTCGATTTCCGTCCCTGAGTTACCCGGCAAACTGCTTCGCCCAATTCTGGTAGGCGGCGCGCTGGCCGGCACCTTCGACCTGACCGCCGCCTTCATCACCTTCGGCCTCGGCAATCCGCGCGTCATCGCCGGAGGGCTACTCGGCAGGCAGGCCTGGCACGGCGGAGCCGGCACATGGATACTCGGCGTCCTCCTGCATTACTCGATCGCCTTCGGAGCCGCCGCCATCTACTGTCTCTCCAGCCGCCGCCTCGGATTCCTCAAAGACCATTGGCTGGTCTGCGGCCTCTTTTACGGCATCGCCATCTTCCTCGTGATGAACCTGATAGTGCTGCCGCTCAGCGCATACCACTACACAGGCCCCTATCAGTACCGAGGTCTGTTACAAGGCATTCTGGTGCACATGTTCATCATCGGCCTGCCCATTTCCCTCAGCCTTCGCAAGCTATAAGGTCACAGTGACGGGCTGCCAGTTTCACGGTGTAAGAAGTAAACGCCGGCTCAGCATCAAGACGATCTCAGCGAAACAACCCCCGCGGCGAACCGGAGGAATCAGAGTCCAGACTAGGCCGCTCCTGATAGACGAAAGTCCTGGAAGGTTCAAGACAGTTGAGTAATCGCCGCTTGCAGGACTTGCCAGCAGATCTTTGCGGTATGCTTGTCGGGATCGAAGTTGGACGACATCTGCTGATAGGGATGTATGTAGTTCCTGAATTCGCGCAATGCGTGACTGAATTTCTTGACATCTTCGCCCACCAACTTCAAGTCCCTAGCAACGTTGATAAAGTCGCTCAGAGTCCAATCGTGAAATTGCCTGGTCTTGCCTTCCATGTCTTTCGGACTCATAGTTGACTTATTGAACTCCTTCGGCCTCGTACATGCAATTCCGAGCAGTATGCCCTCTAGCGTGCTACCGCAAAGAAATATCACCGCCAGCGCGGCTTCCACATTTAAACATCTCCGGATCTCGTCGATCCTCTGGTTGAGCACCCCGATGATAGCCGGATCTAACTTCAATTTATCAACCGATATGTGACCAAATTCCTTCGCAACGAAATCCTTCTCGTTTATGGCGGTGGCTGCACCCGCAGATCCCAGCAGCCGTGCAGCAATATGCTCGCCGCGCCGGATCAATTCGTCCGGAAAGTTTTTCTGTTCCAAATTTCCGATCTGAATCTGTCCATCGATATAGGCGATAAGTCTGTCGATTGATTTAGCAACGAGAGCATCGTTGGAGGCCTGCCAGAATCCGCGCATCCGGTTGGCTTTAGACCCACTTGCATATTTGTATTTCTCATCAAAAATGCCTAGTTGTATGTCGTCTCTGAAAAATTCACCAAATGTCCTGTCGGTGAAGTTCAGAACATAGCCTCCGCTCATCTGGAACAATTTCTCGAGGATCTGCTTGTCGTTTGTCGTAAGGCTTGACATATTTTCCTTGGCGTATATCGTCGTTGTTCTCGCGAACTCTTTGGTTCCATAACGCTAGTCAAATTTGTTGGGCAACAGAATTCAGTACTCCCGAGTACCGGCAAGACTAAATTCATCCATCCTGCGGCCTCGAGTTCCCATGTGGCTGTAAGGCTCGATTCCAACGATTCGATAGGCATTGGCAACCCCAAGCTCATTGCTTTTGCTCGGAACACGTTCGACGTGAACCAGAGCAAGCGATGCAAGCAAACTTATTGCAGTTTTGATTCTGCCCCGTTCAACGTCGGCATATTCCTGAATTTTGTCGTAACTGATATTCGCCAAGTTGGTATCGTTCGAACGACGCGCCACGAAAAGAAAAAGTAACTTCAGCGCATCCAGCTCAGCTTTGCGTCGAAGCGAAAAGTCCTCGAAAGCCACGATCCTCCCAGCCGAATACATGCTTTTCCAAGGGAACTTGGCCCATCCGAGCCGAGGGTCAAAGTTGAGCAGCTTATATGTGCTGCGTCCATCATGCCTCCGTTCGAGGACACCGATGCGCTCCAGCACATCCAGGCCATTCGATAACTTTGCGCGGCTGAGACCGGTCGCGTCGCAAAGTTCGTCGTATGTGAGTCGGGCAACTCCGCTCTCATCGTTCGCGGAGTGCGCAATTGGGGCCAGAACCATCAAAGCCGCTGCATTGTCAGCGCCCTTGCCGCCCGTACTCCATTGCAGTTCTCTGAGGCCGCCTGCTTGGATCCAAGAAGATGGCAAACGCACCCACTCCCTCAATGCCATCAGTGCTTCCTCCGTGCGATGTTCAGGACCGCGTAAATCGCGTACGCCGCGAGCGCGAATCCCGCCAGAACCATTACCGCAATAAGTGCCTCAGGGGGCAGTCCCCCAAGCGTTTTTGAAAATTCGTTCAAACCCTGCATAAGCCACTCCTCTCTCTTTTCCGAGTCGAACCGCCGTGTCTTATATCGAGTTTTAAAAGAGATAGTAGTTATATTCTAGAATCAGTTTGATATCAATTTGATATTATCATCGAGTACTCCATTTATTATCAGATACTTATGTCGGGAAAAACAATTTATGTATGCTACCCGATCAGTTCATAAGCGTGGATTTGCAGACTCTAATAGCCAAAGTCCGAAGCGGATAACCCCCGGGACGTGGCGCCGATCGGGGATCGCACGTGGGGTACTTGGCTCCCGACGGTGACGATCCTACGCGTCGGGCTAGGTGGCATGTTGGCAAACAATCGGCCGACCCGAAGACGCCACCTTTTTAGGAGCCACTCGCGCAAAAATCCCATTTCGAAGCACCTGCCGAATTAATCTGAAAAACCCGCCAAATCAACCCACCCAATTCGCCACAACAGAAACAAACCAAAACCCAAAAACGCCACCAAAACGGTGGCGTTTTCCATTGAGCCCGGCAAACCGGCCATCCGCAGAATGAACAAGCATACGTGAGGCATCTCAAACCCCGCATCCTCGCCGGTCTACAATCCCAGCAAGGATCGGCATGAAAATAAGAGTTTTCCCGGACATAACCATCCTCGCCCTCGTGCTGCTGGGCGCGCTGAGTCTGGCCGCCGAGCGACTGGCGAGCGCCGGAACCTCTTCCGCTGATCGTGTTTCTGCAAAATCATCACCTATGGAATCTTTGGGAAGACTTGAGGTGGCAAGGTATGTATTCGCACGAAATTCTCCATTTCCTTTCCGGCGTGGCCGGCTCGGCGTTGGGCTGCTGGATTTACTTTGCGATCCAGAAGAGAAGGACGTGACCTCTTCAAGGCCTGCAATCTTCCCGAGATGGAATACGGCGGAATCGAATCGGCAAAAACCTGCCAAATCCATCCACCCAATTCGCTACAATAGAAACAGCGCAGAAAAACCAAACGCCACCAATGCGGTGGCGTTTTCCATTTGGGCCGGCAAAACCGGCCCGTAAGTCTTTTAATATGACGAATGAAGCGATAACCCCTTCAGAATGACGAATTTGACTCGCGGGAGAGCGCTTATAGCAAACATTCAGAAGGAGTTACAAGCCAGCCTCCGGTAACGGGAGGGGGGAGGGGGTAGGTGACGGTACTAAGCCGCCGAAGGCTGAAAAGACTCCGGAAAGCACAACGGAGACCTTCCATATAATGTCCAGAACGCCGATGCAGTCACCCCGCCATCAATGCCTCATCTACAAGGGGGCCCCCTCGAAGCATCTCCGGGCCCTGGCCGAGACCATGCGCGACAATCTCCGCCAGAATTATCGCTGCCTCTATCTCAATAGCCCGCCCATGGTCGCCGGTCTGCGCTCCTATCTCGCCGCCACCGGGGTCGATGTCGCGCACGAGGTCGCAAAGGGCCGTCTCATCCTCACCTCCGATCAGCAGCACCTCGCCGATGGCAGCTTCGATATTGACCGGATGTTGATGACCCTGGAAAACCTGCTCAACAATGCGTTACGTGATCGGTACAGAGGTCTCTGGGCTGTCGGCGACATGACCTGGGAGCTCGGCCCGTTACGCGATCCCGCCCGGCTCCTCGAATACGAGTGGCGTCTCGAAAAAATCTTCCGTCAGCGCCCTGAGCTCAGCGGCATCTGCCAGTACCACGCCGATACGCTGCCGCGCGAGATGATGCGGCAAAGCCTGCTCGTTCACCCGTCGATCTTCGTCAATGAGACGCTCTCGCTCATCAACCCGTACTACTTGCATTCGGAAGCGCGCGCCAACGAACCCAGATGACAGCGCCAGTCTCGACCCGGTCATCACCCGCCTCTGCGAGTCGGGCGAACTCGGCCACGCATAACTCACGCCGCTGAAGGCGGAGGAAACATCTCCCGCACCAGCGCCAGGCCCTCATCCTTGGTCGTGATCATCCCTTCGAGCTGCGCATCCTCCGCCGCATCCAGCATCGCGCGGAACCCCGGCCCCGGCCGGTAGCCCGCCGCGATCAGGTCCGCCCCCGTCACCAACAATCGCGGCTTCACCTCCTCCGCCGGAGCCGCCGCGTAGCGCGACTTCGCAAAGTCATAAAGCTCCAGCCGGTTGTGGCTCGATGTCACGTCCAGTCTGTGCAGCTCCAGATGCTCCGGAAACTTCGGCAGCCGGAAAAACCGCTTCAGCGTCGACTCCTTCATCTTCTGCACATCGCCAAAGCGCATGTGGTTCGCCACCAGCGACAGGATCTGCTCCGTATCTTCATTGGAGAAGCGCAGCCGCCGGCAGATCGCCGCCGCCATCCGCGTGCCCACCTCCGCATGCCCGTTGAAGCGGATGCGGTCGGCCACCGTGTATGTCGGCGGCTTGCCCACATCGTGCAGCAGCGCGCCCCACGCCAGCGTGGTCGAGCACCCGGGCGGCAGCTTCTCCAAAAGCAGCAGCGTGTGCACCCACACATCGCCCTCCGGATGAAACTCCGGCGGCTGCGCCACGCCCTTCATCGCCGCCACCTCCGGCAGCACCTGCTGCAACAGCCCGGTGGCATCCAGCATTTTGAAAGCCTCCGCCGCCCGCCCCTCCGTCAGCATGCGGGTCAGCTCATCGCGCGTGCGCTCGCGGCTCACCTGCTTGATCTCCGGCGCCAGCACGCGGATTGCCGCAAACGTCTCCCGCTCGATCGTGAACCCGAAGCGCGCCGCAAACCTCACCGCGCGCAGCATCCGCAGCTTGTCCTCGGTAAAGCGCCGCATCGGCTGCCCGATCGCGCGCACCACGCCGGCCTTCAGGTCGTCGCGCCCGCCCACATAATCCAGCGTCGCCGTCGCCGCATCCCCGCTCGCCAGATAGCGGTCCACATCCAGCAGCATGCCGTTGATGGTGAAGTCGCGCCGCAGCACATCATGCTTCGCATCATCCGTGTACTGCACCTCATCCGGCCGCCGCCCGTCGCTGTACGCGCCGTCCGACCGGAACGTCGCCACCTCGGTGACGATCTCCTGCCCATCCACCATCATCGGCACCAGCACCACGCCGAAGTGCGCGCCCACCCCGAACGCCCGCGGAAACAGCCGCATCACCGCATCGGGATGCGCATCCGTCGCCACGTCGTAGTCCTTCGGCGGGTGCCCCATCAGCAGGTCGCGCACGCACCCGCCCACCAGGTACGCACGATGCCCCGCGCCGCCCAGCGTGTGCACCACCGCCGTCGCCGCTTCCAGCCCGCTGCTGAACGCCACACTCATGCTCTTCTAGTATGGATGATGGTGAACAGCGCCCCTTACGCCGGATCTGGCCTCATATTAGGTATCGAAAGCTCCTGCGACGAGACCGCCGCCGCCGTCGTCGAGCGCGGCGCGCGCCAGCTCTCGAACGTCGTCGCCTCGCAGATCGCCATCCACTCGCCCTACGGCGGCGTCGTCCCCGAGCTCGCCTCCCGCGAGCACCTCCGCGCCATCGTCCCCGTCGTCGATGCTGCCCTCCGCGAAGCCGGCGTGACCATGCAGGCAACTCGACGCCATCGCCGTCACCGAAGGCCCCGGCCTCGCCGGCGCGTTGCTCGTCGGCATCGGCTATGCCAAGGCCCTCGCCTGGGCGCTCGGCAAGCCGCTCATCGCCGTCAACCATCTCGAAGGCCACATCCACGCCGTGCTGCTGGAGCACGCAGCCAACCTGCCAACCACCGGCCCACTCCTCGCGTTAGTCGTCTCCGGCGGCCACACCCACCTCTATCTCGCTGAGCACGACCGCACTACGTGGCGCTATCGCAACGTCGGCCACACCGTCGACGACGCCGCAGGCGAAGCCTTCGACAAGGTCGCCAAGCTGCTCGGCCTCGGCTACCCCGGCGGCCCCTGGATCGACCACCTCGCCCCCCACGGCAACCCCAACGCCGTGAAGTTCTCCTTCGCGCAAATCAAACCCAAAGCCCACCGAAACGGCCAACGCGCCGCCGAAGCCCCATATCTCTTCAGCTTCAGCGGCATCAAGACCGCCGTGCTCCGCTACGTCGAAACCCACAACATGGCCGCTTCGATCGCATCGCGCCGCCAGCAAATCACGCCGTCGATAAAGGCCGCCGAAGCCCTCCCGCTGCTCAATTCCCCGAATTTAGATCAGCAGACCCTCGACCTCCTCGCGTCCTTCCAGCGCGCCGTCGTGGACGATCTCCGCCGCAAGACCTTCGCTGCTGCCGAGCACTACGGCGTGCACGGCCTGCTCATCTCCGGCGGTGTCGCCGCGAATAGCCAGCTCCGCGCGCGCTTCACCACGGCGGCAGCGGAGCGCGGCCTGCCCATCGCCTTCCCCACGCTCGCGCTCTCCACCGACAACGCCGCCATGATCGCCGCCGCTGCCTGGCCCAAGCTTCTCGCCCGCGACTTCGCCCCGCCGCAGTTGTCCGCGCGCGCCAGCCTCCCCCTCGGCCAATGAAGGAAACTACGTTGTTCGGCTTGCGCGTCGCTTGCTACTCCGTAATAGCCTTTTGTCTCGTCTGCGAAGGCGCAATACTGGGCCTTATGGGTTTTCCATATGCAGGTCCTTGGTACCTGTACATCGTGGGTATCGCATGGGCAAGTACCTCTTTTGCCGCTGTGTACGAAACGATACGACCCCGTCCAATTCGGGTGTTTTTCACGGGCTGCCTGCTCTTTGCTGTTTCGGCAGTGATTATGTGGCGTTATTCAAAGGAGGAGAAAACGCTGGTGTGGTTCCTGTACCAGCATTGCTTGGAGTTGGGTGTCATCATCGCGTCGCTCGTTCTGTGCTTCGTTCCGGATAAGCAGCGGACTGTGAAGTTTCGCCCACTCCCGTAGAATCAAAAGACCCCCGAAAGCCATTCCCTACGAACGCATGACACTTCAGCTCTTCAACACCCTCAACACACAAATCGAACCCCTCATCCCGGCCGATGGCAAGACGCTCACCCTCTACGCCTGCGGTCCCACCGTCTACGACTACGGCCACATCGGCAATTTCCGCACCTTTGTGCACGTCGACCTCCTGCGCCGCTTTCTGGAGCAACAAGGCCTCCCCGTCAAGCACGTCATGAACATCACCGACGTCGATGACAAGATCATCCGCAACGCCGCCGCGCAGGGCGTCTCCATCGCGGAGTACACGCCGCGCTATGAGCAGGCATTCCTCGAAGACCTCCACGCGCTCGGCTGCCTTTCGCCCGTACTCATGCCGCATGCCACGGAGAACATTCCGGAGATGGTCGCGCTCATCCAGAAGCTTGAGCAGCGCAGCCTCGCCTACCGCACCGAGGATGGCTCCTGGTACTTCCGCATCGCCGGCGATCCCGACTACGGCAAGCTGTCTAAGAAGGACCTCGCTGCCAACACTGCCGGCGCGCGCGTCGATGTCGATGAGTACGAGAAGGACTCCGCCGCCGACTTTGCCATGTGGAAGTCCGCCAAGCCCGGCGAACACGCATGGGACACCGCGCTCGGCCACGGCCGCCCCGGCTGGCACATCGAGTGCTCCGCCATGGCCATGAAGTATCTCGGCGAAACCCTCGACCTGCACGCCGGCGGCGAAGACCTCATGTTCCCGCATCACGAAAACGAGATCGCGCAATCGGAGTCCGCCACCGGCAAAACCTTCGCGCGCCACTGGATGCACGTCCGCTTCCTGCTCGTGGAAGGCCGCAAGATGTCCAAGTCCGAAGGGAACTTCTTTACCCTCCGCGACCTCCTGCTCCGCGGCTACAAGGCCTCCGCCATCCGTTTCCTGCTCTTATCCGTTCCGTACCGCCATCAGCTCAACTTCACCTTCGACGGCCTCGCCGAATCCACCTCCGCCGTCGATCGCCTGCGCACCTTCAGGCAGCGCGTCCAGCACGGCCCCTGGCCCGCGGGCGAAAACGCCGAGCTGCTCGCCCAAACACAGGAGGCCGCGCGTGGCTTCACCGCAGCCTTAGCCAACGACCTCAACACCGCAGAAGCTCGCGCTGCCATCTTCGACTTGGTCCGTCACGCCAACACCGCCGCCGATCATGGCAAGCTGCAGCAGGAAAATGCCGCGCCTATCCTCGACGCGCTCCGGCAGTTCGATCAGGTCTTCAACGTCATCGAAGACCACGACACCGAGATAGCCCGCGAAGCCGTCAACTGGGCCCGCCAGGAAGGCAAGCTCACCGAAGCGACAGCGGGGCTCGAAGCCTCGCTCGAACTATCCGACGCTGACATAGACAAGCTCATCGCCGAACGCACCCAGGCCAAGAAGACCCGCAACTTCGCCCGCGCCGATGGGATCAGAAACGACTTAGCCGCGAAGGGAATTCTGCTCGAAGACAGCAAAGACGGCGTGCGCTGGAAGAGAAAGTAATCTCTGCTGTTGCATATCGCCGCTGATGCAAAATGAAGCCCGGTAAACGCTGTTAAAACAGACAATGTTTTGCAGGCGCTCGGCGCTTACCTCGCCTCGAATCGGCACAACCAGCTCGGATGCAGATTCATCTACAGCGGTGGTAGCATCGGTTCGCCGCATAGTTACATGCTTGCGGAAGTAATTGATCGCCGCTCCTCCCCCGCCACGGAGCGCCTGTCTTTCCGGAGCTCCTCGTCTCCACTCTCACCGATTGGACGGGTTCCCATGTCATTGCTCCAGCGTGTCACTTATCTCTCGGCGCTCCTTGTCGGCTGCGCCCTTTTGCCAGTCACTTCTGTCGCCCAGCTTTCTTTCCAGCCAAGCCAGGTCGCGCACCCCGCTAGCGGCTCCAATGTCGTCGCACATGGCGACTTCAATAACGACGGCCGCGAAGATCTGGTCGTGATCGCGTACAACGCCACCAGCCAGACCTACACCGATCAGCTCTATCTCTCCAGCGCAGATGGCGCCTATCATGCGCCGATTACGCTGCCTGCATTGGTGCAGGCTGTCGGCGACTTCAATCACGACGGCAAGCTCGACTTCGCTGCTGTTGGATCTTCCGGAGCCCTCTCCGTCTATCTCGGCAAAGGTGATGGCACCTTCCAGGCCCCCAGGACTACCACCGGCGCGAGTGGAGTCTTCAACTCTCTGATTGCCGTCGATCTGAATCACGACAGCAAGACCGATCTTGTCGAAACGTTCTTCGGTGCCGGTGGCGGTCCCCCCGTCAGCCTGCAGCTCTTCATCAGCAATGGCGATGGCACCTTCAGCAAGGGTCAGACCATCGTCGCCTCCACCGGCACACTCGCTCAACAAACCTCCAGCGGCGTCGTCACCGGCGACTTCGACGGAGACGGCAAGCCTGACATCGCCCTCGTTTACGGCATCGTCTACGACAGCGCAACAGCAAAGGACAATCCAGTTCCAACCACCATTCAGGTTTGGTATGGCGATGGCGCCGGGCATCTGGGCTCGCCCTATCTCTTTGCCGATCCCAATAAGTATTTCGACTCGGCGCCTGTCGCCGCTGACGTAAGCAACGATGGCCGCAGCGACATCATCGCTGTCCCCAGCAAAGTCAATTCCTCGTCCCCCTTGGTTCCCGCTCTCTCCATCTTTACCGGCAACGGGAACCGCACTCTCAGCGGCAAGACCATCGCCACCAGTGAGTGCGCCGGATTAGCCACCGAAAGCTTCACCGTTGCCGACTTTGATGGCGATGGTCTGAACGACATTGCCTATGACCAGAGCCCGTGCAGCACAACCTCTGCGAACACTGAGGTCGTCTTCCGGCCAGGCACTGGCTTCGGCAGCTTTGGTCCGGAGCAGGTCCTGTATCAGAACCTCTACGGGATCGGTGCGCCGTATGCGGTCCGCACCACCCTCGGCACGCAGCCCGACATCGTCTTCGCCCAGTCCAACGGAAGCGCAAGCGGCTCCATCACGCTGCTCACCAACACCAGCACCGGCACATTCCCCGGCTGTGGCCTCAGCGGCTTCGCCGAAGGCGTGGCCATCTGCGCGCCCGGCGCAACCACTGCTTCGCCGGTCAAGTTCTCCATCGGCGCGGCAGGCCCAACTCCCATGCGCTCGGCCGCTGTCTGGGTCGACGGCAAGAAGGTCGCCGAACAACTCATCCACGCCTTCTCCAACTACTCCTTCCTCGATACCGCACTCCCGCTCGCAGCCGGCAAGCATTCCGTCACCGTCTTTGGCACCGGTTGGGACGACACTCTTCAGCAGAAATCGTTCACGCTCACCGTAGGCGCCGTATCCTGCTCCGCACCCACTTCGCCCGGAGTCCACATCTGCCAGCCCGCCGCCGGCGCGACGGTTACGTCACCCGTCGTGGTACAAGCTGCATCCACCATCACCGGCAAGCTCGCCCGCATGGAGCTCTGGCTTGACGGAGTCAAGCAGTACACCGAGACCAGCAGCACCACACTCAGCACAACCCTCAATCTTGACCCCGGCACCTTCCGCTTCACCGTCATAGCGGTCAACACCGCAGGCACGAAGTGGGAACAGGTCGTCAACGCAACCGTCAAGTAATCGCAATCACCGCAATGCCCACCCTGGCGCCAGCCAGGGTGGGCATGTTCCATGATTTAGTTCATCAAAGTGTGAACGTTCGAGCGCAGCTAGGGTGGGCTTCCGGAATCTAAATCTCTTCACTCCGCTTCTTCATCACCAGTTCATCCACCGTAAGCTTCCTGATACTCATCTCTGCTATCCCGCGAATCGCCGACAAACTATCAACCAACCTCAACCGCCGGATAAGCCTCCACATACTCCTCCCCTTTGCATCCCTGATAAGTAACCGTGCGCGCCGCAAAATCGACGTCATACCGAACCACACCGGCACGCCACGTTGCTTCCAGAAACTCCGGGAAGCTGCTCTCGCCCGCCTGGTCCGTGCGCAGCGCCTTGATCAGCGCCTCTCGATCGAACGGCGGCACATCCGCTGCGCCGCTCACCAGCGGAGGCCCTTGCATCACCACCGGCCCTTTCTCCGTCAGAAACAAACTCTGGCACGCGGGTAGCGACCACACATTCCGCGTGACACCTGCTCCGCGCAGCGTCTCAGCAAGATAAGGAAACCCGCCCACCTTCGGCCGTCCCGCCGCCGCCCGCTGCATCGCTGCTTGCAAATTCTCGACCGCTTCACTCATCTAGTTTTCCTCTCGTCATCAGAGAATTGTGCCGGTGTGGATTTAATCCCGCTACGGTTCGCCTGGGTTTTTGCCTTAACTCCCGTCGCTATGCTTTCGAACTACCAACTCATCCACAGTAAGCTTCCCAATACTCAATTCCTCAATCCGGCCCGTCCCAATTCCAAAGCTGTTAATTCCCAGCGCGCCGATAGCCAGCGCACCAATCGCCATCGCGCCGATAGCAGTTCCAGCCACGGCCAGCCCGAACACGGCAAAGCCCACAAGAGCAGAGGATTTGGAAGAACGTCTCGAAAGCATGGCGTCAATCTTACCGCCGCAAATCAGCGCTTCGGCAACTACGTGCTCCCAGTTAAGGTTGCGGCGATGCCCCCGCTCGTTACGTCATACGAGCGCACGCCCACACATGCTACAGTCTTCGCACCCCCCATCACCGGCCCCGTAAAAGCATCCCGCAGTTCAAAAAGCGTCACGGAGGCTGGAATCATGGCTTCATCCCTTCAAGGTGTGCGCGTTGCCCCTCATGTGCGCGCAGCCGGCCGCTATCGGCTTCTCGACAAATACTTTTATTTCGCCATGTCGCTGCTCATTGCGGCCATCGTCGTCGCCGGCTTCAGTCAGACCGTCAATCAGAACCTCTTCCATCCCGCCGTTCCGCGTCCATTTCTCTTATGGATTCATGCCGCCGCCTTCAGCTTGTGGGTCATATTCTTCATTCTCCAGTCAGCGCTCGTCCGTGTACGCAAGGTAAAGGTGCATCGTCTTCTCGGCTGGTTCGGCGCCGGGCTCGCCGCCGTCATGGTCCCGCTGGGGATTACCACCGCCATCGTCATGGGCCGCTTCGACAAATACGTCAAGCACCAGACGAACGCAGACGCCTTTCTCATCGTCCCGTTCGGCGACATGGTGATCTTCGCGACGCTTATCGGCCTCGCCATCTACTGGCGCAAAAAGCCGGAGTTCCATCGGCGTCTCCTGTTTATCGGCACCTGCGGCCTGCTCGATGCACCCTTCGGCCGTTTCGACTTTCTCGACAAATACACCCTCTACTATTTCGCCCTGGATGCAGTCATCCTTCTCGGGGTCGCGCGGGATCTTCTTGTGAACCGGCGCGTTCACATCGTGTACCGCGTGGTGCTGCCGTCGCTCCTGGTTCTCCAGGTAATGATGATTTACCTCTACCGCGGTGCGCCCGCCTGGTGGTCGAACATCGGTCGAGCAATTTTGGGATAGCGCGAGGCGGCGGTCCCAACACCGTAACGTTGGAAATCGACCGCAACGCCAATCCCATCGTCGTGCGCGAACCCGGCAACTCCGAGTCAATTATTTATCCACATCTGTAACTCTTCCTCTCCCCACTCTTCTAATGGCTGGGCACAAAAGAACTCCAGGCGAACGCTTCCTCTCGCAGGAAGTGCAGGGACTTTTTGCGCCATCAATTCACCTTGAGGAAGTAGGAAAATGCGAAAAGCTGTTCTCGGCCTGTTGGCCGCCGCCCTGAGTGCTGCAGCATGTACGCCGATGCTGCATGCCGACAATCGCTTCAACTCAAGCTCAACCGTTTTTGTCCTCACAAATAATGCCGACAAGAATGAGGTGTTGACCTACCAGCGTCTCTACGATGGAAGCCTCGCACTCACCCGGCGTATTGCCACCGGCGGCCGCGGCAGCGGTGGCACCACGGACCCTCTTCAATCGCAAGGCGCGCTCACTCTCAGCCAGGATCGCTCTCTCTTATTCGCTGTCAATGCAGGAACCGGAACTGTTTCCAGTTTTCGTCTGCTGAATGGTTTCCCCATCCTGGTCGACAAGACGCCCGCCGGCGGCGCCTTCCCGGTTGCCGTTGCCGAGCATAATCACATTGTTTACGTTCTGAACGCGGGTGGAAACGGCGCAGTTACCGGCTTCCGCGCGGACGCCTTCGGACGTCTTCATCAGATCTCGCAACCCACCGTGCATCTCACTGCCACAAACGATGGCGGCTCCGCCATCACAATCAGTCCCGACGGAAGAACGCTCGTTGTCATCGAAAAGGGACCCAATAACATCGATACCTTTCCCATAAATCCTGACGGAACGCTCGGTCCGGTCAAAGTCAATCGAAGCGTCACACCTGGCGTCTTCGCCGCTGTATTTACTCCGGCAGGCACTCTCATCATCTCGGAAAATCAACCCGGAGGAACAAACGTTTCCAGCGTATCGTCCTATCGCATCAATGCAGACGGGACCATCACCGCCATCAGCCAGAGCCTTCCCAGCCAGGGCGATGGAAACTGCTGGAACGCCATTACTCCGAAAGGCCAATTCGTTTACTTCGATAACTCCGCATCTGCATCCGTCGCCGGTTTCTCGGTCGGCGCCAATGGCGCGCTGAAGCCGATCGCCGGTACCATTCTGAGCACAGAACCCGAGGGTGCAGCGAATCTCGATATGAGCGTCAGCGGAGACGGTAAATATCTCTACACGTTGAACTCCGGTCTGGGAACTCTCGGCGTCTTCGCCATCAATTCGGATGGCACGCTCAAAGACCTGGGTGAAATCCAAGGACTGCCGAAGACAGCGGGATTCAACGGCATCGCCGCGCAGTAGTTTCCTGAAAACTTTCTTTACATGGCCGGATCGCAATGCATGGGATTGCGCCGGCCATTTTTTCCTCGCAGACATGCCATCGGGCAAATGAAAACTGCTCCGGCGTGCGCCCGATGCTGGCACGCAAGCTCAGATTTTTTGACTACGCGCTCGCAGTAAACAGAAAATACCCAACCGTGGCGAACAGCCTCTTGCGCGCAACCAGCTCCTGAATCCCCGCAGTCCACGCTTTCAATTCCGCATCAGAGATAACTCCTGCCGTTGCGGCAGAGCGCCCGCATTGCGCAAAGTAACTCGCCGCCAGCTCCGGTGCGAACACAACCACGCGCGTCGCAAGCTCGATCTCGCGGAAGCCTGTCTCCTCCAGCACCTCGCGCAGCAAACCCGGCAGCCACCCATGCGCGACATTCGTATCCGCCTCATGTCCCATCACGCGCCGGACCAGCGCCCGGTCCTCCAGATTGATCGTGGTCGTACTGATATCCGGCTCGATCAGCGCCGCCCGGCCGCCGGGGTGCAGCACGCGTCGCATTTCGGAAACCGCCTGTCGCACATCGGGCACATAGATCAGCAGCCGCTCCGCCCACACGATGCCGAATGCATGGTCCACATACGGCAGGCTCTCGGCGCGCGCCTGCGTGAACGCAATCTCGAGCCCTGCCGCCTGCGCACGCCGCCGTGCCTCCGCCAGAAAATCCGCACTCAGATCGCACCCGGCGACTTTGCCGCTCGCAGCCGCGAGCCGCGCCAGCCGCAGCGTCTCCAATCCGAATCCGCATCCCACCTCGAGCACATGCGCGCCAGGTCCGATGCCGATGCGCTCATGCCCCAGTCTCTTCAACTCCTGCAATTGTGGAATCTGGTCAAAGCTCTCGAGCGCAGAAATGTAGGCGTCGAATTCGCTTCCGTGCGAGGCAGACGTAAATCCCGTGAGAGAAATGCCATCGTTGTCCGACTGCTTGGACATACAGATCCTCTTTGGGTGCGCCAGAATCGGGTCGCCGGCACTGCCATCCACGAAATGACGGTAGCCATCATCTCACGCGGCCATCCCGGCTACGGCAAGCCCGCAAGGTCAAACCAAATACATCACTTCCACAAAATCCGTGCGAGAATGAACCCCGCCTCCTCCCAACCTCTCGCAAGCGAGACCAACCATGCCCGACGGCCCTAACACCTTAACGGTGGAAATCGACCGCAACGCCCACCCCATCGTCGTGCGCTGCCATGGCAAACTCGTAGCCGGTGTCGGCGACATCCTCTACAGCCAGGTCAAGCCGCTTCTCCACGACCACAAGCGCATCATCCTCGACCTTACCGACCTCACACGCATGGACAGCATGGGCCTCGGCACGCTGGCCCGGCTCTACGTCTCCGCCCGCACCGCCGGCTGCCGCCTCGAGCTCATCAATCTCGGCAAGCAGGTCCGCACGCTGCTCGAAACCGCTCACATGCTTGAGGCCTTCTCCTCGTTATCAACCACAGCATTACGGTGAACTGACCATGCCCGAAAATCCCAGCACGCCGCCACCTACCCTGACGCTCGATATCGACCGCAACGCTCACCCCATCGTCGTGCGCTGCCACGGCAAACTCGTAGCCGGTGTCGGCGACATCCTCTACAGCCAGGTCAAGCCGCTTCTCCCCGATCACAAGCGCATCATTCTCGACCTCACCGACCTCACCCGCATGGACAGCATGGGCCTCGGCACGCTGGCCCGGCTCTACGTCTCCGCACGCACCGCCGGCTGCAACCTGGAGCTCATGAATCTCGGCAAACAGGTTCGCCTGCTCCTCGGCACCGCGCACATGCTCAATGCCTTCACCATCGTCGGGGAGCACGGCATCAAGATGAACTGACCTCGCCGTCTTATGGCTGAACGGAGCTCGTTGAGGTGGTTACCAGATCCGCCTCAATTACGCCATCAGTTGTCATATTTCAGCAAAATCGCCCGGCAGCAGGATGCCCGCACAGGACCCGCCCACCGGTTCGGCCAGCATCAAAACGCATCGTCATCCCGACCGGAGCCTCGCTCGCAGAGCGACGGGCGAAGTGGAGGGATCTGCTTTTCGCATTGCACCGCCCGATGCGGTGAGCTTCCATGCGTTCAGTCAGCCCAAAACGGGCCATCGCTACATCCCTCATGCAAAATCCTGCCACTTTATTTCCCTCCATTCGCTACACTGGAAATAGAAGATCGAACGAAAAAGCCACCGCGCCGGTGGCTTTTTCCATTTCCGCAGACCGAAGCGCCATTTAGAAAGCCGCTAAGTTCAATAGCTGGACGAATTTAGCGATAAGCCCAATGGATGGACGAATTTAGCCCGCGGGAGGCGCCCTAAACCACTCGAACAAAGCAACTTACACGCCAGCCTCCGGTGACGGGAGGGGGGAGGGGGTAGGAGCCGAACGTTACCCCGCCTCACCGCCGACCTGCCGATGCACCCCATATGCTATGCTCTCGACAAGAAAGCAAGCAGATGCGGAATAGCTTCCATTTCGTAGCAGTCCGCCGGCGGATGCCCGCCGCGCAGGTGCTGCCCTCTGCCACACGACCGCGTCTCTTCGCGGGCGACTAATTCTCGCCATTCCCGCTTTCTCTTCCCGGACCACTCATCCCTAAGCCGCTCCGGGTGCCCTTCCATCTACATTTTTCCGCCACATCTCCAGGAGAAGGAGCTTCTCGCCATGCCGACCCAGACTCCCGTTCAGACCCCTACTTCGCAGTACGCGCCGCGCATCTCCGGCCCGCTGCCCGGACCCAAAGCGCGCGCCATCGTGGAGGCCGACGATCGCTGGATGTCTCCCTCGTACACCCGCAGCTATCCGCTGGTCGCCAAGCGCGGCCGCGGCACTCGCGTGGAAGATGTGGACGGCAACGAGTTCCTGGACTTCGCCGCCGGCATCGCCGTCGTCTCCACCGGCCACTGTCATCCGGAGGTCGTAAAGGCCATCCAGCAGCAGGCCGGCGAGCTGATCCACATGTCCGGCACCGACTTCTACTACGAGGGCCTCGTCACCCTGGCCGAGCGCCTCTCCGCCGTCGCGCCCATGCCCGGGCCGCACCGCTTCTACTACGGCAACTCCGGCGCCGAAGCCATTGAGTGCGCGCTGAAGGTGGCCCGCTACCACACCGGACGGCAGAACGTGATCGCCTTCCTGGGCGCCTTCCACGGGCGCACCATGGGCGCGCTTTCGCTCACCGCGTCCAAGCCGCAGCAGAAGCGCCGCTTCGCGCCCCTGGTCCCCGGGGTCACCCACGTGCGCTATCCCTACACCTACCGCGCCTGCCCCAACGGCACCGCGCAGGAGCAGGAAGCCTTCGCACTGGAGTGCGCCCGCTACATCGAGGACCGCCTCTTCAAGACCATGCTGCCGCCGGAAGAGGTGGCTGCCATCTTCGTGGAGCCGATCCAGGGCGAAGGCGGCTACGTCGTCGCCCCGACGGTGTTCATGCAGGAGCTACGGAAGATCTGCGACCGTCACGGCATCCTGCTGGTGGCCGATGAGGTGCAGTCCGGCGCGGGACGCACGGGCAAGTGGTGGGCCATCGAGCACACCGGGGTGCAGCCCGATATCGTCTGCATGGCCAAGGGCATCGCCTCCGGCATGCCGCTCGGCATCTGCATGACACGCGCAGAGATCATGGACTGGAAGCCGGGATCGCACGCATCCACCTTTGGCGGCAACCCGGTGGCCATCGCCGCGGCGCTCGCCACCATGGACGTGCTGGAGCGGGAAGGCATCGCCAACGCGGCGAAGCTGGGCGAGGCGACGATCTCGCGCCTCCGGGGGTGGGTGGCAAAGCACTCCATCGTAGGTGACGTCCGCGGCCGCGGGTTGATGATCGGAATCGAAATCGTAAAGGACCAGAAGACCCGTGAGGCAGCGCCGCAGTTGCGCGACCGCATCGTCGATCTCGCCTTCGAGCGCGGCCTTCTGATTCTGGGCTGCGGCGAGACATCGATCCGACTGGCGCCGCCCCTCGTAGTCGAGCAGGGTGAAATTGACGCGGCGCTCGCGATCCTGGAAGAGTGCATCGGGATTGCGCAGCATGAGGGCGCCGTCTCCGAAAGCAAACATCAGCAGAACGTGCACGCATCTCAAAGTTAGCTGATTGCGATTCAGTGTCATGAACAGCCGCTCGCCAGGGCGGCTGTTCCCGTCTGCATCCGCTGAATGCCCTCTGCATCTCAAATCCATAAATATAAAAAACACTTCTGGGCTGTTGCAGCGGTCCGCCTTGAGGAACAGATTGGACTTGCATTTGTCGCGCGCCGGCAGGTGCGCATTCAGTTGGATTGTTGCCGCAGCATTGATGCTGACTCCGGTTTTCGCGCACGCAACGGCCAGTTGCTTTGCCAGATCCCGATCTGCCGGAAGCGCCAACGGCCGCAGTCCGCGAATCCCAGATCCGTGGATCGAGCCGGAGCAAATCAACCCGCAGCGGAAAGCGAAGTATCACTGGAAGGGTCTGCTGGCGCAATCGCTGGAGTTCAACCTCATGGAGAATGGCTTCCGGCTGGCGACCGATGACACGATGCGCTTTCAGCTCATGCACAAGCCCTTCTGGCATGACTACGTGGCCTCCGTCAAGCAGTTCAACATGGGTCGATGGAACGATGGCGACAGCTTCCTGGTGAACTACGTGGGCCATCCGCTGCAGGGCTCCGTCGGTGCATTCATCGAGGTGCAGAACAGCGAGAGTCAGGCGCGGCTTCAATGGAACGAGCCCGGCTACTGGCGTTCGCGATGGCTGGCCTTTCTGTGGACGACAGCTTACAGCACACACTCGGAGATATCGCCGCTCGGCGAGGCGGGCATAGGTTCGGAGGGTGGCTTTACCTACGGCACCAAATGCATGGAGCACTGCGATGACACCAATTTCCATCCCGGAGACCACTACACCAACAACACCGGCTGGGTAGACTTCATCGTCACGCCCACGGTAGGCATGTTGTGGGTATTTACCGAGGACTGGATCGACAAGGACATTGTGCCGTGGCTTGTTGACGACGATCATCCGGTTGCGAGAAAGGTTTTGCGTGGATCGCTGAATCCATCGCGTTCCTTCGCCAACATGCTCCGTGGGCGTACGCCCTGGTACCGCGACTACGAACATCCCGTGCCGCCTGTGGCGTATGACGGCGTTGGAGAGCATTTCCTGCCGTCCGACGAGGAACTGCAGTGGCGGCGAAGCTTGCCGCGTTTCCAAATCGCGCCGCACTTCAACGGTCTATCGATCGCCACCACGACGGCGGGATGTGCGTACTGCCGTGCGATGACGACGGGCGCCGGCGTGGAGTTCTCAGCCCGGCTGCTGCCGTTTGTGGACTTCGATGGTGATCTGAGTTATCAGCCGGGAGCGAGCGCGGAGGCGAGCGATCGTGCAGGTGGCAACGCGCTGCGCGGCGTCTTCGGATTGCGCGCGGGATATGAAACACCGCATTACGCCGTGCGAGTGGCGGTGCGGCCAGGCTTTGTGCGATGGGACCGCGCTTACACAACAAGCCCGACAACAGTCGTCCTGTCGAACAACCAGCTCGGTCCAAATCGGTATGTAGAAACCGGGATGGTGATCGAAAATCCGCAGCCGAAGCTAGGGCAGATTCTGCATTTCGAGTGGAATATGAACCTGACCGGAGATTACAAGCTCTCCGATACGGTGGCATTGCGGGCCGGCATCGGCGAGGACTTGGTTCGCTACCGGACCAACATAGTAGCGGCGCCGGGAATTGGCGATCCGCCGTACGTGAGCTGGCTTTCTCACGAAAATTACATCACTCGCGGAAACTGGTCATATCAGTTAGGGCCGGTGTTTTCATTTTAGCAAACGAGGCGCGGGCAGTGCGTTTTAGTCGGCTATCGCTGCCGGGGCTGCAGGAAGTTTCATAGGCTGCGACGGCGACCCATGCGACCTGTTTCGGATCATGCGCATAGTAGGAGAGCCAATACGGTCTGCTGACGACGACGGTATAGGTCTTGTTTTTGCTTGACCACTGATATGTCTTGCGGGCGACCGAATCGCGGGCAAGCTTCATATCAGCAGTAACCAAAGCCTTCTTTTTCGTAAGATGCGAGAGCGCATCGGCCGCGACTCGCGCAGCATCCGTCAGCGCCCAGGCGCGCGTTCCACTGTCGGCATCATGCTGAGCCTGCATCAGTGCCGCGTTCTGCTCATCTGGGAGCAGCGTGCGTAACGTGCAATCAGGATCGGGAAGGTCCAGCTTCTCGTTTGATTCGCCGTAGTCCAGATCCGCGCGCCGTTCCGTGTCCGCATCCTTCACCTCTTGAATCGCGAGCAGGCTGCAGCAGCCCATGTGGCCGTAGCCGCCCCAGTAATGCTCGGTAGCGGTTTCCATCTGCTGCCCGGCAAAAAAGGTGCCGATCAGCGTTGCGTGCTCGATAGCGCCGGATTGTCCCGCACGGAAGGGTGGCTGAATGGCTTTGTCGAAGTCCTCGAAGAGCTGATTGTCAGTGAGCGGAAGTGGGATGTTCTCGATGACGAGCGGCTGCGGCCGGCGACGATCGCTCAGGGTCTTGCAGCAGGCGACAGTACCGGAGTTGATCGAACCACCGTATTCGAGCCAGATGGCCGGCCACGAGGGACATGTCGGATCGTAGACGGTGAAATTGCGCGCGGCATGGGTGACGAAGCCGGTGACCTCGACGAGCTTGTGATTGTAAACGACCGGATCTTTCTTTAACTGGCAAACCGTGACCCGGACAGGCTCCTCAGCCCCGGATATTGCGACTGCGAGGAGAGCAATTGTGATGTACGCAAGGCATCGGAAGGTAGCCACGGATTTTCTCAAAGACCGGCCCATGTGGTCTTAACCATTCGACCTGAGCCAGAGCTGATAGCTGGCCCACGCGGCCATGGTGCAGACATCACGAATCGCGCCGGTACGAAGTTTCTCCTCAAACTCCGTAATGGGAATCCGAACAATTTCCATGTCAGCCTCTTCGTAATCGCGCTGGTGCGGCCCGGGAACGAGGTCCTCTGCGACGAAAATATGTTGGCGCTGGCGGGCGAAGCCGTAAGCGACCCACATCCAGGGAAGCTCAATCATGCGACCGGCGACAAGGCCCGTCTCTTCGCGCAATTCGCCGCGCGCCAGCTCTTCCGGGTTCTCGATTTCAGACTCCCAGCCACCCTGCGGCAACTCAAGCGCACGTTCGCCGATGGTGTAGCGGTATTGCTCGACCAGCCAGATGTGATCGCCATCGATGGGCAGGATGGCGGCACAGTCGTGTTTGTCAACGACACCATAAATGCCGCGAGCGCCGTTCGCGCGCTCGATGTTGTCCTCACGGACGCTGAGCCAGGGATTGCGATAGACCTCGCGAGTGGAGAGAGTGCGGATCGCCATGCCGTCAGGATGGCAGGGGACTGGCCGTCTGAGCAATAGCGTCCTCGGCGCAGGTGGTGCGGTCGCTGCTTTGGTCGCTTACGCCTGGCGCCCGTTACAGGAGATTTCGCCCCGAGTTCACCCGTGTCCGCACTGGTATTGTCGCGTGAAGTGATCATCTATTTTGTTGCGAAACGCCACATTTCGGTTAGCTCCGGGTTCCCATTCGCAGATCTATGGTTTGCAGCGGGCCTGATACAACGGCAGCAGCATCGGGCCCATCGAAGTCCACTGCAATGAGATTTTTGTTGTTCAGTGGAGATGGAACGAGAAAGGCAAGGAGGGTACATGCGACCAAGACTGGGAACGATGGCGATCCTCATCGGTCTGGGACTGACGACAATCGGCGTGGCTGGAGGCAAAGCGCAGGAGGGGCCTCCACCGCCGGGATACTATAACCAGCCGTGGACACAGGCTCCGGGGGAGTATCGCGACGATATCTCCCGGCGAGGATTCCATGACGGAATCGAGGGCGCACGGAGAGATTTTCAGAACCATCGTCCGCCGAATGTGAACAATCGCGATGAGTACCGGCACCCGAGTGTTTCGGGGCGGGAACGGCACGAGTATCGCGATGCATTCCGCCGTGGTTACCAGATGGGTGTGCAGCGCATCTACAACGGGCGACGCTACTAACTCGCAGCCACGATCCGCTCAGAGGGGCCCGCGCGATCCGCGGGCCTTTCTGCGTCTGACTCAAATACCTTGCTTTCCGCCTAGAATAACGATTGTGTCATGCATCTTGCGTGATATCTTCGTGTGCGTGACGAAGGACACCGATAGATGACGGAGCACATATCGCGGCGGACGTTTGGGCAGTTTCTGGGACTGGCGGCGGGGGCATCGGCGCTTTCGGTAGCGCCTCAGATGGTGCGCGCGCAAGGAGAGCCCGAGTTGAGCAGCGCACCACAGACATTTCCGGGCGGGTTCCTCTGGGGATCGGCGACGGCTTCCTATCAAGTGGAAGGCGCTGTACATGAGGATGGCCGGGGGACTTCAATCTGGGACACGTTTTCGCATACGCCCGGCAAGACACACAACGATGACACCGGCGATGTGGCGGATGACCATTATCACCGCTACAAAGAAGACATCGGCCTGATGTCAGACCTCGGCCTGAAGACTTACCGCTTCTCGATCGCGTGGCCCCGCATTTTTCCAGACGGTACAGGCGCGCGCAATCCAAAGGGCTTTGATTTTTATGACCGCATGCTGGATGCGTTGCTGGAGGCGAAGATCGCCCCCTATTGCACGCTCTATCACTGGGATTTGCCGCAGGCGCTTGAGGATAAAGGCGGGTGGCAGAACCGCGATACGGCCCGGGCCTTTGCCGAGTATGCGGCGGTCGTCGTAGAGCATCTGTCCGACCGTGTGAAGTACTTCATGACTGTCAATGAACTGAGTACGTTTGTGAACCTCGGTTATCGCGATGGCACGCACGCCCCGGGATTGAAGCTCGGCCGCAAAGAGTTGGCGCAGGTGGCGCATCATGCGGTCCTGGGACATGGGCTGGCAGTGGAGGCAATTCGCGCGCATGCGAAGCCGGGGACAAAGGTGGGCTTCGCAGATAATCCGCCAGGTACGGCGCCCGTCGTCGAAACGCCGGCGCATATCGGGGCGGCGGAGCGTGCGATGCGCGACCAAAACGCGATGTTCGGCACCGTCATCTTTGAGGGCAAGTACATGGATGAGTATCTGCATTGGCTGGGAGCGGACGCGCCGAAGTTTACCGATGCAGAGATGAAGGCAATCGGGAGCCCGCTGGATTTTCTAGGGCTGAACATCTACCAGCCTTCCTTCGTGCGCGCCGATAGCGGGCCGCGCGGCTATGCGGTTGTGCCGCCGCCGGTGTCTTTTCCACATATGTACAGCGACTGGATCACGGTGGGACCGGAGGCGCTCTACTGGGCACCGAAGATTGTGGCAAAGATCTGGAACGTGAAAGAGATCTACATCACCGAGAACGGCTGTTCTTCGGCGGATGTGCTGACGCCGGATGGCCACGTGTACGACTCAGACCGCATCATGTATCTGCGGAACTACATGACGCAGCTGCATCGCGCGGTGAGCGAGGGCGTGCCGGTGAAGGGATATTTCCTGTGGAGTTTGCTGGATAACTTTGAGTGGGCGGATGGATATGCGAAGCGTTTTGGAATTACCTACGTAGATTTTCAGACGCAGAAGCGAACGCCCAAGTTGAGCTCCGACTACTACAAGGAAGTGATCCGACGGAACGGGCTGGCTTAGTTCCCAGGTCTGCTTTGCTGCTATGGACCCGGGGTACCCCCTCCCCCTCCCGTCACCGGAAGGTGTCTTATAAGTGCTTTGCCTCCATTGGCTTAGGGGCTCTCCCGAGACCTAAATTCGTCATACTACAAGGCTTATCGCTAAATTCGTCTTTCTAAAGAAATTACGTGTCACACTCTGCACGGAATCTGGTGCAGACCGGCGCTCCGGCTTCTAAATAGCTGAAGTGACATGGGTTGCAGCTAAATTCGTCCAGGCACAGGACTTAGCTCTCAGTGCATGCTGCGGATGCACAAACGAGGGCGAAGAGCCTTGCCACCTTCCGACCTCTATTTCAAGTGTAGCGAAATGGATGAAATTAAATGGCAGGTTTGACGGGAAAAGTTCCTGTGTCAGTTTCAAATTGAAACCTTGTTGTCGTCCTGCTTGCACCAGGTCAGCGATTGAAGCCATCTACCGGATCTTATCTACCCGGTTTCAATTTGACTGGGCCAATCGCGCGAAGAATGCTACGTCGTCGCCGGCGTTCATCTCGATCCACTCTTCATCGGTCATAGTCTTGCGCCATTCGAGAAATCCGGCGGCGTCCGGGCTTGCGGGGTGGCGGAGTTTCCAGGTTCCGCTGTCGGCGACTTCCAATATTTTTGCGGCGACGACGGAGGGTGGAATCGGGTCCTTCAGCGCGCCGACGTAGAGCGTGGAGAAGCGCGCTCTTTGTCCGTATGACGATTCGTCGGCCGGAGCTTCGAGGCGGCGCGCCATGGCGGTGTCGATGATGCCGGGCTCTACGAGGGCGACACGAACATCGAAGGTCTTTAGCTCACCGGCGAGGCCTTCGCTCAGGGCTTCGAGCGCCCACTTCGACGCGCAGTAAGGGGTCATCGGCGGATTGCAGATGCGCCCGGCGACGGAACTAACGTTGATGATGCAACCGCTGCGACGTTGGCGCATCCCCGGGACCACGGCCTGAATGCAGCGGAGAGCGCCGAAGTAATTGGTTTCCATGATGGCGCGAAAGCGTGCGATCGGCAGCTCCTCGACGGAGCCTGCGGCCTCGATGCCTGCGTTGTTGACGAGCACATCGATGGGACCATCTTTCAGAATGGCGGCGATGGCGTCTACGACAGACGCATCGGAATCGACATCCATCGCAGAGATGATGATGGGCAGCTTCTCGCGGGCTGCAGCAGCCGCCAGTGCAGGTGAGCCGGAGGGATTGCGCATGGTGGCATAGACGCGATGACCGGCGCGGGCGAAGGATAATGCCGTTGCGAATCCGATGCCCTGGCTGCTTCCGGTTATCAGTACGGATGCCATGTTTGCCTCGCTGGAGATAGATGGTGGATGTGGAGCAAGGGTACACGAGTCGATTGTTTACGACACCGCGTGAATCGTACCGGTGCGAATCTCAGGAGCTGTGGCCGTTGCACTTGAGAACGCCGAGGTACTGGCTCCAGGGACCTACGGCTTCGCGATATTGATATGCCATAACGCGCGAGATCTGATGCAGGTGCGTGAGGTCATGCGCGGCCCAGGTGGCGAGCAAACCAGAGAGAGTGACGACGCCGAGTGAGGGATGGCGTCCGCGACGCTCCAGATCGTTGGGTTGGAGGTTCCACGTGCGGAGCTCATCGAGGTTTGCGGCGCGGAGGCGCGCGAAGTCGTCCAAACGCTCCGCAATAGGCACGTCCTGACGCTCATGCGTGAAGCCTTCGCGATCGAAGGGCTCGAAGGCGCGGGTGTCGCCGAATTCGAGGATCATTTTTGCGCGGGGCATCCAGTCGGCGCGCTCGCAGTAGACGAGGTGGCCGACGGTATCGAAGGCGCTCCAGGTCTTGCCGCCTTCGTTGTTGCGGGTCCACTCTTCCGGGAGATCACGGAGGAGGGCGTTGAGGGCCGCTGGTGTGCGGGCGAGGAGGGCTACGGAGGTTTGCAGATTATGTGGCATGCTGCAAACAAAATACGCCATCCCAGCTTCCGTCAGGGCGGCCACTGATTTGCTTTATCCGACTCACTAAGCTCTTCGAGCTTCTAGGAGTTCGATAGATTTCTAATGCGGCGAACGGTGCGCATCGGAGTTGCCGAGGGCGTCTCCGGTCTGCGTGGCGGCGCTTCCGAGAGCTTTGCGTACGTTGCGGTAGCTTTTGCCGAGAGCGCTTCCCGTGCTTCGTGTTGCTCCGGACAGAAAATTCCCGGTATCGTTTCCCGCAACCACGAGCGCGGTGTCGGTGCGTCGGTTGCTGAGTGCGAGCGCATTTGAGGTCGAGCTGCCGCCGAGGATGGTTCCGTCGATGGCGGCGTTCCCGCCGGCAATCGCAGCCTCCTGCGGACGCAGAGCGGGATTGGCCCAGGCAATGTCGGTCTGGGGAAGGGCGTCCAGCCGCGCGGTTCGCGCGGGGGTAAAGTCGGTGCGCCCCATCTTTTCAGCGAGAGGCCAGCGCTGCGAGTTTGCCCAAAGGGCGCCGTTCATAGATGCGTTCAGCTCGCCGAGATTGATGAGAGAAGCGATTGGCATGGACCTGGGATCGTTGCAGCGATCGCCGCCGCAGCCGCGACGGCACAGCTCCTCTTCGAGAAACGAGGCGTGCTTTCCCTGAGAGATCCAGACGGTCGCGCCACGGTCTTCCGCGTGCAGTGTCGATGCGCGAGTGATCTGGCTTGCATCGCAGACGGTATCTTCATGCGCCGCCGCGTACCAGTAGATCGCATGCCAGTCTTTGACGTTCGTACCGTTCCCACTTAACAACGCCGAGACGTGTTCCGCATCGAGGGGATGGCCCATCCGCCCGCAGTCGGTGCGCCAGAGATGATAGAAATGCAGCTCGATTTCGGTATCTGAGCGCTTTCCGGGGGCCGAGCTTCGGGGAAAGGCCTGAGCGTAGATGGTGCCATCCTCGCGAAGCGGCTGGGCGATGGCGGATTGCGGCGCAAACAATGCCGGCTCGCCGGAACAGTCATGAGTGTCGATCATGAAGCGAGGCTCGAAGCGGTGCAGGAGCGCAGCTTCGAAGGCATCGCTCAACCCGTCATGGTCCGTGTCCTGCGGAGAAGCGAACGCCGGCAGAGTGCGCACGGCTAGCAGAAGAAGACCACACGCGAACGCAGAAGAGAGCAGCCGGTTTATTTTCATTCGCGATGAGGAAGGGCTGCAGGACCCGGTGGTGCGAGAAGGAAGCCCGGATGTCGCCTGTGACATCCGGGCCTCTGGTGTGGAGGCAAAAGAGCGGTTAGCTCTTCTGCGCCGTTGCGAAACGCTCGTTGACCTTGTCCCAGTTGACGGTGTTCCACCAGGCTTTCAGGTAGTCGGGGCGCTTGTTCTGGTACTTCAGGTAATACGCGTGCTCCCACACGTCGTTGCCTAAGACGGGATATTTGCCGTCGGCGATAGGGTTGTCCTGATTCGGCGTAGTGACGATGGAGAGCTTGCCGCCGCTCCACACGAGCCAGCCCCAGCCGGAGCCGAATTGCGCAGCCGTTTTTTCTTCGAACTGCTTTTTGAATTCTTCGAAGCTGCCGAAGTCTTTCTTGATCGCGTCGGCGATGGGGCCCGTGGGATCACCGCCGCCTTTCGGCTTCATGATCTCCCAGAACATGGAGTGATTCAGGTGACCGCCGCCGTTGTTGCGGACGACGGAGCGGACGTCCTCGGGTACCTTGGATAAATTTTTGATGAGTTCTTCCGGACTCTGCTTGCCGAGCTCGGGATGCTTTTCGACCGCGCCATTGAGTTTCTGGACATATGCGGCGTGGTGCTTGTCGTGATGCAGCTTCATGGTGGCTTCGTCGATGTGTGGTTCGAGCGCGGCGTAGTCGTAGGGTAGGGGCGGAACTTCGTAAGCCAAAGCTGTGTCCTCCTCAGGTCAGGAACTGTTGTTGGCCGGAGTTTGCGGCCGGGAATATGACTCGTCATTGCCACGCCCGGCTCCGAGTTGCGTGAACGCAGGGAATGGGAGACGAGCCGACAGGCAAATTCTGTATACACGAGTATGGATGCAGTGCGGAGCCGGGAGGTTCCATGAACACGGGCCACGCCCGGTTGTCGGGGCTGCAACAATTAAGGGTTCTATGCGAGTCTAAGGCACGGCTGCGCCGCGGCGCTTGAATCCGGGGTCGCTCGAAGAAGATGCGACTCCGTGTGACTCTGTGCGAGTCTAATGAGGAGTCAAACCACTTCCATTTGGCAAGACGACGCATAACCCGACGCCAAATGCTGCGCGAGGCCGGCGCAGCCGGCATGCTGGCCCTGAGCGCTCCCGCGACGATCGCGGATGCCATGCAGAACCAGCCGACCGCGCCCGCCACCAACCAGGCGCCGAAGCCGCAACAGCAGGCAGCGCAAGAGTACCGGCATCCGCCCGGCGAGTTCATCAACCGTCCGCTGACCCAGGTGCCGAAGGCGGCAGAGGACCTGCTGGACGACATGGAAGGCCGGAACTGCGACTTCTTCTACAACGAGGCGCATCCGAAGACTGGCCTGGTGAGGGACCGGGCGCCCTCGAACGGACGGTCGCTGAGCCGCGCGGCGTCGATAGCATCCACCGGTTTCGGGCTCAGTGCGATGTGCATCGCGCACAAGCGGCATTATCTGCGGCCGCTGGACTGCGAGCAGCGCGTGGAGCGCACGCTGGCGTACCTGCTGAACGAGTGTCCGCACGAACACGGATTTCTCTATCACTTCATCGATATCGAGAGCGGCAAGCGGATGTTCGGGTCGGAGCTGTCGTCGATCGATACCTCGCTGCTGATGTGCGGCATTCTGCAGTGCAGGACGTATTTTGAAGGCAATCGGCGGATCGAGAACCTGGCGACCACACTCTACCGACGGGTGGACTGGCAGTGGATGCTGAACGGAGCCGATACGCTCTCGATGGGTTGGCTGCCGGAGCAGGGATTCCTGAAGCATCGCTGGGACATCTACGCCGAGCTGACGACGATGTACCTGATGGCGATCGGATCGCCGACGCACCCGATCAGCACGAAGAGCTGGGAGGTATTGCAGCGGCCGATCGTTCCCTATGGCGGGATCGATTACATTACCGGCGTGGCGCCGCTGTTCATCCATCAATATCCCCAGGCCTGGTGCGACTATCGCGGTGTCCGCGACAAGCATGCCAACTACTTCACCAACTCGATTGCGGCGACGCGGGCGCACCAGTTGTGGTGCCTGGTCCTGGGACAGAAATTTAACTGGATTGATCAGGACCTGTGGGGGATCTCCGCATCCGATTCGCGGCAGGGCTACCGGGTATGGGGCGGGCCGCCGTCGATGGGCGATCCCGATGGCACCGTGGTGCCATGTGCGTGCGCGGGGTCGGTGGTATTTCTGCCGGCGGAGTGCTCGCATGTGCTGTTGACCATGCGCGAGCGCTACAAAGAGCGCGTGTACCAGCGGTACGGGTTTGTCGACGCATTTCAGCCGAAGGCGGGGTGGTTTGCGGAGGACGTGATCGGGATCGATGTGGGGATCGGGCTGCTGATGGCGGAGAACCTGCGGACGGGCTCGGTGTGGGAAACCTTTATGAAGAACCGGGAGATCACGCGGGCGATGCGGGATTGCGGCTTCCGGCCTGATCCGGATGCGAATGCGCAGGTGCTTTAGGGAGGAATCCGGCGTCAGGCTCCGCAGCATTTGATCGCGGTGCGGGGAATCGTTTGTACCCGTGCATTGCCGTCCGGAGTCTTAAACATGCTATGAATTTTGCTGTCGCCGTTGTCGGGACGGCGGCGACGCGTCGGGATAATCAGGGTTGGGGGATCGGTGAACGAAGACCATGGGATGTACCGGTGGATCGATGGGCATGGCGAGGCTCCGGGAGCGCCGGGGCTGGAGCCGCGGTGGACGTCGAGCCAGAAGTCGGTAGTGGGGACGGCGTATTCGACTTCGAGCAAGCTGTGGTGGACGACCTCGCATGGGACGGTGAACGAGATCTACAACCCGACCATCGACAAGCCGCAGGTGCGCGATCTGGAATTGCTGGTGACGGACGGCGAGAGCTTCGCTCACGAAGAGAAACGCGATCTGAAGTACAGCTTCTCGTATCTCTCTCCGGATGCGCCGGTGGTGGGGATCACCAACTGCGATCCCATGGGCCGGTACACGATCACGAAGCGGATCATCAGCGATCCGCACGCGCCGGTATTGCTGATGCACGTGAAGTTTACGGGTGAGGCGGAGCTGCTGCGCAAGCTGAAGGCGTACGCGCTGCTGGCCCCGCATCTGGACGGCGGCGGGGCTCACAATAGTGGCCACGTGCTGGATGTGGCAGGACGGCGGCTGCTGCTGGCGTGGCGGAATGGCTCGGCGCTGGCGATGGCGGTGGACTGCGGCTTCACCAAGGCGAGCTGCGGTTTTGTCGGCACGAGCGATGGTTATCAGGATGTGATGAAGCACTACGGGATGGAGTGGGCATACGGGTCCGCTCTGGACGGCAACATTGCGCTGACCGGCGAAATTGACATTGCGGCGCACCCGGAGTTTTTGCTGGCGGTGGGATTCGGCGGTACGGCTCATTCGGCGCTGACGCGCACCACGGGGTCGCTGAATGTCCCGTTCGAGAAGCAGGTGGAGCGCTTCATCGAACAGTGGGAGCGGGTCAAGCCGGTGGTCGAGCTGCACGGCGCAGTGCAGGATGACGGCACGCTGCTGAAGTCGAGTTATGGCGTGTTGTTGACGCATGAAGACAAGACTTACGCGGGCGCGTTTATCGCGTCGGCGTCCATCCCATGGGGACAGTCGAAAGGTGATTCCGACCTGGGCGGGTATCACCTGGTGTGGACGCGCGACATGGTTCAGACGGCCACTGCCCTGATGGCCTTGGGGCGGACGACCAGCGCGATGCGCGCGCTGATTTATCTGGCCTGCACGCAGAAATCGGACGGTGGGTTTCCGCAGAATTTCTGGGTATCGGGCGAGCCGTACTGGACCGGAATGCAGCTGGATGAGACCGCATTTCCCATCCTGCTGGCCTATCGGCTGTGGAAGCTGGACGCTTTGGGGAATTTTGACGTGTTGCCGTTCATTGAACGGGCGGCGGGCTTTCTGGTACGGCATGCACCGATCACGCCACAGGACCGCTGGGAGGAGAATGCGGGGTATTCGCCATCGACGCTGACAGTGGTGATCGCTGCATTGATCGGTGCAGCGGAGATTGTGCGCTCGCGGCACGAACCGGAGCTGGCGAGATTTCTGGAAGAGCAGGCGGACTGGCTGGAGTCGCACCTGGAAGACTGGACGACGACCAATGACGGAGTGCTGGTGGCGGGGGTGAAGCAGCATTACATGCGCATCCGGCCGCCCGAGGCGCCGGGGGCTGAGCCATGTATGCATATGGGACCGGGGACGGAGAAGCTGATTCTCGCCAATCGGGCGCCCGGAGAACAGTACGAATTCGAGGCACGCGAGATTGTGGATGGAGGTTTCCTGGAGCTGGTGCGGTACGGCATCCGGCGGCCGGACGATCCCATGGTGCTGGCCACGCTGAAGGTAGCGGACGCGATCCTGAAACGGGATCTGCCGCAAGGGCCGGGCTATCGCCGCTACAACCACGACGGCTATGGGAACCACAAGGACGGCTCGCCCTTCAGTGGCTGGGGACAGGGGAATTGCTGGCCGTTGCTGACAGGCGAACGCGCGCATTACGAGTTGGCGGCCGGGCACGACGTCTGTGGCTATATCCGGACCATCGAGGGCTTTGGCTCGTCGGGGGGCATGCTACCGGAGCAGGTATGGGATGAGGAGGACCTGCCGAACTGCGGCATGCGTAAGGGGCAACCCTCAGGCGCAGCGATGCCGCTGGTGTGGGCGCACGCGGAGTACATAAAGCTGCTTCGCTCGGCGACGGACAAGCACGTCTTCGATCGCATCGATGCGGTGGCGGAGCGCTATGCGAAGCCACGGGCGCGGGGCGTGATCGAGGTCTGGCGGCACGATCGGCAGGTCATGCGCATGGGGGCAAAGCGCCGGCTGCGCGTGGAATCGGAAGAGATCTTTGAACTGCGGTGGAGCGCCGACGGCTGGAAGACAGTCGAGACCACACAGGCAATCGCTGTGGATTCCTGCGGCTTCTACGCGGACGCCGTACCAGGCTCCGGGGATCGGCTTGAGTTCACAATCTATTGGCCTTTGCGCGGCGCATGGGAGGGCAGGAATTACTCCGTTTTGATCGAGCGGTAAGCAAATTCCGAGACCAGCCGTTCACACAGGTGCACATCCAAAGCATGTAGAGTGGAGGAACGCGTGCCATGGCAGCGGGCCCATACTCATGACGTACGGGCGTAACAAACAGAGATCCGATTTCCGCGTATCCGAGACCAATTCCGGCGGCGCGCGATCCATCGATCCTATTGGCGAAAGAGAGGCAACTCAAACACATGAGTGATATTCAGCAAACAGCGATCAACGCACTGCGCTTTCTAGCAGTCGATGCCGTGGACAAGGCCAACAGCGGCCACCCCGGCGCCCCGCTGGGTGATGCGCCGATGGCCTACCTGCTCTTCCACAAGTACATGCGGCATAACCCTAAGCATTCGAAGTGGGCGAACCGCGACCGCTTTGTGCTCTCGAACGGGCACGCATCGGCGCTGCTGTACGGCGTGCTGCACTTGACCGGCTACGACGTGACCATGGATGACCTGAAGGGCTTCCGGCAATGGGGCTCGCGGACGCCGGGACATCCGGAATATGGCGACACGGACGGCGTCGAGGTGACGACCGGTCCTCTAGGCCAGGGCTTTGCCATGGGCATTGGCATGGCCGTCGCTGAGAAGCATTTGGCTGCGGTCTACAACAAGCCGGGCTTCGATGTGGTGGACCACTACACGTACATCATGTGCGGCGATGGCGATCTGATGGAAGGGGTCTCACACGAGGCGGGGTCGCTGGCCGGGACGCTGGGGCTGGGTAAGGCGATCGTGCTGTACGACGACAATCTCATCTCGCTCGATGGGCCGACTGAACTCTCGTTTACCGAAAATGTGCTGGAGCGCTTTGACGCGTACCACTGGCACACGCAGATCGTCGAAGACGGCAACGACCTGGCGGCCATCAGCAAAGCGATCGAGGCGGCGAAGGCGGTGAAGGACAAGCCATCGTTCATCGCGGTACGAACCGTGATTGGCTACGGCAGCCCGAAGGCCGGCACGAACAAGGCGCACGGCGAGCCGCTGGGAGCGGAAGACACAAAGAAGACGAAAGAGAAACTGAACTGGCCGGCTGACAAGAGTTTCTGGGTGCCCGAGGACGCAGCGAAGCACTGGCTGGAAGCTGTGGACAAGGGCGCGAAGGAAGAGCAGGAGTGGAACGAGCTGTTCGCGCGATACGAGAAGGCGAATCCCGAGCTGGCCGCGCAATTCCGTCGCACAATCTTTGATCAGAAGCTGCCGGATGGGTGGGAGAAGTCGCTGCCGGTGTTTGAAGCGGGTGCAAAGCCGGTGGCCACCCGCAGCGCGGGCAATACCGTGATGAATGCGTTCGGCAAAGTGTTGCCGGAGGTCTTCGGCGGCGCAGCGGATCTGACGACCTCAACCAAGACGATCTTTAAGGACAGCGCCAACTTCCATATCGACCCGGCGGGACGGAATCTGTTTTTCGGCGTGCGTGAGTTTGCCATGTGCGCCATGGTGAACGGCATGGCGGTGCACGGCGGCGTCATTCCGTATGGATCGACATTCTTCAACTTTGTCGATTACGCCAAGCCGGCGGTGCGCATTGCCGCAATCATGAAGTCGCATTCGATTTTCGTGTTCACGCACGACTCGATCGGCCTGGGCGAGGATGGACCGACGCATCAGCCGATAGAGCAATTGATGATGCTGCGCGCGACGCCGAACCTGATCGACCTGCGGCCCGCAGATGCGAATGAGACGGCGGCGGTGTGGAAGGTGGCGCTGGAGACGAAGGCGCCCTCGTTCATGGCGCTTTCGCGGCAGGATCTGCCGATTCTCGACGCGGCGAAGCACAACGTCATGGCGAACGTCGCGAAGGGTGCCTACATCCTGGAACAAGGCGGCGACGCGCCGAAGCTGCTGATTGTGGCGACGGGCGCGGAGGTGTGGCCGGCGCTTGAAGCAGCGAAGCGGCTGAACAGCGAAGGCACCGCGACGCGCGTGGTGTCGATGCCGAGTTGGCGATTGTTCGAGCAGCAGGACACGGCGTACAAGGCATCAATCTTCCCGGATCATCTGCCGAAGCTGGCGGTAGAAGCGGGCGCTCCGCTGGGCTGGTGGAAGTGGGTAGGACGGCATGGCGACGTGATCGGGCTTGACCGGTTTGGCGCATCCGCGCCCGGCACGACCGTGCTGGAGAAGCTGGGCTTCAACGCAGAGGGCGTGTACAAACGCGCTAAGCAGCTGTTGGAAAAATATCAGCAGGAGACGACGGCGTCCTCAAAGAAGGGGACTCCGGAGCCGGTCGGAACGCGCTAACGCTTCCACGCCCACGAGGGCCGCTTCCCCCGCGGCCCTTGGCAACTCACAACGGAAGCACGAACGAACGCGAGCAACATGCCATCCGCAACTCCGGAAATCCGCGCAGTCTACTGGGACATTGGCGGCGTACTGCTGACCAATGGATGGGACCACGAGGAGCGCGCCCGTGTTCTGGCGCAGTTTGCGATTCCTCGCGATGAGTACGAGTCGCGGCATGAAGCGGCGAACGACCGCTGGGAGAAGGGCGAGCTCAGCGATGACGAATTTCTGAAGCAGACAGTGTTCTTCAAAGAGCGCAGCTTTACGCCCGCGGATTTCATGCAGGCGGTGCGAGCGCAATCCAAATGGCTGCCGGGCGGGGCAAAGAACGTAATAGACGCGCTGCGCACAAACAGCGGGCTGAAGATGGCGATGCTGAATAATGAATCTGGCTCGCTGAACGATTACCGCATCGCGACTTTCGGTCTTACGCAATATTTCGACGCATTTTTCTGCTCGGCCTATATAGGGATGCGCAAGCCGGACCCACGAATCTTCCGAGCCGGTGCAGCTATGCTGCACTTCCGTCCGGAGGAGTGTGCATTTATCGACGATCGAGAGAATAATTGTGCGGCAGCAGCGCAGGTCGGAATGCACGCGATTCCATACAAGGGCGAAGAGCGGCTGCGCGCGGCACTGGCGGCGCTGGGCGTGCAGGTGGGTTGAGAATTTTGATTTTTTAGTGAGAGAGAAAGCTCGGGAGGATACGCGATGGAACTGGGATTGATCGGTTTGGGAAAGATGGGCTTCAACATGGCGACCCGGCTGCGCCAGGGCGGCCACACGGTTGTGGGCTTCGACTTCAACGCGGACGTGGTGAAAAAGCTGACCAGCGATGGATCGAAGGGCGTGAACTCGCTCGAAGATCTGGTGAAGAGCCTGAAGGCGCCGCGCGCGATCTGGCTGATGGTGCCGTCGGGCGATCCGGTGGACGAGACGATTGCAAAGCTCGAACCATTCATGGAGAAGGGCGATATCTTCATCGATGGTGGCAACTCCAACTACAAGGATTCGCAGCGGCGCGCAAAAGCAGAAGAAGCAAAGGGCTTTCACTTTCTCGACTGCGGGACTTCGGGCGGTGTCTGGGGATTGAAGGAGGGCTACTGCATGATGGTGGGCGGCCCGAAGGAAGTGGTCGACTATATGCGGCCGATCTTCGAGACGCTGGCTCCGGGAAAGAACGAAGGCTGGGGACGCGTAGGGCCATCCGGCTCCGGGCACTTCGTAAAGATGGTGCACAACGCCATCGAGTACGGGATGATGCAGGCGTATGCGGAGGGCTTCTCCATTCTGCAGCACAAAGAAGAGTTCAACCTGGATCTGGCGGCAATTGGAGAGATCTGGCGCGTGGGGTCGGTGATCCGCTCCTGGCTGCTGGATTTAACAACCGATGCGCTGCACAAGAATCCAACACTCGACGGACTGGAAGCGTACGTGGTGGATTCCGGCGAGGGACGGTGGACGGTGTTCGAGGCGATTGACCTGAATGTGTCGGCGCCGGTGATTACCGAGGCGCTGATCCGCCGCATCCGTTCGCGCGAGGAGAATAACTTCGCGGATCGCATGCTGGCGATCATGCGCAATGCATTTGGCGGACACGCAGTGAAGAAAGACTGAAGAACGGGAAATAGCAAGGAGGGCGCGATGGCAGCAGCAGTAACACATGCACAGGTGGATCTTGCCAGCCTGAACGAGCGTCGGTCGAAGGAGCGCACGCCGGAGCCGACGGTGGTCGTCATCTTCGGGGCATCGGGCGACCTGACGAAACGCAAGTTGCTGCCTGCGCTATTTCATCTGGAGCAGGCGGGCCTCTTGCCGCAGCAGTTTGCCGTGGTGGGCGTGGCGAGACGGCCGCTGGGCGACAGCTTCGCCAAAGACATGCGCGCTGGGATCACGGAGTTTGGCGGCGTCAAAGACGGGGATGCCAAGCTGGATGAGTTCATGCGCAAGGTGAGCTATCACCAGATGAACTTTGACGACCACGAAGGATACGTGGCGCTGCAGCAACTGCTGGGCAAGATTGATCAGGAGCACGGAACGAAAGGGAACCGGCTGTTTTACCTGGCGGTTGCTCCGGAGTATTTCGCCGAAATCATGGAGCAACTCGGCCAGCACAAGATGGCCCAGCCGGAGCAGGGGACGGTGCACTGCATCATCGAGAAGCCGTTTGGTCATGACCTGGAGTCCGCGCGCAAGCTGAACGATGATGTGAACGCGGTGTTTCGTGAAGAGCAGGTCTTCCGTATCGACCACTATCTGGGTAAGGAGACGGTACAGAACATCCTGGTCTTTCGTTTCGCTAACGGCATCTTCGAGCCGATCTGGAATCGTAACTATGTCGATCACGTGCAGATTACCGCGGCGGAGGAGATCGGAATCGAGGGTCGCGGACCCTTCTATGAAAGCGCCGGCGCACTGCGCGATGTCATCCAGAACCACGTGATGGAGCTGCTGTCGTTTGTCGCGATGGAGCCGCCGATCTCCTTCGGCGCGGATGCGCTGCGGCGGGAGAAGATCAAGGTCTGGAAGGCGATCCAGCCGATCAACGTGGAAGATACGGTGCGCGGGCAGTATGGCCCGGGCAAGGTGAAGGGCGTCGAGGTGAAGGGCTACCGCCAGGAAGATCGCGTGGATCCCAAGTCCAGCACCGAGACCTACGCGGCACTGCGGTTGACCATCGAGAATTGGCGATGGGCTGGCGTGCCGTTCTACATCCGGGCCGGAAAGCGGCTGGCGAAGCGATCGACGGAGATCGCGATCCAGTTCAAGCAGCCGCCGCAGTTGCTTTTTAAGGACCTGAGCGGCAACTGTAACGAGATTCAGCCGAACATCATCAGCATGCGCATACAGCCGGACGAGGGCATTTCGCTGCGCTTTGGCGCAAAGGTGCCAAGCCCGAATATGGAAGTCTGCCCGGTAATCATGAACTTCAACTATGCGGAGGCCTTCGGCACGAGCTCGGCGAACGGCTATGAGCGGCTGCTGCTGGATGCAATGATCGGCGATGGCACGCTGTTTGCGCATCGTGAGGGCGTGGAAGCGACCTGGTCGCTGCTAACCCCGTTGCTGGAGCAGTGGGCAGACTGGAAGCCGACCGGGTTTCCGAATTACGCGGCCGGCACATGGGGGCCCAAGGCGGCAGACGAGCTGCTGCGCCGCGATGGACGCGCGTGGCGCAAGGAGTAAGAGACGGTGCCGAAAGCAATCACGGTTACGTATCGGGTTTTTGAGAACGGCGATGCCTTTGCCGAAGGCGCGGCGGCCTATTACGCCAACAAGCTGGCTGAGTTCGGCAAGCAGATTGACATTGCGAACAATGTGAACATTGCGTTCTCCGGCGGCACGACACCGAAGGCGATTTTCGATCTGCTGGCGGATGATTCGAAGCCGTATCGTGCGCTGGTGCCGTGGGAGCGGCTGGGGTTTTTCTTCGTGGACGAGCGCAGCGTTCCGCCGGATGACAAAGATAGCAATTACGGAATGGCGAAAGCCGCGCTGCTGGACAAGGTGCCGATCGAGCCGTCGCAGGTCTACCGCATTCAGGGCGAGTTAAATCCGGAAGAGGCGGCGGCGAAGTATGAATCGGCGATCCGCGGAGCTTTCCGGCTCGAAGGCGCGCAGATGCCGATCTTCCAGCTCATTTCTCTCGGCATGGGAGATGACGGGCATACGGCCTCGCTGTTTCCGCATACTGAGGCACTGCACGAACTGGGGCGGATCGCGGTGGCCAACCAGGTGCCGCAAAAAGACACCTGGCGGCTGACGCTGACCTGGCCGGTTATCAATGAGGGACAGGATGTCTCATTTCTGCTGAAGGGAGCGGCGAAGGCGGAGACCTTGCGCCGCGTGTTTCTGGGCGGATACGATCCCGAAACGCTACCCTCGCAGCTCATCCGCCCGGCATCGGGCCGGCTTACGCTACTGCTGGATCGTGACGCGGCGGCGCTGCTCCCGAAGCCGAATGCGGAGGGCGTGGGCGTGCTGGAGGTTTCCCGTTGATCCTGGCTGGCGATGTCGGCGGAACGAAGGTGGCGCTGGCGTTATTCGATTTTCAAAGTGGCTCCTTACATCACACGGCGGAGAAGCGCTATCCGGCCAAAGATTATCCCAGCCTCGAAGTGATTGTGAGCCAATTTCTGGGCGAGCAGCAGCAGGAGGGGAAGATCTCGGCTGCATGCTTCGGTGTGCCGGGGCCGGTGCGGCATGGAGTGCTGCGGCTTACTAATCTGCCGTGGACGCTCGACAGCCGGAAGCTGTCGCTCGATCTCGGAATCGACCACGTGTTTCTCATTAATGACCTGGAAGCGAACGGCTATGGAATTCCTGAGCTGAAGTCCGACCAGATTTTCACGCTGAGCGCAGGCGACCCGAGTGTGGCGGGGAATCGCGCATTGATCTCGGCAGGCACGGGATTGGGCGAGGCGTTCCTGGTGTGGAACGGCAAGCGGCATATTCCGATGGCGTCCGAGGGCGGCCATTGCGACTTTGCGGCGCGCAACGAGGACGAGATCGACCTGCTGCGTCATCTGCAGAGGAAGCTGGGCGGTCGTGTGAGCTATGAGCGCATCATTGCCGGTGTGGGCATCAAGGACGTCTACGATTTTCTCCGCGACGTGCGCAAGATGGACGAGCCGGCATGGCTGCGGGAGCGGATGGAGACGGAAGATCCGAACGCGGTGATCGGCGAGCTGGGCGAGGGCGGCAAGAACGATCTCTGCGTGAAGACGTTGGACATCGTAGTGGGCGCGTATGGAGCTGAGGCGGGCAATCTCGCGTTGAAAGTGCTGGCAACGGGCGGCGTATACGTTGGGGGCGGGATCGCGCCAAAGATTCTCAACAAGCTGCAGGATGGCACCTTTATGAAGGCCTTTGCAGACAAGGGCCGGCTGAGCGATCTGCTGGTGCAAACGCCGGTGCGCGTGATTCTGGAGAGCCGCGCGGCGCTGATGGGTGCGGCGGCTTACGCCGAGGCGCGCGCGACGGAGATGAGCGGACACTCGGAACGTGCGGCTTCGGTCTGAGGACTGGCCGTCCGGGCGGACGCGCTCACGTGCGCGTGAGAGTGGGTGGCTTCCCCTGGAAGCCACTGTCGAGTTCATCGCGTTCAGGCGTCAAAGGGAAAGTCGCATGGGCGTTCGCTTTCCGGAGTGGCGCCGGCTGTGCTTTCATCTTGCTATGAAGAACGCTTCAGTTATGCATGGCAATGGCAGCTTCCGTCAGCGAGCGAGTATCGTGGCGCTCGCGATCGCGCTTCTCTTTCTACTTCCGCACGCGGCGTTTGCGCACGCTGTGCTGATGAAGTCTTCGCCGGTGCAGGGCGCAACAGTCAAGGCGGGCGATCTTGACATCACGCTCACCTACAACTCACGCATCGACGCGTTGCACTCATCGCTGCACCTGATCGGCCCGGATGGCAAGGCCCAGACGCTGGCCGTGGATGGCCATGCAGCGCCGAACCTGCTGGTCGCCAAGGCGGTCGCGCTTTCAGCGGGCGCGTACAAGCTGGAATGGCAGGTACAGGCCAGCGACGGCCACATCAGCCGCGGTATCGTTGCATTCCGCGTCGCATGACCAAGCGCGCATGAGACGGGACTGGCGCGCGGCTTGATCTGGCTGCTCAACGATTTCGATCTGCTCTCAACATTGCTGCATGCGGCCACGCTCTCGCTGGAGGCGCTGCTGGTTGGCGGAGTGTTTTTTCTGCTCATAGCCGCACTGCCCGGCGGGGCCGAAGAACGCTCTCTTCGCGCATGCAGGCGCGGCATCGAATGGGCTGCGCTGGCGATGTTTCTGGCGGAGGCTGCGTCGATTGCCGTCGAGACGGCTGTGCTGGTGGGCAACTCCGGCATGACAGTCGCACAGGCGCTGACCGGCGGCCCGCTCGTTCCGCAGGTGTGCGCCGCAGGTTGCGCGCTGCTGCTGTTGCTGCTGGCGCGATTCTCTAGAGAGACATTGCGCGTATGGACACAGCTCACAATGCTGGCCGGCGCACTGGTGCTTGTGGCTGCCGCTGTGGCGCTCAGCCATGCAGTTTCGCGGATGGATCATCGTGTTCTGCTGACGGCATTCACCGCGCTGCACCACCTGGGAACGGCGGCGTGGATCGGCGCGATGCCGTTTCTGCTGATCACATTGAAGCGCACGGAGGACGTGTCGGCGGCGCGACGGATCGTCGGGCGCTTCTCGCGGATGGCCATGGTCTCAGTCGCCCTGTTGCTGGGCGCGGGCATTGGACTGGCGTGGTTTTATGTTGCATCGCCTTCCGGCCTCTACGGCACCACCTACGGTGTGCTGGTGATGGTGAAGGCTTGCCTGCTGCTGCTGATCCTGCTGCTCGGCGCTTCGAACTGGTATGTGCAGCGGGAGATTGAGCGCGCCCCCGTGCGGCTGCTCATGCGCATCCGGCGATTTGCAGAGGTCGAGATCGCACTTGGATTCACGGCGATTCTGGCAGCAGCGGCGTTGACGTCGCAACCGCCTGCGGTGGATATGCCCATGGATCGTGTGACGCTGCCGCAGATTCAGGCGCGCATGCGATGGGAGGCGCCGCGGCTGAAAAGTCCGCCGTATACAGCGCTGGTACCGGCGACGCCAATCGATGTGGCTGTAAAGACCGCCCAGTATCAACCGCCCGCGGTAAGCGATGCCAATGACATGGCTTGGTCAGAGTACAACCATCATTGGGCGGGCATCGTGGTGCTGGCCGCTGGGGCGCTGGCTCTGTTGAGCCGCTTCCGGCGAGTGCGCTGGGCGCGCTTCTGGCCGGCAAGCTTCGCCGGATTGGCTGTGTTCATCCTGCTGCGCGCTGATCCGGAGAACTGGCCGCTGGGGCCGCGCCCGTTCTGGGGCAGCTTTTTCGAGCCGGATGTGTTGCAGCATCGCGCGGCGGCGGCGCTGATCCTGGCCTTTGCGGCGTTCGAATGCGCAGTGCAGGCAGGAAAGCTGCGAGCAGCATGGGCGCGCTATGCGTTTCCGCTGATGTGCGCGGCGGGGGCGGCGCTCCTGCTGACGCACGGTCATTCGCTGGCCGACAACAAGGACGAGGTGCTGGTGCTGATGAACCATGCGGCACTGGCGCTGTTCGCCGTAGTCGCTGGATGGTCGCGATGGCTGGAGCTGCGGCTGCCGAAGGAAGAAGAGGGCGAGCGGCGGCTTGCCGGGTACCTGTGGCCGGTGGCGCTGATGGCAATCGGCATGGTGCTGCTGGATTATCGGGAGATGTAGGTGGAAACTCAGGATGCAGCTCACGAACAAAATGAGAAATCTCGAAATTCAGGAACTATTTCAAGCAGCCAGACGTTTTCACTGTAGGCGACTTATCCCGAATTGTGCTCTGAGGGCCTTGCGTGAGTTAGAGTAATGGGTTGCATTTCGCGTTCTGATTCCTTCGTAGAGGTCCCTACTGATGTCCTTATCCTTCCTCCTCCTTCGTCCGGCTGTTCGGCTGACCGGCATTGCTGCCATCGCACTTTCATTGGCGGCTCCGGCTCTGCTGGCGCAGCGGCTTCCCACGAACGTGCGGCCGGAGCATTACACGCTGCATCTGACGCCGGATCTCGACAAGGCGACCTTCGCGGGCGAAGAGACGATCGATGTGACGCTGGCGCAGCCGGCAGACTCGATCACGCTGAACGCGGCGGACATCAAATTCCAGTCTGTTACTGCGACTGCCGGCAAGCGCGAGATGAAGGCGGATGTCTCGTTGGACCCGGCAAAGCAGCAGGCGACATTCACGTTTCCGGGCACGCTGCCCGCCGGCCTAGTGAGACTGAAGATTGCGTACACCGGCATCCTGAACGGGAAATTGCGCGGCTTCTATCTGTCGAAGGCGGAGGGGCATCGCTATGCGGTAACGCAGTTTGAATCGACGGATGCGCGGCGCGCATTTCCATCCTTCGACGAGCCTGCCTTCAAGGCGACCTTTGATGTCACGATCGTGGCTCCAAAGGAAGATATGGTGATCTCGAACACGAACGTGATCTCCGACACGGCGGGACCGGCGGTGGGCGAGCATACGGTGACCTTCGCGCGCACGCCAAAGATGTCCACCTATCTGCTCGCGTTTCTGGTGGGTGACTTCAAGTGCATTGAAGGATCGAGCGATGATGTGCCGATCCGCGCCTGCGCCACGCCGGAGCGGGTGCAATATGCGCAGTTCGCGCTGGAATCGGCGGAGTACATCCTGCACTACTACGACAATTATTTCGGCATCAAGTATCCGATGCCGAAGCTGGACATGATCGGCATCCCGGACTTTGAAGCGGGCGCAATGGAGAACTTCGGCGCCATTACGTATCGCGAGTCGGACATGCTGGTGGATGAGAAGAACGCGCCGGTAAGCGCGAAGGCCGAAGTGGCCTCGGTCGTCGCGCACGAGATGGCCCACCAGTGGTTCGGCGACATGGTCACGATGAAGTGGTGGAACAACATCTGGCTGAATGAAGGTTTCGCAACATGGATGTCGAACAAGCCGCTGGAGGCATGGAAGCCGGAATGGCACATCGATGAGCAGGTGGCCAGCGACATGAACGGCGCCATGAATCTGGATGCGCAAAAGGTAACGCGCACGATTCGGGCAGAGGCGAATACGCCGGACGAGATCAATGAGATGTTTGACGGCATCACGTACGCGAAAGGCGGCTCGATCCTTCATATGGTCGAGAGTTATCTGGGCGAAGAGACCTTCCGGCAGGGCGTACATAACTATCTGAAGGCTCACATGTATGGCAATGCGACGGCGGAGGACTTCTGGAATGCGCAGACGGCGAACAGCCACAAGCCGGTTGACAAGATCATGGAGAGCTTTATCACCGAACCGGGCGTGCCACTGCTGACATTCGGAAAGGCGTCCAACGGTGAAGTGCAAGTGACGCAGAGCCGTTTCTTCCTGAATCCGAAGACGGCGCCGCAAAATACCAACGATCAGGTATGGACGGTTCCGGTCTGCTTCAAGACGGAAGGCCCGAAGCGCGAATGCGAGCTGTTATCCGGCAAACAGGCCACGCTGAAGGTGCCGAGTGCGCCACTGTTTTATGCGGACGGCGGCGGAGCGGGGTATTACCGCTCTGACTATGCGCCCGAAGACTACAAGGCGCTCCTGTCGGATGTGACGACGCTGACCGGACCAGAGCGCGTGAATGTGGTGGGCGACGAACTGGCCCTGATGCGCGCCGGCAAGAGTAAGGCGGGAAGTTTCCTTTTGCTGGCTGCGAGTCTGAAGAACGATGACAGCTCAGCGGTGATGGAAAACGTGATTGGCGGGATTCAGACGCTGTGGATCCGCGTTGCATCCTCCCAGTCGGAGCGTAAGGAGCTTTCGAACTGGGTGGTGTCCACCTATGGATCGCGGCTGGCAAGCCTGGGTGAGCCGAAGGAGAACGACACACCGGAGCAGCAGGAACTGCGCGCGGAGCTGTTCGGCCTGGTCGGCGATATTGGAGAGGATCCAAAGGTGATTGCCGAAAGCAAACAGATCGCGGAGGCATACCTGGCCGATCCGAGCAAAGTGAATGCCACGTTGGCCGAAGCAGCCATGGCAGTTGCGGCGACGCATGGCGATGCTGCGTTTTTCGATCTGCTGCAGAAGACAGCCGAAACGTCGAAGGATCCTGGCATGGCCAGCGGCGCCCTCTACGATCTGGCACGATTCAAGAATCCGGATCTGACGCGTCGAGCGCTGCAGTACGCCACATCGGGCAAGGTGCGCAACCAGGACTCCATCTTTTTGTTCGCAATCGCGCTGCAGAGTCCCAACACACAAGACACGGCGTGGAACTACATTCAGCAGAACTGGCCGAAGGTGCAGGCGCAGTTCACGATGTTCACCGGGGGCGAGTTGGTACGCTCGACCGGCGCGTTCTGCACTACGGAGCAGCGCGATCAGGTGAAAGACTTCTTCACCGAGCACAAGGTGGCGGCGTCGGCCAATGCGCTCACGCGATCGCAGAACTCCATCAACGACTGCGTCGACCTGCGAGCGGAACAAGGATCAAATCTGCAGCAGTGGCTGAGCTCGAGCGCGGCGGGACAGATGTAGCAGCGCGGAAGCATCGAAGTACCGGCTGGCGTGAAGCGTACCTTCGCGCCAGCTTTTTAATGGGAAGCCGTGCCCGATTCCTGCTTCTCTGCTTTCTTTTCCGTTTTGCGGCGGGTGTGCCAAAAATCTTCCTGCATACGCGCGCGCTCGGCAGCGTAAAGCTCGTCATAGCGGCGATGAGCAAGCTGCAGCGGCATCTCCTCCACCTGGGTCACTTCGACCCACTTCACCTGGTGCCAGGGATAGATGAAGCGACCGTGGACAAGAAAGCCAGATTCCGCCCAGCTTTGGATCAGCGATTCGACCTCGGTCTTCACGTCGTTCTCATGCTTGATGGGCAGCAGATCGAATGATTCGCCGCTGACCAGGTGCGCGCGCATCTGCGCGATGAGCAGAACCGGTGCTTCGTTGGTGCGCTTCGGATCGGATTCGTTCGCCACTCGTCTCTCCTGTCGATCTCAACCTTAGGATGACAGCGCGGCGGGAACCGATGCTGGCATATTGCCGATATGCAAACCGTGCACTGGGTTTATTCTGCTTTCACTGATTCGAGTTGTATCCGGAGGCTCCGATTGGCTGTGTTGTCACGCTCGTTTGCCGCAGTCTGCTTGTCCTTCACCATCGCTTTCGGCCACCTTGCGCTTCATGCGCAGGAAGAGAAGAAAGATGATGCGAAAACAGAGCACAAGGATGAGAAACAGACGCCGGTACCACCCGAGTCTACCGCAGTCACACATCACGTGTGGAAGGCGGCGGGGACGCCGGTATCCTATACCGCAACGGCGGGCAATCTCGTCATCCACGACGACGATGACAAGCCGTACGGCAGCGTCTTCTATGTGGCATACACCGAAGACGGAGCCAACGAGAGCACGCGCCCGGTCACGTTTCTCTACAACGGCGGGCCGGGCGCCGCGACCATCTGGCTGCACATGGGTTCTGTAGGACCGGTGCGTGTGGTGACCGCTAGCCCCGATGCGACCGGCGCGCCGCCATACAAGCTGGTGCCGAACGACGACAGCCTGCTCGGAAAGACAGACCTGATCTTCGTCGACGCAGTGGGCACGGGCTTCTCAAAGCCGGTAGGCAAGGCGACGGAGAAAGATTTCGCCGGCACCGATGAAGATGTGAAAGCGTTCGAGCGGTTCATCGAGCGCTACATCACGGTGAATAAGCGCTGGAACTCGCCGAAATACCTGATGGGCGAAAGCTATGGAACGACGCGCTCCGCGGCGCTTGCAGATGCGCTGCAGGAGAAGGGGATCGAGCTGAATGGCGTGGTTCTGATTTCGTCGATCCTGAATTACGGCATACGGGTACCCGGATACGATACCGAGCCCATTGTGTACCTGCCTTCGTACGCGGCGATTGCATGGTTTCATAACAAGCTCGCGCAGAAGCCGGCGGACTTGAAGTCCTTCCTGGAAGAAGTGCGCCGGTATGCGCGTGGACCCTATGCGGAAGCGCTGGCCCAGGGCGACCAGCTTTCGGATGCGGAGAAGGACACCGTCGCCCAGAAGCTGAGCAGCTACACCGGGCTCAGTGTCGATTATCTGAAACAGACAAACCTGCGCATCAATCCATCGCGGTTTCGCAAAGAGCTGCTGCGCGGCGAGCGCGAAATCATGGGCCGGTACGATGCCCGTTTTGAAGGCACGGATGTGGATGCGGCCGGTGAGACGCCCGGTTATGATCCTTCCGATACAGGGATTTCCGGCGCGTTCATTGCTGCATTTCATGACTATCTGGCGCACGATCTAAACGACCCAACAGCAGATACGTACTATGTCTCCGGGCCGAAGGTGAACGAGTCCTGGAACTGGAAGCACAATGCGCCGGGCGCGCGACGGCCGCTGCAGTTGCCCTATGTTGCAGGCGACCTGGCGGATGCCATGCGCAAAAATCCGAAGCTTAAGGTCTTTTCGGCCAACGGATACTTCGACCTGGCCACACCGTTCTTTTCGACGGAATACGACTTGAGCCACATGTATCTGGAGCCCGCGCTGCGCAGCAATGTGGAGTTCGGCTACTATCCGGCCGGCCACATGATCTATCTCAATGTCGAGGCGCTTAAGGAATTTCGCGACGATATGAATCGCTTCTACGCAGAAACAACACACCCGTGATTGTCACTCAAATGTTGCGACTCGCCGTATAACTCAACGCTCTGCCGTTGCGCATGCACGCCTCATCGCATCGCTGCGCTGTCCTGTCACTCTGCTGCTGACGTACCCACTCCTCGTCGCTTAGGTTCAGACCGAAGTCGATGAGGAGGGGAGCATGGAACCCAGCTCTCGCGTCGCTTTCGGCACCGGTTTCGTTTCTCGTTGGACCGGCACTCGTATCCGGAACTTTGGCCCTGCACGTTGTTTCTCCGTCCTTCTGATAGTGCTCTGTATCGTGCTGCACTCATCCGCGAGCACGCCGGAACCAAGCCCGGCGTCCAACTTCATGCCGTTTCATCTGGTGAATGGCTTCGCAGTCATCATCCCCGTGGTGGTGAACGGGCATGGTCCCTATGACTTCATGTTGGATACCGGAACCACGATCATGGTCGTCGATCGGGAACTGGGCGAGGAACTGGAGCTCCAGCCGCAGGCACAGGCAACTGTGACCACGCTGACCCAGCAGCTTTCCGCGCCGATCGCGGTTGCAAGGCGGGTGGACTTTGGACCGGTGACGGAGCAGAACATCGAAGTCATGATTCGTGATCTCGGCGGCCTGCGGCACATCGCGCCCCGTGTGCGTGGAGTGCTGGGGCAGAATGCGCTGAACCATGCGGACTTCCTGCTGGACTATCAGCACAAGCAACTGCAGTTCGATACCGATGGTGAGTTAATACGTGCACTGGAGGGGCATCACATTCCGTTGCGTCGGAACCCTGCTGCGGACAATCCGCGATACGGGAATCTGGTTGTGCATGGAAGCGTGGCCGACGGAGCTGTTCATCCCATGGACTTCCTGCTGGATTCCGGCGCTGCGTCTCCGGTAATCTTTGGCAGCTTCGAACGCGAAGCGGTTGGATATCCGGAGAGCTTCGTAACGGATACGGCAGGACGGCAGTCACCGGCCGGCGTTCGCAGCCTTCAGTTCGTGATCGATGGCAGGTCCAGAGATATGCCGGCCCAGGTGGTGGTTTTCAAGGGCGCGGATCGGAGCATCGGAGGCCTGCTGCCCACCCGGATGTTCAGCCGAATTTACATTTCTAACCGGAAAGAATTCGCGATCTTCGAACCAAAGATGAAGAAGCCAGGATCGCCCGGTCGCATGATTGCAGTGATGCCGCCGCAGCCTCCGGGGCATGGTCACAAATCGTAATTTGCAAGGGCTGCCGACCCGCGGGAAGTGCGGGCCTGAATGGTCGGGGCGGAGGGATTCGAACCCCCGACCCTCTGCTCCCAAAGCAGATGCGCTACCAGACTGCGCTACGCCCCGACGCCATGCTGATTGTATCAAGCTGCCATGGCACTCCAGAGTAGCTCCGGTGGCCCTATCTTCTATTCCAGGGTCTCGATTGCAAATCTCAGCGGCTAGACGCGCACAGTGAACAATGCGTGCAGCAGCCACGCGACAAACAATATTGGAACAGCGAAAATCGCAGCGGCCACGAGCGCCACACCGGCCAGAAAGAACCAGTCGCTCCACTGATGGCGGCGCGGATGTTCGAGATGCCGCGTTAGCAGCGCGTAATTGCGGCGATTGGCCTTCCAGGCGATGTCGAAGATATCGCCGAGGAGCGGCACGGTGCCGATAATGACATCGAGCGCAAGGTTGACGAGCATGCGCGCGATGGTGACGTACGGCGCTCCACGCGCCCATGCCGCGAGAATGATGATGCAAGAGGCAAGGCCGGCGAGGATGTCGCCAACACCGGGGACCAGGCCGATGATGCCGTCGAGTCCGAAACGGATCGATGTGCCTGGGATCCGGAACCATGAATCGAGCACGCGGCTCAGCAGGTCGAGGTTCTCGTCGCGAAAGATGCGATCGCCCGCGCCAAAGCGGGAGGTCGGCGGCAGGATCTCGGGTTCGCGTTTGGTGGCCATGCTCAGCGTTCCATGTGATGCGCTGCGACTATCCAAGGAATCCGCAAATGCTACAATCACGAATGGTACGGCGGCTATAGTTCAGAGGCAGAACGCCTGACTGTGGCTCAGGATGTCGTGGGTTCGATCCCCACTAGCCGCCCCAGTAAGTCTCCTTCAGTTCTCCATCATGTCCACCCAACAGCACACCGTCTATGCCGGCACTTCCGGATGGGCTTACGCGAGCTGGAAGCCGGGATTTTATCCGGCGAAGACGCCTGCCGCTCGCATGCTGGCATATTACGCGTCCCAACTCAACTCTGTGGAGGTGAACTTTACCTTCCGGCAGTTGCCTTCGGAAAAGCAGCTGCAAACGTGGCTGGACGCGACGGGCGAGGGCTTTCGGTTTTCATTTAAAGCACCGCAGGCGATCACGCATCTGAAGCGTTTGCGCGATTGCGAAGATGCGGTGGCTGCATTGAAGGCTGCGCTGCTGCCTGCCGAGCGCGCCGGCAAGCTGGGCGCGGTGCTCTTCCAGTTGCCGCCGAATTTCCGCGCCGACGTGGAGCGGCTGCAGAAATTTCTGCAGGCTGCGGCGCCGTTGGAGATGCGGCTGGCATTCGAATTCCGGCATGCGTCATGGTTTGAAGAAGCAACCTATGCGGTGCTGGAGCAGAACAACGCCGCTTTGTGTATCGCCGAAAGCGATGAGCTGCAGACGCCTCAACGCAGGACCGCGGCTTTTACCTGCTACCGTCTGCGGCGCAGCAGCTATAGCGAAGCGGATTTGCAGCAGCTCGCAGACCGCTTTGCGAGCGATAGCGCAGCAGGGCGATGTCTATGCATACTTCATGCACGAAGATGCGCCCGATGGTCCGCTGCGCGCACGCGCGGTGCTGGAGATGCTGGCGCGGTGACGGCTCCTTTGATCGAAGCCACGGCGAAGGAACTGGCGCGATGGCAAAGCGCATTCTTGCCCCGCAGGTTTCTGCGCAACGCCCACCTGCAGACGCTCGCGGGAAATTTTCTTCCGCGTAAAGCAGTGCTGCCGATTCCTGAGAACGAGCTGGTCGAAGTTGAGCCTGCGCACGATGGTTTGCCCTGTAGCCGTGTGCTGTGCCAGAGCCACTGGCAACCGGATTCAGGCCGCGGTACGGTCCTGCTTCTCCATGGGCTTGAGGGCTCATCGGCCTCGCAGTATGTGCGCGGCAACGCTGCGCGTTTCTTTGCCGCAGGATGGAACGTCGTGCGCATGAATATGCGCAACTGCGGCGGCACGGAGCAAGAATGCCCGACGCTCTACCACTCAGGATTATCGGGCGATGTTCATGCTGTCGTGCGTCACTATCAGCGCACGCGCGATGCGCAACAGTGGGCGCTCATAGGCTATTCGATGGGCGGCAACCTGGTGCTGAAGCTGGCCGGCGAACTGGGCGAAGCTGCTGCGCCGCTGATCGCCGCGGTTGCGGGCGTCTCGCCGGTCATCGACCTTGCGCCGTCGGCGGATGCGCTGCACGAGCCTGCAAACCGGATTTACGAGTGGAAGTTTCTGCGTGGGCTCGTGCGCAGGTACGAGCGGAAGTGCCAGCTCTTTCCCGGGATGTTTGATCCGCGACGAAGCCGCGGTATCCGATCATTGCGCGAGTTCGACGATCGCGTGATGGCTCCGAACTGCGGCTTTGCCGGCGCGGATGACTACTACTATCGAGCAGCAAGTGCACGGGTCGCGGACCGGATTGCTGTGCCGGCGCTGATACTGCATGCGCTCGATGATCCTTTTATTCGCATGCTGCCGGAGACGCGCACTACGCTGCTTGCAAATCCAAACGTGCATCTGATCGAAACCACGCACGGTGGCCACTGCGCCTTTCTCGCACCGGCAACTGGGTACGACGGCTACTGGGCGGAGCGGCTGCTGTTTGATTTCCTGCAAGCACAGACGGGGACTCCGTAGTGGAAAGCGACTGGAGTGTAGCCGCCGGGGCTGACGATCCGGTGATCGAGACGCACTGGTCGGACGCGGCAAGCGGGCTTGCTTGGGTCGATCTGCGCGTCGATGAGGAGTTGCAGCGGAGCCGGATTGCGGCATTGCCGGAAGCGGCCGCGTCGCCAGCTCTGGCACGGCGCTCTGGCGCTCTTGAATGCGCCGCGCGGCATGCTGATGACTTCCAAATGCGATCGCTGGCCGTTGGACGAGGCAGAACTGGCGGAGCTTGCGGAAGCTCTCGATGCGTCTCCGGCTGCATACGGATTCGGCTCGTATATCGACGTGGTGATGGTCCACACCATTCCGATGACGGATTTTCTGCTGCACGAAGAGTGGGCGCGTACGGCGGCCCGCCGGTGTGCCGGATTGAATGTCCCGGACGGTCGGGTCGAGATGGTCGTGCGACCTGCGCACAAGAACGGAATCTGGGGCTTCGGCATGTCGGTCTACTGCTACGCATGCGCCGCGGATGAAGCTGCGGCGGGAATCGCGTGGGCTGAAGCTCTCGAAGGGACAATCCCCATCGTGATTGCAGCGGCGGAAGAGTTATTCGTATCTCCGGAAGAGCTCGGCAACGGAGACTATCCTGATCGATGTGAGGGATAAGTCGAGAAGCCGAGGTTGTCTGCGCGTCATGCTGTGCGCGGGGTTGCCTGCAGCCATGGCGCTGATGTGCGGTGGCCAGCAGATCGGGAAGCTGACGCCCAACCCATCGCCGGAGGCGAACTCGCTTGCAGCCGCGCAGAAGCTGATGCACGACGGCAAGTTTGCGCAGGCGGATGCCGCCCTCCGGGCCCTGATTGCCGCGGACCCGAAGGCGGCAGAGCCGCATTATCTGCTGGCTTACGCGCTGGAGCGTGAGGACAAACCGGCGGATTCGCTGAACGAATATACGAAGGCAGCAGCGCTTCGCCCGCCTACGGCTGCCGAACTGCGGAGCGTCGCGCTGGATTATGTGCTGCTGAAAGATCTGACTGACGCCGAGCGATGGATGAGCAGATCGTTGGCCATGGATGGCAGCGATGCGGAGACGTGGTATGCGATGGGCCGGCTGCGCTATACGCAGGGCCGGTACAGCGATGCGCTGACGTGCTTTGAAAAGACCGTGGCGTTGAACCCGCGAAGCGTGAAGGGTGAGAACAACCTGGGACTCGCCTATGAGGCATTGAACCGCAACGATGACGCGCTGCTCGCCTATCGCACCGCGATTGCCTGGCAGAAAGACGATCCGTCGCCCAGCGAGCAGCCGCTCCTGAATCTTGCCATTTTGCTGCTGCACCGCAATCAGTTGCAGGAAGCGCAGCAATTATTGGAGCAGGCCGCGAAGATCGCTCCAAAGGAACCGCGCATTCACGAAAACCTGGGACAGATCTATCTGCATACTGATCGCATCCCGGATGCAGTGACGGAGTTCAGTAGCGCAGTGGCGCTCGCGCCGCAAAATCCTCGTTATCACTATCTGCTGGGCCAGGCGTACAGGCGCAGCGGAGATGACAGTCGCGCGAAGCAGGAGTTTGCGCGATCAGCTGCGCTGAACGGTACGCACTCCACGCCTGAGCGCCAGTGACACTGCAAAGTGATGGGCCGGCATGGCGGCCGAACGCTACAATGAGGAACACCACCTGTGTTGGGCGAGTAGCTCAATTGGATAGAGCATCAGCCTTCTAAGCTGAGGGTTGTGGGTTCGATCCCCGCCTCGCCCACCAAGACATTCCGAGAAGGTATTTAATTCGGCAGCTTACATCGGAGATCGTTCGCGTACTGATGTACTTAGCTTCTGCGCGCTGCATCTAAAAACATTGTGAAGATAGCTCTCTTGATGAAGTCGCCTGCCTTGTCGCGGCGGCTGCTTTTTCTGCCTTTTTTCTTAATAACTCTCCTATGGCCGACGCTGGCCTCCGGCCAGGGTAAGGATGCCCGGGAATTCGTACGGGCAGTGGTTGCCAATGAGTTGAAAGCGGATGCGAATGACCACAGCCAGTGGATGTATCTGGACGACAATAAACTCCCGGACAAGCACACGGTAAAGCTCGTTATCCAGACAGCACATGGCGATCTATCGAAGACGCTGAAGAAGGACGGACACCCGCTCACCCCGCAAGAACAGAAGGAGGATGAGAACAAGATCGACGACTTTGTCCAGGATGCAAGTGTTCGCGAGAAGCAGAAGCGAGATCACGAGCAGGATGCGGAGAAGGCGACCGCGCTGACGAAATTGCTGCCCGATGCGTTCCTGTGGACCTTTGCCGGACGAAAGGGCGCAACCACCACATTGAATTTCAAGCCCGATCCCAAGTTCAATCCACCCACCCGTGAATCGCGCGTCTTCGCCGCCATGGAAGGAACAATGGTGGTGAATACGAAACAAAAGCGCATCAAGCAGCTCAAGGGAACGCTGACGCACGATGTCGACTTTGGCTACGGCCTCCTAGGGAAGCTGCAGAAGGGCGGGACATTCGAAATTGAACGGCAGCAGATCGCTCCCGGAATCTGGGAGATTACGACGACACATATTCACATCCACGGGCGTGCGCTGATTTTCAAGAGCATCAGTGAAGAGCAGGATGAGGTGACCAGCAACTATCACCGCACGCCGGCGTCGCTGAGCCTGGCCGATGCCGCGAAAATGCTGAAGGACGGCTCAGCCGAGCGAACATTGCAGTAGGTCAAGCAGGCCGATCCGTAGTCCAGTGGTGTTCAGGCTGCCGACTTGGCGCCGCTGCCTGCGCGCATAGCGTCCACTTTGTGGATCAGACGCTCGTACGTGTTCCATTCCAGACGATAGGCGTCGAGTTTTTCCTTGAGAGCTTTCGGATCCATCACTGCCGACTTGCCCACGAACCATTCGTGGCGGCGGATGTGAAATTCCAGCTCAGCTTGACGGTTGCGCCAGCAGGTGACTGCGTCAGTGTGATGCATCGCTGCACCTCAACTTGGGGATTGTCGAGACGCCCTATCTTGAAACAGTTTCGGTGACTTAGGCAAGCGCAAGATTCTGCCGGAACGCTGACATGCTCTTTCTTTGGTGCAAAGCAGGCGACTTACAGCGCTCCCTTCCGGGTAAACTCGTCGATCTAAAGGTCTTATGGCTAAAGACAAGGAATAATAAGTGGCAATTTCTTGCGCCGTTTTGCCGATTCCGGAATTACGTGGTGGGAGATGAGCGAAGCGGCGCGGGCAAACAGCAGCTCTCTCCGCTGCGCGGCTGCGCCGCTCCGGTCGAGATGACGAGGGTTGTGGGATTGCGATTGTGCGCGGACTCTTGACAATGCCGGTTAACCCCGCTGCTGCAGTAACGGGAGCAGCAGGCTGCTGATGCCTTTCCATGCGATCTGCACGCCGATGCAGAGCAGCAGGAATGCGATGACGCGGACGACGCCGCGGGCAGTCTGGGGGGAGATTTTCCGCGTGATCAAGGGTGCATAGGCATAGGCGAAGTACACCAGCACGCACAGGACCATGACCGCGATCAGGATGCCGAGGTGTGCCAGCAGGTTGGGAATGAGGCTGTGGGTCGAAGCGTGGGCGGTCAGCGTCAGCATGATGACGATGCATCCGGGACCGGCTGTCACAGGGAACGTGAGCGGATAGAAGGTCTTCTGGTAAAGCGCCTCGACGTTCGAGACCGGAGCCTGATCCTCTTTCTCCTGCTGATGCGCATCCGCGCCCTGCTGATTGAGCAGCGACCATCCCATGGCGGCCAGCACGAGGCCACCGGCTACCTCGACGATGGGAAGCGACACGCCAAAGAAGGAGAGGAGGGCCGCTCCGATGAGTTCGATAACCAGGAGAAAGAGAACGGTATTGATGGCGATTCTGCGAGCCAGGCGGCGATAGACCTCGGGCGGCGCTGCGCCGACGAGTCCATAGAAGACCAGCGCCGAGCCGAGCGGATTTACCAGCGGCAGGAGGGCGCTGAAGGCGATGCCCAACTGGCTCCAGACAAGGCGGATCATCGGTCTGCATTATTCAGCAAATTCGCGGGCCGGCCAAGAAAAGATTTATTGGAACGGCGGCAGGCATGGCAGGTAGGCAGGCGCTTTGGGCCGACCGAAGTCTACCGATACCCGGATTGGCTGTAGTGCAAGCAAAACAGCAGGTCCTTCGACTCGAGCCTGCAGCGCTCCGCTCAGGATGACAGCGTGGCGGTGGCGCGATGCTTTAGGCTTGCGATCAGGCGATGCTGGGATTCTGGAGAACGAGGAATACTCGAGCGTGCTGGCCGTTGATGGCCCTGCTCCTTGCGGGCTGCTCGCGCGGGCATCCGCACACCATTGCGGTGGTACCGCAGACCACTGCCCAGGAGATATGGGAGGGGGAGCACGCAGGCGTTGCAAAGGCGCTGCTCGGGACCGACTGGAAGGAGCGCTGGAACGGCCCCAGCAGCGAGACCGAGGTGGACCGGCAGATCGCGCTGGTGCAGCAGGCGATCCGTCAGCACGATGGCGGGCTGATACTGGCGCCCGACCATCCGGTCGCGCTGACAACTGCAGTCCGCAGGGCCGCCGAACAGGGCATGCCGGTAGTGGTCATTGATGCGACGCTGAACCTTCCGCCGTCTCTCGATGTGGATTATCTGTTGAATGACGAACAGAAGGCAGGAGCGCTGGCGGCGGACCGCATCGGCGAGATTCTTCATGGCCACGGCACGGTGGCGGTGCTGGGATCGACGACCGCGCTGATGGGCACCGTAGCGCGCTCCGAAGCATTCCGGCAGCGGATGGCAGCGCAATATCCCGGCATCACGGTGCTCGATCCGCTTCCCGGCGTCTTTCGTACCAATCTGGCGGAGCAGGACACGGAAGAGCTGCTGGCGACCCACCCGGAGGTGAATGCGATTTTCACGCTGACGGTGGGCGCGACACGCGGTGTGTATCGCGGACTCAAGCTGAAGCAGCGCATCCAGCAGGTGCACCTTGTCGCGTGCGATCAGGATCTTGATCTGATCTATTACCTGCGGCGGGGCGAGATTGATTCGCTTGTGGCGGAGGATACCTTCGCGATGGGCTACCAGGCGACGCGGCTGATTACGGAGCATCGGCCGCGCACAAGCGGCATAGCAGCGGGACGTGTGTTGCGCTTTGCGCCGCGCCTGGTGACGCGCGAGAACGTGGACACGCCCGAGATCCAGCAGATGCTGAACATGGACTGGAGACCCGATAACGGGTGAGAGGTCGCCGCGGCATCGTATGGTGGGTCGCCGGAGCCGTTGCGCTTGCGCTGCTGGCTGGCGGGATGATGGCATGGCGGTGGCTCCCGGCTGCGCGTCCGTACTATCACGACGATTTTGCGCAGAACCGCGCTGACGAGTGGCATGCCGTTGGCGGCGCCTGGCGTCTGGCCGGCGGCGCGATGCACAACGATTCGGACGAGCGCGGCGCGAAGATGCTGACCGGCTCCTACCGGTGGCGTGACTATCGTCTGCAGGCCGATGTGGAGCTGCTGGGCGAGGGCGGCGATGCCGGCGTGGTGGTGCGCTCGAACGATGAGGAGCCGGGCGTGGACGCGTACAACGGCTACTACATCGGCGTGCGCATGTACGACAGCTCGCTGCTGATTGGCCGCTCGGACCACGGCTGGCTGGAAGCAGCGCCCGTGCCGCTGCCGGGGCTGCGCAGCCATGTGTGGTATCACCTGGATGTTGCGGTTGTGGGATGCAGCATTGCGGCTACGGCCGGCGAGACGGGCTCCGCGCCGGTAGCGCACGCGTTCTTTCAGGAGCCGGATTGTGTGCGCAGCGGCCGCATCGGCTTGCGCTCGCTGGCGACCGGTGCGGCCTGGCGTAACGTGCAGGTGGAGCCGGCCAAAGAAGCGGATCTGGCGGCGCTCGCCGGACCGTCACCGCGCGTGCTTCATCCGGATTTTCCGAAGAGCGAGGCGGCCTTCAACGCCACCCATAACTTTCCCACCTTCGATGATCCGGCATTGCGACGGCGATTCTTCGGCCAGCCAGGCCCGGCGGCGGAAATCACGCCGATTGCGCACGTCTCCGAGCTGGTGCGCGCAAAGCAGACGAAACTTGTCACCGTTCGCGGCACAGTCTCGCTGATGTCACCCATATTGTTTGTCCAGGACGACACCGGCGGAATCGCACTGCCCGAATCGATTGCACCCGCGTTGAACCTGGGCGATGAAGTGGAGGCCACCGGCACTCGCCATCGGTTTCCGGCGATCCAATCGGCGCCACTGCGATGCTTCCGCACGCGCGGGTTCGCCTGCTGTGGGACCACACGCCGGTGGCGCCGCTGTCCATCACAGCGGGCCAGGCGGCCACCGGAAATTACGATGCCCGGCTGGTGGAACTGCAGGGGGAGCTGACGGGTATACGCAAGGACCCGCAGACCAACATGGTCGTGTTGGATCTGACGAGTGGGGCACAGGCCTTTCGCGCCTTTCTGCCCGCAGAGCAATCGGCGCAATTCTATCGCCGGCTGACGCCGCGCAGCGTGTTGAACCTGCGCGGCGTGTGCACGCTGGACCAGCGATATACGCAGGGCGTGACGTCGTTTGCGCTGCTGCTGCGTTCTACGGAGGACATCGACCGCCTCTCCGGCCCGCCATGGTGGACGCCACTGCGGCTGGGCGAGATCGGGGCAGTCATTCTGCTGCTGTGCCTGCTGGCGCAGTATCTCTACAGCCGCGCGAAGCAGTGGCGCTGGCGCGCGATTGTGCAGGAGCGCGAAAGACTGGCGCACGAACTGCATGACACGCTGGCGCAAAGCTTTGCCGGCGTCGCGTTCCAGTTGCAGGGAATTCGTAACGGGTTGGAGCACGCTGACTCCGCAGGCATCCAGCGGGCGAATCAGCAGATCGATCAGGCGTGTGAAGTCGTGCGGCAGACGCATGAGGAAGCGAGCCTCAGCATCGCGATGCTGCGCGAAGAGTGGCCCGCAGGCAAGGAACTCGGCGCGGCGCTCGAACAATGTGCTTCAAGCATTGTGGGCGGCGGCACTATCCGAATTGTGCGGAAGGGTGGCACAGATGGCCGCGGAGGATCTGGACACGTTCCGGGACATATTCCGGTTCGTGTCGCCGATGCGCTGTTTCATATCGGCAGGGAAGCCATCGTGAATTCGGTGCGGCACGCGGATCCGAAGCAGATCGTGCTCTCGGTCGAATACCAGACAAAGTGCCTTGTGCTGGCAGTGGAAGACGAGGGGCGAGGCTTCGACGCAGGACAGCAGACGCGAGGCTTCGGCCTGCGCGGGATGGAGAAGCGCGCACGCAGCATCGGTGCACATCTGACCGTGACCAGCCAGCCCGGCGAAGGCACGCGTGTGCAGGTGAACGCGCCGCTGGACGAGCACATGAGCACTCGTGGGCTGTGGGGGATGCTGTGGAGCCGGGTCGGGCAGCGAGTGCGATGGCCGCAGAATGGGGCGCGCCATAGGAAAGGCTGGAGAGGCGAGCCGGCAGTCCGGCGAAGCGGCCGTGCGGGTTGACACATTTCCGATGAGTCGATAGCGTAAGTGCTACGGAGTATGACTTTCCACCGCCATCATCGCCATGCCCATCATCACCACGTGGCGAACGTGTCGGCGGACTCCTCCGGGAAATAAGCAACAACCGAGATCAGGTCCAGCAGCCCGCCGATGCCAAGCAACGGTGGGCTTTTTGCATTTCAGGCAAATCATACGGAGAGAGAGACACGTGAGCAGCGACGCAACAATCGATTTCGCAAAGATGGATGGGCTGGTGCCGGCCATCGTGCAGGACGCCGCCAGCAAAGAGGTGCTGATGGTGGGCTTCTTCAATGAGGAGAGCTACCGGCGCACACTGGAGAGCGGCTTTGTCACCTTCTGGAGCCGCACGCGGCAGAAGCTGTGGATGAAAGGCGAGACGCAGCGGCAACCGTCTGCGCGTGGTGAAGGCGTTTACCGATTGCGACCGCGACACGCTGCTGTTTGAGGTGGTGGTGGAAGGCGACGGACTGGTCTGCCACGAAGGGACCGTGAGCTGCTTCACGCAGCCGATCGCGATGGAGACCGCAACCGAGGTGCGCGCATGACCGCACCGGCAAAGAAGCTGAAGCTCGGTATTCCGAAAGGCAGCCTGCAGGATGCGACCGTTGCGCTCTTTGAGCGTGCGGGCTGGCGCATCTACGCGAATGGCCGCTCGTATTTTCCGCAGATCGACGATCCCGAGATTGAGTGCATGCTGATCCGTGCGCAGGAGATGTCGCGCTATGTAGAGAAGGGCGTGCTCGATGCGGGACTGACTGGCGTGGACTGGGTTGTCGAAAGCGGACTCGATGTGGAGAGTGTCGCGAGCCTGACCTACGCAAAACAGAGCCGCAACAAGGTGCGCTGGGTGCTGGCGGTACCGGAAGACTCGCCGTACAAACGCGCAGAAGACCTGGAGGGCAAGACCATTGCCACCGAGCTGGTCGAAGTATCCAAGAGATATTTTGCGGCGAAGGGCGTGAAGGTACGCGTCGAGTTCAGTTGGGGCGCCACCGAGGTGAAGCCGCCTATGCTGGCCGACGCTATTGTCGAGGTGACAGAAACCGGCAGCTCACTGCGCGCAAACCGTCTGCGCATCATTGACACGGTGATGGAGAGCGAGACACATCTGATTGCGAATCGCAGCGCGATGCAGGATGTGTGGAAGTGCGAGAAGGTC
>CAVTQV010000002.1:0-331561 GCA_963736915.1 uncultured Acidobacteriaceae bacterium | reverse complement strand
GCCGCGAGTTCGACATGTCCGTGGTGGAGTATGCGAACGGCAAGCCCCTGCCGGAGATTCTGGGCATCAGCTACCGCGGCAATAACGGCGCCATCACGCACAATCCGGACCGCCCGCAGCTCGAAGATCTGGATGCTTTGCCCTGGGCGACGAAGATCTACAAGCGGGACATGGACGTGACGCGTTATAACGTTCCTTTTCTGCTGCATCCATTCATCTCGCTCTACTCAACACGCGGCTGTCCGGCGCAGTGCACCTTCTGCCTGTGGCCGCAGACCCTGAGCGGCCATGCATGGCGCAAGCGCTCCACCGACGACGTAGCCGCCGAGATGAAGTGGGCCAAGGAGAACTTCCCGCATGTAAAGGAATTCTTCTTTGACGACGACACCTTCAACATTCAGAAGGCTCGGACCGTCGAACTCTGCGAGAAGCTCAAGCCGCTGGGCCTGACCTGGTCCTGCACCTCGCGCGTCACCACCGACCGCGAAACCCTTAAAGCGATGAAGGATGCCGGATGCCGCCTGCTGATTGTGGGTTACGAGTCCGGCGATCCGCAGATCCTCAAGAACATCAAGAAAGGCGCGACGGTTGAGCGCGCGCGGGCTTTCACCAAGGACTGCCACGACCTCGGCCTCACCGTCCACGCCGACTTCATCCTCGGCCTGCCGGGTGAGACAAAGGAATCGATTCGCAACACCATCAACTTCGCGAAAACGCTGGACTGCGAGACCATCCAGGTCTCCATCGCTCACGCCTATCCGGGCACGGAGTTCTACGATTACGCGGAGAAGAACGGCTTCATCACCAATCACAACATGTCCGACTCCGGTGGACACCAGATGGCGCATATCGAATATCCGGGTCTGCCGGCCGAGTACGTCCTCGAAATGGTGCACCGCTTCTACGACGAGTACTATTTCCGTCCCAAGGCCGCAGCCCGCGTCGTCTGGAAAGCCATCGTGAATCGTGACGTGCCGCGTCTCTATCAAGAGGCCAAGAGCTTCATGAAGCTGCGCGCACAACGCAACAAGATTGTCAGGGACACCAAACAGCAACAGGCTGGAAAGGCCGTCCCGGTCGTGAACGCCGGGGCCTGATCGGGCGTCCTCCACCCTCAACGCGAGGCAGCCCTTTCGGCTGCCTCTGCCGCCCTGGACGCAGATGACCCCTCGCCGCTACATCATCCTCGCCATCGTCACGCTCACTTCGGCGCTGGGTGATACCTTCCTCGCTATCGGAATGAAGCAGCTCGGCCCGGTATCCCTCCACCATCTCAGCACACTCATCGTCGCGCTGAAGGTGCCGTGGGTGCTGGCCGGCATCGTTCTTCTGCTCGGATTCTTCGTCTCCTATCTGACCGCGCTTTCCTGGGCCGATGTCACCTTCGTGCTTCCGGCCACTTCCTTCGCCTATGTTGTCGTCGCGCTCCTCTCCCGCTTCTGGCTGCACGAGCAGATCACACCCGCGCGCTGGCTTGGCATCTTCTGCATCGTAGCCGGCGTCGGTTTCGTCACCCGCGGCCCTGCGTATACCGAGCATCCGGCCAAACCGGCAGAGCCCGCGGACGGGACAGCCGCCGTGCCGATTTCCATCGCCCAGCATGGAGCGAAGCAATGAACCTTCCCGTCAACGGTCTCGAGCTCGCTGCCATGCTTGCCGTGAACGTCGCCACTGCAACAGCCGGCGACATTCTCATCGCGTCCGCATTCCGGCAGATCGGCGACTTTGATGTCATCATGGCGCACGGCGGACTTCTACGCGCCATCGTCACCGTCCTTCGCAACCTGCGTTTCCTCGGCGGCTTCGGTGCGATGGCGATCAGCTTCTTTTCTCTACTCTTCACCCTGAGCCATGCAGATGTGAGCCTGGTGGCGCCTGCCGCCGGTTCGCTGACCTTTGTGACCAATGCCATTGCCGCCCGTGTGTTTCTCAAGGAGCGAGTCGACCGCCGCCGCTGGGTGGCAGCCATCTTCGTCTGCTGCGGAGTGGCGCTGCTGAAGCATTGAGCGACGTCAGCGCCACGTCGGCAGATCACCGGAAAGCGCACGATCCAGATACGTGGCCGCACTGATCAGCGCCAGGTGCGTAAAGGCCTGCGGATAATTGCCCAGGTGCTGGCCGCTCCGGCCCAACTCCTCGGAATAAAGACCTACGTGATTGGCATAGCCCAGCATCTTTTCAAACAGAAGTCTCGCTTTTTCCAGTTTGCCTGCGCGCGCGAGGCACTCGATAAACCAGAAGGAGCACGCGGTAAACGCGCCTTCTCCCGCTGACAGGCCATCCACGCCGCTATCCGTCTTGTAGCGATACACCAGCGTGTCCACCGTGAGCTCATCTTCAATTGCCTGCAACGTGGAAAGCCAGCGCGGATCCGTCGGGCTGATGAAGCGCATCAGCGGCATCAGCAGCACAGCCGCATCCAGATCGTTCGATCCCAGACGCTGAACGAAGGCTTTGCGCTCTTCGCTCCAGAAGTTGTTGTGGATGTCATGAGCAATGTCATCCCGTGCTTTGATCATCCAATCGATCGGGCCGGCGAGCGAACGCTTGTCCGCCAGCCGGATTGCGCGATCGAATGCCACCCAGCACATCAACCGCGAATGCAGGAAGTGCTGCCGTCCGCCCCGTACCTCCCAGATGCCGTCATCCGGGCGCTGCCAATTCTTCGCCAGCCACTGGAGCATGCGTTTCAGAGAGAGCCAGCCCTCATGACTGGTCGCCTCTCCATACTTGTTGGCAAGGTAGGTAGCATCCATCATCTCGCCATAGATGTCCAGTTGCAGTTGGGTATAGGCCGCGTTTCCAATGCGCACCGGACGCGAGTCCATATAGCCGCGCAGATGGTTAAGCTCGGATTCTGGAACTTTCTGCCGTCCATCGATGCCGTACAACACCTGCAGTGGTCCCTGCTCGGAGTCGTAATCCATCAGAGCGTCAAGCCATTTCTGGAACTTCTGCGCCTCCTCCACATATCCCAGCCGCATCATGGCGTACAGCGTGAAGGACGCGTCCCGCAGCCACGTGTATCGGTAGTCCCAGTTGCGCTCGCCGCCCGGATGTTCCGGAAGGCCAAATGTCGGTGCCGCCACAATTGAGCCGTACTCGTCGTCCTGCATGAGCTTGAGCGTCAGCGCAGAGCGGCTCACTGTCTCGCGCCAGCGGCCGTGATAGTGCGATTTCGCCGACCACCGGTGCCAGAAATCCACTGTCTCGTCCAGCCGCGATTGCAGCAATTGCTCGTCCAGCGGCTTCTCCATCTCACCGCATTCTTCACTGAACAGAAAAAAGAGCTTTTCCCCTGCATTCATCGTGAATGTCGAAACGACGCCGCCGGCCTTCACATGGAGCGGAATCGATGCCTTCAACACCATCGGCTGGATGTCCGCGCCCTCGGGCCGGAAGATGACCACATCGCCGCGACGCTCGACAGTATGCTTGCGCCGTGCATAATCGAATGCCGGCCTGCACTCGATCTTGAAGGTGATCTTGCCCTGAATCACCTGGACCAGACGGATGAGCTGGTTGGGCACATCCGGCTTCAGGACTGGCATGAAATCAGTGATCTCCGCGATGCCCTTTCCGAGAGGAACCGTGTGATCAGGATGTTTGTTTCGGGCAGATAGAGCTGCTTGCTGCTTTCTCCATCCAGCTCCGGCTGAATGCAAAAAAAACCGCCCTTCTCGGGGTCGAGCAAAGCGGCGAAAACCGTAGGCGAATCGAAACGCGGAAAACAGAAGAAATCGATCGAACCATGTGTTCCTACCAGGGCAATCGATCGCATGTTCCCGATCACGCCGTAGTCTTCAATTGGTTGAAAATCCATGAACGCTCCTTCGGCCCAATGTGTGCAATGTACCTTGGATGACATACAGCCTGCATGCGCTAGGGAGGCACATCGACGCTACGGCAGCAGGCGCATGAGCCCGCGCCTGGGCAGGTCCGGGACCAGATACTGTTTCGGATTACCGGCCTCGCGGCTGACCGCCTCTGCAGCCAGATAGCCGCTGCGCGCGGCGCTCTCCATGGTTGAGGGCCACCCCGTGGCGGTCCAGTCCCCTGCCAGCATAAGGCCCGGCCAGCCGCTCTCCGCTCCGGGCCGAACCTTGTCCAGCCCGGGCACGATCGAGTACGTTGCGCGTACCTCTTTGACGACCGCAGCCTTCAGCAAGCGCGCCTGCTGCATGGCCGGGAAGAAGAGCGCCAGCTCGCGAAGCGCGAGATCGATGATCGCCTGCCGCTCCATTGGTACCAGTGATTTCGACGCGCTGACCACCAGCTCGATAAGATGGCCAGCCCGCATGGACTGCCGCTCCGGCTGAATGCGCGAGGTGTTGTAGAGCCACTGCACCGTCGTGTCGAGCAGTACCGCATGTTCCAGCTCTGTAATCTCGCGATCGAACCAGAGATGGATGCCGGTCAGCGGCGAATGACTGAATTTGGCCAGCAGATTTTCCAGCCGGGTGCGTGGCGCTTCGTCCGGCAATGCCGGCAGCAGCTTCTGCAGCCCTTCAAAGGACAACGCAAGCACCACCGCATCGAAGACTTCGACGTGATCGGCAATGCGAAGCCGCCATCGCGCGCTTCCTTCATCGTGGCACAAGCCCTCAACGGTGCTGCGCAGATGGACCTTGCCTCCTGCCTGTTCGATCGCCGCCGCAACCTGCCCGTACATTTCGCTCAGCGGTACGCGCGGAACTCCCATGCGCCCCGCCTCCGCTGAAAACAGGAATGCCTCGCGAAAGACTTTCGCTGCATAGCGCACGGAAATGCGATCCGGATCTTCATTGAGCGCGCTGAACAAAACCGGCTTCCAGAAGTGTTCGACAGCGCGCTTTGTCTGTCCGGTGCGCTGGAGCCAATCTGCAAAGTTCTGGTGGTCGTCCTCCGCGCGGCTGCCGCGAAGAAATGCCGAGATGGCACGGGCGATGGCCAGCTTGTCGCGCCAGCCCAATGCCTTGGCCGACAGGAAAGACGGCGTACTGTGGAGCGGAGCGGGCAGCCGCGCCGGCCTCAACTTTGTCTGCCCGCCCCCCGGCTCCAGAAACGTGATGCCGTCGGACCAGCGCATCGCGTCCTCTGCCCCCGCGCGCCGAAGCAGGCCCAGAACATTGGTGCAGCAGCCAAGGATGATGTGCTGGCAGTTGTCGATGACTTCATCAACGCCCGGATGAAGATAGGAGGATGCACGGCCGCCCACATAGGGCCGCCTCTCGAACAGTTCTACCGCGTAGCCATCCTGCGCCAGTGCGCACGCCGCAGCCAGTCCGGCAACGCCGCCGCCAATTACCGCGACACGATATGGATCTCGTGAGCGCATCACTCACTCCCGCCGCGAAGGCGCAGCAGTAGCATCCGCGTCATGCCGCCGGCGAGAATCAACACCTTCTGCCACGTCGGGACCTGCACACGTGTCGTAAAGACATCGAAGTGCCGCGCTTCGATCTTGGACAGCAGCCGGGAGTAAATTTTCACCAGCACCCGCAACGCGGGACGGCTGTCCCGCGAGATCAACGGCAGCAGCCGGTCCGCCGATTGGTAGTAGGCGCGCGCGCGCCGGGCAACCCCTGCCAGAGCGAGCAGCTGCGGCTCTGTAAGCTCTCTGCCGTTTTTCACTCGGGCCAAGTCCGCTGCGCTGGTGCCTGCGCCTTTCAGATCGTCCGACGGAATGTACACCCGTCCACGCTCCGCATCCTCACGCACATCGCGCAGAATATTCGTCAACTGGAACGCGATCCCTGTCTCCTCAGCAAGTCTCTCGGCAGCCGGGCTGCTGTAGCCGAATATCCGTATGCACACCAGTCCCACGACAGACGCAACGTAGTAGCAGTACTGATAGAGATCCGCAAATGTCGCGAAGGTGCTCAGTCCATTGGCTGCTTCAGAATTCACAGTGTCTGCCTGGATATCCATGGCGGTTCCGTGAATCAGCTGCTCCAGCAGTTCGTTCGGAATGTCAAAGCGCTTTTGCGTGTCGCGGACTGCGATGAAGACGGGATCCGTAATGTCTGTGCCGTCCCGCCATGCGGCTGTCCATCGGGTCAGTTCATCACGCCTGATGGCGCGGTCCTTGGACTCGTCGTCGGAGATGTCATCGGCATGCCGCATGAATGCGTAGATCGCGCACATGGCATCGCGTTTATGTGCAGGGAGCGCTACAAAAGCGTAGTAGAAGTTCTTCGCTTCCCGGCGTGCAATGGCCCGGCATTCGGCGTACGCCGTGTCAATCGCCTGCGATTCGGTCAAGCCATCGTACCTGCCGGCCGCATTCCCGGCACCAGGCGGCCAGCCAGCGCATGCAACAACAGCATCGCCTTGCGCGGCTTGGATATGGTCGGCCTGGCTGAGAGCACGTCATACCGCCGCCCCTCGACCGCGCGAAGGATTTCCAGACCGCCGCGCGTGAACAGGTCGAGATCGACCGCGAGTTCGCGATCCACCATGCCGATAAGCTTCGCGCCACGCGCGAACATCGCTCGCGTATAGGCCACCTGTTCCTGCAGCAGCGCGCGAAACTCAGGCGTAGCCTGCCCGTTCGCGATTGTCGCCTCATCCACCTGTGCCGCTCGCATCGCATCCAGCGGAAGATAGATCCGCCCGCGTCGTGAAATCCTCGCGAACGTCCTGCCAGAAATTCGCAAGCTGCAGCGCGCTGCAGGTCTCATCGGACAATGCGAAGCGTTCCTGGTCGCGGTAGCCGCACGCATAAAGAACCAGCCGCCCGACAGGATTCGCCGAGTAGCGGCAATATTCGAGAACATCCGCCATCGAAGCGTAGCGAGCGACCCTTTGATCCTGTCGGAAAGCAGTCAGCAGATCCGCGAACGGTTCTTTCGGAATATCGCAGATACGGATCGTCTCTCGCAGCGCGACGAACACCGGATGCTTCGCTTCGCCGCGATAGCAGGCGTCGAGTTGCTCCTGCCAGATGTCTAGCAGCGCCAGCGCCTGTGCCTGGCTTCCCACCTCGTCCCCCAGATCGTCCGAGATGCGGCAGTAGGCATAGATGCTGTGAAAATGAGGACGAAATCGCTTCGGCAGAAACCAGGAAGCGACGTGGAAGTTCTCGTAGTGCGATTCCGCCAGCTCGCGGCAGTACTGCTGCGCCTCCGCCAGCGTGGGCGTGCGCTCCGGCATACGATACGAGGCCGGCAGCGCTGCCCATCCCTGCGCAGCAAGCGCATTCGTATCCGACATTGTGCTTTGCGTCGCCGTCATGGCAGAATCACCGTCTTGATCTCGTTGGTACGGCGCATCATGCCCTGGAATACTGAAGCCAGGTCCCGCAGCGGCGCATGGCCGGTGATAAACGCGTCCGCGTCGAAGGCCGGATTGGCGATCAGCGCGAGCGCTCTGCGAACAACCGCGGGCGTGTGATGAAAGCTCGCCTTCAGCTCGATATCGTTGTAATGCAGGTGATTGGTATCCAGATCGACGCGCGTTCCCTTGGCAGGGCCTCCGAAAAAGTTCACCAGCCCGCCGCGCCGTACCATATCGACGGCCCACTGCCAGGTCAGCGGCAGGGCCACGGCCTCAATCGCGATATCGACGCCGCGATGCTCGGGAGTCAGCCCGCGGACCGCAGCAATGCAGTCCCTGGTCTTCGTCGTCTGCACGACGTGCTGGGCGCCCAGCCGCTCCGCCGCCAACACCTGCTGATCATGCTTTACGACGGCAATCACATGCACGCCGGCCAGAGCGGCCGCATGAATCATCATCAAACCGATCGGGCCTGCGCCGATAACGGCCATGGTGTCGCCGCGCTGCGCCCGGCTCTCCTCAAGCCCGCGAAGGACGCACGCCAGAGGCTCGGTCAAAGCCGCGTGCTCGTCCGTCACGTGCGCCGGAATCTCCAGCGTATTTTTTTCAACGATCCGCGCCGGCACCCGGATCCACTCGGCATAAGCGCCGTTGTTGAACAAAAGGTCTTCACACAGATTCTGCTGCCCGTGACGGCACCAGTAGCAGCGGTCGCATGGCGCGGAATTCAGCGCAACCACGCGCATCCCCGGGCGAAACGCTCTTACGCCTTCGCCGGCAGCCGCCACCACGCCCGCCAGTTCGTGTCCGAAGAGGGCGGGCATGTGCAGCATTTTCGCGTGATAGCCCCGGCGATAGGTCTTCAGGTCCGTTCCACAGGTCAGGGCTGCCCGGATACGCACAACGATCTCGCCCGCTGCGGGCAGAGGCCGCTCCACGTCCTCAATCCGGACATCTTCCTTGCCGTAAAGTACGGCTGCCTGCATGCCAGTTGCCATCACCTTATTTTCGCAGATTAGACCGGCCTTAATTTCCGGGCTCGATCATGATCTTCATGGAATCGGGGTGCGGCTCGGAGGCAAAAGCAATCGCCTCTGCGGCCCGCGAAAGAGGAAAGCGGTGTGAAATGAGCCGGGTCAGATCATAGCCTTGCGTGTATCCATCCACCACGATGCGCACGCCCTCGTCCTGAATCGCAGCAGAGGAGCTGTACGAACCCATCAGCGTCTTCTCATCCATGCAGATCACCGCCGGATCGAAGCTTGCGTCTCCATGCTGTGTCTGCGCAAACAGCATGATCCGCCCTCCCGGGCGCGCAGCATCAATCGCCGTACGGATCAGCGCGTTGCCGCCGACAGCCAGCAGAACGGCATCCGCACCACGGCCTTCGCTCAACTCGCGGACGCGCGCCACTACGTTTTCTGTGCTGGCGTCGATGGGGTGCTCCAGCCCGTAGGTACGCGCCACGGCGTGCCGCTGCGGATACAAATCCGATGTGACAACCTTGGCGCCGGTACGTCTGTGCCAGCGTCGCCAGCAGGATGCCGATCGGCCCTTGTCCGATCACCAGCACCGTCTCATCCGGCTCCAGACGAAGCGCCCGCACGCCCTTGTACGTCGTGTTCAGCGGCTCAATGAAAGCCGCCTGCTCGAATGGAAGATTTCTGGGCAGCTTGATCAGCCCGCGACGGACGATCCAGTCCTTCACCTGCACATATTCGGCAAAGCCGCCGCCGGAAGGCTCAAAGCCCGCCGTGCATCCTACGCTTTTATAGGATGGACACTGGGCAAAGGTCTTCTTGCGACAGTAGTAGCAATCGCCGCAGGGCACGTGGTGGAAGGCCATGGCATGGTCGCCGACTTCGAAGTCACGGACGCCCTCCCCTTTGGCCGCGATCACACCGGCAATTTCATGGCCGAAGATGCGCGGAGCGGAGTGCGATCCGGTGCGAATCTTCTTGAGATCGGTGCCGCAGACTCCGCATGTCGCCACACGCAGAAGCACTTCGCCGGGACCAATGCGCGGGACGGGCACCGTCTCCACGCGCACATCGTTCACGCCGCGATACACGGCCGCCCGCATTGTCTCCGGAATACGCTCTGTCCGAACCACTTCTTTCTCAACCGTTGCTGTCTGCATATCTGCCCTTATCGATCCAGCGATGAAGCGCGTGGCCCAGTTCATCCGCGCCGCGCTTGCCATTTCTTCCCATCCGCAACAGCGGCGCCACATATCGCGGATGCGTCAAAGCGTATGCGGCCAGCCGTGGAATGCGCAACTGTTTCTCGTGATCCAGGAAGAGGTTAAAATCCGGCATCTCTTCCGTAGCGACATCGGTCACTGCCTTCCAGCAAAAGAATGGAACGCCTTTGCTGAGAGCCAGCCTTGCCACCGCCGCCGCCTCCATATCCACCAGTGAGGCTCCGAAGGTCTCTGCGATTCTACGCTTCTCCTCGCGCCCGGCAACGCGATCCAGCGTCGCCAGCTTGATCGGACTCGTCACCGCAGCCGTGGTATATCTTCGCCCGCTTTCCGCATCGATCACCTCACCGATCTCGTAAGCCGTTCCCGGCTGCACGCCGCAGGAAGCTCCTCCCGCCCAGCCGACCGAGACGATCGCGTCGAGCGAGCCATAGGTCTCGGCGATCGTGATTGCCTGCTCGGCACGAACAACGCCCATTCCTCGTGCGACCGCGATAACGGCCACCTCTCCGCGCTGTGAGAGATAAGCGCCATCCGGCTGCCTCGACCACCCGCGCACCAGGGGCTTCAACTCCCCGGCGAGCGCTGCAACGATGCCTATTCTGTAGCTCATTGTGCCGGCGCGTATCCATGCGCACGAAACCAGTCGATCGCCGCTCTCAGTGCCGCGTAGACCGGCACGATCCGGAAGCCCAGCTCCCGTTCCGCCTTCGCCGAGGATGCGAACATCTTTTTCTTCCCCATGCGTACCGCCTCTACCGTAGCGCGTGGCTCCTTGCCGCGCAGCCTTCCCGTGACCGTCTCATCGAAGAACGCGAACGCCATCGCCACCGCGTGCGGCACCTGCATGGTCGGCGACGGTATGCCGGTAATGGCGGACATCTTGTCCAGTATCTGCTTGAGCGACAGATTCTCTCCGCCCAGGATGTAACGCTCGCCGGGAATTCCACGGTCCGAAGCGGCGACGTGCATGCGCGCCACTTCGCCGACGTCCACCAGATTCAGCCCGGTGTCGACGTACGCGGGAAACCTGCCGTTAAGAAAATCGACGATGATCTGTCCGGTCGGCGTGGGTTTAATGTCGTTCGCGCCGACCGGCGTCGTCGGGTTCAGGATGATGACGTGCTGCCCGTCGCGTGCAGCGGCAATCGCCTCCTGCTCCGCAAGAAACTTCGATCGCTTGTAGTGCCCGATCATGTCGTCCAGCGAGACGGGAGTGTTCTCATCGACGATGGTTCCGTCTTCCTTGAACCCCATGGTCGCCACGCTCGAGGTGTAGACAACCTTCGCCACCCCAAGCTCGCGGGCCAGCGCCAGCAGGTTGCGCGTGCCATCCACGTTGGCCGCGTACATGGACTGCGGATTACGCACCCACAGGCGATAGTCGGCCGCCACATGAACAAGCAATTCGCAGTTCTGCAGCGCGGACCGGAAGCTCTCCGGATTGCGGAGATCGCCGGTCACGGTTTCGGCAGCCAGCCCTTCCAGGTTTTCGAGGCGGCTGGTCGGCCTGACCAGCACATAGAGACGCGCACCCTGCGCGGCAAAAGCACGCGCCACATGGCTGCCTACAAATCCAGTTGCCCCTGTCAGGAAGACATTCATGCGTGATCAGGCCGGCATTGTAGGGACGGTCGGAGTCGAGCAGCGGGGGACGGGAGGCATCAATCGAGCTTCTCGGCTTCGATCCCGATTCCCTTTTCGCCTGCTGCCTTTTTCTCCGAATACTTCTTCATCCATGCTTCGAAGCTCTTGCCTGCCGCGGTGTCGCGGCCGGTAAATGCAACGCCGGCAATCTCGCTGTACGGGATGGCAACCTTCGTGCGCTCCTTGGCCGGAATGATCCGTACCGTCGAGGCGGCGAGCGTATCCGCAGTCCTGCGGTCAAAGATGTAGCCCTCAACCATGCGCCCATCTTTTAGCGTCAGTTGGATATCGCCGCGATAATCAAACGCTTTTTCAAGCGCAACACGCACATCGTCTTCGTTCGCAAGCGCAGGAATCCAGCCCTCGAGCTGTTCATGTTCGAAACCGGCAGCTACTTCTTGTGTATCCGTCGCAACCGCGACTTTTTCTGTCTCTCCGGTCATACGCGCGACTCTTCCAATTCCTCGCTCGCGGAAGAGCGAATCTGTACCAGCGGTCCGCGGCCGTGCTGCCCGATGGGCTGATTCAACAGGTCCAGTGCTCCACGGTCCTCATAGCGGGAAGAAAGCGTAGCCTTCACCATGCCCAGGAAACCGGAGAGCGAGGTAAATCCGTGATGCACCGTGGTGGGCTCATATCCGCAGCTCACCATGCAGTTCGCACATTTCGGGTTACCGCTCTCCGTGCCGTAGTGGCTCCAGTCGGTGGTATCGAGCAATTCCTGATAGGTGTCGGCATAGCCGTCCTGCAGCAGATAACAAGGCTTCTGCCAGCCGAAGATATTGAAAGCGGGCGATCCCCAGGGCGTGCACTGATAATCGCGCTTGCCCATCAGGAATTCCAGAAAGAGTGGCGACATATTGAACTTCCACTCCTTCTTGCGGTTCGACAGGATGGCGCGGAACAAACGCCGCGAACGGGCGCGCCCCAGGAAGTGCTTCTGGTCCGGAGCCTTGTCGTAGGTATAGCCGGGGCTCAGCACAATGCCTTCCACCCCAAACGACATCACCTCATCGAAAAACGCGCGTACGCTGTTCGGGTCCGCTCCATCAAACAGGGTCGTATTCGTCGTCACTCGGAAGCCGCGCGCCACCGCCTCGCGGATGCCGGCGACCGCCTGATCGTAACCGCCTTCGCGACAAACCGAAAAATCGTGGTGCTCGCGTTGTCCATCCAGGTGCACAGAGAACGTAAGGTACTTGCTCGGTTTGAACAGCCCGATCTTTTCCTTCAGCAGCAGCGCATTGGTGCACAGGTAGATGTACTTCTTGCGCGCTATCAACCCTTCCACGATCTCCACGATCCGCGGGTGCATCAGCGGCTCCCCGCCGGGAATCGAGACCATCGGGGCCCCGCATTCCTCCACAGCGCGGAAGCACTCATCCGGCGTCAGCTCCTGCTTCAGGATGTGCGCCGGATATTGAATTTTGCCGCAGCCCGCGCAGGCCAGATTGCAGCGAAAGAGCGGCTCCAGCATGAGGACGAGCGGATAGCGCTTTCGCCCCTTCATACGCTGTCTGAGCACGTAGGTGGCTACCGTCCACATCTGTGAAATGGGCACTGCCATAAGTACAATTCTCCAGTCACGCCGCAGCGTGTTGATTGCTCGGCTTCAGTCGGCCGGCGCGCTCACGGCCCGCCGGTAATTCGTCAGGGCCAGCAAGGGAAAAACATCGCGGTACGTGTGGTACGCCAGATAGAAGACCCGCGGAAAGCCCGTGCCGGTAATGATCGCCTCGCGCGTCTTCCCGTCGCCCATGCTCTCGTCCCATGATCCGTTGGCGCGCTGCCGCTCCAGCAACCAGCGCACGCCCTTTGCAACCGAATCGCTGCGCGTATCGCCTGCCGCCAGCAGTCCCAGGATGGCCCATGCCGTCTGTGACGGGGTGCTCACACCCACACCGCGGGTTATCGGATCGTCATAGCTGTGGCAGCTCTCGCCCCAGCCGCCATCCGCGTTCTGCACCGATCGGATCCACTCCGCCGCCTGCTGAATCTCGGGCTCATGGTTCCATACCCCGATTGCCTCCAGCCCGCGCAGCACCAGGAATGTCCCGTAGATATAGTTCACGCCCCAGCGTCCGAACCAGCTCCCGTCCGGCTCCTGTTCCTTCAGGATGAACTGGATCGCCCGCTCGATGCGCTTGTCTCGGCGCGTATACCCGTAGGTCGCCAGCATCTCCAGGATGCGCCCCGTGATGTCCACGGTGGGCGGGTCGAGCATCGCGTTGTGATCGGCGAAGGGGATGTGCTGGAAGATCATCTTGGTGTTGTCTTTATCGAAGCTCGCCCAGCCGCCGTTCTTGCACTGCATGGCAAAGATCCAGTCAATCGCCCGGCGCGACACTTCGTACTGGTAGCGCTCGCGCGGGTTATCGACCTTGTTCAGCGCCAGCAGCACCTGCGCGGAATCGTCCGTATCCGGATAAAACTCGTTGTTGTACTCGAAGTACCAGCCGCCAGGCTGCGCATTCCGCACCTTCACGGCCCAGTCGCCCTTGTGGCGGACTTCCTTGGCAAGCATCCAGTCCGCCGCCTTCAGCATGCGGGGATCGGTGCGCGAAACCCCGGCTTCGCCCAGCGCATAAACAATCTGCGCCGTATCCCACACCGGCGAGACGCAGGGCTGCATCCGGAATGTCGGTTCGGGATAATCCGGGGTGCCCTCCGGCTCATCGATGCCCAGCTTCTCGAACTCGTCCATGGCGCGGATGAAATGCGGATCGTCTTCCGAATAACCCAGCACGCGCAGCGCAATGATCGCGTTCATCATCGCGGGATAGATCGCGCCCAGGCCATCCGACATCTCAAACCGCTCCAGCATCCACTTCTCCGCCTTGCGCAGTGCCATTGCGCGCAGCGGACGGATATGCACCCGCTCGGCCCAGTGCACCATGCGATCGAGCATCAGGAAGAAATTTCGCCAACTGACCAGCTTGTCCTTGTTCCAGCGCAGCTTCAGGCTGGCTTTATCGCGTCCGCCGACGAACAATTCATCAAGGCCGCGGTCGGCCGGAATCTTCTTGAATGGCTTTTTGGCGTAGGCGATGGACAGTGGCACCAGGATCGCGCGCGACCACGAAGAGATCTCGTAGATATTGAAGTAAAACCACTTCGGTGCGAGCACGATCTCCGGCGGAATAGCCGGGACCGCCTCGTAATCGTACTGGCCGAGTGCGCAGAGATAAATCTTAGTGAAGGTGTTGCACTTCACCACGCCGCCGTGCTCCCGGATCCAGGCGCGGGCCTTCACCATCAATGGCTCGTCGGCCGACATGCCCATCAGCTTGCAGGCGAAGTAGCACTTCACGGCCAGGCTGATATTTCCCGGACCGCCCGGATAGATGCTCCAGCTTCCATCTTCGTTCTGGTAGCGCAGCATCTCGGTCAGTGCACGCTGCATCCGTCCACGGATTCTGGGATCGGCCGTCTCCAGCAGCACATGCAGGAAGATGTAGTCGGCCTCTAGCATGCCGTCGGCTTCCAGCTCGCCGACCCAGTGGCCGTCCTCCTGCTGCATGGAGAAGATGTGCTGCTTCGAAGCTTCGATCGCTTCTTCTACCTGGGCCAGGCTGGCGTCGATGCGCCCGAATTTCGGCTGCGTTGCGGGCTGCAGTTCCTCGACAGAAGCCGGAAGCGGGTTCTCATCCACAGATCGGTTCATGCCATCTCTTTCGCCTGACTAGGACCGCGCTCACAAACGGCCCACGTTACCAGCACTGCCAACGCAGCTTTTGCGATAAGAAAAGCTGTTCTTCGCGGCTGCCGGAGACCTTCGTGAAAACTATCTAGCGGGCCGCTACCGCCGCCGGCCCAATCGCCTGCACGATCTCTGCCGGCAGTCCAAAACGCACGTTCTCCGGCATCACTTCTACCTCTTCCACGGTCCCGAAGCCCTCGTTTTTCAAGTAGGCAACGACCTCTGAAACCAGGATCTCCGGCGCTGATGCGCCAGCCGTCACCGCTACCGTGGAGACGCCCTCCAGCCACGATGGTTGGATCGAATTCGAGTTATCAATCAGATGCGCCACCGTGTTCAGGTTGCGCGAAACTTCTACCAGCCGGTTCGAATTCGAGCTGTTGGTCGATCCCACCACCAGCACCAGGTCCGCCGTATGGGCCACGTTCTTGACTGCCACCTGCCGGTTTTCCGTTGCGTAGCAGATGTCCTGAGAGTGCGGTCCAACGATGTTCGGAAACTTCTCCTTAAGCGCTTGGATGATATCCCGCGCCTCATCGAGGCTTAATGTGGTTTGCGTCAGATACGCAACCCGGTTTGGATCCGGCACCTGCAGAGAGGCCACCTCTTTCGCCGAGGAGACGACCTGGGTGACATCCGGAGCCTCGCCCAGCGTGCCCTCGATCTCGTCGTGGTCGCGATGACCGATCAGGACAAGCGAATACCCCTGCCGGGCAAACTTTACCGCCTCGACATGGACCTTGGTGACCAGCGGACACGTGGCATCGATCACCTTCAGGCCGCGCTCTTTCGAGCGCTGCCGTACTGCCGGCGACACCCCGTGCGCTGAGTAGATCACCCGCATGCCTTCCGGCACATCGTCGATGTCATCTACAAAGATCGCGCCCTTCTCTGCTAATTCATTCACCACAAAGCTGTTGTGCACGATCTCCTTGCGCACATAAATCGGCGCGCCGAAGGTCTCCAGCGCAATCCGCACGATATCGACAGCCCGCACAACGCCTGCACAGAAGCCTCGCGGTTTCAGCAGCATCACGCGCTTTGCGGTATTCGGCTTGTCGATTGCGGCTTCGGCGGTGGGGAGGTCAATGGTGTAGGAAGTCACATCTCGTAGTATACCGGCGCGGCGAGTGCTTGTCTCTCGAAGACTGCACCATTTAGTGTGCTGATTCGCTCAGCTGGCTGAGGCCTCGGCCAGCATCTGCTCAGCGTGCCGCAGCGATGTTTCGGAGCGTTTTGCTCCGCTCAACATTCGGGCCACTTCCTCGATGCGCTCGCCCGGCTCCAGCCTGCGCACGGCCGTACGCGTACGGCCCTTTTCCACGGTTTTTTCGACCACAAAGTGCTGACCGGCAAATACAGCAATCTGCGGAAGATGCGTCACGCAGAGCACCTGCTGCGCGCGGCTCAATAGCTTCAGCTTCTGCCCGACCGCCTCCGCCGCCCGTCCCCCAATGCCGATATCGATCTCATCAAAGACAAGTGTCCGCGGCAGGAGCATTTTGCGGCCCTTCCCGGCCCGGGCCGCACCCTCCTCCACGCTGACCTTCAGCGCGAGCAGCACACGGCTCATCTCCCCACCTGAGGCGATCTGGTCCAGTGGCTTGAGAGGTTCCCCGGGGTTAGTCGCAATACGGCAATCGACGGTATCCCATCCATGCGCCGTCCAGCCGGCCTCTTCAACCTTCCGTTCTACGTCCACCGCAAAGCGCGCCTTCATCGCCAGATCGTTGATATGCCTCTCCGCGAGCGACGCGAGCTTTTTCGCGGCAGCCACGCGTACCGCTGTCAGCGCCTCCGCTTCGCGGAGATACTCGGCCGCCGCTGTCGCAAGCTGCTTCCGCAGCCCGGCAAGCAGCGCGTCCCGGTTCTCAATTTCGTCGAGCTTTACCGCGACCTCCTGCCCGTAAGCGATCACCTCGCTGATGCCGGCTCCGTACTTGCGCTTCAGCCGGTCTAGCAGCGCGAGTCGGTCTTCGATCTCGGTCAGCCGTTCCGGCGATGCCTGGATTCCCTGCCCGAAGTCGCGGGCCGTCTCGGCGACATCTTCCACGGTCGCCCGCGCCGAAGCTAACTGGTGGGCAGCGTCAGCAAAGCGCGGCTCGTAGCGCGCCAGCTCTTCCAGATGCCGTTCCGCCGCACGCAGGGATGCCTCCGCCGCGTTGCTGCCGTCGTAGAGCTGCTCATACGCCCCCATCGCGGCGGCATACAGCTTCTCAGCATTGCCGAGCACCCGCTTCTCCGTTTCGAGCTGGCCATCCTCTCCATCGCGCAGCCCGGCCGACTCGATCTCGCGCAACTGGAACCGCCACAGATCGGCCATCCGCAGCCTCTCCTGTTCATCGCTCTCGAGCGACTGCAGCTTGTCCCTGCATTCATGCCAGACGGCATACGCGGCGCGTACGGCTTCGGTTGAAATCCCCGCGAAGCGATCGAGAAGCAGCCGCTGCTGCGTTCCATCGAAGCCGGCCAGCGTCTCCGATTGCGCGTGAATCAGCGCCAGCTCCGGCGCGAGAAGTTTCAACACCGCCGCCGTTGCCGGCTGGCTGTTGATGAAGACGCGGCCCTTGCCCGAAGCGGCGATCTCTCGCCGCAGCAGGATCTCGCCATCACCCGCATCGATGCCGTGTGCCTCCAGAATGTGTTCGGCGTCCTTCGTGGCCTCGAAGACGCAGGAGACGACTGCCTTCTCTGCCCCGTGGCGCACAACCTCGCCGGAGCCCTTGCCGCCGAGCAGCAGCGCCAGCGCGTCGACCAGGATCGATTTGCCCGCGCCAGTCTCGCCCGTCAGAAGATTCAGCCCCGGCCCCAGCGTCGCGGAAGCATGGTCGATCACCGCATAATTTTCAGCTCGCAACTCCAGCAACATTGGCGTATCCGTGGCCGAGCATAGCAGAGGTCAGGGCTGCAGTTACCGGCTTGCGCCGACGAGGCGGAGTAGCCCTTTCGTCACTTGCAATCTCTATCCGCTCGGGTTGCTTCCTGCTACCCTCTCTAGTAGCGATTTCCCATTGAATTGTCCTGAGGCAACGGAAGTGAATGTGACTTTTCCGTCAGAAAAGTTGCTCCGCTGGGAACATGGACGGGACACAGGAATGGAAAATCTGCTCTAGTAGCCGCAGATGACAGCTCATCCGATTTTTTTCGCGATTCTCCTGCTCTTTCAGGGCGATGACCAGGGCGTCCCCGTGCCGCCGCCGCACTCCAGCAGCAACGCCATTCTGGAGATGCTGCGTGCAAGCGGGCCGATCGCGCTCACCGTCCTTGGCCTTCTCGCGCTTGCCAGCCTCTTCTCCTGGGCCATCATTCTGGGCAAATGGATTGGGTTTCGCCGCGCGCGCAGCCAGAGCCGCGCCTTTCTTCGCGCCTTTCGCAAGGCCGCGCGTCTGCAGGAGATCGGCGCTATCTCGGAGCAGTACAAACCCAGCCCGCTGGTGAACGTCTTCGACGAGGTATATGAGACCTATCGCCGGCAGACCGGAGGCTATGGGCCGCCGCGCAATATCACGGCGCTCGAACGCACCGCGCAGTCGGCCTCCAGCGAAGCGCTCACCTACATGGAGCAGCGCCTGACCTGGCTGGCCACCATCGGCGCGATTTCCCCATTCATCGGCCTGTTCGGAACCATCATGGGCATTGTGGATGCCTTCCACGGCCTGGGCACGGCCGGCGCCGCCACGCTGCGGGCCGTCGCGCCGGGCGTCTCAGAAGCGCTCATCACCACCGCGGCTGGCCTTGTCGTCGCCGTGCCGGCCGTCATTGCGTACAACCAGTTCTCTGCGCGCATCCGCGAATTCGGCTCGCGTATGGATGACTTCGCTCGCGAGTTGCTGAACAGCATGGAAGAGATCACGCTGCGTCCGCAGCAGGACCCGCTGGAGCGCGAACGCGCAAGCCATGCAGGAGCCTGGCCGTGGCGTTTACTAACGCGGGAGGTCGCACCCAGTCCTCGCTGGCGGACATCAACATCACCCCGCTGGTAGACGTGGTGCTGGTGCTGCTTGTCATTTTCATGCTCACAGCGCCCGTGCTGCAGTCCGGCATCGATGTCGCCGTGCCCAAAACGCGCACGGTGCGCGAGGCCACCGAACAGCACGAAGTGATCACCATCGATCGCGACCAGCGCGTCTTTCTCGGCGATCACCCGATCAATGTCAACGACATCCCGCAGGCGCTCCACCATCCGGACCAGGACCCAACCAAGCAGATCGTCTACCTGCGCGCCGATGAGCGTGTGCCCTTCGGCGCGTTCGCCTCGGTCATGGACGCGGTGAAGCAGGCGGGCATCACGAATGTCTCCATCGTGACCCAGCCCCTCACCAACGCGCCCGGCAAGAAGTAGGAGCAGCAGCACCCATGCCCATCGACCTCGAAGAGCGATACGAAAGACGCGCGCCCTTCGGTATTCCCTTCGCGGAATCGCTGGGACTGCATGCCCTCGTCATCGGAGCGCTCGTCTCCTCGGTCTGGCTGCACAGCCGCATCCGCGGCAATGAATGGGGCCAGAACCTTGATGGCGCTATTCAGGCCAATCTTGTCTCGAATGCGCCGTCAATCCCGCTGCCGCAGATTCAGAAGCCGACGGATAACGTGCTGGCCACTGAGAATCCCAGCCCTGCCCCTGCCATCGAGAAGCAACAGACTGTCCCGACGCCCGATCTCAAGGCAATCCCAATTCCCGTAAAGGCTCCGCCAAAGAAAGAACCGCCCCCCAAGAAGGAAGTTCCTCCGAAGCAGGAGCAGAAGCATCCGCAGCAGCAACCGCAGCCGAAAGACCGCGCAAATTTCGGCGAGCAGCAGGCCGCCAACATCCCCCATTCCATGGCGCAGCAGCAGGCGCAAGGGCCCGCAGCGCCGGTATCTGTCACCGGAGGCGGCGGCTTCCGCTTCCCGTACTACGTCGCGATTATTCAGCGGAAAACTCAGGAAAACTGGCTCAAGCAGGAGGTAGATCCCTCCACTCCGAGTGGCGCGAAGGCCTATATCTACTTCACTCTTTCGCGGGACGGCGCGCCATCCGATATCAAAGTCGGCGAATCCAGCGGTTCCGCATCCCTGGACCAGTCATGCCTGCGGGCAGTGCAGCGTGTTGACAGTTACGGTCCACTCCCTTCGGGGTATAACGGTTCAACCTTACAGGTGTCATATTATTGTGAATTCACAGGTCGCTGACGGAGATCAAACCCCCAAGTGAAAATACCCCCGACGACACAAAAATCACGATCCTCCCTGTATCTGGCCTTCTTTTCTCTGCTCGTTCTTCCATTCGCCTCCACCCTCCATGCGCAGGACTGGGTAAGAACCGGCTCTAACCTCGGCGTCGAGAAAATTCAGGATGGCCGCGGCCGATTTCAAACCCAGCTCTTCCGATCCGCAGACGCCGGTCCTCAAAGCCACCTTCGACAACACCCTCTATAACGACCTGTCCAACGCTGGCTTTTTTGACATGGTCCCGAAGAGTATGGCTCCGGCCGTAACCCCGGCAACTCCCGCGGAAGTCAATCTGGGCCAGTGGTCCGCGGCGCCCGCCAACGCTGCCATGCTCGCGCTGGGCTCGCTCGCCGTGCAGGGCGGACGCATCAACGTCAGCGGCTTTCTGGTGGACGTGAAAGAGGCCGGTGCACCCGCTATCGTCGGCAAGCAGTACGGCGATGTGGCGACCCAGGACAACGCCCGGCTGATCGCGCACAAATTCGCGGACGAGATCATCCTCCGCCTCGGCGGCGGCGTGAATGGCATCGCCGAAACCAAGATCTATTACGTCTCCTCGCGCTCCGGCGTGAAGGAGATCTGGGGCATGGACTACGACGGCCAGGGTGAGCACGCAATCACGCATCTGGGCGAAGTTTCGCTCTCCCCGCACGTCTCGCCCGATAACAGCCGCGTCGCCTTCGCATCGCTTGGCAGAACCGGCTGGACGATCCGTATGTACTCGCTGGTGCTCGGCCGCATGGTCAGCTTTCCCTCGCCGGGCGGCACCACGATTTCGCCCGCGTGGTCGGCAGACGGAGCGCATCTCGCCTTCTCCTCCGACCGTTCAGGCGATCCGGAGATCTGGGTCTCCGATGCCAACGGCGGCGGCGCTCACCGCGTGACCACGTTCCGCGGCCCGGACGTCTCCCCCTGCTGGAATCCCAAGACCAACAACCAGCTCGCCTGGGTCAGCGGCCGCACCGGACTGCCGCAGATCTACACCATGGAATCGGACGGTGCCAACGTTCAGCGACTGACGGATGGCGGCTATGCCACCTCGCCTTCGTGGTCCCCCAATGGGCAGTTCCTGGTCTTCGCCTGGGACCGCAAGTACGGCCCGGGTGCTCCGGGTAACCAGGATATTTACGTCATGGACATCGCCAGCAAGCGCTGGGTGCAGTTGACGCACGATGCTGGCCGCAACGACTTTCCTTCCTGGGCGCCCGATGGACGGCACATCGTCTTTGAGCGGCAGACGGGTGGCCATTCCGAGATATGGTCCATGCTGGCCGATGGCACACAGCAGCATCAGTTGACCCATGACGGAAACAACACCATGCCCGACTGGAGCTGGAAATAAGTGCACACAGGATGGTGCATCCGTGTAACCTGAATATGCTCGAATCCTGCCGCAATGGGCACTGATACAGATTCCGCGGTCCTGCTGGCGCGGCCGCAAAAAGTTTTCGTTTTGAGGAGAAGAGACTGTGAATTCGCTTCCTGTTCGTACCTGGAATATGCGCTACCGTGCGGTTTCCTGCCTGGCTGTTCTTGCGATTGCTGCGTTTGCCGGGTGCGGTAAGAAGCATGCTCCACCCCCCCCTCCCCCGCCGCCAACCACGGAAACCGGAGCTGCCCCGACGGCCACCATCACAGCGACGCCGGACAACATCGCGCCCGGAGATAAGGTGATCCTCACCTGGAAGACCAGCGACGCCACCGACGTCTCCATCGACGGCATCGGCGCTGTGCCCTCCTCCGGAACACAGACCGTCTCGCCCACGCAGACGACGGATTATCACCTCGTGGCGCGCGGCCTCGGCGGATCCACCGATGCGACCGCACACGTGACCGTGGGCGGCGCCGCAACCAGCGGCGAGCTCGGTGGCGAGACCGTCGACGACGCGACCTTCCACACCAACGTGACCGACATCTTCTACGACTACGACAGTTACGACATCAATCCCCAGTCGCAGGCAGTCGTCTCCAAGGATGCGGCCTTCCTGGCCTCTCATCCCAAGCTCAAGATCGTGATCGGCGGCTACTGCGATGCGCGTGGATCGACGGAATACAACCTGGCTCTGGGCGAGAACCGGGCAAATGCAGCCAAGCAGGCGCTGGTCTCGGCCGGCGTGAACCCGGACCGCATCCGCACCGTTTCCTATGGCAAGGAGAAACAGTTCTGCACCGAAGCGAACGAGCAGTGCTACCAGCAGAACCGGCGCGCAGGATTTTCAGTCGATCGCTAACCTGGCCGGTACCAAAACAGTCCTAGTGCCAAACTAATTAAGGGGCAGCGTGACCAGGCCGGTCGTGCTGCCCCTTTTGCTGAATCAAAGCGTCTAGAATGAATAGGAGTTTAAGGCTCTTTCGAGGCTTCACCATGCGAAAATCGTTTCTTCCCGCCGCCGCTTTTCTTCTGCTCTGCGTCACTGCTCTGCCTCCCCGCGCCCATGCAGTCGCCAAGGAAATCATTGAGTTACAGACCCAGGTCTCGCAACTCCAGGACATGATCACGCAGATGAAACAGTCCAACGACGAGCGGATGGGGGTTCTGCTCCACATGGTCCAGCAGAACGTGGACAACATCTCGCGCATGACCACGCAGGTCAATACGATGCAGCAGGCGATGTCCTCCCAGAACGAGAACCAGCAGTTATCCGGCCAGATGCAGGCGCTCAACGATTCAGTGGACGAGTTGAAGACCCGCATCGGCAAGCTGGATTCAACCCTGCAGTCCATGCAGGCGCAATTGCAGAACGTGCAGAACCCGGCAACCGCTGGAGTTCCACCGGCTGGACCCGGTGGCATGGCCGAGAATGCTCCGCCCGTCGGGAGCTCTGCTCCCCTGCAGGCGCCTGCAAACAATGCCGCGGGAACCCTCGCGCCTCCACTGCAGCAGACCTACCAGGCTGCACTGCGGGACTACAACTCCGCCAAATATGAGCTGTCGAACTCAGAATTCGGCGATGTCATCAAGTACTATCCGCACGACGATCTGGCGGGCAATGCACATTTCTATATGGGTGAGATTGCCTACCGCCAGGGCAAATACTCCGATGCAGTCAAGCAATACGACACGGTGCTGGAGCAGTTCGCGGGCAATCCCAAGGCTCCTGCCGCCCAATTGCGCAAGGGCGAATGCCTGATCGAGAACCAGCAGCGTGACGCCGGCGCACAGGAGCTGCGCTCGCTGATCCAGCGCTATCCGCAAACGCCGGAAGCCGCCGAAGCGCGCAGCAAATTGAACGGCCTGGGCATCCGCATCAGCCCCAAGCCAACAGCGTATCGGCGCTGATGTTCTGACCCGTTCTAGTTTGGAACTGGCGTAGAGACTTCTTGAAGAATATCTGCCATTTTCACCGGCTGATTCCGCTACACTGAAAATAGAGCAAGAAACGCAAAAAGCCACCTCAGCGGTGGCTTTTTCCTTTATTGGAACTCTCGCCGACGTGTTGGCCTCGCTAACTCCTTTGGAATGACGAATGAAGCAATAAACCCTTTAGAAAGACGAATTTGACCTTCGGGAGAGGGTCTATCCCTATGATTCAGCGCAACTTGCGCCGCACGCTCCCGCACCGGGAGGGGGGAGGGGTCTCCCGTATCGTGGCCCTCGTGAACTCAATCATCATCCAAGGAAGCTATGACCAAACATCACGACAGCGACGAACACAAGGGTGTCGTCGAAGAAGAGTCGCCCCGCGCGACAACCAGCCGTCCATCCATGACGGGCCAGCTCGGCCACCGCACCGCCGATCCTGATGTAAAGTACAACGACTCTGATTTTCCGGAGCCAGGCGCCCGCGAAGAGCACTCCGGCGAGTCCGCCAGTTGACTTACGGAGACCCGCTACCTAACTTCTCTCCGAAACCCTGAACTCCCGCTGCGGAAGACGGTGCGCTTCTCTGTCGCTCAAAAACACAGGGGCGGCCAGCTTCCATTTGTTCAGCAGAAAACGCAGCGCTGTGGACAATACGCCGATGCCATACACCACGCTCCGTTTGAAGTTGATCGAAGACGCATCTTCGAAATAGCGCGTCGGGCAGGAGATTTCGCCAATGCGGAAGCCGAAATATACCGCCTGCACGATCATCTGGTTGTCGAACAAGAAATCATCCGAACAGCTCAGCAGCGGGAGCCGCTCAATGACGGCGCGGCTCCACGCGCGATAGCCGGTGTGGTACTCCGATAACTTCTGGCCGATCAGCAGATTCTCGATGAGAGTCAGAAAGCGATTAGAGATGTATTTGTAGAGCGGCATGCCGCCTTTGAGCGCGCCGTTGCCGAGAATCCGCGAGCCCAGCACGCAATCGTACTGGTCGTACGCAATCATCGAGGCCATCGCCGTGACCAGCAGCGGCGTGTACTGATAATCCGGGTGCAGCATGACGATAATATCCGCGCCCCGGGCGAGCGCCGCCTCGTAGCAGGTCTTCTGATTGCCGCCGTAGCCGCGGTTCCGATCGTGCCGGATCACGTACAGGCCGAGCTTCTGAGCAAGGGCCACGGTATTGTCCCGGCTCGCGTCATCGGTCAGGATAATGTCGTCCACGACCTCGCGCGGAATCTCATCGACGGTTCGTTCAATGGTCTTTTCGGCGTTGTAGGCCGGCAGAACGACAGCAATTTTCCGGTTATTGAGCATGCGGATTGCATTCGAGAATACAGGGATTCTCATCGAGCGGCACGCATACTCGAGACCAGTGAGCGTCCTGAATCAGTTGCCACTGAGACAAAAGGCTCACAGCCATTACAGCCTGGGGAGCCTTGTCCCTGGCTCGTTCACCAAAGCAGACGTGAGCGACCGGAGGGAACGAATCCAGCAACTCGCGCCACGGGTGCGTGTGCCCGGACGGCAAGTCCTTAGCGCATGCGCTGCATGACGTCGTCCAGCACGGACTTCGGCGGACGCACGCGGGACTCCGGCAATGTGCCAAGCGGCTCGTCAACCAGGTTCAGCAGGTCGGTGAAGCTGGGCTTTTGTGTATCGACATAGAAGACGCCGGTAAGAATCTCGCCCTTCTGCTGCGCCTCCATCAGCGAACGAACGGCGTGGATGCGATCGGTTGGATCGTAATCCTCGTGCAGCTTGCGCAGACGCAGATGCGAACCATCGTGCATTTCGACGTCATAGGTCGAACCGGCATCGTAGTCCACCGTGATGTCCTCGAAGTGCGGGACAAAGCCGACTTCCGAGATAGCTTCTTCATGCTCTTGCATGTACTTGTAGCTCTTGGTCGAGCCCTCGTGGTCATTGAAAGTCACGCAGGGCGAAATCACGTCAAGAAACACCGCGCCCTTGTGCGAAATCGCGGCTTTCATCATGGCGAGCAGCTGTTTCTTATCGCCGGAAAAAGAGCGACCGATAAATGTCGCGCCCAGTTCAATAGCAAGCGTGCAGGTATCGATCGGAGGAAGATCGTTGATGACGCCGGTCTTCAGCTTGGAGCCAAGATCGGCCGTGGCGGAGAACTGGCCTTTGGTCAGGCCGTACACGCCGTTGTTCTCGATGATGTAAATCATCGGCAGATTGCGGCGTAGCAGGTGAACGAACTGCCCCATACCGATCGAAACCGTGTCGCCGTCGCCGGAAACGCCAATCGCCTTCATAGTGTGATTGCCCAGCAGCGCGCCGGTGGCAACCGCCGGCATGCGCCCGTGCACGCTGTTAAAGCCATGCGATCGGCTCATGAAGAAGGCCGGGCTCTTTGACGAACAGCCGATGCCGGAGAGTTTCATGACGCGCTCCGGTTTCAGGCCCATCTCGTAAAAGGCATCAATGATGCGCTCGGAGATGGCGTTATGCCCGCAGCCGGCGCAGAGATTGGTCTTGCCGCCGCGGTATTCGAGAACGGGCAGGCCGATGCGGTTGGTCTTTGGTGCCGGCTTCGGCGCCGGAGCGGTGGGTGTGGTCGCCATCGTTTTAGATCCCTTCCTGCATGACCAGTTCATCGGTCACGCTGCGCGCATCAATTGGCAGTCCGTTGTAATGCCGCACGCTGCGCAGTTTGGTTGCGTCTTCCGGCGGAAGATCAAGCTTGAGCAGGCTCAGCATCTGCGCATCGCGATTCTGCTCGATCACGTATACGCGCTCGTGCGTTGCAACAAAGTCGTGTATCTCGCGCGTGAACGGATAAGCGCGGATGCGGAGATAGTCCGTCTCCACCTGGTACTCAGCTTTGAGCTGTTCCCTGCTCTCCATCACGGCGAAATCGCTGGTGCCGTAAGCGATAAGGCCAACCTTGGAGGTGCCGTTTGCAACCGTCACGGCTACAGGCACCATCGTGCGCGCAGTCTCGAACTTCCGAGTCAGGCGCTCCATCTGCTGCTGGTACTCGTCCGGCCGCTCCGTATAGAGCGCGCGGTCGTTGTGTCCGCTGCCGCGCGTGAAGAAAGCCGCCTGTGGATGATCGGTGCCGGGCAGCGTGCGGTAGCCGACGCCATCGCCATCCACGTCCTTGTAACGGGCAAAGCCGCCGAGACGTGTCAGGTCTTCCGCGCTCAGCACCTTGCCGCGCTGCATCGGTTTCTCTGGATAGCTGAAGGGCTCCGTCATCCAGTTATTCATGCCCAGGTCCAGATCCGAGAGGACGAAGATGGGTGTCTGAAGCTGCTCCGCCAGATCGAATGCTTCGATGCTCATCTCAAAGCACTCCTTCACCGAAGCGGGTATCAACATGACATGGCGAGTGTCGCCATGCGAGAGAAAGGCAACCGAGAGGATGTCACCCTGCGCCGTCCGCGTCGGCATGCCGGTGGACGGGCCGACGCGCTGGATGTCGAAGATCACCGCCGGGATTTCGGCGAAATAGCCCAATCCTGTGAACTCCGCCATCAGCGAGATGCCCGGGCCGGAGGTCGCGGTCATCGAGCGTGCGCCGGTCCAAGCAGCGCCCAGCACCATGCCGACGGCGGCCAGCTCGTCCTCTGCCTGAACGACGGCAAAAGTAGCTTTGCCATCAGGCTCAACTCGGTACTTCTTCAACAAGTCGATTAGGTTTTCAACCACCGATGATGAAGGCGTAATCGGGTACCAGGTCACTACCGTGACGCCCGCGAACATACAGCCGAGGGCGATCGCGGCATTCCCCTCAATGATGATTTTGCCCTCATTTGCATGCATATGTTCCACGTGGAACATATCTTGCTTAGTAAGAGAAGTCTTGGCGTAGTCGTAGCCCGCCTGCACCGCCGACCAGTTCAAGTCCGCTGCTTTCTGTTTCTTAGCAAACTGACGGCGCACAGCGGCCTCTACGGTCGCGAGATCCATGTCGAGGAGCTGCGCGACCACGCCGACATAGACCATGTTTTTGACCAGCTTGCGCAGCTTCGCCTCAGGACAGACGGCAGCCGTGATCTTGTCGAAAGGCACCGGATAACAGGTCACGTCCTCGCGATACTGCTTAAGGTTCGCAGCATCTTCGTAGATCACCATCCCGCCGGCGGGCAGAGAAAGAATGTCGTCCTTCGCCGTCTCGGCATTCATGGCGACCAAAATGTCGATCTCTTTCTTGCGCGCGACGTGACCATGTTTGCTGGCGCGGATGGTGTACCAGGTGGGCAGTCCGGCGATATTCGACGGGAAGAGATTTTTGCCGCTGACGGGAATGCCCATCGCGAAAAGGCTTTTCAGCAGGACGTTGTTTGCCGATTGCGATCCCGAGCCGTTGACTGTGGCTATCTGGATGCTGAAGTCGTTGACTACCTCGCCGGAGTGACCGGCCGCAGCGCGCGGCTGCTCTGTCTTGAGGGCCACATCACCTGTTGCCATCGAGCGGATTCCCTTCCGAAACGCCATATTCCTGCTGGGCCGATGCATGCGTCACGCGTCGGCCACCGCCATCCTTCAAGTATAGGACAGCACTGTCCAGAGGACTCAGGTCACAAGGGTTAACTGCGCAGGCTCACGGCTGAGTGGGTGCTGAGCCGCGCTGAAATGGGATCACTGGCGGATGTTGCTCAGGCGATCTTCTATCTGCTGGCGCTCCTCTGCCGTCAAAGGCAGCAGTGGGAGGCGCGGCGAGCCGCCGTAGTAGCCGTTCAGGTCGCATGCATATTTGACGCCCGGGGATTCCCAGACGGCCGCAGATGAGATCGGCTGCATCGATGACGCGCTGCTGCTTTTCTTCAGCTACCTTCGCGTCACGGTCTTTCCATGCCATGTAAATCTCAGCGCATGCTTGCGGCGCGAACGCGGCCATAGCCAGTATGCCGCCGGTCGCGCCCGCTGTGAGCGACGGCAGCATCGTTTGTGCAGAGCCGCAGAGCACCTGGAAACCGACCTCGCGCGTGCGTGTCTTGAGCATTGAAGGTGGGGGCACCGTCGCGTAGCCCACTCCGGCCATCAGAGCGTCAGCCGGCATCATGGCCGCTGCAAATCCCGCCGCGTTTGCCTGTGCGTCCAGCATTCGGCCAGTAACCGCTGAGAATGTCGCCGTTACGATTACATTATGACGTGGCGCGGCTGCTGTCGCCTGCACGATGGACGCGATGCGCTCCGGCTTACCGCTCGAATCCTTCACACCGATGATGTTGGTATGCCCGCAAAGCTCGGCTATGAGTTCAACCGGCAATTCGTACGCCGTATATGGCGGGATATTGTAAAGCAGGATCGGCAGTGGCGACCGGTCGGCGACCATGCGGTAGTAGTTCAGCATTGCCGCCGGATTCGATGCGGATAATAGCTGGGGTCTGAAGAAATGCGGGGTGCGCACCAGCGCCACATCGTAATTGAGTGACGCCGCGTGCTCGATGCGCTTCAGCGTTTCCGCCAGGCTCTCGTGCCCGACACCGGCGATGAGAACGCGATCGTCCGCAGCTGCATCGCGTGCAATGCGCAGCGCGTCGCGGGTCTCCTCATCGTTCAACATCACGGCTTCGCCGGTTGAGCCGAGCACGACCAGCCCGGCCAACGGCGACCGGCAATAGCGCTCCACGCTGCGCTCCAGGTGATGCCAGTGGGGACGTCCATCCGGCTGGAACGGCGTTGGAACCGCGGCGAAAACACCTTCGAGCAGCATAAGGGGCCTTTTTAGCGCGCCGCCAGCGCTCGTGCTGCGTGGAGCTGCTGCAAGGCGTCTACATGGATGGTTTCGCGCTGCAGGGCAGCGATGCCTTCCGCTGCTGCGCGTGCGGCAGCCATGGTGGTAATGGTCGGAATCCGCTGTTGCACAGCGGCACGGCGAATCGCCTTTTCGTCGAAGAAGGTGTCCTGCCCCTGCGGGGTATTGATGATGAGGTGGATGCTGTCGCCCTTGATCAGATCGACGATATTCGGGCGCCCTTCCTTCACCTTGTACACCCGCTCCACGGTGAATCCGGCGCGCTCCAGCACATCCGCGGTGCCATGGGTCGCGACCAACCGAAAGCCGAGGTGAACGTATTCGCGAGCGAGTGCGACCAGACCATCCTTGTCGCGGTCGTTCACGCTGAAGAAGACAGTGCCGCGCAATGGCAGTCGCTGGCCGGCGGAGATCTGCGCCTTCGCGAAGGCCTCGCCGAAGTTATCGGCAACGCCCATGACCTCGCCGGTCGAGCGCATCTCCGGACCAAGAACCGTATCCACACCGGGGAACTTGTTCCAGGGGAAGACAGGCGACTTGACGTAGAAATGCGCACCGGTATCGAGATCGCTTCCTTCGCGCACCTGTTCGGGCAGGAGATCTTTGAGTGTCTTTCCGACCATGATGCTCGACGCGACTTTGGCCAGCGGCACACCCGTGGCTTTTGAGACGTAGGGCACGGTGCGGGATGCGCGGGGGTTCACTTCGATGACGAAGACCCGGTCTCGTTCACCCTTTTGACGGCTACGCTGGATGGCGAACTGCAGGTTGACGAGGCCGCGAACGTTCAGCGCAAGCGCTAGCTGCCGTGTGTAGTCACGCAGTGTTGCTAGCGTCTCCGCCGGCAGATCCACCGCAGGCAGCACGCAGGAGGAGTCCCCGGAGTGTATGCCGGCTTCTTCGATGTGCTGCATGATGCCGGCGATCACGACTTCCTTGCCGTCGCAGAGCGCGTCCACATCGACCTCGACCGCCGCTTCTAGGAAGTGATCGATGAGCACTGGGCGATCCTGCGAGTACTCCACTGCCTCTGCCATATAGTGCCGCACTGCCGCGGCATCGTACGCGATCACCATGGCGCGACCGCCGAGCACATAGCTGGGCCGCACCAGAACGGGATAGCCTACACGCTCCGCACCAGCAAGCGCCTCCTCCACGCTGGTTGCCATGGCGCCCGGGGGCTGCGGGATATTCAGCCGCTCAAGCAACGCACCAAACTGCTTGCGGTCTTCGGCCAGATCGATGGACTCGGGCGACGTGCCGAGAATCTTGACGCCAGCCTGCTTCAGCGGCAGCGCCAGATTGAGCGGAGTCTGACCGCCAAACTGGACGATCATCCCGACTTCGGCACCTGATGAGCTTTCGCGCTCATGGATCGCGAGCACGTCTTCGAGTGTCAGCGGCTCGAAGTAAAGGCGATCGCTGGTGTCGTAATCGGTCGAAACCGTCTCAGGATTGCAGTTCACCATGACGGTCTCGTATCCCAGGTCTTTCAGTGCGAACGCCGCATGGCAGCAGCAGTAATCGAACTCGATTCCCTGCCCGATCCGGTTTGGTCCCGAGCCCAGAATGATCACTTTCCGCTTCGCCGTCGGCGGCGCTTCGTCCTCTTCGTCGTAGCTGGAATAGAGATACGGTGTCTCGCTCTCGAACTCGGCGGCACAGGTATCCACCAGCTTGAAAATCGGCTTCAGACCATGACGGTAGCGCAGCTCACGTACCTGATCTGCTCCGGTGGCAGCATCCAGATGCCAGACCTCAGCAATGCGCGCGTCGGAGATGCCCATACGCTTGGCCTTGCGCAGCACGTTCGTATCGATCGTCTCTGGCTGTGTTGTTCCTAGCTGCGTGATTGTGTCGGTGATCTCTTTGATCTGATACAGGAACCACGGATCCATCCCGGTGATGCGTGCGACTTCGCGGACAGTCATCCCGGTGCGGAAACCGTAGCGGATGTAGTCCAGACGCTGTGGCTGTGGCGTGACCAGGCGCTGCATCAGCCGGCGGGGCTCTATTGTTTCCGAGCCGACGCGCTTTCCCGTCTCCAGCGAGCGGAGCGCCTTCATCATCGCTTCCTTGAAGGTGCGGCCGATCGCCATCACCTCGCCGACCGACTTCATCTGCGGCCCGAGCGTCTCGTCTGCGCCGGGGAACTTCTCAAATTGCCACTTCGGTACTTTGACGACCACATAGTCGATGGTTGGCTCGAAGCATGCAGGAGTCTTCCGCGTAATGTCGTTGGGAATCTCGTCGAGCGTGTAGCCGACGGCTAGCCGCGCCGCGATTTTTGCAATGGGAAAGCCGGTGGCCTTCGACGCAAGTGCGGAGGAGCGAGAAACGCGCGGATTCATCTCAATCACGATCATGCGCCCGGTCTGCGGATTCACCGCGAACTGCACATTCGAGCCACCGGTCTCGACGCCAATCTCGCGGATGACGCGCATCGCAGCGTCGCGCATCATCTGATACTCGCGATCGGTGAGCGTCTGGGCGGGGGCCACGGTGATGGAGTCGCCGGTGTGGACGCCCATCGGGTCCATGTTTTCGATCGAGCAGATGATGATGACGTTGTCGGCAAGGTCGCGCATCACCTCCAGCTCGTATTCTTTCCATCCAAGAACGGATTCCTCGATGAGGCACTCGTGGACTGGCGAAAGATCGAGCCCGCGCGAGAGGATCTCCATCAACTCTTCGCGGTTGTACGCGATGCCGCCGCCGGAGCCGCCAAGCGTGAACGAGGGACGTATCACAACGGGGAAGCCAATCTTGGCGGCGAAATCCATGCCGTCACGCAAATTGTTGACCAGCGAGGAGCGCGGCATGTCCAGGCCGATCTTCTGCATTGCGTCCTTGAAGAGCAACCGGTCTTCCGCCTTCTTGATGGCGTCGAGCTTCGCGCCGATCAGCTCGACGTCATACTTTTCGAGAATGCCGGCATCCGCCAGATCGACCGCGAGGTTCAAAGCAGTCTGTCCGCCGACTGTCGGCAACAGCGCGAACTTCCCTTTCCGCTTGCCGTCAATGCCGGTCATCATCGCCGCTTCAAGGCGAATGATCTCTTCGACGTACTCACGCGTCAGGGGCTCGATATAGGTGCGATCGGCCAACTCCGGATCGGTCATGATGGTGGCCGGATTCGAATTCACCAGCACGACTTCGTAGCCGTCGGCGCGTAACGCCTTCACCGCCTGTGTGCCGGAGTAGTCGAATTCCGCCGACTGGCCAATCACGATGGGACCGGAGCCGATCACCAGGATCTTCTGGATGTCATTTCTACGAGGCATCTATTTTTCTTACTGCTCCTGCTTGCCGACGAGGCCGGCGAAATCGAAATCGGTCCACGCGTGATATACGCGTTCGCCGGCGATGAAGTCTTGATCTTCCTGTGTCAGGTGCGGACGTCCGCGGGGATGTCCCTGCCGGTCCGTAAATCGGCCGGAGCCCTGAAGGTTTCCGTGATGTCCGGCGGTGGTTAATGTGTGCACATAAACCCAGCGTTGGTCCGGCTCCGACTCGCCGGGTGTGTACTGACTTTCGGACCGGATGACCTTGCCGCCTGCATCGATGCAGGCGACGACATCACGGTTGAACTCGCCGTCATGGTTCCACTGATACACGGCCCGCGGCAAATCCCTAAGTTTCCATACCATGGCAAGGCCTTCCAAATTTCCCTGCCGCTCCTGAAGCTGCTGGCGAAGATCCTCGGTGACATACCAGCCGCCACGCGAATACAGCTCAACTGGATGCGGCGGCGCCTGGCCGAGACAGCGCGACACGTAACTCATCGCTGCTTTGTCCGGAAGCCCATAGCGCAAGCCGGTGCCGGAGCCCGACACTTGCGCGGGCAGCGTGCCGGCTGCCGGCAAAACAGCCGCAGCTGTCAGCAGGCAATACGATCGCGCGTTCACCGCTTCGACTCCTCCATCATTCTGCGGAAGTCGCGGAAGAGGTAGTGCGAGTCGTGCGGTCCGGGGCTTGCCTCCGGGTGATACTGCACGCTGAAGAGCGGCAGCGAGCGGTGACGCAGACCCTCCAGAGTGTTGTCGTTCAGATCGACGTGGGTGAGATCGACCTCACTTTGCTTCAGAGAGTCGGGATCGATCGCGAAGTTATGGTTGTGCGCAGTGATTTCGATCTTGCCCGTGCCTGTCTGCTGCACGGGATGATTGCCGCCATGGTGGCCGAACTTTAGCTTGTAGCTCTTGCCGCCGAGCGCGAGACCGATCAACTGATGGCCCAGACAGATGCCGAAGATCGGCTTCTTCCCGGCGAGCTGCCGGATGTTTTCCTGTGCGTAGTGCAGCGGCTCAGGATCGCCGGGACCGTTCGAGAGAAAAATGCCGTCCGGCTTGAGGGAGAGCACGTCTTCCGCCGAGGTCCGCGCCGGGACCACGGTGACACGGCAGCTCTCGCGCGTCAACATGCGAAGAATGTTGTGCTTGATCCCATAGTCATAAGCTACGACGTGAAGTGTTTGTTCGGGCACATCGGCCATTAGCCCGGGAACTGAATTGCCGGCGTGATCGCGATCCCACTCGTAGCTGTCCTTCGTGGAGACGACGCTCGCTAGGTCAGTCCCGTCCATTTTCGGCAAGGCTTTGGCCTTGGCGATGAGCGCATCTGTGCTCGAAGCTTTGGTGGAGATGACGCCGCGCATCGCGCCATAGGTCCGCAGATGTCGCACCAGCGCGCGGGTGTCGATCTCCGAAATCGCAGGCACGCCGTGGCGTTCCAGATACTCGTCGGCAACTTGTTCCGAGCGCCAGTTGGAGCTGACGGGGGAAAACTCCCGTGTCACCAGGCCTTCGATATACGGTTTCTGTGCCTCGGCATCGGCGGCATTGGTGCCGTAATTACCGATCTGCGGGTTCGTCAGCACGACGATCTGGCCCGTGTAGGAAGGATCGGTGAAGATCTCCTGGTAACCGGTCAGCGATGTGTTGAAAACGACTTCGCCTGCGCGCTCACCGCCCGCGCCGTGGCTCTCACCGCGGAAGATGCGCCCGTCTTCGAGCGCAAGAATGGCCTGCATCGCAGCTCCATAGGGTGGATTCAATCGATGTTATCAGGTTTCGGACTCGCCGTCCGAGGCGACCGCGCTCCTGTGCGTTCAGCGCCTGCGGCATTCGATGGATGCCGCCCCTTAGCGGATCTTCGTCCACGAAGAGACCATCGATTGCTGACAGCCCCGTCGTCGTTGACGACTCATCGCGGCTGCGAAAGGCTATTCGACGACGTGCATTTTCTCGGTGGGCCAGTAGACGAAGGCCGCCTTGCCGTAGATGAAGCTGCGATCCACAGGGCCAAAGTCGCGGCTATCGCTGGAGATGGAACGGTGATCGCCCATCACGTAATACGAGTGCGGCGGCAGCATGATGGGAGCCGCTGATCGCATATCACGAAAACGCTGCGGCACATATGGCTCGGAAATGTGAACGCCATTCACATAAACGCGCCCGTCGTCGATTTCCAGGCGATCTCCGGGGAGAGCGATCACGCGTTTGATGTAGCTCTTCGATGGGTCCTGCGGATAGTAGAAGACAACGACATCGCCGCGGCTGATGTCCTCGAAGTGATACGCGAATTTGTTGATAAAGATGCGGTCCTGGTCGTGCAGCCGCGGCAACATGCTGGTGCCTTCCACGCGCACCGGCTGATAGAGAAACGTAATGACGAAGAATGCCACTGCGAGCGAAACGAGAATGTCGCGCCCCCAGATCGCGACCGCGCGGCGGCGGCTGCGCCGTTTGGGAACGTCGAGCGGGTGCGGCTCCCGCGAATGATTTTCCTGTATCTCCATCAGTTGCAACCGAGACTGCCGGGCGGGCAGACGATGTGTGCAGGCTTCGAGAGCGGCTGCGGCTGCCCTCCACTAGGAATGTACTGCGGATTTCCGCGGACGTCATTTATGCCATCGAGTTGCGACGCCGTAAGCTCCAGCGGCCGCTGCATGACCATCTCCAGGCTGGTTCCTTCCGGAATGACGATCTCGTCGCCGCGTGTCAGCAGCGTGTAGATCAGCCCTCCCGCCACGCCCGCAAGGCCGCCGCCGAGAGCTCCAACGCCCGGATGTCCGGCGGCAGCCCCGCCGATGACGCCTCCCGTTGCGCCGATCATGCCCCCCTTCGCCACATTACCCGCATCTCTGCCCTTGTTGCCGGCCTGTTCGATGGTGCCCTCGTCGCCCTTTACCGACGGCCCACCGGATCCCGGCAGGTTGTCCACCGTCCCGGGAATGCCGACGACCTGGCCGTTGGGAAAGATCATGGTGGTGAAGTGCATCAGCAGTTTGGCGCGTCCTTTGAGGCGGCCGGGCCGCTCCACTTTGTCAACGATCCCCTGCACGTACACGCCGGACGGGATGAGCACATGGGAGCCGACGATGACCGGGAAGGTCGAGACCAGGTAGACACCATCCCCGGGACGAGCCGTTTTAGTATTGACCCCGCTCTTCAGGGACAGCAGAACCTTCGTCCCGGCTGGCACGGTGTAGATCTTTCCGTTCAACGCATTCTCGGCCGCCGCCAGAGCGGGGGCTATTGGAGCATCCACGTGTTGTGGCGACGCGGCTGGCTGGGTGGGCGCCTGCTGTGCGGCAAACACATAGGGCGTCGCCAGGAGTGTGCTGCACATGAACCAGGCAGCGGCATTGGTCGGTTTCATGAATCTGGTGTCCACCCTTTTTATAGACGCACCGGAACCACCATGGATAGAGGCGTCGCAATCCAGTAATCCTGTGATGTGGCAACATCGTTACGAAAGAGAATCTTCCGAGCAGAGTCCTACTTGATTTCATCGACAAGACACCAGTTCCCGGAGACAACCGCGGTGCTTGAGCAGGCGGTTTCCGACCGCGTTTTTCCGGGCTGCGCCTTTGCCGTCCTTTTTCCGGGCCAGAAAGACGCTTTCCTGGATTCTACGCAGGCGATGGGGCGCCTTACCTACGATCCGAACTCGCCGCGCGTCGAGCCCGGCACAGTCTTCGATCTCGCGAGTCTGACCAAGGTCCTGGCAACCACAATGGCTGTCATGCAGCTCTACGACCGGCAGCAGCTCGCGCTCGATGCGCCGCTCACGGAATGGCTGCCGGAATTTGCCGCCGCCGATCCGACCGACACTCGGCGCTCGCGCGTCACGCTGCGGATGCTGCTGGACCATTCGTCCGGGTTGCCCGGCTACGCTCGTCTTTTCGAATCGGCACACAGCCGTAGCGCGATGGTAGAGGCCTGCCTTCGGCAACCTCTGACGGCCGATCCTGCAACCCGTGCCGAGTACTCGGATATCGGATTCATTCTTCTCGGCCACCTGGTCGAGAAGCTTACGGGCGAGCGGCTGGATTCGTACTGCCGGCGCGAAATATTTGAGCCACTCGGTATGAGCACGACGCGGTATTGTCCCGATCAGGAGATGCGCGCTTCGATTCCGCCTACCGAAAACGACCACAGTTTCCGGCATCGGATCGTTCAAGGTGAGGTCCACGACGAAAACGCTTCCGTTATGGATGGCGTCGGCGGACATGCAGGTCTGTTTTCGAACGCGGTGGATCCGCTGCGGGTTGCAACATGCATGCTGGGTGGCGGCGTAACGTCCTCCGGCATGCAACTATTTTCCGCGGAGACCGTATCGCACTTCACGAAGCGATCAGAGGAGCCGCCCGGCACATCGCGAGCACTCGGCTGGGACACTCCGTCAACGCCGTCGTCTTCGGGGGGATTTTTTTCGCAGCGATCGATTGGCCATCTCGGATACACAGGCACATCGCTATGGATCGATCTGGACGCAGGCATCGCTGTAACGCTGTTGACAAACCGCACCTGGCCGAACCGCTCTAATCAGGCCATTCGTGAGGTGCGTCCGCGATTCCACGACGCTCTGCGGCGCGAGCTGAATCTCGATCAAAAAAGTTGATCGAACTCTTGCCGATCAGGCACGCAGGTCACAATTCCAGTAACCCGATCCCGCATTTTTCCCGAGTCGCCGTTTGACAGGAGCGGTAAAATAACTTTAAGGGCTTTTCCGACCACTATGGCTACCTTGACCCCGGCAACCCGCATGAGCACCACCGCTGAGGACGGGGCACTTCAGACCCCAACTGAGCGCGACCTGCACGAATTGACGACCGAGAGCGTTAACTCCGCGTCACAGGGCTTCGATACCAAATCCGCTCTTGAGATCGCGCGGATCATCAATCACGAAGACAGCAAAATCGCCGGCGCCGTGAAGAAGGCGCTCCCGGAGATCGCGCTGGTCATAGACGCCGTGGCCCGTGCGCTGCGCGATGGCGGGCGGCTTATTTATGTCGCTGCCGGATCGAGCGGCCGCATTGCCGCGCTGGATGCCTCGGAGTGCCCACCTGCCTATTCCACCTCGCCGCAGTCCGTGCAGTACATCGTTGCCGGCGGGCCTAAGGCGGTCGCGTCAGCCGTGGAAGTAAACGAAGATTCGCCCGAGCTCGGCCAGCGTGACATCGCGCGCCGCCGGCCCACGCGCAAAGATGTCGTGATTGGGTTATCAGCTTCCGGCCGAACACCATACGTTGTAGGCGCTGTGGAATACGCGCGCAGCCGCGGTGCGCATACGGCGGCCATCACCTGCAACCAGAACACTGCGCTCGCAGCGGCGGCGGAAGTTGCAATCGTCGCCGAAGTCGGTCCGGAGGTGATCTCCGGTTCTACGCGCATGAAGGCCGCCACCGCGCAGAAGATGATCACCAACATGATCACCACTGGTGCGATGACGCGTCTCGGCTATGTGTACGAGAACATGATGGTGAATGTGCACATGCACAATGCCAAGCTGGTAGAGCGTGGCATTGGGGTGCTGATGCGCGCGTGCAATATCGATCGCGAAACCGCTGTCCAGACCATCAAATCTGCGGGTAAGAGCGTTCCCGTTGCGCTAGTCATGCTCAAGGCTGGCGTCGACAAGCCGGAAGCTGTTCGCCGCCTGGCTAAGGCAGACGGCAACGTTCGACTCGCCATTGAAGACACCGTCCTCGAGCTTTAAGTCCCGTTCTTCGGTTCTGTCTCAAGCCCTCGGACTCGTCCGAGGGCTTTTGTTTTGGCGTTTAGCTTGCGTGGAGACATACATCCATCGTTCGATGGATGCGCACGGTATCCTTTCGCCGCTATCCTCGCGCTCGTGCCTCCCGATCGCCGCAAACTGAGCCGTGCTGCCGCCATTGCCATTGTCACCGGCGAATCTGTTGCGCTGGGAATTTTTCTCACGCCCGCGTCGATGGCCCGCTCTCTCGGTTCCCCACTGTTGCTGGGCGTTGTCTGGTGCGGGCTCGGGATCATGGCGCTATGCGGCGCGCTTTGCTTCACGGAGCTCGCCGTCCGCTACCCGGAGTCGGGTGGAGAGTACATCTATCTGCGCAAAGGCTTCGGAGATGTCGCGGCATTTCTCTACGGCTGGATGTCGACCATCGTAATGTATCCCGGCGTTGCGGCCGCGCTTGCGGTAGGAGCCACCGCTTACATCACGACGCTGCTTCCGGCCGCGCAGCCTCTGGGGCTGTATATCCCGGCGGCTCTGCTGCTGAGCTTCGCCGCCATGCACATCCTGGGCACGCAACTGAGTGCGCGCCTGATGACGTCACTCAACGCTCTCAAATTTCTGGTGCTTTTTGGACTGGCCGGCTGGGTCGTGCTCTCCGGTCATGCACACGTCTCGAACCTGCTGCCGCTGGCGCAACGGAGAACTGGATCGGAGGCACTGTTGCCTGCCCTGGCATCTGCGCTGGTAAGCGGATTCTTCGCCTTTGGTGGCTGGTGGGAGGCGGGCAAGCTGGCAGGCGAGATACGCGATCCGAAACGCAATCTACCCTTCGCGTTCGTCGGCGGTGTGCTGCTGGTGACTGCCACGTACCTGATTGTCAGTTTCACATTCCTCGCCGTAGTTCCGATTTCAGGGATGAGCTCCAGCATCGATTTCGTCAGTCAATTTGGCCGCGCGCTCTTTGGATCATTCGGAGCCAAGGCGCTCTCCGTTTGCGTGTTGCTCTGTGTTGGCGGCGGATTGGCTGCATTGACCATGGCGGCGCCTCGCGTGAGTTATGCGATGGCACAGGCCGGCGAGTTCTTTCCCGCGCTTGGACGACTGCACCGGCGATTTCAGACGCCGGCAAATGCAATCCTGCTCCAGACGGGGTTGTCGCTGATTGTGCTGCTGCTTGGTAGCTTTGATCGCATACTCGCGTACATCATCTTCTCCGCCGTTCTCTTTCTTGCGATCACAGTGATGACACTTTTCCGCATGTCGCCCGCCCCGCGCGCCTGGTGGTATCCGACAGCACCCGTTGTGTTTCTCGCCTGCTGCGGTGTCATTGCCGTGCTCCTGCTGCTGCACAGCCCACTACCTGCGCTGCTGGGTGTACTGATCGTCCTTCTCGGCATACCCCTGCGTCCTGTCATTCGGGGACGCTATCCATCTGCTTCTGTTCTCGCATCGGAAAGGACATAACTCTCATGCCTCATATTCATCTTCCCGAACACCTGCCCGGCATCCGCGGCGCCATGGCCTTTCGACCGGCGACGGCGAAGCCTCTCAATGACCTGGTTGAAATACTGCTGCGCGGCCCAAACACCCTTTCACAGGGTGAGCGTGAGCTGATTGCTACCTACGTCTCCTACCTGAACGACTGCTACTACTGCCAGACCATCCACGGCGCGGTCGCCGCTGCGAGTCTTAATGATGATGAGGAACTGGTCGCCCGGGTGAAGGCCGATTTCCAGCACGCCAGCATCTCGGAAAAGCTGAAAGCCCTGCTGGTGATCGCCGGGAAAGTACAAAAGGGCGGCAAGCATGTAACGGCGGAAGACGTCGCACAAGCGCGTTCTGAGGGCGCAACCGATCTGGAGATCCACGATACGGTGCTGATTGCCGCGGCCTTTTGCATGTACAACCGCTATGTTGATGGGCTGGCGACCCAGCAGCCGCGCGATGAAGCCATGTACCGGGAGCGCGGAAAGCAGGTGGCGCGACTCGGCTACGTCAACGTGAGCAAGCAGTATCTGCCAGCGGACAAAAGTTCAAAGGAGCCAGAGTATGCCGCACATCCGACTGCCTGATGGCTTACCTGGAATCAGCGGCGCATTCGCCTTCCGTCCAGAGACGGCGAAGCCGATGCGCGAGCTCGCCCACATCCTGCTGCACGAACCCAACAGCTTGACGCCGGGCGAACGTGAGCTGATTGCGACCTACGTGTCATCACGGAATGACTGTTATTTTTGCCAGACCAGCCATGGCGCAGCGGCGGCTGCTCATCTGGAGGATGCCAGGCTTGTGCAGGACGTGAAGGCCGATCCGCAACAGGCGGGGATTTCGCCCAGGCTGAAGGCACTGCTGGCGATCGCCGGCCAGGTGCAGCAGGGCGGCAAGCAGGTGACGCGTGAGACCGTGGAGGCGGCGCGAAATCTTGGGGCCAGCGATCTGGAAATCCACGATACCGTGCTGATTGCTGCGGCTTTCTGCATGTACAACCGCTATGTCGACGGGCTCGCGACCTGGCAGCCGCTGGATGAATCGATGTACACCGCGATGGGCCGACATTTGGCAGACCACGGCTACCGCACACCTTCTCTCCCTCAGCCGGAACCGGTGTAGGCGGCAGCCTGCGCTCCGGAGGCTGCAGGCGTCTGTTGAACGAGTCGGTACGCTGTCTACAACTTCTGTTGATTCCTCAGCGGAGAGCGTTTGACGCGCGCGTTGTCATCCGTACACTGATGGGGCGGGACATGGCAGATGTCCCGATCGTCAGGAGTCCGCAGAATTCCATGGAAAAGTTCGTCATTCGCGGCGGCAATCCGCTGCTCGGTTCGATCCGCGTCTCCGGTGCCAAGAACTCCGCTCTTCCCTGCATGGCCGCCGCCATCCTTACCGAGGATGAAGTCATTCTCGAAAACATCCCGCAGGTTCGCGACATCGAGACGGAGCGCAAGCTGCTGGTCTCGATGGGCGCCGAGGTGGAGCTTGGATATGGCCGGGCGCAGCATCGCACGTCCATATGCTGTCGCGTGCTCTCCGATCCTGTCGCGAAGTACGAGATCGTCAAGACGATGCGCGCCTCCTCCCTCGTCCTGGGCCCGCTCATCGCCCGCACCGGACTTGCGCGGGTCGCGATGCCCGGCGGCTGCGCCATCGGCGGACGCCCGATCGATCTGCACATCAAAGGACTCGAAGCGATGGGCGCCACCATCAGCCAGGAGCACGGCTACCTGGAGGCCAGAACCGAGCGGTTGAAGGGCGCGCATATTTTGTTCGACAAGATCACCGTGACGGGAACGGAAGATCTGCTGATGGCCGCGGTGCTGGCCGAGGGCGAAACGGTGATGGATAACTGCGCACGCGAGCCGGAAGTGACCGACCTCGCGGCGATGCTGGTTTCGATGGGCGCGAAGATCGAAGGCGCCGGGTCGAGCGTCATCCGTGTGCAGGGCGTGGACAAGCTGCATGGAACGCGCCATCGCATCAACCCCGACCGCATCGAGGCAGGGACATTCCTCGTGGCGGGCGCGATCACCGGAGGCGATCTTCGCGTAATGCAGTGCAATCCGACGCATTTGAGCTCCGTGATCGCCAAGTTGCAAGAATGCGGTGTGCGTGTGGATGTCGAAGGCGATTCAATTCGCGTGCGCAGCGAAGGCAGCTTGCGCAGTGCTGACATCTCCACCGAGGAATACCCCGGCTTCCCGACCGATATGCAGGCCCAATACATGGCGCTCGCCACGCAGGCCGATGGGAGCTCCGTTGTGGTCGAGAACATCTTCGAAAACCGGTTCATGCACGTGCAAGAATTGGCGCGCATGGGAGCGAACATCAAGGTCGACGGACGCACCGCTACGGTGCGCGGCAAGACACCGCTCTCCTCGGCTGCAGTGATGTGCTCCGACCTGCGCGCCTCAGCCTCGCTCGTACTTGCGGCCATGGTCGCGGAGGGGGAGACTATCCTCGATCGCGTCTACCATATCGATCGCGGCTACGAGCGCATCGAGGAGAAGCTACGCGGGGTCGGTGCGGAGATCCGCAGGCTGGGGAACATCTTCGCGAGCAAGCCCTCCGGGTAGCAGAGCAGACCGACTGTGGCGATACAATCGTCTCAGTCCCGGATGTCACCGCTGCCACCCATTGCACCGCCCAGTATCTTGGCTCCGCGCCCCGTGCGCGTCTGGGTGGTGCTCGGCCTGTTTGTCGTCTATCTGATCGTCTCGTACTTTGTCTTTTTCTATGCTATCGCTCCGGTTGCGAATTTTCAGGTTACGCCGGCGATTGCCGCGGACTCCGGCTCATACTGGGCGGCAAGTGGCGTGCGAACAACTAATTTCGCAGACGTGAGCGGGGGCGATGAGAGCACTTCCTCGCATGTATTCAGCAATTTATTCGGCCCGGTGGTCGAAGCGAAAGTCCTCCGTACAGACTTCAATGTCGCTCTCTTCAACTGTGTTCTATTTGTGTTCTGCCTGACCCTTCTCCGCAGCATGCCTGAGTTTGACCGCGCGACATTTCTGCTGCTGATGATGATTAATCCGTTTCTGCTCGCATCGCTGATCTCGTTGAACAAGGAGATCTTTGCAGTGGCGGGTATCCTTGTTTTCATCCGCTATACGGGCGCCAGCCGATTCCGGCCCGTGTGGCTGGCTCTGGCACTTACGTTGTCGCTTTTCGCGCGATGGCAGCAGGTCCTGGTGATGCTCATCTATGTCGCCTTCGAATCAAAGATTTCCCCTCTGCGGGGCCACCGTCGGTGGGGCATAGCGGTTACGGTTCTCGGATTTACCATCGGATATGGTCTCGTCTATCGCCTGGTGCCATTTGTTTTCGCGGCGCTGCTGGTCCAAGCAGAAGCGGGTCATACCATTCTCATCCTTGACCATATCCAGGCAGATTTCGGCTTTCCCCTGGTCGCCCTTCCCAAGATCATGATGAACTGCATGGGACACTTCAGTTCTCCGGGATATTTTCTACACTCTTATTTCACCGAGGACTTCACCAACTGGCGCGATCAGATCTTCATGCAAATGCATACGATATTGCTGACGACGCTACTTGTCGGGATGTTTTTGGGTCGCAAGCTCCGCCTGAAGTATCCGCCTGTATACCTGCTGGCCCTCTACCTACTCATGACAGCGATCAACCCGATGGTCCAGCCGCGTTACGAATATTCGGCCTACGTTCTGCTCTGCCTGGAAGCGTCACGCTACTTCCGCCTCGGTGCTGACGGAGAAGTACCCGATGCTGCGCTCTCGTCCACCAATGTGCTTTCTCCCGCCAACTGACCCTGACTCTTCCCTGCCCGACACGCATCTATCTGGTAGAACATCGAAGCCGAAGATGAGGCAGGCACACATGGCAAAGACAGATGATGCAGCATTAAGAGGACAACTCGTTGCCCTTCTGAGGGGCGGACAAGCGCACGCAACACTTTCCGACGCTGTCGCAGATTTCCCTCCGGACCGCATCCACGAACGGCCGACGGGCACGCCCTATTCGGCGTGGCAGTTGCTGGAACATATACGCATTACCCTTCACGACCTGCTGGAATTTTCCACCAATTCCGAATACGTGGAATTGGAATGGCCGGCTGGCTATTGGCCGAAGAATGCAGCGCCAGGACCGGATGAGTCGTGGAATGCGACCGTGAAGGCAATTCAAGCAGATATGAAAAGCTTTGAGGCGCTGGTTCATTCTCCCGACAGCAATCTGTACGCCGCGATTCCGTGGGGCAAGAATAGCGAAACCTTGTTGCGCGAGATGCTGCTGGCGGCTGACCACACCAGCTATCACGTGGGCGAGTTGATACTGCTGCGGCGGGTGCTGGGAATCTGGAAGAGCTAACTCTGAATCGGATCACGCGCTTCGGCGTTAGTTACCGCCAACTGACGGCCAACTGCCAGCGGAGGTGATGCTGCGCCGTCTTGCGAAGCACCCGCTCGAACTCCTCGATTTCCTTCAAGACCTCCTGCGTCTCATTGCCGAGCGCAAGCGTATGTTCGCGGAGGAAATCGATCAGCGTGCAGACCGTGATGAGACCATCTTCGGCAGCGAACCACTGGGGAGGCGGCAGGGTCTTTGCCCACTCCGGGTCGCCCGCCCCCTCTTCGAGCAGGAGAGCCATGGAGTTTTCATCGGCAGAGAAGAAGTCGAGGATCGGCCGTACGCCAAGGCGGTGCGCCAGTTTCTCCAGCGCATCTTCGTTCCTGGCCAGGGCACGACCGTTCACAAAGATGTCGAACCCGGGGTCCTCACCCTCGACGACGATGTACATGGACGCGGCCACGCCAGCAGTTTACCCCAGAGACTGTGAGATGCGGATCTCCGATTGCTGGTGCTCAGGTTTGAGTAATCTCGAAGAATACTCCCCTGTCGCTGTCCCGATTTGAGAATGCCAGCGTGATGGCGGTCACGATGAGAATCGCTCCGGCGACATCCGACCATAGCAGCCGAGGCTGCATGAGGACAGCCGATTCCCCAATGACAATCAACGGCTGTGTCCATTGCAGCATGCTGGTGGGTCCCGCGCCGCGATTGCCCAGCAGCCAATAAAAGAGCAGATATCCGCACACGACGGTCAAAACAGCCTGGAGAATGAAGCCCGCTACTGCCATTGCCGACCACGTTATCGTTTCATGTTCTAACAATGGCGACACGATATACAGCAGGGATGCTGCGGCAACACACTGTAGGAACAGCGCCTCGACGAGGGACATGACGTCGCTCTGCTTTTCGGCGGCGACCAGCGACCACGCAAGCACGGCCGCTGCGGCGAGAGGCAACGGCAGCCACGGCAATTGGATAGCTGAGATATTGAGGCTGCGATCGGCGAGGAAAACGACGCCCGCGAAACCACAGACAGCAAGCGAAATAGGGAGCCGACCACTGATGGCTAGAAACACCGGAACAAGCGCCAGAGCGAGGAGTGAAACGGTGGGCGAGAGCGTCCTGCCCGCCACAAATATCAGTATTTGCGGAATGCACAGGATGCCTATTCCAGCAATGACGACACCGGCAGCACTCCGCATGCCGTGTTGCCAGAAGCGCCGGCGGATAGCCCAGGGCAGCAGACAGACCGCAGCGATTCCGTATTCGATTGCGAGCGAGTGAAGGCGCGGCTGCGTGGGAAGCGAGGCCGTCAGCAGCCACTCAGATCCCCAGAGCAAAGAAAGCCCGGCAAATACGGCCAGAGGCAAATAGCGCATAGACAAGAAAGGCTACGCGGCATCGCGTAGCCTTTTCCTTTACCGGTTATCGGCGACCACCGCCGCCGCCCTGGCTTCCGCCGCGTCCACCACGTCCCCGTCTGCGACGGCGGCGATTGGCATCGGCGGCTGCGCCTCCGTTCTGCGCGGCGCCCGCAGGCACCGGTGCATCGTCGGCGCGATTGAAGTTGGGCTCGTTCTCCTCGTCGATCGGCTCATCGGATTCTTCGAACTCGTCGCCACCCTCGATCATGATGGTGCTGGCGTTCGAGGAAGGCTGACGATCGGTGGGCTGCTCCGAACGCTCCTGACGTGGCGGACGAGGGCTGCGAGGCGCTGCCGGCTCGCCTCCTTCGCTGCCTGGTTCAGGCAGACCAAGCTTCTGCCGCTGCTCTTTGAGAAGCGCCTTGCGAGAGAGCTTGATGCGATTGCCCTCAATGCCGAGGACCTTCACCATCACCTGGTCGCCTTCACGCAATTCGTCCTTGACGTCCTTGACGCGATGCTCGGCGATCTCGCTGATGTGCAGCAGACCATCCGTGCCCGGGAAGAGCTCAACGAATGCGCCAAACTCCGCCAGCCGGACCACCTTGCCCAGGTAGGTCTTCCCTATCTCGGGCACAGCCGTCAGATCGGTGATCATCCCCAGCGCCTTGTTCAGACCGACCTCATCGCTCGATGCCACATTGACACGGCCTGTGTCGTCGACATCGATCTTCACGCCCGTGGCTTCGATGATGCCGCGGATCACCTTGCCGCCCGGTCCGATCAGGTCGCGGATCTTGTCGGTAGGAATCTGCAGCGTGTGGATGCGCGGCGCGAACTTCGAGCGCGTCTCGCGAGCGCCTTGCAGCTCGGCATCCATCTTGTCCAGGAGGAAGAGCCGGCCGTGCCGCGCCTGCTCCATGGCTTCGCGCATGATCTGCCCGGTGATGCCGGGGATCTTGATGTCCATCTGCATCGCGGTGATGCCCTTGCGCGTACCCGCTACCTTGAAGTCCATATCGCCGTAGTGATCTTCCGCGCCGGCGATATCGGTCAGGATCGCGTATTGTTCGCCCTCCTTCACCAGGCCCATCGCGATGCCGGCGACTGAACCCTTCAGCGTGACACCAGCATCCATCAGCGCAAGGCTTGCACCGCATACGCTCGCCATCGATGAGGAGCCGTTCGACTCCAGGATGTCAGAGACGATACGGAAGGTGTAGGGAGACTCATCGACCGCCGGCAGCACGGCGGAGATTGCCCGCTCAGCCAGAGCGCCATGACCAATTTCGCGACGGCCGACACCGGTCATGCGACCAGTTTCGCCTACGGAGAATGGCGGGAAGTTGTAGTGCAGCATCAGCCGCTTCTTCTGCTCGCCCTCGTAGGTCTCCAGGCGCTGCTGATCGTCGGTAGTGCCGAGTGTTACGGTGACGAGCGCCTGCGTTTCACCGCGGGTGAAGAGCGCGGAACCGTGAGTGCGGGGCAGTACGCTGGTTTCGATCGTGATCTGCCGGATCTCATCAAATGCGCGGCGGTCCGGGCGTATCCGTTGCTGCAGCACTTCCTCGCGGAAAATGCGTTCGCGCAGCGCTTCGTAGTATTTGCTCAGCTTCTTCTTCGCGTCTGGCTGGTCGGCCGGCAGTTCCTTCGCCAACTCGTCCTTGATCGCCTTCACCATCGCGTAGCTCTCGGCCTTGGCGTGCGTCTTGGTATCCAGCGCATCCCGCAGACGGGCGCCGATCTTCGACTCAAGCTCCGCGGCGTATGCGTGATCGATTTCGATCTCCGCAACTACGCGCTTGGGCTTTCCGGCCTTGCCTACGAGCTCTTCCATCGCAGCAATGATCTTCTTGACCTCGCCATGTCCAAAGTCGATGGCGTCGACCACAATCTCTTCGCTGACTTCCTTCGCGCCGCTCTCCACCATCACGATGCCGTCCTTGGTGCCGACGACCATGATGTTGAGCGTGCTCTCATGCCGCTCTGCGTAAGTGGGATTGATGATGAACTGATCATTCACCCGACCCACCCGCACGGCGCCAACCGGGCCGCCGAACGGGATATCCGACAGCGCGAGTGCGAGGCCGGCGCCGTTGATGGCGATGACGTCCGGATCGTTTTCCTTGTCGGCCGAGAGGACGAATGCGATGACCTGGGTCTCGTTGCGGAAGTTTTCGGGGAACAGCGGCCGGATGGGACGATCGATCTGCCGTGAGGTCAGAATCTCTTTTTCGCTGGGCCGCCCCTCGCGCTTGATGAAGCCACCGGGAATGCGGCCGCCCGCGTAGGTGTACTCGCGGTAGTCAACGGTAAGCGGGAAAAAGTCAATGCCCTCGCGGGGGTCTGCTGAAGATACTGCGGTGACCAGCACGACGCTGTCACCCTGGGAGACTAAAGCGGCGCCAGGCGCCTGTTTGGCCATACGGCCGGTTTCAAAATTCAGTCGCTTGCCGCCGGCAAGCTCAACGGAAACTTCTTGTTTCATGGAATCCTCATTTTCTGTACAGCGCAGGAGATGGTTTTACTCCAGGCAGGAAGGCACGCAGCACCCATCGACAGATTTCGATGCGGGTTATTTGTGCGCACGCGACCTCCTCTCAGCCGTGGCGGCGAGTGGAAGCGTGCGGGAAGCGACGTGCGGCACTGGTATTGGAAGACCGTGGCCGGAAGTCCACGTCGCTGTCACTGGAGGCGTGCGGTAGAAAGGCAAGGCTTGTACAGGCTTTACTTACGAATGCCGAGCTTGCCGATTACGTCGCGGTAGCGAACCGAGTCGTTGGTCTTCAGATAATTCAGAAGGCGACGACGCTTGCTCACCAGCATCAACAGGCCACGCCGGGATGCGTGGTCCTTCTTGTGCATCTTGAAATGCTCTGTCAGCTCGCCAATCCGTTCGCTCAGAATCGCGATCTGCACCTCAGGGCTCCCGGTATCCGATTCATGTGTCCGGAAACGGGAGATCACCTCTGTCTTTTTTTCTGTTGCCAGCACGCTAACCTCTCTATGCTCTCGATCGAATCCACTCTCTAAGTGTCTGACACAAGAGTAACATAGAGTGCTTTCCGGAGGACAGATGGATGGCCTGCTAATGGACTGCGATCTCGCTCGTGCCGCCCGCCCGGGGATTGTTCTTGTGGAGCAGGAACGACAGCAGCACCATGATGGCGGAAGCTGCGGCAAGCGCATAGTACACATCCACATAGGCCTGTGCCGCCGTCTGCGCCTGCATGATCTTATAAATCTGAGCCGCGGCTCCCTCCTGGGCATTCGCCGGGCCGAGATGAGGAGACAACGCGCTGGCCGTGGCTTGCAGCCGCTGCTGGTAGACGGCATTGCCGGAATTCACGGAGTGCAGAAAATTTGCCTGATGGAAAGCGGTGCTCTCCGTGACGAAGGCGTTGGTGAGCGAGATCAGGATGGAGCCGCCGATATTCCGGGCGAAGTTGATGAGACCGGCAACCTGGTTGTTCAGTTCGCGCGGAATACCGAAATAAGCGGCTGTCGTGACGGAGATGAAGACGAACGGGATTGCGGCCACCTGAACGATGCGCAGCCACGAGGCGAAGCCGAAGCTTATGCCAAGATTCACACGCATGGCTGAGTATCCATAGCCAAGAACGAACAGCATGAATCCGAAGACAATGATGTTGCGCGCTGGAAAGCGGGAAACTGCGATGCCCGCCATCGGCATCACGACGATGAGCATCAGTCCGCCCCAGGAGAGCGCCAGGCCGGCGATGGTCGCGGTGTATCCGAGCAACTGCTGTGTGAACTGCGGTTGCAATACCGTGGCGGCGTTCAGGATGCCGCCGGTCATCAGCATCAGGAATGAGCAGACCGCGAAATTTTTGTATTTATAGAGGCGCATCTCCATCAGCGGACGCTTTGATCCCCGCAGCTCCCACCAGATGAGCGCGCAGAACGACACGACGAAGGTGATGGCGTAAAACTTGATCCAGTGGGAACCGAACCAGTCCCACTCCTCGCCCTTATCCATGAAGATCTCGAGCGATCCCATCGAGATCACGAGCAGAATCACTCCGATGTAATCGATACGCCAGAAGTTTTTGCGGTCGGGCTTGAGATACGGAGGGTCCTCCACGACCATCTGCACCAGGAACAGAGCGGCGATACCGATCGGGATGTTGATGTAAAAGATCCAATGCCAGGTGTAGTTATCTGTCAGCCAGCCGCCGACAGTCGGCCCGATGGAGGGCGCGAGCACAGCGACCAGACCGTAAAGCGAAAACGCGAGTCCGCGTTTGCTTGGCTCAAAGGAGTCCGCCATGATGGCCTGCGCCATCGGCTGCAATCCTCCGCCGCCTGCTCCTTGGATCACGCGAAAGAGCAGGAGAAGTCCCAGCGATGGTGCAAGACCGCACAGAAACGATGCGCCGGTGAAAATGACCAGGCATAGCATGAAAAAGTTTTTGCGCCCGATCACGCTGGATGCCCAGCCGCCCATGGGAAGCACCACGGCGTTAGCGACGAGATAGGTCGTCAGCACCCACGTACTCTCATCGCGGCTGGCGCCGAGGCCGCCTGCGATGTATGGCAGGGCTACGTTTGCAATAGAGGTGTCGAGCACCTCCATAAATGCCGCCATCGCGACGGTCGCAGCAATCACCCACGGATTTGTTTTCGGCTTCCACGCCGTCATGGGAACTGCTGCTGCCGCTGCCGCCATGGACTTGTTTCGCTCCTGCAGGTGGGCTCGCTCAGGCGCAAGGATACGGCAAGACGGCGCGACGGAGCCTTGATGGTTTTGCTCTATAGATGCAAAAACGGCGATCCCGGCTCGGAATTGGTCAATGAAGCGGCTTTGAGCGCCCCTATGCTGCTTCGTCGGAAAGGTGCGGCCGCTGAATTAGCCCGGTGGGCCGAGACCGCCGGTCCAATGCAGGAATCGAAGCAAACGTCCCTTTTCCTGCCAGACAAAGTGGAAAAATTCCCTGGCGCCGATAGTGTGCGCATCGCGGCCGGAATACGTCTCAATACGCCAGCGCAGGTAATCGCTCCGCCAGGGACGCAAGCGATTTCCGCGGGTTGCATTCCAAAGAAAACGAATCGCGCCTCGCATTGCCATCGAACTCCGGCATCAGTATAGACGTGCGGCTTGATGCGGCTGGCTTGGAAACGTGACCGATCAGAGCTACATGCGATCGAATAAAGTTCCCTGGTGCTCGATCGCAACAATTACTGACTCCAGCGCCGATTGCTGCGTCGTGTTCGCAGAGAGTTGCGTCGCGAGCGTCGGAAGATCGGCCTGCAGCAGATTGGTCTGATTCGCCACTAGCTGCGTCTGCTCACGCGAAGCATAGGAAGAAGCAGACTGGAGCCGGTTCATCGCGCCGTCGAGCGAAGCGCGTTGTGTGCTCACCTGCGACAGCGCCGTGCCAAGCTGCGATGTAAGTGCGGTGGTCGTAGCTGTGTCGCCGGTTGAAAAGCCCTGGATAAGCGCATTCAGTGTGCCCAGCAGATCGCCGCCGGCTGCGGTGAATACCTGGTTGCCAGGCAGATTCGTCGCAATCGACTGACCGCCCGGCGTATTCACATAATTCACGAGGTCGTCTCCGGCATACGTCACGCTGGCCGGGCTCGTGGAGTTGTCCAGGACAAACGGCGCGCTGCCGTTCTGACTGCCGGAGAAAAGATATGTGCCGCTGTAACTTGTATTTGCCAGACCGAGGATTTCATCGCGTATGCTGCTGAGTTCCGCCGCAACGCTGGACCGGTCGCTCGCGTTATTGGTGCCGTTGTTGCCGGCTGTCGCGACCGAGATCGCCTGATTGATTTGATCGACCACTGACCCGAGCGTCGAATCGACGACCTGCATGCGTGCAGTAGTCGTGGCCGCTGTCTGCGTGAATGTGCTATCAGCAGCGATTTGTGCGGAGAGCTGGACATTTTGTGCTGCCGCTACTGGACCATCTCCGATTCCGGTAAGGCGTTCGCCGCTTGATATCTGGCTGGCAAGCGCCTGCTGCTGCACTGTATTCCGGGAGAGCGCAGTCGTGAGCTGCTGGATATAGTTTGGATTCACGTTCATGCGTTCACTCTCCAGAGGACTTACACGGATACTGCGGTCTCAACGCCCAGATTGATTGCGCTTGAGATCACGGAGTTCAATATCGTGAACACCTTTGCGGCAGCCTGGTAGGACTGCTCATAAGTCTGCAGCAGCGCCGCCTGATCGTTCAGATCAACGGAAGAGAGTGCGCTTTGCTGTGACTGGAGTTGCGTAAGAGACGCGCTCTGCGATGCCTGTGCTGTTGTGGCCTGGCTAACGTTCGCGCCGATCTGACCGACCAGCCCCGCATAAGAGGCGCTCGCCGTCTGGCCGCCGACAATCGTGGCCGAAGCCAGCGCCGCCATCGCTGTGGCATTCGATCCGTCCTGCGCTCCTGCTCCCGAAGCCGATGCCGCCACGCCGTTCGGATCCGTCAGGACAACCGAAATCGCCTCCGCAGCGCCGGTCGTACCGCCGCCCAAACCAAATATCGGCGCACCCGTAGCTCCATTGGCGTCTGTGCCGCTTGCCTGCTGGCCGTTCACTGCATTCCCCACGCTCCAGGCAAGTTGATCGATGGATGCGAGAGCGGCTGGGATGTCGGAATCGCGCGCCTCGAGCGTCCCGCCAATCTGGCCGCCGTTGCCGGTGAGGGCAGCCGTCTGGTCCACCCCGCCAAGCAACAGATGCGTGACACCGCCGGAACTTTGCGTCTCAAGGTTGACACTCTGGCCACCTGCGACCAGCACTGCGCCGGAAGTAGTCGTGATGGTGAGGCTATTGCCGTCATTCGTAATCTGATGGATGCCGACGAGCTGAGATAGCTGCTGGATGTCGTACTGTCGCTGGTCTTCGAGCGTACCGGCATCCGCGTTCGGGCTACCAGAGCTGATCTTTGCGTTTAAGCCCGCGATGTCCTTCGTCAGCGAGTTGACTTGCGTGGCGGCCGAAGCCACCGTCGCATCGAGTCCCGACCGCTGCTGCTCCAGACTTTCGGAAACCTGGTTGAAAGTTGCGGCTAAGCTCTGTGCTGCCGAGAGCACTCCCGTTCGCAGGCTCGTGTTCGACGGATCTGCAGCCAGCGATGAGAAGCTCTGGAAAAATGCCGTCAACTGCTGGCCTATATCGGCAACGCCGCTGCTCGTTGCACTCCCTGTCGCTGTGATTGCTCCCGCGAAGATGGACTGCAGATCGTTCAGGGCGGCAAGGCGGGCGGCTGTGCCGGATTGTTCCTGTGTCTGCTGATCGATGCGCTGGTTTAGCACGCGATCGCGTTGTGAACTAACTCCTGTGATCGTGACCCCGCCGGCCTGTGAGCGGCCACCGACCGTGACCGTATCGGCTGATCCCCATTGCACGGTCTCGGTGGTATAGCCAGTCGTGTTCGCATTGGCGATGTTGCCCGCTACAACTGAGATGGCTGCCTGGTCGGCGGCCAGCGCGCCCGTCGCAATGTTCCATGCCTGATTCAACGAAGCCATACTGTTCAGCGCCTCGCAAAGGCCCGATAGCCCTCCGCCGGGCTATATCGTCCCGGCTCGAGCCCGAGCACGTTCAGGTTGATGCGCGTCTGGCGAAGCAGACGATCGAGCAGCAGCAGCTTCCACGAGAGACGCGCGTGTGCCCGACTGGAGAGAGTCAGGGTGTGGCTCTTCCCTTCCCACTCGCGGCAGTGACACGCGAGCTGCACAAGAATGTCCGCGTCCAACTTTGCGAGTCCGTCGATGACGAGATCGAGCACCCGCTCGATCTCCACCGCCGGAAGGCACCACGAACCCTCTATTTCGTCGCGCGTCATTCACGAATCCTTTATCCTGCAAAATTCCGCAGCATCGCATCCGCCACGTCTTGAGGCGGGACGTGATAATTTCCGCCGGCAATCTGCTGCTGCAGGCTGGCAACACGGTCCTGGCGAACGTCGGGCATCTGCATCGCTTGTGCCATCGCCTGCGCCGCCGGGCTGAGTTCGCTGGAATCCGTGGCCGATGTCGTCTGGCTAACTCGAGATGCGGACGGCGTGTCCGTGCGTAACCGGGCCGTCCCTTCAATGCCGAGACTCTCCAGGTTCGGTGGGTAGGTGGAGCGATCGCGTATGTCCATGGACGGGCCTCCCTGCAGACTATATCGGCGGCTTTCCAGAAAGCTTGAGGCCGCTGGAGACGGTGACTCGTCGCGTCCGTTTTGGGTTTACCAGGGGAGGCTGTGTTGAGCTGGCGGAGTATCCGGTCGGCAATGCCGAAGCCCCCGCGTTCCGAAATGGCTCGTGCCAGCGATTCGGAAGCAAACTCCCCTAAAGCGCCTCCGCTTCCCGCCCCGCCAGCGCCGCTCTCTTCGCCCGTAAGCCCGTCGGTCTCCTGCAGCGGCTTCAAAAGCTCAGCCATCAGGCTGGCTTCAAATTCATGCGCTGAACGCTCGAGCCTGGGATTCTTTGCCGCCGGCGAATTCTGCGCCGCGGCCTCCTGCATTCCTATGTTCGCCAGATGCATCAGAGCACCTCCAGCTCGGCCTCGAGCGCTCCAGCCTCTTTCATCGCCTGCAGAATCGAGATCACGTCGCGCGCGCTTGCCCCGATCGCCTGCAGCTCCTGCACCAGATCGTCGACCGTGGCGCCGCGCTTCAGCACAATCTGGTTTACAGGCTTATCCTGCGCCTCGACGCGGGTCTCCTGCACTGTCTGGGTCGTGCCGTTGCTGAGCGGTCCAGGCTGTGAAACGGCGAAGTCGCTTACGACATTCACGACCAGCCCGCCGTGCAGAATGGAGACCGGCTGCAACCGAACGTCCCCCCCGATCACGACCGTTCCGGTGCGCTCATTTACAACGACCTTCGCCCGTGGATAGGTCTCTATCTCAACTGCCTCGACCCGCGCCAGCAGAGCTGGCAGATCCTCGCCCGCCTGAGGGTGCAGATCCACGCGGCGGCTATCTGCGGCATGCGCCAGCGGACGCTGCAGTGCACCATTGATCGCGTCGGCCATGCGCTCGGCGGTCCGGAAATCGGCGTCGTTCAACAATATGGATAACGACGGCAAGCGGGACAGGTCGAGCGGCACTCCGCGTTCGACCATCGCCCCGCCCGGAATGCGCCCGGTCGTGGGGTGATTGACGATCTTTGCATTGCCGTTCGCCGCGGCCGCATAGCCGCCGAGTACGACCGGGCCTTGGGCCTGGGCATAGATGCGCCCGTCGGGTCCGTAGAGCGGCGTCATCAACAGAAGACCGCCGTTCAGACTCCGCGCATCACCTGCCGAAGAAACCGTAACGTCCAGCTTCGTGCCCGGCTCCGAAAACGGCGGCAGCGTAGCCGCAATGAAGACCGCCGCCATGTTCTGTACGCGAAGCGTACTGGAGCTGCCGGTGGTGGGCACATTGACGCCCATGCGCTGCAAAGTGGAGATGAGCGTCTGCACGGGAAAAACTGTCTGCTGGCTATCCCCCGTGCCGCTCAGACCGACGACGATGCCGTAACCAACCAGCTGGTTCTCGCGTATGCCTTCGATGGTCGCAACGTCTTTGATCCGGACGCGATGCGCTGCTGAATCGGCGCGCATCCGAACCGGAGCGCAGAGGCAGAGAGCGAGGATCGTCCCGATCCATGCGATGCGTTCAGGCTTCAGCAAACCAGGCGAGACCGGACTAGAAAACGACCAGATGCTCCAGAAACCGGACCAGCGGATTCTGGCGGTATGTGTAGTCATTGATAATTCCCTTTCCAACCACTTCCAATTCGAGGTCGGTCACCGCGGTCGACAGCACCTGGTTGTTTGCGTTCACATCGCTGGGCCGCACCAGCCCGCGCAGCCGGATCATCTGTGTCTGCTGATTGAAGGCGACCTGCCGCTCGGCCTCAATGACGAGAATGCCGTTTGGCAGGACACTGACCACCTGCCCGCCTACCGTGGTATTCAGCGTTGAATTGGTGACGCTTTGTCCTTGCGCACTGAGGGCACTGGCGGAATTCTGCGAGAGCAGATTCTGCAGGCTGTTGCTGGACGATAACTTCGCAAAAAGTGATGCCACCTGCGAGCTTGCGCTGGAACTGCGAGAGTTCTTGACCGTCCCGTCGGTTGAGGCGGAGAGCGCCTCAACAACGACGATGGAGATCAGATCGTGTTCGTGCATCGCGCGAACGTCGGACGTGAGGCGGGTGAAGGCGCCGTCCTCGCTCCAGATCGAGCCCATGGCACGCGGCTCAGCCTCGCTCTGCTGGCGCACGCGGGCAATGTAGTCCGAAAGAGCGCGATCGGTCGCGCCCTGGATCGCGTTGTTCTTCTTCGGATTGGGCGCGGCCGCATGCGCGACGCCGGACGCTGCGATGACCAATCCGAAGGCAACGCCGGCATAGAGTATCGACCGCGGAAGCGTCAGCGCCATGTATCTTCCTTTCCGCCGAGGGCTCCTACTCCGTGGCCCAGCACGGTGATTTCGGCAAAGGCTCCGGTTACCTCAATGCGCGCCCGTATGCGGTCCCCGCAGGCCCCGCTTTGAAGTGCTATAGCCGCGAGAGACACAGTGGAAGAAGCCATACGAGTTTCATGGAGCAGCAGGTGCTCACCTGCCCGTACACAAGCAACCGGCCGTCGCGCTTTCGCTCGGCTGACAGATGGCGCAGCGGAATCATGTACAGGAACGAGCCGCGGTGGAGCAGCCGGATTTTCGGGATCGATGATGCGCTGCCAATAGAAGCCTGTGGTCGAATCCGGCTCGGGCACATCGTGCGCGACCCGTGCACTGGCCGTGCTGACGGCGACAAAGGAAATGGCGATACTGACGAAGATATTTCGAAAGGCAGGCATGATTTTTAGTGACTCTAGCGGGACATATTGTTCACTTGCGAGTACATATCGTCGGCCGCTTTGATAACCTTGGAATTGCTCTCGTAGGCGCGCTGCGCGAGCACCATCTGGACGAACTCGCTGACCACATCGACATTTGAGCCTTCCAGATATCCCTGCTGTACCTGGCCGAGCCCCTGCGTCCCGCCCGGATTGTCCGTGACCGGATCGCCAGAGGAAAGCGTGGACCGGAATAGGTTGCCGCCGATCGCCTCAAGCCCACCTGGATTGGCGAACGTGGCCAACTGCAATTGCCCGAGCTGCTGCGGGTTCTGCTGTCCCGGAAGGGTTGCGTTCACCTGTCCGTACTGTGTGATGGTGACGGCGGTCGCATTCGGCGGAATGGTGATTGCCGGCTGCAGCAGATCGCCCGCTGCCGTCACCATCGTTCCCTGGTTGTTCAGATGGAAGCTGCCCGCGCGGGTGTACGCGGTGGTCCCATCAGGAAGCTGCACCTGGAAGAACCCCGAGCCCTCGATTGCAAGGTCGAGCGGATTATTGGTCTGATTGAGATCGCCTTGTGTCATGATCACCTCGGTCGCGGCGGACTTGGTGCCGAGGCCGATCTGTAACCCTGCCGAGACGGTTTGCGCGCTCTGCGCCGCGCCCGGTGTCACCATGTTCTGGTACAGCATGTCCTGGAACTGCAGCCGGGTCTGGCGAAATCCGGCAGTCGATGAGTTCGCGAGATTATTCGCGATCGTATCCAGATTGAGCTGCTGCGCGCTCATGCCGCTCGCTGCCGTGTAGAGTGCTCGTATCATTCGTCTCCTCCGGTGCTTCCTGTAGCACAACCCTCTGCTTAGACCTTCGGCAGATCCTCGCTCGCAGCGCGATCGAAGTCATTGTGAAAAGCGGAGAGTGCCTTCTGCATCATCTCGGCCTGGCGCTGGATCAGCATCAATTGAAGGCTGCCGCTCACGATGTCCTGGTTGGATCCTTCGAGTTCTCCCTGGGCCACCGAATACTGCTGGCTTGCCTTCACCGTGCCGGGGTCGCTCGCGCGATATTCATTCGCGCCTTCAGCAATCATCTGTGTGGCCGGCATGACGAAGATTCCCAGTTGACCGACCACTCCTCCATCGACCGAGACTGCTCCGTCAGTTCCAATGGCTATCGTGCCGCCGGGCATCACGATAGCCTTATGCGCGGTGTCGAGAACGGGATCACCGGCGCTATCCACCAGGGTCCCATCCTTGGTCCGCTGAAACGATCCGTCCCGTGTGTATCGCTCGCCATGGGCAGTCTTCACAGCAAAAAAGCCCTGCCCCTGGATGGCAACGTCGGTGGAATTTCCTGTCTTCACCAGTGCACCCTGACCGAGATCCACCTGATCTCCGCCCAGCACGCCATATCGGTTGACCGCGCCATTCAACTGTGAGTCCGCTGCGCCTTCACCGGCCACCGCATCGCGGAAGTATTCGCGCTGCGCCCGGTAGCCGTTTGTATTGGCATTCGCCAGATTGCTGGACGCTGCGTCCATCGCCTCGGTGCGCGCGAGCAATGCCGAATAGGCCGCGTAATATCCGCTATCCATTTCCAGCTCTCCTGCCGGTATTCAATGCAAGGAGAGGGCCACTTTTGTAGTGTTGACGGAGCAATGTCCTTAGCGCCCTCTAAGGAATGCGCTCGTTCCCCTGGAGTTTTCCCATTCCGGTCCACAAAGGAAAGACAGCATCCTGTAGCTGCGTGGCGCGCTCCCGTCTGCGAAGCCACAATCGCAGCCACAGATGATCGTGTAGCCGTACCAGTCGGGCATTCACTGGGCGCGATCGTTCGATCAACTCAGCAACAAACGCTGCGACCCCGTCGCCTCCTGCGCGCGACTCCACCGACTCGGCAGCACCCAATTCTGCAACGTTCCACGCGCCGTCTTCGAGAAATCCCGCTTGCACTGGCATACCTAACATGTGTTCCACGGCGCGCGAGGCAGCATGTTCCGCGCAATATCTGCCTGCGAGATACAAAGTCCTAGCCGGCCTCTGGCGAAGAAGCGCCAGGCCGTAGTGGCGGCACAGGAACCCAGGAATGAGCGACGGTGCGAATTCAATGCCCGGAGTGCCGGAGCGCAGTACGGCGCAGTTCCACTGGATTCCGAGCGCCTTTGCGATGGTGGCGTCCGAAATGCCATGCAGGCGGCCCAGCCACTCGCCGATTCGCCCCGTTCCAGCACAACGCTGCGCCGCGAGCGCTTCCTGCAGCTCCCGATGCGTAATCCACCCGCGGCTCAGCAGAATAAGACCCAGCGGCATGCGTAAAGAGCGTGCAGCGGGGCTGGGCTCCCAGCTTTCGATCTGGCTGCGAACAGCATCAGCGACGATCCGCTCCATGCAGCGTGCGCTGCACGCCCACTTCCCTTCAAAGCGCGGGAGCGAGCGGCTGCGAAAGAGTTGCAGCCAACCCGTTTCACACTCCCGGTTGCCGCACACCTCCGTCCAGCGGGACGATCGACGATCTGCAGTGCTCTCCGAGTTCATCGCGGGTAATGTTTGTGTCACCCCGAGAGAACCTCGGTGACACGTAGTCCAAATTTGCCTTGAATCAGCACAACCTCTCCGCGGGCGACCACCTTCTCTCCAATGATCAGGTCCACCGGATCCGTGACCTGCCGATCCAACGGGATTACGGCGCCCGGGCCGATCTCCAGCAGCTCGGCCAGCGACATCTCACGCGCGCCGAATCGAATGTTCGCCTCCAGCTCGATATCCAGCAGTCCGCCCAGGATGTTTCCTTCCATCATTGCGTCTCCTCTCCACTTGTCCAGTTCGTGCAGTCGGTCCGCTATGCGCGCGCCGGCCGTCTCCCACATGGCGGACCGAGCGCGGCGCGGAGTCTCGCCATTGCCGAAGAGTGCAACTGCGAAACGCGTGACTCCACCACGCCCAAGGTCGCGCCCACCTCACGCATGGTCAGCTCTTCGTAGTAATAGAGCGTCAGGACCATACGTTCGCGTTCCGGTAGCGCCGCAATCGCTTCCGCCAGCAGACGCCGCATCTCGCTGCTCTGGCACTGGAGAAAGGGATCATCCTCTGGGCCGGCGGGGAGAAGCGCAAGCGCCTCTACACCTGCATCATCGGCCGGAGTTTCGTTTAAGCTCCCCAGTTCGAGGCCTGAAAGCTCGCCGAGAAGTTGTTGATAGGCATGCAGCTCCAGCCCCATTTCCTTCGCAACCTCGCTCTCCGTCGGAGCCTTGCCCAGGGTCGTGCTCAAGGAACGAATGGCCTCTTCGACCGCGCGCGCTTTCCGGCGCAGATCGCGCGGCCCCCAGTCCAGAGCGCGCAGGCTGTCCAGCATGGCGCCGCGTACACGGAACTGCGCATACGTGCGGAACTGCACCTTTTTGTTGGGGTCGAACTTCTGCATCGCGTCCATTAGTCCGACCATCCCGGCGCTAATCAGGTCTTCCATTTCGACCTGTTGCGGCAGCCGCTCACGAATGCGGAGTGCGAGAAAGCGCACCATCGGGAGGTGCTCCCGCAGAGCCTCTTCCGACATGGGCGACGGATACATCTCAGCGGCAGTGGATTTTGCAATCGCTGGCGTCTGGTCGTATACGGCCTTCGATACAGTCGAAGCCGGCGCTGCCGCTAGAGGGTAGAGAGTGGCCGGCAGTTGGCTGCGGTTCTCACCTGTGGACGTTCTCTGTTGCATAGCTGCTCCTGTAGTTCCGTGCCGCTCGCTGCAGTGCCGGCTTAGCGGACAGTTCCGAGTGACCGTACCCGCACATCGGCCGGTACTTCACTCGGCGCCAACACCGTCACGCGAGGGACTGCCGGTTCCAGCCAGCGGCGAATGTGATATCGCGCCGGACTCTGACACAGAAGCACGGGCCATGCCGTTGCGCTTGCACCTCCAGTTAGCTTTTTCAAAGAATCGGCCATGCGCCGGATGACCGGCACGGTCAGCGCGCCTCTATCGCTGATTGCCCTGCCGCCCTCGCCAAAGCAGGACTGCAGCTCCTCATCGATGACCGGGTCGAGCAGCAGCACCGGGAGCGCTCCGTCGGCATCCAGATGAGGCTGCACGAGCCGCCGTCCCATGGCCTGGCGGCACATCTCCACCAGGTACGGCAAGGACTTATTGGCTGGCGCTGCCTCAACCAGAACCTCAAGGATCGTGCCCAGGTCGCGAATCGAAACCTGCTCACGGAGAAGCTGTTGCAGAACACGCTGCACCTCGCCCAGAGTCATCACCTTCGGGATCAGCTCCTCCACCAGCTTGGGATGGGAGTCGTTCAATGTGTCGATCAGACGTTTCGTCTCCGCGCGGCTCAGAAGCTCCTGCGCATGACGCCGGACCAGCTCCGACAAATGCATCGTGATGACCGTGGTCCCGTCCACAACGGAGTAGCCGGCCGCCAGTGCCTGCTCTTCCAGTGCGGGCGCAATCCAGCGCGCGCTCACTCCGAAGGCCGGCTCACGTGTCTCTTTGCCGGGCAGCGCACGCGCTTGCGGATCCGCAGAAACGGCGAGTAACTGATTGCCCTCCGTCTGCCAGCGGCCGATCTCCACGCCGCGCAGCGAGATCACGTACTCGCGCGGCTTCAGCCGCAGGTTGTCTGCGATGTGAACCGGTGGCACGATGAACCCGAGTTCCGTCGCTAGATGCCGCCGCAGTGTGCGGATTCGCGACAGCATTTGGCCGCCCTGCTTCTCATCCACAAACGGAATCAACTGGAAGCCGATCTCGAGAGAAAGCTCATCCATGCGCAGCAGCCCGGCCAGGTTTTCGCTTTGCGTCTTCGCGTCGTTCTTTTTTGCGGCATCCGTTGCGCTGTCCGCTGCTTGTGGCGCGGCGCGGCGCGAGATATGACGTCCGGCCAGCAGCAATATTCCAGAAACGAGGAGAAACGGCAGCTTGGGCAAACCCGGCACCAGAGCCATCACGCCCAGAACGCCGCCGGACATATACAAGGTCGTCGGTCGGCCGAGCAGTTGAGAACCGATCTCTGAACCCAGTGCGCCCGCGGAAGACGCCCGTGTGAGCACCATGCCGCCGGCGACAGAGACCAGCAGCGATGGAATCATCGTGACCAGGCCGTCGCCCACCGTAAGCGTCGTGTAAGTCTTCAAAGCATCGCCCAGGGCCACTCCCTGCTGCAACGTGCCGATCAGCAAGGCCAGCGATGATATTGATTGCCGTAATAAGGATCGTCGCCATCGAATCGCGCTGATTGAAGCGGGCCGCTCCATCCATTGCGCCGTAGAACTCCGCCTCGCGAGCCACTGCCTCGCGCCGTTTTCGCGCCGCGACTTCATCGATAAGGCCGGCATTCAGATCGGCATCGATGGCCATCTGCTTTCCCGGCAATGCATCCAGAGTGAAACGGGCCGTGACTTCCGCCGTGCGCACGGCGCCGTGACTGACCACCAGGAACTGGATGGCGATCAGCGCGAGAAACAAGACAAAGCCAACGACGTAATTACCACCCACGACGAACTGGCCAAACGACTCAATGACACTGCCGGCCGCCCCGGTTCCCTCGCTTCCATGGAGCAGGATGCGACGGCTTGATGCAATATTCAGCGAGAGCCGGAAGAGCGTGAGCAGCAGCAGGACCGTAGGGAAGACAGACAGATCGACTGCCTTGCGCACCTGTACTGCGGAAAGAAATACCAGCACGGCGGCCGCGATGGAAAGACCGAGCAGGAGATCCAGGATCATGGATGGCAGCGGGATCAGCATGACGAAGACGATGCTGATAGCTCCGCAGGGAAGCGCAAGCTGACGCATACTGCTCAGCCAATGCTTCCAGTCCGGTTTGGTGGAACCACTCCCTTTGGCGCTGCTCGCCTGGTTGGCAGCTGGGGCGCTCAAAACGGCGGAAGAGCTCATCGTGTCTCCTTGTTGGCAGCAGGTCCGGACCCAGCGGCGCGACTGAAGAGATTTGCGAACTGGCGTGAGTGGAGTCGGTGGATCGTGTGGCGTTTCTGTGCCGCTGCTCATGCTCGCGCCGCATCCGTTCTTCCGCCTCTTGGCGAAAGAGATAAGCCAGAATCGCGGCCACTGCTGCGTACAGTTCCGCCGGGATGCTCTGTCCCGGCGCGACGGCGCGATAGAGCGAGCGTGCAAGAGGCGGGTTTTCTACCAGCGGCACGCCGGCCCAGCGGGCCTCTTCCCGGATCTGCGCAGCCACGAGGTCGCGGCCTTTCGCCAACACCTTGGGAGCTTCCATCGTGGTCATGTCGAATGAGAGGGCCACGGCATAGTGGGTAGGATTGGTAATCACGACGCTTGCTTTTTTCACGTCGGCGCGCAAGGTGCGGCGGCGCATCTGGCGCTGCAGGGAACGGATGCGCCCCTTCATCTGCGGGTTCCCTTCCGTCTCCTTGAATTCCTCGCGCATCTCTTGCTTGCTCATCTTCAGGCGGCTTTCCCATTGCCGCCATTCCGCGACATAGTCCACAAGCGACCAGGCCAGCATGATCCACGCCGTATTCACCAGCAGTTCGTAGGCCTCGCCGAAAACCAGCGGCAAACGCTCAAGGCTGAATGCCGGCATCGCGTTAAGCGCCGCTGACAAAATGAATCAGCTGCACGGCCAACAGCAGGACTGGTATCAACGATTTGCCGAGGCGTACCAGGGCCCGCGTAGTGAAGAGGTGCTTGGCGTTCTGCGCGGGATTTAGTCGGGACCACTTCGGCGCGATTGCTGCCGGCTGCAGGCGCAACCCGCGGTTCTGGGCCATCGCGACCGCAAGGGTCGCACCGGCTGCGGCCAGCATGACAAACAGGCATGGCGCAGCACCGGCAACCAACAGGTTGCGCATCGACATACTCAGCGCTTCCGCAGACAGGCTCGGGATACGGATCAGTGCAACGCTACCCTGATAAATGCCCATCCAGAGCGGAAGCCAGGCGCGTGCTGCCCAGCCCAGCGTGAGGCTTCCCGCCAACAGTGCGGCGGCCGAGAGCAACTCGCGGCTACGCGGGCGATCACCTTCCTGCTCCGCCTTCTGCCGCCGTCTGGGGCTGGCTTTCTCTGTGCGCTCGCTGCTCATCCCGATCTCTCTTTTCGCGCGCGGTTAGGAAGCGTGTAGTGCCAGGTCTTGCAGCAGCCCCTGGGCGGTGTTCAGCAGGCCATCGAAGCGCGCTTCGAAGAAGGCGGGCCAGAGTGCTAGCGAGCCGATGAGCACGACATATCCGAGCACTGTCTTTGCCGGCACAGTCAGTGCCAGAACCGGCAATTGCGGCGAAACGCGCGACATCAAGGCAATGCCAATCTCGACCAGCAGAGTTGCGGCTATCACGGGGGCGGCAAGCTGAAGCGCGGCAAGGAAGACGCCGCTCATCATGCCGACCAGTGGAAGCCCGATCTCGCGCGGCGCAAGACCCGATCCCAGCGGCACAATGACAAATGTATGAAGCAGCGCTGCGAGAATCGTCCGATGCAGACCAGCGGCCAGCAGAACCGTGATCTCAAGCAGGCTGAGCATCTGCGCCAGCAATGGGGTCTGGACTTCGCTGTTGGGATCGAGCAGGTTGACGAGCGAAAAGCTGAATTGCATTCCCAGGAGTTGCCCTGCGAGCGACGCAAGCTCATTCAGCATGGCGAGGGATAACCCCAGAAGAGCGGCCACTCCGAGCTCTCCTAGCACGCTTCGCAGTCCCACCTCCACATGCGATCCGGGAAGGCCCTCAACCACCGGCGCCAACACCACCGTTAGAACCACGAGAAATACACTCTTCACCTTCGCCGGCAGCGCCTGCGAGGAGAAGATGGGCGCGAAGATGAATAAGCCGCTGACGCGGATACATACCAGCAGGCCTGCCGAGAGGAAGTGCTCCCATCCGGACGCGTCGTTTGATAGAAGGGCTGTCATCGCAATCAGTTCGCGAACCGGTGAAGATCGCCCAGGATGGACGCAGTGAACCAGACGAGCCTGTGAAGAAACCACGGCATCCCGGCGAGCAGAACGGCTGAGACGATCAGGAGGCGCGGCACCGTCGAGAGCGTCTGGTCCTGAATCGAGGTCAGCGTCTGTACCAGGCTGATGAGCAGGCTCGAAACCCCTGCAACCACCAGGATGGGCGCGCTCAACAGCAGCGCCTCACGCAATGTGCTCCGCATCAGCTCGGCAACTTGGTCGGGAGTCATCATTTCTCCTTTTGTCGTGCTCGTTCAGGAAAAGCTCTTCAGCAACGAGCCGGCCAGCACGTTCCAGCCGTCGACCATGACGAAAAGCAGGATCTTCAGCGGCGTCGATATCGTTACTGGCGGCAGTTGCAACATGCCAATGGAGGTCGTGATGGAAGCCACGACCAGGTCTACCAGCAGGAATGGCAGGAAGAGGATCGCACCAATCTGGAAGCCGGACTTCAGCTCCGAGAGCATGTAGGCCGGAACCACGACCCGCATCGGCAGATCCATTGGCGTCTTCGGTCTAGGGATCGATCCGGCATTCACGAAGAGCGCCAGGTCCTTTTCGCGCGCGTAATGCAACATGAACTGTTTCACCGGCTGAGCGCCGCGCTCTATCGCCTGCCATCCCGATATCTGCCCTTGCTGAAATGGCTGAATCGCCTGCTGATTCACTGCTACCATGACGGGCTGCATTAAGAACCAGGTCATCATCAGGCCAAGGCCCATCAGTGTCTGGTTGCTGGGTGCGGTCTGGGTCCCGAGCGCCTGGCGGAGGAAGTGGAACACCACCAGCAGCCGCACCATGGGCGTGATGGAGAGAACAATTGCCGGAAGCAAGGTGAGCAGCGTAAGAATTCCGACGATGGTCCATGGCACGGAGTTGTTATCCGTGATGGCTTTCAACCCATGCAGCGACGGCAAGGAGGCCGGCTCGGCTAGAAGGAAGGCAAGAGAAGCAATCATCCGCGCACCCGCTTCCGGCCACGTACTGCGGCCCGTTTACCGGAGATATTCGACGCGCCGACGCGCCGCCCCTCGAAATGGACAATCGATGGTGCAGCATCCTCTCCGACGCCAACCAGCAGCCGGCGGTCGTCAATCGCGATCAGCAGCAGTGACTTTTTGCCGCCAAGCACCAGCCGGTCGAGTACCTCGATACGCGGACGCAGATCGGGTTTGCCGCTGCCGAATGAACGTCGCAGCATTTTCATCCAGGCTGCCCAGGGAACTGTCGTATCAATGCGAACGCTGGCGCGCGGCCTGCTCAGCCAGCTTTGCAGGGGCGTCATGCCTTCCTCCGCCACTTGTGCCGCCAGGCCAGGCGCTTCACCCGCGCCGCAAGCTGCTGCTCGATCGCCTCCAACTCCACCAGCAGCAGGCGCTCACCCGCCGCGGTCAGGACAAGATCCCGCACCGACAGGTGTTCCGTGGCCAGCAGAGCGCCTGCCTTGAGCTGCTGCAAATCGCGAAGCGTAAAGCGCGATAGCGGAACGCGCAACTCAAGACAGAATGGAATCTGCCGAAGATGCTCGGGCAATGCCAGGGTTCCTGGTACTGCTGATTCCTCGCCGGATGACAGCTGCTGTTGATATGAGGGCACGATCTCTGTGCACTCGGCATCGCTCTGCTGTGCATCGGGCTCTTTCGCCGGAGATGGCAACATCGGCGTTTGCATCACCGGCGTCTCGTTCGCGCCGATGGCATTCTGCGGAGGCCCTTCTGAGGCGTGGATTATGTTCTCCATGCCCGAGAAGATTGCATGCGGGATGCCATCGACAGGACGGCGATCTTAGAGATCTGTTAGGAAATGCCAGGCGCCGTGGATAAACGCTAGAGCGAGAGCCCCAGCGAAGCGTACGCAAGGTTGCAGACGCTCCGCAGAGCACAGCCGGCTTACGCGAAATGCTTAATGAATCATGTTGATGGCTTCCTGGGTGGCCTGGTCGAAGGTGGTGACCGATTTTGAGTTCGCCTCGAAAGCCCGCTGCGCCACGATCAGTGCAGAAAACTCAGTCGAGACGTCCACGTTAGAAGACTCTAACGCTTTGTCTTCAATTGTTCCCCGCCCGGCTGTGCCCGGTGTGCCGATGACCACGGGTCCGGATGCCTGAGTGGCAAGAAAGGCGGTGTTGTTGGTCGCCTGCAGCCCTTGCATGTTTGCTACGGTTGCCACCGCTACCTGTCCGATGACTTGGCTTTGGCCGTTGCTGAAGTTGGCTTGCACAATACCGTTCCCGTCCACGCTGAAGTCCTGATAGCTGCCGCTGCCATATCCATCCTGCGTCGCACCAGCCACATTCGAACTGGAGGCGGTTTGCGTGAGCGAGCTCAGGTTCCAGGAGAAGTTCATGTTCGACGCTCCGTCCGCGAGCCCTGTGAATGAAATGCCGCCGATGCTCCCGGTTGGGCTGGTCAGGTTTCCGGCGCCATCAAAGGTCAGCGTGCCAGTCGTGCCCGCACTGCCCGCAGAGTCGCCGGCAGGTAACGCGATGTTGTAGCTCCATGTATTCGAACCTGTCTTCGTAAACGTCACTGTCGCCTGATGCGCGGCGCCCAGCGAATCGTACAGCGTGACCGGTGCCGGCACACTGGATGTCGCGTCCGCAGACGCAGAGGCATTCAGGTTCGCCTGGATATTGATGGTGCCGGTCTGTTTCGAGGCTATGGTCTGGCCAAGAGGCAGCACGATCGGCTGTACTCCGGCACCCACCGTGATGCTGCCATTTGCAGCCGGATAGCCCATTACTGAGGCCCCGCTGGTCGTCTGCAAAGCCCCTGTCGTGTTCAGGACGAAATCGCCGGCGCGGGTGAGCTCCTGCTGACCATGATCGTCGATCAGGAAAAACCCGTTGCCTTGAAGCGCCATATCTGTCGCCTGGGTCGTGGGTGTAGGGCTGCCGTTAGAAAAGTCGGTCTCGGTCGTGGCGACCTGCGTACCGACGCCCACTTGCACAGCGCCATTCACACCGCTGTTGAGCTGCTGATAAAAAAGGGTGCTGAACTGATCGGTCTGGTCCTTGTAACCGACCGTGCTCATGTTCGCCAGATTATTGGCGATCGTGTTCAAGGCGGTGTTATTGGACTCCAGACCGGTAAGAGCCGTCGCAAAAGATGGCATGGTGTTCCTCCTGGCCGCAACGCGGCAGCTTTCTGGTGTATTGCTTCTTGACTGCTGAGACTCTACGAGCCGGAAGTGGTCGGCTGCGTACTGCTTGCACCTGTTGTGTTCTGGTCGATCTGGATCAACTGCTGCAAGCTGTTTACCTGCACCAATTGATCGACGTAGGCATTTGGATCCGTATTCGCCGTTGGGTCCTGATTCTTCAGCTCTGTCACCAGCAGCGTGAGGAAGTCGTTCGCAGTAATCATCGAACTGTTCTGATCGCCGCTGCTACCGTTGGTATCGGTCGGACTACTGGCCGCCGACTGGAACGCCGGGATGCTTCCTGGAATCTGCATGTCAGTCCTTTCAGGCCCCCTCTATGGGACCTGTTCAAGCTCGCACACTGATAAAAGACACCTTCTCCGTAGACTGCTGCGGCTCGTTGCTGACGAGCGATTTCATAGCCCTTCTCACGGGCGTTGTGTCGTCCTTACCCAAGCCGTCATCCATCGAAGAACGAGACTGTTCCCGCGCGCTGTCTCCGGTTCCCACGCCGACGGAAAGCTGACCCAACTCGACCGAATGCTCTCGCGCATAACTTGCGATTTCCTTGGATTGCGCGGTCAGCATGTGGGCCGACGAATTCGTTTGGACATGGAAGGCTGCATCCACTCTCCCGGAAGAACTGGCTGTTGCGCGTATCTCGACCCAGCCCAGGACGCTGGACGAGACGCCGACATCCAGATGCCGTGCATCCGCGCGCAACTGCACAGCGCCGGAGGGCACAGCCGTGTCCATTCTTTGCAGCACCTGGTCAGTGTTTTCCTGCGGACGATGGGTTTCGGTGAGCGCTTCCGGCCGGTGCATGGCTGGTGACGGATCAGGAGTATTTGCCGATGGTGAATGCTGTGCCGGCGACAGATCCAGAGCCGGGTGAATGGCTGGCTCGGCCGCGACCACAGGCTTCGATAAAGCCGAGGATGTTTTTCCGACCTCTTGCGAAGCATGAGCATCCGCCTGCAATGCAGTCGTTTCATGAGCCTCTTTCGAAGGCGCTGCTGGTCCAAGAGGAATGTCCTGACTCGGTTTCGGGAGGGTGCCTGAAATCGCCTTTTCGCGTACCGGCCCGGGCGGCTGTGCATTCAATACCGTCGCGACTTTTTTCGGTGGTGGTTCTTCTTGCGTCACTTGCAGAAGCTCACTTCTACCGTTGGAAGCAGCCGTTGGAGCCATCATTACGGGCTGAGACATGGAAGCACGGCGCCGGCCGCCACCTGCCCTATCCGCACTGTGGACCGCCGGCTGCACATTGTTTTCTGAAAACGTCTGCTCCGGTCTATCCGGCTGCGGGACCGAAACAGGAACTGGGCATTGTGCTGCTGTCGTAGCTGCCGGCAGGGTCTCAGGAGAATGGGCAATGGCCGGATTCACTGGATCCCGCGTCACCGCGCTCGCCTTGTGGTTTGCACGTAACGGCGCATGAGTATCTGCCGTAGGCCCGGGCTGCCGTCGCGCAGGTGGCGGTTCCGGGAGAATCGTTTCCTCAATGGAATTCTTAACCTCCGCTAAGGAAATCGGAGGTCCAGAGCTCTCTTCAGTAGGCGATGAGACTTGAACGCCGGGCTGCGGAACGGCGGGGTGTCTTATTTCGTCGCGCGGAACCGGCGGGGCTGCATTGGAAGTGACAACAATCAATGTTGGAGCTCGAAGATTGTCGGTTCCCATGTGCTCTTCGCCCGCCGAAGCGTGCATCTCCTGGCGCGAGACCAGCGGTTTTTTCTGCGCTGCAACCTGCGGAAGTCCACCCGTCGGACTTTGCAGGGCGGCCGTGACAGCCGGACCAGAAGGCGGCGTCATCAGGTCTCGCATAGCTGCGGCAAATGCATCTTTGCCAAGCAGAGAAGCGGGAGCCGCCTTTGGCGATAGCGACAGCAAGACGCCGGCGGGCTGTGGAGACAACTTCATTCCTCGATGCTCGTTGCACGCACCGTGCCATCGTGCCGGGTGCCGCTTCCTTGTTCTCTTTGAGAATCCTCATCTCCATTAACAGTGCGACAAACTGGACGCGAAGAGAGGAACCACGCATCAAGCGCCTTCTGCTCGCGTATCTCCGCTTCGCGTCTACGCCTCGCGTCCTCCGTCCCGACGATTGTTTCTATTTGCAGCCGGCCGATCCGTGAATGCTGCCAGGCTGCAGCGGCCGATGCAACGCTTCGTTCCAATTGTGCAAGCTGCCTTTGCAAAATCCGGCGTTCGAGAGGGCCGTAGGCCAGCGCCATTTCCGCAGAAATGGCTTCTGAACGATCGCCAATTGCCAGCGCATGATGGAGAGCGCGCGATGCAACGTGCTTCCTGGCCTGATGCGCATGCAATGCATCGAGACAGGCCTGCCTGAGCTGCCGTTGCTTTGCGAGCTCTGTCTCCGCCCGCCCTTCTTCCATAGCGCGCAGCGTCAGCAGCTTTGTCATGGTTCTGTTGCTCATGCCGTCCTCAGCCGGAGCAGCGCATCCACCGCTTCCTGAAGTGAAACTTTTTCTTCTGCATGCTGCGTCAGTAAGGCCCGGATTGCCGGCTGCAGGGCAATCGCACGATCCAACTCCTCATCGGCGCCTGTCTTATATGCGCCGATGCGAATCAGGTCGGCCGCGCGATCGTAAATCGCCATTGCGCGACGAAGCGCGGCGGCGGCCTGCTGATGTTCTGCATCCACGATCGTGGGCATCAACCGGCTGATCGAATCGAGCACTTGGGTCGGCGGATACCATCCTTCCGACGCCAGGGATCGCGAGAGCATCACGTGGCCATCCACGAACGACCGCACTGCATCGACGACCGGATCGTGTTGATCGTCGCCTTCCATCAATACGGTATAGAACGCAGTGATACTGCCGCATCGGAACCGTCCCGCGCGCTCCACTAACTTCGCCACCTTATTAAAGACCGAGGGCGTATAGCCTTTCGCGGTCGGTGGCTCACCGGCAGCCAATCCCACATCGCGTGCGGCCATCGCGAATCGCGTCAAGGAATCGAGCACCAGCAGAACGTCTCGGCCTTCGGCTGCAAAATTCTCTGCAACACTGGTAGCAGCTAGAGCGGCACGCATGCGCAGCAGGGGTGACTGGTCTGACGTCGAGACGATCACGACCGACCTGCGACGTCCCTCCACCCCCAGCGCATCTTCGAGGAACTCCGCCACTTCGCGTCCGCGTTCTCCGACCAATCCGACCACCACAACATCGGCAGAGGTATTGCGCGTCATCATTCCGATCAGCGTGCTCTTGCCCACACCGGACCCGCCGAAAATCCCGATTCGCTGGCCCAGGCCCACAGTCAGCATCGCGTCGATGGCACGCACTCCGGTAGAGAGCGGTTGACGAATCGGGATTCGGTCCATCGCGGCCGATGGTGCACGATGCACCGGCTGGCGGCCCGGGATGTGAAGCGGCCCCGCCGCGTCCAACGGGTTTCCGGCGGCATCCAGCACCCTCCCGATCAGACCCTCGCCTGCGGGAAAGTCCGGCGGGCGACCCAGGCCGACAACTGCATCACCGTGGCGTATGCCCTCAATTCCCTCCAGCGGCATAGCCAGTACTCGATGGCCGCGAAAGCCGATCACCTCGCCAGCGTAGCGTCGCCCGGCACTGTCAATAATCTCGCAGCAGTCTCCGATACTGCACAACGGGCCAGCGCATTCGACGCTCTGCCCTGCCGCATCGAGCACATGGCCAGTCCATCGCCATGCAAAGTGCCTGCGCAGAGAGCTATCCAGGGCTTCGGCGAGCGTGGGCGTCATCGGTTGCTCTTCGCCTCGTTATTCATGATGGACGGCCGGCTCTGCAGCAAGTCGAAAAAGCCGCGCTCAATCTCCGCAAGCTGAGCGTGCACGCTCAGGTCGGCCGAGCTTGCGCCGATCTCCAATCGGCAGTGCCCCGGGCCGCGCATCTTCACTGCCGCGGACCTGTACCTGCGCCTGTGTGCCCGCCTGCGCCAGCCACTGTCTCCACGCCTCCATGTCGTTTGCAGAAACCTCCAACACACATGCCGCGCCATGCTGAGCGTCTTCCAGCGCCACTCGCACCGGCCCTCGCAGCAGCAGTGGGTCCAATTGCGCCTCCCGGTGCAGAACGCGAGCGGCAATGTTGAGCGCCAGACGAACCACCGCTGCCTCCGCCTCCGCGAAATACTTTTCCTGCTTCTGCTGAAAATCGGCAATTGCCGTTTGAAAAGAACCTGCGTACTCCCGCGACATCCTCTCTTTCTGCTCGTGCAGCGCAGCAGCCCGCTCACCCGCCGCCTGCTCGCGTGCGGCGGCAAGTGTTTCACGATGCTGGCGCTCATCCTCTTCTCTCTCGCGCTCGAGCTCGATGATCCGAGCTTCCAATCGAACATCGGTTATCTTCGCCGGTTGCTTCGCGACGTCCCCTGTACGAAGGAACGCCGGCAACTCGCCGAAGGATATTCCCGTGCTACCCGACAACCCGCCTCCCGGCTTCACGCCGCCCGGGCGCGTCACATATGTCAGCTTTCGAATCTCTGCATCCATTGCCTGAATCCTTTTATGCGCAGCGGATTACCTAAACCATCAGACTGTCGCCCTGCTCCAGCTTGAGAATGATCTGTCCCGCTGCTTCCATGCGTCGGGCAATAGCCAGAATGCTTTGCTGCGCCTGCATCACTTCCCGCGATCGCACCGGACCCATTACTTCAATCTCCTCCTGCAGCATCTCCGCCGCGCGCGTCGACATTGCCTTGTAGATGTGAGCGCGCAACTCCTCTTTCGTCCCCTTCATCGCCAGCGCGAGCTGCCGCCGGTCGACGCCGGCCACCAGGTCGCGCACACTCGCGCTCGGAACATTCAGCAGATCGTCGAAAGTAAACATCAGATTGCGCACATGGATCGCTGTCTCGGGCGACTCTGTTTCGATACGGTCGAGAACCTTTTTCGAAGCCTCCGCCTCCAGCCCGTTGAGAAGATCCGCTACCGCCTTGTAGCCGGAGTAGGAGCGCTTTTGTGTATCGCCGATTGTCTGCAGTTGCTGATTCAGGATGCGTGCCACCTTTTGCGCCACTTCCGGCGAAAAGTGCCGCATCTCGGCCAGCCGCTGCACCGCGGCCACACGCTGCTCTTCTCCCAACCCCGCCAGCACCTGCGAACCGCGTTGCAGGTCCAGGTGCGCCAGCACCAGCGCGACCGTCTGCGGATGTTCGTTTTCGAGTGACTTGCTCAGTTGCGTCGGGTCAACCCGCTGCAGCATCGCCAGATTGCTATCATTGGCTTCCTTTGTCCGCTGTAACTGCAGCATCACGGCGTCTGCGCGGGAGCGGCCCAGCGCCCCGGTGAGCAGTCGATTGGCCGATGCCAGACCGCCCCGCATCGTCTGCTGTTGCGTGGTCAGCATCGCTTCAAAATCTTCCAGCACGCCAATCGTCAGCTCCGGATCGATGTGGTCGAGTGAAGCAATCTCGGCCGCAATCGATTCGATCATCGGATCCGGCAGATCGTGCAGAAGCTCACGCGCCAGATCGTCGCCAAGCGCCATCAGCAGAATGGCAGCACGCCGCCGGCCGCTCAGCATAGGATGTGCGGAGTTCGCAGGTGCCGCACTCGTTGTCATCCCTTCCGGCATCTCTGTCCCTACTCGCTCTCGACCCACATATGCAACAGTCGCGCGGACTGTGCTGTATCCGCCTTGACGCTGGCAGCTACGCGCTGAAAGACAGCTTCCCGCAAGTGCTGCGACTCATTCGACGGCAGACTGCGCATCGCTTCTTCCGGAAATGCATCGGTCACGGAGATCAATCCGCCAGGCGCGGGCAAAGCCGCCGATTGCAAGCTACGGGTCACCGGACGTATCACCAGGAGAATCAGCGCCAGCAGTCCTACCAGAGCCGCGCCGTAACGCGGCAGATCCAGGCTCTGTGCCGTGTTGAGAGCGCGGTTTGCGAAGGACTCTCCTGTCTCCGGCGTGCTGTCGAACGAGATATTCTCGACCGAGATCACGTCGCCACGCGATGCGTCGTAACCTACCGTGGCCTGCGCCAGCTCGGTGATGCGCTTCATCTGGTCCGGCGTCCACGGCGTCCGCCCAGCCGCGGCGTCATGCCCTCCGGCCGTTTCACGGTCTGTCTTTCGGTCGTTTATCAGCACCGCGATGGTGGCCCGCTTCAGCCTGCCCGGCCCTTCCACGATGTGGCGCGTCTTCTTGGAGGCTCCGTAGGTGCCGCTCTCCTCTTTCATGCTCGCCGCCGCCGCGTTGCGAGGCGGTGGAAGCAGGGGTACCTGCGCGTTCGGAGCATTGCTGACGGTTCCCGGCACGCCCCCGGGCGCGGGACGGTCGCCTGTCTGCTGCTCGGATCGCTGCATCGAGAGCGTGACTGTGCCGTTCGGATCGTAAGTCTCGTCCATCTCATCGGAGGCCGTTGGGTCGTACTCCAGATGCACAGAAGCGCGGACGTTGCCTTCTCCGGTGACCGGCTCCAGAGTTGCGACCAACCGGTCTGTCAACCGCTGCTCTTCTTCGTTCGCTGCCGCGTCAGGATTCCTGACGCCCAGCTGCGCGCGACCGTCGGCATCCACCAGCGTCACGTTCGTGGGGCTCAGATGATCCACTGCGCTCGCAACAAGGTTGCGTATGGCATCGACCTCTTGCGGGCTCAGGTCACGCTGTTTCAGCTTCAGCAGCACGGACGCCTTCGCCTCCTGCTGCCGTTCCGTAAACAGCGAATCGTGCGGTAGCACAAGATGAACGTGCGCCGATTTGACAGAGGCGAGGCTCTCAATTGTGTGCTCTAACTCGCCTTCGAGTGCCCGTTGATAATTCACGCGCTCATCAAACTCTGAGCCAACCCAATTCGGCTTATCGAAAAGTTCAAAGCCCAGCCGCCCGCTCTTTGGTCCACCCTTCGCTGCGGCCTCCAGCCGTGCCTTGTCCAATTGATCGGCAGGAACTTTCAAAGTGGCTCCGTCCGGCGTGACATCGAAAGGGATCTTCGCAGCAGTTAGCGTATCGCCGACTTCGCGCGCATCCGAGGGGTCCAGGTGGGCATAGAGCACGCGCCAGCTCGGCTGCATCACCAGCGACGCAAACAGGCCGGCAGAAAAAAGCACCGCCGCTCCTACCGCGAACAGCGCCGTGCGTGTCCGCTTGGGAAGCGTCATGATGCGTTGCCACGAGCGCGTTACCGGCGCGAGGAGCGCAAGCGACTGAGCCGGATTGGAAGGAGGTGTCCATACGATTGTTGTTCGAAAAATTAGAATTGCGTACTCATCAACTGCTGGTATGCGCCGACCGCCTTGTTGCGGAACGCAAGCGCCATTTCAAAGGCCAGGTCTGCTTTCTGCGTCGCAATCATGGCCGTGTGAACGTCCGTTCCGTTGCCGGTCATCAATCCATCCACCGCCTGCGTGGCATTGGACTCAAGCGCCTGCACCTGCTGCATCGCATTGCGCATCAGCGCGGCGAAAGGTGCGCCGGGTTGCGCTGCGGGCGTTGAGCCGCTTATCTGCGCCGGCTGTATCGAGGTAATGCTGGAAATGGGGAGCATGAGCTTGGGGTCCTCGTATATCTAGTCCGTTAAATGCTTCAGCAGTGCGGTGTTATTTCAAAATGTCCAGTGAGGCTCCAATCATGCTCTTCGTCGCTTGCACCGCAGAGACGTTCAGACCATAGGCGCGTGTGGCTCCCATCAGATCAACCATCTCGGTCAGCGGGTCGATGTCCGGATAGGTCACGTAACCGTCCTTGTCCGCATCGGGATGGCCCGGATCGTAGCGCCGCAATCCCTGGCTGTGGTCGGTCACGATGCCGGCAATCTCCACGCCTCCTTCGTCCGGGGTAGTTTGCGGCGCTCCGTTCCACGATGCATTGGCCAGTTGCGTCTGGAAGGTTGCTAGCGAAACTGCCGCCCAACAGACCGGCAGGTGTGGCGTCGTTGCCTGCCTGGCCCGCGGATTGAAAAATCACGTGCTGGCGCTGGAAGAGCTTCCCGTCCGCCGTGCGGGTCGTCTCCGCGTTTGCCATATTCGAGGCTGTAATCTCTGCGCGCACACGTTCGGCGCTTAACGCCGATCCACTTACTCCGAGCACTCCAAAGAGGTTCATCTGGGATGTCTTTCCCTCTCGCACTTACTTGCTGTCGGCATGGATTGCATCCAGCACTCGTGCATATTCGCGCTTCGCCAGCTCCACGCCCGTGCGGAACTTTAACTGCGCCTCCGCCATGGCCAGTCCTTCACGATCCATCGAAACGTTGTTTCCATCCGGACGGGCAAGTAATCCATCGACCTCCTGCAGTTGCGGCGCGGCGGAATCTGCGGCCGTTCCTTCACCGCTGAGGGCGTGGCGCATCTCCGCCTCAAAATCAAAACCGACCGTGTGGAAGCCGGGGGTATCGACATTCGCCATGTTGGTGGCCGTCGTCTTCAACTGCGCAGCCGCCAGATCCATATAACGCGAAAGCTGATCGGAAAGCGGGGTTGTGATCTCCATGACCAAGGCACCTGTACGGCGAAGAATCCGCGCATCTGCGTTGCGCTTGCTCTGTGTGGTTGCAATCGCAATGCCACACCGTGGCGGCTGGCGATTAGCTTTCTCTAAGCCAAAGAGGACGGGCTGTGCCAGATAGGAACACCTGCGAGCGCACCCGCTTTCAAAGAAACGGCTGCACAGAACCGATCTCGCACTGCACCTGTTTCCGCTTAAGGCAGGTCGAACTCGATCTCGAGTTCCGTAATCACCGCCCGGTCTTCTGCCAGGATGCTTGCCCGCTCCAGAACATGCTGCAGTTCGCGTACATTCCCGTGCCAGTCGTGCGCCGCGAGCCGCGCAAACGCTAATTCGTTGAGCTGCTTGGGAGCATCGTCGCCCGCCGCACCTTTCAGAAAGTGCTCTGTCAGCGCGGCCAGGTCTTCCGCGTGCTCGGCAAGCGCCGGGGTCTCGATCCTGAAGACCGACAGGCGATAGAAGAGATCTGCACGGAAGCTGCCCTCCTGCGCCCTGCGGGCAAGCGGCTGATGCGTCGCCGCGACCACTCGCACGTCGACACGAACGGTCTCATTCTCGCCGACCCGCTGCAATTCGCCGCTTTCCAGAAAACGCAGCAGTTTGGACTGAAGCGCCAGCGGCATTTCACCGATCTCGTCCAGAAAGAGCGTGCCGCCATTCGCCGCCTCAATACGTCCCGTTCGCCGCTGAACCGCGCCGGTGAACGCGCCTCGCGAATGCCCAAAGAGCTCTGCTTCGAGCAGCGCCTCCGGGATAGCCGCGCAGTTCAGGGCGACGAATGGCTGATCCGCACGCGGGCTGAGCCGATGAATCGCACGCGCCACGACCTCTTTTCCGCTACCGGTCGGCCCCTGGATCAGCACTGTTGTCCGGCGCCGTGCCACAAGGCGAATGCGGCGGCTCACTTCCAGCATCCGGTCCGAGTCGCCAATCAGTTCAGGCACCCGCACGGCGCGGACCATATCCAGAGGTTCTTGCTTCGCGGCGAGCGGCCGGCTTCACAGGCACTACCACTTGGATCGGACGGGCAATCGTATCTATAGCGGTAGCGGATGACCTGTCCTCACACACGGAGCGCAACGCCTGAAGCAGTTCTCCCCGCCGCGGGCTTTTGGCTCCGCCGGTCAGACCCGTGAGCGCCCCATCCAATGCGATCAGATCCATCGCGGGATGGCTGGCGCGGACCTCCTCCGCAAAATCCTCCAGGTGCAGATCGGGCAGCGCGCCCTCTAACAACGTGGCATGCGGATGCGTCTGCTCCATCAGGAGAAGCGCTGCGGCACCCCCGTCCGCCTCGTGAACCGCCCAGCGCTGCACGGTAAGCGCCGCGCGCAACCGCTCGCGAACCTTTGCATCCGTGCTCACGACCAGTACAGTCGCGATATTTTTGGTCATGACAGAAGCTGTTGCCATTGGGCCCTCTCTGGTTCTTCAGTTGTTCAACGTGCGCAAAGGGATTCAGTTGGCGGCCGTCTGCTGGAAGACAGGAACCGGCGCTATGGGCAAAGCCAGCACGGCGTCTACGGGCGGGCTGCTCTCGATTCCGCCGATGCGATATCCCTGGCCGCGAACGGTTTCAATCAACGAAGCGCTAGGCCCCAGCTTCCGGCGCAGATAGTTGATGTACACGTCGACAACGTTGGTATTCCCTGCCTCGCTCGCGCTCCAGACACGCTCCAGGAGTGTCGCTCGGGAAACGCAGCGGCCGCGGTTCATCATCAGGTATTCCAGCAGGCCGAACTCGCGGCGGCTCAGCGCAATTGGCTCCTCGCCGCATTCGAGTGACTGCTGCAACCGGTTCAGCTGCAGACCGCCGCAGCGCAGCGTGGCGCCGCCATCCTGCCGGCGAGCTAACACCCGGCAGCGCGCCTTCAGCTCGCGCATGGCAAATGGCTTCATCATGCAGTCGTCCGCGCCTGCTTCCAGACAGGCAATCCGGGTTTCCAGATCATTCGGCCTCAGCCGTGAGCACCAGAACCCGCATTCCGTTCCCAAGCTGCCGCGCTACTTCCAGGACCCGCATGCCCAATCTGCCCGGCAGATCCAGGTCCAGAAGAAAGAGGTCATAGTCCGCGCTGGCGACAGCGGTAGCGGCTGCGGCTCCATCGCGCCGCTACAGTAACGGTGTGCCCTTCCTTTTCGAGAGCGCGTTCAACAAACATTCCAAGGGCAGGGTCATGTTCCGCAATCAGGATTCTCAAGGTGGTTCCTCTTCTCAGCGCCGGCTGAATTCCCGGCTTGCAGAGACACCATCTCGTCAAAGCACCCTGTTTGGCAATATCTTGCTTTGATTTTTCTTCGCCTATATTTCGCTTTTGGTACGCCCTTAGATGCTCGTTTCAATTTGGGAACGCTCGGTGAAAAATGGCGAAGTTTTCTTCGCCTGATTCGCTATTTGTTCGCTACAATGTCGGCATGTCTGTCACGCGCCGCCAAAAAGAAGTAGTCGACTTCATCAGCCACTTTGTCGAGGAGAATGGCTATTCGCCTTCCTTTGACGAAATCGCACGGGGGCTGAACCTCAAGTCCCTCGCCACGGTGCACAAGCATGTCACCAATCTGCAGAAGAAGGGGCTGCTCGAGCGGGCGCACAATCGCAGCCGTTCTATCGATATTTTGCCTCCCAAGAGCAAGACCCGGCAGCCGGAGCGGTTACCGCTCGCCGGCCGGATCGCGGCAGGTTTCCCGGTGGAGGCGGCGGAGGCCGCCGAATCGATTTCCCTGGGCGATATTATTGGAAACAAAGATGTTTTCGCGCTCGAAGTGCGCGGCGATTCAATGCGCGACGAGCACATCGTGAACGGCGACTATGTCCTGGTCGAGCGGGTAAAAACAGCACGCCCCGGAGAGATTGTGGTTGCGCTCGTCCGTGGAAGCGAAAGCACCCTCAAGCGCTACTACATCGAGGGAGACCAGGTCCGGCTGCAGCCGTCGAACGCGGAGATGGCGCCCATCTATGTGCCGGCGGAACAGCTCGCCATTCAGGGCCGCGTATTGGGGATTCTTCGCAAGTACGCCTGATCTGCCCAGACATAAAAAGCGGCCCGGCAAATTTGCCGGGCCGCTTCTCTTATACCGCTGACTTTACGCCACGGTAGTGGCCAGCACCTTCGCGACGCTCTTATCGATCGTCTCCTTCGGCACGTAGCCGACGATCTGCTCAGCCACCTTGCCACCCTTAAAGAGCAGCAGCGCGGGGATGCCGCGAATGCCGTATCGGGCCGGGGTCGAAGCGTTGCGGTCCACATCCATCTTCATGACCTTGAGCTTGCCCTGGTAGGCCGCAGCCACCTCGTCCACGATCGGGGCCAGTGCGCGACACGGGCCGCACCACGCCGCCCAGAAGTCCACCAGGACGGGCTCGTCGGACTTCAGAACCTCCTGCTCGAAAGTCGCATCGTTGACCTCGGTGATCCCATGACCTGCCATTATTCCTCCATCTGGAGACCGGAAGTGCGCCCCAGTTTTATGTCCGAGAACCGCCTTCAGGAGCGCGTTCCGGGCGCGATTTGCGCACCAAAAAGTGCTCTTACAGAGATGCAAGAGAGCGCGAAAGGTCGCACCGCCAGAGCACGTCCTGCTCCATCTTACTGAGCCAAGCGGCTATCAGGGCTGTGGAAAGCAAAAAGCGCCTGTGGCTCGCACAGGAGCCACAGACGCTAGAGCAGCCCTCCCCCAGAACTGCCCACGGGTGAGAAGGTAGGCGGTGCAGGTGCAGAAAGTAAACAAAACTTCGGTACTTTTGTGGTCATCGGCCTACGTATTACTCACGGCGACAGTCGCGGGTGACTCACCATCGGCGCCAGGAATCCGGGCAAACTGGAAAAAATCGTATACTCCGTACAAATGGCGAACCTACTCTCTCCGCGCGAGGCGGCCCTTCGCCTCGGCATCTCGTATCCCACAATGAAGCAATGGCTTTACCGGGGAAAGCTAAAGGCGATCAAGACCCCCGGCGGACACTATCGGATTCCCGAGGCTGAATTGGATGGGCTGCTGCACAAGGCGCGGCGCCCGGAAACGCCGAAGCGGCAGATGCTGCGCACGGTGAGCGGACGGAACCAACTGGTCGGGCGGATCGTCGAGATCAAGATCGAGGGACTGTTAGCCCAGGTAAAGCTTTCGATCGGCGGCCAGATCATCACGTCACTGATTACGGCCGACGCCGCACGCGAGCTTCAGCTCGAAGTAGGAGAGACCGCTGCGGCGCTCATCAAGTCGACAGAAGTGATGCTGCTCCGTGTCTGAACAGCGCAACACGCTCCAGATGCATAGGGTCACGACTCTGTTTGCAGCAGGCTTGCTCCTATTGTTTCTTCTGAACTCCGCCGCTCTCCGCGCACAGCAGCATCCGCCGGTGCGCATCGCGGCCGCGGCGGATCTCGAGCCGCTACTTCCCTCTCTTCTTACCGAATACGAACGGCAGAGCGGACAGCACGTCCAAGCCTCGTTCGCCTCCTCGGCCACGCTCGCCACGCAGATCGAGAACGGCGCACCGTTTGACGTCTTTCTCTCCGCGGATATGGCACTCCCCGAGCGGATTGTGCATGACGGTTTCGCTGCCAGCGGCGAGACAGCTCGGCCCTATGCGCGCGGCACGCTGGTGCTTATGGACGCGCAACCAGAGCAGTGTGGGTCCACTCAACATGCAGGGGCTCGCATTGCCCGCGATCCACAGCGTCGCCATCGCCAATCCACAGCATGCGCCGTATGGCCGCGCCGCAGTGCAGGCGCTCACTAGCCTGGCGCTGCTGCCCGCGATCCAGGCAAAGCTGCGGACAGCAGAAAACATCGCGCAGGCCGCACAGTTCGCCAGCACCGGCAATGCCGATGTCGGGCTGATCTCGCTGACTTCGGCGCTCACGTTGACGTCGGTCGGGCATTACGTTGCAGTGCCGCAAAGCGCGTATCAGCCGATCCTGCAGGGTGCGGTTGCGCTGAAGGGCGGCGCGAATGCAAAAGGCGCGGCGGCTTTTCTTCGCTACCTGCATTCCCCCGCCGTCGCGCAGCAGTTGCAGCAGGGCGGCCTTGCGCCGGTACAGTGAGTGCGCGCGATTTTTCGTATCGAATAAGTTTCCATGGCCTTCATGCGCTGGACTCGCCCAGGTGCGCAGACAGACGCTATCGTCCACACGCATGGACAGGAGTCCGGTGCGACTTGGTCATCAACATCGTTCGGCACTGAGCCCCAGCATGCCACGAATCACGAATTCATCAAGGTACCAGTGAGCTAGTCTTGCATTGCATGGACCAGCAAGCCCTGCTTCTTACATTGCGACTGGCTGCGGTAACTACTGTAATCCTGCTGCCGCTGGCGCTTGCGCTTTCTGCATGGCTGGCACGCTCTCGGAGCTGGTTTGCTCGCCTGGTGGAGGCGGCCGTGGGGCTGCCGCTGGTGCTTCCGCCAACGGTACTGGGTTTCTATTTGCTGATCCTCCTGGGGCCGGCAACTGCGCCGGGACGGTTGCTGGTGCGCGTGGTGGGGCATCCGCTGGCATTCACATTCTGGGGACTGGTGATCGGCTCCATTCTGTACAGCCTGCCCTTCGCGGTGCAGCCGGTGCTGGCCGGCTTTCGCGCGGTGGATGTGGCGCTGCTGGAGAGCGCTGCGCTGCTCGGCGCGTCGCGCTGGCGCGTGCTCATGAAAGTGCTGCTGCCGGCGGCGCATGCGTCTGTGCTGGCCGCGGCAGTGCTGTGCTTTGCGCATACTGTGGGCGAGTTCGGCGTGGTGCTGATGCTGGGCGGCTCGATTCCCGGGGTGACGCGCACGCTGTCCATCGCGCTCTATGACCAGGTAATGGATGGCAACTACGCCGCCGCCAATCACACGGCGATCGCACTGGTGAGCATCTCGCTGGCCGCGCTCATCGTCGTGTACAGCGTGGCGCGACCGGGCGCGCGTGGAGAGACCAGCGGTGTGTGAGGTTGATGTGCATCAAGCGGCGGCGCGCGAGACCGGCGCGCCGGCTGCTCCGTGGCTACGGTTTGCGATTCACCATTTCGCCAATCCGCTTACGCTGGCGGCAGAGGCTGAGCTTTCCGGGTCGCTCGCGGTTCTGGTTGGGCCATCCGGCGCGGGCAAGACGTCGCTGCTGCGCGCGATCGCGGGTCTGATGCGCCCCAAGCGCGGCTATGTCACTGTAGCGCACACGTGTGTGTGGGACAGCGAGCGCGGCACTTGGCTGCGGCCCGCCGAGCGCGGCTGCGGCCTGGTGATGCAACGGCCGGCGCTCTTTCCGGCGATGACTGCCGGGGAGAATATCGCCTTCGGACTTGGCGCGCTCCGCCGTGACGACCGCGAGGCTCGCGTGCAGGAGATGGCGGGGCTTCTCCGCATTGAAGCGCTGCTGTCGCGGCATCCCGCGGAGCTTTCCGGCGGCGAGCAGCAACGCGTAGCGGTGGCCCGGACGCTGGCGCCAAGGCCGCGGGTGCTGCTGCTGGATGAGCCCTTTGCCGGATTGAACCTGGAGCTGAAAAACGACATCCTGACCGACCTGGAGAGCTGGCTGAGCCGGACAGGAACTCCTGCGATATACGTAACTCACGATGTGGCAGAAGCCTGGCGTATGGGATCGCGGCGAGGGGCCGAGGTGTTGCGGATGGAAATGGGCCGCATCGTGGCGCAAGGGAGCGCGGCAGAGGTACTCGCGGCCGAGCGAGCGCAGCTACTTGCCGGCCTGGAATAGACACTTCCGCTCTCGACAAGGAATCAGGCAACCCAGACAGGCTCCGGCTCCAGCGAAACGCCGAAAAGCTCGCGCACACGCGATTGAATCGCATCGCGCAATGCGGTGATATCCGCAGCAGTTGCGCCACCCTGGTTCGTAAGCGCGAGCGTGTGGCGCGTCGACACTGCAGCCGCGCCGCGCCGATAGCCCTTCACGAAGCCGGCGCGCTCCAGAAGCCACGCGGCCGGCAGCTTTACCGTGTCTGTGCCGGCGGGATAACGTGGCACTTCCGACTCCGGCAGACCGGCTGCCGCGGCGATGCGCGACAGCACCGAGGCGGCTACGACCGGGTTCTTGAAGAAGCTGCCTGCGCTGCGGCGCTCCGGATGATCCGGCGTAACCACCATGCCTTTGCCGAGCCGGATGTGCAGAACGGCGGCGCGAACCTGCTGCAGGGTCGGATCAACGATGTTCTGAGTCTTACAATAATGCTTCAGGTCTGCATAAGTCACTGCGGCGGGTGCGTTCTGTTCCAGCGCAAAGGTAACGTTGCTAACGATAAAGCGATCGCGATCCGCACCTTGATTGAAGCGGCTGCGACGATAGGCGAAGTTGCACTCCGCATTGCTAAGCTCCGCCCACACATGTTGCACACGGTCGAAGACGCGCACAGTGCGAATGGTGCGAGAGACCTCCTGGCCGTAGGCGCCCACGTTCTGTACCGGCGTACCGCCGACGGTTCCCGGGATGCCGCTGAGGCATTCGATGCCTGCGAGTCCGGCGTTCACGCTGCCGCCGACCAGAGCATCCCAGTCCTCTCCTGCTGCGGCGGAAATCACACTTCCCTCCCGCTGCACCCCACGCAAGCCGATGCGAAGAACGAGTCCATCGAAGCCCGCATCGGAGACCAGCACATTGCTACCGCCACCCAGTACGAATAGACGCAGCTTCCGCGCATCAGCAAATTCAACCGCGGCTTCGATATCGGCTTCCGTGGCGGCCTCGGCAAACCACGCGGCCGGTCCGCCGACCTCAAAGGTCGTATACGGGGCCAGAGGAACCTTCTGACGAAACTCCATTGGGGCGAGGGTACACCAGCAACGCGCGCAGCCATTCCCCACTTTTGTGGAAGGCCGCAGCTTGAACCATGAACCGCAGCAGGTGAATCGAGGGCAGCGCTCGTCCTACTCGGTGCGCAGCGCCTGCATCGGATCGAGACGCGATGCATTCCACGCGGGCAGCAGGCACGCCAGCGCCGAGACCACAAGCAACACGGCACTGACGATGACGTAAACGGCCGGGTCGAGCGGATGCGTGTCTACCAGCAGCGAGCGGATGAGCTGCGTCGCGGCTGCCGCTCCAAGCAGACCCACCGCGAGTCCGGCGAGAGCAGGATGCAGCCCATCGAAGAGCATTAGCCGCAGCACTTCTCCCCGGCGGGCGCCCAGCGCGATACGCAAACCGATCTCTGTGGTCCGCTGCGTAACGAGGAATGAGAGCACGCCGAAAAGCCCAACAGCTGCCAGGATGAGCGAGAGTGCTGCGAAGCTCGCAAGCAGCGTGGCCTCAAAGCTGGTCTCCGTGGCGGCTCGGCCAATGATCTCATTCATGGTCATGATGTCGGAAACCGGCAACGTGCTGTCGAGCGATGCGATCACGCGCTTCGCCGGCTCGGCCATGGCGTCGGGATCGCCCGCAGTGCGTACCGCCAGATAGATCGAGTTCTCCGAACCAGCCAACAATGGATAATAGATCGCTGGATTGGGATCGGCAGCGGGCAGTTCACGCGTGTCCGCGGCGACGCCGACAATCTCGAGGATTGTAGGTTCGGGACTGAAGATACTCACAGCAAGGTGCTTGCCGACAGGGTTCTCACTTTTGAAGTTCAGCCGTGCCAGCGTCTGGCTGATGACGACTTTATTGGCGCGTGTTAGCCGTTCGTCTTCTGTGAAACTGCGCCCAGCGACAAGCGGTATCTGCATGGCCTTGAAATAACCCGGATCTATAAAGATGGTTACCGCGGCCAAGACCTCTCCTTTGGGCAGCGGCGGGTGCTCACGGACGGTGTAGACATCGTCGCGGTTATATCCCTGGCCCGGAAGCAGCGTTGTCGCCGCAGCCGCCTTGACGCCGGGAATCTGACGCACGCGCTCCAGCAGCTCCTGATAAAACGCCGCGCGCTGGGCAGGCGTCCTCATTTGTCGCGGCTGAGTCAGGCCCATCGTCAACACATCTTTCGTTGTGCACCCCATGTCGGAGGCGCGGAGGGCCCAATAGCTCTTCAGCAGGAGTCCGCCCGAAACGAGCAGCACAACCGTGAGCGCAATCTCCAGCGCGAGCAATACCCGGCGCAGACGTGCTCGGCTGCGTCCTGCACCGGCAGAGCGCGAGGACTCCTGCAGCGCGCGGAAAACATCGCGGTCGCTGGACGATAAGGCAGGCAATAATCCGGCCAGCACGCCGCAGGCAATCACGCAGCCCACAGCGAACAAACCGGCAGTGCTGTCGATGTGGATCGTATCAACACGGGGCAGATCGGTGCGCACATGCACCAGCCACTGGATCGCGCCGTAGGCAAGCGCCATGCCCAATGCTCCGCCGGCCGAGGAGAGCAGCAGGCTCTCGATGACTTGGCTGCGGATAAGCTGCGCGCGACTGCCGCCGAGCGCGGTGCGGATAGCAGTCTCACGTCCACGCGAAGCGGCACGAGCCACCAACAGGTTGGCGATGTTGAGGCAGGCGATCAGCAGCAGGCATCCGGTCGCGGCCAGCAGCGCGTAGAGACCAGCTTTTACGTTGCGCACCTGTCCGTCGAGGATCGAACGCAGGTTCACGGCGTCACTGATGGGCCCATCGGGATGCTGCTGCCGGATCTGGCGCTGGATCGTGCTCAGCTCTGCGGTCGCCTGTTCCCTGTTGATGCCGGGACGCAATTCACCAATCACATCGAAGTTGTGCGATTCCACACTCTGCATGATCCGCGGAGAGCGCTCATGGTATACCGGCACCCAGAGCTGCGTGGGCGCATCCGGATAGCGGAACCACGACGGCAGAATGCCAAGCACGGTGTACGGTTTGAGATCGACAAGAATCGTGCGCCCGATGATCGATGGATCGCCTCCGTAACGGCGCTTCCAAAGCCCCCAACTGATCACTGTTGTCGCGTTGGCATGCGGACGATCGTCGTCGCTGCGGAAGAGACGGCCCAGCACTGGCCGCGCGCCGAGCATCGCCAGCGTATTCCAGGAGGCCTGTTGCGAGGAGACAACCTCGGGCATCTGTCCATTGCCGGCAAGGTTGTAGGTGGTTTGCTGCAGGAGACCCATCTGCACAAAGCTGCGTGCCTGCTGCTGCCAGCGCGTGAAACATCCGCCGGCGACGACATTGTCCTGAAAATGAAAGCGGGTGTTGGCTTCATAGATGCGGACGAGCCGATCCGGATAAGCGACGGGCAGCGGCTTGAGCAGCACAGCATTTACGACCGAAAACAGTGCAACGTTGGCGCCGATGCCGAGCGCGAGAACAACGATAGCGGTCACGGAAAAGGCGGGCGCACGCATCAGACGCCGCATGCTCTGGCGTGTCTCGCGCGCTAGAGCTTCGAGCGATTGCCAGCTCCACGTGGCGCGCGCGTGCTCGCGTATGACACATGGATTGCCAAAGAGGCGAAGCGCTGCCCGGCGCGCTTCGACCTCGCTCATGCCGGCCGCGCGATACTCGGCGATCTGCTGATCGAGGTGAAAGCGCAGTTCATCGTCAAGCGCCATCCCCGAAGCATTGCGCCGGAAGAGCGTGCGAGACATCATTCGGAAACGATCGAGCAGACGCATGCCGCTCCTTAGCTTTCCTGCACAACGAGGTTGATCGCGCCGGAGAGACGGTTCCAGTTTTCGGTCTCGGCAACCAGCTGCGCGCGACCCGCGGCGGTAAGCGAGTAAAACTTCGCGTTACGGCCGGTCTCCGTCTCGGCCCACTTCCCGCGGACCCAGCCCTGCTGCTCCAGTCGATGCAGCGCGGGATAGAGTGAGCCCTGCTGCACCTGCAGAACCTCACCGGAGATCTGCTGGATGCGCTTGGCGATGGCCCAGCCATGTTTCGGCTCCAGCGAGATGGTCTTCAGAATGAGCAGGTCGAGCGTGCCCTGTACGAGGTCACTTGGTTTTCCCATGCCTTGACTATCTACAATTATGTTGTAGATAGTCAAGGGGTGCAGCGCCGATTCGGAACGCCCTCGCTCTCTGCGCGAGCACTGCTTCTGGCAATCCTCGCCCGTGCTCCATACAATAGAAGCAGACGGCGAGCGGTGAAGACGGCGTCGAGAGACACGAAGGAGCAGGCATGTACCCAGAAATTATGGTGATCCCGATGCGCGAGGAGCTGACCCGCGCAGGGATTCAGGAAGCTCGCACGGCGGCGGAAGTGGATGCAGCGGTAAAGCAGCCGGGCACAACCATGGTGGTGGTGAACTCGATTTGCGGATGCGCCGCGGGCAAGATGCGGCCGGGCGTGCGGCTGGCGATGCAGAATGCGGTGAAGCCAGAGCGCAGCATCACGGTCTTCGCCGGACAGGACCGCGAAGCAACGGAGCGGGCACGGGCTTACTTTGAGGGGCAGCCGCCGACATCGCCGGCCATCGCGATCCTGCGTGATGGCAAGCTGGTGTATCTCATGCAGCGCTTCGTGATCGAAGGCGCGACGGCACAGCTTATCGGTCAGGAACTGGTCCGCGCATTCAACGAATATTGCGCCGCCCCTACAACAGCATAGTTGGAGCGGTCATCCATCAGAAGCCCGACGCTACGTCGGGCTTTTCTGTTGCCGTGGCGCCTCATCCCGCGGCATCTCTGGATCGTGATCGGCCAAAAAGCTGGCCGCCGCAATGCCTCTAGTCAGCGCGAGATGCCACGCGTCACTTACCTCAGATGTGTGATAGCCGGAGCTCGGGAATGTATCCAGCAGCGTTCGGAGGCGCGCGGTGTCAATAACGTGGCGCGCAAGCGGCGAGCGCTCGGTGCGGGTCAGCTCGGCAGAGAGCTGCGGCAGCGAATCCCGGACGGTGAGATACCAGTCGGCAGCCTGTAGGCCGCGCGTCGTTCGGCGCAGCGTTGACTCGGGCAGCTGTCCCTGCATCGCACGTCGAATGACCGATCGGCTTTGCCCGCCGACGAGAAATTGCTCAATCGGGATGCCGAAGCAGAACTCGAAGATGCGCTTGTCCTGTGTGGGGTCGCGCTGCTCGATCTGCCAGCCGCTGGCGACAGCGCCATTGTGCACTCCGGGATCGTAATAGTCATAGAGGCTGCTCCGCACCCTCGCTGTGCTGGTCTCCACGCCGTAAAACTCCTCAAGCGCCTTTTCCCTGAGCTGGAACTCAGAGACAAGCTGTGGATGCACCGCCGTGAAGTCGAGCGAAAAGTTCCGCATGTCCGGGTGATACAGGCGGCGTAGCGATGACGGAATTAGCCATCCGGTAGCCCACGACGCTGCGCCTCGCCAGGACGTGTGACCGCCGGCGCGAAGCTCTCGCGTAAGCCGAAAGAGCTTGATCCACTGGCCGTGGCGAAAAAGATCAGACAAGCCGATGAGGCCGCCGAAGCTGATGGTCGCGTTCCCGCCCGCACCCTGCAGCAGAACGTGGAGCCCGCGCCTCCGCATTGCATCGCGGATGGCGTCCATCCAGAGAAGATTTGTCGGATTGAAAGCTGGCTCACCAGTAAGCCGAGCGTCGCGCTGGAACGAAGTGACCAGATTCTGTCCGGTGGCATTCACCAGGACGTGCTCGACGTTAGGGCAGAGCGCGGCTACCTCGGCCGCCATGGGGCCTTCGTCACCGAAGCGTCCGAGCAGGGCGGATCCGTCAAAACCGGGAACCGGCACGGCCGTGAAGGAGGTAAGGCGCCGCCCGGGCGTCATCAGACGTGCCGCGGTGACGGTCACTGAAGAGCTATCCAGCCCGCCACTCAACTGCGACGCGATGTTGCCGCAATCGGAAAGGCGGGCGCCAACGGCACGATCGAAGCGCTCCCGGAAATCGTCGATGTACTCGCTGTCCCGCCGGTAGCGGATCGCCGGTGCATCAATAGCGTGCCAGTAGCGGCGAACCTCCACGCCTGCCGGCGACACTTTGATCCAGTGCGCGGGCGGGAGAGCCTCCACACCGGCAAAAAAGGTATCCGTGCCGCGGCGATCCAGCGCGGTCAGGAAGTGCGCCGCGTGCTGCACATGAATGCGATGGCCGACCGATGGCAATGCACAGAGCGCATGCGGCATCGAGGCAAAGGCAAAACCGCCGTTGGCGCTGAGCGAGCGCGTGAAATGCAGCGGACGCTCGCCGGTATGATCGCGGGCGAGAAATAGGGTCCTGCGCTCAGGATCCCAGCAGGCGAAGGCGAAACCGCCGATCAGGTGGTCCAGCATACGGAGGTTCCAGCGCGTCCATGCGGCGACAAAGACCTCGTCGTCGGATGCCGTGGGTGGAAGGCCGAGCTCGCGGACCAGGTCGTCGTGATTGTCAATGCGCAGGTCGGCTACGAAAGCGGCCGGGGGCGACGGCCGGGACGGAGAACCGGGCAAGGCGACCGGGTCCGTACGATAGTCGCTGGAGCCAAGGACCAGATCTGGAGCCGGTTGACGAATGGAGGCCGGCGAGCTGGAGATCGCCCCCAGGACGGAGCGACAGGCATCGGGGAACGCTGGGATGCCGGGAGACCACAGACCCGCGATGGCGCGCATATGGCTGCGGAGAGGGCTGCTCATCGGCAGGAACGAGCGCAGGCACTGCAAACTGCACCTTTAGCCACCGCAGCGGCTCCCGTGGGCAGGTGCATTACTTTGACCGGGTAGAACAGAGAACTGCGCGAAAGCAGGCAACATTCAGCCTGATTTATGTTTTTGAACTCCATCATGCAGATGGCTGTGGCCGCCCTGTGCGTCCGCCAGAGCCAGAATGTCTAGCATGGGCTTCTTCCATTCCCGCTTTTGCGCAGTAATGGCCGATGCCGGATGTTGGGCATTCATAGTGGGGGCGTCTTTCATCCATCCTCCGAATGAAACAGCTGCAAGGCCGATTGGCTGGTTACACCGGCCAACTCATACATTTGCGGTTGAGGCTCTGGACCCTTGACTATTCAAACTGCCCGCACCGTGCAGGACAAAATCGTGTCTAGTTCATTGTCCGGGCAATCAGAAAAACCGTCAATTCCCAATTATGTAAAACTCTGGCCCGAATCCCATAGTTAACCCAGACCTGGACGTCGCACCTGCTTGAAAGAAAGACAGATGTGCCTGTTAGGCCGCCTGCTCGGGTAACCTTGACCAGTATGCGTACATGCGCGGCGCAGGGAAATGCACCTTCCGGGGGATGGGGCCGATTCGCGACGGTTATCCTCCAATTAACCCCGGCCGGAGCCTCCCTTTCTGCCGCGCAAGGCCCCAATATTCACCGGCCCGGGCGTATATCTATGGGAAATCCGATCCGAAGCTCATTCTGAAAATCCAATCCGGGGAGTCCACCTGAACAGCTACCGTATCGGACCTTTTTTCTACAAAACTGATCTTTTACTGCCGGAGCTGCCATTGGTCACCCCGGACAGGGATGCTGTGCCGGTCCACATCGGGCTGGGCAAGGCTCCAGCGGCGCTTTCCGCTGCATTGTCAGCCGCGCCGGGCTATGAGGCCAGCGAATCGGAGTTTCTCCTCCGGCTCCCCGGCATCGCTACTTATTACGCGCGGGGGGGAGTGGAAATCATCGTGGATCCCGAAGAGGGCGCACCGGACCTCGATGTTCGGTCTTACCTGATGGGAAGCCTCTTCGCCATCATCTGCCATCAGCGCGGACTGCTTCCTCTGCACGCCAGCGCGATCGAGACCCCGCAAGGCGCTGCCGCGTTCCTGGGAGCCTCAGGCGCCGGAAAATCGTCCATGGTGGCATTTTTGTCGCGCCGCGGTCACCGCATTGTGGCAGATGATATTTGCGTGGTCGATCCTGTGGCGCTGCGTCCGCAGCGCGTCCTGCCGGTAGCGCCATGGCTGAAGCTCTGGGATACAACACTGGAAGCGATGGGTGAGTCCAGCCACGGGCTCCCCAGGGTCTTTGTCGAAGATGAGAAGTACCGCTACGGGCTCCAGCAACCAGAGAGCGCGACCGCGCTCGCAGAGCTGATCCTTCTGGAGCGTGACGACGCGCTGACGGAGCCGCTCTTTGAGCGGCTCGTTCCCGTGCAGGCAATGCAGGCGATGCTTGATTTCACGTATCAGTCCTGGCTGGTGCGGGCCACCGGACGCACGGAACACTATTTCCTGCTCTGCGGCCGGGCATTGGAGGGGGTGAGGGTCACGCGGATGCGCCGCCCGTGGGGCTTCGACGCCATGGAGACAAACCTCATCGCGCTGGAAGAGCACCTCGCGGCGCGAGGTTGAAACGGGAACTACTGCTCGCGGGTGACACCAGTGGAGTGGATCGGGGCATAGAGCAGCGCGCTTTCGCCACCGAGCAGCATGCGGTTGTCGACCTCCAGCCAGGTATGTGCGCGCATCTGGCGATCCGCGGAGCGGCGCACGCCGTAGTGCATGACGCTGCCGACTCTCCGCCGCCGCAGCATCGCATGAGCAGCGAGTGCTTGCGGAAAGCAGACAAACGACAGCGGCCCGTAGCGGGCGACCGTAAGGACAGCCCAGCGGATGCGCTCGACTATGTGGGGCCGCCGCGGCGTCGCTGCATTGCGCAACGGCCTTTCCAGCCAGCGGAAGATCCATCGTACCGGCAACAAGACGAGTGAGACGCGTGCGGCGAGAAGTGTCACAAATGCCTCCAGCAGCAGCCATTTCTGCTCAGACCGAAGAGCACGCCAGCGGTTCCACGTGCGCCGTCGCATACGCGCTTTCCCGGCAACGGCGCCTCCCCGGTGAAACAGAAACCACTCCAGCGGGCTGAGCACCGCGTAGAGCGGGAACAGAGCGTCCGGCAGATCGAAGCGCGCCCACATGCGCGGCCGGAGCAGGATGCGCCGCACGATTTCGAAACGATAAGCAAGACCGCGACGCAGGCCAAACTCGTAACCCTTCAAAGCCCAGCTTCCGATCTTCTCCTGTGTCGGCTGAAAGTCGAGCGCGAAATGCTGTGCGCGGGCGTAATCCAGGATCCATCGCGCTTCGCGGCTACCCGTCTGCAGCTGCATCGGGGCGGCAAGGGCGTCCGGGTCCAGGAGCCGAAGCTCCTGCGCGAGCCGTAGCGCGGCAGCCATCTCGGGCAGAACGCCATGCGCGCGCGCCTCACCGGAAAGCGCACTTCTCTGCTCTGGCGAGAAGCTACGCCACAGTGTGGCGACATCGACCAGCGATTTGAACCGGAACCAGCCGTCTAGCGCTCCGTGCACGCAGAGATGGAGAAAGCTCCGGTCCGTCGGCAGAATGCTAAGGGTGATCTCTCCGAAACGCATCTGCTCGCCGGATGCGGCCGCAGCAGCTAGACCATTGCCCGGCATGTGCGGATTTCGGAAGAGCCGCCAATGCAGATCGATTTCGAAGTCGTCGCCGTCCTTGCGATAGGTATAGTCCTTTCCATGTCTACGCCAGGAACGACGGCGGCGCGGCGTCAGCGGCGCGGCCGGATCATTGCGAAAGAAGCCGTCTGCGATCAGGATGCGGTCGGCAGTCTCCTCCGCATCGGGCGCGATCAGCAAGTCAATATCGCCCACATCGCGAACGCTGGGATCGCCGAAGACGGCCTGCGACAACGGGACCCCCTTCAGTACCCGGATCGGAACCCTCGCCTGCTCCAGCAGATCGCATAGACGCCGCGTCTCGGAGAGATAGCGGAAGACGCTCACCGCGTTTTCATTGGCCGCAGCTTTCAATTCGGCTAGAACCGCTTCCGGCACATGGCCCGCCGCGGCGGAGAGTCCGCGATACACGAGTGGCGCCACGCGATGATGGCGGCACAGTGAGCCGAAATAGTTCCAGTCGATATCGCGAGCGGCAAGGTGCTCGCGGATTTCCGCAGCGTTGTCCCCTACCGGCCATCGGACGCAGCGCAACAGCAGGCGCAGCTCGGACGGAAACCGCGGGAACGCGAAATCGGATTGAGCAAGACCGGATTCAGCGGTTCGGAGCATGGCGACGATGAAGTGTCAGTATGATATGCGAGACCACACACCGAAGTACGGGTCGGAGGACGAACCACGTATGTCGCGCGAGATACCCATTACCGCGAAGAGCGTCGTCTCCTGGGCCGGCGCGCCGGTTGCCACTGAGGTTGACCGCGAAGTCGTCCTGATGAATATCGGCCGCGGTCGCTGCTATGGGCTAGGCGAAGCGGGCAGCTCCGTGTGGCGGCGGCTGGAATCTCCCATCCGTGTCGATGACCTCTGCCGCGAGCTCATGCTGGAGTACGCTGCCGATCCTGACGTGCTGATGAAGGACGTCATCGCGCTGCTGGAGCAGATGCAGGAAGAAGGGCTCGTTCAGGTGGCCGCGACGTAGAGCAAGAGCACAGCCGTTTAGAAGTTGGGGCACTCAGCGTTCGTCCAGGTAACACTGCTTCGAACCGATCCCTCCACGTCGTTATCGCTGCGTTTGTCCTGCCGACGGCTACTTTGCTAGAAGACTCTTCGGCACGGGGCCAGTCGAGTTCCGGATCACAAAATCCGGTTTCACGGCGAGCGTCGCAGGCATCACCCGTCGTGTCTGCGGATCGAGGAAGCCGAGGATCGCGTTTGCGGCCATCTCCCCCATGGCGCGCAGCGGCTGGCGCACTGTCGTGAGGCTGGGATTGTTCGTCTGCGCGCTGGGAATGTCGTCGAAGCCGACGACGGATACGTCCTGAGGAATATGAAAGCCGTGCTCTTTCAGTCGCGCGATGGCGCCGATGGCTGAATGATCGTTGAAAGCGAAGATTGCCGTAAAGGGCAGCTTGCCTTCTACCAGGCGAGCCGTGGCCTGATACGCGGGCTCGCTGCCGGCTTCGGTTCCTTCCAGTTGCACGCACAGCCGCGGATTGATCGCGAGGCCAAGCTCGCGGCTGATCTGCTCGATCGCTAACCAGCGATGGTGCGTGTCGGAGCTGAACTCTTGGCCCTTGATGAACGCAATCTGCCGGTGGCCAAGGTCCCGCAGATGCGTAAGCGCCATGCGGACTGCCGTCGTGTGATCGAGTTCGAGGTTAGTGACGTTCTGCATCCGCTGATGGCCGGAGACCGCGACAACCGGAATCGGCAGCTCCCGATCGAGCGGAGTGTCGATGGCGATCAGCCCTTCGACGCCGCGGGAGAGCAGCAGCTTTGGATATTCCTGCAACAGGTCGGCACGATGATGATGGCTGACGACGAAATAGAAGTAGCCGGATTGCACGAGGGCAGCTTCGATGCCGCTCAGCACTGAGGCGGCATAACCCTCGCTGATCTCCGGCACCATGACACCCATGGTGTAGGTCTTTTTGCGGCGGAGCGCACGCGCCAGATGGTTCGGCTCATAGTGCATGGCCTCGGCTGCAGCCCACACCAGGTCCTGCGTTCGCGTGGAGATGCGGTTCGCAGCCGCAGAGCGGTTCAGAACGCGGGAGACCGTGGCGATGGAGAGGCCAAGATGCTCCGCGACCGCTTTCAACCCCACCGTTCCGGCCAGCCCCGGTCCCTTCGCCCGATTTCCCCTATCTCGGCTACCCCGTTCGGCCAATTCTGTCTCCGTGCAGCGGATTCATCATACCGGCGTGAGGACAGAGCACCGGAGCAGGTACTTTCGTGAGCCGAAAGCGCACCGCAGGCACCCCGCAGCAGGTACCCGGAATCACAAAGAAATACGACGTTTAAAGATGCAGCAGGCATTTCTTGGGAGGCATATGAAACAGGATTGGAGCCGCGCCCCTCGGCTGGGCCGGTATATGGCGCTTGTATTTGCCAGTGCTCTCCGCACTGGCATCGTGCTGGCAGGCATTGCCACGCTCACCATCGCAGCTCACGCGCAGTACCGGGCTTCTCTCCGCGGCACAGTCGCGGATCCGTCGGGCGCAGTCGTTCCCGGCGCCACGGTCACGCTCACCGATACAGGCACCAATCAGAGCATGACTGCGGTGTCCGACGCGAACGGCATTTATACCTTCAACGGCTTACCCCCTGATCGCTTCAGCGTGAAAGCGGAAAAGCAGGGTTTCCAGACGACAAATATCGCCCAGGTCGTGCTCATCCCCGAGCAGCCCAACGCGCTCAATATCAAAATGCAAGTGGGGGGCACGACACAACAGGTCGTCGTTTCCGGCTCTCAGGCGCCGCTGCTCGATACGGACACGGCCACAGTCAGCGCAACAGTCAGCAGCAACCAAATCGAGCATTTGCCCTCCCTGAACCGCGACGTCTTCCAGCTGGCACAGCTTGCACCGGGTGTTTTCGGCGATGCCGCACAGGCTGGCGGAGGCGGCAGCAATACCAATCCCGGTAATCAGGGGCCGGGCGGCTCGGGTGGAACATCCTCCGGCATTTTCCAGACCGAAAACGGGCCGCAGATTCAGACGCGCGGCGGCCAATACGAAACGAACGGAATTACCGTAGACGGCATCAGCACGGTGAGCGCCGTCTGGGGCGGCACTTCGATCATCACCCCGAGCGAAGACTCCGTTGCCAACGTCAAGGTGGTTTCCAACAGCTACGACGCAGAGTCAGGACGCTTCAGCGGCGGCCAGATCCAGGTGACCTCGAAGAGCGGCACCAATGACGTTCACGGCAGCCTATTCTTCAAGGCATCCCGTCCAGGACTGAACGCCTATCAACGCTGGAACGGCGTCGGTTCCAACCAACCAGGACCTCCAGCGGTTCGCGGCGTGAACCGCGATGAAAACCGCTTTAACAATTACGGTGGCAGCGTCGGCGGCCCTATCTGGAAGAACAGGATTTTTGCATTTTTCAATGTCGAAACCAGCCCGCTTTCCGCAAGCACCACCGCGCAGGGCTGGTATGAGACGCCACAATTCCTCGCCTCTGCCGCTACAAAGGGAAGCATCGCCTCCGCGTACACCGGATTCAAAGGTGAGGGCGTCGCCGCTAACGGCCTGATCTCGCAAACATGCGCGGATATTGGCTTGACGGAAGGAGTCCAGTGCAGGACCACACCGCAGGGTCTTGATGTCGGCTCTCCACTCAAGATCGGCCTGGGACTTCCCGATCCGACTTACGGGGGGTCGGTCAGCAACCCGGGTATCGGCGGAGGACTGGATGGCATCCCGGACCTGGGATATTTCAATTCCGTCAACCCCACCACCACTTCGCAGACGCAATGGAGCGGGCGTCTCGACGCAGACGTGACATCCAAAGACCATGTGAGCTTTGCCATTTACTGGGTACCGGTCTCGACGACGGACTTCAACGGCCCGGTACGCTCGGCGAACTTCTGGCATCACGACCAGATCAACGATGCCTTCTCCGTGATCTGGAATCACACCTTCTCTCCCACGTTGCTGAACCAGGCCCGAGCCAACGCAGCAGGATGGCGCTGGAATGAGGTGGACACTAACCCACAGGCTCCGTTTGGCCTGCCGGAAGATAACGTAGATAACACCGGCAATTTCCCCAACGGCCAAACCTTCCAATATTTCGGCGCGCCGGGTCCGAGCAACCTGAACCAATGGACATACGACTACAACGACGTGCTCACGAAGATCCTGGGCCGTCACAGCGTCAAGCTCGGCGGCGATCTGACGCGGCTCTATTACCTGAATAACCCGTTGTACGCTGCGCGTCCGAGTTTCTCGTTCCGTAATCTCTGGGATTTCGCGAACGATGCCCCCTACAGTGAGAGCGGCCAATTCAATTCAGCTACCGGTGTTCCGTTTGCCAACCGACAGGACGATCGCGTGAACATCTGGGGCTTCTTCGTGCAAGATGATTTCAAGGTGCGTCCGAACCTCACGATCAATGCCGGTTTGCGCTGGTCTTATTTCGGGGCGTTTTATTCCAAGCAGAACAACCTGGACGTATTGCGCGGGCTGAATAACCTGGCGGCCCTGAACATCCGGGTCGGCGGAAAGCTGTATGAGCCGCAGAAGTGGAACTTCGGCCCGCAGCTCGGCTTTGCATGGCAGCCGCTGCAGTCGAACGGCAAGCTTGTGGTACGCGGCGGCTTCGGCATTAACTACAACCAGAATGAGATCGCGATCACAGCAAACGGCAACGGCAACCCACCGAACGCTGTGAATCTCAACTTCACCTGCCCGGGACCGAGCTGCGCCAACATTAGGTATGAGACCGCAACCAGCATCAATTCAATTTTTGGCTATGCTCCGAATCCAGCTACTATCACGCACTTTGGAGCTAACAACCTGCCCAATAATGGAACGTCGATTTCCGTCACGGGATTCGAGTCCAATCCGAAAACCATCTCCAATTACCACTACTCGCTCGATGCCCAGTACCAGCTTCCCTTCGACATGGTCGCCAGCGTCGGCTATCAGGGAAGTCAGTCCCGTCATCTTTATGTGCAGTCGAATTACAACGTCGTCGCTGCATATCACGGCATGGCGCTCAACCCGGTGGCGAATGCGATCGGCTACTACTCCAACACCGGCACAGGCAATTACAACGCACTGATTACTACCCTCAGCCATAATTTCTCTCATCACTTCCAGATCGAGGGACAATACACCTGGCAAAAAGCCATGGATGAAAACTCCGGTCCGTATTCGGAGGATTTCTATCCTTACAACTCACATGCAGCTTATGGGCGTTCCGACTACAACGTAGCTAATGCCTTCAAAGTATTTGGGCTATGGCAGCCGGTGATCTTTAGCGGATCGCATGGATGGCTGGAGAAGGTGGCTGGCGGTTGGTCTGTCAGCGGCATCTACAATCTCCACAGCGGATTCCCCTTCAATCCCATTTACACGACCAACACTACCGCCGGAAATCTGTTCTACGGTGGCAGCGGCTATACACAGTTACGTCCTGCGGCGATTGTTCCGGGTTACGGCAAGAAGACCGACAACAAGAACTTTCAGCAGTCGATCAATCCCAACTATGGCGGCGATGCAACGAGATTCTTCACTGCGCCACTCTTCGCCGATAACGCCGACTTCCCCAATGTATCGGCACCACCGCAGCCAGGCATCCAGCGCAATAGCCTGACCGGGCCCGGCTATAACGACTTGGACGGCAGCCTGTCGAAGGCTTTCGGCCTGCCAAAGATGCCCGTATTGGGTGAAAGCGCGAAGGTGGAAATTCGCGCCGACGCCTTTAACGTGTTCAATAAAACAAATCTCGATGCTTCATCCATTAACAACACGGTCGGCTCTGCGAACCCTGATGGGACGTTCAGTTCCAACCCTGGCTTCGGCGTAGCCGGTAGCGCTCTGGGCAGCAGAACGGTGCAACTGCAGGCCAGGTTCAGCTTCTAATGATCTGAACCTTCAGCATTCATGCTGCAAGGTTGCCCGTGGAATCCAGCAAGATGGCCTGTCTTTTACGACAGGCCATCTCTTTTGCGACGATATATCTGCATCCAAAGCGGAGAAAGGATTTTTTCTTCCGATGAAGCTATCTACCACATTGTCATTCACGCTCTGCGCTTGTCTGCTCATTGCCTCTGGTTGCAGCAAGAAAACAGATTCCAAGATGAACTACGAAACAGCCATAAATGACTATTACAAGGCGCATCCAGTCTGCATCTGGTCGCAAGCGAAGAAGTTTCCGGTGCAAGCGGCTACTTCCGATGATGCTAAGACACAGGGCTACGATGCGCTGACCGATGCAGGCTTGCTGACACGCACGACGGGTGAGAAGAAGGTGATGATCATCGCCTCCAAGCAGGTGAATAACTACGACGTCTCGGATAAGGGCCGCAGCGCATGGACGCCTGACCCGACGCAGCCCGGCTATGGAAACTTCTGCTATGGGCATCGCGACGTTTCGTCCATCGATAACTTCACTACCGGCGCGGACAATTCCGGCAATAAGACGGCGCAGGTGAATTATCACTACACGATCGGCGACGCTGCGTCCTGGGCCAATACGCAGGAAATGAAGACTGCATTTCCCGATCTGGCGACGACGCTTTCCGGTCCGCAGGCCGATACGGCGTCGCTGGTCATGACCGACGGCCATTGGCAGCTTGTGAAGCAATAACAAAAAGAGGTTAATCCGGACCGGTGCGAGCGCGAGAAGCAGACCTCTCGCTCCGCCGGTCTTCGCGTTTGTGCGAGTGGTTCGCAACCAAGGTCTACGGCGTTTTGGTCGCTGCAGCCAGGGAGCCGAGGCGCCTCTCGACAAACTCGACAACCGCGTCACTCACGTACTCCGGCGGCATGATCGCAAAGCGCGGAATTCCTTCGATCAGCCGCGGTGAAACGCCGCGCCATTGCGGGGCGAGATGCTCCGCGCACGCATTCACCAGCACGGCATCGGCACGATCGAGAAAAAGACGCGCGGAGTCCTTGAAATCGGCAGTCGCGTAATCGAGCACACTCAGGTACAGATCCGGACGCAGAAAGCCAAGGATGCTGTTCGACTCAATAATTGCATTCTCCGCCGCGGCGAATTCCTTGCGTAGGCGCGGCATGGCCGCGGCAAGATTGCCGATCCGTGTGCGTACCCAGAAGGAGCGCATGGCTCCGGCCGCGAGATAGCGCGCCGAGTCGGTACCGCCTGCCGGATCGCGCTCTTCACTGACCGCGACCGTGTGCTCATCTGTCTGGCAATCGCAGGGCTCGCCATCCGCGGTGCAGAAGCCGTGGCCAAATTGCGTGATCTTGAACGCGGTCCAATGCAGGTGCGGCAGACGCGCAATAATGCCGGAAACCACCGAGGTCTTCCCTACGCTCCGCGAATGCCCGCCGATGACAACAATGGCCATAGAGTCTAAGACGCGCCTCGGCCCTACTTCGAACGCCGTGTAAGCCGTGCCAGGGTCGCAAGCTCCTTCAGATAACCCTTGATCGGCCGCGCCGGCGTTCCCCAGAAGACGATGCCAGGCCCGTGGATCCGCTTGCCCGAGGGGATTCCTGCTTGCGCGCCCAGAATCGCGCCGGGACCGATCTCCACGTGATCGGCAATGCCTACCTGCCCGCCCACGATAGCGCCGTCGCCAATGCTGCTGCTGCCGGAAACGCCAGTCTGCGCCGCGATGACAACATTGCGGCCGATGGCGACGTTGTGGCCGATGTGGACCAGATTGTCGAGCTTGGTGCCGCGGCCGATGCGTGTCTCTTCGAGCGCTCCGCGGTCGATCGTGGTGTTTGCACCAATCTCCACGTCATCTTCGATGATGAGCCGTCCCTGCTGCGGGAATTGCGTGTACTCGCCGGTCGCGCTGTCGCGCACGTAGCCAAAGCCGTCCGAGCCGAGCACCGCGCCGGCATGCACGATCACGCGATTTCCGAGCTCAGTACCGGGATAGAGCACCACCCGCGGGTAAAGATGGCAATCGCTTCCTATGCGAACGCTTGCGCCGACGACGACACCGGCAGCGATGCTGGTGCGGGCGCCGATGGATGCATTCCCTTCGATGACCGCGCCCGGCCCAATCGAGACGTTCTCGGCCAGCGTGGCGCTGGATGCGACAAGTGCCGCAGGATCCACGCCGCTGCGCTGCTCCGCCGGGCGAAGCAGCCGGGCAGCGCGTGCGAAAGCAAGTTTCGGCTGGGCAATAACGAGCAGCGGCTTCCCTGCTTTGTTCACCCAATCGCTGGCGATCTGCTGGCTGACAAGAACCGCCGCGGCTCGGCTGGCAAGCGCATCGTGGAGCGCAGCCTCGCTTTCCGCGAAGATGAGCTGCGGTGGCATCGGCCAGCGACGGCGAGCCTACGCCCGTGATCTCGATCACGGACGAGTCGTTGTCAGAATCACGGAGCTCTGCGCCGATTTTCGTGGCGAGTTCGCTGAGTCGCATGTCGTCAACTATAGAGCGAAGGCTCGCCGGGGGGCCGTGTCTTCCAACGGCGGTGCACCCATAGCCACTGCTCGGGGAAGCGGCGTATCCACTCCTCGATGGCAGTCGTACAGATCTGCGTATTGGTCACAATGTCCTGCTCGTCCTTGCCCGTGCACACCAGCTCCAGGCGCTCGCCAAACTCGAGCACGTACTTCTTCTCCTCTTCACGCCAGGTGAGAAAGCCAGGCAAAACGGCGGCCCGCGTCCGCATAGCGACGCGCGCAAGACCGGATGCGGTACATGCCGGCATGCCGAAGAAGTCCACGAAGACGCCCTGGGGCGGCGTCATATTGGTATCCATCAGGATGCCGACCGTATCGCCCTTACGCATCGCGCCCAGCAAGCCGCGCGCAAAGTCGTCCTTGTGCAGCACTGCATTGCCATGGAGGCAGCGGATGCCGTTCACCAGGCGGTCCACCAGCGGATTGTCCAGCCGCCGGATCACCATGCTCATGGGATAACCCATCAGCGAGTGATAGAAGCTGGACAGCTCCCACAGGCCGAGATGGCCGGTAACCACCAGCACGCCGCGGCCTTCTTCCCGAGCGGCGAGATAGTGCTCCAGGCCCGCATAGCGAATGAAGCCTTGTGTGCCTTCGCGGGTGTAGCGCGGCATCCGGCAGAACTCGGCCAGGTGCAGGCCGAGATTGCGGTAGAGAACCCGGAGAATGCGCCTGCGCCAGCCCGCATCGCTTGCCGGATACGCGATCTGCAGATTGCGATCGCCGGTGCGCCGGAGGCGGCTTGTCAGGGCAAAGGCAAGCGCGCCAAGTCCAGCGCCGAGGGCCCGTGCCCAGCGCTCGCGGTAAGGCGCCCATGCCGCGCACCAGCACGAAGATGACTATATATTCGAGCCTCTGACGCATCCTGAAGCAGCTATGGTAAATGCGTCTGCTCGACTCCGGTTATTTGCGCAAGCAAAAGGCCCGCCAGCGAAGCGGGCCTCAAGGAAAAGCAGCGAGTTACTCCTGCGAGGAGTGGAAGTACTTTGCCACGGTACGAACGAATGGTTTCGCCGACTCAGGAACGGCGACGTTGCCCTTCAGAATGGACTCGAAGGAGTTGTTGGCACCGTTGTAGAAGGTGGTCGTGTCATCGACGTTCTGCGAGACATCGTCGCCTGTGAGATCGATGCCGGCGAAGAGACCTTTGGACCGCGAATAGGTCAGCAGCTCAGCATTGAGCTTCCAATCCGTTCCAGCCTGCGCGTTGCGACCCACCGGACCTGCGGAAGCAGCCGCATCGCCGCCCAGCTTGACCTTGTTCTTCAACAGATCCTGGAAGCCTTTCTGATTCACGGCAACCAGAACCAGGTCCGTCGCCTGACCGCCGATCTGGAATCCGAAGCTGCCGCCGGCAATGCGGAAGAAAACGGGAGCACTCCATCCATGTCCAGTACGGCAAGTCGCGACCCCTTGGCCATACTGGCCGCCGACAACGAATGCACCCTTTTTCATGCTGGGCACGACGGCGATGCAGGTCGCCTTCTTTGTGATCACATCGGGAATCGCCTTATCCGGGGTAGCCATAACTTCATTGATGACGCGTGTCGCCGCATCCAGACGGGCGTCCAGATCGGTTTTGCTTGAGGCGGCAGATGCAGTCACTGCGGTTCCCACGAAACCAAGTCCCACAACGACAAGACCAGCGAAAAACTTTCTCATTCGACTCTTCTCCGTTACATGCGGACGGTTAGGTCCAGGTTGGGATGAACGTCGCCCGCCGGTTTCAAATACTGGCCGCTGCGGGACTTCGTCGATCTACGTTTTGGTGAGATGCAAACCGCGCCGTGTGAAAGAGCGTGCGGGCAGGGAAAAATTGCGGAGAGAGCGAAAAGGCAAAAAAAGATGGGTGCGAATGGCGTCTCCGCCTTCCGCACCCCGTTTCCCCAGATCTGCGTTGTTCTGGTAACCATCAGACACTAACTATGGTCACCAGGTCAAATCTGCGGGGACGGTTTCTTTGTTACCTAAGTTGCAGTCACAGCTTCGGGAGAACGATCCCTTGTTGTTTCTGGTATTTGCCGCGCCGATCAGCATAGCTGATCTCACACACCTGGTCGGACTGGAAGAAAAGGATCTGGCAGAGGCCCTCATTGGCATAGATCTTCGCGGGGAGGGGTGTGGTGTTTGAGATTTCGAGTGTGACGAAGCCTTCCCATTCCGGCTCGAACGGGGTGACATTCACGATGATGCCGCAGCGGGCATAAGTTGATTTGCCGACACAAATGGTGAGTACATCACGGGGAATTTTGAAGTACTCCACTGATCTGGCGAGCGCGAAAGAATTGGGCGGAACGATGACCGATTCGGCTTGGACGGTGACAAAGGAGCGCTCGTCAAACTTCTTCGGGTCGATGATGGCGCTATTGACATTGGTAAAAATCTTGAACTCGTCGGAAACCCGCAGGTCGTAGCCGTAGGAGGAAAGGCCATAGGAGATCACGCCTTCCCGTACCTGTTTTTCGCTGAAGGGCGCGATCATGCCATGCTGCAGCGCTCGCTCCCGGATCCATGTGTCACTCTTGATTGCCATCCTGCTCCTTGCCCAATCAGGTGCCGACAGCCTAAATTACAGAGCAATCGAGGTTTCGCGGCACTTTATTCTTCGAATCTGCATCTTAATAGGGCACTATCGAAGATGACAATGCTCGGGCGGCACCCGTTGAACCGGGCTGTTCGGCATCAAAGCGGAACCAATGCTCTGGAGAATGCCTTGATCAAGCAGGACATCGTGCACCGGGTGATCGAACGAACTGGCCTCCCACGCAATAAGGCAGAGGCGGCTGTCGACACGATCTTTGAAAGCCTGAAGAAGGCGTTGGCGGCTGGCGAACGAATCGAGCTGCGGGGCTTCGGCGTGTTCAACGTGCGACCCCGCAAGACGGGTATCGGCCGGAATCCGCGCACCGGCGCAGAGGTGACAATCACCCCGGGCAAAGCCGTGCGCTTCAAACCAGGAAAAGAGCTGCACCTGATTGATTAAGCCGCTGGGCGAATGGAAGGTTGCCCTCCCGAGGCGAGTCACCGTGCGCTGTATTGTGCGCGCCGCCTGCGCGTGTTTCTTGGGTTTACCCCTGCTGGCCCAGCAGCCGGCCCCACAGGCGCCGCCCCGATCGTCCACCTCAGCGAGCGAAGCACCCGACCGCGACACCACCTACATCGATGCGGATGGAACAGCTCACATCACCCGCGTTATTCCGGTGCCGCAGGATCTTAGCCCTGAAGCGCAAAGATTTATCAGTCAGGTTGTTCCCGATGAGGCTCCTCTTGAGTCGCTCGCGACCCGGCGCAGAAACATGGAGGAATGGGCAGTCCGTTCAAATGCCGAATGGAGCAAGCTCTGCCCGAACAAAATTGAGAACACGACAGTCGGCGGAGTCGCAGTCCGTATCGTGACTCCCGTCAACATGGCTGCGGGCAATCGCGACAAAATCCTCATGAACCTGCATGGCGGCAGTTTCAACTCCGACTCAGGCTCGTTCGCAGAGTCGATCCCGATCGCCGGCTACACCGGCATCAAGGTGATAGCCGTTCTTTACCGCTTGGCTCCCGAGCATCCCTTTCCAGCGGCGGTGGACGATGCGGTCGCTGTCTACAGAGAGCTGTTGAAGACCTACAAGCCCGATCACATCATCGTCTATGGCACATCGGCGGGGGCCGTGATCACGGCTGAGCTCGCGGTGAAGCTGAAGCAGCTATCCCTGCCCATGCCTGCCGCGCTCGGCATCTTCAGCACGCTTGACAGCTTTGCACATATGGGCGATTCGTATGCGATGTACACGTTGCGCGGATTGGCCGGCCATCTTGACCCGCCGGACGGGGGCGTGCACGACCCCTATTACGTGGGCTCAACCGATCCCAAAGATCCGGTGCTCTCGCCGATCTATGCTGACTTGCACGGGTTGCCCCCAACGCTCTTCGTCTCGAGTGAGCGCGATGCGCTCTTAAGCAGCACGGCAAATCTGCATCGCGCGTATCTCCGTGCCGGCGTGGATGCGCGCCTCGTCGTCTTCGACGCACTTCCGCATGCCTTCTGGTATCACCCCGAGTTGCCTGAATCGCTCGAAGCCAGCCACCTCATGGCCGACTTCTTCCTTGCGCATCTGCCCAAATAGCGGCTGGCACATCACATCAGGCTGATCGCGTCCATGTCGAACACCAGCCCGCTGCGGGGAATGCCGGCCTTTTCAGCGTACTCGCGGGCTCCCCGCATGGCACGGGAGAGTGCCTCGCGGCGATCCGCCTTCAGCAGCAGGTGAAAGCGATACGTGCGTTTGATCTTCGCGATAGGCGCCGCAGCCGGACCGAGCACGCGAATGCCCGGAAGCTCCGCGGACTGAAACCATTTGCCCAGCGTGGCGGCCCATCCTGCCGCCTCTTCCATCCGCTGGCTGCGCACCAGGATATTCGCGATCACGCCATAGGGCGGATAGTGCAGGAATCGGCGATACTTCAGCTCTTTGGCTGTGAATCCGCGATAATCATGCGCCTGCGCGCACTGAATCGAGTAGTGATCCGGGTGATAGCTCTGCACGACCACCCGTCCGGGCGACTCTCCTCTGCCCGCACGCCCGGAGACTTGCGTCAGCAACTGAAACACCCGCTCCGCCGCGCGAAAATCCGGGAGATTGAGCGCGTAATCCGCGCCGACGACCCCGACCAGCGTGACCCCATGGATGTCATGGCCCTTGGCGATCATTTGCGTGCCGACCAGCAGGTTGATCTCCCCCGAGTGCAGCCGCATGAGCAGCCGTTCCATGTCATGCCGGCTGCGGACGGTATCGCGATCCATCCGGCCGATGCGCGCGTGCGGAAAGATTTCCTGCAGGCGCTGCTCGCCTTGCTGCGATCCCGCACCGAGAAAATAGAGATGCTCACTGCCGCACTTGGGGCAGAGCTTTGGCACAGTGCGACGAAAACCGCAATAGTGACACTCCAACCTCTGGCCGGCACGGGCGTGCGCCTCTGCCGAGGAGAGCGATCGCTCGCGCGTGATTGCGTTGACGCAGTCGTCGCAATAGAGCTCGCTATCCGGCGCTGGAACGGGCTCTTGAAATCCAGGATGTCTGTGATGAGTCAAGGCGACAGCGCAGTTCTCGCACTCCAGTCGCTCGCCGCAGGCGCGGCACATCACGACGAAGGAGTAGCCGCGGCGATTCAACAGAATAATCGCCTGCTCGCCGCGCGCCAGTGCGGTCTCCGTTTCCACAATCAGGCGGCGTGAAAAGAGCTGCTCCTGCCCGGTCTCCTGGAACTCCTGCCGCATATCAATGAGCTCCACTTCCGGCAGCGGACGCTGATTGACGCGTTCGGGCATCTCGATCAGGCCGTAGCGCCCGCGCTCGGCGTTGTGCCAGCTCTCCAGCGATGGCGTGGCGGACCCGAGGATCACGGGCGCCTCCGCCAGCTTGGCGCGCATCACGGCGACATCGCGAGCGTGGTAGCGCGGATTCTCTTCCTGCTTGTAAGACGAGTCGTGCTCCTCGTCTACGATGATGAGTCCCAGCCGCACCACCGGCGCAAAGATGGCGGAGCGCGTGCCGACCACGACACGGGCTTCGCCGCGGCGGATGCGATGCCACTGCTCCGCGCGCTCCTCCGGTGTCAGCGCGGAGTGGAGCATCGCCACCTCATTACCGAAGGCCGAGTGAAGCTGCGCTGCGGTGGCGGGCGTCAGGCCGATCTCCGGCACCAGAAGAATGGCGGAGCGATCCAGATCGAGCGCGCGCTGCATCGCGGCCATGTACACGGCGGTCTTGCCCGATCCGGTAATGCCGTAGAGCAGGTTCGCCCGGAAGCCGCCCGCGGCAAGCTGTTGCGCAATCGCATCCAGTGCTTGTTGCTGTTGCGTATTCAGTGCGAAGGACTGCGCTTTCAATCCGCTGAGATGAAAAGCGAGCGGCCGCTCCTCGATGAGGATAAGCTCGCGCCGTACCAATGTGTCCAGCGTCGTGGCGGGCACAGGCAACGCTCGCAACATCGCGACCGGCAGGGTGCCACCCGCTCCCGCGAGTGCAGCCAGAATCGTCTGCTGATTTTCGTTCAGCTTCGGCAAGCGGGCGACGTCCACGAGTATCGCGTATCGCTCCAGGCGGCGCGCATCCCGCGGCGCTGCTTGAGTCTCCCGCGCAATCCACTTCTTGCGTGCCATGCCTTCGATCAGCTCGCGTGTCGCTCCGGTCGCGCGGGCCAGTGCGGTGCGCTTTGCCGGCTCACCGCTCAGCAGATAATTCAGCACCGCGTACTCCGCTGCCTGCTCCTCAGGTGTGCGGCGTGTGCGGCGCGTGCTTCCCTGCTCTGCCCCTTCCTGCAGCGCGCGCACGCCTGTTTCCGTGATGCGATAGACGACCTGCCTGCGTACTTCGGCCACCAACGGAAGCATGGTGCGTAACACCTCCCCGAGCGGAGCGAGATAGTACTGGCTGATCCAGCGGGCAAGCTCGAGCAACTGCGGCGAGACGATCGCTTCTTCGTCGAGAACCCGCTCGATCGCCTTTGCTTCGACGGGCGGCGGCTCGTCGTGCAGGCGGGTGACCACACCGATCAGCTTTTCATTGCGGAATGGGACGATGACGCGGCCACCGAGCGGCGGCGGATGCGACGCATCGATGCGATACGTAAAGTTCGCATCCAGCGGCACCGGCACAGCAACATCGCAGAAGGCAGGCATCTGGCCCGAGACTATCAGGACGAAAGATGTGCATGAGCCGCAATGAATCTACTTCCGCGCTGTCGCATCTCTAGAACCACGCAGGAGGAGAGCGGAATGGCGAAAGAACACAAAGTTGCATTTATCACTGGCGGAAATCGCGGCCTCGGCCTGGAGACCGCACGGCAATTGGGCAAGCAGGGCGTTACGGTGGTGATCGGCTCGCGCGATGCGGCGAAAGGCGAAGAAGTCGCAGAAAAGCTGCGCGCAGAAGGAGCCAGCGTCGAGGCTATTCGTTTCGACATCACCAGGCAGGCTGACTATCGGGAAGCCTACAACTACTTCGAGAAGAAGTACGGCAAGCTCGACATTCTCATCAACAATGCCGGCGTTTCGAAGGAACCATTCGGCTCGCCGAACAATGCCAGCTCCGTCAGCTCATCTGTGCTGCGTGACACCTTCGACACAAACTTCTTCGGCACGATCGAATTGACTCAGGTGCTCTTGCCGCTGATCAAGAAAGCGCCGGAAGGCCGTATCGTAAACCTATCCAGCATTCTGGGCTCGCTGGCGCTTCATGCTGATCCGAAGTCCCCCATCTACGGTTTCAAGGCACTCGCTTACGACGCTTCGAAGGCAGCACTGAACGCCTTCACGGTCCATCTCGCAGCGGAATTGAAGGACACGAAGATCAAAGTGAACTCGGCGCACCCCGGGTGGGTGAAAACAGATATGGGTACGGACGCGGCCCCCATGGAAATTCCGGATGGAGCGAAGACCAGCGTGCAGTTGGCGCTACTGGCTGCCGACGGCCCGACGGGCGGCTACTTCCATATGGGCGACTCGCTACCCTGGTAAATCCTGCCTGATAAATCCGGCGATCGCAGCAAGCGCGAGGGCATCCTGCAGCGGGTGCCCGAGCTCCCTTTGCCATGGCATCGGACTTCAATCCGAGTAGCCACAGATCGAGAATTCATCGACAGAAGCGAGCGATCCCAACCGCTCGCGCGACAGGCAAATATGGCCGGCTGGCGACCCTTCAGGGCTGGGGAGCGCGAGTGGGCGGTTTGATGCCCAGTGCAGCCATCGCCATCTGCAAGTCCTTCCACGCTTCTTTCTTCTGCGTGGGATCGCGCAGAAGAAACGCCGGGTGATAGGTCACGACGGTCTGGATGCCGCGATAGTCGTGAATGCGTCCGCGCATCGCTCCGATGGAGCCGCGCATCCCCAGCAGATAGGTTGCTGCCGTCGCGCCCAGCGCCACCAGGACGCGGGGGCGCACGATCTCAATCTGCCGCTCCAGAAACGGCAGGCACGTTCGTGCTTCCTCCGGTTCAGGTTTGCGGTTCCCCGGCGGCCGGCATTTCACGATGTTCGCGATATACACCTGCTCCCGTTTCAGACCCATGGCGCCGATCATGTTGTTCAGCAACTGCCCGGCGCGGCCTACGAATGGCTCGCCCTGCATATCTTCGTCCGCACCCGGCCCTTCGCCGACGAACATGAGCTGCGCGTTCGGGTCGCCGACGCCGAAGACCAGCTTGTTCCGTCCCTGTGCCAACTGGCAACGCTGGCATTCGCCGATAAGCTCACGGACCGCCTCCAACGCGTTGTGACGCTGCTCAGCAGCCAGAACGGGACCGAAGGAGACAAGAGGCGGGACGGGCTGATCGCTGACGGTAACGCGGCGCGGAATGACGTTCTCCTCGATTGCGGTGATGGTGTTTGTGGACGGCCCAGGAGTTGCGATTGGTTCTGGAATGGATTCCGGGGTTGATTCTGGCACACGTGCGGCGGCCGCCGTCGCTTCGAGTGCCGTTTCCTCGGGAGCTGCGGCGTCGACGGCGACGCTGGGAACAGCACGCCGGTAGAAATCATAAATGCCAAGTTCGCGGTAGAACTCAAGACGTGCCGCAAGCTCCTGAAGCACCGGCGTCATCGCGGATATGATCCAGCGCCGGCAGGCGAGGTCTCATCCAGAATCGAAGCGGGACGGCGCAGCGAGCGCACCTCGTCGAGAATACGGTCGGCCAGATCGCGCTTCGACATCTCGGGCAGCTCGATCGCGGTGTCGCGAGTGAGGAAGGTAGCCGCGTTGCGATCGGAGTCGAAGCCGACGCCGGGCCGGCCAACATCATTCAACACCAGCGCGTCTGCGCCTTTGCGCAGCAGCTTGTCGCGGCCGTGCTGCAGGTGATCTTCGGTTTCCGCCGCGAAGCCAATGACAAGCGTGCCGGCGGCTCGAGTAGCGGCGACCTCGGCAAGGATATCGGCCGTTGGCTCAAGCTCCAGTTGAATGGCCTCGCGCCGCTTGATCTTTTGGGGCGCCAGAGTTTTGGGGCGGTAGTCGGAAACCGCGGCGGCCTTGATGACGATCGTCGCCTCGGCGAGGCGGCTCAGGACGGCGGCGCGCATCTCATCCGAGCTGGTCACCTGAACGAACTCGACGCCGGCTGGCGGCATAAGTGGCGTGATGCCGGAAATCAGCATCACTCGAGCACCGCGCATTATGGCGGCTTCGGCCAACGCATAACCCATCTTGCCGCTGGAACGATTTCCTAGATAGCGCACGGGATCGATGGCCTCGCGCGTTCCACCGGCGGTAAGCAGGATGATCTCTCCGGCAAGGTCGCGTTTCGGAGGGCTGATCCGTTGATCCAACTGTTCAAGTACTACCTTAACAATGGCCTCTACGTCGGCCAGGCGTCCCGGGCCGACCATGCCGCAGGCCAGATCGCCCACGCCGGGCGGGACGATGTGAACATTGCGGTCTGCCAGAGTGCGCAGGTTTGCCTGGGTGGCAGGATGCGCCCACATCTCGCTGTTCATCGCTGGCGCGACGACAACGGGTGCGGGCGTGGCCAGATACAGCGTGGTCAGAAAGTCGTTGGCGAGCCCATGGGCGAAGCGGGCCAACAGGTCCGCCGTAGCCGGGGCGACGACCAGAAGATCCGTGGATTGCGCAACGGCAATATGCTCAATAGCTGAGTCGACGTTGGGTTCGGACTGCTCCGTGCCCCAAAGGCCGGTGATCACTTTGTGGCCGGTGAGTGCGGCGAACGTGAGCGGCTGGACGAAGCGCGTCGCCGCCTCCGTCATGACCACATGCACGTCCAGCGCCTTCGCCTGCAGCGCACGTACAAGCTCCGCGGCCTTGTAGGCAGCGACTCCGCCGGAGACACCGACCGTGACCTTCATAGAGCTAGATTTTACTCCGGCAGAGACGGCTGGATCTTTCGCCTTAACGCGCGAAGGTGTTTAGCGGCGGGTCACCCGCTGCCGCCTTTGGTTTGTCTTGATAACCGACGAGCCCTGCGTCGAGCTCGTCCTGGGCTACACGACAGGCCTTGCCGGAGTGGGTGCTCACCAGCGGCTGCGACCCGCCCTGCAACTGGCGGGCGCGACGAGCGGCCACCAGAACGTAACGATAGTTGCTATCGAAACCCTGCTTGATATCCATAGTGTGACCTCCTGAAGCTTTCCAACCGTTAACGAGTGCGTGCCGGTTCGGTGACACCGAACGATGTCAATACCGGAATCACGCGGTCCATCGCGTGACCGCGCCTGCAACGGTCTGCAATAGGCAGCAGACGATCCATATCCACTGCGGCGCGTGTCAGTTGGCCCCGATGAAACCTCTCGCTTGCAACGATGGCCTCCAGCTCTTCTACGGCATGGTCAAGCACATCGTTGACGAGAATATAGCCGTATTCGTCGTAGTTCTCAATCTCTACGCGGGCCTTGGTCAGGCGGCGCTGGATGACCTCCTCGGAGACCCTGCCTTCCGCCCGGCTGCGGTTGCGCAAGCGGGTTTCCAGCGCCTGTGGGCTGGGGGGCATAACGAATATGTTTACGGATTCCGGCATCTGCCGGCGTACCTGCGCGGCCCCCTGCACGTCAATGTCCAGCAGCAGATCGTTGCCATGCGCGACGGCATCGGTCAGCGCGTGACGGGCTGTCCCATAGAGGTTCCCGAAGACGTCCGCGGATTCGAGGAACTCGCCATTCTGCTGCATGCGCTCGAAGGTGGCGCGGTCCACGTAGTGATATTCGCGCCCCTGCTGCTCTGAGCCGCGTGGCTCGCGCGTCGTGTAGCTAACTGAAAAATCGAGACCGCTAACATCGGACCGCAGCTGATTGACCAGGGTGGATTTTCCTGACCCGGAGGGAGCGGAAATGATGAAGAGGATGCCTGCCAAGCGCGCTCCGTTACCTTGCCCTTCGATACGGCATTTGCGGGGGAAGGATAGATACGGCGGAACTCGCTACCGCCGGATAGTGTCGTGGAACCATCACGGCCGGATATACCGGCGTGTAGAGAATCGGCGAGGCTGGCCGCGTGCACGCCCAGAATAGCGCGATGACCCAGCCGATGAAGGTCCAGCCAAAGAAGAGGTTGACGAGAAAGATCGCAGCCGTGTTCGGATGATTGCGGAATTTTGCCAGGAGTGTGGGCAGAAAGAGCAGAGCGAGGCTGAAGGCCAGACCAGCGAGTGTCCCGAGAAGGGCAAATGCGCTCAGCATCTTTGGCTCCTCATAGTTTGATTCTCGCATGAGGCGTCGAGAAGACCAATGGCGAATGGGAACCGGCCTACAGCTTTGGTGGGAGGGGGCTGCATCACTCGAGATTCTGGACCTGCTCGCGGGCCTTCTCGATCTCGGACTTCAGGCTGAGGCCCATCTCTGTCACCTGCGTGCCGGCGCCGGCAATCCCGGCGGTCTTCGAGAGCAAGGTGTTTGCCTCGCGGTTCATCTCCTGCAGCAGGAAATCGAGCTTCTTTCCTACTTCCCCGCCCGCATCCAGCATCTGGCGGAAGTGCTCGACATGCGCGCGGAGGCGGGCCAGCTCTTCGCTCACATCGCTGCGGTCAGCCAGCAGCGCAGCTTCTTGCAGCAGGCGTTCGCGGTCTGCCACGCCTCCCAGCAAAGCGGAAATGCGTGCGCTGGTACGCTCGAAATGCGCCGTCTGCATAGGCCCGTGCAGCTCGTTGATGCAATCCACTGCGGTCAGGATGCGATCGGTAATTGCGCGAAGTTCCGCCGCAAGCGCAGCGCCTTCCTGCCCGCGCATTGCCTGCAAAGCAGAGACGGCCTCGGGCAATGCGGCGAGCACGGATGCCTCAATCTGCTCCATTTCCGCGGTGCGCACATCCGGGCCGCCGTTGCCGCCCCCGCCTTGGGCGCTGCTGCGAAAAACGCCGGGAAGCTGCAGGATTGTCTGCAGGCTGGGCGTTTCGCGCAGGCGATGCTCGGCTGCTGCCGTGCGAAAGGCTGCGATGTAGCTGGAGACCAGGGCATGGTCCATCTCCACCTGCTGCTGCGAAGTGCGCTCGATGGTGAGCGTCACTTCAAGATGCCCGCGCGAGATCACCGATTTCAGCTGGCGCCGCAACTGCATCTCCAGCCCCTCCGAACCGGTCGGCATGCGCATGTGCAGATCCAGGAAACGATGATTCACCGCCTTGAGCACGAGCGTCCAACCCAGCGATTCGCTCTGGCGCTCGCGATGGCGGGCGAAGCCGGTCATCGAGTAGATGGGCGGCGCGCTCTTGGGCTGAGAGGGTACTTGCTTGCTCAAATCCTGGCTCCTGCGGCGATTGTGGCTTCGGTTGCGTCCGCGTCACTGGCAAATTGCAGTTGATACAGACGCTGATACATAGGCGAGGTGTGCAGCAGCTCGTCATGCGAACCGACAGCGGTGATGTGCCCGGCCTCCACTACTGCGATGCGGGTGGCGCGGCGTACAGTGGAGAGCCGATGCGCGATCACGAAGACCGTGCGGCCCTGCATGAGATTGGAGAGCGCGGCCTGCACCAGCGATTCGCTCTCGGTATCGAGCGATGAGGTCGCTTCGTCAAGAATCAGGATGGGCGCGTTCTTGAGCAATGCTCGGGCGATCGCGAGACGCTGGCGCTCTCCACCGGAGAGGCGAAAACCCTTCTCACCGATCACCGTGTCGTATCCCTCCGGCATCGCGGAGATGAAATCGTGCGCGAGCGCGATGCGGGCAGCCTCCTGCACTTTTTCGAGCGATACATCCGGCTGTCCATAGGCGATGTTGTTTCGTACTGTGTCGTTGAACAGGATGGTTTCCTGTGTGACGTTCCCAATCAGTCTACGGAGGGAGTCGATTTTGAGATCGCGTGCGTCATGACCATCCACGAGCAGTCGGCCGCCGGTAACGTCGAAGAAGCGCGGGATCAGATTCACCAGAGTGGTTTTCCCCGCGCCGCTGGGGCCTACGAAGGCCACTACCTCGCCGCGCGGAACGAGGAGATTGATGTCCGAGAGGACCTCTTTCTCGCCTTCTTCGGACGCATAGGAGAAGCGCACGTTCTCGAAGCGGATCTCGTTACGGAATGCTTTCAGTGTCTTCGCGTGCGGCCGGTCGCGGACCGTGTCCTGCTCATCCATGAACTGGAATATGTTGCCGGACGCGCCAAGCGCCTGCTGGAAGCTGTTGTAGAAGAGCGCGAACTTACGCACCGGATCGTACAGTTTGAAGACGGCCACGATGAAAGCAAAGAAGGTGCCTACATTGAGCGCTCCCTTGTTGATTTGCTCACGGCCAAGCAGAAGCAGCAGTGCAATGGCGATCGCGCCGATGATGTCCATCATCGGCGAGCTGATCGCCTGTGCCCGCACCGAGTTGAGATTTGCCCGGAAGAGACGGCGTGCCGCCTCCTTGAAGCGGGTCGTCTCCCAACGCTCCATGGTGAAGGCCTTCACGATGCGGTTGCCGGTAATGGTCTCGTGCAGGATGTTCTGAATCTCGGCTAGCTTGTCCTGCCCATGGCGCGTCGTGTGGCGGACGCTTCTGCCCACGCGCCGCGCTGAACTGACGACCACGGGCACGAAAATAAGCAGCACCCAGGCCAGCTTTCCGCCGAGTATCACTGCGAACCATGCAGTGAAGATGAGAGTGAAAAACTGCTGCAGAAATTCCGACAGGACGGATGACATGGCGAACTGCACGCGCTCAATGTCATTGATGATCGTGGAAAGAATGGTGCCCGTGGCGTGCTTCTGGAAGAACTGAACGGAGCGGCGCAGGATGGCCTGATACAGGTCGTCCCGCATGTCCGTGATCATGCCAAAGCCTGCGTAATTCACCAGATAGGTGCCCGCGTAATCACAAATGCCCTTCAACACCGTCGAGACAATCAGCGCGTACGCGACGACGCTCCAGGGGTTGTGGAAATGCGATGGAACAATCTGCTGCAGGCTGAAGTGGAGGCGCCCACCAAAGAGGCTGAGATCGCGCTCCGGCGACTTTGGATTGAGAACCGTGTTGAAGATCGGCCCGATCAGCACGACGCGGAAGGCGTCCAGAAGCCCGACTGCCGCAAGCAGCACAACGGCTGCCAGCCCCTGTACGGCATAGCGGCGCACATAGAACAGCAGCCGCCCGATCCGCCGAAATCCGCTCAACGATGCATCTCCGAAGCGAGACATCCTGAAGCTTCAGCCGGACGACACCGCGTCAGTTGTTGCGGATACATGCGGCTATTGTAGCGAGATGGACTAACCGCTGCCCTGTCAGTGCGGCATGTCCCGGTGCGTGCTCTTGACCCGGTACCCGGCCTTCGCCAGCCGCTTGCGAATCTCTTCGGCAATCATCACGGAGCGGTGTTGGCCTCCAGTGCAGCCGAAGCCCACAGTCAGATAGCTCTTCCCTTCCTGAATATAGTGCGGCAAAAGGAATAGAAGCATCTCCGTCGTTTTGTCCAGGAACTCCCCGGTCTGCGGGAACTGCCGGATATATTGCGCGACCTTAGGATGCTTGCCGGTCAGCGGCCGGAATTCAGGAATGAAGTGTGGGTTGGGTAGAAAACGCACATCGAAGACCAGGTCTGCCTCGAGCGGGACGCCGTTCCTGTAGCCGAAGCTGACGAATGAGACCATCAGGTTCTGGGCTGACGTCTGGCTGCCGCGCTCGAACTTGCTCAGGATAAACGCGCGCAACTCATGCACGTTGTGCTGCGAAGTATCCACCGCCTCGTCGGCTACCTTGCGGATGGGGTCTAGCAGGCGCCGCTCGGCATGGATCGCCTTGACGACCGTTTCCGTCCGGCCCAGCGGGTGCGGGCGCCGGGTTTCCGAGAAACGGCGTAGCAATACCGCATCGGACGCTTCAAGGAAGAAGACCTGCGTCGGCAGCACCTTACGCAGCTTGCTCAGCAACTCGGGAAACTTGTCCAGGCGCTGGCCTTCGCGTACGTCCACAACCAGAGCCGCGCGCTGAATCTCCGCGGACTGCCGGACAAGATCGGCAAATGCCGGCAGCAGGTCCAGCGGAAGATTATCGACCGAGTAGTACCCGAGGTCCTCGAATGCCTTGAGGGCCGACGCCTTGCCCGAACCGGAGAGTCCGGTAATGATAACGAGTTCGCGCGGCAGACCGTCGTGCGGCGCGTGGGTGGTGTCGTGTTTTGGAATCCGAGCCAGACGCGGGCTCGCCGGGGGTGCGTCTTTGCGCGGCATGGCCACATGCTAAAGCATTTCTTTTGCCGTTAGGCCTCACATTCCGATCGTTTCGCCGAATTCCATCCAAAATGCGACGGACGGCGTGCCAATGCGGCGCGGGCGCCTCGTCCGGGGCGCCCGCTTGCGAATCTCCGCATCTTTCAGGTCAATATGGCAGCGCGATCAGCTCCATGACGCCGTCGCGACGCCGGTGCAGCACCTGCAGGTCCCCGCCCGGGTCGCGGAAGACGAATACGTCTTTATCCCGGAGTTCGGATTCTTTGACTGCCTCGTCAAGACTCATGGAACGCTCGGCCACGCAGTCGTCGCAGTAGACGACGTGTGGCTCGGCAATTGCCGTGCCATGCGATGGGCTGTGTACTTTCACTGGCTCTGGCTTGCGGCTGTTGCCATTTCCATTTGCCGGCTTGGATACAGTCCTCGACGCCGGAAGAATGGGTTCTGCCACGTCCGGCAGTGCAGTAACGGAAATGCGGTTGTTGCGTGGACGGGCAAGTTCGGGCTCGTGCGCGGTCTTGCCGTCCTTGGGCTCACGCGTGCGGGCGCGGAACTTGTCTTTATGCTTGATAGCCTGGAGTTCGGCCTTGGCCAGCGCATCGCGCAGCGCTGTTTCCATAACGGACGATTCGCATAAGCCGACGAGCGTCTGAAACCGGGTTTGCACGGTGACTTCCGCTGTCTGCCGGTATTTTTCTTCGGTGAGAATGACGTGAGCGCTGCAGCCTCTGCCCACTACCTTGCTGACTCGATCCAGGCCCTCTTCTGCCAGGCGACGGAGTGAAGGGGTAATCGCGGTCTGACGACCGGTGTACTCCACCTGCATAAGCAATCCTCCTAGGTAACAAGATGCAAATCCCGTGAAGGGAGATGATCCTACACCAGAGGACGCAGTGCATTCCTCAAGATCGCATCCGGCGCTGGTGCGTGCTCGGAATCCTCATGTCTTCGCGGTACTTAGCGACCGTCCGGCGGGTAACCTGGATGCCCTGAGATTGCAGCACGCTGGCGATGAAGTCATCCGTCAAAGGCTTTTTGGGATCTTCTTCGTCGATCAGCTTTTTCACCTTGCGCTTGAGCAGCATAAGCGGAGTGCTAGAACCCTCGGGACCTCCGGCAGCCTCGGAGAAGAAGAAGCGCAGCTCGAAGACCCCCTGCGGCGTATGCACGTATTTATTCGAAACCGCCCGGCTGACAGTGGAAGGATGGACGCCGATCTCTTCGGCAACATCCTTGATCATCATGGGCCGCAGCGCGTCGACGCCCTTTTCCAAGAACTCCGGCTGACGGCGGACAATGGCTTCGCAGGTACGCAGGATGGTGCTTTTACGCTGCTCGATGTTACGAATCAACTGCAATGCGGAGCGGTAGCGCTCCTTCACGTATTCCTTGACCTCGCGCTCGGTGTCCGGCTGAGCCAGCATCCTGCGATAGCCCTGGTTAAGGCGAAGGGTCGGTACATCTTCTTCGTTCATCACCACGACGAATTCGTCGCCGCGTTTGACGAAGACCACGTCGGGCTCGATTAAACGGGCTTCAGTCCGGTTGAAACGCTGTCCGGGCCTGGGATCGAGCGCGCGGATCAGGTCCACGGCCTGCTGAACATGCTCCTGTGATTTCGAGACCGCTCGGGCGAGCGCAGTAAGATCCCGCTTCTGCAGGAGCGGCAGGCAATGGTCGACGATCTGCGCTGCCGTATGAAAGAGCGCGCGACGCGTAACGACATCCGGCTCGTCTTCGATTGCAATGTCGGCTTCCCCGAAGATCAGGTCGAACTCGTGCTCCTGCTGCCGAATCTGGAGAGCAAGGCACTCGCGCAGGTCATGCGCTGCAATCCCGCTGGGATCGAGTGAACGCACGATCTCCAGCGCTTCCGCCAGCAGCACCCGCGCCGCTTCGTGGGTTTCTTTGCTCTCCTGCTGTTGAACAAAGCCCGCGAGCAGCTCCTCCTCCGTTGCCGGCAGATAGCCGTCCTCATTCAGGTTGCCGATGATGTACTCGGCTGCCTCACGCAACGCAGCGGCAATATTGAGCGAACCGATTTGCCACGCGAGATGGTCGGTCAGGGTGTCCGGCTGCGAGAGAAAGTTCTCAAAAGAAGGCTTGTCGGTAGCCTCGAAACTGCCAGGGCTGCGAAAGCCGGGGTCGAGGTAATCCTGGAAATAAGAGCCGAAGTCTATTTCCGCAAAGGGATCTTTTTCTTCTTTGGGTGTCTCGACGGAAGCCGCGGTCTCTTCCACTGGGCGTTCCCGCTCGGCTTGGCGCCCTTCGACATCATCGAGCAGCGGGACGCTCTCCTCGATCTCTTCAAGGACCGGGTTCTCCGCCATCTCCGACTGGATCATTTCCCTCAGCTCAAGCTTATTCAGCGCCAGCACGCTGACCATCTGCATGAGGCCAGGGGTCAGTATCTGACGTTGAGCCACTTTGAGGCTCAGCTTGGGTTGGAGAAGCGCCATCGTCACCTATGTTTGGTTGCTGAATTGCTTACAGCTTACAAGGCCGGGAAGCCAGATGCATCCTTTCCTTTTCACCGCACGCATCACCGGTAATCACACGGGAGCGGCAGACGGAAGGCTAGTTGAGCGAAAACCCTTCGCCCAGGTAGACCCGGCGCACTTCGGGATCGCGGCCCAGGGCGTCCGGCGTTCCGTGTCGGAAGATCTTGCCATCATTGATGATGTAGGCGCGATCTGTGACCGAAAGCGTCTCGCGGACGTTGTGATCCGTGATCAGAACGCCTATGCCGCTCGCCTTGAGATCGAAGATGATTTCCTGCAGGTCGAGGACTGCGATCGGATCAATGCCGGAGAAAGGCTCGTCCAGCAGGATGAAAGAGGGCTGGATGCACAGGCAGCGCGCAATCTCGACGCGCCGCCGTTCCCCGCCGGAGAGCGCGTAACCGCGCGTCTTGCGAATATGGCCCAGATTTAGCTGATCGATCAATTTCTCTGCCCGGGCGCGGCGCATCTCCCAGGAGATAGCCTGCGCCTCCAGCACCGCCAGGATGTTTTCCTCCACCGTGAGCTTGCGAAAGACCGAGGGCTCCTGCGGCAAATAGCTGATGCCGTATCGTCGCGCGCGCAGGTACATGGGAACACGCGAGATGTCCTCGCCATCCACCAGGACGCGGCCCGAATCGGGCGCGATCAGGCCAACAATGATGTAGAAACTGGTAGTTTTACCGGCGCCGTTGGGACCGAGCAGGCCCACGACCTCACCCTGAGTGATCTCGAGATTGACGCCACGCACGACCTGGCGCCCCTTGTAGGATTTCGCGATCTCGTCGGTATGGAGCTTCTGCAACGTGCCTCGTTCATCCCGGCGATCTCACGCTGCTACTTTGGGACCTGTGTGTCCGTCACAGCGCGGGCATTCCCGCCATCCACCTCGACGCTATCACCGCGATTGGTGAAAATCAAAGCGGCGCCCGATACCATTCCATGTTCCGGGTCGGCCATGTGCGCTGGCCGCCCGGCGTGGCCGTAGAGTACAAATTTTCCGTCCGAGGCCGTGTAGACCAGGCGCTCTCCCTGGCCCTTACGCACGCCTTCATCCACCTGCACGTTGCCTTCGGCGACCATGTGATCCAGCGTGCCGCGCGGATTCGGCACGCGTTGCGCCGCCGCACCCGCAACCGCATTCTTCGTCATGAAGAGTTCGGCGTGATCGGCACGCAGCCTTCCATTTGCCTGCTGCGCTACTACGTTGCCTTGGAAGGTGGCTCGACGCTCCGCTGCAGAGTACTCGAGCGAGTTCGCATCCACGCGAATCACCGCCTCGCTCCCAGTCGCCTTCGATCCAGGGTCAGCGAAGACCCCGTGTACCCGGCCCTCGCCATTCTTTTCCGGAGCAAGCAGCGTCTGATCGTGCCGGTCCAGAACAATGGTGGAGGCCGCAACAGAATTTGCCGCCTGCCAGAGCCGCGCGTCTTGCGCGCCGCCGTACAGGATGGCTTCATCGCGGTCGTGATCGAAGAACACCTTTTCGGCAACGGCGTGCACAGGCGCCTGCGCGCTGGCTCCCTGACGGAAGGTCACCTTCACATCGTGGTCGGCAGTCACGGCCCCGCTCAGCCGGTAGAAGTCGATCATCTGCGCCGTCATCTCCGCCTCATCGTCGTTCAGCCGCGGCGAGCCTTCAAGATGGAAAATCTGGCGCGGCCCATCGAGCGTTGCCATTTCCGCGGTGGCCTGGCTGCGCCACGGTTTTTCTTTGTCGGTCGCGCCCGGCTTGATCTGCACGATCGTCACATGGCCGCGCTGCACCGCGCGTTCAATCAGACTGGGCGGAATATCATTCGGCCTCAGCTTGGCCTCCTTCTCAGGCTCCTGCGCGAACGAGATATCCAGCGTGTCTCCGGTGCTGGTCTGGCTCACGCCGCTGGGATTCGTATTCGTCAGGAAAGTATTTCCCTGCCCATGCAGCGCGTCCAGAGCACGTCCCTCGCGCAGCGTCGCCTGGATCACATCACCCTTCATTACCGTATTCTGCGGTGGCGAATCGGAGTAGATGGTGTGCTCGGTCAGCACCGCATTGCCGGAGGCCATCAGCTTCTGCGCCTCTGCGTGCCCCTGCGGCGAGGTCACAAGATCGATGACAACCGTGGCCCCCCGGACTTCACGTGTCACAGAGCCGTGTGGGTCATTGGCCGGCCCGATCTCCTGATCCACCACCGTCACGGCATTATGCATCTCGACGCGCTTCAGTTCTCCGTCCGGGCCGAGCTGCAGGATGCCGGAGTTCGCGTCTCCATGGATGGAATGCGGGCCTTCATTCGCGGAGAAGAGCAGTCCGCCATCAAGCGTTGCCCGCTGCGTGTTGCCGTGCGCGTCCATCACAACTTCCATTGCTGAGGCGTGCAGCTCACGGCCTTGCTCGTCCTGCATATTCACGCGACCGCTGGCGTCCGCCTTCTCGACCGTGCCATCCTGCCGGAAGTACACCAATGCCTGCTCTGCGGAGTTGTGCTCCCCCGCATAACGCGCGTCAGGTTTCAGCAACGCGAGCTGGCGCGTGTCACGATTGAACTCGGCATGATCGGCCACCAACGCAAGCGGCCCCTTAGTGAGCTGCGCCGTGAAGTGAACGTCCTTCTGCAGGATCAGCACGCCTTCGCTCGCATCGTAAGCAGCGCCGACCGCAGTCCCCTGCGCATCGGCAACCGAAAAGGTTACCGGCTCGTCGGTGCGCGCCTCGCCGGTCTTCTGATTGAAAACCACACCGCTGGTCTCGGCACGCACCGTGCGGTTCTGTGGCGCTGTGCCCCGCGTGCCCGCCGGCGCCTGCACATCGAGATGCACCGGACCGAGAGCCCGCGCGGTGCCCTCCGCGGCGTCATACTCGAAATCCTTCCCGTACACGTGATCGTTGCGCGAGCCATCTTTGCCATAGAGCGTAATGCTGACATTGTGCAGCGTTGCACGTCCGTTGCCCTTGTACTGAATCACCTTGGAGGCGTGCAGCGTAAACAGCGTGTGGCCGCCCTGGGATTTCGAATACGTGAATCCGTTGGCATCCTGCTGGATGTTGACTCCGAGCCGGCCCGGAAGATCGCGGCCGATGTGGCTGAGCCGGTAGCGCGTGAAGAGAAAGAAGCCAAGGATCGCGGCGACCAGCACCCCAGCCAGCACCAGGATCCAGGTGCGCAACCTCTCTATCGTGATCCGCATGCTTCGCTCATCTCTCCTGTGCTATGCGCCCTCATCATGAAATACCGTAGCTCATCAATTCGCCAGCAACCATTGTCGCCCATAAGTCCAGCGTGAGCGACCAAAGAGGGCGAACCCAACTACTCGTGCCGAAGGCGCAATCGCCCGTGCGGCCAGCACCCGGTGCGGCCGGCACGATTACAATCTTTAAGTGGCAGATCAACTCTACCTGAGCCTGTGGTTCCCCAACTTCCGCCTTGCCGCGCTAGGCCCGGCGATTGTGGGCGTGGTGCGCCAGCTCTCCAGTGCAGGAGCTGCATCCCCCGTGACCGCAGCCACCGTCTATCCGATTTCGTGGAATGAAGCGCCGGTCTACCAGCGCGTGTACGACGAGGAAGAAACCGAAGCTGCGCAGCCGGAAGCCGCCGTTGCCGAGGCAATGGAGATCCTCCACGAGGACTGCGCTTACGAATTTGAAGTGAAATGGGACCTGTGGGTGCCGGAAGCCGGTGGCGGCACCGAGTGGAGTCTCGACACCAAATGGCGCCAGGAGCCGCGCGTTGTCCGCGTCACCGGCTTTGGACCGGAGTTCGACGAGGGCAGCTACGAGCAGAACGGGCAGATTCGCATCGACTTCGGCAGCGACGCGCCGTTTCTGCAGGAGGAAGTCGCGCTGGAGCCGGAAACAGCGGCCCGCGTGCAGCAGAACATCCAAAAGCTGGTCGATGTTACACAGGCGATCCAGAAGAACCTGCCGGTATCCAGTCGCTTGTTGTGGTCTGAGAGCGGGGAGAGTCTGGCTGAGAAGCTGATCGCGCGCCTTCAGCGCCTGAATTGAGCGGCGGCGAAAGCACTGCTCTACACTATCGCCATGCTCGATGAAGTCTCCTTCCGCAAACATGCCGACGCCGCACTCGAAGCGCTGAAACGCAGCCTGATCGACGCCGAGGAGGCGGGCGGCTTCGAAGCCGAGGAACAGAGCGGCGCTCTGAACGTGGTTTTCGATGAGCCGGCAGGCAAGTTCGTTATCACCCCAAATACACCGGTGCGACAGATCTGGATCTCCGCCCTCTCGACTTCCTTCAAGCTGGAGTGGTCCGAGGCAGCGGCAGCATTCGTGCTCCCAAAGACCGGTGAGACGCTGAAACAGGTGGTGGAGCGTGTCATCAACCAGCATCTCGGCAACCAGGCAGGTGACGGCGGCGCTGTGTCGCTCGCATAGCGCAAAACGCTTATGGAGACGCCCCGCCGCGCCACCCTTTCCGTTGCCGTCATCACCCTGAATGAGGAAGCAAACCTTTCTCGGACGCTGGCAAGCGTCTCCTGGGCGGACGAAATTGTCGTTGTTGACTCCGGATCCACCGATGCCACACGATCGATTGCCCATTCCTATGGAGCGCGCTTCATCACCGAGCCATGGCGCGGCTTCGCGGCGCAGAAGAATTACGCGCTTTCGCTCTGCACCTCGGACTGGGTACTCTCGCTGGATGCCGACGAGATCGTCTCGCCGGAGCTTGCCGCATCCATCGAGACGGCGATCGCGACGCCCCGGTCGAACATCGCGTATGCGCTGCCGCGCCGCAATCTCTTTCTCGGCCGATGGATGCGTCATGGCGGCTACTATCCGGATGCAAAGCTGCGTCTCTTTCCCCGCGGCCAGGGTGCCTTTCGCGAGACGCCGGTCCACGAAACCATTGATTTCGCCGGTCACACAGAGACATTGCGTGGCGACCTGCTGCACGATACATATCCAACGCTGGCGAGCTATCTTGACCACATGCAGCGCTACAGCACGCTGGGCGCGGAACTAGCGCAAGCACGCGGCCGAACCGGGCGTAGCCTCATCGGATTTCTGAATGGCGTGCTGTTTAACCCGCTGGCTACGTTCTTCTACAACTACGTGCTGCGTGCTGGATTCCTGGACGGTCGAGAGGGCCTGCTGCTGCACCTCTATCACTCCGCCTACGTAAGCTGGAAGTACGCAAAGGCCTGGGAGCGGGCGCGGAATGCACCGGGATAGCGTGCCTCTGCCAGCACTTGCGAGAACGAGCGCGCTCCTGCACTCTTGTCCTCGAACGCGCGAATGACTGTCTCGACCAACCCTCGCCCCAATCAGGAAGCGCGCTGGCCTGCGGTGCTTGCCCTGTTCGCGATTGTGGGCCTGCGAATTGCGCTTCCCCGCTCGCTGGCGGCAAGTCCGGCATGGGTGCCGCTGGTCGCGGTGACGATGCTGGTCATTCCTTCCGTATTGGCGCGGAAGATGCGCCGCCATCAACTCAATCGCTGGCTGGGATTTGTCATCACCGGCATCGTCACTCTTGATACCGTGTGGTCACTCACGCTGCTGGTGGCCTCGTTGCCCGCGCACCGGCTGACGCCAACCGTCCTGCTGCGTTCCTCTGCGGTCCTGTGGGTCAGCAACATTCTTGTGTTTGCATCGTGGTACTGGCGGCTGGATGCCGGCGGCCCGAATGCGCGCGACCGCCGCGCTGTGCACGGCGAAGGCTCATTTCTGTTTCCGCAGATGACTCTCGACGCATCGGACCCCGACTCGCCCGCCCACGGATGGTCGCCTGGGTTCGTCGACTACCTTTTTCTCGCCTTCAATACCAGCACCGCCTTCTCGCCGACCGACGTTCCGGTGCTCTCGCGCTGGGCCAAGCTGCTGATGATGCTTCAGTCCTGCATCTCGCTGGCTACGATCGCATTGCTGGCGGCTCGCGCGGTGAACATTCTTTGATCTCCCTCCGGCCCGGTGGATCGCTTGCTGCTTGCTGCCGGATCCTCTAGCCTTGAGAGTTTCGCAGCTGTTGCTGCGTCCCGAAGGAGAAGCAATGTCCGATCAAGCCACCGCTCTGCCGGCATCCCGGCGCGAGCCCTCTGCTGCCGAGCGTGAATGGACCGAGCGCGTACTGGAGCCAGCATTGGCAAAAGCGCCGGAGCGTCCCATCGGCGCACGCACCGGCATCAATGTGGATGAGGAAGGCAACGCACGCTTCACCACTATCTCTGGCCTTCCGATCGAGCGCCTTTACACGGAAGCCGACCTGCCGCAGGACTTCGCCCTCCCCATGCCGGGCCAGCCGCCCTACACGCGTGGCATACATCCCACCGGCTATCGCGGCAAACTCTGGACCATGCGCCAGTTTTCCGGCTTCGCCACGCCGGAGGAAACAAACCTCCGCTACAAATATCTGCTGGCGCAGGGCGGCGACGGCCTTTCCGTGGCTTTCGACCTTCCAACCCTGATGGGATACGACTCCGATGATGCCGAGAGCGAAGGCGAAGTCGGCAAGTGCGGGGTGGCGATCGACTCGTTGGAAGACATGGAAATCCTCTTCTCCGGTATCGATCTGGAAAAGGTCACCGTGTCGATGACCATCAACTCGCCCGCGTCCGTATTGTGGGCAATGTATCTGGCGGTCGCGGAAAAGCAGGGGGCCGACTGGAAGAACATTTCCGGCACGCTGCAAAACGATATCCTCAAGGAGTACATCGCGCAGAAGGAGTACATCTACCCCCCCGCCCCCTCCATGCGGCTGGTGGTGGACACCTTCGAGTTCGGCTCGATCTACACGCCGCGCTTTAATCCCATTTCTATTTCCGGATACCACATCCGCGAGGCTGGCTCTACGGCGCTGCAAGAGCTTGCCTTCACGCTCTACGACGGAGTGGAGTATGTGGAGTGGGCGCTGCGCCGCGGACTGGCGGTCGACGACTTCGCCCCCCGGCTGTCATTCTTTTTCAATGCACATAACGACTTCTTCGAGGAGATTGCGAAATATCGCGCGGCGCGCGGCATCTGGTATCGCACCATGGCTGAGCGTTTCGGCGCGCAGAACCCGCGCTCCACCTGGATGCGCTTCCACACCCAGACGGCCGGCGTCTCGCTGACCGCGCAACAGCCGAAGAACAACATCGCACGAGTGGCCATCCAGGCGCTTGCGGCCGTCCTCGGTGGCACACAGTCGCTGCATACGGATGGCTTCGACGAGGCTCTCGCGCTGCCTACAGAAGATGCCGCGCGCATCGCACTCCGCACCCAACAGATTCTGGCGTATGAATCCGGCGTGGCGAATACAGTTGATCCGCTGGGCGGCTCATATTTCGTCGAGAAACTGACCAAGGACATGGAAGACGGCGCCTTTGAATATTTCCGCAAGCTGGATGCCATGGGTGGCATGGTGAAAGCGATCGAACACGGCTTTCCGCAAAAGGAGATTGCCGAGGCCAGCTACACCTACCAGCGCGCGGTGGAGAAAAAGGAAAAGATCATCGTCGGCGTCAATGAATACGTCATCGACGAAACGCCGCAGGAGATTCTCTACATCGACGAGACTGCCCGCGATCAGCAGACGGCAAAGCTTCAGCGGCTGCGAGCAAAGCGCTCACAGGAAACCGTCGAAAGAACGCTGAAAGCATTGCGAGCAGCGGCGGCGGAAGAGCCCGGCGCCAGCCGCGGCCAGATCTCTTCTGCCAATACGATGCCCTACATCCTGGATTGCGTGCGCGCTTACGCCACTGTTGGGGAGGTATGCGCAGCCCTGCGCGATGTGATGGGAACCTACACCGAAATCAGCATCGCGTAATCCTTCTTTCTGAAGAACGGCAGGCTGCTGCGTCAGCGTGGTTGCGAATCGTAAGGCTACTCAGCGCAATCAAAGCTTCTAGGAGCGTGTATGCAATACGTGAATCTCGGTTCCACTGGAATGAAGGTCTCGCGGATTTGTCTGGGAGCGATGACCTATGGCTCAAAGCAATGGCGGCAATGGGTTTTGGAAGAGGAGGAGTCGCTTCCCTTCTTTCGTCGCGCGCTGGAGGCGGGCATCAACTTTTTCGATACAGCCGATATGTACTCGGTAGGCCGCAGCGAGGAGATCACCGGCAAGGCGCTGAAGCAGTTCGGGCCAGGCCGCGACAAGCTGGTAATCGCCACCAAGGTCTTCAATAAGATGAGTGATGACCCAAACGATCGCGGTCTGTCGCGCAAACATATCCTGCACTCCATTGACGCCAGCCTGCGCCGGCTTGGAACCGACTACGTCGACCTCTACCAAATCCACCGGTTCGATCCGGAGACTCCTATTGAGGAGACGCTGGAAGCACTCGATCACGTGGTGCGCGCCGGCAAGGCGCTGTACATCGGTGCATCTTCCATGTACGCCTGGCAGTTTCTCAAGATGCTGGAATTTTCGCGCCGGAATGGTCTGGCACGCTTCGTCAGCATGCAGAACCACTACAACCTGGTATACCGCGAAGAGGAGCGCGAGATGATCCCGCTCTGCCGAGCGGAGAAAATCGGCCTGATTCCCTGGAGTCCGCTGGCACGAGGCTTCCTTACCGGGAGCCGTAAAAAAGGTGAAGGCTTTGGGAACACGCTGCGCGCCACGACCGACGAGTATGCGCAGGGGTTGTACTACAAAGATTCGGATTTCTCAGTTGTGGATCGAGTAACAGCGATCGCGCAAAAGCGCGGCGTGAACAATGCGCAGGTCGCGCTGGCCTGGGTTCTGGCACAACCGGGAATAAGCGCACCCATCGTGGGGGCCAGCAAGGTGCAACATCTGGAAGATGCGCTGAATGCGCTGGACGTTACACTCTCGCCGGAAGAGATACGGTCGCTCGAAGAGCCGTACGAGCCGCATCCGGTGCTTGGGCACAGCTAACGCCGTTTTTGCGGCGCTTCTGCGCGAGACGTTTCAGAAGTGCCGCAATTGCTCTTCCTCCTCCGCGGCGGGCGCTCCGGAGGCACGCATTGTCTCGCGCTCGATGGATCGGAAGATGACGTCACGCGATCCGAGCCCGACGGAGAGCGCAAGCGACAGCACGATGCCGCCGAAGAGAATGCCGAAGGCGAGGTCGACAATTTTCTGGCCGATCTGCAGATGGTCGAGGGCCATAGCGGCTGTGAGCACCAGTACCAGCCACTTCACGCCCAAGCTCAGCAGGCGGGCATACTGCAGGTTCATATTGACTGCGCCAATAAGCACGCCGCGTGACAGGAAGCGCCCCACGATGTTGCCCGCCAGCAGGATGATTCCAGCGCCGATCAGCTTCGGCAGATAGGCAAGCAGCCCCGAAGCGATGGTCGAGTTGGCCGAAGCGCCAAATGCATCCACGCCAACAGCAATGCCGAGGACCACAAAGACCCAGAAGACCAGCCGGCCTGCAAGCCGGGCCGGTGTCTGCCGGGGTGACCACTCCGTGACTGCGTCGGTACCACGACCGAGCTTCTCATCGAAGCGAAGCGAAATCAGAATGCGCTGCACGATCCAGGCCAGCAGCCAGCCGATCAGCGAGAACAGCACCACCGCCAGCAGAAAGGCCAGAATGCCCGGCAGCAATGAGGCGAAGCGCCCCATTGCCTGCGCCATCGAGTTGCTCAGCGTATGGCCAACTTGGTTCCACATCGATCGTTCCTCCAACTTCTCCGCGAGTTCCTTCCCGTGGCGACGAGCTAAGGATTGAAGCGGTCCGGCCAACGCCAGCGCTGCACCAGATAAGGCTTGTTCTGTTCGAAGGCGCGCTCCAGTTGTTCTTGACGCCCGGTAGCGGAAGCGGCGCTCTGCAGTTCCAGCACACGCGAGCCGACCCAGCCCAAGTAGAGCGGCGCCATTGCGCCAAGCAAATGGCCGCGGCCGAGCGTGCGCAGGCGATAGGCGAGCGCGAAATCGTAAACGATGCGCGCCCAGAGCGCATCCGACATCTGGAAACTCTCCAGCGGCTGCCGGCTCAGCTTCTTCAACTCGAGCAGGGTGACAGGTGGCAGCACGAGAGACCAGACCTCCTGCAGATTGCGTTGGCCGAGTTGAAAGGCTTCCACCATGGGCCTTGGATCGGGTGAAGTTTCCGTCCCGTTTTCAACCTGCGCGGGCTCTGCGCCCCCGGCCTCGGTGACGGAGTGCGAGCCGCGAACACGCTGCCACAGACTGGCGTGGCGCTCGACATCAGCGAACAGCGGCGCAACGAGCAACTGCAGCAGCGTAGGTAGATCCATACCGGATGCGGCGTACTCGTGATGCACCGGCAGGTACACCTGGCATACCTTCTTGTCGCGCACGACAGCTTCGGTCGCCGGCCACAGCAGTCCCTGGGCCGCCGCTGCGCTGCTGATGCTCTGGCGCAGCCCGGGCAGAAATGCTGCGGAAACAGCGAAATCCTGCGCCAGCGGATATCGCACGCGCTTGCCGTACAGGGCACGCGTCACGGGAGCCAGAATGGCCTGGTTCAGCAATCCGTCGAAGCGCCCGGCGTGATAGAGCGGCATCGTGAGATCACAGCCGCCTTCGAGCAGCGGCCGTGCTAGCGCGTCCACGGCGGCTGGGGTAAAGGCTGCGAGATCCGGGTTCAAAATGATGCATGCTTTTACGCCGAGTGACTCGGCTTCCGCCAGCAATGCGGCGTAGACAGGAGGTTGGCCGAGCCATGATGCGCTAGAGGCAGCGACAGCGGAAATTTCCTTTGCGACAAGCCGTACATCGCCCGCGTCACCCAGCTTTTCCAGCGCCTCGCTCATGCCTGGCACGCAGGGATGTACTACGGTGATGGGCCGCCGGTGCCGCTCCACTGCTCAGCCAGGCTCCTGACGTGCGCCACGTCAACAAGGCCGGGCAGTCCCACAACCAAATCCGTTTGCGGAGCGCTCTGGCTCTCGGCTGTCTCCGGTGCGACCTCTACCTTTGCCATAGGCCTGTTTCCTTACATCATTTTCAACGCAGCGGCAGTGCAAGGATGCCTGCCAGTGGAATCCGCACCCATGCCGGCCGATTGTTGAGTTCGTACATCAGCTCGTACAGTGCCTTGTCCAGCACGTAAATCTCCAGCAACTGCTCAAACGCTTCTGCATCTGCAGGCACCAGCAGGCCGCCGGCAGCTTTCATGGTAAGCCGGTATGCGCGCAAAAACGCGCTGCACACCGCCTGCTCCCATATGCGCGCCCACGGTTCCAACCGCTCCGCATCGCCGGGCCTGCGCGTCAGCACGCGCATGAGCCCTGAGTACGCCGCGTAACTGAATGACCGCAGCATCCCGGCAACATCCTTCATCGGAGACTGCCTGGCCCTGCGCTCTGCCAGCGACCGTGCCGGCTCGCCCTCGAAATCGAGGATGACGAAGTCGCCGCGCGAGCGAAGTACCTGTCCGAGATGGTAATCCCCATGCACGCGGATACGCTGTCCCGCCGACTTCAACTCGCCAACACGTCCCAGCCGCTCCGCCACACGCCGCCGCCGACTCAGCACTAAACCGCTCATCTCCTCCAAGTCTGCCGGCAAAAGCGAAAGGCTCTGTCGCAGCGCGTCAAAGGCGGCGCTAGCATGCTCAGATAAATCCTTGCGGAGGAGTGATAGGTCCTCTTCGGTCATCGTCTCTGGAGCAAAACCGCCATCCTGTGTCGGTTGGCCGAGCGCCAGGTGCATCTCCGCAGTGCGGCGGCCCAGCAGTGCCGCGGCATCCAGATACGTTCCCACATACTCGCGCGTCCATTCGCTCTCCGGATGTTCGCTCAAGTCGGTCAGCGAGACGTTGGCGCGTGGATAGTGATCCTCAGGCAGCGTGACGACGGAGACGAGCTCGAAATAGCGCTGCAATTCCTCCAGCGTCCACTCCCAGCCATCGCCCTCATTGGGCACCAGACCCTGCAGCAGGGCCAGCGTGGAGCTTGCACTTTCCTCCGCCGCGGGTGTATGCGGATGGTACTCCACGGCCCCGGCAAAGGGCGCAATGGCGCGGAATCCGCTGTGCTCGGTGAGATAGCGGCCGATCTCCATGTCAGGATTCGGTCCGGGCTGCTGGCGACGGAAAACCTTGAGAATGAGTCGACTGCCAAACAGGATGGATGTATTGCTCTGCTCAGCTGATCCGCGGCGCGGCTCCAGAACCTCTTCGCCGCGCAACTCCGCGAAGCTTGCGCTGGGCATACCAGTGGCCTTGCCGCGTTGCATCACGAACTCGCCGGCGTCGCCGATAAGCGAGAGAAATTCGCGAGCGGCCTCATCATCGAACATGCCATCGTACAGGTAGCCGCTTCCCTCCGGAGTCGCGACGGCGGCCAGGATCGCGGCGCCATGGCTCCGGGAGATGCTCTCTCCTGCCGCGCCGATGGTGATGGCCAAGGGAACGAAATACGTATCACTGTCGCCGCCGACATATGTAACTTCGACCAGCACGAGCGCGTGATCGCCCATGTAACCCCAGTCGCTCACTATCGTCGTGGCAATCTGCCGTGACTTGGAGCCGAACCAGCGTTGCTTCGGCAAGAATGCCGGCAGCCACTCCTGTTCCAGCCGATCCCGTCCGGCCCCGGCCAGCACTGTCTTCCAGTCCGCTGCATGCTGCAGCCGCAGTCCGGTATCAATCGGTACCTCCGGCTCCTCCGGCTCCAACTCGCCCTGCAACTCCAGCCAGAGAAACCCATACTGGTTCAGCGTGATGGAGTAGGGCGTCTTCTCGATTTTCGGGAACTCGACATAGCCCAGCATCTCCACCGGCCGGAGACCGGCGTATTCAGAAAGATCGAGTTGCGCCGGCTGCGGAAAGCGCGACAGATTGGCCACGCACAACACGCGTTCATCGCCATCCTCCCGCACGTACGCGAGCACTTTGCGGTTGGAAGGGTGCAGAAATTTCAGCGAGCCCCGGCCGAAGACGCGGAAGAGTTTGCGCAACGCGATCATGTTGCGCATCCAGTTCAGCAGGCTGGAGGGATCGCTCTGCTGTGCTTCCACATTGATTGCCTCGTAGCCCCAGACCGGATCCATAACCACCGGCGAAAACAGCTTGGCCGGTACTGCGCGGCTAAAACCGGCGTTGCGATCGCCTGTCCATTGCATCGGGGTGCGGACACCGTTGCGGTCGCCGAGATAGATGTTGTCGCCCATGCCGATCTCATCGCCGTAATACAGGATCGGCGTGCCGGGAAAGGAGAACAGAAGGCTGTTCAGCAATTCGATGCGGCGGCGGTTGTTGTCGACCAGGGGCGCAAGGCGTCGACGAATGCCAATGTTGATGCGCATGCGCGGATCGGCGCTATAGGCGAAATACATGTAGTCGCGCTCTTCGTCGCTCACCATCTCCAGCGTCAGCTCATCATGGTTCCGCAGAAAGATGCCCCATTGGCAGTTCTCCGGAATATCCGGTGTCTGCGCCATGATTTCGGTGATGGGCAGCGCATCTTCTTGCCGCAGCGCCATGTACATCCGCGGCATGAGCGGAAAATGAAAGGCCATGTGACACTCATCGCCATTGCCGAAATATGGGCGAACGTCGACGGGCCACTGGTTCGCCTCCGCCAGAATGATCCGGCCTTCATAGTCCCTATCGATCGCAGCACGGATTTTTTTCATCACTTCGTGCGTCTCGGGCAGGTTCTCGCAGTTGGTGCCATCGCGCTCCACCAGATATGGAATCGCGTCGATACGGAGGCCATCCACGCCCATATCCAACCAGTAGCGCATGATGTTCAGCACTTCTTCCATGACCAGCGGATTGTCGTAATTCAGATCCGGCTGGTGCGAGAAAAAGCGATGCCAATAGTACTGCTCCGCGACGGGGTCCCAGCTCCAGTTTGATTTTTCGGTATCGGTGAAGATGATGCGCGCGTCTTTGTAAAGCTGGTCCGTATCGCTCCAGACATAGTATTCGCGCTCCGGCGAACCTTTGGGTGAGCGCCGCGCCCGCTCGAACCACGGATGCTGATCGGAGGTGTGGTTCACCACCAGTTCCACCATCACCTGTATGCCGCGATCGTGCGCGGCGGCCAGGAACGCCTTGAAGTCGTCCAGCGTTCCATAACTGGGATTCACGTTGAGGTAGTCCGAGATGTCGTAGCCGTCATCCCGCAATGGCGAAGGGAAAAATGGCAACAACCACAGGCACGTAACTCCAAGGTCCTGTACGTAGTCCAGCCTCTGCATCAGCCCGGGGAAATCTCCGATGCCATCATTGTTGCTGTCCATAAACGCCCGGACGTGCAGTTCATAGATGATGGCGTCCTTGAACCACAAGGGGTCCGACGTGCTGCCAGCTGTTTTCAATTCCCTCTCCTCGTGCGAAAGACGCTGCTATCTGCGCACATGGAAGACATGCGCCGGCACTTCATACGGACGCAGCTCGACGTAATTTCGTGATCCCTGCCAGCGATAGCCGCGATTTGACAACAGATCAAACACCTCGAAAGTCGCTCCATCGGTGAGGCCAAGCGCAGCCAGATCGAGAGTCACAAACCCGGCCTGGGTATTCACCGGATCGAGACTCACGATGGTGAGCACCACGTCTGCTCCATCTGCGGTCGCCTTACTATACGCAATAATCTGCGGGTTATCGGTCAAATGAAAGCCCAGGTTCTCATTACGCTGCAGCGCAGCATTCGCGCGCCGCGCCTGATTGAGCCGTGTGATCAGCGGCCGCAGAGAGTTCGGCGTATCGCGGTTCCAACGCTTGATTTCGTACTTTTCGCTGTTCAGATATTCTTCGCTGCCCTCTTTGTAGCGGGCATTTTCGCCCAATTCGAATGCCGGGCCGTACATACCATAGTTCGATGAGAGCGTCGCGGCCAGCACCAGGCGGCTCTTGAATGCGTGCGGTCCGCCCGTCTGCAGCCCGAAGGGAAGAATATCCGGGGTATTCGGCCAGAAGTTCGGACGCATGTACTCGAAGACGCTCGTTTCGGTGAGCTCGGTCATGTATTCGGTCAGCTCGGCCTTGGTGTTGCGCCACGTGAAATACGTATAGCTCTGCGTGAAGCCCAGCTTAGCCAGCCGTTCCATGACGCGCGGCCGAGTGAATGCCTCGGCCAGGAAGATAGCGTCCGGATAGGTTCTCTGCACTTCGGCAATGACCCACTCCCAGAAGGGAAAGGCCTTGGTGTGTGGGTTGTCGACGCGGAAGATCCGCACGTCCTTTCCCGCCCAGAACATGAAGACTTCCTTCAGCGCATCCCACAGTCCTTGCCAGTCGCTTGACTCGAAATCCAGTGGATAGATGTCCTGGTATTTCTTAGGCGGATTCTCCGCATACTGAATCGAGCCGTCGGCACGCTTCTTGAACCACTCGGGATGCTCGGTCACCCAGGGGTGATCCGGTGCGCACTGGAAGGCGATGTCCAGTGCCAGTTCCATCTTTCGTGCGCGAAGCTGCTGAATCAGATATTCAAGGTCAGCGAAGGTGCCCAGCTCGGGCAGGATGGCGAGATGTCCGCCCTCTTTCGCCCCGATCGCCCAGGGACTGCCTACGTCGCCGGCCTTCGCCTCGGTCGTGTTGTTCTTGCCCTTGCGAAAGCTGCGGCCGATGGGGTGAATGGGCGGCAGATAAAGCACGTCGAAGCCCATATCCGCAACGTAATCAAGCTGCTCTGCGACATCGCGCAGCGTGCCATGCTGTCCCGGCTTTCCCCAGGAGCGTGGGAACAGCTCATACCAGGTCGAAAACCTCGCCCGCTCACGATCCACCCAGATGCGCAGGGTGCGTTCGTAGCGCGTCTGCATCTCGGTTTCCGGATAGCGCTTTTCTAACTCGAGCAGGGTATCGTCGAAAGCCGCTTCTGCTGAGCCCGCGTGCACCTGGGCGGCAAATGCCCGCAGCCGTGCCACATCTTCTCTTGTCGCGCGTTTCGCCGTCGCTTCAATCAGCAACGCACCCGTCTTCATCGGCAGATCCAGGTCCTGTCCTGCCTCCTGGCGCTTCTTCAGCTCCGACCGCCAGGTGAGAAAGTGATCCACTTCGCCCGCGATCGTGTACTCATAAAAGCCAAGCCGATTCACCGAAAAGCTAGCCGCCCAGTGATCATTGCCGAGAGCCGTCATCTCTTCGGAGCGCCACTTGGCTTCACTTGCATGCCGGTATAGCAGATGCGCACGCACCAGGTCGTGTCCGTCACCGAAGACATCTGCCTCTACGCGCACCTGGTCACCGAGGACGCGCTTCACAGCGAATCGTCCACCATCAATCTGCGGTGTTACTCCTTCGATGACTACACGGCTACGACCATTCGTCGGCTTCGCGATCGCCGCGGAGGTTTGCGATCCTGCTGCCTCGGTTCTGCGCTTGGCTGCGTTTGCAGATTTTTTCCGCGTACTCTTCTTCGCTGGCGTGGTGGTCTCAGTTGCCATTTCGTTCGTCGCCGTCTCCATGTTTCGTTTATCGCAGGCGGAAGGCTGCATTGCGCCCGTTCCTACCAAAGATGCAGGTTAGCCTCCGAGTGTTCGCTTTCTCGGGATTCGTCGCGCTGCGCGAAGTCATTTCTCGAAATGACCCCACAGCGTATTGAGCGACTCTGCGTATGCCGGATGAGCAAAAACTGCATTCTCAAGCGTGCTGTAGCGCAGCTTTCCCATCATTGCGAGTTCAAACATACTCATCAACTCGCCGCCTTCAGGCGCGAGTATGGCCGCGCCCAGAATCTCCTCCGAATCCGCATCAACAACAGCCTTCAACATTCCCCGCGCCTCGCCGGTCTCAATTGCACGCGCAATTGACGAGACCGGCATGCGCGCTACTTTGATTCTGCGCCCGCTCCGGTGTGCTTCTGTCTCGGTCATCCCGACACGGCCAAGCTGGGGATCCATATACACGACGTACACCGTCATGCGGTCGGTTGTCTTTCGGCCTCCTTTGCCGGCAATCAGGTTGTCACGCAGGATGCGGTAGTCGTCATAGGAAACATGCGTGAAAGCGGGGCCGCCCTTTACGTCACCCGCGGCATAAATCCCCGGCACATTCGTACGCAGCTCTTCGTCTACCTTCACATAGCCACCTTCATCGGTTTCTACGCCCGCGGCAGAGAGCTGCAGCTCGCTTGTATTCGGCGAGCGCCCCACCGCAACGAAGAAATGCGAGCCGGATATGCTTCTGCCATCTTCCAGATGGACCGTTATGGCGCCAGCGCGGCCATCCACGCGGATGGCGTTCGCGCCGGTCTCAATTGTCAACCCATCCTCGCGCAGAATGGCTTCGATGGCTTCGGAGACATCTTGATCCTCGCGGCCCAGCAGGTGCTTCCCGTGCCCAATCAGTGTCACTGCGCTGCCGAAGCGGCGAAACATTTGCCCGAACTCGACCGCTTCGTAGCCTCCACCGAGAATCACGAGATGCTCCGGCACAACGTCGAGCTCCATCAGGCTCACGTTGTCCAGATACGGCACACCTGCAAGTCCCTCCAGCTTGGGTACCGTCGGGTGGTCGCCCGTGTTGATCACGATTATCTCGGCTCTCAGCCGGCGTTCGCCACCAGTCTTCAGCTCAACCGCGATCTCCTTCTGCGCCACGAAACGCGCTTCGCCCCGCACCAGCTCGGGCTGTCCGCCGGCAAAACGCTTCTCGTTCGATGCGCGGAACTGTTCGACGATCTTCCGCTTGCGCGCGCGAATCTGGTCCATGTTCACGCGCACGGAGCCGACTTCAATGCCGAGCTCTGCTGCGTGTCGTGCCTGCCATGCGCGTTGCGCGCTGGCCACCATCGTCTTGGTAGGGCGTGCAGCCGTAATTGATGCAGGTGCCGGCTACCTCTGCACGTTCGATCAGCGCGACACGCTTACCCGCCTCGACGAAATCGGATGACAACGGATTTCCCGCCTGCCCTGATCCCAGAATCAACACATCGTATCGTTCCGCCATCGCCATCCTTCTCCGCAATTCCACTACATTCAGAAGCGCGATACAGCGAAGAGCGCCAGCAGAATCGCGGTCGCGTCCTCCAGGAGCGCAATCGGCAGGTCCTTCACGCCGCGGCCTGTGATGGTGTGCCGCAGCCAATAACCGGCATAGGCTCCCAGCACTGCGCAGACTCCGCCGATGGCTGCGGGGAAAATCCACGGCATTCCGGCGGCCACGGCAAGTGCGCCGCCGCAGAGTGCTCCGAGCAGAAAGCGGGCCGCGAGTGGACCAGCTTGGATGCGCGAAGGAACCACCGGCAGCTTGTCGGCAATGAGCTCGCCAATCGCAAGCAGCACAAAAATGTACATCGCAGCCCGCTTTGTCAGGAAGCTCAACCCGGTACCGCCAAGATGCAGCCAGCCCAGATGCGGCCACCCTCGTTGCGCGGCAATTGTGATGATTGCAATTCCAGTCAGCGAGCGCAGACCGCTAACGCCCCCGATCAATATGCAAAGAAGATACAAAATCGTCGATGTCATCGTGCTGCCCTCGGCGAGACGTGAAAGACTATTTGCTATGGCAAGAGCACAGACAGTGTAAGGCAGGGCGGAGCTCCGAACAGACCCGTTCGCTCAAGCAACGGCTGCACGGAGCAATCTCGCCGTAAGATTGCGTCTGTGCAATAGCTTCGGATGCGCCATACCCGACCGGCGGTGGCAGCAGACCTGGTAAAAAGGAACAAGGACGCCGCTAGGCATCCTTGTTGTCAAACAACAGTCCTCGGCTACTCTTATCCCTCGCGCAACATGCTGGGTTCTTCCGGCGAGCGCAACCGGACCAACCGGTCGATAGTGTAGGGCGAGCGTTGCTGCGAGGTGTGATAATGCCGCACTTGCAGTTCGCCCAGCAAGCCGATCGCCAGCATCTGGATGCCGGCCAGGATCAGCACACCGGCAACTACGAACAAAGGCCCGTGCTGGTCCATCACATGCTGGTGCGTCAGCAGCTTCAGTAGCGCCAGAAACATGGAGATGGCGCCGCCGAACAGAATGCCGAGCGCGCCAACGCTGCCGAAAAAGTGTAGTGGCCGCGACATGTACTTCAGCAGGAACCGGATCGTCAGCAGGTCGAAGAAGACGCGAAAGGTGCGGGAGATGCCGTAATGGCTCTTACCGCGCTCGCGGTTCACGTTCTTGATCGGAATTTCGCAGATGCTGGCCCCGTACCAGGAGGCCAAGGCCGGGATGAAGCGGTGCATCTCTCCGTAGAGCGGAATGTTGTGGATCACCTCGCGCCGGTATGCCTTGAAGGTTGTGCCAAAGTCGTGGATGTCCACGCCGCTGAGCTTGGCCATCAGCCAGTTCGCGCACCGCGATGGGAAGCGCCGCATCACAAAGTTGTCGATGCGCTCCTTGCGCCAGCCGCTCACAACGTCGTAGCCCTCTTCCAGCTTGGCCAGGAAGTTGGGAACCTCTTCGGGATCGTGTTGCAGGTCGCCATCCATGGCCAGGATGAAGTCGCCCTGCGCATGGTCGAAGCCCGCGGCGAGCGCGGAAGTCTGTCCGAAGTTGCGGCGCAGCTTGACTACCAACACACGGCTGTCTACCGCGGCAATCTCTTCCAGCAGCTTGTAGCTGCGATCGCTCGATCCATCGTCCACCAGCACCAGCTCGAAGCTGTCGCCGACCGTCTCCATGACCGCTTTTAAACGGTCGTAGAGAGCTGTGACGTTCTCTTCCTCATTGTGGAATGGGACGACGATCGAATACTTAGGCATAGTAGCTGTATTATATCGGACCGGATTCTGCCTTTGGGTGGTTTCCGGGGGCGGTGTACCCGTCTGGAAAACTGCGATCACGCGGCGTTTTCCGTCGCTCCCAGAACCGCGCACAACAGCGAAACAGCCCGCTCACATGCGGCACGGTCCACGTCACGGTGCGTCACAAATCGCACCTCATCGGGACCGGCTGTACCGCAGAGCACGCCTTGCGCTTTCAGTGCCGCGACGATCTCCGTCGCTGTCCTCTGGGTCGAGCGGAAGATAACGATATTTGTCTGCACCGTCTCCAGATCGATTACGCAGCCCGGAATTTCTGCGATCTGCTCGGCCATCCAGCGCGCATTGGCGTGATCTTCCGGGAGCCGCGCGGGCATTTCTTCCAGCGCAATCAGGCCTGCCGCGGCCAGAACACCTGATTGGCGCATGCCTCCACCCAGCATCTTGCGGATGGAGCGGCCGCGGTCGATCAGCGCGCGCGAGCCAACCAGCATGGACCCCACAGGCGCGCAAAGCCCCTTGCTGAGGCAGAACATCACGGTTGCGAAGCCGCGCGTCAGCTTCGCGACCGGCATAGCGAGCGCAGCCGCTGCATTGAAGACTCTGGCGCCGTCCAGATGCACCGGCAGCCCGCGCTCCGCCGCGCCAGCCCATACCTCTTCGAGAACTGCGAGCGGGGTGATGGTTCCGCCCGCCATGTTGTGCGTGTTTTCGAGCATGACGAGTCCGGTCTGTGCGCGGTAATAGATCGGTGCCGCGATTGCCGCCGCGATTCGCTCCCATCGCAGCACGCCGCGCTCGCCCTCCACCTGCCGCAGTTGACAGCCGCTGAAGGCGGAGACCATCGCCATCTCCCAATCCGCCACATGCGCCCGGCGCTCGCAGATCACCTCCTGCCCAGCTTCTGTGTGCAGCCGCACGGCAATCTGGTTGCCCATGGTGCCGGTCGGCACGAAGAGAGCTGCTTCCTTTTCGAATACCTCTGCCGCCCGCGTCTCCAGCCGGTTTACGGTGGGGTCCTCGCCATAGACGTCATCCCCTACTTCGGCCTGGGCCATGGCGCTGCGCATCGACTCGGTTGGCTTGGTCACGGTGTCGCTGCGCAGGTCGATCGGGTTATTCGTATCCATTCATGGTACCTTCCTCTGCAAAAACTCCAGTCGCGAGCCCTTCCGCGTCCGACTGGCCGGGCAGCCCTCTTCTCGACAATACTTGTGCCGTGGACATCACCGCGAATTCGGATCCCTTTTCACCCGAAGCAATCGACCCGCTTCCCTGCTTTCGCGCCTGGTTTGCGGAGGCACGGCTAACGGAGCCGAATGATCCGGACGCCATGGCGCTGGCAACCTCTACTCCTACAGGGCTGCCTTCCGTCCGGATGGTCCTGCTGAAGGAAATGAAGGCGGACGGCTCGTTCCTCTTCTATACCAATACGGAGAGCCGCAAGGGGACGGAATTGGCCGCCAACCCTCGTGCTGCGCTGTGCTTCCACTGGAAATCGCTACGCCGCCAGGTGCGCATCGAAGGCGCGGTCTCCGAGATCTCACCCCAGCAGGCGGACGCATACTTTCATAGCCGCCCGCGGGGAAGCCAGATTGGGGCGCTCGCATCGAATCAATCGCGGCCTCTCGCCGATCGCATAACTCTCGAATCCCGCGCGGCGGAGCTGGCCCGGCTGTATTCCGGCGACGTGCCCCGCCCGCGCTATTGGACCGGCTTCGCCGTTGATGCCGCGGCAATGGAGTTCTGGCGCAGCCGGCCGGACCGGCTGCACGACCGCATCGTCTACACGCGACTCGCAGGTCGGTGGCAACGGACCCTGCTTTACCCATGACAGGCCGTCCAGAAAAAGCCTCAGGCGTTGCCAATGCGTGCTTCTGCACCGGATTTCCCACCTTCCGCACCGCGCCGCTTGCTCTGGCTCTAATAGGTGCGCAATAATCAAGCCTCTCCCGCAAGCCTTTCCACGATTGAAAGGTTTTTGCCTGACCAGGTGTCTTCTTCCCTTGTTCGATCCCGGCAGGTTCCGCAGCACGCAAAGTGGACCACCGGCTGCTTTGGATGTCGTTCTTCTTGGAGGCCGTTCCCATGCGATCGCTCAGACTCGCGTTATTCCTGTTTCTCGTCGTTTCTGTCGTGCCGCTGCTGGCGCAAACCAGCTTTACCTCCGTGCGCGGGACCGTTACTGATGCCTCCGGAGCGCTCATTCCCAATGCGCAGGTCACACTCCGAAATCTTTCCACCAATGCTGCGGTCACTGGTACCTCCGACAACTCCGGCCTCTATCAATTTCCGCAATTGGCGCCTGCGACTTACACCATCACGGTAACTGCGCCCGGCTTCGGCGCTTCCAGCAAGCAGGCACAACTGCTGGTCAACCAGCCCGCCACGGTCAACTTTCAGTTAGGCGTCGTGCAGTCCTCGCAGACGGTCAACGTAAGTGCCGAGGCGCAGACCCTGAACAATATTGACGCCACTATCGGCAACGCCTTTAACAGCCAGCAGATTCAGGCTCTTCCTTCAGAAGGCCGCAATGTGCCGGACCTGCTCAGCCTGCAGCCCGGTGTGCTCTATCTCGGACGCAACGGCGATCAGCAAAGCGACAGCCGCTCCGGCTCGGTGAACGGCGCGCGCTCCGACCAGACCAACGTCACCCTCGACGGCCTGGACGACAATAACCAGGAGCAGGGGCTGGCCTTCACCGGCGTGCTCCGCCCCACGCTCGACTCCACCGAGGAGTACCGCGTCGCCACCACGAACGCAAACGCAGATTCGGGATATTCCTCCGGCGCCCAGGTCTCCATCATCACCCGCTCCGGCACGAACGCGCTTCCACGGCAGTCTGTACGAATACAACCGCACCGCCTCGGCACCGCCAACGACTGGTTCAACAAGGCTGCGCAGATCTTCAGGGCGAACCCAACCGGCCCGGCAAGCTCATCCGCAATACCTTCGGCGCATGGGTGGGCGGCCCGATTGTAAAGAACAAGCTCTTCTTCTTCGGCACCTACGAAGGACAGCGCACGGCAGAAAATACGCAGATCACGCGCACCGTGCCGACCGCATCGTTCAAGGCCGGCGAAGTCAAATGTACACCAGCAATGGCAGCGTCGTCACGCTTAACCGCCGGCGCAGATCGCCACCATGGATCCGAACTGCTCGGCAAACGGCACCTGCCCGTGGGGTCCCGGCGTCGATCCCAATGTGCTCGATTACTTCAGCCAATACCCAACCGCGAACGGCCTGGCACAAGGCGACGGCCTCAACCTCGGGTCATACACCTTCTCGTCGCCATCTCCCGCAACTCTGAACACCTCGATCGCCAAGTTCGATTATCAGCTTAACGATCGCAATCATCTCTTCATCCGCGGCAATCTGCAGAAAGACACCCGGCCGGCGTTCTTCAATATCCCGGCCGCCCCCTTCCAGCTTTCACTCACCGATAACACCAAAGGGCTTGCTGCCGGCTGGGACTGGACCCTCAATGCGCGGCATGATCAATGACCTGCGCTACGGATACGTGCGCCAGGGAAATGCCAATCGCGGCATTGGCCAGGGCGACTACGTCAACTTTCGGTTTATGGATCAGGCCACGTCGCATGACGCGTTCCACCATCGTGAATGTCCCGGTACACAATATCGTCGATACCTTCACCTGGACCAAAGGGCAGCACAGTCTCAGTTTTGGCGTGAATTACCGGCTTGTCTTCAACAACCGCGACTCGAACGCTTCCAGCTTCAACAGTCGCCAGTACCAACGAATACTGGATCGAGGGCGGCGGGAACTATTGCCAATACCGGGAACAGTTTCGATCCCGCTGCTTTCGGATATCCAACCGTAGATTCAGGCTTCTCCAACTCCTACAACATCGCCGTTGCCGCATTGAGCGGCATCGTTCCGTGAGATAAATGGCCAATACAACTATGCCATGTCTCGAAGGATGGCAGCACGGGCACATCTCTTGGCGATGGAACGGTTGTGAACCGTCATTACAAGACCAATGAGTTCGAATACTTTCTCCAGGACGCGTGGCGGCTCCAGCCGAACTTCACGTTGACCTTTGGCATTCGCCAGTCCATGCTGCAAACGCCCTATGAAACCAATGGACAGCAGGTTGGGCCAACCATCAATGTCCATCAATGGCTCGTGAACCGGGCTGCCGGTGCGGCACAGGGCCAGACCATACAACCGGACATTATGTTTGCCCCCAACGGGCAGGCTCGCGGTCTCAAGCCCTATTGGCCGTCCCAGTTTGCCAACGTAGCGCCCCGCATCGCGTTTGCGTACTCTCCGGATAATAAGACCTCCATCCGCGGCGGGTTCGGCATGTACTACGATCACTTCGGCCAGGGAATCGTGAATTCGTTCGATCAGCTCGGTTCTTTTGGACTCACCACGAGCATCACTAATCCGGCCGGCACCTTTTCCACCGACACTGCGCCTCGCTTTACGGGCGTGCATAACCTTCCATCCGTTGCAGGCTGCGCCTTACCAACCACGGTGGCTTATCCGTACACTCCTCCGACAGATACGAATTGCGGTTTCGCAATCACCTGGGGAATCGACGATCACCTGAAAACGCCCTACTCCGAGGCGATCGATTTTTCTGTGCAGCGGGAGCTCCCAGGCGGGTTCACGCTTGGAGGCGGCTTACATTGGGCGCCTGGGTCGCCGGTTGCTGCAGCAGCTTGACCTTGCCGAACCCCTCGATCTGGTCGACCCGGTCTCCGGTATGGATTACTTCCGGGCCGGCACCTTGCTCTCACAGGATGTTGACCGCAATAATGGCTATGCTGATCCCGATACCGCATCGCAGGCGACGGTCGACCCAATTCCCTACTTCGAAAACCTGTTCCCCTATCTCGCTACTGGCGGCATGAGCGCGACGCAGAATATCTACAGCAATGAGTGGGCTTTCGAACGCGGTAATGAAACGACTGCGCTCTCCGACATCGATGTCTTCTGCACGCTCGGCTGCGGTCCCATACACCACGCCGCGCTTTTACCAGCGCCAGTTCTCCTCACTGTATGCCTGGTCCAACGCCGGCGGATCCAGCTACAACGCAGGACAATTCATTCTGCGCCACGCCATGAGCCACGGCCTGCAATTCGATTTCACCTATACGCTCTCGAATTCCATCGATTTGGGCTCGGACACAGAACGCACCGGTGAGTTGAACGGCTCGAGTACCTATAACAGTGGCGGATCGTTCTCCGAAATCATCAACACCTTCCATCCCGAGTACAACCGCGGTGTCTCCGACTTTGACACACGCCACCTCATCAACGGTGACTGGGTCATCCAGTTGCCCTTCGGTTCCAACCAGCGCTTCCTCAGTTCTGGCGGCAGACTTGTGGATGGCTTTGTTGCCGGATGGCAGTTCTCCGGTCTCGCTCGCTGGTCCAGCGGCCTGCCCTTCTCCGTCCTGGCCACTGGCTGGGCCGACGAACTGGCAGGAGGAAAGCAATACGGTGGTCACCGGCGTCGTCAAAACCCATCGCCATGTCCTGAACGGCTCTCCGCAGGTTTTCGCAGATCCGGACGCCATCAACAATGGTGTCGCGTCCGGCTCGCCGATTCGACTGCCCGTATCCCGGCGAAGCTGGTCAGCGTAACAATTTCCGCGGCGACGGCTACTTCGACGTCGACACTGGCCTATCCAAAGCCTGGAAGATTCGAGAGGACATGGCGCTGAAATTTGCCTGGGAGGTCTTCAACGCCACCAACTCCGTGCGCTTTGATACCAGTCCGGTCAGCTCTTTCGGCGGTCTGAATGGCCAGATCACGAGTGGAACGCTCGGCCAGTACAGCTCCACGCTTAGCAGGCCGCGCGTGCAGCAGTTCTCACTTCGCTACAGCTTCTGATGTCCTCGCTTCGCACTCATAGCGGCTTCGGCGTATTGTCGAAGCCGTTGCTTTTGCATTGCTAATCTCATTTCGTTCGAGTGTCCATGACCCTTCGCTTTCTGCCGTGCTCTGCCCTTCTACTCACCGTTTCGCTGGCCGCACAAACTGCTGCTCCCCCCACACAAGACAAACCGCCGCTCACGCTTGACGCTTTCATGGCCGAAACGGAGTACACCTCTGCACGGCTCTCGCCCGATGGAACGGCAGCGGTGATCGCGACACGCGAGCCCGACTGGATGGCGAACCGCTTCCGCGAGGATCTGTGGCTGTGGCGCGCGTCCACCAGGAAGCTCGAGCCGCTCACCACCTCTGGTCATGACAGCGGTCCGGATTGGTCACCCGACGGCCGGTTCATCGCCTTCACTTCAGACCGCGTTCTTCCCGACGAGAAGCCTTCCGAAAGCAAAGACAGCAAGGACAAAGACGACACACCCGGCCGCATCTGGATTGTCTCGGCGGATGGAGGCGAAGCGCGTCCGGTCTATCGCACCAAGAATGATGTCCACTGCTTCGCGTGGGCGCCAGACGGCTCGGCAATCTATATCGCTATTCAGCAGCCACTCTCAAAGGACGAGACCGAAGCGAAAGAGCGCGACTGGAAGGACGTCACACGCTATCGAACCAGCGACCGCGGTGACGTACTGCTCCGCATCCCGATACCGCAGCCGCCCGCTTCAGCTCCGCAACCCAATGCCGCGTCGCCGACACCTGCAGCCAATCAGCAGCCGCTTCCGGAAGGCGCAACCGTGATCGCCCGCAGCCCGTTGGCGATTGACTCCATCAAAGTCGATGCGCACAGCGGCGCCATTGCGTTTGTTACCACTCCGATGACTCGCATCGACTGGAGAACCCGGCGGACATCGAGATTTACTCCGTGTCCCCAAACGGCGGCGCTGTCACGCAGCTGACCCACAATCAGGGCCTTGAAAGCAACCTGCGCTGGTCGGCCGATGGCCAGCGGCTCTACTTCACGGTAGGGGCCGCGGCTGGCTCCGTCGAAGGCCCCTATCGCGATGTGCAGGGGCGGATTTATTCCATCGCCGCGCATGGCGGCGCCCCCCAGCGGCTCGGCGCGGACTTCGACGGCAACTGGCAGGACTACACCGTGCTTCCGGATGGCACGCTGCTCGCGACTGGAACGAAAGGCACCAGCACACAGGTCTACCGCGTCAAAGGCGAGCACGCCGAGAAACTAGCCGGCGTACCGGGCACGTATGGCGGTCTCGATGCTGCCGCACGTGGCGATGCGATCCTGATGACACACTCCGGAATCCGCGAACCGCTTGAGGTTTATATCGCCTCAGCCTCGCATCTGGACCAGGCGCAGCAGGTCACGCGCTTCAATGCGCACTATCTCGACTACGCGCAATCGGATTGGCGGCCCTACACGTGGAAGGCTGATGACGGCGCCACCGTTGAGGGCGTGCTCATCTACCCGCCGGGCAAGCGCGATACGAAGCATCTTCCCATGCTCACGCTGATCCATGGCGGCCCCGCCGATGCGGATGGAGATCGCTTCGGCGCTGACTGGTATGACTGGGCCACCATGGCCGCCGCCGAGGGCTGGCTGGTCTTCCGTCCCAACTATCGCGGCTCTGCCGGCTATGGCGATACCTTCATGCAGCAGATCACGCCGCACATCGTGTCCGTCCCCGGCAAGGACATCCTCGCCGGCGTGGACGCGTTGGTAGCCGACGGCACCGCCGACCCAAGCCATCTCGTGATCGGCGGTTACAGCTACGGCGGTTACATGACCAACTGGCTCATCACGCAGACCACGCGCTTCCGCGCTGCCGTTACGGGCGCCGGAGCAGTGGAGCACGCTGCCAATTGGGGCAACGATGACCTTACCTTCGACGATGCTGCTTATCTCGGCGGTCGTCCGTGGGAGAAGCCCGATATCTACCAGAGCGAAGCAGCGTTGTTTCAGATGAACAAGGTCACCACGCCAACGCACATGATTGCCGGAGACGCCGATATCCGCGTCGCTTTCCTTGAAGATATCCTGCTGGAGCATGCGCTTGAGTCGCTCAACATTCCCCATGCGCTCCTCACGTTTCCCGGCGAGGGTCACCCGCTATCAAAGAACCCCTGGCATGGATACATTGCTGTGCGCGAGGAGCTGAAGTGGATCAATAAGTACGGCGATCATGCTCCGCCTGCGCCGTAGTGACTCATCTCGCCGCCGCCATCAGGAAAACCATCTCTTTCTACGGAGTCTTCATGTCTCGTTTCGTCCGTCTTCTGCCTGTTGCTGCAATGCTCTGCTGCGGAGTCTTCGCTCTCGCCCAGGCTCCCGATTACGCGCGCGATCCGCACCAGGCCATCGATGAGGCTTACACGGCGGCGATTCGCAAGTACACTACCGCGCCGGAGTTCAACTCGCCGCTGACGGACTATCTGCCTGCCTCCAAGACTGTGCCGACACCGGCCAAGGTGCTGGGCGATGTTTCCGGCGCGCCGAACATGCTTCCTTACGCGGAGGACGTCTACAAATACTTCCGCGAGCTCGCCGCCGCGTCCCCGCGGGTGCGCGTGGTCACGATTGGCCACACGGAAGAAGGCCGCGAGATGATCGCGGTTGCGGTTGCCGACGAGTCGCTGCTTGCACACCAGAAGGAGAACGATGCGCGCCTGGCGAAGCTCGCCGATCCGCGCACGCTGGATATGGACGATGCCAAGGCCGCGCCCCTCATCGCTGCCTCGACGCCTGTCTACTACATTACCGGCACTATCCACTCGCCCGAGACCGGCGCGCCCACCGCTCTGATGGAGCTGGCCTATCGCCTCGCGGTCGACGACTCGCCGTACATCCAGTACATCCGCACGCATGTCATCACGCTCATCACACCTGTAGTCGAGGTCGACGGCCGCGATCGCATGGTGGATGTCTATCGCTGGCACCGCGCGCACCCCAATGAAACGTATCCGCGCCTCCTATATTGGGGACATTACGTTGCGCATGACAACAATCGCGACGCGATGACCATGAACCTCGCGCTCACGCGCAACGTCCTCAACACCTACATCGCGTGGCACGCGCAGGTGCTGCACGATCTGCACGAGTCGGTTCCCTTCCTCTACGACAACACGGTTGGCGACGAGCCTTACAACAGTTGGATCGATCCCATCCTCACGAACGAATGGCAGATGCTTGGGTGGTCGAACGTGCAGGCGATGGAAAAATTCGGGATGCCGGGGGTCTTCACACACGGCGACTTCGACACCTGGAGCCCGGGTTATCTAATGTTCCTCGCCGCGATGCACAACGGCATCAGCCGGCTCTATGAGACCTTCGGCAACGGCGGCGCCGATACGGTGGAGCGCGTCCTGACGCCGGACGAGTATGCGCGCACCTGGTACAAGCCGAATCCGCCGCTGCCCAAAGTCCTCTGGTCGCAGCGCGATAACAACAACTACGAGGAGACCGCGCTGCTGACCACGCTCGATTACTTCGCGCATAATGGAAAGCTCTTCCTCAACAACTATTATCTGAAGAGCAAGCGCTCGATCCTGAAGCCCGCACAGAATGGGCCTGCCGCCTATGTACTCTCTGCGGATGATCCATCGCCCAGCAGGCAGGCCATGCTGCTGCGCGTCCTGCATGACCAGCATGTTGAGGTGCAGCAGACGACCGCGCCTGTCACCGTTCCCTTGCCGCAGCCGACCAAACCGTCAGATACAGACAAGGATGAGGACGCGAAGTCCAGCAAGCCGCAGCCGCCCACGTCCAGAACATTTCCAGCCGGCAGCTATATCATCCGCATGGACCAGCCGTATTCGCGCATTGCCGACGCACTGCTCGACCGCCAGTTCTGGTCGCCGGAGGATCCGCAAAAGCATCCTTACGATGACACCGGCTGGTCGCTTCCGCCGCTCTTTGGCGTCGATACAGCACGCATCCTCGACAGCGCGATCCTGAAAGCGCCGATGCATGTCGTGGAAGATCCAACGGCGCCGTCGAATACCGCGACGCTCTCCGGTGACACCTTCCTCATCGAAAACCACGCCGACCCATCGCTCATCACACTGCGCTATCAGCTTGCTCATGCAACCATCACGGCGACAGACGCGAGCGTGGCCTCTGGCGGCCATACGTACCCCGCCGGCACCTGGATCGTGCGCGGTGTGCCGGGTGCTGACCTGGAGAAGGCCGCCGCGCCGCTGCATTTGCGCGTCGTCGCAGCACCCGACCTGCCAAGCGTGGCCACGCATGCTGTCACAGCGCCAAGGATTGCGCTGATGCACACCTGGCTCGACACAGAGCCCGAAGGCTGGTGGCGGCTGGCGCTCGACAACCTCCACGTCCCTTACAGCTACATCAGCACGCAGACGGTAGCAGCGGATTCCGACCTGCGCGCAAAGTACGACGTCATCCTCTTCGCGCCTGTAGGCCGCAGCCCGCAGCTCATCCTCAACGGCATTCCGATGTGGGGCAATGCCATGCCGTGGCAAAAATCGGACCTTACTCCGAATCTGGGCCGCGTTGACTCCACGCCAGATATGCGCCCCGGCCTGGGTGAAACCGGCCTCGCTCATCTTCGCGACTTCATCCAGCAGGGCGGCTTGTTCATCGCCTCGCAGGATGCGGCTGAGTTCGCCATCGACACCGGCCTCGCGCCCGGAGTCTCCGTTGCCCCGCGCGGCGACCTCAAGGTTGTCGGCACCATCGTGAACACGGCGCTGGTCACGAAGAAGGATGCGGCACCCAGCCCCGTGCTTGCCGGGTACTCGGCGGCACCGGCGGTCTACAGCGAAGAGGGCATGGCCTTCAACGTCAGCAGCCTGCTGACCGGCGACCATCGCCTGCGTGAGGAAGCAAAGACACCGCGCCCCACAGGTCGCGGCGGTCCGGATGATCCCGATGTGCCGCAGGACCGCAGCTTCGCGGAGCCGCCATCGGTGCCTAAAGCCAAACCATGGGAGCCGATGCCGCTCACCGTGGAGCAGACGCGCAACAATCCTTACGTCATCCCCGAACAGCAGCGCCCGCAGGTGCTGCTGCGCTATGCGAACTCCAAGCAACTGCTGGTCTCTGGCCTGCTCGACCATCCCGATTCACTGGCCGAGCACGTCGCCGTTGTCGCGGCGCATCTCGGCAGCGGAACGACCCTGCTCTTCGCCAACAACCCGCTGTATCGCGGAGAGACGATCGGCAGTTATGCGCTGGTGACCAACGCGATCCTGAGCTACCAGGCGGCAAAGCCGTGAGGACGTTCACGCCTGGCCATGCGCTACCATGGCATCGCATGACCACGCTCGGTAATCTGATCGCCTTTATTCCCACGCGCAATGGCGATGCCGCACGCGCTTTCTACGAAACGAAAGTTGGACTGCGTTTCATTTCAGAAGACCAGTTCGCTGTGGTGTTTCAGTCGGGCGACAACATCATTCGCCTCTCCCGCACGGGGTCGTTCACACCGGCGCCGTTCACCATTTTGGGGTGGGATTCAGCGGATATCGAGCGGGACGTCCGTGAGATGTCCTCGCGAGGCGTCGTCTTTGAGCGCTACGACTATATGGGAGCGCAGGACGAACTGGGCATCTGGACTGCGCCTGGCGGCGCGAAGGTGGCGTGGTTCAAAGATCCGGATGGAAACACGCTCTCCATTTCGCAGCGCATCTGAATCTCGCGACGCATCTGGATATGGCAGGGCAGTTGGGAGTCACGTTGCCCGCACCCCCCTCCCCTCCCCTCCGGCACCGGAGCGCGGCTCGTAAGTGGTTGCAGTGCGGCGGGTTAGAGGCCGTCCGGAGGCTTAACTCCGGTGATCTAAAGGGGTTATCGCTAAATTCTTCTTTCTAAAGAGTTTACGGAGCGGCTTTTGCACTGGAACAGTGTGCAAGGCGGGCTCCGGTCTGTAAACAGCAGAATCCAGTCGAGTTACGGCTATAATCGTCCAACGAAATGACTTAGCCCGAAATTGGCTTCCTTTCTGCCCAAAATGGGCCCGCAAAGGAAAAGCCCGCGCATACCGGCGCGGGCTTTGTTGTTTGTCTGTAGTTCCAGTGTAGCGAATCGGATGGGGCGAAATGGCAGGTTTTCCTAAAAATGTTCCTGTCTCAGTTTCAAATCGGACATTACTCGCGCTCACCGCGACAGCGGCACTGCTTCTTTGCTGGAAGTGACACCGAGAAACCTTTCGAAGACTTCATTGGAGAGCATCCGGCCGCGTGTTGTCAGCGCTACCTGGTCGCTCGTGCGAGAGATCAGCCCGTCGGCAGCCAGTTCGGACAGCACAGTATCAAAGGCCAGGACGGTGTCCGCTCCAAACTCCTCTCGCAGAGCCCTCAGCGAAAGGCCTTCCGTGAGGCGCAGGCCGAGAAACCATGCCTCTTCCATTTGCGCGGCTCGATCGACCGACTCGGTCCCGTGCAGCTCATTTGTCATATATGTCATATATCGCGCGAGATCTTCGGTGTTGCCGAAACGGACCACCACCCCATCGCGGGTGCGCAGCATGGAGTGCGCGTCCAGGCCGACGCCAAGGTAGGGCTCGCGCCGCCAGTAGCGCAGGTTGTGCCGCGACGCTGCGCCGGGCCGCGCAAAGTTTGAAATTTCGTATTGGCGCAGCCCCGCCTTCTCCAGCCGCTCGCAGCCTGCTTCATACATCGCGGCGATGACGTCGTCGGTCGGAACCAGACCTGCTCCATAGCGACGGCCGCCGCCGATCAGCTCCCGTCCGAGCCGGGAGTCCTCATCCACCTCCAGCATGTAGATGCTGGCGTGCTCGACGCCGAGACCGCAGACCGCCTCGACGGATTCGGACCAGCTTTCCGTCGTCTGGCCGGGAAGGCCGGCGATCAGGTCAATGTTCACGGCCAGCCCGGCATCGTGCAGCCGGCGCACATCGTTTTCGACAATGGCTCGGGTATGCTGCCGGCCGGTGGCGGCAGCTTCCGCATCGACCATGGACTGCACCCCCAGGCTGACGCGCGTTGCCGATACTTCAACCATTGCTTGAAGAAATTCAGGAGCGATCTGGCCCGGCGCGCACTCGATCGTGATCTCGGCATCCGGCTCGATACGGAAGCTCTCCCCGAGAGCAGCGAAGATCTGCCGCAACAGCTCCGGTTCGAGCGTGCTCGGTGTGCCACCGCCCAGGTAGATGCTTCCGACGCGCTCCGGCAGATGCCAGCCCTCGCGCTCTGCCCTCTTGCGCGCGCCGCGAATTTCCGCGCACAGTCGCGATACATACGGCCCGTGCTCGCTGGCCGGAAAAACTCCGGAGGCGAAGTTGCAGTAGGTGCACTTTGCCCGGCAGAAAGGTATCGAGATATAGAGGCCGAGCGTGCCGTTCATTCATCTATTCTGACAGGCGCCAAAAGGGCCTCGTAAAATAAGGAAGGCATGTCGGAAGCCAGGTCCCGTAGTACGTCATCCGGTAACCCCGGGCAGCAGCCTCGGGGGAAAAAGCCGGAGAACAAGCCCGCCGCCCACGAAGAAGATATCGTCGGCAAGGCGTATGACAGCCGGCTTATGGGCCGCCTGCTGAAGTATCTGCGTCCCTACAAATGGCAGGCCGGCATCTCGCTTGCCGCCATCATTCTGAAGGCGCTGGCGGACATTCTCGGTCCCTACCTGACCAAGGTTGCGGTCGACCGCTACATGACGCACGACACCGTGAACGGAAGTGGTGGCCAGTCCTCCTGGCTGGCGCGGCATCTGAGCACGTCTCCCGCGACCGGTATCACGCAAGTCGCACTCATTTACGTGGGCGCGCTCTGCTTCTCCTATGTGCTGGAGTTTGCGCAGACCTACCTGATGCAGTGGACCGGGCAGAAGATCATGTACGACATGCGCTCGCAGATCTTCCGCCACCTGCAGCGCATGCACATCGGATTCTTCGACCGCAATCCGGTCGGGCGGCTGGTGACGCGGCTGACCTCAGACGTGGATGCGCTGAACGAGATGTTCACCTCCGGCGTCTTCGCCATCTTTGAAGACGTCTTCGTGCTGCTGGGTATTGTCTTCGTCATGCTGCGCATGAACTGGTGGCTGGCGCTGATTGCCTTCGCTGTGCTGCCGGTGATTGTGCTGGTCACGCGCATCTTCCGGACGAGCGTGCGCGATTCCTACCGCCGCATCCGCACGGCGATTGCGCGCATCAACGCGTTCACGCAGGAGCATGTCACCGGCATGAGCGTGGTGCAGCTCTTCAACCGCGAGCAGCGCGCCTACACGGATTTTGAAGCCGTCAATCGCACTCACCTGGTCGCCTTCAAAGACGCGATTATGGCCTACGCGCTCTACTATCCGGCGGTGGAGCTGCTGTCCTCGATTGCGATCGCGCTGGTCATCTGGATCGGCGGACGCGGCGTGCTGCGGGGTACGGTCACGATCGGCATCCTGGTCGCCTTTATTCAGTATGCGTGGCGTTTCTTCCGGCCGATCCAGGACCTCTCGGACAAATACAACATTCTGCAGGCGGCAATGGCGGCGAGTGAGCGCGTCTTTAAGCTGCTGGATACGCCAGCCGAAGTGACGACGCCGGCAGATGCCCTACGCAGCCCGCGCGAGGGGCGCGTCGAGTTTCGCAATGTGTGGTTCACCTACGAGCGGCTGACGCCGGAGCAGCTTGCGACCATCCAAACTGCGTCGCCCGAAGATCTCGACGCTATCGGCGTGGAGTGGGTGCTGCGCGGCGTGTCCTTCACCATCGAGCCGAACGAGACGGCGGCCATCGTGGGCCATACGGGCGCCGGCAAGACCACGATCATCTCGCTGATGATGCGCTTTTACGATGTGCAGCGCGGCCAGGTGCTGATTGACGGCATTGACGTGCGCAAACATGAGCTGACTGCATTGCGCCAGCACTTCGGGGTGGTGCTGCAGGACCCGTTCCTGTTTAGCGGAACGATTGCGGAGAACATCCGGCTGGGCACGAAATCGATCTCCGATGCCGACATGGAGCGCGCCGCCGAAGAGGTGAACGTCGCGGACTTCATCCATAGCCTGCCGCATGGCTTCAACGAGCCGCTGCGAGAGCGCGGGGCGGGCCTCTCCACCGGGCAGAAGCAACTCATCAATTTTGCGCGAGCGCTGGCCCATCGACCGCGCATCCTGATCCTCGATGAGGCCACGTCGTCAGTCGATACGGAAACGGAGATTCGCGTCCGTGTTGCGCTCGACCGTATGGTGACGGGCCGCACATCGGTGGTGATCGCGCACCGGCTTTCCACGGTGCAGCGCGCGGATACTATCCTGGTGATGCACAAGGGCCAACTCCGCGAGCACGGGCCGCACCAGCAGCTTCTGGCGCAGCGCGGCATCTACTGGAAGCTTTACCGGCTGCAGTATAAGGACCAGGAGATGGAGAGCGCGTCGGGCATTGCCAATACCCCGCTGGCGCTCGGCACGGACTGAAGTATTTTGCGGGCCGCGCTGACGAGGGATAGCATCGACCTCGCATCCAACAGAAAGATCTCATTATGGCTATCATCCGAAACTGTCCATCCTGCGGAAAGCCGAATCGAATTCCTGGCAAACACCTTGCCGACACAGGAAAATGCGGCGCCTGCAAAGCACCGCTCTCTGCAATGACTGAGCCCGTCGAGGTCAACACCGAGGAGTTCAACGAAATTGTGCGAGACAGCAAAGTACCTGTCTTCGTGGATTTCTGGGCGGCATGGTGCGGCCCGTGCCGGAGGGCAGCGCCGGCTGTCGCACAGGTCGCGCGAGACCTGGCCGGCCAAGCCGTCGTGCTGAAGGTGGATACGGAGAAATTCCCGGAACTTGCGTCACGGTACAACGTCCAGGGAATCCCAAACTTCGCCGTATTTGCTCGCGGCAGTCTTCAGTTCCAGCAGGCCGGTCTGGTGGACGCGGCCACGATGAAGAGTTGGATCGCGCGCGCTGCCTAGTAGAGATCCGCGCTGGGAACGGACGGCGAGCTCCTACATGGCGGATTTCAGATAGCGGATGATCTCCTGCCGCTCCTGCGGTTTGGGAACATAGAAATCCATTTCCGTGCCGGGCACCATCTGGTCGGGATTGCTGAGCCACTTATCGAGGGTGGTCTCGTCCCAGACGATGTGCGCCTTCCTGAGAGCAGATGAATACTGATAGGACGGCACGCTGCCCGAGGTGCGGCCAACGACACCTCCGAGCCGCGGACCTTCTCCGTCCTGCGTGAGCGAGTGGCATCCGGTGCAGCGTTTGCCGAAGAGCTCTCGGCCACGCGCTGCATCGCCAGAGTCATCGTGCTGCCCGCCGGTTTGTCCGCCCGCATCGGCTTTCGCCGTCTGCTCATTCGCCCAACGGTTGAGCGTGGCGATGTCTGTGCTGTTGATGCGCGCATTCCAATGGACGAGCCGATATTGCAGGAGCGGCATCTTCCCTTTGCGCGTCATCTCGACGATTTCTGCTGCGCGGTCGAGCCGTTCGTCCTGCGGGTAAGCGTTCCACACGGAGAGGTTCATCGCTTTGCGGCCTCTAACGATATCGCTTTCCATGAGCCAAGAAACGGGAGCGAATCGGCCATAAAGGGGCGCGCGAGTCTGGGCGGAGTGGCAGTCGGCACACTTCGTGAAAAGGATCGCGCGCACGTCAGACGGAACATGAGTGTCCTCCATGAATGGCGGCGGCGCGCTGTTCGTATACAGGCCCGCGTCGCCGTACGGATGCACGCGAGCCAGAAGCAGCGAGGCCGGCGCCAGAAGCAGGCACGCAAGCCCGAGGATTTGCCGGCTTTTCATAATTTGTATTGATCCGCGAGCGAGGAGTCGACGATGGCCAGATGGCTTTGCTTCCCGACGTACTTCACCTCGGTGATGCCGAGAACGTCGTGCAGCTTGCCTGCAGGAACCACCATGGGCCCGGCGTGGGGAGCCTTGCCGGGAGCGGGTTGCGGGAATGCCGTCGAGGTCGCGGTGTGGAACGCGATGTTGCCTTCCACTTTCTGCATCACCTGGTGGATATGGCCGTTGAGCACTGTGACGGAGCCGAACCGTTTCAGATAGCCGAGAGCTTCTGCGCCATCCTGCGTGCCCCAGCCCCATTGCGGATAGACCATCCACAACGGGATGTGAGCAAAGATCACGATGGGAGTCGAGGCAGAGAGGTTCGCCAGATCTGCTTTCAGCCACGCGAGCTGGTCGGTTCCCAGGCTGCCCATAGCATCGATCTGCTGGCAATTGTTGAGACCGACGAAGTGCACGCCCTTGTGCGCAAAGCTGTACCAGCCGCTGCCCAGCGTGCCTTTGCCAAATCGCTCACGGTAGAGCGCGCCGTCGTCCAGCGCGATGTCATGCTCGCCGGGAACGTAGAATGTGTGGCCGGTTTTCGCGCTCTTGATGGCCTGCTCGGCGGTATCGAACTCCGCTGCTTTGGCGGATTGGCTGATGTCACCCGTATGCAGCAGGAAATCGTGGGTTCCTGGTAGCCCGTTGATCCGGTCGATGGCCAGCTGCAGCGTCTTGGTTACATCCTGATTCGCCGCCTTGTTGAAGCCAATATGGCTGTCGCTGATCTGGACAAAGCTGAACTCGCCGCCTTTGCCGTGGCTTGCATGCTGGCCGGCAGCGCCGCCGGTGGCTGCGAAAAGCTTCGAACTAGGCACGCCACCGGCCATCGTCCAGACGATTCCGGTGCCCACCCACGCCATGCAGCTCAGGAACTTTCGCCGGTCGATTCCGTCCGAGCTGGTCGCGTCCGCAGTATTTCCGCCAAATTGTTCGTCATCCGATTTCGTTTTGCGCATATTCTTCTGTAGCTCCTTCGCGAATGGAAACCAGCAGGCGGGAGATTTATTCCATCCCGATTCGATGGAATAAATTTGCCGTGCCGCAGTTTGCATCGGTGAGAGACGAGCAAGCGAATCGCAGATGCCGCTACTGACATGGAAACGCCGGGAGCGACCCGACAGCCCGAATACGCCGGGCTTTGAGGAGCTTGCGCTTCCGCTTCTGCCTTCTCTTTACAACCTTGCTCGATGGCTCACTGCAAATCCCGCGGAGGCGGAGGACCTGGTGCAGGAGACATTTCTAAAAGCGCTTCGCGGTTTCGAGGGGTTTGAGCCCGGGACAAACTTCCGCGCATGGATATTCCGCATTCTGCGAAACACATTCCTGACCTCGAAGACCGGCCTTGCCGCAAAGCGAACCGTTGCGCTGGAAGACGAGCTGAACAATGCGGATGGATCAGCGGCTCTTCATCCCGAGGCCGCGATCGACCGGCAGACACCGGAGATGAACCTGCTTCGGCTGGCCGATGAGCAAGCGTTGCACGCTGCCATGGAGAAGCTTCCTCCGGTCCTGCTGGAAGCACTGCTGCTCTGCGAAATCGAAGAGATGAAGTATCGCGAGGTCGCTGTTGTTCTGGAAGTGCCGATTGGGACGGTTATGTCGAGGGTGGCGCGGGCGCGCGCTGCTTTGCGAAATTCACTCCAGAGTCAGATGACACCTTCCAGGGAGTACCGTGCATGACGAGTCATCTTTCGCATCTCACATTGAGCACGCTGGCTGACGGCGAGCTCTCCGCGGAAGAGCTGGCGAGCGCGAACGAGCATCTAGCCGGCTGCGCGGCCTGCACATCGCAGGCGCTCTCGGAAATTCTTCTGAAATCGGCGACTGCACGTGCCGGACGGCGATATGCTCCGCCGCCGCATCTGCAGCAGCGGCTTGCGAAGCTCGCATCCAGGACGGAGCTGAAGTCCAATGCTTCCGGAGCCCGATCCGGTGCGCAAGCGCCCGGATCGGTATGGTCGCTCGGATCGCTGGGCTGGTTGGCGGCGGCAGCCGTCCTGCTGGTAGCTGTGAGCCTCGGACTTCTACAACATAGGATGGCGAACTCGCGGCGCGCCTCCGACACATACGCCTCGCTGGTGACCGAGGTGTGCGATCAACACATCGCTACGCTCGCCGCCGGGCCTGCGCCTGAGGTGATTTCGACCGACCGGCACACGGTGAAGCCGTGGTTCCAGGGCAAGCTCCCCTTCAGCTTCAACCTGCCGGAGAACCTGCCCGCGAACACTACGCTGGACGGCGCGAACCTGAGCTACCTTGGCAATCAGCCGGTGGCGCAACTGCTTTACAGCATCGGCAAGCACCGAGTGTCTGTCTTTGTGCGGGAACGCTCTCCATCGTCCGGCGCTAAGCCTCTGCAGGCAGAGCATCAGGGATTTCATGTAGCAGGGTTCGACACGGATGATCTGGAGGGGATCGCGGTCAGCGACGTAGACCCGGCGCGCCTGCACGAGCTTGTCGCGGCGATTCGCCAGGCGCAGAGTGGGGCTTCCTCGCGATAGCCCTCTTTCCACTGATTTAGGCTAGGGTCATGTTTTCTGACGGCCTATGCGCGCTTGCGGTCTCTCTCGCTTTTCTTTCTTCTCCTATCGCCTCTCTGGCAGGCTCTTTGCCGCAGAGCGGGGTGGCGAACGCGGCGGCTCAGCCAGCAACTCAGAAGCGTGCTCAACGCCAGGAGCCTCCACCGCCTCCCACAACGCGCGCCGAAATTCTGCGCGGAGCTTATGGCCCGTATCGCGCGAACAACGACCTGCTCTCCTACCACCTCGACATCCGCGTTGATCCGGAAAAGCAATTTGTCAGCGGCAAGAATACGATTCGCTTCCGCATGCTCACCGACGGCAATCGCATCCAGCTTGATCTGAATGATGCTTTGAAGATCGACAAAATCCTTCTCGACACGACAACGCTGAAGTACGAAAGAGATTCCGGCGCGGTGTTCGTGGATTTTCCGGAGATGTTGAAACGAGGCCACGACTACTCGATCGAGTTCTACTACTCAGGCCGTCCCCTGACTACGGGCAGGTTCGGCGGCTTCACCTTCGGCAAGGATCCCGAGGGGAAACCGTGGATCTTTACCTCCTGCGAAGACGATGGCGCGAGCATCTGGTGGCCGAATAAGGACCAGTGGCGCGACGAAGTAGAAGAGATGGAGATCAGCGTCGCGGTGCCGAATAACCTGGTCGATGTATCGAATGGACGCTTCCTCGCCAAGACCGATCTGGGCGACGGGTATACGCGATGGGACTGGATGGTTCATTACCCGATCAACAACTACGACGTGTCGTTGAATATCGGCAACTATCAACACTTCAGCGATAAGCTGGGCGACCTGACGCTGGACTTCTATGCGCTGCCCGGTGATCTGGACAAGGCGAAGCAGCAATTTTCGCAGGCGAAGGAGATGCTCGAAGCCTATGAGCACTACTTCGGTCCGTATCCGTTTATGAAGGATGGCTACAAATTGATCGAGGTGCCCTACTCCGGCATGGAGCACCAGAGTGCCGTGACTTACGGCAACCACTTCAAAAACGGCTATCTGGAGCGCGACTGGACCGGCGTTGGCATCAGCCCGCGTTTTGACTTCATCATCATCCACGAGAGCGGGCATGAGTGGTTCGGCAACAGCGTGACCGCAGCCGATCGTTCTGACATGTGGATTCACGAGGGCTGGACCACATATCTCGAAGCGCTGTATGTGGAATATAGATGGGGGCACGACGACGCGGTGAAATATTTGAACGGGCTGAAGCCGAAGATCGAAAATCGGCGACCGATCATTGCAGAGCGTGGCGTCAACAGCACTCCGCCGGAAGACCAGTACTTCAAAGGCGCGCTGATGCTGAACACGCTGCGCTCAGTGATCAACGACGACAGCCGATGGTGGCCGCTTCTCTATAACTTCTATCAGCAGTTTAAATACCGCAACATTATGACCGAGGACGTCGTCACCTACTTCAATCGCGAGACTGGAGAGGACCTGACGCCGATCTTCAATCAATACCTGCGGCATGCCGACATACCGACGCTCGAGCTGATGTTCGACGCGACCGAGGGAACTGTGTCGTATAAGTGGAAAGCCGATGAGCCGGGATTCTCCATGCCTGTGCTGGTGGGCGAAAAGGACCACTGGCAGCGCATCACGCCGACACTGGATTGGCAGACGATGAAAACGCCGCTGACGAAGGATCAGTTCCAGGTGGCAACCGAGCTCTTCTACGTGAACGTGCAGAAGTATTAGTGCCGTTGCCGGGAACGCCCGCATCCGGCGTAGTATCTCTGCCATGGACACCACGCGCCGTACGCTCTGTCTTTCGCTTCCCGCTCTTGCTGTCACGACCGCGCTTGCGGCCGATGACACCGGCTCGCATCTTGCCTCATTCGCCAAACCGTTTGACACGCTACCTGTTCATCAGAATGGCGCCAATGCCTCGCGCGCCATCCTCGACGGCACCACCCATTCCAACGATCACCTTGAAGTGCATGAGACGACGCTTGCGGCCGGCAGCGAGCCCCATCCGCCGCATCAGCATGCGCACGAGGAGCTTTTCCTGATGGCGAAGGGGCGGCTTGCGGTCACGATCTCCGGCAAGACTACGATGATTGATCCGGGCGGCGCGGCGTTCGTCCACTCCGGCGAGTTGCATGGCGTTCGGAATCCGGGACCTGGACCGGCGCAGTATTTTGTTGTGGCAATCGGCACCTAGGTGCGAACGGCACTGCTCCACCGATAGCTGCGCACGGGTCCGAGCGCATGCTCCAGTTGATTCTTTGTTCCAACGGCGAATTTCTGTTAGCGTGCCTCTCACACCTTATTTCACGCTGACGCACTGGTGAACCCACATGCACGTTTCGCGCTTCTCTCTTGCTCTTGCTCTGCTCGGCCTCTCGCTTCCCGCAGTCGCCCAGAACGCTTCGGCTTATCCGAGTGAGACGCCTGAGCATTTCCAGCCCAGCACTGCCGGCTTCGAATATCAGCGGCGCGATGTGATGATTCCGATGCGCGACGGCGTGAAGCTTCACACCGTCATCCTGGTGCCCAATGGCGCCAAGGGTGCGCCTATCCTGCTTACGCGGACGCCTTATGATGCGACTGCGCTTACGTCGCATGAGCAGAGCTCGCATCTTGCGCCGATTCTTCAAGGCTACGACAATGCCGTCGATGTCATCGTCGATGGCGGCTATATCCGGGTGGTACAGGATATTCGGGGGAAATATGGCTCAGAGGGTGACTACATCATGAATCGCCCGATCCATGGCCCGCAGAACCCGACGCCCATCGATGAGTCGACCGATACCTACGACACGATCGACTGGCTGGTCAAAAATATCCCTGAGTCGAATGGGAAGGTCGGCATTCTGGGTATCTCCTACGATGGCTTTCTGCCGCTGATGGCGTTGATTCATCCGCACCCGGCGCTGAAAGTTGCTGTGCCCATGAACCCGATGGTGGATGGCTGGATGGGCGACGATTGGTTCCACAACGGCGCCTTCCGCCAGCAGAACCTGCCTTATATCTATGACCAGTCAGCCACGCGCGGGAACACCTCCACCTGGTGGACAAGTGCCTACGACGATTACGATATGTACATGCGCGCAGGCTCCGCCGGCGAGCTTGCCAAAGAGCGCGGCATGGAGCAACTCGGCTTCTGGAACAAGGTTGCCGCGCATCCGGCTTACGATGCGTTCTGGAGCGATCAGGCGTTAGACAAGATCCTCGCCAAAGAACCGCTCAAGGTTCCTACGCTGCTCGTGTCGTCGCTCTGGGACCAGGAAGATATCTATGGAGCCATTGCGGTCTGGAAGGCGATCAAGCCCAAGGACACTGCGAACGACAAAGTTTTCCTGGTGATGGGTCCGTGGCACCATGGACAGGAGATTGAAGACGCCAGCACGCTGGGCGAGCTTCATTTCGGTCAGGATACCGGTCTTTATTTCCGTCAGCACGTTCTCGCGCCGTTCCTTGCGCATTATTTGAAGGATGATCCGAAACAGATTCCTACCGTGACTGCCTTTGAGACCGGCGTGAACGAGTGGGAGCAGCTTCCCTCGTGGCCTGCCGGCTGCCGTGACAACTGCACCATCCAGCCGACGCCGCTCTATCTGCAACCGGACCTCGGCCTGTCATTCGAGAAGCCGTCGAGCGGGATTACGTACGACAGCTATATCTCCGATCCTGCCAGGCCTGTGCCGTTTCGCAAGCGGCCCATCCAGCCGGTGGGCTACACCGGCGAGCTTACCTGGTCCTCCTGGCTGGTGGATGACCAGCGCGAGGCCTCCGGCCGGCCGGATGTGCTCTCATTCGTCACCGATACGCTTACTCATCCGGTGAAGATCAGCGGCCAGCCGGTTGCGCATCTGGTCGCTTCGACCTCCGGCACCGATTCTGATTGGGTGGTGAAGCTCATCGATGTCTATCCGGACGAAGTGGCGGAGTACCCGCATCTCGGCGGATATCAGCTTATGATTTCGGCTGACATTCTGCGCGGCCGTTACCGCGAGGGCTTCACGGTCGCGAAGCCGATCCAGGCCAACACGCCTTTGCTGTATCAGTTCGAGCTGCCCACGGCGAATCATGTCTTCCTGCCCGGCCATCGCATCATGGTGCAGGTGCAGTCCGCCTGGTTCCCGCTGTATGATCGCAACCCGCAGAAATTCGTTCCCAATATCATGTTCGCCAAGCCGGGCGACTACCAGAAGGCAGAGCAGCACATCTACCATGCGCCGGACAACGCCAGCTATGTGGAACTGCCGCTGGTGAAAGAAAAATAAGCCTCCGGAAGTCGGGACGGGCACATGAGTCTCCAGCATTCCGGTTTGGCTTCGTTCTTATATTTTTTATTCACTTCGTAAACAATGCGCCTGTAGAATCGCGTCGCGACATTCTGTCCCCGAGGATTTCTCTTGCGTATACATCTCGACTCCCCCTTGGCCAGCAGAGCATATTGCTGGGCCGCGATCGTTCTGGCCTTCTTTCTCTTGTTTTCTGCTCCTTCCCTCCACGCTCAGTTTGAAACGGCATCCGTGCTCGGGTATGTGCGGGACTCGAGCGGCGCGGCTGTGCCCAACAGCAAGGTACAGCTCATCAACACTGCGACGGGCGTGGCGATCACGGCGAAGACCGACGGCCAGGGGCAGTATCAGTTCAGCGATGTGCACATCGGCCAGTACAAGATCTCTGCCACGGGAGCGGGTTTCAGCGGTACGGTGACGGAACCTTTCTCCGTCGCAGTGAACGCCCGCCAGCGCGTGGACGTTGCTTTGAAACCAGGAAGCGTTGCGGACACGATCACCGTTTCCGGCGTTGCGGCCCAGTTGGAGAGCGAGACCAGTGACACCGGCACAGTCATCTCGCAGCGAGAGGTGCTGAATCTTCCTCTGAACGGACGCGCGTATGGCGACCTGGCGACGCTGGTGCCGGGAGTCCGGAGAAACACTCTGGAAAATCAGAGCGTGACCAGCCGCGATGCTTCTTTCAACGTCAATGGGCAGCGGTCGGAGTTCAACAACTTCCTGCTGGACGGCGTGGACAACAATGCCTATGGAACGTCGAACCAGGGATTTTCCAACCAGGCGATTCCGCCATCGCCGGATGCCATCAACGAATTCCGGGTGGAGACGAACAACTATAGCGCCGAGTACGGACGGGCCTCTGGCGCGGTCATCAACGTATCGATCAACAGCGGCTCGAATCAGTTCCATGGGCGCGTCTGGGAATATAACCGGAACACGGATCTTAACGCGCAAGGGCCATTTCTCCCTCCGTTGAACGTGCTCACTGGACAACGGCAGGTTCCAGTCCTGATCCGAAACCAGTTTGGCGGCGCCCTCGGCGGCCCGATCAAGAAGGACAAGCTGTTCTTCTTCGTCGATTACGAAGGCAACCGCCAGGTGCAAGGCCAGTACACCACCGCGACGATACCGACTGACCAGCAGCGCGCGGGCGTGTTCGTCGACACGACCGGCAAACCGGTGCCGCTGCGCAATCCAGTGACCGGCGCGCTTTACCCGGACGGCGTTGTTCCACAGTCGGACTGGACTCCGCTGGCCAAGCTGGTGATCGCGGCGCTTCCCTCACCGAACGTGCCGAACAGCTTTTCCAATAACTACGCGTCGCTGCCGAAGGCCAGCCTGATCGATAACAAGGGCGATGGGCGCGTGGACTACTACTACAGTCCCAAGACAACTGCGTTTGGGCGTTTCAGCAATCATCATGGAGATATCGTGGATGCCTCCTCAATCCCCGGCCTGGCAGGCGGCGGAGGCAACGGCACCATTCATGCGTATAACAAGCAGGTGGTCGGCGGCATGACGCACACCTTCAACCAGAACTCGATTCTGGATGCCCGCATCGGCTTTACCTGGACGCAGGGCGGCAAGACGCCCTATCTCGCCGGCGTGACCAGCTTGAACACGCAGGCGGGCATTCCCGGCCTGCCGACTGATCCTACTGTTATCCGCGCGCTCAGCTCGGAAAACGTGACCGGCTTTACATCGTGGGGAGCGCAAACTTCGAATCCGCAGTTTCAGAACCCGTTCGTCATCGATCCCAAGGTTAACTACTCCATTCTGACGGGCCGCAACAGCATCAAGGTGGGCTGGGAATTTCTGGCGATCAATACAGAGGTCGACGATTTTAATCCCGTCTACGGCTCGGAAAGCTTCAACGGCGCGTTTAGCCAGAACGGCGGCGGCACCAAGGACACCGGCGCGCGTGAGGCCACGTATCTCACAGATTTTCTGACTGGCGCACGCTCCACCTATCAGCTGAATAACTTCAGAATTGTCAATTACCACCAGTACATGAATTTCTTCTATGTACAGGATGACATTAAAGCGAGTCCGAAGCTGACGATCAATGCCGGTCTGCGTTATGAGTACGTCACGCCGCAATTTGTCACCGGCAACCATCTGGCCAACTTCGACCCTGCGACCAACACGCTCATTCAGGCGTCAAGCGGCAGCATCTATAATCGCGCACTTGTCCACGCGCCGACGCTGAACTTTGCGCCGCGATTCGGCTTCGCCTATCAACTGACTCCGAAGACGGTTGTCCGCTCGGCTTACGGCATCAGCTTCGATCAGTTCAATCGTGAAGGCGGAGAGAACCTGCTGGCTTACAACGGCCCGTATATCGTGAATTCATCCATCACGCAGGTTGCGCCGTTCACCTTCAGCGGAACAGCCCAGCCGCTTTGCACTGGGGACAACTTCGCTAACTGCTTCCGGACGGTGCAGCAGGGCTATCCGGTAAATTTCGCGAGTCCTCAGAACTTCAGCACGCTGCTGGCGCAGACGCGCTACATCCCGAAGAACATTCCGACCGGCTATGTGCAGACATGGCATCTGGATGTGCAGCGGGAGATCATGAAGAACACCGTATTCACCGCGTCTTATATTGGCGAGCACGGCGTGCATATCTGGGTGCTGGCCGATCTGAACCAGGCCGCTCCGAATGCGCTGACTGCGACCTGCACCACAACAGACGCTCCGGCGGCGAACCAGAAAGGCTGCCTGAGTCTTCAGGCACGGCGTCCGATCACTACCTTCACCGGCATTGAAGAATCCATTCCCGCGGGGTTCCTCAGCTACAACGCTCTTCAGGCAAAGCTGGAGCGCCGCTTTTCCGCCGGGCTGTATTTGCTGAACTCCTTCACTTACTCCCGGGCAATCGATAACGCATCCGGCCACCTGGACACGCCGAACGGCGATAACTCGCGCGTGAACCTTGCGAACCTGCAGGGCGAGACGGCTGAGTCGGCCTACGATCAGCCGCTGAACGATACGCTGACCGTGGTGTGGGACCTGCCTTACGGTCGCGGCCGTCACTTCGGTGCGACCGCATCGCGTCCCATACAGATGGCGCTGGGCGACTGGCAGATCTCCGCGACAAACATTGCGACCAGCGGACAGCCGGTGAATCTGGTTTATTCAGAGCCGGCGGCCTTCGACGTGAGCGATCTTCTTGCGTATCGCCCGAATGTTTCAGGAAATCCCGTGACGCCATCTTCGCTGCGGCAGAAGACAGCGACATCGATCCCGAACTTCCTGAATTCGAGCACGGTAAGCATTCCGACCGATCCCAGCCATCCTTATGGCAACGCCGGACGCAACTCGCTGCGGGATTATTCCTTCAACGAGCTGGATCTGGGTCTGCACAAGGGCTTTCGCCTGTGGAACGAAAGCTCGCTGCTCGATATTCGCGGCGAAGCCTTCAACCTGCTGAACCACGTGAACTACACGGCACCGGATTCCAATCGCAGCGATGGGAGCTTCGGCAGCATCACCGGGTCCTTCCCGCCACGCCAGTTGCAGGTGGCGGCGAAGCTGATCTTCTGATGGCGCGACTAAGTTAAACGTGGGCGGCGGAGGCGACTGTCTCCGCCGCAGCTTTTTTCAGCTCAGCCGTTGCATCGCCTGTCGGCATAAACTCCATCGCCATCCATCCGTGGTAGCCATCCTTCTCCAGCGCTCGATAGATTGCGGGATAATCGATCGTTCCCGTCCCCGGAGCATGGCGGCCGGGAACGTCCGCGACATGGACCAGTCCCAGCAGATGGATATTTCCGCGTAGCGGCGATACCAGCGGTGCGATACCGCTGTTCGCAGGCAGGCCGCGTTGCTGATGGTAGAAATCGTAGAGCACTTGCACAGCGGGAGAATTCACGGAGCGGGCAATTGCGAACGCTTCCTCGACCTTCGTCAGATAGATCGACGGATTCTCCAGCGTATCGATCGGCTCCAAGAGCAATACGAAATTATGCTTTGCCGCGACATCCGCAGCGCGCTGCAGGTTTTCTATGCAGACGGCGTGCTGCTTCTCCCGCGACATGGAAGCATCGCGCTTGCCCGAAAGCAGGATGATGCGCCGGCAACCGAGCTGCTCTGCCTGCGCCATGCGCGCGGTCAGCTCATCTGCCAACTTCTGCGCGGCGCCGGACTCTGCGAATCCGGTGTCGATGCCCGCGATGGTATCGCACACGATGCCCAGTTGCGCCATGCGCCCGCGAATTCGCTGCACGTCTGCAGCGGTCCACTTTTTGTCCTCATTGACCAGCTCGAAGCCGTCGTAGCCTGCTCCGGCGACCAGGTCAATCGCCTGCTCCGCAGAGTACTTTGGCCGCAGCGTCCATAACATTACGGAAAGCTTGAACGGACGCGCCGCCTTGTCCGGCAGCGTCCACCCGTGCGGTGCTGCAGCGGCGCCTGCCAATGCCGCTGCCGTCCATTGCGCAAACCTTCGCCGTGTCACCATCGACTCACCTATGCATTGGCTAGAACAATCTTACTCAGCGACGATGGGCACGGAGACATCCGTGGTCTCCCAACGCATGTGCAGCGAGCTCTGTTTCCCATGAAATGGCTCGATGGTGATCGACATCACTTCCTGCGGGGAGGAGAGTGTTTTCTTCTTCATGTCGACGCGCGCCAGGTCCTGGCTCTGGTCGTACTTGGTGCCCCATTGCCCGGTCTGCTTGTTGATGATGAGTTTCCAGGTTCCCGCAGAAGGCAGCGTGTAGAGCGTGTAGGTTCCAGCGGGAACGGTTGCGCTGCCGATCTTGAGATTCGCCTCGGTCTTCAGCGTCGTCGCAGGATTCGCGCCCGTCCGCCACCAGTGGTCATACGGCACCAGTCCGCCGAATATCTTGCGCCCTCGCATCGATGGCGCGCCGTACTGAATGGAAACCGTCTTGCCATCCACCGTCTGCGAAGTAGTCGCCGGCGGACTCAGAACGGGCTTTTTGGTTTGAGCCTGGAGCCCGGTCAACATGCCCAGACTAATGCACATCGTACATCCCATTCGCAATAGCGCAGAATTCATCCGTAGTTCTCCTCGTCGAAGGATCGCCGGATGATATTACCGCACTCTCTTGAACTTGTACTTCGGTCGGATATGGGTGTTGAAAAATCGACCGATGGATTCGGCTTGCAGCATCTGCAGTACGAGCATCGCCGGAACTTTGAAATACCGGTAGACATCGCCGCTTCGATACTCCGTCTCCAGCGTGGAAGTGGGCGGGTCATAACCAATGGAGCGAAATTCCGACGAGTTGACCTCGTACCGCTTCATCGCTCTCTCGCCAAAACAGCGCCGGCTACTCTGTGTCGGGCCGCACGTAGGGCTTCATCAAATAGGCTCGCGCCGTGTTCACTGCGCCCTGTGTGTTGTCGTTGGTCTGGATGGCCTGACGGTACTCGTTGACCGCGCGATCGCGCTGGCCGGTGACGTCGAAGATCTTCCCAAGCTGAATATGGCTCCAGACCTCGGTCCACCTGGGATCGTCGTCGCCGCGCAGCGCATCCCGATATGCGTTCGCGGAAGCCTGATAGTTGCGCTGCGTGAACAGCACGTCGCCGATGCGGTAGTTCGCCAGCGAGCTGATGGAATTTACCTTCAGCGCCTTCTGGAACTCTTCGATCGCGCCGGTGGTGTCGCCCTGCGCCAGCAGTTGCTGGCCGCGCAGAATCGCCACCCTCACCTGCAGATCGGCAGTGTTCTTCAGCACTTCGTTATCGGGGTCCACCATGATCTTGCGCGGTAGTCCGAAGGTGTCGATGACATATTGCGAGTCCGGCCCGGCTACCTCCACCTGCTTCTTCTCCGTCTTGCCTTCGGTCTGCACTTCCAGCGTTACGGGCATGCGGAAGAGGTCCAGGTCCTGATCGATCTCGCCGATGGTTCGGAAGCCGGTGCCATTCCCCAGGCGATAGACCGTGTATTTATTCGTAAACTGCGGCGCGCCTGTTCCGTCCAGCCATTGCGCGAAGAACGGCACCAGGTTCTGCTGGCTGGCTCCTTCGGCGATCTTCTGGAACTCACGTGTGGAGATCGACCCGTCCTTGTGCGTGGTCAGCACCGTCTGCAGAGTCTTCTTGAAGGCGTCATCGCCAATCTCGTAGCGCAGCATATGGAAGACGATGCCGCCTTTGTCCAGCGTCATGGATTGGAATTGCGGCGCAAAGGCATCCAGCCGTCCGGCAGAGGTGAGCGGAATGGTGTCGTAGGCCAGCGCGCCGGCCGAGACATCGGTGATGGCCTGCTCCAGACTCTGCTTCCCGGCCACATCTTCCAGATACATCAGCTCGCCGTAGCGCGACATGCCGTTCGTGATCCAGGCATCGTTCAGCGTTGCCGGCGACACCATGGAGCTCCACCACTGGCGCACGATGGTGTTGGCGAGCAACCGCCCGTTAGAAATGTTGTACTGCGCAAGATGCGATCCTGCCATCAGCGCCATCTCCGGTGCCCAGTAGGCAGGCACGGTGTCGTCCGGCAGCTCGATGATGTTCAGCCGGGCCGACTCCGCCGGGCCGAACGTGCCGCTGAAGAAGTCGTACTCGCGGTTGGCTGCCTGCGCAAACTGCTGCGTCGGGTTGCTGGCCGTCTGCGCCGCCGGGGCCGGACCCTTTTTGCGACGGCATCTCGTATATCTTGATGTTTGCCTGGCCCATCACGGCGGTCGGCTCTTTGAATTTCGCCGCGACGATCGTGCCCGGAAAGCCGGGCCGGTCCCAGTTGAACTGCCACGTCTCGCCGCCCCGCTGCGCATGGGGCGCGCCCGTGGAGCCCGATCCCAGCACCGTGTACCCTGCAGGCGCGTGCACCGTAATGTCCGCGGTGAAGCGGTCCGTCAGATATCCCGTCATCGGGAACCAGCGCGCCGGCATACAGCAGGTAGCTGATCGGATCGCCGATCGAAGCGAGCTTCAGCCCCTCCACCGGCGAGTTGTCGCCGTTCTCCAGCGTGCCGTCGTATTCAAAGCTCCACACCGCTTTCTCGCCCTTCGCCAGCGGCTCTGCCGCAGTCACGCGCAGGGTCGATGCTGCTCCACGTTCGGCGTTCAGCGGGTGGTCGTTCGCATCCGTCACCTTGGACACCTTCAGGCCGCTGTGTAGTTCGAAGGTGGCGACGGGCAGTGTGTCAAGCGCGGTGAAGCTTACCTTCGCTGTGGCGTGCAGCTGGTGGGTCTCGGGAATAACGGTCGCATCGATCACGTAGCCGGTGATGTCGATCAGCGGCTTGTTTGAAATCTGCTGTGCGTGGGCGACGGTGGCCATCAGTGCGAAGACCGTAACGACGGAAAGAAATGCTCCGCGCGAAAGATGAGTCAGCGTGTGCGTGCGTAGATTCATGCCTGGTACGTGCTGGCCGGATGTGTCGATGATTCCGGTTCCCTTCCTGCATTCGCTGTATTGGATGTCAAAGCGACGGCGGCGCCATGGAGCAGGTCTACACAGATGCGCGCCGTCCGCTCAATGCTGCCTTCGCCAGTGGCGGCAGAGTTTGATTGCAAGCGCTCCTGGACTTCGCGCAGCCCGGCTATCGTCCGGGTGCGCTCCGGTCCATCCGCCAGCAACGGTTTGAGCGCCGCTACAACACCGGCAGCGGTGAACTCATCCTGGATCAGCTCCGGCACGACGCGGCGTCCCGCGATCAAGTTTGCCATCGCGACGTGGGGCACGGTCACGAACCGCCGCGCAATCGCATAGCTCAGCCGGGACAAGCGATACACCACCACAAACGGATTCCCCAGCAGCGCAGCTTCTACGGTCGCGGTTCCGCTGGCGACCACCGATGCGCGCGCATAGTACAGGGCTGCCCGGGCATCATCCACCAGCACAGGCTGTGCCCCGGCCGGCTGCATCGCAATTGCCGCGGCCACGGATTCCCTTTTCAACGTGGGCGCCACCGGCACCAGATATTGATACGTGTCGCCAAGTGTGATCGCGGCTTCGAGCATGGTGGGCAGGTTCAGGTCGACCTCGCGCTTCCGGCTTCCCGGCAGCAAGGCCACCCACGGTTTGGACGCATCCAGCCCATGTTGGCGAGCGAATGTCTCCCGCGACACCTCTGGCGGCGCCAATTCGGCCAGCGGATGACCGACAAACTCCGCCGCGACGCCGCGCTCGCGATAAAACGGCTCCTCAAAGGGAAAGATCACCAGCATGCGGTCCACAAAACGCTGCACCCGCCGGATACGCCGCTTCTTCCACGCCCATAGCTGCGGCGAGACGAAGTAGACCACCGGCACTCCATGGCGGTGCAGATGCTGAGCCAGCCGAAGGTTCACGTCAGGAAAATCAATGAGCACGGCCAGCGCAGGCCGCTCCGAGGCGATGGCCCGCTTCAGCCGCTGAAATTGTCCATAAATATAGGGTGCATGCCGGACGACCTCGGTGATGCCCATGTGCGCCACGTCTTCCGCGCGCACCACCGGGCGAAAACCGAGGGCCATCATCCGCGCTCCGCCCAGGCCGAAGAACCGCGCCTCCGGAAGGCGGCGGCGAATGGCTTCCATTAGCGCGGAGGCATAGCGCTCGCCGGAAGCTTCTCCTGCGGAGAGGAAGATCAGCGGATCGGGCGGCGTATGAGCCGGACTGGAGGCGGCAGACATTGTCTACCGATAAGGGTAGCAGTGCGAGCCAGATCGTCTCATCCAGGCTGGCGATTGGCTGGCGCCTGCAGATTTCGTGAAACGAATCGGACGGCCGAGACACGATGGGATTGGTGCCAGCCAGACCCGCCATCGATGCCTGGGATCGATCGGGTCCGGCGGGCTCCCGGATTGCTATTCCGCCCGCAGCGCGTCCACCGGATTGACCGAGGCTGCCCGATGCGCCGGCAGATAGCTGGCCAGCATCGCCGCCATGCCCAGCAGAAGCGCGACCCCAGCCAGCGTCGTCCAGTCCCACGGCTCGACGCCAAACAGCAGCGGACGCAGAAGCCCCGCCGTCGCCAGCGATCCCGCCACGCCGGCTGCAATCCCAATCACGATCAGCCGCGTTGCCTCGCGCAGCACCATTCCGGAGATCATGCCGCGTTGAGCGCCGAGAGCCATGCGCACGCCGATCTCGCGCGTTCGCTGGCTGACCGAGTAAGCGATGACCCCATACAGCCCAATCGAACCGAGCAAGAGCGCCAACGCAGCAAAGCCGCCCACCAGCCATGCCGAAGATCTATGAAGGTACGCTGCGGGCGATTCATTCACTCGCTCCGTCATCGATCCTTCTTCTGAGATCGCAATTCCTGGATCGATCCTGTGGATCGAGGCGGCCATGGCCGACAGAATCGACTGTTCTGCGCGCGAGCTGCGGATCAAAAGATAAAAAGAGGTGTCCGGATCCTGGGCGAAGGGAGTGTACATGGCCGGGCGCATCGGCTGATCCAATGGTCCCTCCTTGATATCGTCAACGACTCCTACAATCTCGATGGGCGGTTCTGAGGCGTCGTACCGGATGCGTTTACCAATAGGATCTTCGCCAGGAAAATACCGCATGGCCATCGAGCTGTTGATAATTGTCACCCAAGGTTTCGAGGCATCCTCAGTAGCGTGGAAGAAACGGCCGCGCAGCAGGCGTACCTGGAGCGTGGTGAAATAGCCGGCGCTCACTTCCCGCTGATTCACCTCTTTGAGGGCGCCCACTGTGGGCTGGCCAACTATCTCAAACGTCGTATTGCCGCCCGGATTTCCAATTGGGAGACTGTGACCGATACTGATCGACGCGACGCCCGGCAAGGCAGCTCCCTCTTCGAGAAACCGGTTTGCCACGGCGGTTATGTGCTCCTTCGCATAACTCGAGTGCGGCAGAAGGACGCGCAAAGTAGCTATCTGCTCCGGCTGAATTCCAATGTTCGTATGCAGCAGAAGATAGAAACTCTTGGTCAGCAAGCCCGCGCCTGCAAGCAGCACCATGGCAGTCGCCAGTTCGATAACGACCAGCTTGCCTCCAAGCCGCCGCCAAAGCGTGCCCGCGGTGTTGCGACCGCCCTCGGAGAGCCCCTCCTGAGGAGAGCGCGCCGGTAATCTCATCATGGGAACAGCAGAGAACAGCAGCGCCGCGGCGAGTGAGATAGCACAGGCAAAAGCCAATATATGCAGATTCAGACTCATTCCCTTCAGATAGGGCATGGCAATCATCATCGGCCGTGATATGAGGTGGGGGAACAGCCGCATAAGCATCCAGGCGCTCCCGAGCCCAAGCGAGCTGCCAAGCACTGCCAGCACCAGGCCCTCAGTCACGAATTGACTCGCGAGACGGAGGCGCGAGGCTCCCATCGCACCCCGCAATGCAAATTCCCGCCTGCGAACCTCCGCGCGTACCAACAAGAGACTCGCGATATTGACATAGCCTATGAGAAGCAACAGTGCCGTTCCGCTGAGAAGAATCAGCAGAATGGGGCGGATACTGCCGACAATGACATCGGACAGCGAGACCACAGTAGCGCCGCGTCCTTGATCTGCGTCGGGATATTGCTTCGCAAGTTGCGCTGCGATGACCTGCATATTCGCGGCGGCAGTCTCAACCGTGATTCCATCCTTGAGTCGCGCGATGGCGGAGAGTCCATGGTCGCCTCGGTCCTGGCTCCTGGACAGAGAGAGTGTCGTCCAGAACTCGGGAGAGCCCACTGGCGCGAAATCAAAGCCCGCCGGCAACACGCCGATAATGGTGTTCGACACACCGTTAAGGGTGATTGTCCGCCCCACGATATCCCGCCGTCCGCTGAAGCGCCTCCGCCACGTTTCATAGCTGAGCAGCAGGTTCCGAGCAGCCCCGGACTCGTCCTCGCCGGCACGAAAATCCCGTCCGAGAATCGTAGCCACCTCCAGAGTGCGAAAGAATCCGGCACTGACTGCTGCGCCCTCGACCCGCTGTATGCCTACGGGACTGCTCATGAGCAATTCACTGCTATCGAACGCGTCCAGATCGCTGAAGACAGTATTGTGCCGCTTCCAATCCAGGTAATCGGGAGATGACAGATGGAAGCGAGCGCCGCTCGGCGTGCTCTCGAACAGCTCAACAAGTCTGGATGGGTTCCGATATGGCAGAGGCCGAATCAGGGCCGCATCGACAAACGCAAAAATGGAAACGCTGGCACAAATGCCGAGGGCGAGCGTGATGATGGCTGTCACCGCGAAGCCGGGGTTCCGTCTCAGTTGCCGCAACGCAAACTGCAGGTCCCGCAGCACGGTTTCCATACGGAACCCAACAATTTCATTGCTCTGTTCCTGCACGCGAGTGGTATTCCCGAACTGCCGCCGCGCCGCATAGCGGGCGACTTCGGCAGTCATACCTTCGTCGATAAATGCCTGCTTGGCCGCCGCACGATGGAACTCCATCTCCTCGTTCAACTCGTCGCGAAACTTATTCCGCACAAAGAGCAGCCGCAGCTTGCGCAGAACCCGAAACATGGCTGGCATCACCGTCTTCACTTCCTATTCCGCCCGCAGCGCGTCCACCGGATTGACCGAGGCTGCGCGATGCGCCGGCAGATAGCTGGCCAGCATCGCCGCTGCTCCCAGCAGAAGCGCGACCCCGGCCAGCGTCGTCCAGTCCCACGGCTGCACGCCAAAAAGCAGCTTGCGCGTCAGGCCCGTCGCTGCAATCGAGCAAAGCAGTCCTGTAAGGATGCCGAAAGCGATCAACCGGCCTGCCTCTTTCAGTACGAGCTGAGAGACGGTGCTACGCTGGGCACCGAGCGCCATCCGGACGCCGATCTCGCGCGTCCGCTGGCTCACGGAATACGCGACCACCCCGTAGAGCCCGACCACACCCAGCAGCAACGCGAAGGCGGCAAAGCCGCCCACAAGCCACGCCGAGGAGCGGTGCAGATAGGCGCTCGAGGAGTCATGGATTCTTACGCCCATCGTCGTCGCGCCGAAGGTCGCAACACCGGGATCGATCCCATGAATTGCCGCCGCCAGTGTGGGAAGCAGCGACTGCTCGGCCTGCATCGTGCGCACAACGACAAAGAATGAGTCATCCGTATTCTGCTCAAACGGCAGATAAAAGCCGGGCCGCACCGTCATCTCCAGCGGGCCTTCCCTGATGTCATCCACCACTCCGACAATCTCTTTCAGCGATTCCGGACTTAGCTGATCATCTCCAATCCGCTGGCCAATGGGATTCTGGCCCGGGAAATACCTCCTCGCCAGCGCCTCATTCACGATCACGACCCGCGGCCTGGAGGCATCGTCTGTCTCCGCAAAATAGCGGCCGCGCAGCAGCCGCGCCTGCAATGTTTTGAAGTAACCCGCGCTCACCCGCCGGTCGTTCACTTCGTTGGTCTCGCCATGATAGGGCCGGCCCAGTATGCGAAACGTCGTCGTGCCGTCGCCATCGCCCACCGGCAAATCATTCGTAATGCCCACGGATTTGACACCCGGCAGGCTGGCAGCGCGGCGCAGAATCTGCCGCTCCAGAGTGATCCGCGGCGCATCCTTTACATACGCAGATGTGGGTGTTACCACTCCGATAGCTGCCAGGTGATCGGGCTCGATCCCTGTGTCCACATGCAGCAGCCGATAGAAACTCTTGCCCAGCAGTCCGGCACTTACCAGCAGCACCATCGCGGCTGCCAACTCAATCACCACCAGGTTAGATCCGAATCGTCTCCATGTGGTTCCGGCTGCACCGCGCCCACCGTCGTTCAATCCTCGACCCATGTCAGCCAGCGGCAAACGCAGCGTCGGTATCAAAGAGAACAGAACACCCGCGGCAATCGAAATCACGCACGCAAAAACCACGACATGCAGATTCAATCCAATATCCCGCAGATACGGCATGCCGGCCATCATGTCCTTCGGAATCAGCCTTGTCAGCAGGCGCATCGCGCCATAGGCGGACGCCAGCCCGAGCACGCTGCCGCCTCCCGCAAGCACCAGTCCCTCCGTCAGCAACTGGCGGATCAGTCGCGGACGCGAGGCTCCCAGCGCGCCGCGGACCGCCATCTCACGTCTGCGACTCTCCGAACGCATCAGCAGCAGACTCGACACATTCACAGTTGCAATCAGCAGCAGCAGCACCGCGCCACCCAGCAGCACCAGTAAAATCGGCCGGATGTCTCCAACAATCACGTCGGCCAGCGGAAGCAGGTATGCGTGGCGGTCCGTATTGGATTCCGGATACTGCTTTTCCAATTGCAGCGCAATCGTCGTAACGTCCGCCAGCGCCGATGAAACTGGGATCCCATCCTTCAGCCGCGCCAGGCCAAAATAGTTGTGGCAGCCGCGGTTCTTTGCGCACTGATCGTCGGTATGGATCGTCGTCCAGAATTCCGCAGGCTCAGCCGGCGCGAAGTGAAACTCCCGCGGCAACACGCCGACGATCGTATGCGGAGCGCCATCCAGTGTCACCGACTGTCCCAGAACGTCTTGACGTCCGCCGAATCGCTTCTTCCATGCGGCATAGCTCAGCAACACGGTCCGCGGCGCCGACGGCAGGTCCTCTCCGGAATGAAAGTCGCGCCCCAGCAAAGGAACAACGCCCAGCGTGCGAAAAAAGCCATCACTCACATCGGCGGCGTCAACCCGCTGGCCACCAGTGGGCGTTGTCAGGATATAGCCACTAGCCTCATACAAATCCAACGAGCTGAAAACGTGGTTAAGCCTCTTCCAATCGAGATAATCCAGATACGACAAATGAAACCGCGGGCCGAGCGTGTTTCTCTCAAACAGAATCACCAGCCGCGAAGCATCGACATACGGCAGGGGCTTGATCAGCGCGGCATCCACAAAGGCGAAGATCGACACGCTGGCCGCGATCCCCAGCGCGAGAATCAGAACTGCCGTCGCGGCAAATCCAGGGTTCTTCCGCAACTGCCGCAGCGCAAAACGCAGTCCTGCAGCACTGTCTCCAGCACGGAATCCCACAATTTCATTGCTCTGTTCCTGCAGTCGCGTCGCATTTCCGAACTGCCGTTGCGCCGCGTAACGAGCGGCGTCCGCACTTAGCCCTTCCTCCACAAACGCTCGCTCGGCCGCCGCGCGATGGAACTCCATCTCCTCGTTCAGCTCGTCCCGAAAACTATCCCGGCTAAACAGCAGCCGCAGCTTCCGCAGAACCCGAAACATGGTTGCCATCACCGTCTTCCTTCCTATTCCGCCCGCAGCGCGTCTACCGGATTGACCGAGGCTGCGCGATGCGCCGGCAGATAGCTGGCCAGCATCGCCGCTGCTCCCAGCAGAAGCGCGACCCCAGCCAGCGTCGTCCAGTCCCACGGCTGGATGCCAAACAGCAGCGGACGCAGAAGCCCCACCGTCGCCAGCGATCCCGCCACGCCGGCTGCAATCCCAATCACGATCAGCCGCGTCGCCTCGCGAAGCACCATTCCGGAGATCATGCCGCGCTGCGCGCCGAGAGCCATGCGCACGCCGATCTCGCGCGTTCGCTGGCTGACCGAGTAGGCGATCACGCCGTACAGCCCGACCACTCCGAGCAGCAGCGCTGTGCACGCGAATGCCGCCGCCAGCCATGCCGCGGAGCGATGCAGGTATGCCGCCTGTGAATTGCGGACGTTTGATTCCATCGTGCCCTCACCGAATGTAGCGATATGAGGGTCAAGCTCATGCACGGTGCGCGCCATGAGCGGTAGCAGCGATTGCTCCTGCTGTCCGCTGCGCACGACTACGGAGAAGAACGGCACTGGATCCTGCGCGAACGGTATGTAGAAGGTGGGCCGGCTCAGATCATCGAGCGGCCCCTCCTTGATATTTTTGACGACGCCGACGACTTGGAGCGTAGGCCCGGAGCCGCCGGTATACCGGATCTGCTGGCCTATCGGGTCACGGTCCGCGAAGAACTTGCGTGCCATCGCCTGGTTCACGATCGCGACGTGCATCTTCAGGCCGTCATCGTCAGTGAACATGCGCCCGCGCAGCATCTCCGCACCCACAGTCGGAAAATACGCCGGCGTGATCTCGCGCCGTGTCGCCTCATCGTGCTCTCCGGGTCCCAGAGGCTGCCCTTCCACGACGAAGTCGCTGAAGGGTCCATTGCCTGTTAAAGGAAGAAAGCTGGCAATCGCCGCTGAGCGCACTCCCGGCAGGTTCTCCATCCTGCGCAGTACCTCCCTCTCAAGCGAAAGTGCCTGCTCGTCTGTCTTATAGACCGTGTACGACCCGCGGATACTGATCATCGCCAGGTGGTCGGTCCGGATGCCGATCTCAATGTGAAGCAGCCGATACAAACTTCGCGTGAGCAGTCCCGCGCCTGCCAGCAACAGCAGCGCCGTCGCGAGTTCCAGCACCACCAGACTCGAGCCCAGCCGCCGCCAGGTCAGCCCGGCAGCCGTACGTCCGCCATCTGTTAACCCGCCACGCACATCGCGCAAGGGCAGACGGACGAGCGGCACAATGGCAAACAGCAGCCACGCAAGCAGCGCTACGCCCGCTGCATAGAGCGCGACACGCACACTGGCGCCCGCTTCAGAGAGAAATGGCATTCCCGCCAGCATGTCTGCAGGCATCATGCGCGGCAATGCGCGCACGGCGGCAAATGCGAGCGCCACCGCAAGCACACTGCCTGTTGCCACCAGCACAGCGCCCTCGGTCATAAACTGGCGAATGATCCGCGCCCTCGAAGCACCGAGCGCACCACGCAGCGCAATCTCTCGCCTGCGGCCCTCCGACCGCACCAGCAGAAGATTGGCCACATTCACGCCCGCAATCAGCAGCAACAGCGCCGTGCCCGCCAGCAGCGTCCGGAGAATGGGCCCGATATCGCCGACGATCACCTCCGTCAACGGAAACAGTGCCGCGCCCTGGCCTTGATTGGAATCGGGGTATTGCTTTTCAAGCTGCTGCGCCAATCTGGTCACATCATCGAGTGCAGCCGCCGTGGTCACGCCATCTTTCAGCCGCGCCACACCGAAGAGGTTGTGGCAGATGCGCCGCCTCGAGCAGGAGTTCATGGGATCAATCGTGTCCCACAACTCCGCAGGCTCGACCGGCGCGAAATGAAATTCGCGCGGCATCACGCCGACGATCGTTTCCTGCTCCCCGTCCAGCGTGATCGTGCGACCCAGGATGTTCTGTCGTCCGCCGAAGCGCTTCTGCCACGATGCATAACTCAGAATCACGCTGCGCGCAGCGCCCGGCGCGTCTTCCTCCGGACGGAAGTCGCGGCCCAGCATCGGCGAAACTCCCAACGCGCGGAAGAAGCCGGAGCTGACATGCGCGCCCTGAACCAGCTCTGTTCCCTGGGGCGATCGCACCATGAAGTTCGAACCGGTGTAGGCGTCCATGGACGTGAAGCTTTTGTTCCATCGCTTCCAGTCCAGATAGTCGAGATAAGAGATACAGTACTTCGGCCCCGCACTGATGGCTTCAAATAGCCCCACCAGCCGCGCCGGATTGCGATATGGAAGCGGCTTGATCAGCGCGGCATCGACAAACGCGAAGATCGCCAGGTTTGCGCCCATGCCCAGCGCCAGGATCAGGATCGCTGTCGTGGTGAATCCGGGATTTTTCCGCAACTGCCGCAGCGCAAAACGAAGGTCTTGAACCACCGTCTCGAAACGGAACCGCACCATTTCATGACTCTGTTCCTGCAAGCGCGTCGTATTTCCGAACTGCCGCCGCGCCGCATAACGGGCGGCGTCCGCGCTCAGCCCTTCCTCCACAAACGCTCGCTCAGCCGCCGCGCGATGGAAATCCATCTCCTCGGTCAACTCGTCTCGAAAACTATCCCGGCCAAACAGCAGCCGCAGCTTGCGAAAAAAATGGTGTATCGGCATCGTCGACCTCACGCGCGCTCGAGCACACGGCCGATGGCCGCGATCATCTGCGCAAATTCGGAAAGCTCAACGCCGAGCTGCTTCCGGCCCGCGGCGGTCAGCGTGTAGAACCGCGCTCGCCGATTGGTCTCAGTCATCTTCCACTCCGCTTTTACCCAGCCCTGCAGGAGCAGTCGCTGCAGCGCCGGATACAGCGATCCCTCCTCAACCTTGAGCACCTCATCGGAGAGCCGTTTGATGGCCTGCGCGATGCCATAGCCGTGCATAGGCGCGCGTTCCAGCGTCTTCAGGATCATCAGGTCCAGGGTCCCAGGCAGCAGGTCATTCTTCTTCGGCATGGGCTAGCTATAGATTAACTATGTATAGCCTGTCAAGGGGAGAGCACGGCCCAACGATGCTGATACTGTTTCAGGATCGAATCGCTTACTGATATGTTGAGATCAGCCCACCTGCCCTTTCGCGGAGGGATGTGTGAGCGGTTGAAACAGGCGGTCTTGAAAACCGCTTTACCCTAACGGGTAACGGGGGTTCGAATCCCTCTCCCTCCGCCATCTACCGGCTCCGGAACGTTCAAACAAATCTTAATAATCGACCAAAACCCAGCAAACGTTGAGGTTATCGTCTTCTATCGGCCCACTACGTCTGGCGAAAGCCGCGCTGGTCCTGCAGTGGAGTGGGAGAAGGCTCCGCCCCACTGGACAATCGTCTCAAGGCTGGAGCAGCATCATGGGTTGCAAGTGTTCGACGGCAGCGACTCCTCGATGAGAGGGAACATGATCATCCCGCACATGCAAGCATCGCGCATGGCAACGTCTTCTCGTCGAGCCATTCGGCAACGTCGAAGACTGCTGATTGGCCTTGCGCTACTCCTGCTTCCGCTGAGTCAAATAGAACTGGTCGCGCAACAAGCGCCGCCCTACGGACAAAGCTGGTCGCAGAACGACTCCTACGGAATGTACACGCCACACGAGGAGCCAAATTATGGTCAGCAGGGTTATTCTCAGCCCGGGCCTTATGCGCAACAGGCTTACCGTCCGCAGTCGTATCCTCCTCCTGATCAGGACTACCAACAGCAAGCAGGTGGACAGCCGCTCGGCGCGGAGCAACTGGAACAGTTGGTCGCGCCCATTGCTCTCTATCCCGACGCGCTTTTGGCCCAGGTTTTGACTGCATCTACTTACCCCGATGAAGTGAGGTATGTGGATCAGTGGCGGCAGTCCCAGGGCAATGCGCCTCCTGAAGACATTGCGGCCGGAGCCGATGAGAAAAACTGGGATCCAAGCCTGAAAGCGCTCACGGCATTTCCGCAGGTGCTTGCGCAAATGGCGGGAAATCTTCAGTGGACGGGCGACCTGGGGAATGCTTACTACAATCAGCCGCAAGACGTGATGGGTGCGGTGCAGGCGTTGCGGCAGCGGGCACAGGCAGCCGGGAATCTTCAGAGCACTCCGCAGGAAGCGGTGAGCTACGATCGGGGCAACATCGAACTCACGCCACCAAATCCGAATGTGGTGTCAGTGCCGTCGTACGACCCGTGGAATCTCTATGGCCGGTCGGTGTCGCCCTACCCGGGATTTTCGCTTCTTGGTGCGCTAGGTCAAGCTCTCGGCGCGTCGCCCAGTCAAGCTCTCGGCTCGTCGCCGGTAAGTTATGGACTCGGGATGTTGATGACGGTCTTCAATCACACACCATGGGGATGGTTGAGCTGGGGCCTGAGCTGGTTGACCCAGTCAGTACTCTTCCAGAACAACAACTACTTCTCCCACAGCGCCACCGTGGCGGATTGGGGATTGCCGCATGGCGGGCCGCGCGCGTTCCGGGGCTACGATCGAGCCGGTTATGACCGGCGGGGTGGATACAACAGAATGGGGTCTCCGGCGTTTAGACAGAGACTTGTTCGGACGTCGGGCGGATTTCCGGAGAATCCACGCGCCTTTGGCCGTGGATACCAAACCGGCGGTGGCGCGTATGCGCGGAGGCCTTTGGACACCCGCAACTACTTTCGAGCGGGCGCCAGGCCGGCGTTGTATGGCCGGCCACAAAATAGCTATCTAGCCGGCAGGTACGGGCCAACAGGGGATTTCAACGGCGGGAGGGCTGGAAGCATCTACGGCAGACCTGACTCAATGTATCGGCAGCCGGGAAGTTCGTACTCTCGACCTGGATTCAGCCAGCCCATCTATCGCGGTCCGGCACAAGGCAATCGCGCTGCGGCTGAGAACTATCGCGGCCAAGGGTTTGGGCACAGAACTTCCTTTGCCGGCGGATACCCGGGCAAGGCAAACCGGTCAGGCGGCTTTCACCTGTTTGGCGGCGGACATCCTTCGAAGGGCTTCAGCCGAAGTTCGCACAAGGCAAAGCTTCGGTGGCGGACACGGACACGGCTTGTTCGGAGGGCACTCCGGCGGTCATTTTGGTGGCCATGGGAGGCGGCGGCCATTCCCATGGTCATCACCACTAAAGAGCGAAGGCTTCATTTCAGATACCGCCATGACGGGCCAAGCTGGCCAGGTAGGTAGCAGAAGCCAGACGCATATGTGGTGGAGGCGGCGGGAGTCGAACCCGCGTCCGAAATCGCTGTCAGCCGAGAGACTCCATGCGTAGTCGCGTTCCAAAGACTTCGCGACGGGCGCTCAGAACGGACAAGATGCGCACGCCGCTAGCCCGAAAATCTCGTCTCCGCGGCCCGGACATAGCCTTGGAAACCAGCCTGCTGTGTGACGTCCTGACCTCGGCCCGCAGACAAAGCCTTGGAGGACGGCTACTTATTTAATTAAGCAGCAAGTGCAAGATTGTTATTGGCAATCATTGTTTTTGCAAGCGATTACGGGTGCTCACACCCCGGCATGCCTCTCGATCCGCAATCGATCCCGTCGAAACCGTGACGCCCCCAATTCGGGTCTACACGCCAGACGTGGCGATCGTAACTACTTGATAAGTATAGCATGGCGATGGATTCAGCCGCTTTTCATCGCCGGCATCAAAATCCATTGCAATCTCTCGCTCGCGAGCGTACATTCCGTGCCCATGCCGACACTCGATTCCATCCAACGCGCCATGCAAAGCACCAATGAGCTGTTCAACACAGAGGTCTTCGGCAAACGGAACTTCGCCGCTCTCGATGACATTTACACGCGCGGCGCCCGCATCCTTCCTCCGGGCGCACCGATGATCTCCGGACGGGAGGCAATCAAAAAATTCTGGACAGACCTGGTGCAATCGGCAAATGCCAAATCCGCCACTCTCGCTTCCGTGGACGTGATGCAGGCCGGTGACGGCGTGGTCGAGATAGGAAAAGCGACGCTCACCGTCGAGCCCTCCGGACAACCTGCCGCACAGATGGAGGTGAAGTACGTCGTCTACTGGCAGCAGGAGGACGGCCGCTGGAAATGGCACGTCGACATCTGGAATCCGAACTCCTGATCCGGATTGGTCTGCCGGTTGCTACACGAAACGAATCCGCCGGGAGGCCAGCAACACCATGCGGAGAAGTACCACTCCGTGTTTCCACCGCTCAATATTCGTCTGCCGGATGCGATTGCGACGATGATGCGCGTGTCTGCGTCCTATTATCCGTGAAGCATCCGCCATGCGCTGTGGCAGATGCGGAGCATCCGCACCCCGTTCCAGAACACCCGAGTCATCTTGGTCACGCCGTAGGTGCGCTCTTGATAATGAACCGGCATCTCTACAATTTCGAGGTGCAATTTCGAACTGCCGAAAATCAGCTCATAATCGCCCCAAAGGTCTCGAATGCCCCAACTCCCCAGTCCCTTCTCGATCCTCAGCCAGTCTTTCCGCCACAGGACTTTGGTGCCGCACAGGGTGTCTTTAAAACGCTGCCCCAGCAGATAAGAGAAAACGGCCCCGAAAACGCGATTCCCGGCTTGGTTAAAAAACTTCATGGCCACCTTCGGCACTGGATAGACGAGACGGCTACCGTTGACGAATTCCCCGGTGTTTTCCACCAGCGCCTTGAAGAAGAGGGGCAGTTCCTCGGGCATCACAGTCAGGTCCGCGTCGAGAATCATCAGCACGTCACCTTTGGCACCGCGGAAGCCCGTCCACACATTCTCGGCCTTGCAGATTCCCGGCCCATCCAGCAGCCGAATGTCGCGGCCCGGGTATAGCTCTTGCATCCGCCGAACTTCGTCGGCTGTCCCGTCAGTCGATTTGTCGTCGCAAAAAATGATCTCGGTGTGCTTACCCATGTCGGGAATGCGTTCCACCGCAGGCTGAATATTGCCCTTTTCGTTCCGGCAGGGAACGATGACGGAGACAGATGTTTCGTTCTCCTGGTGCGCGACAGGCTTCGGGCGCGCCACGATCACCTGCATCATGCAAAGCCGGCGCAGCCCCGGGAGCTTGGCTAAGAACTCGTTTAAAAACCAGGAGACGAGCGGAATGTATTTTGGACACAGGAGCATCCGGTGAGTACGCAGCGGCGCAAAGCCTGAAAGAACCAGAAATCTGTGTACATCCTCCGAACTCAACCAGTTCGGCTCAACGTAGGGGGCTCGCAATCCCATCGAGCTGGCGAATTCGAGCAGAGGCTCCCATAAGTGGTTGTAATTAACGATCAGGACCCGCGTATCCTGCGTGCAATGAGCGCGAACGCGATTGAGAGCCGCGAGGATGTCGACTGTATCGAAGATATGGCCGACGACGACATAGTCAAATGTCTCTCCCAGGGCCAGGTCTTCAGGAGAGGCACAGATGAAATTCAGGCCGGGATGTTTCTTCTGCGCGACGTCTACGAGCCTCTGGCTAATCTCAACCCCAACGCCGTAGGACGGTTCTACCGAAGCTAATACGCCGCCGGTCTGGCAACGCACTTCCAGCACTCTCTTGCTGGGCTCGATGATGAAACGCAGCATGCGCTTGATGTGGCCGTAATAGTAGCGATTCCGCTCGATCCATCGATCTCGTTTTGGAGCGATCTCATCCTGCAACTCCCGGCGCGCCTGGCGGCTCGACTCCAATGCCGCAACGCCCCAGGCGCCCTTGTCGGCTGCAGGGGCCGGTTCCTGAGAATTTCCTGGGGCTGCCGCCGCAAGCTGGTTCAAGTGTTCTTCCGCTCCTGAGGGGTGGTGGCCGGAAGCGAGCTCACCGGCCACGCAGTTGGAGTTTGGTAAGAGTTCGGACGCCTGGTACGAACTCTGGTGAACCCGCAACTATCGCCAATTGTGTTGCTTCACTTCGCATTGACGAGTAGCTGTTCGCGACTCGCCCACGATGCGTAAATCTCCTGGAAGATATCGTCCAGCGACTTTGAGATGTCCCATCCAGGGTAGTGGGCTTTCATCTTCTGGAGGTCGCTAATATAGCAGATGTGGTCCCCTGACCGGTGCTGTTCTACATAATCATAGGCCATCGGCTTGCCAGAGATGGAAGCTGCCTTCGCGAACGCTTCGAGAATTGAGCAACTGTTCGCGCGGCCGCCGCCGATATTGTAAACCTCTCCGGAACGCGGACTATTAAGGAAAGCTGCAACAAAGCGTGCCACATCCAGAGAATGAATGTTGTCCCGCACCTGCTTGCCCTTATATCCGTATACCTTGTACCTGACGCCTGTCGCATTGCACTTGATCAAATAGCTCAGGAACCCATGAAGCTCGACCCCGGAGTGGCTTGGGCCTGTGAGGCAGCCGCCACGCAGCGAGCAGGTGGGCATGTTGAAATAGCGTCCGTATTCCTGGACCATGACATCCGAAGCAACCTTGGATGCGCCAAAGATCGAATGCTTTGACTGGTCGATGCGGAAAGTCTCCGGGATCCCATTCCAGTAGGCTGGGTCCGCGTATTCCCAACGCGTCTCGAGTTCCTTGAGAGGCAATTCGTTCGGCGCATCGCCGTAGACCTTATTCGTCGACATGGAGACGAATGGTGATTCCGGCACATGCTGCCGTGCGGCCTCAAGCAGATTCAGTGTGCCTACTGCGTTTGTGTCGAAGTCGTCGAATGGAATGGACGCGGCTAAGTCGTGGCTCGGCTGGGCCGCCGTGTGCACAATGGCGTCGGGCTTCATCTCTTTCAGGAGGTCGAGCATTCCCTGGCGGTCGCGAATGTCCAATTCATGATGCACGAAGGACTTGATCAGACCTTCCAGTCGATGCTGATTCCAACGCGTATCACCCTTCGGACCGAAGAATACCGCACGCTGATTGTTGTCGACGCCGTGAATCTGCCAGCCTTCTGCGGCAAAAAAAAGGCACACCTCGGATCCGATAAGGCCAGAGGAACCGGTGACCAGGATTTTCTTCATTTCGCGCCTTCCCCTGTTGGAAACGCCGCTACAAAACCGACTTCTATCCACCATTGTTTAGCACACACATCCGATCGAGAAAACGAGAAGCCAATTTCCTGCCCGCCCGTGTCAAACAGGCGGAATGCGAGCAACCCGCAGCCCGCGCAATTCTCCCACTGGCGCCGCCCCTTATCCGCAACAGATTGCTCGGAAGGCCGCACAAATGTTGACGCAGGGGAATACATCTGGGACGATGGCATGCAATAACGCTACCACTGCGACAGTTCTTGTCGATACTTCAGCGCGTGGGCAAGCTGTATACCTCGATTTCCGGAATGGAGTGTCCCCTGAGCCAACAGGAAAGTGCCGCCCCCGCAGATCACGAGCTCGAACTTCGCCGTCAGTCCGAAGCGGATGTATACAGCGCTCTTCGGACTTACATAATCACGCTAGTGGCGCTCACCGCATTCGCGTGGTGTGTCGTGGGCGTCCGCGGGCACATTCTGCATGAGCCCTACCCACGCAACACCCTGTACTTCATACCCCATGTCCGGTTTACGGATTTCACGGATCTAACCCCACGCGTCCCACATTGGCACGAGCCCCACGTGCTTTCGCGAACTGATATCAGACCCAATTACCCTTATCCATATTCGTATCCAGCCCCAACCTTCTATATTCTTGTCTTTTTCGTCGGCCTGTTTCCTCTCCATCCTTTGCGTGCTTACCTGATTTTTCTCCTGCTCAGCTTTCTTCTCGCAACCTGCTTCTTCTCGCTGCGGGTGAGACGCGCTACACAAAAAAAGCTTCCCCAGATCGCGCTCTGGTCCACGCTTCTTTTGGGATTTCCTCTCCAATTCTTAATCGACCGGGCAAATCTTGAAGGAGTGATATGGGTTCTGGTTCTCCTGGGAACTGTCGCTTACACTCGAAAACGGAACGTGATCGCCGCGATTGTGTGGGGCCTAGCGGCATCCATGAAAATATATCCAGGGTTGCTCTTCGTACTTTTCCTCGGCCGGCGTAAGGCCGGAGCGTTCGTGCTCGCCATAGCCGCCACCATTACTTTTTTGCTCCTGGCATTGGCCGGAATCGGGCCCACAATCCATGAAGCCGCTGCTGATAGTTCAAAAACGGAGCCCTGGGTGATGAACGCCTACATCCTCCCAGATGACACTTCCGGTTTTGATCATGCGCTCTTCCAGGCAGTCAAACATGTGATCTACGTTGCGGAGGCGTTTGATAAACAACGCACTGCTCCGCTCATCATCAGCACCATGCCGGCGAATCGAATCGCGTTGCGGATTTACAACATTGTGATTCCGCTGGCGGCTCTCCTGCTTTATTGGTTTCGACTCCGCAATCTACCCATTTTGAACCAATTCATCGCATATATCGTTATGTGCGTCCTGCTGCCCTATTGTGTCCGGGGACTACACATTGGTTCATGTCTATATCGTATGGGGAGCATTTTTATTATTTCTTCTTTCGGACGTTGCTACCGGCCGGGTCAGCATCCCTGCTGACGCAATCCGCTCGATTCTGTTGTCGTGCGCCGTGACGTTCGTGCCTCTCTCCTATTTCCTGATCGTTGGCAGCAACAATCGCAGCTTCGCCTTCGGCTCACAGATTAAAACGGTCGCCCTTATCATTATCCTCGTTACTGTGCTGCGTGTCCCGATGCCCAGTTCACTCTTCGGCGATCTGCAACTTCCCGCTCCGGAGAACTCGAGGGCCTAATAAGAGGAGCCCGCCAAAAAGATCAGATCGCAGCCTAGCAAGCTATTTTTCGCCGTAGATAACATTAGAGCCTGCTATCTCCTTTAGAATCGGAATTCTTTCGACCGCTCTGCCGACACTGTCTATGAGACTTATCAAAGGCACTGGGGTATAGGGATGCAGAAAATCGTATGAGAAAATCCGGGCATTCTTAAAGCCTATTCGCTTCATAAGGCTTTTCATCTTCCATCGGACAACTGCGGTTTCGTCCGGCGAATCACCCAGCGCCCTCTTAATAAAGGGCACGTTCTTTTGTATGAATATCTGCGGGTTCAACATATTTGGCTCGGCAAATACTGTTGTTCCGCCCGGCTTTAACACCCTGTATATCTCCTTCATGGCCTGCTCCATATCCAGGTGGTGAAGGATAGAACTTCCGTATACACCTTGAAAGCTATTGTCGGGAAAGCTGAGATGCATGGCGTCGCCAACCCGAAAATCGCACCTGCTGTATTTTGTTCGGGCCTGGACTAATAAATCTTCCGAAATATCGATCGCAGTAATCTTTGCTTGGGTGGCGTCATAGACTTTCCCCGTAAACAGGCCAGTACCGCAACCTATTTCCAACAACTCATCGTCTTTTTGATATTTCCCGAGACCATAGAAGTATTCCGCGCGCCGATCCGCACGTAGTCTGCCCGCAGGAGATGCCCATCCCCAAACTTCTTCCGCATGGGTGCTTATCTTGCGTCCATGCTCGCGCTCATTGTCTAGTCTATCCATCGTCGTCAATACTCTATTCCGATTCAATCAGCTGCCCATGGAAAACGACGGAGAAGTGGCCCCAGGTGCCGATTCAGTTATTTGATCCGGCGGAGTTCAGCATCCAGGCCTCTTCAGTCCAGCTTGGTCACATCGATGTTCTCGTACTCATGCGCGGCGATGCCTGCCCGGATTTGTGCCGGGGTCTTGCCGGCTTTCGTCAGGCGGTAGGCGTAGACGCCTTCCTGCGCGCAGGTGCTGCACTCGCCGCCGTGAGTTCCCGTAAAGCAGCTCAGCAGGCTGGCGTGGCCCAGTGCGCGGTCGCAGCGGCAGTTGCAGGGTAATTGGTAAAGCACCCGGGGAACGCGTCCTGCAATTGCGTACACGCGAGTCTGCCAGGGCTGCGTCAGGCCGGCGGCCTTCAGCTGCTCCGGACCAAGGACCGCGTCGAGCTTCGCTCCCGGCGCGGGCGGAGCCGTGTGGTAGGCCGGCACGTCGTCGGTGGGAAGAGACCATTGGGCGGAAGCGCCAAGCGTCAGCAGGGCGATCGGGAGGGCGAGGAGAACGGTGCGCATCCTGCTCAGGATAAGCGAAGCGTGGCCCAAGAAAAAAAGACGGCACGAACATTTTTGGGGATGCTCGTGCCGGGAGGCCAGTGACGCAACTTGTACTAAAACTCTCCGCGGGAGGCCTTCACCTCAACCGCTCTAACAGGATAGACGCAAGTCCGGCGCGAATGTTGCTTAGATTGGCAACTTTTCTCTGAAAAATTGCCGCATACACCACGCCGCCCGCCGTCAGCAGGCGCATTTTGATGCTCCGCTTCCAGGTAACTAGTCATTTAGCGCCCCGAGGCCGCGAACTGTCAAGGGTTTACCGCAGGACGGAAGAGAAATTCACAAAACTGAGTTTTCCGGGGCGCCGGTAGGCATCGGACGTGGCGTCAGGCGAGCTCACCAGCGTTCCGCAGCGCCAGGCTCGCCACTACGAACCCGCTTGCCGGCAGGGCGGGTATCCGCGCCAGATCGATCCGGAGATCCTGGGGAGGCACTTTGTAGCTCATCTCGCCGACGATCAGGCGGACGATCGTCTTCATCTGCTCGACTGTGATCCACTCTCCCGGGCAACGATGCGTCACATGCCGGTCCCCCGCTCCGTGGGAGACCAGATCGTAAAGTCCGAAGGTCTGCTCCAGGAACCGCTCCGGGCGGAAGACCTCCGGGTCACCCCAGGTCCTTGCGTCATGGTTGCTTCCATAGAGGTCGAAGAGAACCCAATCGTTCTTCCGGAACCGATGACCACGCCACTCGAACGGAACCAGCACGCGCCCGCCGAGAAGTGGAATGAAGGGATAGAAGCGCCGAACTTCATCGACAAAGGCGGCGAGAAATGCGTCGTCCTGCGCGAGGCGCTCTTTCCATTCCGGATGGTTGTACAGCGCCATGGCCGCGAAGACGATGTAGCGCGCGTTCGCTACGGTGGGCCGCAGCAGGTTGATCAGTTCCACGGCTGCGGATTTCACATCGAGTAGCTGGCCGGTGTGGTCCCGGTACGTGCTGATGACATGTGCGGCACTGCCCTGCTCCACCTCGACGTCACCGCTGCGGATGCCTTGCACAAGCTTTCTTGCCCAGCGCTCTGTGCGGCCTCGCATCATGTGACCGTGCCAGTTGCGTGGCCCCACAGCGCCGGCGCCTTCCACCATGGCCTCAAACTCCCGCGCCCGCTGCCGCACTTCCCTCCTGGAAAGCCGCAGACCCGCCCACTCGCAGATGGCCGCACAAAGCGGCAGATGTGCTTCATGAAACAGTACGATTCGTTTCCTGCGCTGCCACCTGGCCGCCTGCAGGCGCCAGTGGTGTGCAGTAAGCGCGGCCAGTCGGGCCAGCTCTTGCTGCGACATGAAGGAGAGAAACATTTCCTTGCGGCGGCGATGCTCTTCGCCATCCATCAGCATCACGCTGCCAAGGTCCTGAATCAGCGTGAGCGCAAACAGAGGCAGAGCGTGCCTGCGAGTGAAGCGGCCGGGGTGGTAGAAGACTGAGGCCGCCTCCCTGCCCTGCATGCATATTGCCTTGCGAAGCATGATCCGGGTCGCGAACACATCTGTACCGAATTCGCGGCAGCGGTTCGAGATGAACTCGTAGCCTTCGGAGAAGAGCAGCGCATGCGTGCTGTCGAAGGCGCGATCTCTGGGAATGGTGCGTTCGGCCATGCTGGTGAGATGCCCCGCGCGTTCGCGAAAGGCGCGCATTGCTAGATGTCCGCGCACATGTCGCGGCCTCGAGGTTGGGATCGCGTCACACCGAATCGTTCAGGAGATGAACTTAGTTTGAAGCACTGCGGCGATGATGTTTCCGGAGCGTCTGGGCAGCCTGCAATATCTCCCGCAGGAATGCTGCTGTCGCCTGGCTGGGATCGCCTTCCAGCACGATGGGATGAACGCCGCGCGCACGCAGCACAATCTCCTGTGCAGGATCCCGCTCCGTCATGACAATGTAGGAGAGGGGGCGCTGCTCCGCAAATGGCGAGCTCTTCCACAGCTCCTGCAATCGATAGAGCAGATATCGCGTGTTGACATCGTGCAGGCTGTATCCGAGAAAGAGCAGTGGCCTGGCCAGGCAGTCGGACCGCAGCCGTATGTCCAGCGGACTCTCAAAGATCATTCGCTGGAAGTAGCTGGCCTCTGTCAGCACCAGCGAGTCGTCGTCCGCGAAGTCGCCGTGGAATTTGATGATCTCCGTTCGCCCACGCGCGTCGGCCGCGAGGTCCGCGACGTTTGCGATCTTGTGAAACGGCCGTTTTCGCTTCTCGAATGCGATTTCCAGCCAGCGATCGTAGTTCGTGGTGTAGATGGTTGAAAGATCAAGATCCACGATCAGGTTGTGAATCTCGGATTTCGTGATATCGACCTTTGCCGGGTGCCAGGTCGAATCCATCCACGTGCGCAGCGGCCCAAGCTTTCCATGCTTCAGCAGGTAGGCTTCGGCAATCACGGCGTACTCCGCGGCCTGAAACGACTCCGCCGAAAAGCCAAGATCGTCTGCGAGATGATTCACCAGCGAGCGAAAATCCGGCAAACCCAGGCTCTGGGAGATGCCATCGCCAACAAAGAGGATGAGCCGGTCGGATGCGACGGCCTCGACCAGATCATCGAGATCTTCCGGCAAAGCAGGTTGGGATGCTTGAGACTTCTTTCGGGACCGCGTCAATTTGCTTCCCTCAGGCGGCACCTCATTTCCACGCCTTGTTTCATGCCGCCTTGCGGAACTGTGCTGCAAGCTGATGGAGCTTGCTCGCAACATCGTCTCCGGAAATCGGTTTGCCGTGTCCGGGCGCGACGACCGTCGGATTCAGCGCTGCGAGCTTTTGTATCGAGGCGGCGGCAGAATTCCAGTCAGGAGTGAAGTACGCCGGAGGCCCATGCAACTCGGGTGACTGGCTGATGGCAGCATCGAAGAACGACTCAGGTTTTGTGGTGCAGAACGCATCGCCGGCAAGCAACACGCCATCGGCCGGCCTGAAGAACGATACATGCCCCGGCGTGTGTCCGGGCGTGTGCACCGCCGTCCATCCGGGAATCGCGCCTGACACACCGTCGCTGCTCTCTTCGGCGAGCGGTCGTAGACGGTCGCCTAACTGAATCGGACCTCGCGGGTAGAGCGGCGAGAGGAGAGACATCAATCCTCCGCCTGCACCAAAATCAGGCGGAGCGTATTCGCGCTGACCGGTTAGGAACGGAAACTCCTGCGGATGCGCGTAGATAGAAATATTCCACTTGTCTGCCAACTCCTTGGCCGCGCTTACATGATCGAAGTGGCCGTGCGTCAGCACAATCGCTTCGGGAGGCGCGGAGAAATGTTTCTCTGCCCAGTTGCGGATCAGAGCCGCAGAAAACGGCAACCCCGCATCCACCAGTGTCCAGCTCCCATCCGCATGCGTGAGTCCAAAAACATTTACGAACACGATGCGAAGCGCAGAGATGCCGGTTGCAGAATCCTCAAGCGGAACTACAAGCGATTCGGGAATGGAGACGTGAGCCATATAACTCTCCTGTTCGTATGCCTACTGCTTACGCCTTTGGATGCTGCCGGTTTTCCGGCGCGATGGATGACGCATCCCATGAAAAAGGACTGCGAAGCGCAACGCAGAATGTCGCTCAGACTGAGCTAAAACGGCAGTCCGAGGAGAACGGAATGGCACACCAGACCACACCGCATACGCAGAGCCAACAAAATGTTCCACCGGATCAAAGTGACTTCGAGCCCGATCAGTCGGCGCAGTCTTCCGGGCTGCCGAGTGCGGAGCTGAACGCACAGATCGGAAGCAATCGCGCTCCGGAACGATTAGCCGGAAGGGCGCATCATCCGAATACAGAGCCCGCTGCGGCGGCAATGGAAGGGTCTGTCACCACGCGGACTCCCGCGAGCAACGCGCAGGGAATCACCAACCGCTCTGCCAATGAAGAAGCGCCCGGGCAGCGCAAGGTCGTCCAGCAGAGAGAGGACGCGCAGGCCGGGGTCAATCACAACCGCTAATTCCGCGCCTGATGTTTAGAGAAGCAGCGAAGGAGAAGCGGCGAAGATTCTATCCGCCGCTTCTCCAGTGGGCGTCCCCGAAAACTACAATGGCGTGCGGCCCCCGGTAGCGCCATAGATTTCTCCTGACACATAGCTCGCATCGTCCGACGCCAGAAAGACAAAGACGCGCGCCAGTTCGACGGGTTGCGCAGGCCGCTTGAACGCGGTGTTTTCGCCAAAGGTTTTCACCTTTTCAGGACCCATGGTGGATGGAATCAGCGGAGTCCATACAGGACCCGGGGCAATCGCATTCACGCGAACACCCTGTTTCGCGGCAAGCTTCGCGAGGCTCTTGGTGAGGTTTGCGATGCTGGCCTTGGTTGCCGCATAGGCAAGCAGGCTTTCGCTTGGCTCATACGCTTGAATGGACGTGGTGTTGAGGATGACCGCACCCGGTTTCAGCCTTGGCAAAGCTGCCCGCGTCAGATAAAACATGCCGAAGACATTTGTGCGAAACGTATCCTCAAACTCTTCCGGCGATATTTCGTCGATGGCCGCGTGCGTGCGCTGATATGCAGCGTTGTTCACGACGATGTCCAGGCGGCTGAACTCTTTGAAGGCTGCGGTCACCAGCGATTCTGCATATTGCGGAGACCGGATGTCTCCGGGCAAGCGAACAATCTTCCGGCCTGTTTCCCTCACGACCGACTCTACCTGCTTCGCATCTGCTTCTTCTTCCGGAAGATGCGACAGAATGACATCGGCGCCTTCACGTGCGAAGGCAATCGCTGTCGCGCGGCCAATGCCGCTATCGCCGCCCGTGATGATGGCCACGCGATCGGTAAGTTTGTTTGTGCCTCGATAGGACTTCTCACCGTGATCTGCCGGTGGGTCCAGCTTCCGTACTGTGCCGGGCTGGCTCTGCTGTTGCTCTGGAAACGGCGGCTTGGGACCGAGCTCGCGCGGATCGCTGGGCATGATAGAAATCTCCGTGGGAATGCGAAATTCACGCTCGCCGTCACGCTGGCGAGCGTCAAGACACACACTCTGATGCGGGAATGCATTTCGCTGGATGCGCGTTTTGCGCGCGAGCTCAGCCAGTCAGGTTGAGCTCGCTCAAAAGCGCATCGAGGAATGACGCCTGGCCTCGCAAGATCCGCTGCCGCGCCTCCGCAATGGAAAACCACTCCCCGCGATCTACCTCGGGAATCTCCATCGTGCGTTGAGAGCGCGGCGGCCACACGATGGTGCAGAGATTGCTTCGTAAAGCAGCCGGATCGCAATCGCCTTCGACGGCCCACGCAGAAACGATCTTTCCGCCGGTCTGCTTTAGAGTGCCGAGTTCGATGAACTGACCCTGAGCTGTGAAGCCTGTCTCCTCTTCGAACTCACGTCTCGCCGCGTCCAGAGCAGCCTCGCTCTCCAGATACGTCCCTTTCGGAATAGACCACGCACCCAGATCTTTCTTTGCCCAGAAGGGACCGCCAGGATGAACGAGAAAGACCTCAAGCTGGCTATCTCGCCAGCGATACATCAGGAGGCCGGCGCTGCGTAATTGTGTGGCCATGATCCGCAGAGTAAAGCCTTATTGCCGCATTCGACGAACTAGGAACCGATTCCGTACTTCTCCGCCAGCCACCCTCTCATGGCTTTTGGCAGCGTCGCAGCAATCTCCTGCCACGTCACTAACTGCAGCCTCGAGCGAAGCGATGCTACCTTCACCGCGCGGGCAACTGCGAACCAGGCATCTATCAGGTCGGGGCGCCGCGCATCGCAGATGACGCAATAGCGAGTTCCCTGCTCCGCAAAAACAGCCAGCACACCGCGAATCAATTGATAGTTAAGATATGACGCATCGATCTGCGGTAGCGCGTCGATCTCGAATACAGATGCAAAATCGCGATACCGCTCAACGCGGGTGCGGGGCGCCCGCTGGAATTCCGTTTCGGTCAGCTTCGCTTCGATCAGCAAGTCGCCGATACGCAGATCGATTTCCGTGCGCTCGACGTGATCCGCGAGCAGCGGGATGCGCGGTTTGGAGCCGAATTGCAGCCGCTCCGGCGGCTCTGTGCCAAGCAGCACGCGGAGCAGGCTACCGTTCGCGAAGGCCTGCGGGTGGCAGAAGATGTTCATCAGCAGTGCGTCGGAACTGGCCGCGGTGTCGAGCTCGCTCCGCTCACGATCATGGCTGACAAGATTGCGGCGCGCCGAGGTGTGGGACTTCTGAAGCCGGCGATTCCATTCCGGCCTTCTGCGAATGCATTTGTAAGACGCCGGATGGAAGTTGCCGTGAACGGTGTCTTCCGCTTCCCGAAAGATGACCGCGGGCAGATTGCCAATCGTGCATTCGTGCGCCAAACCATTGCTCCTGGCCCAGGCAAGCGCGCGCACGCTGAGCTCTTCCCGTAATCTGCCGGCGTAGCTGGTCATGGTCTCGTTCTGGACATGGTCGAAGGGCCCGATCTCCGCGTCTTCACCAAAGTAAGTGAACCGGCTGTGGAAAGGCAAAGAAACGGCGAATACTCTGCCTGCCAGCAAACGGTCTAGAATGGCCAGCTTGACGAGAGTTCCGCCATTCTGGCGGCTGATTTTGGCGCGGCACCCGCACGCAGCAGGCGGTCCCCTGCCGGTGGACATATAGAAGGAGAGACGGATGAAGACCTACGCGGGAACAGAACTTCGGAACGTCGCAGTTGTAGGCCACGCGCATTGCGGAAAGACCAGCCTGATCTCCTCCATTCTGAAGACAGCAAAAATGCCGGCGGCATCCGCGCGCGACAATGGCGCGGCCGTGACGGCGTATGACGAAGAAGAGATCGCGCGCGGCATGACGATGTCCAACGCGGTTGCATTTGCCGAGTGGAGCGGAACCAAGGTCAGCCTGGTCGATACTCCCGGCTTTCACATGTTCGTTCACGAAGGCCGCGCCGCAATGCTGCCTGCAGAGACCGCGGTCATCGTCGTCAACGCGCAACACGGCATCGAGTCGGTGACAGATAGAGTGTGGAACTTCGCCGCGGAGCTGAATCTGCCGCGCGTCATCCTGATCAACCAGGTGGATCATCCCAAAGCCGATTCGCGCACCGGCAGGATGGAGATGCTGGAGGTCATGCGCGAGCGCTGGGGCCGGCAGGTTGTACCGGTGCAACTGCCGATCGTGGACCAGCACGGGTTTCATGGAGTCGTCGATCTGGTCACGATGGAAGCATACTTTTATATGCCGGATGGCGACGGGCGCGGCACTGTCGGCGCGATTCCCCACATGCTGGAGAACGATGCCAAGACGGCGCATGAGGCGCTGATCGAGCTTGTCGCGGAAGGCAAAGACGAGCTGATGGAGGAGTTCTTCGCCGTCGGCACCATTCCGAAAGATCACCTGATCACCGCGCTGCATGAGGCCATTCGCGAGGACCGCATCTTCCCTGTTCTCTATGCAAGTGGGCTTCGCAATGTCGGCACGGACCATCTGCTCGATTTTCTGAAGGTGTATGCTCCCTCGCCGCAGGAACGGCCCGCGCTGGAAGTGCGCGGCCAGCACTCATCGAACGGATCTGGTGCGCACACATCTGCAGAGACGCTTTTTCGCAAGGTGGACGATTCTGAGCCGACGACTCTCTACGTGTACAAAACGATGGTCGATCCCTTCGCCGGCAGGATCTCCTTCTTCAAGGTGATCAGCGGATGCCTAAAGACAGACAGCACAGTCGAAAACTATGCGCGAGGTGAGACGGAGCGTATGACGCATCTCTCCATCGTGCAGGGCCGGCAACTGATCGAAGTAAACGAGTTGCACGCAGGCGATCTCGGCGCAGTCGCCAAGCTGCGGATCACGCAGACCGGCGACACGTTGGGCGCGAAAGGCCATGAGGTTCTGATTGATCCGGTGCCCGTGCCCGAACCGGCGATGACCTACGCGATCGAGCCGAAGTCGCGCGCCGATGAAGACAAGCTGGCGCCAGCCCTCCACAAGCTCATGGAAGAAGATCTTCAACTTCGCTTCTATCGCGATCCGCAAACCAGCGAGTTTCTCGTGGCGGGTGCAGGACAGCTTCACATCGAGACGGTTGTGTCGCGGCTGCGGCGCAGGTTCCACACGGAGGTCACGCTCAAGTCGCCAAAGATTCCCTATCGCGAGACCATTCGCGCGAGCGCCAGCGCGCATGGCAGGCACAAGAAGCAAACCGGCGGCCACGGGCAGTTCGGCGACTGCAAGCTGCGCATTGAGCCGCTGCCGCGGGGTAGCGGGTTTGAATTCGTCGATGACATCTTCGGCGGCGCGATTCCGCGGCAGTTCGTGCCCGCGGTGGAGAAGGGTGTGCAGGAATCGGCGGCGCGCGGCTATCTCGCGGGCTATCCCGTGGTCGACTTCCGCGCGACAGTCTTCGATGGCAGCTATCACGATGTGGACTCGAACGAGTTGTCCTTCAAAATGGCCGGCCGGCTCGCGTTCCGCGCCTGCATGGAGCAGGCAAAGCCCGCTCTGCTGGAACCGGTGATGCATGTGGAGATCGAAGTGCCGGACGAGGTTGCGGGAGCGATCATGGGCGATCTGAACAGCCGGCGAGGCCGCGTGCAGGGCATGGAAACTGCCGGCATTGGCACTGTGGTCCGCGCGCTGGTGCCGCTGGCCGAGATGCTGAGCTACGGCATGACGCTTACTTCCATCACACAAGGCCGCGGTAATTTCCGCATGGAGATGGACCACTACGACTTTGTGCCCGCAGCCGTCGCCGAGAAGATCGTGGCAGGAGCGAAACACCCGGCTCATGACGACGAGGAGTAGGCCACTACCGCTGTCATTGCAATCCGCCGTTGTCACGACGATAAGTTGAGAAATGCTCTTCAGCGCTGAGGGCTGCCCTGGGAACCGGTCAGGGTGACAGCCAAATAGCACCCGAAAATCGATTTTCTGACGTATTAGGTCATCGTATCGACACTGAGATATGTGTGAGTATAGTGACAGACCATCCTGCCGGGAGCGGCACGAAGGCTGGCGACATATGCGACCGGATCACTATGCCCGGTCTCCGGCAGTTTACGCGAGCAGCCAATGCTCGTGCGGCACATTTTTCCTGAGGGGCCACCGTTCTGAAGAGTACGCAATCGTCAATTCCTTCCCGCCGGCTGCTCGCAGATATGCGAACGGCGCGGCTTTCTTTCTCTCCGTTTGTATCTCTGCTGTGCGTCGCTATTCTGCTCTGCGCGTCGTGCATGGCCCAGAATGCGCTCATGGAATGGAGCGGCGTGGTCGTGAATGCGACTGCTCAGCCGGCAGCCGGAGACGTGATCGAGCTGATGGAGAATGGCCAGAGCTTCCGCGCGACAATCGACTCATCCGGCCACTTCGCTTTTCATAACTTACCTGCCGGCACTTACCAGATCGCAGTCATCGAGCACGGGCGCCAAATCTCTTCTGCGCATTCGGTAGTTCTTCCATCCACTGCGGGTCCCGCGACGCTCTCCACGTCCAGGGATGGCGCGCTCACCGTAACCTTCAACACACACCCCGCCGCTCAGGCAGACACCGCCAAAAGCGGCGGCGAGCAGCTCTCCAGTAACGCAGTCAGCGAGATTCCGCTCAACAAACGCGATTTCAGTCAGCTTCTGCTGCTCGCGGCAGGAACAGCGACGGATACAAATGGCGGCGCCAACTATACCGAACAGTTTGCCATCAACGGCCAACGCGGCGTGGAAGCAACCTTCGCGCTGGACGGCGCGGACTCCAGCGATCCAGAGCTCGGCGGAGCGACCTTTACGAACTTCAACGTGGATGCGGTGCAGGAGATTCAATCGAGCTCCGGCTGGATGCCCGCGGAGATCGGGCGCGGCGGCGCGGGTTACACAAACATCGTCACGCGCTCCGGAACGGATGCTGTTCACGGCTCCATCTTTGAATTCTTGCGTAACTCGGCGCTGGATGCGCGCAATTATTTCGACCATTCTTCTCCCGCGAATCCGGGGCGGATTCCGCCATTCCGCCGAAACGAATTTGGATTTACAAACGGCGGGCCTATCGTTCTGCCGCATATATATGACGGCCGGGGGAAGGCTTACTACTTTGGCGAGTACCAGGGATTTCGCCAGGTGCTGGGGACGACGCAGGTGTTTCCCGTGCCGACGCAGCAAGAGCGCTCCGGACTGGATACCAGCGCCTATCCCGGCGACCCACTTATCGTCCCTGTCGATGCCGGAGTTGCCAAAGTCCTTGCGCGCTATCCGCTGCCGAACTACGACCGCGGAGCCTACGGCCTGCATACCTACGCAACTTCGTCGAAAGTAGTTACGAATGCCGATCAGTTCTCCATTCGCATGGATTATCAGCGGGGCAAGAATCACTTCTTCGGCCGCGTGTCCTTCGACAATCTGACCGGACCAACTACCAATCCTGACCAGACGGTACTCGACCCGAGCTTCGGCGTCTCTTACATCGACAGGCAGCGCAACCTTGCATTTGATTTCTCTCGCGCAGCAACAAAGCGGCTGACCCTGGACACCATGTTCAGCATCACGCGAACCACACCACGATTTGTTACGCCCAACCAGACCGATCCCGCCATGAAGTTCAATGACAGCCTCTTCGAGCCATTCAACGTGGCCGGTGGCTCGGTCATTGCGGCGTTCAATAATCTGTTCGCGTTGCGGGAAAGCGTTTCGTACACGACAGGGCGTCATTCGCTGCGATTCGGAGCAGAGGTTCGGCTGAACCGTGACACCACGTTCTTTGGCACCAGCCCAAATGGTGAATACGACTTTGGCGGCGGCACAGCCTATTCAAAGTCGAAATGGCCTCCGCAAGTGGCGCACACGTGATCCATGTCGGCGATCCCCTGCCCGACACACTTTCCAGTTTTCTTAGCGGAAGTCCGTTTGCCTATACGCGCGCAATCGCGCCACCTTACTTTTCGAATGGCGAGCACATCGGGCCGGCCGCGATCAATCGCAATCAGGGCGCCGGCTGGTTTCAGGATGCGTGGAAGATTTCCGATCGCTTCGTGCTGAACTACGGGCTGCGCTATGAATTCTTCACGCCGATTACGGAGCGGGCGCGCCGCACGTCGAGCATACGAAATACGACCACCGGCATTGGTCAGGAATTTGTCGTGAATCCACAGCCCGGTTATGAATCAAGCCGGTATAACTGGCAGCCCAGAGTTCAACTGGACTGGCATGCGTCTCAAAAAACGACGGTCCATGCCGGCGGAGGACTTACGTCTATCCCTCCGAACATCTGGCAGGACAACATGCTGACCGGGGGCACGCCATTCGTCATTTATCCGCGCGTCTCATCCACGTCCGCCGCGCCGCTGAGCTATGGCTTTCAGATCACGCCGTCGCAGTTACCGCGCACGTACACCACCTCCGGCCAGGATATGTTCCCTGGAAATAAGACCACATCGGTGGCGCCGAACACAGTGATGGATGTGGACCGCTACGAGCGGGACCTTGCCAGCGTTTTGCCCGATCGTCAGATCGTGCCGCTGAACGTTTCCGGCATCGACCGCCATTTCGGCAACGCCTATCTCGGCACATGGACGCTCGGCGTGGAACGTAGCATCTTCGGCCTGACCGCGGACGCAAGTTATGTTGGCACGGCCGGGGTGCACCTGGCTCGCGCCGCATATCCCAACGGATACACCGGCGCTGACCAAACCTTCGCCCGCTATACCGAATTTGATAGCTCGGGAGCAATCACCGGCGGATTCGGCACCGAGACCTTGATCGAAGCAAATTCCCATTCGACCTATCACGCGCTGCAGACCTCGCTGCAGGGGATAATTGCCCACGGCGGTCCTGGTCTGCAGGCGAGTTATACATGGTCAAAGTCGCTGGACGATGTGAGCTCGGTAACGGGCGGTTTTATTGCGGGCGCGTCTGGTCCCGTCGCTTTTGCCGCGCCGCAGAATCCCTTCAACACCCGCGCGGAGAAGGGGCCCTCCTCCTTCGACGTTGGCCACACCTTCACGCTGAGTGTGGCGCAGGACCTGCAATTGCAGCGCGCTGCATTCTTACAAAATATAAGTCGCACGATGACGAAGGGTTGGGAATTGCTAAGTATCTCCAGTATTTCCAGCGGAGTTCCCTTCACCGTCTACTCCGGCATTCAGCAGACCGGAGCGGGGTCGAATGGCGTGGACAGACCCGACCAGATCGGCACGCCGCATCTTTCCACAACACATGCGAAACGCGAAGACTACTTCGGCCTGGGCGAACAGAATGCTTCGTACTTCTCGATACCCGATTCATCTGCCTGGAGGAAGCGGGCCGAACTCAGGGCGATTCGGAACTCTGGCACGGAACAGCTTCCGCGGGCCAGCTTTCTACGATTTCGATTTTTCGCTGATCAAGGACACGCCCATCGGCCATCGAAAAGGCGGATCGGAGCTTACCGTGCTGCAGTTCCGCTCAGAGTTCTTCAATATCTTTAACATCGTAAACATGGGCCTGCCCGCAAACACGATTGCGGGTTCCGGCTTTGGCATTATCAGCAGGACATCGGGCAACTCCCGCCAGATCCAGTTCTCGCTGAAGCTGCTCTACTGAGTGCTCGCTTGCGAGAACCACACGACAGAGCCGCGCTGAAGAGGCGGCAGCAGAAACTGCGTATTCGCGCCTGAACTGCTGCCGGTCACAGTAGTTTCTTCACCCATAAACGGCAGCACGTGCATGCGCGTGCCCCATTGGGCCGGCACTGTGATGCGTATCCCGGACTCTACCGTCGGCGTGGCTATCTCCCCCGCCTTCAGACCTGCGAAATTCGCAAAGAAAATATAGCTGACACCATGCATGGTTGCGGCATGCGCGACTACATCCGGAGGTGCGGAGATCTGGACTTCCGGATGTCCTTGGACTGCATGGAGCAGGTCCGACTGCTCGGAAGGCTGCGCCGACTCGAAGTTCGCGCTCGCCTTTTCTAGATAGTTTCGCTCCGGGCTATCTGGAAAGCGGACGGCACCGGCAATATCCTTCAGCTTCGTATCCGGCACTCCCGTCAGGACAAGTTTCCCCCCACGCCGTTGAAAGTCGTGTGCAACAGAAGACTCCCGATCGCTGAGAACGCGCACATCTGGAAGGATCAACGTGCTGCCGGCAAATGCCTCCAGCGTTCGCGGTGTAACTATCTGGAATTGGATATGCGCCTGCAGCAGAAGAAGAAGCATCCCGCGATAGGAGGCGATATATTCCTTGGGAGAATAGTTACGGCTGGCATCGGAAAAATAAACGCCGACATCGCCGATGGGCATGCGCGCGCCGCTGAAGACCGCCTGGTGCGCCGCAACCCAGTGATAGATCTCGGTGCGAGTCGCCATGTCGTTCGATCCGGACATGACGTGGCCCTTCGCGTCCCAAAGATTGGCGCCGGCCATCAGCTCGGACATCGCAAGATTGAGCATGGCGTCCCGCGGATTCACGTGCGGCGCGCCATCCCAGGAATAATTCAGAATCCATGTCGACCGATCCCCGGCGAAAGCACGGAAGCTGCGCAGGCCGATCTGGTACATCATCCAGTCAAACGGCGTGCGCGATGCAGCTGTGTGATCGTCACCGCCGCCAAATTCATACTCGTGGGCAATGGCGTCAACATGCGGGTATATCTGGTAGACATCAGCGCCGACGCGCGGCGCCTCTTCTTCGATTCCCGGGTATATCTCGGGAATAACCGAGATGCCGGGACTTACCTGCGTTGCATTGGCGCGAATCTCGATGAGGAAGTTCGTGATCGTGCTGATCCGAAAATCTACCCACTTGCGGAAGTTTGGGTCGTGGAAGTCACCGAGCTTCAGATCCTTGCGCGCATCCAGGCCGGTGTCTCGGCGGAATGCCGCAACGGTCGCATCGTCAAAGCTGGCCCACGTATCCTCCCAGCCTGTGAAATGGGTCATCCAGTACGGAATATCTACGTAGATACCATCAATACCGGTTGCGGCGATCTGGCGTATTCGCTCCATGTAGAGCACACGCCAGTCGGGGGCATAGGGGCTGATCCATGCGTCCTCCTCGCCTTTTCTGATCCAGAACGCAGCCTTGTTGTTAAAGATGGCAGGCTCGCCCGTGATCTTCCGCTGCAGCCATTCCGGGTGATCTTTGGCCAGAGTATGCTGGCCGTCCGCGTTCAACGAGATACACTCCGTGCCCGCAACATAGACGAAGGCCTTGTTATGGTGCTGGTGCGCCGCAGCAGCGACGCGGCGAATCGCTTCGAGCTTCTCTTTTGGATCCAGCAGGCTTTCGTAGCGGCCCGGTATGTCGTTATCTACTTCAATCCCGTAGACGCCGCTGGCCTCTGCTTGGCGCACGATCTCGTCTGCATTATTGATCGTCAGGGGATACGCGGCGATTCGCACCTGCTGCAGCCAGCTTCGCGCCGGCCCATCGAAGCTCTGCTCCGTCGCCGGCTTCGATGCCGTTGTCTGAGCCTGCATTGCACAGGTCACTGCACCCAGAGCAGCAATGACGGCCCACGAGCGATAACGATTCACAGTGCTCCCCTTTAACCGACAATCGAACGGTTTTGCGCGGTACTAGAACTGGTAACGCACGCCAAATTGCGTGTGGCGCGGCGTGTAGCCCGCTGCAGTCGAATTCACGATGCCGAAGGCCGGATCTTCATAGTCGTATGCAGGAAAGGCAAATCGCGGCGTGTTGGTGAAGTTGAAGAAGTCGGCATGCAATTCAAGCTGATTCTCTCGCGCGATCGTAATGTTCTTCGAGAAGGACACATCGAAGTTATGAATGCCATCCGCGCGAACATTTGAGAAATATCGCGGAGCGTCGCCGGCCTGCTGGTCGCCCGGATCGGCAAAGCAGCCGGCGTTCAGGTAAGGCTGATCCGTAAAAGCCGCGCGATGCACGCTGATGCCGGTCAGCACCTGCGGGCACACAACATCCGGCCGCTGGTTGCCGTCGGCAAGGCGCGGATTTGCCATGCTGATCGGCATTGGCTGCCCGGTCTGGAAGGTGAATGTGGTCGAGCCCTGCCAGCCGCCCACGACCAGATCAAGCGCATGCCCCATATTGCTGCCAATGAAGCGTCCCCGACCAAATGGCAACTGCGCAACGATAGCAGTTACAAATCGATTCGTCGCATCGTTTGCGCTGACCGACCATTCCTCTCTCAGATTGTCCAGCTCCTGCGGGTTGCCGCTGTCCAGATTGCCGACAAAAGCATTGAAGCCGGTGGACGAGTTATCCTCCGCCTTCGCCCAGGTGTAGTTGCCCTCAAAAGACAGATACTCATTCGCGCGCTTCTGGAAGCGCACCTGGAGCGAGTTATACCAGGAGGCGGCAGCAAGCAGAGGCAGGCCCTGGAATGCGCCGTCAAACTGAGGATAGGGCCGCAGCAGATTGATCTGCGGCAGCACGTCGTCGCCATATCGCGACTCCGGCTCGTTGAATACAGCACCGGGCCCATTGAACATCGGCTGAAAGGGGTTCGTCACCAGATTGCTCAGCTCGTCGCTGGTATATTGCCGCCGTATGGCGGAAGGAATGAAGTTGCGATTGCTGGTGCTGTTGTATCCACCCCAGGGAAGATGGGTGCTGCGGTTCGCGGAGTAATCGATGCCCAGCACAACCTGCCACGGAAATGCCTGCTGCAAGCCGATGTTCCACTGGTACACCTCAGCATTGCGCGCCTTTTCAAGATCCAGATTGTTGCCGTTCGAAAGTCCCCACTCGGCGAGCTTCCCGTATCTCGTGTCTTGCGGCTCCTGGATTCCGGTCGGAAATGGATTTTCCAGCGTGGCGTACTGAGTCACGTAGTTATCTTTGGTAAAGAACACCGCCGGGGTACTGCTGAATGCCGGACCTGGATACTGGAAATTCGTCGCGACATTCATCCCGTAGTAGACGCCCGCGCCTCCGCGTACGACGGTTCGATCGTTGACCTGATACGCAAAGCCCACGCGCGGCGCCCAGTTATTGCGATCCACAGGAATACCGCGCTGCGCGCCAGAGGCGAAGACCGTCGTACCACGCACCGCCCCAACGCCCGCAACGTTGACGCCGCTGCTCGCGCTAAAGTCGCTGAACTGCTCCAGGTTGTGGCGCTCCGTGTAAGGCGTGCTCCATTCATACCGCAGCCCCAGGTTCACCGTGAGCTTTGGATTCACCTTCCAGTTATCCAGCCCATAGAAAGCGGTCTCGCGGGAGAGATCGGAGACGCCGCGGCTTACCGTGATGGTCCCTGTATCTCCGTAGCCGATCAGCATGTTCGCGAAGGAATTGCCCTCCGTGCCGTTGTTCGTGTCATAGGGCGTCGATGAGCTCACCGTCGGATCGAAGCTGAACAGCCCCGTGGGATAGTTCGGCTGGAAGAAGTTGTTATAAAACAGGCGCTGCTCGCCGCCGAACTTCAGGCTATGCCGTCCGTGCGTCCAGGAAAAAGATGAAGAATAATTCAGGAGTGTGTGCGCGAATTTCGTATCGACGCAGCACTGGCTGAACAACGGTGTAAATCGCGAATAATCTCCATTGGAGTTAGGCAGGATCGCCGGCATACGCGAGATGCCATTCTGATCGAGATAGGATGGAAAGCCGAATGTCGTGGGATCGGGCGTCTTGGAGAAGCTTGGCTGTGCGACCCGGTCCACACCAAAGTGGCTGACCCACAGTGTGTTCGGCGTGGGCGTATAGGTGTACTCAATGCCGTCGTTGTAAACGTCGGTGGTGTAGTTCAGGCCATCGTTGAAAATATCATCGAAGAAGACCGTCGGCGTGTTGCCGTTCCCGTGCAGAAAGCTGTAGCGCAGATTCAAGCGCGAGCGCTCGCTGAAGTTCTGGTCCAGCTTCACGTCGAACTGCACGCTGTTGTCACCGGACAGAATGACATCGCGAAAATTATTCGTGCCCACACCGGGGTCGCCCGCCTGGTTCGGTTTGGGGTAGTAGTTGAGCAGCTTCTGGCCAATGGGGTCCACCTCCCCTTGCGGAATCTGGTTGTTTGGATATGGGGTGCGGGTGCCATCATCCTGGGTCGAAAGCGGATCGAAGATCTGATTGAGCACCAGATTGCCGTCTGCATCCACGGTGTAGGTATTTGAGAAGTCGCCCGCACGTTCTGCGGCCGTGGGTACGGTGGCCACTATATTGACGGGCGCACGGTCGCGTATGACCTCAAGATCGGCAAAGAAGAAGGTGTGATCCTTACGTATCGGGCCGCCCACGGAGAATCCATACTGGTCGCGTTGGTGATCCGGCACAGGACCGTCGTTGAAGAAATCGCGAGCGTCAAAAGCGGAGCGCTGGCCATACCACCATGCGCTGCCGTGGAACTGGTTGGTGCCTGACTTCATCACCGTGTTCACCACGGTGCCGCCGTTGTTGCCATACTCGGCGGAGAAGCTGTTGTTCTCCACTTTGAACTCCTGGAGCGCTTCCACCGAGGGCGAATAGAAAACGTTGCTGGTTCCACCTTCGCCCTGCTCGGGCGCGCTGGTCAGGTTGCCATCCAGGCGGATCTCCGCGGTTGCGTTGCGCTGGCCGTTGGAAACAAAATTCGTGCCAGACGGATACGAGTTCTGGACACCGGATCCGGTCGTTTCCGTGACGCCACCGGCCAGAAAGGTCAATCCGAAAGGATCGCGATTCGCCAGCGGGATTTGCACCAGATACTTGCTGCCCACATCGGTTCCCAGCGTGGCATCGTCCGATTCGAGGAGCACCGGCACCGCGTTCACAGTCACATTCGAGGCGACCGTGGCGGGACGAACCGTGACGTTGAGCGTCGCCTGCTGGTTGACAGTCAGCGTGATGTTGTCCTGCTCCACCGTCCCAAAACCGGGAGCCTGGACCAGCATCTTGTATGTCGCCGGACGCAGCGCGCGGAAGCCATACGCCCCGCTGCTGTCGCTCGCGCTGTTGTGTGCGACATTGGTGGCGACATCGGTCAGCGTGATATGGGCATTCGGGACGAGTGCTCCCGAGGCGTCGCTGATCGTGCCGCGCAGGCCGGCTTCATTGACAGATTGCGCGCGCGTCGAAGGGATACATAGGACCGCGACCAGAACGAGCCAGGCTGCCGCTGCGAACCTCAATATGGACATCACAACCTCCGAAAAAGGCTTCAGGAAATCCCGTGGTTCCGATTAGCTTTCTTTTAATTGCTATTTATTTCGTATAGTGACCTTTTGTATCTGTTCCATAGAACAGTGTCAAGGCGAATCTCAGATGTGGAGCGATGAGATCGTGCGGGGGCGGGCAGGCACTGGGACCGAGGCCACCATCAATGACCGCGCAAGGGATGGAATTCCCAAGGTTTCGGACTATTTCGCTTGTGACGCGGATGGGTCTACAGCAAGTGAGGGACGGCTACACCAGCGTGACAACGATGCCCATGCCGCGCAGCGCGTCTTCGATGTCCTTGGGGAGGTTCTGGTCGGTGATGACGTGATGAACCGCTCCGGGTGGCACAATGCGGGAGAGACTGCGCCGGCTGAATTTTGTCGAGTCGCACACCGCCACTACCTGCCGCGCCGCCTTCACCATTGCCCGGTTCACGCGCGACTCCAGAAAGTTCGGTGTCGTAAGCCCAACCTCCAGGTCGAAGCCATCCACGCCCAGAAAGAGGATGTCCGCGTGCAACTCCTCGAGATTGTCCTCCGCAAGCGGACCGACCAGCGAGAACGAGTTCTTCCGCATGGTTCCGCCGACAAGGATGACCTCAAAGTCTGTTCCGGCGAGCTCCGCGGCGATATTGACCGCGTTTGTGATGATGGTGAGCTGCTTGAACCGCTTCAGTCCCTGCGCCACTGCTGTGGTCGTTGTGCCGGAATCCAGAATGATGGACTGGCCTTCTTCCACCATCTTGGTCGCTGCTGCCGCGATCCTCTCCTTCTCGCGGAAGTTGTGCTTCTGTTTCTCCTGAAGTGTCGGGTCGACCAGCGCGCTCGATTGCACGCGCAACGCTCCCCCATGCGAGCGCTGCACCACGCCTTTCGATTGCAGGTAATCGAGATCTTTTCGGATGGTGATCTGCGAGATCTTCAGTTGGTCGGATAGTTCGCTGACGAGCGCGCGTCCCTGCTTCTGGATGAGCTCAAGAATGTGCTGCCGCCGCTCGTCAATCAGCATCTCTGGCCGCTCGGCCGCTTTTGCTTTCGTCCTATTCCGCATGAGTAGCCCCAAGACCTCGCTGTTCTCTGGCCCGCATCATCGGTTCGAGCGGCACGCAGCAAGAGGATCATACCCGGAACAGGCACCCGCTCACCCTTCAGTAGCCGTCCGCCACCACTACGCTATGCATATTACGCTTTGTTACGCTTCAAGTTTCATTTGACGCATCGCCATATACCTCTCACGGCTCAAAAGATGCGAGAGGATCGGCCTCGCTTCCCTGCTTTTTGCGCCGTAGCCAATAAAGCGCGAGCCCGATGACGAGCCACACCGCGCCGAGTATCTGCGCGTTGTGCCCCAGGTTCAGCCAGATAAATGCGCACACCAATAGTCCCAGCAGCGGCGCAAGCGCAGGCAGCCGCACCTTTTCCTTACTGCGGTACTTATAGTGGACAAGGGCCGCTGCGTTGACGCCCATGAACGCGATGAATGCGCCAAAGTTCAACATCTCCGCGCCCTTTTCATACGTCAGCAGAAAGACGCCAATCAACGTACAGAAGCCCACCAGCAATACATTGTTGCGCGGTATGGCGGTCTTCGGGCTTAGCGAACCGAACACACTGCGGGGCAGCGCATTGCTGCGGCCCATACCGTACAGCAGCCGCGCTGCGCCGAACTGCGCCGCCATGCCGGAGCCCATATTGGCGATCAGCAACGTGGCGTTCAGCAGGTGGAAGAGAAACTTGCCGCCGATCCGCATCGCCACTTGGACGTATGCGGTGTCGACAATCGTGCCCGCGAACGGGACCCGATAGGGCCACGCCAGTTGCGCCACGTAAACTTCAATCGCCGAGAGAATGCCGATCAACAGGCAGGTGAGCACGGTGCCCAGCATGATGTTGCGCCGCGGGTTCTCCACTTCCTCGGACATCGTCGAAATGCCGTCAAAGCCGATGTAGGTAAGCACCGCAATCGACGTTCCGCGAAATAGCCGCGACGCAGCAAAGTTGCCGGGATCATAGAAAGGCGTAAGCCACTCGCCTCCAATCGGACGCGCCACAACCGCGAGATAGCGGATCGCATAGGCAAGAAAGACCACCACCACCAGCCCCATCGCGCCGGCCAGCACGGCGTTCACGTTGCCGGAGCTCTTCACCCCCAGCAGATTGAGCGCCGTGAAGAGCACGACAAACGAAACCGCCCATGTGGCATAAGGAATGTCCGGCAGGATGTTCCGCGCAGCGGCGCTGCACCAGATGGCGCAGATGATCGGATTCAGAAGATAGTCCATCAGCATGGACCATCCCACGACATATCCGGCGAGCGGATGGATCTCTTTGCCTACGTACGTGAAGGCGGAGCCCGCGCTGGGATACACGCGCGCCATGCGGCCGTAGCTCACTGCGGTAAACAGCATCGCCACCATGGCGATGAGGATGGTCGTCACCACATGGCCGCGCGCCTCGTTGCTGACTACGCCATAAATGCCCATGGGCGCTGTCGGCTGGATAATGATGATGCCGTAGACGATGAGGTGCCAGAGCTTGAGCGTGCGTTTGAGATGAGGCGGCGTGGCGGTCGACTGCAGCGAATCTGTTTCAGCGGCCATTCACCCTCTCCAGGCGTTCAGCTTGCACGCCAGTCTGACACAGATTCACACAACCGCGCCGGCGCTCCTGGCTACGGCATCTCGTCCGGCCGAAGCTTGGCCGCGGGAACATACTTCGTTGAGACCGCGCCGTGGATCACGACCGTCCCGTCCTGCTCTGCGGACGAGCCGCCGATGCCGGTGCTGCGCACTTTTACCTGGAAGCTGCCGGCATGGGTGTACGCGTGCCCCACCGTGGCTCCCGTGGCAGAAGTGCCGTCACCGAAATTCCAGACATATTCCAGAACCGGCTCCATTTCGCTGGCTGGCCGTGCGACGAATTGTACCGTCTCGCCGGCATTGCCCGTGGGCGGCATAGTCGCAGCAACTGCCGGCGAAGCAGCAGGAGCATCGGTCCGGACCAGCTTCAGCACGCGAACCGAATGGCGCGGCTGCGTGATGTTCAGCGTCGAGCCAAGCTGCTGCGCTGCATCTCCACTCAAAACATCGGCGTATGTAAAGCTTCCCTGCTCCGTCAACCCCAGTTCCGCCCGAGATAGCGTGTGGCTTCGCGATGCTTCCGTCCAGTTAAAGATCGTGACGATGGATTGCCGCGCGTCCTCGTGCAGCAGAAAGATGCTGGGCTGCAGGTCTCCCGCCGCATAGCTCATCAGATCGAGCGGCGTGGAGGCGCGTCCCACGCGCGCCATGTCCAGCAAGTCCTGGTTCTTTACCAGCGCCACCCGCTCCGCATCTTCACCCATCGTCGGCAGGTCGTCGCCAATCTCATACATTCCGCCGGTGACGGCGCTGAGCGCGATCGACACCTTCGCCTCATCCAGCGTGAGCGGGTGCTGGCCGCCATGCCAGTTCTGGTCGTCGACCGTCTGTGTGGAGACCGAGAACGCATCCGGATCGGCGACAAAGTAGTTGCGGTTCATGTAGTAGCGCGCCGCCATTCCCGATGCCGCATCCTTGCTGGACGAGAAGGTGTGCCCCGTATCCTGCGAGATCCTTCCGGCATCCACCAGCCCCACCGGATTCAGCAGCTCGCAGCCATCCTTGTCCAGCAGTACGTGCTCGCCCACCGCCTTGCGGATGGTCTCGATGCCAATGCGCTGCGCTTCCAGCGCCGTCGTGTTCGGCACGTGGTAGTAGCCTTCAACGGCGCTGTCTTCCATAAAGTCCAGCTTGATGTAGCGAATGCCCCAGTCGCGCGCGAGCGTGCGATAGGTCCGCGTCAAATACTCCTGCGCGCCCGGATTGGTTGGATCGAGCGCATACAGCCGGTCGGTGTGCTCCGTGACGAAACCAAGGTGAATCGGCTTGCCGCTCGCGTTGTGAACCAGCCACTCCGGATGATGCTCGAAGAGCCACGAACGCTCCGACACTTCAAACGGCGCTGTCCAGATGCCGGGCACCAGCCCCTGTCCGGCCGCTTTGCGCTCCAGCGCTGCCATGCCTTCGGGAAACAACGCGGCATCCGGTGTTGCATACTCGCCGCGCGCAAACTGGTACCCCTCGTCGATATGGAAGAAGGTGTAGCCCAGCGGCTTCAGGTTCTGCGCCAGCCATTCGGCATTGGTCAGCGCCGTGCCCTGGTTCAGACCGAAATAATATGCGGTCCAGCTCCACCAGCCGATAGGCGTCGGCGCGGACACCCGCGCATGATGCAGGTCGCGAATCAGCCGGCCGTAGGTCTCCAGTTGATGATGGTAATCGTCGCTGATACTAAATAGCATCCGCTCGGAAGAGAGCTCCGCCCCCGGCGCAATCGGAAGGCTCAGCTCCACGCGGTCCTCCGCCGGCGAATCCTCCAGCGAATTCTCTTCCAGCAATTCCGTCGTTCCGGTCGAATCCACCTCATAGGAGCGCGTCCGGCTGGAGTGCTCGCCATCCATGCGCAGTCGCAGCACGCTTAGAAATTTGTCTGAGGTCAGCGTCCCCAGGAACCAGCTCTTATGGCTATTCCGGTTGTAGATGAGCTGCGCGCCCACTGCGCGATGCACCTGCTTCTCCGCATCGCTCAGGTCGCGAAGCTGCATCGCCGGCCGGTCCTCGCTGAAGCTGTCGGAGAGCACGCGGTCCGCCGCGGCATCGCCGCCCAGCCGCACAATCTCCGGTCCCGCCGCATCCAGCAGCCGGAGCCGCTGAACATGCAGTGGAGCACTCGTCGTATTGCGCGCCGTCAGCTGGATGTCGCCGAATGGCTCTGCGCTGTAGGTCCGAATGCGAAGCACCAGATCCGGCGCGCCGCTGAGTCCGGAATAAACAACCGTCTGCTCATCCGCGCTGCCAAGCTCCCCATCTGCACGAGCTTGCGCAACACGATGCTGCGGGTAGTCGCGGCCGGCAATCCATTTGCCGTTGACGAGAATCGCGGGACCGGCGCTCAACACCGGGCCCGTGATGCCGGCGGCCCCAATCGTGTATGCACCGGTCTTCTGGTCGATAGAGACGCGAAGCGCGCCTGACTGCGCGATACCGCATGAACTGAAGAGCAACATCGCGCCGAGCAGCACGATGCGTGGACAGAGTTGCCGGTCCTGAAGTCTGCGCACGTCAGCCTTTCTCCCTGCCCGGTCTTCCGGACAGACAAAAACGTTTAGTTACGTTTCATAATGTTTGCTTAGTTTTGCAATCACCTGCAGGAGGTGTCAAGGAGAATCCCGCGGACAAAGAGAAAAGCCTGACCGCGAACCGCCGCGCTCAGGCCCATCTGCTTCTTGTTGTGCGTCAGGTTTATGTCACGCCTTCCATATCACAGACCATCGCTTGAGCGATGGATCGATCTCTGCCCGGTCTCCGGCCACTTTCACCTGCTCACTGGGCACGATGCGGAATTCGCCGAGCGTCACCGGCAGGCTCACCGACGCAGGCTGCGGGCCGGGCTCACGCTCGAAACTCAGCCTCCAGCCACGTTTCGCGTCCACGGGCTCCAGACGCAGGCTGATCCGTCCGAACCGCGTCGGGCTGCCTTCGATCACGGTGGCGTCCCGGCCTTTGTCTCCGCATCCGTGATGCCCGCCAGCAGCCGCAGTTGGTCGCCATCCTCCAGCGCCATCGCGTGCCGCAGATATCGTATGCACTCCGCGCTGGCCCAGTTGTGCGGCATGTCGCCGGTGTAATTCGTAACCATGGCCTGCTGCAGCGACTGTTCCTCGCGCCAAACGTAATTCGGCGTCGCGTGATTCAGGAAACCGATGAACGTGTCATGCGCCTGCTGCTTCATGCCCAGCCACAGATACACCTCCGCGACAAATGCGGAGTTGTAGGGCCACACAGCATCGTGGTGTTCCCAGCCCGTCTCCGCGGGAATGTCCTCCTGCCGAACAGCCTGCATCAGCGCGACGTGGCCCTTCACCACCGGATCATCCGCATTGAAGACGCGTCCGGGAAGATCGTGTGCGACATGGCCCACTGCGCGCATTGCGGACGCGGCCTGTCCCACGCATTCGGTTGCTGCCACAGCGGGTCTTCCTTCAGCAGCATCGGCAGATAGTGAAAGCGTCCGTCGTAGTCGCGCATCTCCTGCTGCGCCGCCGCCTGGAAGGAACGGAATAGCTGTTGATACAAGGCGTTCGCCTTCGCCACCTGGGGCATCTTCTGCGCAGCACCTGCCGCTGCAATCGATTCAGCCCGGCCAGCGTCCATATCGTGTTCGTCAGCTCCTCACGCGAGCCGTCGAAGCCGCCATCGGCAAAGCCGCGCGGCAGCAGGCCATATCGACCCAGCGCGCTGTTCTCCGCTTTCGCTCGCGGCAGCAGCGACTCAAGGAACTCGATCGCATGCACCACCTGCGGCTCAAGCTCGTGCAGCAGGCTCCAGTCCTGCGACAGCTCGCACTGCCGCACCAGCGTGAACATCGCAATCGCCGTGTCCTTGTAGTGCTCCGGGCCGCCCGCCGCAATGATCTGCCCGCTCGGCTGCTGCTTGGTCCAGGTCGTCTTCAGGCCTTCAATCGCTTCCTTGTCGTAGCCCAGGTAGCGCGCCGCTTCCAGGAGGAAGTTCCCATCCACCACCCACAGCCCGCGATAGCACGTCGGGCCGACCTGGAAGGTCAGCTTGCCGTCCCGCACCTCGCGCGCCTGCAGAATGTTTCGCGCACATGCTGTCAGGAACTCGCCCTGCCGTCCACCCACTTCCCAGGAAACCGGCTTCTGCAGCGGCGACCACGCTTTCCAGAACTTCCGCGCATTCGCAATCTGCGTCTCCGGGTCAGCAGCGCCGGCGCTGATCTGTTCTGCCTTCTGGCCTTCCTGCGGCAGGCGGACCAGCACGCGATACGGCCGCTCCGTCGGATCACAGCCGGATGCAGTTCCAGCGACTTCACTCCGGGACCGCTGTCGAAGCCCGACTTCAGCCGCGACTTCTCCGTCGGATAGCCGAAGGTCTTCGCGATCAGCAGCAGCGAGCCGTCCTTCTTATCGACAACCTGCACCAGCTCCGGCTGCACATGCAGCTCATATTGCTGCTCGGTCTCGATCCCGATCAGCGGAGCCACTGCCACCTCGCTGGGTACCGCGCGGGCGGATCTCCATCAGCACGTTGTCGACTCGGCCCTCGCCCTCGTTCTTCGTCGCAAAGGTCACCAGCGTAATGGTCGCGTCCGAACGCTGCAACACGGTGCGCAGGATCGGAACGCCCGGAGACTCCAGCGCATGCGAGACCACCTCCGCCTCGCGCATGCCGTCCAGTCCAAAGCGGATCCGCAGCGGAAACCACGGCACCTCGTCACGCTTGTACCCGTAGAGCAGCTCGCCGCTCGGCCGCACCAGGCTCTTATAAGGATCGTCCGGGAAGCAGAAGGCTGTTTGCTGCAGCACCGGCGCGTATCGGAAATCGATGTCCGTGCTCTGCCCGGCCGGCGCACCGTTCTCCTCCTTGCCTGGCTCCTGCGGCGGAACTTCCGCCTTCAACGGAACCGGGAGTACGATCCTGGACGTCATGACGCTGCCCGTGGCGAGCGCCCCACCGAGAAACTTGCGACGATTGATTTCTGTCATCGCGCAACACTTTGCGCTTTTTAGATCATTTATGTCAAGCAATTATGGTAAATAGATCACAAGTTATGATTTAATACGCCTGTTTGGTTCACCGGTATCGGATGCGGTCCGGATTCGCTCTTCCATCCTCGACGGCATCCCGAAATGAGGAATCTGCATGCTCGACATCGCCATGGACTGGTCCACCGCCCGTTTCACGGGCAGCAAGCTCGCGACTTCCCGCAGAACTCTGGGAGAACTGGCAAGCTTCTTTCATGACCAGACCGCATTCCGGCAGATGGATCCCAATACCCTGCTCTATGAGGTGCAGTCCTACGAGCCGCTGCCCGACGGAACAGAGGGCGGCCTCTTCTGGGGCAACACGACGCTCTATCCCGGCACCGTAGGCGACGAATACTTTATGACCAAGGGACACTTCCATCGCCTCGGCAACCGGGGCGAGTTCTACGTCACCTGCAAGGGGCAGGGCGCGCTTCTTCTGATGAAGGAAGGCGGCCCTACTGTCGCCGAGACCATGTCCCCGGCTCCGTGCATTACATACCCGGCTATCATGCGCATCGGGTCGCCAACACCGGCAGCGAGCCGCTGGTCTTCATCGCCTGCTGGCCCAGCGATGCCGGATACGACTACGCCACCATCGAGCGAAGCGGCTTCAGCGGACGCCTGCTGCGGCGCAACGGCATGCCGGCCCTGGTTCCGCAGGTTTCGCAGATGGCGCGCGTGCTCGCTCTGCCATCGATCTGGGCGGTTCGCACGCAAGTGCTGCGCTCGTCAGCGAGACCGGCATCCTTGCCGAGCGCACAATCACCGTCACCGCCGAGAGTTTCCGCGCCATGCTGCCTCCGCTGGAAACGATGACTGCAGAGCTGCTCCAGAGTGCCGGCTCGCGAACAAAAGCTGCGACGGAATCGCCTTCGGCTTTCCCGGCGCGGTGGACTGCCGCACTCACGCGTGCTCGCCACCAATGCCAAATTCGAAGATGCCATCAGCTTCGATTTTAGGCATGGTCGCGCGAGCGTTTCGGCTGCCGCCTTGTTCTGGAAATGATGCTCGCCTTGCGCTCATCGGCGAACATCACGCCGGAGCAGCCCGCGGCTTTCAGGATGCGGCCATGGTCCTGCTCGGCACCGGCATCGGGACGGCAGTGCTGCTCAACGGCAAGCCGCTGCGCGGTCTCAGAACCAGGCGGGCTCGCTCGGCGGCCATCTGCCGGTACGCTTCATGGAAGACGCTGCACCTGCGGCGGCATCGGATGCGCCGAAGCGGAGGCCTCCACATGGGCTCTCGGCATGGTCTGCCGCGAGTGGACGGATTTCACGCAGAGCGCTCTCGCACACTCCGGCGCCATCGACTTCCGCGCGCTCTTTGCCGCCATCGACGCCGGCGACCGTATCGCCAAAGAAGTTTTCGAGCACTGCATGGATGTCTGGGGAGCGCTCGCCGTCGGCATAACGCACGCCTACTCGCCACAGGTCATCATCCTCGGAGGAGGCGTGCTCGCCCGCGCGAACGACATCCTGCCCGGCCTGCAGGCCCGGCTCAACCGCGATGCGTGGACGCCCGGAGGCGCTGTCACCATCAAAGCGTCCGCGCTCGGCGCTTCGGCGGCACTGCACGCTGCGATCCCACTGCTACAGGAAATTACAGAGGAGATCGCGCCCGCGTGAAATCCCGCTCCACCTACGACCGCTTCCCTGCCGTGCGCATCTCCGATCGGACGAAGCCTGCTATGCCGGCTGGCAGAAAATCGCCGAGGCACTGCAGCCTCTGCCACCCGTCACCGTCATCGAGGTCTATCCCGGCTGCGACACGGCTTCGATCGAGCGCGAGCTCGCGTCCGCGCTCAAACCCGAGCTCATCATTCGCGCGGAAGACGCGTTTCTCCCGCCCGAGCAGATCGAAAGCACGATCTACTCGACGCTCGGCACGGATCGCGTCTTTGCCTTCATGCGTCCGTGGAAGCTCGATGACTTTTTCTGCCCGAAGAAATTCGCGTCGCTCCGCGGCCAGATCCACGCCGCATCCGGCCCGGTGCTGGTTATCGGCACCGGCGCGTCCCTCATTCCAGAGAAAGCCTCGCGCATCGTCTACGCAGACCTGTCGCGCTGGGAGATACAGGCGCGCCAGCGAGCACATCGATGCGGCAATCTCGGCATCGAAAATTGCGATGCCCCGCCAAGCGAGCTCTACCGGCGGCATTCTTTTCGAATGGCGTGCCGCCGATCGTCTGAAACAGACTCTGTTACATAAGATTGACTTCCTGCTCGACACTCACCTCGCCGACACGCCGAAGATGGTGACGGGCGATGCGTTTCGCGCCGCGCTCGCGAGCACGGCCCGCCGGCCCTTCCGCGTGGTTCCGTTCTTCGATCCCGGCCCGTGGGGCGGCCAGTGGATGCGGGAGACTTCGACCTGCCCGACGGGCCGCCCAACTATGCCTGGTGCTTCGACTGCGTGCCGGAAGAGAACAGCCTGCGCCTCGCGCTTCGGCGATCCGCGTTTCGAGTGCCCGCGATCGATCTCGTGTTTCTATCAGCCGCAGGAGCTGCTGGGCGACGCAGTTTACGGGCGCTTCGGCGCGGAGTTTCCCATCCGCTTCGACTTTCTGGACACGATGGGCGGCGGCAATCTGTCGCTGCAGGTCCATCCGCGCACCCGGTACATCCGCGAAGCAGTTCGGCATGCTACACGCAGGACGAGAGCTATTACATGCTGGACGCGGCGCCGGACGCGACGGTCTATCTCGGGCTTAAGGACAGGCATCGACCCGGGCGCAGATGGAGGCGGACTCTGCGGCCGCGCAGGCAGGACGGCGAAGCCATTTCCCGCCGAGCGAGTTCGTGAACCGCTGGCCGGCGCGGAAGCACGACCACTTCCTGATCCCCGCCGGCACGATTCACTGCTCCGGCGCGGAATGCGTGGTGCTGGAGATCAGCGCGACACCCTACATCTTCACCTTCAAGCTGTGGGACTGGGGCCGCACCGGGCTCGACGGCAGGCCGCGCCCGATCCATCTCGACCATGGGCGCAGCAAACATCCGACTGGTCGCGCGCGCACGCGACTGGGTGCGCGAGAACCTGATCAATCGCTTCGAGGAGCTGGGCGCGGGCGAGGGCTGGCGCGAAGAGCGCACCGGCCTGCACGGCTGGAGTTCATCGAGACGCGCCGCCACTGGTTCACCGGGCCGTTCCTCACGACACACACGGGACCGTGAACGTGCTGAATCTGGTCGAGGGCGAGCAGCCGTCGTCGGAGAGCCCGACGGCGCCTTTCCGCCGCTGGCGATTCATTACGCCGAGACCTTCATCGTGCCCGCCGCTGTCGGCCCGTACACCGTCCGTCCGGCTCAGGCGTCGAGCAGCCCATGGCCACGATGAAAGCCTATGTCCGGAAGAACGATCCCGACCATGCTTGATCCCGGGCTTGACCTCAGTCTCAGCGGCACGATCTCTCGTTTCGTACGGCCCGGGGATGTTCGGGCCCGAACCGGAGTTGCGCCGCCTCGACGCCATCCGCGCCAGCCTGCTGCGACCCGCATTGCACGGGCCCCGATCCCGTCTACGGCATCGCCATGGATGTGGCGCGCAGCGAGGACTCGACCACCTGAAGCAGCGCATGCTGCTCTTCGGCGTCGTCGTCTATGCGGCCGGGCGGCTGGGCCAGGAGCCGGTGCGCGCCAGGGACACGTCCACGCGATTGCGCCGCACAGCGGCTGGTCGCCGCCGGAGGTCTTTCAGATTTGGAAGGGCGCGCCATCATCTACGCGCAGGAGCGCGGAGGACGATCCGGGCGTGTGTCGCGGTCACGGCCAGGCCGGGCGACAAGGTGGTCGTGCCGCCGGGATGGGCGCACTGCGTCATCAATGCCGACCCCACGACGCGCATGGTCTTCGGCGCCTGGTGCGACCGCCAGTATGGCTTCGACTACGACGGCGTGCGGGCGCACGGCGGTCTGGCGTGGTTCCCGCTGCTGGATGCAGACAATCGTGTTCACTGGGAGCCAAATCCGCCCTATCGCCATCAAAGCTGAGCTCGCACGATGCGCGGCACTATCCGGAGCTTGGCTCGATCCCAGCGTCAGCCTATACGGGCAGTTTCTGCAGGCACCGGATTCGGTGATGTTTGTGCCGGAGCCTCGCGCAAGGCGCAGGCCTGTGGCAGGACTTCATTCCCTAGAGCGTCAGACGCGGCGCACTTCCAGCCTGCGCTCGGTAAAGGAGCGAGCGCGGCATCCTGAGCCCGGATCCGTGATGAGCAGGTCGCAGCTCTCCGTCGGGCAGATGTGCCACTCGGCCACTACGCCGAACTTGCTGCGATCGGCGACCGCGATCGCCGCTTTGCCTGCGGCACCATCACGCGATTGATCTCCGCCTCATCGGCATTCAGGCACGTCAGCCCGCGGCGGCGTCGATTCCGTTCACGCCGATGAAGGCGACGTCGACGAACACCTGACGCAGCTATCGATGGCCGCCGGCCCCACGAGCGAGAACCAGTCGCCGCGCAGATGGCCGCCGGTCACGAAGACATCGATGTCCTTGCGGTTGCTGAGCTCCATGGCTACATTGACTGTATTGGTGATGACCGTGATGCTGAGGTCGTGCAGGCTGCGAACGACTTCTGTCGTGGTGGTTCCGGCCGTGAGCGCGATGCGTGTTGCCGGGCTCCAGCAGCTCGGCCGCGGCCTGGGCTATGCGGCGCTTCTCCTCGGCGAGCCGTCCTACCTGGTCCTGAAAGGAGGATTGGCGGAATGGCTCGTAAAAGAGCGGCTCGATGGCGTCGCGCCGCCGTGCGTTCGCCGCAGCAGCCCCCGCTCTTCCAGCTCCTGCAGATCGCGGCGGACGTCGCCAGCGACGCGCTGTAGCGCTCGCAGAGGTCTTTCAATGGAAACGGAGCCGCCTTGCTGCAGATGGGGAGAGGATGGCCTTGATGCGAGCAGACTGGCGTTCGGAGCGGTCGGACATGTTGAAAGCAACTATTACTCTAAAACGAAAGCAAGAGCGGACCAGCCTTCACGATGTGAGGCCCGCTGCTCAAAAAGAAAAAGAGGATGAGTAAGGGAGACCGCATCCTCTCGACGGCGCAGCTTCGAGAGGCGCCACGGGAAACCTATCAGACCACACAGGCATGGATACACTTTTGAGCCAAAACGAACTCAGGCCATGGCGGCTGCCCGCCCTAGAACTGTATCCGTGCCGAGAACTGCAGCTGCCTCATCGGCAACGTTCGGTGATCTTGCCAGGATTCGAATCCAGGCTGCAGTCCACGCATCCATTCGGGTTCCCATAGTTGGGATGGTTCAGCGCGTTGTAGGCCTCAGCGCGAAGCTGCAGACTGTACCGCTCGCGAATCGTGAACAGCTTGTTCAGCGCCAGATCTACATTCACCTCGCCCGGGCCGAACGCGGTATCGTTGCCTACGTTGCCGAACGTCGCGAGCTGCGGCCGGCGGAAGGCCCCGCTGACTTGCGCCGTTAACGGTGAGCGGAGCCACCGGATTGAAGTAGAGAACGGAGTGAGTCTACCGGATCGAAGGAGCGCGAGCTCAGACCGGCGCTGATGTTGGTGAGCTTGTCCGGCCGGCACGGACCCGTATCGCGGTCGTTACCGCACTCGTTGTAGCTGTAGGTGAACGGGAAGCCGCTGCTGACCGTAGTATCGCCGTTCAGCGTGAAGCCGCCGATGATCTGGTTGACCCATCCGCTGACGGCGGTGAAGAAGGGCTTCTGGTGACCGAAGGGCAGGTCGTAGAGACCGCTGAGATTGAACGTGTGAGCGCGATTAAAGGCTGCCGGGCCGTAATTCACACGCGGGTCAATATCAAAGTAGTCCGCCTGATACTCCATCGCTTTCGACCAGGTGTAGTTAGCGAGCAGTTGCAGACCATTCGAGTAGCGCCGCTCCACTTTGGCCTGCAGTGCGTGATAGGTGCCGCTGTTCTGCGGGTTGAAGTAGGTGAGGTCCTGCGTCCAGCCGAATTTTGCGTAGTACGGCCGGCGTAGATTGGTGTTGCTGCCCGGGGTGAATCCGGCGATCGTCGGCTGGTTGTTGTTGTAGCTGCCGCCGCCGTCGAACATATTGTGCGTACCCTTGTTACCGACGTAGGCGATTTCAGAAGACGTCGCGTGTCCGAGCTGTTGCTGCAGGCTGACATTCCACGCATCCACAGTGGGAACGACCATGCTAGGCCGGACGCACGTGCGCGCTGAATGCCAGGATCCAGGGGCAGACGCCCGTTTGCCGGAACCGTCGGGAAGGCATACGGCATCGGGCCACTGTCCAGGGCGAAGACGGAATCGACGGAGGAGTTGGGATTGAGAGACTGGTTGGCAACAACCGGCAGGTTCTTCGTAGGACCCTCGCCGAAGATGGAACCAAAGGTGCCGATGTCATACGAGCGCCCGTAGCCGAGGCGCAGGACCGTATTTGGATGCACCTGATAGGCGATGCCCAGACGCGGCGGAGAACGTCTTGAATGAGGTGGCAACGTTCATGTTCGTGCCGATGCCAGGGTACCCGGCGACCAGCAGTTCGCCGGTATTGAGATCCAGGTTGCTGCCCTTGGCCTTGGCCGTTGACCGTCTGCGGGAAATAAATTTCCCAGCGAAGGCCATACGTAACCGTGAGCTTGTCCGTCGCGCGCCAGGTGTCTTGTGCGTAGGAGAAGACTTCCTTCTCGCGGTCTTCGGCGTTGCCGATGTGCTGGATAAAGCGCTGGAAGGAGGTCGTCTGGCCGAGCAGCAGCGTAGCGAGGCCCAGACCGCCGGGTACAGACTCGGAGGGGTTCGAGGTGAACGATGAGGCGAAGGTGAGCTCGCCCGCCTGGTTTGGGCGCGCCTTCCACACGGTACTGCTGCAGGTAGCGCAAGTCGGCACCGAAGCGGATGGAGTGGTTGCCGATGATCTTCGTCCAGTTGTCGACGATCTGGAACTGGTTTTCGAGCTGGATGAGATCGCAGTTGCAGCGGTTCACATTCAAACCGGAACCCAGAGACGAGAGGCCGGTGACATAGAAGGCGGGTGCGCCCTGGCTGAATTCATTCACATTCAGTCCGGGCATGCCGAGCTTGCTTGCGAAATCGGTGTTGTCGTACTTCTGCGTATTGACGCGCAGCCGGAAGAAGCCGAGCCGGAAATCTGTCAGCAGCGATGGCTTGATCTGGTAATCGCCGCCGAGGATAGCGCCCTGGTTCCTGCCGAGGGACTGTCCGCCATAACCGCCGATACCGAAGCCGTCGCCGCCTGCAGGACCGACGCTGTCGGACCGACTTCCTTGGAGCCGAAGTAGCTGTAGCGGCCGAAGGCGTGGAAGCGTTCGGTGACCTGCGCGTCAATGCGCGTATCGAAATCGTTCGTCGTAAAGCTGCCCGAGCCGCTGGCGACATAATTGTTGTTGATGCCGGGCAGGTTCGGCTGGGGAATCAGGGCGAGCAGGTTGAGCGCGGCGGGCGAGATGCGGCTGGTGGGAACCAGGTTTCCGGTGAACGGCTGACGGCCGCTGCCGTCAGGGTTGCCGGTATTCGGATCGTAGACCTGCCCCTGGCCGCCTTGGATGTATTCGCTCAGGTCGCAGAACGGCGAACCGGTGCAGGAAGAGTGCACGAGTGCTGTGGGGACAGTCTGGAAAAAGGACGATCCGGTCTTCTGGCGGACGCCCTGATAATCCCAAAGAAGAACGCGCGATTCTTCTTGATCGGGCCGCCGACGGTCCGCCGAACTGGTTATAGAGAACCGGCGGAATGAACTTGTTGCTCACCGGATTTCTGGCGAACTGCGTGAAGGGATCGCGAGCGAGTTGTGCATCGCTGTGACGGTATTCGAAGGCCGATCCGTGAATCTCGTTCGAGCCCGACTTGGTTTGCACCGAAACAACGCCGGCGACCGCCTTCCCAAACTCGGCGTCGAAATTCTGCGTCGTGATCTTTGTCTCGGCAATGGAATCGAGCGGCGGGTTGATCACGATGATGCCCAGATTAGGATCTTCGTTCTCCGCGCCATCGAGCAGGTAGTCGGTGGCAAACGGTAACTGGCCGTTGATCATGATCTGTTGGCTGCCCTGCGGGTTCTCGTCCGACGCATGGCTCCATCCAAGCTGCTGCGAGCCGGGGATCAGCAGCTCGAAGGATGTGAGATTGCGGTTCAGGTTAGGCAGGTTGGTGGTCTGTTTCTCGCTCAGAACCGTGGCAACATCGGCGCGGTCCGTCTTCAGCACTGTTGTTCCGCCGTTGACCACAACCGTCTGATTGGTGCCGCCCAGCTTGAGCTCTGCGTTCATCTGGGTCGATGTATCGGCGCTCACCCGAATGCCTCGCGACTCAAAGCCCTCGTAGCCGGCCATGTCCACTTTCACGTCGTAGGTATCCGGGATCAGGTGCTGCGCGGTGAATTCTCCGGAGCCGTTTGTCTGGACGGACATGCTTGTGCCCTTGTTTGTATCCGTCACGGTCACGGTTGCGCCCACCACTGCGGCGCCGGAGGAATCAGTCACCGCGCCGTATACGGAGCCGTACACCGCCTGGGCATGTGCCGCAGGCGCCCGATAGAGCAAAACGATTCCGAGCAGGACGATCAGGGAAACCGCCAGTTTTCTCAAAGCGCAAAGCCTCCGCGGAGCTAAACCAAAACGAGGTTGACTCTAGTCCGCCCTGTGCTCGAATGTCAACAATAAATCGTAAAGTATGCGCGATATGGCTTTATTACATCGCAACCGATGATCTAGATGAAGAGCAAAATGACAACAGCGCGACCAGCAAAAGCGCCGGAGACCAGGAAATCCGTACTGGTAAGGAGAAGGAAATAAGCCGATTCCCAAGGCATGCGCCCTCGCCCGCCTGGCAGGCAGGGGTGAGCCCCATCATTATTGACGGGGGAAGGACCGGCCCTATTCGAGGATGCGAACTGACCTGAGAAGGCCGGACTCCAGCAGTGGCGAGTCGGGCGGGAAGGCGTGAAAACCCGTGGACATATACCGCTTTGTGACCGCCGGCTGCAGGTCCCCGATCATCCGGTTCGGCCACAGGTTCGTCACTTTGATCTCGACATGATTGCTGCCGGCATGGAGCATCGGCGCAATGTCCACCCAAACAGGGCGAACAGAGCGGCTGCCGTTCTCTTCACAGGCGGGTCCTCCAGGTGCGATGATGCATCGTCCGGTTTTCAATAGAGATGAAGTCTTACTATTGAATGCGCCCTAACCTATACCGGGAACCTGCGACCCTTGTAAAGCCAAAGTTGCGACGACAACGAACAGCCCTGAACCTCTATACGACCCGCTATAAAGGACGGCCCATGAACCCGCCTTCACGCCGCGCCAGCCGTGCCCTCACCTCCTGGCGCTGCTCCTGCTTTGCCTCCCGGCCGCCCGCGCACAATCCTCGCCCGATGCGCTGCGGCAGGCCTTCGCCAATCCTCCGGACAACGCGCGGATCATGATGCGCTGGTGGTGGTTCGGCCCGGCCGCCACCAAACCCGAATTGCAGCGCGAGCTGGAGCAGATGAAGGCCGCCGGCATTGGCGGCGTGGAGGTCGCCACGCTCTATCCGCTGGCGCTCGATGATCCCGCGACCGGCTTCCACAACTACGACTTTCTTTCCGACGAATACATCGACGACCTGCGATTCGCGGCGGAGGAGGCCGCCCGGCTGGGGCTGCGCATGGACGTGACGCTGGGCAGCGGATGGCCCTTTGGCGGCCCTGCCATCCCGGTCACCCAGGCCGCGGGCGAGCTGCGCGTCGAGCGGTGCCGGTGTCCCGGCGTGCAACGTCATCGCTCCCTGCGACCGAAGCAGGCGAGAAGCTCATCGCCGTCTTCCTCGCGCCGGGCCAGGGCGGGAGCATGACCTGCGCGACGCAAAGCCTGCTCCCGACGTGCACGATGGCCGCCTCGACATCGGTATGCGCAGCAGCAGCCCCGCACCGCGCTCTTCTTCATCTCCAGCCGCACCGGCATGATGGTCAAGCGCCCGGCCATTGGCGCGGAAGGCTTCGTGCTCGATCACTATTCGCAGCAGGCCATCGAGAATCATCTGCACGCGGTGGGCGACCGGCTGCTGTCGGCCTTCGGCAAGCATCCGCCCTACGCGGTCTTCAGCGACAGCCTTGAGGACTACGGCTCCGACTGGACGCCCGATCTGCTTGAACAGTTTCGCACCCGCCGCGGTTACGACCTCACGCCGCTACCTGCCGGCGCTGGTCGGCGACACCGGCCCGGACACCGCGGCCATCCGCCACGACTGGGGCCGGACCCTGACCGAGCTCGCCAACGAGCGCTTCCTCGAGCCCATGCACGCCTGGGCGCGCGAGCACGGCACGCTGCTGCGCTCGCAGACCTACGGCTTTCCGCCTGTCACGCTCTCCAGCAATCGCTACGCCGACCTGCCGGAAGGCGAAGGCAAAGCCACCATCAACATGTGGCGCGAATTCTCGGACACGCGCTGGGCCTCCTCCGCCGGACATCTCTTCGGCACAACGTCATCTCGTCGGAAACCTGGACCTGGCTGCACTCGCCCGCATTTCGCGCGACCCCGCTGGACATGAAAGCCGAAGCCGATCTTCATTTCCTGCAGGGCATCAACCAGCTGGTCGGCCATGGCTGGCCATATTCGCCAGAAACCGCGGGCGAGCCGGGATGGCGCATGTATGCCGCCGCCGCGCTCAACGCGCACAATCCGTGGTTCTTCGCGATGCCCGATCTCACAGAGTATCTGCAGCGCGTGAGCTTCGCGCTGCGCCAGGGCAAGCCCGCCAATGATGTCGCGCTGCTGCTGCCGAATGACGACGTCTGGGCCGGATTCCAGGCGCGATACCAGAAGCACCAGTCGCCCACGTCTGCCGGCGGCTTCGATGAGAGCGGCAGCAATGTCACCATCGATGAATCGATGAAGCAGTTCCTCGGCAGCACCGTCATCGCGCAGGTTCTCGATGCCGGCTTCAATCTGGACTTCATCGATGCCGACGCGATCGACAGCGTGGGGATTCCCTACAAGGTGCTGATCCTGCCCGGCGTCGATCGGCTCCCGCCGAAGACCTACGAGAAGATCGAAGCCTTCGCGCAGCACGGCGGCATCGTGATCGCCACCCGGCGCCTGCCCGCAACCGCTCCCGGCTATCTCAATCACGACGCCGAAACCCATCGCATCCAGGAGCTTTCGCAAGCGCTCTTCCAACGCAACCTGCCCAGCGCGCATTTCGTCGAGGATGAAAACCACCTCGGCGCTTCGCTCAGCCAGTATCTGGAGCCCGACTTCACCACCACGCCGAAGATCCCCGCCATCGGCTTCATCCATCGCAAGCTCGAAAACGCAGACCTCTACTTCCTGGCCAACACCAGCAACCAGCCGCAGCGATTCACCGCGCACTTCCGCTCCACGGGAAAATATGCCGAGTTGTGGGATGCCTTCTCCGGCCAGTCGCACGCGCTGCCGCGCTCACAGGACATTCGAATTCCAGCTCGCGCCCTACGAATCGCGCCTTGTCTTCTTTTCCGATAGCGGAACCACCGGCGAGCCCGCAGCAGCCATCCGTCCCGATCAAGACCACAAACCTCAGCACCGGCTGGCAGCTCGCCTTTGAAGACGCGCCTGAGCAACTCCATCCCGATGCAATCTCTGACATCATGGGACAACATGCCACAGCGGCAGTTCTACTCCGGCACAGCGACATACCAGAAGCAGCTCACGCTATCACCCGCCGATCTCCGCCACGGAAACTCGCTCACCCTGAACTTCGGCGAAGGCACGCCCATCCCGCTTCCCGATCCGCTGCCTGACCCCAACATGCGCGCGTATCTTGAAAGCCCGATCCGCGACGCCGCCCAGGTCTTCGTCAATGGCAAGCCCGCCGGATACGTCTGGCATCCTCCTTATGAGGTCGACATCACACCGTTTGTTCACGCCGGCTCGAACGAGATCAAAGTCCTCGTCGGCAACACCGCCATCAATACGCTCGCGGGCCATCCCCTTCCCGACTACCGGCTGCTCAACGCGCGTTACGGATTACGCTTCATCCCGCAGGGTATGGACAACCTGAAGCCGCTGCCCTCCGGCATGCTCGGGCCCTGTGACGCTCGTCGAAAGCCGTCCCGCACACTGATTCACAAGGAGACATTCATGCAGCGAGTGGCATTCCTGTTGCGATTGAAACCCGGCGCCGAGGCCGCGTATGACGAAGCTCACCGCCACGTCTGGCCGGAGATGCTCGCGCTGCTCAAACGCGCCGGCATATCGGACTACTCCATCTTCCGGCGCGGCGAGCTGCTCGTCCTCACCATGACGATCGCGCGCGACTTCGAAACCACCTGGCGCGAGATTGAGCGCGACCCCGTCAACACACGATGGCAGCAGGCGATGAGCGAGTACTTCGCGCCCATGGACCCCACGCTGCCCGGCGAGCGCTTCCCCATGATGCAGGAGGTCTTCTACCTGCCCTAGCGCGCAGCGCGCCCGATATCCTGACTCGAAGCGCGGTCGCTGCCCTGCCGTGCGACAAACGAATACGTGCCTGCGTCGAGCTCATATGTCGTTTCGCCACACCGCCCGGCTTCGTATGCAAGCGCCCGCTCGTCGTAAGCGGCTTTCCATCCAGCAACCAGCTCGCGGCGTCGGTCAACGGCAGCTCCGCACGTGCATTCGCCGGCACCGTCACATTCCAGCGCGTCTCCCCATTGCTCATCTTCCACGCTGAACGTATCTCGCCATACGGCGACGCATACGAGAACGACAGCGAGCCCAGCTGCGCGTCGAAGTTCGGATGCAGATAGATGGTGTGGAAGCCCGCATCTGCCGCGCGCGCATCCACGCCAGCCGCATAGCGATAGATCCAGTCCGCCACCGCGCCATACGCATAGTGGTTGTAGGAATTCATGCTCGGGTCGCCGCGCATCTGGTCGCCGTTCCAGCGCTCCCACATCGTCGTAGCGCCGTGGTCCACCAGGTAGCCCCACGACGGATACGCGGTGCTCAGCAGCAGCCGATACGCCACATCCTCATGCCCGGTGTCCGCCAGCACCGCCAGCAGATAGGGTGTCCCAAGAAATCCCGTTCCCAGCCGCCAGTTGTTCGCCTTGATCTTCTCCACCAGCCGGTCCGCTGCCTTTGCGCGCAGCGCATCCGGCACCAGGTGCATGTACAGCGCCAGCACATATCCCGTCTGCGTGTCGGGGCTCGGCGATTTGTTCGGGTCGAAGATGCGTCCGAACGGCGACGGCCCATTGTCCGCGCCCGGAATCAATCCATCCGGCTGCACAAACTGCTTCGCAAACGCAGTCTGGATTTTCGCAAACAGCTCGGCATACTTCTGCTCTTCCGCCGTCTTGCCCAGCGCGTGCGCCATCTGCTGCATCAGCGTTACGTCATAGGCCCAGTACGCCGTCTGCACCAGCAGCGCTTTGGTCTGCGCCTCGGGCGAAAGCCAGTCGCCAAACGGAATGCCCGCATCCTTCCACAGATAATCCGGATTGCTCTGCTCGATCGCAGCCAGGTACTTCGTCATCGCATCCCAGTTCTGCTCCAGGATGCGCGTATCGCCCGACTGCAGCCACGATGTCCAGGGCACGATCACGCCCGCATCGCTCCACCCGGCGGCGTGCCCGCCGTTTGACTGCGATGTGCCCGGCGCATAGATGCCGTACATCGGCGTGCCCGCCTGCGTCCCGCGCAGGTCCGCCGCATACTTCTTTGAGAACTGCGTCAGGTCCATGTTGTACGACGCCGCGCGCCAGAAGACCTCCGCATCACCCGCCCATCCCAGCCGCTCATCGCGCTGCGGACAATCCGTCGGCACGCCGACAAAGTTGGACCGCTGCCCCCACAGGATGTTGTCCCAAAGCTGGTTCAACATCGCGCTGCCCGTCTCCAGCTTTGCCGTCATGGGCGCCGCCGTATGGATCACACGCGCGATTACGACATCGGCCGCGGGCTTCGCTCGCAGGCCGGTGATCTCCACATAGCGGAATCCGTGAAACGTAAACTCGGGCTGGAACTCCTCCACGCCTTTGCCGGACAGCGTGTACTCATCCGTCGCGAGCGCCGTGCGCAGATTCTCCGTATAGATCGTCCCGTCCGGATTCAGCACCTCGGCAAAGCGCATCCGTATCTTCGTTCCCGCACGTCCCTCACGCGCAGCACGGGAATCGCCGCCGAGTTCTGGCCAAAATCCAGCACATACACGCCCGGCTTCGGCTCCGTTACAGATTTCGCATGCAGCTCCATCTCCACGCGAATCGGCGGATAGTCTTCGGCAACAATCTCCACTTCTTTTGGCTGAATCGCCTGCGCCGGCTTCCACGCCGCATCGCTGAACCCCGCGGTGTTCCAGCCGGGCTGCTCGCGCCGCGCATCGTAGCTCTCGCCGTCGTAGATCTCCGCCTTCGCAATCGGCGACACGTCAGCCTTCCAGCTCTCGTCCGTATTCACCCACGCAACGGAGCCGTCGTTGTACTCAATGCGCAACTGCGCCTTGAGCGCCGGAGGCGTGTTGCCGTAGTTGTAGGGCTCCTGGGTCCATTGCAGCGGAGTCGTATACCACCCCGGCGCGAGATAGGCGCCAATCGCATTTTTCCCTTCTGTAACCGCTCCGGTGACGTCATAAACCTGGTACGCCACCCGCTCGCGATAGTCCGTCCAGCCCGGCGCCAGTATCTGGTTCCCAACCGCCTTCCCGTTGATCCAGAAGCGATAAGCGCCAAGCGCGGTCGCATACAGCCGCGCCGATCGAATCTCGCCCTTCGCCGAGAAATCGCGCCGCAGCATCTTCACCGGCCCGGTCGGCCAGGGCCTTCCCTCCGCATCCGCCGCGGGAACTGCCGCCGCCCACGAGGCGTCCGAGAACTGCGGACTCTGCCAATCGCCCGCCGCGTTCAGCGCCGCCTTCCAGCCATCGCCGCTCTTCAGCACTTCCACCGAGCCATCGCGCTTTTCGATATACAGGCACGCGCTCATCGGCGTCTGGCTGTGGTTCTCATGCGATCCGTCCGCGTCGTAGAGCGTCACGTCGACCGCCAGCAGGTTCTGGCCCTGCTGCACGGCGCCGGTCACGTCGCTGCTCCACGTATTTCTTCCACGGCGTCTGCTTGTATGGCGGCAGCGGCTCCGCCGTCAGCACCTGTTTTCCGTTCACCCACGCCGCCGCCGTATCTTTGCCCGTTACATAGAGATGGGCCGCCTTCACCGGCTGATCCAGCGCAAAGCGCAACCGGAAATCGTGATGTGTATCGCCCGGCGCGTTGAAATTCCCCTGCTTCGCATTGGTGATCCACGCAGCAGCCGACTCCCGAATCGCCCGATGCTCCGGCAGCTCGTAGCCAATCCACTTCGCCTGCCAGCCGTCGTGCATCAGGCCGGTCTCCCACCAGGTTGCCGCGCTCGCCGGGTACGCAGCGCCGTCCTTGTCCCACGCCGTCACGCGCCAGTAATAGCGATGCTCCGGCTTCAGTTCTGGTCCGCCATACGGCACTGCAACCGACTGCTCGGAACGCACACGTCCGCTGTCCCAGACATCCGCATGTCCGGACGCAACCAAGTCCGGACGGCTCGCCACCTGAATCTCATACGCCGTCTGCTTAGCCCCCGGGCGGCTATCCTCCAGCTGCCACGACAAGCGCGGCGCGGGCGTATCCAGCCCCAGCGGCGTATCCAGCGATTCGCAGCGCAGATGCGATGGCGGCTGAAGCTGCTGCGCCATCATCGGAGCTGGCGCAAAGGTGAAGGTGGACATGAGAAGGAGCGAAAGCAGAGAGATGCGCATGCCCGGCTAACTATCTTTGCTGGATTGCATTTGTGTCAATAGGAACGTTGTGTGCCAGATGGAATTGGACTACTATTCCTGCGATCCTGAACCGCAGTTTCCTGCCTGGCCGCTACCGTTTATCAGTATGAAGGCCGCGGTTCTCGCTACTATCGTTTCTTTCTGCTCAGGAAAAAGGACACGCATGCCGCTTGCCCGTCGATCGTTTTTTCTTCTAGCAACCACCGCTCTGCTCACGCTCGCCGCCTCCGCGCAACCCGGCCTAGCCAAGCCGAACGTCGTCACCATCGACTGGAACAAGACCGTCATCGTCTCCAAATCCACCCCCACCCTGCAGGTCGTCGTCAATCCCATGACGCACCCCGGCTCACCGATTCACGACGGGACCTTCGCCGCACTCAAAAGCCTTGGCGCGGACTATGTTCGCTACGTCCCATGGCTGCCTTATCCGAAACTCGCGGTCGCCGAACTCGATCCGCCGACCAGCAGTTCCACCTCATGGGATTTCTCGCTCATCGATCCCATGACCAAAGATTTTCTCGATGCGACCGAGGGCCATCCGACGGTCATGAACTTCAGCACCATTCCGGCCTGGATGTTCAAGACCGACAAGCCGGTCACCTATCCCGACGATCCTAATCAGGTGGTCTGGAACTACACCCAGGGCACGGAACTGCGCGATCCCACCGGCAAGGAGCTCGGCGACTATTTTGCGCGGCTGGTGAGCTGGTACACGCAGGGCGGCTTCACCGACGAGAACGGCAAGCGGCATGAATCCGGCTATCACTATCACTTTCCCTTTTGGGAGGTGCTGAACGAAGTCGACTTCGAGCACCAGACCACGCCGGAGCACTACACGCAGCGCTACGACGCCATCGTCGCCGCCATCCACCAGGTCAGCCCGGAGACGAAATTCATGGGGCTTGCGCTCGCCGCACCGCAGCTCGATCCGCGCTGGTTTGAGTACTTTCTCGATCACGCGAACCACGCGCGGGCACTCCCATCGACTACATCTCCTACCACTTCTACGCATCGCCGCTGATCAGCGAAAACATCGACAACTGGCAGTACACCTTCTTCGATCAGGCGGACGGATTCCTGACCAACGTGCGCTACGTCGAAGCGATCCGCAATCGCCTCTCGCCCGAAACGAAGACCGATATCGACGAATTTGGCGTGATCCTGCCCACGGACGGGCTCGAAATCAGCGCCAGCAAAGCTGCCCCCGATCGCATCCCGCGCGCTACTGGAATGCCGCCGGCTCGCTCTACGCCTATCTCTTTATCGATCTTTCCAGCTGGGCATCGACGTCATCGGCGAATCGCAGCTCGTCGGCTACCCGTCGCAGTTTCCCAGCGTTTCCATGATGGACTAGAACAACGGCAAGCCAAACGCACGCTACTGGGTGCTGAAGCTGATCAAGGACAACTTCCATCCCGGCGATACGCTCGTCAAAACCGAATTCAGCCATGGAGCGACATCGACGGGCAGGCCTTCGTGACTCCCGCAGGACACAAGTCCTGCTGTGAACCGGCACAATCGCGGAGAGGTCACGCTGCCGCCGGGCTTCACCAGCTCACGCTTTCGACCGTGGACGAAGCCACCGGCGACGATCCGCCGCGCGTCGCCCAGGGAAGCGGTTCGACCCTGACGCTCGCGCCCTTCGCCGTCACCGTCGTGAGCTGGAAATAATGCAACTGTAACTGGTACAACATGCCTACAAAATCTCATCTTCGTGTAGGGCTCTGCGGCATCGGTCTTGATGCCTACTGGCCGCAGTTCGACGGCTTGCGCGAGCAGCTGGAAAGCTATCTCGCCCGCGCAGGCGAGCAACTGCAATCTCCCGGCGTAGAGCTCGTGCCGCTCGGCCTGGTGGATTCCGCCGCTCGCGGCGCGAAGCCGGACGTCATGCCGCGCCCCAACGCCGACCTCCTGGTCCTCTACGTCACTACCTACGCGCTATCCAGCACCGTGCTGCCACTCGCCCAGCGGGCGGGAGTGCCGATCCTCGTGCTCAACCTGCAGCCCCGCGCAGCAATCGACTACGCCGAGTTCAATCGCCTGCCCGATCGCACCCGCATGACCGGCTACTGGCTCGCCTAGTGCTCCGCCTGTCCCGTGCCGGAGATCGCCAACGTCTTCACTCGCGCCGACATTCCTTTTCATCAGGTCACCGGCTCCCTCGACGATCACGCAACATGGCCCGAAATCCGCGAATGGCTGGCCGCCGCCAAGGTCAGCTCGCTCCTGCGCGATAGCAACCTCGGCCTCCTCGGCCACTACTACGGCGGCATGCTCGACGTCGCGACCGACATCACGCAGGTCTCGATCACCTTCGGCTGCCACATTGAGATGCTCGAGGTCGATGAGCTGAGCGCATTGCGCGAAAGCGTAACCGCGGAACAAATCGCCCAGCGAGTCCGCGATTTCGCGAGCACTTCGACATCCAGCCCGACTGCTCGCTCGCCGAATTGGAGCGCGCCGCCCGCACTTCCGTCGCGCTTGACCGCTTGTCGCAGCAGCACGATCTCGCCGCGCTCGCCTACTACTACAAGGGAACCGGCATCGCCGCCAACGAAGACACGATGAGTTCCATCATCCTCGGCACCTCTCTGCTCACCGCGCGGCACGTTCCCGTCGCCGGCGAGTACGAGGTCAAGAACGCTATCGCGATGAAGATCATGGACCCGCTCGACGCCGGCGGCTCTTTCACCGAGTACTATGCGATCGATTTGGACGACGACATCGTCCTGATGGGACATGACGGCCCGGGCCACATCGCGATCGCGGAAGGCAAGACCCGGGTCCGTCCGCTCGACGTCTATCACGGCAAAGTCGGCCGCGGCCTCTCCGTCGAGATGTCCGTCCGCCACGGCCCCGTCACGCTGCTTTCGGTTGCCGAAGATCGCGAGCACGGCTTCCGGTTCCTCGTCGCGCATGCGCACGTGCGAACCCGGCCCCACGCTCGCCATCGGCAACACCAACAGCCGCTTTCGGTTTCCCATCGGCGCGCGGCAATTCGTCGAGCAATGGAACGAGCAGGCGCCCGCGCATCACTGCGCCATCGGCATCGGGCACCTCGGCCCCACGCTCGATAAGCTCGCTCGTCTGTTACAAATCCCGATCCATCAGGTCTGTTAGGTTCGTGCGTCACCAGCTTTCGCTGGAGAAACATGGCCCGCCTGCTGCTCCGGTTTCGGTAAGCGTTTTCGGGGAAAGCCCCGGTCTCGCTCGTCTCGAACTGGAACTTCTTCCAGCGCGCAGACAATAGCGAGGGTGTCTTAGCATTGTCAAGAGGAAAAAATATTCTCAAATGAAATCGCCGCGCCGCGCCATGCCGACTGATTCAAGACACAACAATGCCTCGATATATGACACGGAATGTCATATATTGCCCTGAATCCTGTGCTTATTGAGGCCGCTCCGGCGACCGAAAATGGCTTACGAAGGTGCGCCGGCCGTGCTGGCTTCAGGCTTCGCCGCCGGCAAAGTCTCCGGCGTCACCACCCGGTGCTGCACGTAGTTGTACGGCGGGACCGTGTGACCGCGCAGCAGCGTCACCCCAAGCTGAATCAGCCGAGGGCCGTACGTATGGGCTTCATGCGAGATCGAAGCGATCAGCGGGCCTTTGTTGTGCCGCATCTCGTCCAGCACCTCCGGAATACAGTCCTGGCCCACGATCGCGACGTACTTCTCGCGGCCCAGCTCCCGCACCACCTGCAGCGCGCCCAGCGCGCTCGTATCCGTGGCCGCTGCAATCAGCACGCGGTCCGTGCGCCCATGCCGCTCCAGAAATTCCTTTACCACCTGCGCGCTGGTCTGGCGCAAGCCGCGCCCGTCCAGCCGCACAAACGCACGCGGCGGCAAGCCTGTCAGGTGCGTACGAACACCCTCAAACGCTCCGGTGATGCGGCTCTGCACAAACGTTCCCGCCTCAGCCACATCCAGGCCCAGCACCCAGTCCACCTTGCCCTTCCACGAATGCACCGCGTACTGGGCCAGCAGCTCGCCGGCCTCAAAACCCACCTGGAAGTTATCCACGCCGAAATACACCGAGCTGGGATGAGGAATGTCCACCGCAATCAGCGGAATGCCCGCGCTGGCGATCGTGTGCGCAATCAGCGGCGCGACCCGCTCCTCAATCTGAAACTCAATGACAAGATCCACGCCCTCGGTCACGAACTCCTTCGCGTTCTTCAGCGCCGTCTCCGCGTTGTAGCGGTTGTCGCGGATCATCAGCTCCACACCCGAAGCGGCCGCGGCCGCCTTCAGACTGGCCGCAACTGCCTCAGAAAACGGCATCTCCTCGCTCTCGCCCGCGAAGCCGAAGCGCATCTTCTTCGGCCGCGCCACCAGGCGATACGCGCCATCCGGCGTCTGCGCGACATAGCCGCGATGCACAAAGGTCTTCAGGATGCGATAGATGCTGGTCTTCGAGATCTGCGAGCGCTGAAACAGCAATTCCAGCGTAAGCGGCCGATTGTCCGCCTCCAGCAGCTCAAGCACATCCAGCGCCTTCGACAAAATCGGAATCAGATAGAGACGCTTGATCTTTTGCGGCAACGGTTCACCTCGCAGTGGGGAGCATAACAGGCCGGTTTCTCTATTGGAAACGGCGCGCTGCTCCGGTCAACAGGCGTGAAGTTCGGTAAGCATATGGGCCCAGTGCGCGATCCTGGCGGGGGAGTTCTGCCTGCCTTCCCACGTCGCAAGCTGGATGGCAAAGTTCCCAATGGTCGCGCTCTCTGCCACTCCGCAGTAGACCTCCAGGCCCGTGGCTTCCGCCGTCAATCGGTTCAGAAAGCGATTCAGACTGCCGCCACCGACAATCGCCAGCCGCCTGAAATGCTTCCCGGTAAGCCGCTCGGCATCCCGCAACACCGCTGCATAACGAGCCGCAAGACTGTGGAAGATCAGACTCGCGAACTGCGGCATACGGTCAGGAGTTTCTTGCATGGCGGCTCTTCCCTGTTTCCTGCGCTGCGCGTTGATGCGCGAAGCCATCGCCCCCGGCAGCAGCAGGTCCGGATCATCGACATCCAGCAGAGAATCCGGAGCGGGAAGAGACTCAGCCGCAGCGATCAAATCCTGCATCGGCCAGCGCTCTGCATCCGGACAAAGCTGCGCCAGCGTCTGCTTCAGCAGCCACATACCGTTCACGTTTTTGTGAAAGCAGACACGGTCTCCCGCGGCTCCCTGATTCGTAAACCCCGCCGCACACGCCTCTGCCGTCGCGATTGGCTGATCGAGCAGCGTTCCCACCAGCGACCACGTGCCCGAGCTGATGTATGCCCAGTCATCGCCATCGAGCGGAATCGCAGCCACTGCCGATGCGGTGTCATGACACGCGGTTGCGACCAGCCGCGTCTCCGAAAACGCCGGCGCTTCAAGCGAACGGAGCCCGCCGACATCGGTCCCGGTAGCGACCAGCGCGGGCGCAGCGTCCATTTCCAATCCACTCAGGTTGAAGGCCTTCTCGCACCACGCACGGTTACGCATATCGACCAGCCCCGTATGCGTCGCGTTCGTATACTCGGCAACCATCCGGCCACCAAGTGTGGCCAGCACATATTCCGGCAGGTTGATCCACCGCGCAGACGCCGGCACGCCTGCCGCCTGATCGGCCATCAGTTGAAATTGCGTGTTGATGCGCAGCGGCTGCGCACCGCTCAACGCGAAAAGCTCCTCTCGCGAGCATCGCGCCTCAAGAGCTTTAACCATCGCTTCCGTTCGCAGGTCGCGATAGCAAAAAGGCAGTCCCAGCGGCCGCCCATCGCCGTTCAGCCGCACATAATCCACTGCCCAGCCATCCACGCCGATGGATGCTATCGGCGCCGTGGCCTGCTCGCCGCATTGCAGCAAGCCGCGCTCGATCTCCGCCAGAATCCGCTCCAGGTCCCAGTGGAGCGATGCACCGCGCGAGACCGGCGCGTTCGGAAAGCGATGCACCAGCCGAATCCGCGGCCCTTCCGTTCCGGGCGTCAGCAGCGAAACCCGGCAGCTCTCCGCTCCTAAATCGATCGCCACCAACGATGGAAGACTGCCCGATGGAAGATTGCTGCCTGCCAAGTGAGGGCCTCTGCGCTACCGAAGGAACGCTTCCGTCAGTCCGCCATCGACCGGGATCAGATGCCCCGTCGTGCACGGGGATTTCGGTCCGGCGAGGAAGAGAATCGCCTCCGCGCATATCGCTGGGTCGATCGGCCGATGCGTCAGCGTGCGGCCGGCGTAGAAGCCCGCCAGAGCCGTCCGCAGCTCGTCATCGGACATGCTCTCCTCAAACGGAATGCCATATTTCCGCAGCGACGCAATCACGCGGTCGCGCGGGAACATCGTCGATCCCTTCACCACCGTCGCCGGGCTGATGCCGTTCACCCGCACCAGCGGCGCTTGCGAGACGGCCAGCTCACGAATCAGATGACTCAACGCCGCCTTGCTCACGTCATACGCTTCCGACCCGCGCTTGGGCACGACGGCATTTGCGGAGCTGGTCAGCACAATGCTTGCCGCGAGCCCCTGATCACGCAGAAGCTTCCCGATCTCCTCGACCAGCAGGAAGTTCGCCGTCACATTGACCTCCAGCGTAAGCCCCCATTGCTCGTCGGAGATCACACCGCTGGGCGAAGAAGGAAACAGCGCGGCGGTGTTGATCAGAATGTCGGCGCCGCCGAACTGCTCGACCGTGCGTCGAATAGCATCGCCGATCGACTCCCGCTTCCGTATATCCACCGGAGCGGCAATCACCGCCTCTTTCCCGGCAGTCTTCTTCAGCTCTTCCGCCACGCGCTCCGCGCCGGCCGTATCGCGATCTGCGACCACGACGTGCGCGCCGCGCTCGGCCGCCAACAGCGCCACCTCCCGGCCAATACCGCTGCCGCCGCCTACGACGACCACGATCTGCCGGCTCAGCTCTTTCTCCGGCGGCTGGCGGCGGATCTTTGCCTCCTCCAGCATCCAGTATTCAATGCGAAATGCCTCGGAAGCCGGCATCGCGACATAGTTGCTGAAGACCTGAAACGCCTGCGCCAGGTTCTCCGAGCCACACTGCGGAGGCGTCTTGATAACAGCATCGCTCTCCAGGCCGCCCGCACCCTTGATCACGTGGATTGCATTCAGGTAGAACTCGCCGATAATGCGCGACTCCGGCTTGCTTTTGCCGAAGGTGAACATGCCCAGGCCGGGAATCAGCACCACGGCCGGTATGGCGTCTCGCATCGCAGGCGAGCTCGGCTCGGCATGCTTTTTGTAGTATTCGCCGTACTCACGCCGGTAAATGGCGATCTGGTTCTCAATTTCCTTCCGCAGCTCACCGGTGCCGCTCTTCGGGTCCCACGGCACAAACATGGGGCGGATCTTGGTGCGGATGAAGTGATCCGGGCAGCTTGTGCCGAGATACGCCAGCTTCTGCGCCTGCGCGGAGTTCACAAACTCCAGCACATCCGGATGATCCGAGTAGCTGCCGATCACGCGCCTGTTTTCGCTCAACCGCCCACGCAATACGGGCAGGATCTCCAGCGCGACGTTTCTGCGGTCCGCCAGCGGCTCATGCTTGCGGCCGCCAAGGATGCGGTCTCCCTTTTGTTCGAGATGCTCCTCAATGAAGCTGGTGAGCTGGTCGATCAGCGTGATCGTGTTCAGATAGCACTCGCGCTGCGTCTCGCCCCAGGTAAACAGGCCGTGGCCGCCAAGGATGATTCCATCGCAGGCAGGCTCCTCGGCAACAGCGCGCTTCAGCATCAGGCCCAGCTCAAAACCGGGCCGCTGCCACGGCACCCAGATCAGCTTGTGGCCGTACCGCTGGTTGAACTCCTCCATTTTTTCGAGACCATTCGCCGCCGCCGCCAGTGCGATGGCGCAGTCCGGATGCAGGTGGTCCACATGGCGAAACGGCAGGAAGCCATGCAGCGGAGTATCGATGGATGCGGCGACCGGATTCAGGCCGTAGGTGCAGAGCGGGTAGTACTCCACCATCTCGATCTTCGCGTTCCACGCCGCCGTACAGCTTTTCAAGCGCCAGCAGCTTATCCAGATAGAGCGTCGCGAAGCCGGATCGCTTGATGCTGCCCAGGTCGCCGCCGCTTCCCTTCACCCACAGCACCTCCACGTTCTGGCGCGTGAGCGGATCAGCCATCTCGACCTTGGAGCTGGTATTGCCCCCGCCGAAGTTGGTGATGCGCAGATCGGACCCAAGCAGATTGGAGCGATAGCGCAGCAGCTCCGGCTCGTCCATGCCGCGGGCGGCGTTCTCGTCCCAGCGATCTTCCAGGTGTTGAAGCTGCGTTCGCGACTCCACTGCAGTGACAGACATGGCTTCGAATTCCCCTCTCAAAACAATACGGCGAGAAGAGAATTATCACAGCGGAATCTAAATGGCAAACTAATTACCTATAGAATTTTCAAGCGTATGAGCTTGTCAATGCTGCATTTCTCTCGCGCCGCTCGCGCGTAATGCGCGCTACATATCCGCTCTCTTCGAGCGCTTCCAGGGGATTGGGATGCAGCCCCCGCCGGATTCTCCACTCCGCAAGCGCCGGCCGGACGTCGGTCCAGAAGGCCGCGCGCAAACATTCCTCGGCTTCGACGATCTTTCCCGCCTCCTGCAGCTCTTCCAGCCGTTCGCGATCCACCAGCGAAGCCTTCAGGTAAAGCTCCTGCGCGGTAATCACTGTTTGCACCATCGCTTCCATCTTGCCTTTCAGGTTATGGCTCTGGTCGATCATGAACGCGATCTCGGCTACCAGCGCGGACTCCGGCTCGCTGAAGATCTCGTGGAAGATCCGAAAGACCTGATAGGGATCGATCGAGCCGATGGTCAGATCGTCATCCGCATAGCGGCGATCGTTGAAGTGAAAGCCTCCCAGCAGGCGCATATGCAGCAGCCACGCGACAATCTGCTCGATGTTCTGCGACTGATAATGATGCCCGGTATCCACCAGTACCCGCGCCTGCGGCCCGGCTGCCTGCGCCAGGTGCGAGGCCATGCCCCAGTCTGCAATATCGGTGTGATAGAAGGCCGGTTCGAAAGGCTTGTACTCGATCAGCATCCGCTGCCCTTCCGCCAGCTCCGCGTGCGTCGCCGCCATTGCCTCTTCGAGCCACACGATGCGGTTGCGAATGTTTTGCGAGCCCGGATAATTCGATCCGTCTGCAATCCACAGCGAGACATCCGTCGACTTCAATTCGCGGGCGATGCGGGCCGATTCCACCAGATGGTCGATCGCCATCCGCCGGATGGCGGCGTCCGGATTGCAGATCGATCCAAGCTTGTATTCCTGATTCTGAAAGAGATTCGGGTTGATGGACCCGGGCCGGATGCCATATCGCTCCGCCAGCCGCCGAACCTTCGCCGCATCGGCGGTCCCGCCCGGCAGATCCCACAGCACATGCAGGGCAAGCTGCGGCGTGACACCCGTCAGCGCATGGACCTGGGCGGCATCGGCAAACTTCTCCTCCAGGCTGGTCGCCGCCGCGGCCTGAAGAAACTTTCCGAACCGCGTTCCGGTGTTCGCGAACCCCCACGAGGGAATTTCGATCTGAAAGCCATCCAGAACCCGCAGCGCGCCATTGCCGATTTCGGTTTCGCTCATCCGTACCTCCCGCGGCACCGCAGAGTTTAGTCTGAACCGCGGCCACTTTCCAAATGGAAAATATTTTCTCTTGATACACGCCCTGCTACCATAGGCAGCGTCTATTTCCGTTCCTGTTTAGACTGCCGAGGTGTGGCTTGGGTGCAAATCCCCTGATTGGGGTCCTCTATCACTGGATCGGCGGCCTGGCCTCCGCCAGCAACTTCATCCCATTCCGGCCCATCAAGCGCTGGTCGTGGGAGATCTACTGGATCGTGCAGGGCTTTGCCGCGTGGATCGTCGCGCCTGCCGTTCTCGGATATCTGTTTGTGCCCGGCCTCTCCTCTATCCTGCATCAGGCGCCATCCGCAACCATGTGGCATTCGTTCCTGTGGGGAGCGATGTGGGGCGTCGGCGGACTTACCTTCGGTCTTGCGATCCGCTATCTCGGCATCGCCCTGGGCTATGCGATCGCACTCGGCTTCTGCACCGCATTCGGCACGCTGATGCCGCCCATCTTCAGCGGGCAGATCTCCACCATCATGCACCAACGCGGCGGGCAGGTGATCCTGCTGGGCGTTTTCATCTGTCTGCTGGCTATTGCAGTGAATGGGCTGGCCGGCTACTCCAAGGAGAAGGAGGTCTCTGCCGAAGAGAAGGCGCTGCTCGGCGAGCGCGACTACTCCTTTGCCAAGGGGCTCGCGGTTGCCATCTTTGCCGGAATCATGAGCGCCTGCTTTGCCTACGGCCTGGCCGCCGGCAAGCCGATCGCCAATCTAACCCGCGATCAACTGACGGCAGAACACCGCGCGCTGCTCTGGCAAAACTTGCCGGTGCTGGTGGTCGTACTGTGGGGCGGCTTCGCAACCAACCTGATCTGGTCGGCGATCCTGATTATTCGCAACCGCTCTGTGCGGCAGTTCTTCGGCGCGCCGGGCACCAATCCGATGGGCACGCGCACAGACCACCGGCGACACGCTGGTCGAACCGGACCCGCGCCATCCGGAGCTCTCGCTGCGACTCTCGTCCTCCGTGCTCACGCGGAACTATGTGCTCGCCGCACTCGCCGGCGTCATCTGGTATTTCCAGTTCTTCTTCTACTCCATGGGGCAGACCAAGATGGGCAAATACGATTTCTCCAGTTGGACGCTGCACATGGCCAGCATCATTATCTTTGCGACGTTGTGGGGCATCGCGCTCCATGAGTGGCGCGATACAAGCCTCAGAACGCGCCTTCTGGTTGGCTGCGGGCTGTTTCTGCTGGTGGGATCGACCGTAGTGGTCGGCTACGGAAATTTCCTTGTGGCTCGCTGACGATTCGCGCGCGGTTTAGGCGCACACGCTATCGCGTACCCTGGCGAGCAGGTCGGCGGGATGGACCGGCTTGCTAAGCAGCTCGAAACTGTGTCCCTGGCGACGTGCCTCGCCGAGCAGGTCCACGGTTGCGGCCTGCCCGGAGAAGAGCAGGACCTTGCACGAGGGCAGATGCGCACGCACCTGAAGCGCTGCATCGATTCCCGTGATGCCGCCCATGACGACGTCCGAGATCAGCATGTCCGGCTGGAACGTCCGGGCTGTCTCCACCGCCTCCTTCGCCACTGTAGACGGCACGCGCGTCAAAGCCCGCGTGGTTCAGGATGATCGCCAGTGTGTCTGCGATCACCTCTTCGTCATCCGCTACGAGCACCCTCTTCTTGGTCTCTCGCATCGTTCTCCCAATTCCTGATATCTCCCGTCGGGATTCTGTAGCTTATATATCTCATGAAACAGGGAGATCAACGTCCTGTAATACGGTTCGCGCCGCCCTCTAGGGCTGCGGCGGCGTATGACCGATGAAGCCGTCAGCCCAGTGGATGAAGTACTTCATGTTGGGAGCATCGGTATGGCCGCCATCATGTTGCCGCCATGCGAGCTGCCCGCCAAGAATGCCTTGATTGACAGCGGGCATCGTTGCCGTGTGATAGTCGCCTTGAATGTCGATACCCTTTGCGCCGAGCAGCGTGAAAACGCGGCTCGCATCCACGGTCGCCATAAAGCTTCCACGATGATCCAGCCAGCGGGCATCGCCTTTTTCTGGAATGCCGTAGCTGATAAAAGTAAGACGCGGCGCGCACAGCGCAATCAGCTCATTCGAGTCCACCGGGATGTCGCCAGGCGTCCTGCTGCCGAACGTGGCCTTCGAGGCTCCGTACTTCATGAAGTTGCCGGCCATCCAGTAGTATTCGCCGCCGGTCAGGCTCTCGACGGCTTCGCCGAAGTTCCTCCGCAGAAGTGTTGCTCCGCCTTTGCCTGACGAACCGACGAGCACCATCGCGAAGCGCGGATCGAATGCCATGGTGACCAGAGCAGCCTTTCCATAACGCGAGACGCCTTCAATGCCGACGTGTTTTGCATCCACCGCGGGATCGGTTTCGAGATAGTCAAGCGCGCGGCCCGCGCCCCAGCCCCATGCGCGCAGCGCGCCCCAGTCCTCCGGCTTGCGCGGCTGTCCGTGATTCACCAGGCCGATGATGCCGCGCGTAATGCCGGCGCCGTCATCCGCCTGAATGCTCGCAGGATCGAGCAGCGCAAAACCCCAACCGGCCGCGATAAGCTGCCAGATATTCGGCGGATCGCCATCAGAATTCATCTGCGGCAACTGAAAGGGCGTCGCCCTCACCGGCTCCCATGCCGGATGCGTCGCGAACACATCTTTCAAGGAAGGATCCTGCTGCACGAGTAAGGCTTTCCATGCAGCGTTGATACGCTCGAACTCCTCGTCCGTCGGCTCCTTTGGCGCGGGAAAGCCGGCATGAGTGAACATGATCAGCACCGGAACCGGTCCCGCAGCATTCACCGGGGTAACGAGCGTCATGTGAATGTTGACGTGGATCGCGGGGTAAGCCGAGTTGTCCACCTGCCCGATGACATCCTTCGCGACCACGCGGTTGAAGCCGATCCTCTCGTCATCGACCGCATTCACCTTCCACGTCACCTTCGGCACGTCTTTAGGAATGTGGCCGTAAACATACTTCTCGTACATATCCACGATCTCCGGCCGGCGCTTCTGCCACCACATCTGTGACGTGGTGACCTTCTGGCCATCGTTCAGCGTAAGCGGGTCGGGCAGATTGGGGTAGGGATTCGCTTTCGACTCATCGTAGTTCGCGTGGTTTGGCACGTCCGGATTGCCGCTCGGCCCCGGACGCAGCGCCTGGATGCCGAGTTGGTCCATCATGTTCTGGTGATCCTGCTCGGCGGTGAATGTCACGGGAGCCGGTTGCGTGCTCTGGCCCACTGCAATGGCCGCGCACAGAAGAGAACACGAGGCAGCTAAAGACTTCAGCAGGATGTGCACGCCCGCCCTCCAGATCAGATTCCCACACGTCGAATAACGATTTACTACGGGAAATCATGATAGAACTTGCGTCGTGAAGATCGCGGGGAAATTCATCGCAATTTGTTTCTTCGTGCTGGTACTGGCGCTTTCCGGAATACATTGCCTCGGGCAAACACCAGCAGCACCGCCGGCGTGGATTGCAAGCTGGGGCGCATCGCAGCAGATTCCGGAGCCCCAAAACGCGATGCCCGCCGAAGACCTGCGCGATGCGACGGTGCGGCAGATCGTTCATCTCTCGGCCGGTGGTCCAAAGGTACGCATTCACCTGTCGAATGCATTCGGGTCCGCGCCGCTCCGTTTTACTTCCGTCCATATCGCACGGCCGCTGTCGTCATCTTCATCGACCATCGATCCCCAAACGGATCGAGTTGTGACATTTGCGGGAAGCGTCGATGTCATCGTTCCGCCCGGCGCGGAGTTTGTCTCCGACGCGCTGAACTATCCCGTAGCGCCGCTTTCGGATGTCGCCATCAGCTTTCACCTCGATGGAGCGCCCGCAGGACAGACGTCGCATCCGGGCTCGCGCGCCACATCCTATTTCGTGCACGGAGACTTCGCCGCGGCGGCAAACCTCATCAACGCCAAGCACGTGAACCACTGGTACCAGCTCACGGAGATCGATGTCGAAGCATCGCCGGGCGCGGCAACTGTCGTAGCGCTCGGCGATTCCATTACCGACGGACATGGAGCCACCACCAACGGAAACGATCGCTGGACCGACGTGCTGGCACGGCGGCTACAGGCTTCGCGGGCCACGCGCAGCATTGGTGTTTCCAACCAGGGCATTGGCGGGAACCATCTCTTGACCGACGGACTGGGACCGAATGTGCTGGCGCGTTTCGATCGCGATGTGCTCGCTCCCGCAGGGGTCCGATGGGTCATCGTCTTCGAAGGCGTGAATGATCTCGGCGGTCTGACTCGCAACGGCGAGGTCGCTCCGGCGGATCATGCCGCGCTCGTGAAGCGGATCAGCGCCGCATATCAGCAGATCATCCTCCGCGCACATGCGCACGGATTGCGCGTCTATGGTGCCACCGTCACGCCCTTCAACGGTTCGGACTACTACCATCCAGGTCCGCTGAATGAAGCAGACCGGCAGGCGGTGAACACATGGATTCGTACATCCGGACATTTTGACGCGGTGATCGACTTCGACAGCGTAGTTCGCGACCCAAAGCAGCCCGATCGCCTGCAGGCCGCCTTCGATTCCGGCGACCATCTGCATCCATCGCCCGCCGGATATCGCGCGATCGGTGAGGCAGTGCCACTCTCACTGTTTGCGCAGTGACAGGCTAAGTTCGCGCCACAGACGACTTCTCAACCCGCACTGCGCATTGCTTGTAGTTCGGCTCTCGGGAGATCGGGTCGAAGATATCCTGCGTCACTTCGTTGATATTCCACTCCGCGAAATGAAAAGGCACAAAGACCTGACCCGGAGCGATCACCTCCGTCACGCGCAGCTCCACCCGGCGCACGCGTCCGCGGGTCGAAACGACATCGACCAGGTCGTGCGGACGCAGCGCGAGTTGTTTCGCGTCAACCGGGTTCATCTCCAGCCAGGCACGCGGCGATAACCGCTCCAGAATCGGCACCGCGCCGGTCTTGGTGCGCGTATGCCAGTGCTCCACCGTTCTCCCCGTATTGAGCACGAAAGGAAACTGCGCATTCGGCTGCTCGGGAAAGGGTTCCCAGTCGCAGCAGTAGAACCGCGCTCTACCATCTGCGGTCTGAAATTTTCCATCTGTATACAAGCGGCGCGCGGCTACCGCAGGCGAAGTGCTGCCCTTGGGATACGGCCATTGCATGCCGCCCGTTTCTTCCAGCGCCGCATAGGTGATGCCGGAATAATCGCAGAGCCTTCCTTCTGACACGCGTTTCCATTCTTCGAATGCATCGGCGGGTGTTTTCCATCCGGGGAACAGCTTGTCTTTGCAGCCGAGTTCGCCCGCCAGGCGGAGGAATATCTCGAAATCGCTGAGAGCTTCGCCCGGCGGCGGAACGACCGCGTTCACCTTGCTCACACGGCGCTCGGAATTTGTGTATGTGCCTTCCTTCTCGCCCCAGATAGCAGCGGGCAGTACCAGATGTGCAAGCTCCGTTGTGGGCGTGGGGTGGAAGCCATCCTGTACGACGAGGAATTCCAGCGTGCCCAGCGCCTGCTTCAGCACATCGATGTTGGGGAAGGATACGAGAGGATTCGTCGCGATGATCCACAGCGCACGGATCTTCTTTTTCAGCACCGCCGTGATGATGTCCGGATACGCCAGACCGCGGCGCGACGGGATATTCCCCACCGGCACGTCCCACAGGCTCGCGAGATTCTCACGGTCTTTCTCATCTTCAAATTTGCGATAGCCGGGCAGGCTGGATGAAAAGCCCGCCTCGCGCGTGCCCATCGCATTGCACTGGCCGGTGATGGAGAACGGCGATCCACCCACGCGGCCAACATTTCCCGTGAGCAGCGCAAGGTTGTTGATCGCGTTCACCGTCTCCGTGCCCTTGGAGCTGTGGTTCACGCCCATCGTCCAGCCGATGAAACCCGCTTTGGCATTGCCGTAAACATGCGCGACTCTTTCGATCAGCTCCGGACTCAGGCCAGTAATGCCGCTGACATATCCGGGATCATATTTCTCAAGAAATCCGCACAGCTCATCGAATTCGTTTGTATGTTGCCGGATGTATTCGCGATCGATCAGCCCATCGCGAATCAGGATATGCGCCAAGCCGTTCAGCAGCGCGAGATCGGAGCGCGGCTTTACCGGAAGAAAAATGTCCGCCATCATCGCGGTCTTGGTCACGCGCGGATCGGCGACGATCAGCGTCTTGGAGCGGTTCGCGTCGAGATGCTGGCAAAGGATCGGATGATTTTCCGCAATGTTTGCGCCAATCAGCAGCACGACATCCGCATGGGTCATGTCCTCGTATGCGCCGGGAGGTCCATCGCTGCCGAACGATCGCTTGTAGCCTGCGACCGCGGTCGACATGCACAGCGTGGTGTTGCCGTCGTAGTTCGATGTCCCCAGGCCGAGTTGCACCAGCTTGCCTAGCGTGTAGAACTCCTCGGTGACAAGCTGGCCGGTGCTGATGACTCCAACCGCCTGCGGCCCATGCTGTACGGCCACGCGGGTGAATTCGGCCGCCATCGTGCGCAACGCCTCCTCCCACGAGACGCGCTCGAGTGCGTCTTTGCGGCGAAGCAGCGGATAGCGAGCGCGATTCTCCGCCTCGATCACGTAATGTTCCGCGAGTCCCTTGGGGCAGAGTTTGCCGCGGTTGACCGGGTGATCGGGATCGCCGCGCGAAGTTACGACCTTCCCCTCGCGTGTGCCGACCAGCATTCCGCAGCCGACTGAGCAATAGCCGCAGGTCGTCTTCACCCAGCGGTCTGCTACCTTCTGTGCGGAAATATGCCCAACCGCCGCATCGCTGGCAAAGGCGTACTTCTCGCGTTCGATATCAAGACCGATGAGGCGGCGCAGCTTCATGCGGCACGCTCCTCCCGCAGGTACGAAGCAGCCATGTTCTTCGGCACCACGCTTACGAAAAATAGATAGCGCCCCAGTAGCTCCATGCCGATCGCCGCAGCGAGGCAGAGCGCACGCAGCCAGATGCTGCCGGCCAGCAGTGTTAAGGCCAGCGCGATGGCTACCAGTCCGCAAAAGCGGGCGGCAGCGCGACTAAGAAGCCGGTGTCGCAGCAACTCACCCGCTGCATGCAGCTCAAAGATCCGCGAGCGGCGCAGCCAGAGAAATTTCACGATCTGCTGAAAGGCCAACGCCAATGCGCCGCCTGCTGCGACGTGAGCCAGCGTGTGCCGCGGGCTCGGCGTGAAGAGCGAGGCTGCAAGGGGTCCGGTCAAAGCTGCACTGAGATAGAACTCCAGCAGCGTATGCAGGCTGTTCCACGCCGGACGGGCGGCCACCATGTAGAGCCGTGCGCTGGCATAGGTCGCCACCAGTCCAAGCAGTGTCGCGAGCATGCCTGCGTACGCTGCGCTAGCCGTATGAACCCAGAGCAAGCCAGCGTAAACAATGGCCGCCAACGAAAACAGAGAGAAGAAGAGCACCTCCCGGCTGAGCCACGAGCGACGCCACATACTGAGTGCGCGAAATGCATAGATTGGCCTACCCAGATGCAGGGTGGAGGCGCCCAGTGCGAAGAGCGCAATCAGCACCACGCCCGCGGCCGGCGCGCGCGCGATTGCCGATCGGGCAATTGACTGCGAGGCAGACATGGATGCAATGGCGCCCACGGCCATCTGCGTGAACACGGTCATGAAGATCAGCGTCCAATGCGGATGCTGCGGCTCGACCCGCGATGCATCGACGCGATCCACATCCCGTGGAAGCTCGCGGCGCATCGTGACTCTGGTGGTCGAGATGCTGTCATCGGCAGATGGCAGCCCAGGCGCATTTGCCTGAGCGGAATATTCGCGACGCCACTCTGCGATATTGACGATCTCGATGCGAATCGCCTCCTCCGGGCATGCGGAAACGCAGGCCGGCTCGCGGCCATCGGTGAGCCGTCCATGGCACATATCGCATTTACCCACCACGCCGCGCTCCGGATTGAATTGCGGCACGCCGTAGGAGCAGTTCCAGGTGCAATATTGGCAGCCGATGCAGCGCTCTGCGCTGTGCAGCACGATGCCGGTAAGCGGATCTTTCGTGTAGGCATTCACCGGGCATCCCGGTCATGCAGGTGGGCTCAAGGCAGTGATTGCAGCCCATCGAAAGATAGTGCCGCATCGTGTCCGGATAGGCACCGCCTTCGATCTCACCCACGCGGCGCCACTGAATCTCCGCAGGATTTCCGTTCTGCTCGTTGCACGCGACCACGCAGCACTTGCAGCCGATGCACTGCGTCATGTCCAGATGAAAGCGGTATTGTTCGCCAGCGACAGGGAGGCGGTCCGGAGTCAGCGGGGCTGCTGGCACGTGCTGCGGAGTCGCAGCGCCGGTCAGCAGAAACAGATCGCCATCTTCCGTTGCTCGTGTGAGCAAGGGCAATTCCATGATTTCCCTCCACGCCCGGCAAACAGGGCAAGCACTCGCGCAGGACGCATGACACGTCCATCGATCAGGAGCGCCCAGCTCCTGTGACAAGGGCTCATCGTGGAGAGATCCGCCGGAACAGGCATGGTGCCGGCGAAAGGAAAAGTAGCTTGATGATACTTGACCACCGCGTCCGGCGAAAGAAAATGCGGCGCGGTGTAACGACTTTTCTCAGGCTACGACCACAAACTCTCTTGCTTCAACCCGGCTCCGCAATTAGTCTCAGAGCAACGACCATCGTTCGTTAGGCACCCCGCCGTGCCAGTCTGTTTCGCCACGTCCCTTGCGAAATCCTGATGCCTGATCCACCGCGCTTTTACGCGTTACAGGCAGATCTGAATTCATTCCGCTCTCAACGGAGCAGGAGGACGCGTATCACTACCCATAAGGTCGAACAACTCGTCATCGCCACCGTGGGGTTCTTCTGGTGCTTTCTCATGTGGTTTTCAACCGCCGCCTTCAGCCCCAGCATCGCGGCGCATTATCACCTCAGCATCAAGGCGCTTGGCCTTCTCGCCAGCTCCGCCATCTGGATGGCGCCCCTCGGCCGCATCTTCGCAGGCTGGGCGTCAGACCGCTTCGGCGCGCCGCGCACCTTCGCCGTGATTCTCGCCGGCTGCGGACTGGTCTCGATCGCCTCCGCCTACACGGTGAGCTACCGACTGCTCTTTGCAGAGCGCGTGATTGTCGCCATCGCCGGCGTGTCGTTCGTGGTCGGAATCCAGCACGTGGCGCAGTGGTTCAATGCTCATGAGATCGGCACTGCCGAGGGGCTCTACGCGGGAACCGGCAATGTAGGCGCGGGCATGGGCGCATTGGTGCTGCCGCGCCTCTTCGGCACGAACTATCACAGCGCCTTCCTGTGGCTGGGCGTCATCGCCCTCGGAATCGCCGCCTGGTATCTGGTGCGCGGAAGCGCCGCCAAAACGGTAGAGCAGCGCGAACTCGTTCGCGGCCGCAGCAATCTGCGCGACACCTTCTTTGTCTGGAGCCGCTACATCGCCATCGCGCTCATGCTCGCCTACGCGATGTCCTTCGGCCTGGAGATCGCCATGAACGCCTGGCTGCCCGGCTACTTCACGCGCGGTTATCACGACGCGATCCTCGCGCTCGGCTTCACCAGCGTGGCCGGACTGCAGATCGCCGCCGGCACCTTCGCGGCGGTGCAGTCCTTCACCGCGTCACTCTTCCGGCCCTTCTCTGGATTTATGTCGGACCTTTTCCAGCGCAAGGGATGGACGCCGCTTCCCTTCATCGCCAAGAGCCTGCCCTACGCCCCGCGCCTCCACTGGCTCGGAATCGCGCTCATTCTCATCACCTTCGGCATGGGCGGCCTCGCCTTTGCGGGCCTCTCAGGCTCGCTGCATCTTTCTGTGGCAATGCTGGTCGCCATCGGCGTCTTCATTTCGTGCGGAACAGGCGGCACGTTCGCGCTGGTGCCACTGCTATTCCACGATCGTCCCGGCGCCGCTGCAGGCTTCATCGGCGGAGTTTCCACCGCGGCCGGCATCGTCTATCCGCTGGTCTTCGCCGGCGGATCAAATATCCACATCGGCTATCTCTATGTGGCCGTCTTCCTGTTTGTGCCCTTCGTACTCTTCTACTTCTGGGCCGCTCGATACGAGCGTCACCCCGAAGAACACGGCCTGCTGACGCGCGCCCTGGTCACGGAAGAAGCGGCGTAGCTATACCAGCGAAACATTCACCGCGAGGTCCATTGTGCAGACAACGAATGTATCGGCCACCCCCGTCCCCCACGAGCCCTGGTACAAATACGGCGTCGCTGTCCTTCTCCTCGAGATGGCGATCGCGATGGCGGTCAGCGGCTATTCGCTCTATATGACATTCCACGGTCGAGGCGGCTTTCCCGGGAAGCATTGAGCCGCGCAAATCCGATGTGACGACTCGTCAGCGGCGATCAATTCCGAAGCTTCTTTGACACCACCCCCACCCCTTGGTAGCCTCAAAGCAGCCTTTGTGGGCATCGCGCTGCCGCCCGGCAGCACCTGCGACCCCGCCAGCGTCCCCGTCGTCCAGTGGCCTAGGACATCGCCCTTTCACGGCGGTAACACGGGTTCGAATCCCGTCGGGGACGCCAAATTCATCTTTTCAGATAACGCCGACTTGGCGGCGATTACGACTATCATTATCCGGGTCCCAATGCACTTCCCAACGACATCCCTTTCTAAGCGCCTCGATGCGACTGTATTCCAGTTCCGAACGGCGATCTATCAAGCAAAATTTTTTATCAATAACGCACAGCTCGGCTTCGGTGAAGCGGACAAAGTTGCTCAAGCAATCCAGAATAGAATTGCCAATCCGGATGAAGTTGTCTCCGATCACTACAGCAGAATCGCAAAAGGAATGATCGACCGCTTAGATGTCGAAGGGAGAGCCAAGTTAAAGCAGAATTGGCAGACGTACGAACTTCTAAAGCCAGCTAATCTTCCGATGGCTCTTAACATGAGCTTTCTGTATATTGTCGCTCTGTTCGACGCGTTCGTATCTGATGCCTTCACGTCCGTATTACTTGAACGTCCAGCAATGATGCGTACGAAGAAAAAGTCGATAAACTATGAGAAGATTTTGTCTTTCATAACCGTAGAAGAATTAATAACTTACATGGCGAATCGAGAAATACTGGAAGACAGTTACTCCTCGGTGCATGAGCAATGGAAGGAATACAAGGATCGATTCGGTGTAACGATTGACGAGTCAATTTGCACGATTGATTATCTGGCCGAAGTGATCGCACAGCGCAACCTGCTAGCTCACAATAATGGCGTAGTGAACCAGCGATATCTTGAATCTGTAAAGCAGCCAATGTTGAAGCTTGGCGACAAAATACAACTCACACAAGTCAAGTGGAACGAGTACGCTGAAGCCTTTGAGAAGATATCGGCTACTGTAGTGAATGGTCTGAAAGCAAAGTTTTGTCAGAACGATAGCGAGCAAGATAGCTTGCCTGACCCGACATTATGAGATAACCAGCGTTTATTATTCGCGTATATTGGACGATCAACTCCACGGGGTTGAGTAGCGTCTGAAGCGGGTTCCCTCCAATGGCAATGCGCCTACGGTCAGAATTGACGCGTCTTGAGCCCATAAAGGGTTAGAGGCAGCAGCAATCATCATCAATGTAAGCCTAAGACTTCTCAGATGAACTTCGTCTCACCGAAGACATCGCAGATTTCACTAGTCATCCCTGAACTTTCGCCCTTGCTGCTCATCTTCCGGCGACTTCAGCGATTGCTGTCGTGGCTGAGGCACGGACTCGATGACCTGTAGAATTCTTCGAATTGTGCGCAAGCCCCTTCCGTCTAACTTCTGCTCGGTCTCCATTCTGACTCTATACATATCACCATCGAAGAAACCAATCTTGCGAGCGTGCACTCTACTCTTGAACGCCTCATCCGCCATTGAAACGGTGTATGTCTTACGGTCGCCCTCAGATACAGTCCACTTATCTCCTTTGAAATCTGGTTTAACGATCCGAACTATAAGCACGGCGGTTGAAGGGCGCGTCGTATCATTCTCTGCCAATATTGTGAGCGGCTCTTCGTCCATTGCGCTTTCCAGTTCGGGGAAGTCCTTACGTTCGACGGACGCGATCTCCGCGCCCTCTTTGTTTGCCTTCAAACTCTTGATTCCGCTTTTACGTAAAGGGACCGCAACTCTTGTAGCGACCTTTCGGGTTCTCTGATTTCGATAAAGCTCGGTGGTGGATTGATCAACATGTATCGTGTTGTTGTTCCCATAGAGAAAGATATTGCTCTTCGTGATTTCGTCGTATTGGATTTCCTTAGGCTCTGCACCGCCCAACTTCCCGAGGAGCTTGAACAGTCCTGACACGACAGATGAAGCCTTCTCCTTCGCTTTGTCAATCACAACATCTGTGACACTACCGACGACTGTTGATATGAGCTTTTCTGCTCCGATCACGTGCAGGGCAGGTATGATTCCGGCAGCTGAATCCCTTAGGTGCTGCTCGACAGCGAGGACCACTTCGAAGGAGCCTTTTTGGAATTCGGCTCGGACTGAAGTAGTTGTTACCGTAGCTGAACCATTGAGTACCTCGTCTGCCGTCCGGAAAGTTTCACCAATTGCAAGCAGGGCTGGAGCGAGATCAAAGACGTCCATCTCTCCGTTCTTCAATCCCTCGCCTTCATAAATAAGCGTGAAGGTATCTTTGTGTCCGGCTTCGTCAGGCATGCACTCGCATGCTATCGCCTCAGAGAGAGTTGTGGGATGCAATATTTCGATCTCTGCTTCCTGGAGGTGTCCTGCAAGATACTTGTGACTACGAGGGTGCTGGAGGCGAGCGGGTCTGAGCCGGTCCGCTAAACCTTGAACCAATCCAAAAACTTGATTCGAGGAAAAAGGCCAATGGCATTCACCAGCGATGATCCGAATGGCCAATTCCGGGATTTTCAGCATATTCGCCCGGCTCACGACAGGCCACATCACCCAAATGCTATAACCCAATCAATGCGCAAGTTCCGCTTCCTCGATACGCTGACCATCGTCTTCGTCGTCGTTCTCGTGGTTTCGAATCTGATTGGGCCGAAGATGTGCCAGGTCGGCCCCTTCAAGCTGAGCGGCGCCGAGCTGCTCTTCCCCATCACCTATATCTTTGGCGACGTCTTCACCGAGGTCTACGGCTATGCCGCGTCGCGGCGGGCCATCTGGATGGGATTTCTGGCGATGGGCCTGCTCTCCGTCTTCGGCGAAATCGCCGTTGCGCTACCGCCCGCGCCCGACTGGCATAACCAGCAGGCCTTCGCCACGGTCTTCGGGCTGGTGCCGCGCTTCGCCATCGCCAGCCTGGTCGCCTATTGGGCCGGCGAGTTCACTAATTCGTATACGATGGCCAAGCTGAAGCTGCTGACGCGCGGCTCGAAGCTGTGGACGCGCACCATCGGCTCGACCCTGACCGGGCAGGCGGTGGATACGACGATCGTGATCATGATCGCTTTCTATGACGCCCCCTGGTCCGCAAAGGCGAACATCATTCTGTCGTCCTACGTGGCCAAGGTGGTATATGAGGTGCTGGCCACGCCCATCACCTACGCCGTGGTCTATGGGCTGAAAAAATCGGAGCATGTAGACACCTTTGACGAGCACACTTCTTTCAATCCGTTTCGTCTGCGCTCGAATCCTGTGGAGCAGAGCAGCGATGCCTGCTTGCGATAGGCTCAAAGCATGAATGTGAGAGAAGAGCGCATGCGGGCCATCGTGGTGAAAGGCCCTGACGATGCCGGCACGATGCGCGTTGCCGAAGTTCCCCGTCCCGCGCCCAGGGCAGGCGAAGTCTTAATCAAGGTGGCGGCCGCCGGTGTGAACCGCGCCGACATCGTGCAGCGCAAGGGCCACTATCCGCCGCCCGCCGGCGTCACCGACATTCTCGGCATGGAGGTCAGCGGACATGTCGCCGCCACAGGCACGAATGTGGCGCGCTGGAAGGTCGGCGATGCAGTATGTGCGCTGCTGGCAGGCGGTGGTTACGCCGAATACTGTGTCGTGCCGCAGGGGCAGGTGCTTCCCATCCCGGATGGCGTTTCGCTGGAAGACGCTGCTTCCCTGCCGGAGGCCGCCTTCACCGTGTGGGCCAACCTCTTCTCCGACACGCAGCCGCTGCGGACGCGCGAGTCGCTGCTGGTCCAGGGCGGATCGAGCGGCATCGGCTCATTCGCCATTCAGGCCGCACGGCACGTCGGGGCGCGTGTGGTCGCAACCGCAGGCTCGGCAGAGAAATGCGCTTACTGCCGCGAGCTCGGCGCAGAAGCTGCGTGGAACTATAAGACCGAAAACTGGATGGCCGCCGCGTGGGCATGGTCGGAGGGCAAAGGCATCCAGGTGATCCTCGACATGATTGGCGGCGACTATTTCGGCAAGCACATCGAGCTACTCGCGCAGCGCGGACGCCTGATCCACATCGCCACCACGAAGGGCGCCGAAGTGACGCTGGATTTGCGTGAGGTGATGCGCAAGCGGCTGATCGTGACCGGCTCGACACTGCGCGCCCGCCGGCCGGAAGAGAAGAGCCTGCTGCGCGAAGGCGTAGAGGCAAAGCTGTGGCCGGCCATCGCGAGCGGCGCCATCCGTCCGACCGTGCATGAAAAATTCCCCTTGGCCGATGCGGCAGAGGCGCACAAGCTAATGGAGTCGAGCGCACACCTCGGCAAGATTGTCCTGACGCTCTGACGCCGGCCGGCCGGCGTGTACACTTCCCTCGCCCCCGAAAACTCCTTCTGGAGCTGGATATGATCGCCGCTCGTGCCGCATCTCTCTGTCTGTTCGCCAGCGTCGTTGTCGCTCTGCACGCGCAGAGCGCCGGCCCAAACTCCCGCACGGCCACTGCTCCGCAGAGTGTGACCGCCCCGCAAGGATCGGCGAGCGCTCCGGTAGACATTCCTGATTTGCTGAGCACGGTGCGGCTCGGCGAGGCCGCATGGTCGCCGGACGGCAAACAGATTCTCTATTCCGGGAACGCATCCGGACGCATCAATCTCTGGCTCATGAACGCCGATGGAACAGGAGCGCATCAACTCCTCCACTCCGATGACGCGCAATCGGGAGCCGTCTGGTCGAAGGACGGCCAGAACATCGTCTACCAGCAGGACCGCGGCGGCGATGAAATCTACGATCTCTACACCGCCTCTGCCGCCGGCGGCACACCGCAAAACCTGACGCAGACCGACCAGATCACCGAAACCAATCCCCATTTCTCCCCCGATGGGAAACTGCTGGCATTTCAGCACAAGGAAAAAACAGCGCCCTCCATCAACCTCGCCCTGATGGACTGGAGCACGCATCAGGTGCGCCTCCTCACGCATGAGAAGGATCCGAAGCGGTCCTGGACCCTTGTGACGTGGAGTCCCGATGGAAAAACGCTATATGCGAATCGCGGCGACCTGCACGAGGACATGAGCGCATGGAGCGTGGACGTGGCAACCGGCGCCGCCCGCGAGCTGACGCCGCACCAGGGCAGCGTGCTCATCGGCGCATCCAGCGTGTCTCCCGATGGCAAGATGCTCCTCATCGGATCGAACGAGAAGGGCGGCTACAGCAATATCGCGCTGCTGGACCTTCTAACCCTGCAGAAGAAATGGATCACCGATACGCAATGGGACGCCGACCCCGGCAGCTTTTCGCCTGCGGGTGACGTGTTCACGTGGTCGCTGAATGCGGACGGCCGCACCTCGATTCATTTCACCGACGCCAAGACCTACAAGGAAATCCCGCACGCAATTCCGGAAGGGCTGAACTACGAGAACGGAAATCCAACTCCGTTCACGGCAGACGGACGCCTGCTCTTCGTCCACCAGGACTCGACACACGCGCCGAACTTCTACGTGCTCGGCCCAACCGGCACCTCGGCGCAGATCACGCATGTCGAAAGCCCGGCGATGCGCAACGTGGTCCTGCCGCCGACACAGCTTGTGCACTACCCCAGCTTCGACGGCAAGGTCATCTCCGCATTTCTGGCAATGCCGTTCAACCTCAAGCGCGATGGCAAAAATCCGCTGATCGTCCTGCCCCACGGCGGCCCCACCGGCCAGGTTGTTGACAGCTTTTCGCCACGCATCATTGCGCTCGTCTCGCGCGGATACACCGTGATTGCGCCCAACGTTCGCGGCTCAACCGGCTATGGCGTCGCATTTGAGCGCGCCAACTATCAGGACCTGGGCGGCGGCGACTTGCAGGACGAGATCTACGGTGTGAAGTTCATGGAAGCCACCGGCTACATCGACCCGAAGAAGGTCGGCATCACCGGCGGCTCCTACGGCGGGTTCATGACGCTGATGGCCATCGGCAAAGCGCCCGACCTATGGGCCGCCGCCGTCGAGGAGTACGGCATCATCGACTGGTACACCATGCTCCAGCATTCCGATCCGCTGTTGCAGGAGTACGAGAAATCGTTGCTCGGCGATCCGGTAAAAGACCGCGCGAAGTACGAAGCAGCATCGCCGATCCAGTTCCTCAGCAAGGAGCATGCACCGCTGCTGGTTCTGCAGGGTGAGCGCGATATCCGTGTGCCGCGCGAAGAAGCGGCGCAGGTCGTGGATATTCTAAAGAAGCAGGGCCGCACCGTGGATGTTGTCTACTATCCGCAGGAAGGCCACGGCTTCATGAAGCGCGAAGACCAGATCGACGAGATCACGCGCATGGTCGGCTGGTTTGATAAATATCTGAAAGGCGCGCACTAAAGATGAACACGGGACACAGGATGGTCGGACGCATTGCCGGCACCCGCTGAACGCGCGCCGCGCCGCCGGTGGCGCATCGGCTGGCTGCTGGGGCTAGGCGTCCTCGTCAACTACTTTGACCGTGTCAACCTCTCGGTTTCGCACGGCGCGCTGTACACGGCCTTCGGCATCTCGGACGTCGCGTTCGGCTATCTTTCTGCCGCCTACAACTGGAGCTACGCGCTCTGCCAGTTGCCCGTCGGCGTGGTGCTGGACCGCTTCGGTGTGCGTCGTGTGCAGCGCGCCGGCATTTTCGTCTGGAGCATGGCATCGTTCGCCGCCGCCATCACTCCCAGCCTGCCCGGATTCTTTGCCGCACGCCTGCTGCTGGGCGTGGGCGAGGCGCCGACATTCCCCGCAAATGCCAAGGCCATCGGCGCCTGGTTCCCGGCGCGCGAGCGCACCTTCTCGACATCGTTAAACGATGCGGCGGCCAAGCTGGCATCGGCCATTGGAGTACCGCTGATAGGCCTGCTTCTGCTGAGCGTGGGGTGGCGATGGAGCTTCGCCGCCACCGGCGTCATCAGCCTGCTCTATCTGCTCGTCTTCTGGGTCGTGTATCGCGAGCCCGAAGAAGACCCCAAGCTAACCGATGCGGAACGGCAACTGATTGAGGAGCGAGCGGAGAACGAGCCGCCTGCAGCCGAAGGCCCTGGACTATCGCTCGCTGAGCTGCTGCGGCAGCCCAAGGTCATCGGGCTGTCGCTGGGCTTCGGCTCCTACAACTATGTCTTCTATCTGCTGTTGACCTGGCTGCCGACGTATCTTTCCGAGGCGTTGCACATTGACCTGCTGCACTCGTTTCTCTACACCGGAGTGCCGTGGCTCTTCGCCACCTTTACGGATCTCTTTCTAGGCGGAATGCTGGTGGACGGGCTTGTCTCGCGCGGATGGAATGCCTCGCTGGTGCGCCGCGTGGTGCTGGTGACGGGTACGGCATGCGGGCTCGGCATTCTCGGCGCAGCCCACGCGCACAGCGCAGTGCAGGCGCTCACGTGGATCGGTATATCGATCGGCGGCCTCTCTGCTGCGGCGCCCGTCGGCTGGTCGGTTCCCGCTCTCATCACGCCCCGCGCCAGCGTCGGCAAGGTTGGCGGCATCGTGAACTTCGTCTGCCAGGTCTCCGGCATCACGGCGCAGATCCTTACCGGCTACATCGTCAGGGCAACACACTCCTATGCGCTGGCCTTCGGCATTTCGGCAGCGTACCTGCTGCTCGGCATCGCGGGCTATCTGTTCCTGCTTGGGACGCATTGAGCCAATGAAAATGAACTCCGCTCACTTCCCTGCCGCGTAATGCTTCTCGGCGCCAGTGCGGCCATTGCGCACCGTAAAGCTGCCGTCCCGGCTCGCCGTCACTTCAATGTCATGCCCCGCATCGGGGCCATCCAGATTGGCGATGTACTCACCTGTCGTGTTGTGCGTCGCGCCGCCTTCATCCGAATAATGTAACTGCCACAGCGCCTCAAGCCCGGGCGCGTGCCGCACTGTGTCGAGGACCGGGATCGAGCCGCCCTTCGTCGCGCCGTTGTCCATGATGGCGACCGTGGGATGGATGGCATCCACCAGCGCCGGGCTCGAGCTGTGGAACCACCCGTGATGCGAAACCACCAGCAGGTCTACCTTGCCCAGGCGATTGTCCGGGCACATCAGCTCGCGCTCCTTATCCCACGTCAGGTCGCCCAGGTCGAGAATCTTCAGCGCGCCGAAGCGGATCAGCACGCCCAGCGAACGCGCGTTCTCCGTCTGGTCGGCAGGGCGTACTTCGGTCTGCTTGCAATACGAATTCGGTTCGCCCGCGCCGGGCAGCGGCTTCTGGATCAGCTTGCCGTCGGAGCTGATGACGGTTACATCGAGTCCTTCAATCGGCAGACGGTCGCCCGGCTTCGGTACGATCACCTTGGTTTTCTTGGTCGCCAGCACCTTCTGGAAGGCCGCGTAGTCCTGCTCGGTCGCGCCATGGTCAAACTCGCGGTTCGGCCCGTGGATAAAGAATCTGCCGACCGGAATACGCTGCACCAGCTGCGGCACGCCGCCCACGTGATCTTCATGGAAATGAGTAATGAGGACAGAATCGATGCGGCTCAATCCGGCACTCTTCGCGGCAGCGACAATACGATCTGCATCGCGGAAGTTGTTGCCCGGCCAGCCGGTGTCGATCAGCAGCGACTTCCCTGCCGGGGTCACGAACAGCGTAGACTGGCCGCCCTCCACGTCAATGAAGTAGATGCGCAGCTTTCCACTGGCGGCATTTTGCGCCTGCAGCGATAATGCAACCGCGACTGTAACAAGCACTGCCGCAAAAGTACGAAAACGAAACATTATGAGGGACTCCCTTTGCTGGGTTGCGAAACAGTGGCGCGCATCGCGCCGGTGGAAATGCCGCCGTCAACCAGCAGCGTCTGGCCGGTGACGTAGCGGCTGGACTCCGACGCCAGAAAGACAACCGCGCCATCAAGGTCGTGGATGTCGCCCGGCCGCTTCACCGGAATGCGATCGACAAGATACTCGACCCACTCCTTGTTGTCATAAAGCACCTGGTTCTGCGCAGTACGGAACCAGCCGGGCGCAAGGCAGTTGACGGTAATGCCGTGCGCTCCCCAGTCATCGGCAAGGCTCATCGTGAGTTGGCGTATACCGCCGCGGCTCGCACCATAGGGCGCAAGGCCCGCATAGCCAAAGACGCTGGTGACGGAGCCGATGTTGATGATGCGCCCGTAACGATGCCGCACCATGCCGCGCGCGATCGCCTGCGCAACAAAGAAGCTGCCGCGCAGATTTGTGTCGAGCACCAGGTTCCAGTCGTCCCACGTCACCTCAAGCGCAGGCTTGCGGACATTGCATCCCGCGTTGTTCACCAGAATATGCACCTGAGGAAAGGCCGCCTCCACCTGCTCCGCCAGGCGCTCGATGCTGGCGCGATCGCGCACATCGAGCGCGATGGGATGCGCGCGGCGTCCCAGCGTTTCGATCTCCGCCACAAAGGACGTCAGGTCTTCCGCTTTGCGACTGGTAAGGATCAGGTCCGCGCCGGCGCGCGCCAGTGCGCGGGCAAAGTGCTGGCCCAGCCCGCGGCTGGCCCCGGTGACAAGCGCGACCTGGCCCGAAAGATCGAACAGCCCTGCATCTCCACTCATGCGGGCGCGCCCTCCTGCGATCCGCCCGCATCATGACTTGTTCTGGGATCGAGCACCACCTTCATCAGGTTCGGCTCGCGCGCATAGAGTCGCGCGAACCACGATGGCCCTTCCTCAAGCGGCGCCACTGCCGTGATCAGCGGCGCTACCTTGATCTTTCCTTCCGCCATCCACTGCATCGCCTGCGGATACTCGCCGGCCGAAGCGCAGGAGCCCTGCAGGCGTATCTGCCGCGTCACCACCTTCTGCAGCGGAATCGTGACCTCCGGCGAAATGTTTCCCACCAGCGCCACCGTGCCGCCTTTACGCGTGCAATCGATGGCCGCCACGACTGTTTCCGAGCGGCCCACAGCTTCAAGCGCCACATCAACACCACGGGCCGCCGTCAGTCGATCGATGCCGGCGGTCAGCGATTCACGCGAGCTGTCGATTACGGCATCCGCGCCCAGCGACCGCGCCATCTCCAGTCGCGTGGCGTCAACATCCGTAACGAAAACGCGCGCGCAGCCACTGGCCTTCGCCGCCTGCAGAATAAGCAGGCCGATCATGCCGGCGCCGATAACCAGCGCCGTCTCGCCGCCCTTCACCTCAGCAACACGCACCGCATGGATCGCAACCGAAACCGCTTCGAGCATCGCCGCATCGGAGAAAGAAAGGCCATCGGGCAGGCGATACAGAATACGTTCCGGAACAGTTACATATTCCGCAAAGGCGCCGGCGCGCCGGTAGTCGCCGCAGGAAACACCCACCACCTGCCGCCGATCGCACAGATTCACCTCGCCCCGCCGGCAAAAATCGCATTCGCCGCAGTACACGGTGGAATCGAAGGTGACGCGGTCCCCTGGTCGGTAGCCGGCGACGCCTTCGCCAACTGCCGCAACGATCCCGGCCGCCTCGTGGCCCATCACGATCGGCGGAATACGCCGCCCGGAGCTGCCATCGTATCCATGGACGTCGCTGCCGCAGATGCCGCACGCCGCCACGCGGACCAGGACCTCGCCCGGCCCGGCCACAGGTGCGGGCAGGTCCGCAACGTCAAGATGTTTGTATTCGGAGAGTAGGAGTGCCTTCATGAGCATTCAACTGTTTTCACAAGAAGTGTAGCCGCCGGGAGAGCACCGGACGCAGCTTTTCCACTGAGAGAAGCTTTACGCATTCGTCATCCTGACCGGAGCGGTCTCGCGCAGCGAGACCAGCTGTAGTGGAGGGATCTGCTGTATCTTCCGCTAACAATCACGGTAGAGCCGCTCAACAATAACTCTGCGAACGGATGGAGTTTACAACAGCAGAAAGCCCCCGGCACTCGCCGGGGGCTTGATCAGGGCAGATTGGCCCGACTTATACGCTGAACGAAGACCCGCATCCGCAGGTGCTCTTCACATTCGAGTTCTCAAACTTGAAGCCTGCCGCTTCCAGCGTCTCGACGTAATCGACCACACAGCCGTTCAGATACATCAGCGAAGTCGCGTCCACGAATACTTTCAGATCGTCAAATCGGAAGACCTTATCCATCATTCCGGCCTGGTTCTCGAAAGACATGGAGTACTGGAAGCCGGAGCACCCGCCGCCGACCACGCCGATCCGCAGGCCAGCCGGCAGCGGGTCCTGCGTCGCCATGATCTCCCGTACCTTCGCGATGGCGCCATCGGTCAGGACGACTGCCTGCTTGGGCGGGTTGGACTGTTCGGTCAAAGGCTGCGCGATGGTTGCCATGGTCTGCTTTCTCCCCCTTGGAGATGTCTACTTCCATTTTAAGGCGGCGGCCAATCCCGGACAAGTTTTATCCGAATTGCCGCTACCCATAAAGATGCCGGAAACACAGGATACGTCGCAGGATGAACGCAGATTCCGTTACCCAACCGTTACCCCTATTTAGCCGTGACCTGGTCCGCGATCCGGTCGTATTGCTCCTGGGTCAGCAGCCCACGGCGAACCAGCGAGTGTGCACCCGGGTACGGCCGCCCTTTCACGATGTCGTGGGCCTTGCTGATGCTGATTCCAGGCAGCAGCGCGAGCCGAGCCGTCGAGGCGCTATTGATATCAACCTTATCGCCTGTGTCGCTCCCCTTACCGCTGTTGACGCCGTCTTTGATGCCCTGGGCCGCGGCGTTTACGCCCTCTACGGCGTTCGCCGCAGCAACCTTGGTTTTGGCGGCAAGTTCCTTGGCTCCCTGGCGCGCATCCCGTGTGGCCTGCGCCGACTTTTGGCGAATCTCCTGGTCGTTCGGTTTGCCATCTGTACAGCCCAAAAAGGCGAAAACCAGCATGCCAAGTACACACATCGCCGCAATATCCATCCAACGGCAAGCCCCCCACCGAGAGACAGCACGAGATACAGATCCACTTTTCATTCGTAAACTCCCCAGCATGGGATGAGCGCGGAGCCGTCTTGGCTGGCCCGCATAGTGCAGAAGCCCGGTCCAGTTACTCTCTGACTAATAACTCGTCCGGATAATGGGTACTTCCCCGGAAGGTCCTCCCGGAACCGAGAAATATGTTGTCAATGGTCCCGAAAAGGGACTAGTTTCAGTCCAGAACGGCCCCTCTTTCCCCCAGAAGACCGGCCCGCATACAGGGCTTGCCGCATCTGGCACCGGCACTGGGACCGCTCGCGGTTAAACCCGAGGTGCTGTATGCACTATCTGACTATTGTCTTCATCGTCTGGGCAGTCGCGGCCACCGTTCTGCTGGCGCTGCTCGCCTATCGCTCCACTCTGACCCGCTATGAAGAGGATTGCCTCTTCCTCGACGACTGCAACGGCCATCAGCAACAGGAACAGCAGACCATCCTGGCCCGTGTGCGCAAGGTGCAGCCTGCCGTGCGTGTGATGACAGTAACGACCTGCATCATGTCCGCGGCCCTGGTCGGCACCTTTATCTACCAGCTTGTCCAGCAACTGAACACGCCGGCAAGCTGACAGGAAAGGTCCCGGCGCTGCACCGACTGAAAGCGAAAGATGCTTCAGCTGGGACCTTCCTCATCGCTATCGTTCGACTGCGTGCCGTTGATCGTCGCCACGGTGCGGATGGTTCCTTTTGCGCTCACGTCAACCACAGCCGTTTTGCTGAGGTGCAGGAATGAGCCGCGCGGATTCTTCATGCCCCACTCCACATAGGGAACAGTGAATCGCGTCGTCGCGCTGAGCGTCTTGCCGACACGCACCAGGTGCACCTTCATCTGCATGGGATGATCGGCGCCGTGGATGTTCAGCATTCCTTCGGCAATCACGTCTGACGAGCCATCCTTCTGCGGCACCTGACCGCGCAGATGCTCTGCGTGGAAGAAGATGGAGGGATAACGGCTGCTCTCCAGCACCTCCTCCTGCATCTGCTTGTCGCGCGCTGCGTTTCCTGTATGGCCTGTCGTACCATCCACCAGCAACTCACCCTGCGCCAGCGTGGAATCGGGATCGATAGCGAGCGCGCCGCCCTTGAACTGGAAAGTCCCGCGCACATCGCGCATCAGGCTGCCCACCCGGAAGCGAATCTCCGTCGTCTGTGGATCGAAATGGATTTCGATATTGCGCGCCGGGATAGCAGCCGACGGCTTGGTATGCGCCGGCGCCTGCTGCGCGACTGCAAGAGGAGATGCCGCCAGCAGAGCGATCGAGAGAACAGGAAATAAGGACCGAGCATGGAGCATCATGCGGACACGTCCCTTCTGCAAGCAAAAGTGTAACGGACAAAATCGAACCTGGATGGCGACAACACGGATGGGAACGAAGATGCACTGCCGGCGACGCGGGTTGGAGCAGCCCTTATTCGGCCATCGCAAGCTGGTGGCGGACGTCGGCGCCGCGCACCCAGAAAATGACATCGGTTGCGATGTTGGTCGCGTGGTCGGCGATGCGCTCCAGATTGCGCGCCGTGATGACCGCGTTCAGCGCCTGTAGGCTGGCGTCCGGCGACTGCTGCATCACCCGGATCAGGTCCTTGTGCGCAGTGCGGTTCATGTGGTCGATGTCGTCATCCATCTCGCGCACGGACTCGGCCAGGGGTGCGTCGGCTTCAATCAGCGACTGAACCGCGCGCCGGATCATGTCCGTAGCATGCGTGGCCATGGCGGAGATATCCACGGGCAGATCGGCCGCGGGAACGCGGAGCATGTCTTCGGCGCGGCGCGCAATGGCCATCGACTGGTCGCCGATGCGCTCCAGGTCCGCATTGATCTTGATCACCGCCAGGATGAACCTCAGGTCAATGGCCATGGGCTGTTCCTTCGCCAGCAGCTCGTACGCCATCTCGTCCACATCGCGCTGCGCCATGTTGATGGCCGCCTCGGTCTCGCGGACATAGGTGACCAGCCGCTCATCGCGGTCCAGGTACGCATCGACCGCGTACTCCACGGCCTGCTGCGAAAGGGCGGCCATGGCCAGCAGCTTGTCCTTCAGCTGCTCAAGCTGACGATGGAAATGGGTGCGGGGCAACGGCGGAACTCCTTACCGCATTGTGCATGAATGCGCCATAAAATCGCATGAATATCTGTGCATCTTTTGGGGCAGCCGAGGACGGAAGCAAAGCCATCTCGACCGGAGCGCCGCGCGGAGCGGAAAGATATGCCTTTTCACTTCGAACGCGCTTCAGCCCAGCCTCGCCCGCGCTTCCCGCGTGGCTTCATAGATCTGGTCGAAGGACTCGACGGCGTAGAGAACCTTCTGCATCTCCGAGATGTTGAACTCGCGGTTCAACACTTCGTCCAGATTGAAGTCGCGAATCTCCGGCCCGCCGGAGAGCACGTAGTTCGATTCGCCGTGCGAGGAGATCAGCCCCGAGCCGTACAGCTTGATCTGGCCGTTCTGGCGGATGACGCCGAACTCAACGGTAAACCAGAAGAGGCGGCCCATCCGGTCGATGTCCTCCTGCCGGGTGAGGCCGGCGCAGACCTGGCCATAGCTCTGCAGGAAATCGGCGAAGACGGGGTGCGCGTGCATCGGCACATGGCCGAAGACGTCGTGGAAGATATCGGGCTCCGGCGTGTACTCGAGCGACTCTGCGCCGCGGATCGTCACCGTGGTGGGAAATCGCCGCGCAGCGAGCATCTCGAAAAACGCGGCCGCCGGCAGGTACCCGGAGACGGGGGTGGAGTTCCAGCCGGTGCGGGGCGAGAGGAGCTTATTCACCTCGGCGAGGTTGGGAATGTGGTCCTGCTTCAGGCCGATGTTGTGGAAGCCGTCGATGTATTCCTGGCAGGCATGGTCCTCAAGCTGCGGCATGCGGCGGCCCACCAGCTCGGTCCAGACGGCGTGCTGCTCCGGCGCATAGGCGTTCCAGTCCTGCTGGATAAGGTAAGGCGCAGCAAGTGGAAGGCTGGGAGCAGAAGTGGTAGCGGCCATGGGTCAAATCCCTCTCTCGCTTAAGAATAGACCGACTGGGGGACGCCGTGCAGTCGGGCAGTTACACGGCGTGTCCGCACGCCATGCCCGGGAGTATAGCGAAGCTCGGCTACTGCCGAAAGGTGGGGGAAATGTTCCACGTGGAACAATCTGCGGGACGGAGAGGCGGCCCAATTGTTCCACGTGGAACAATTCGCGGGATGGGAGCGCGCCAGAATGTTCCACGTGGAACATTCGCGTGAGAACGGGCATTTCCTAATTTGAAACAGCGGCAGTAACTTTCTCTCAGAACCTGCCATTTCGCCCTACCCGTTTCGCTACAATGGAGGTAGAAGGCACTGACCGCCCGCGAACATTCGCGGGCGGTTGTGTTTTTGTGGTCAGCGCATCATTAGTCCATGTTGTTGTCGCGCCCGGATCAAGCTTATCGCGGGTCCAACTTCCGAATTGATGACAGTGCGGGAATCCGAAATGCGGCAGTGGAGTTTGCTCAATGAGCGGATTGCCCTGAAGTCAGCGGTTGAAGTCTGACGTCGCCGCAGATTAGTAAAACATAAGCCGACCTATCGTTACTGATCGGGTGCTGATGAGCGCACTTGCGAATCAAGCTGAATTCAGGTTTTCATTTCAAGGTGCCGCGTGTCTGTATTAGCTGCTCCTGCCTAGACATTTGCCTGAGTAGACAAGAGCTCATTGTCGGTGCGTGGAGTGAAGTTGATCATCCCGGCCCGCGGTCGTCCGTGCGCATTTAAGTCATGGTCCAGAGCCTCGCCCACCCTGTTGCCACAAACGTCTTCGAGGCGTTCGGACACGATGAGGCGATGCTCCTCGCCGCACCAAGGATGGACCGGGACAATCCGCGCTGTGGTTCCGTCCGCTGCGAGTGACACACTCGTCTGAACGACCTCACCGGAAGCGTCCAGAACTCCGATCTCGTCCTCGCAAAGAGCGGCGTCCATAACCCTGTCGAAGTGCACGACTACAGGATCGAAGCTTCCTGCTGTTGGAGAAATGAGACCCCAGTGCGTCTCGTCGACCGCCTCCAGAATTGGATCGCTTACGCGGAATGTATGGCGCGCTGTCTGCCCGAGTGCCGTGATGACAAGATGGTACGTCCGCCCGACAACAAGCGCCGGCTCGTGAGTCGGGTCCGCCCCGAGACCGCGCTTGATTCTTCCTGGCTCCATCAACACCGTCAGGCGATGCCCATCAGGCGACCAGAGTTCCTGCGATAAGACGAGAAAAGGGTCACGCACCACCTGTTCCTTGTCGTCCAGCAACCAGAGTTGGTCACGATCGAAGTGTGCCTCTCCTGGCCTTGGGAAATGGACGTAGAAACGCAGGGTGTTGGCGGGGAGCACCTTGGCCTCAGGAGAGATCCGGACTGGTATCTCAGTCATAAAATCACTCCCGATGACGCTTAATCGTGAAAGGGACGGCCACACTCTCGCAGGCCGCGTTTAAGGGCGCCAGAGATGTACATCTCTGGCGCCCTTAAACGTCAAGCCTGCTGTTGACGCAGCTCGCTTAGGCGGTTTTGCGGGATGCCTGGGAAATCGGCCTCCACCCAGATCTTGTCCAGCCTCGCGGGCAGAGGGCTGGTCATCAGAGTCTCAAGCGTCAGATCGCCGGTATCCGCGTAGCGGGTCAGCGAGACGAAGAAGCGGTCGCTGAACAGGTCCGCCCGCAATGACGATCCGACGAACAACACCTGTTTGCCGACCGGCCCGGCCGGCATGGTGGGGTGTTGGTCCAGCATCTTGTCCTGAGTCGGCCGGTTCTCAGGCGTGTAGCCCTCGGCGGAGCGGATTCCAGAGAGCGGAACGATCAGGGGGCCACGACCGAGATTGGTGATGAACAACTTGTCCTCGTCTCCATCACGGAAGGCGACCATGCTGATGGGCTGGCCGTTGCCCATGTCCCCGATCGTCTTGCCCCTCACCTTCGCGCCGTGCTTCAGCTCTGAGACCGGAATGGTAACGAGCGGGCTGCAGGCGTAAGCGGCGATGAGTGTGTCCTCGCCATCGATGGTGCCGAACTGCATGGTCCGGATCGGCGCACGCGTTTCGTATTTGCCGTGAGCGAGGTGGTAGATCTCCATTTGGGTTTCGCTGGCGGCCCCGGTGAATGGATAGGAGACACGCCGCAGCGTGGAGGAGAACTCCTGGTTCGAGACGCCGGCGACGAAGACCTCACCGTCATGAAACTTCAGGTCCACGATCGTCATGGAACGGAGCGGCGTACGCGCCTTCTCGTTGAAGACCTCCGCAGGCGGGTATGGGAAAAAGCCGGCCCGCGACTGAAACGTCTTGCCCTCGTCGGGGACGTCGGAGAGTTGGTGAACCGTCACCTTCGACGATGAGAGGTCGAATGGGTGGACCTCGCCGGCCAGCGAGACGCTCACCACTGCGGGCTCCAGGCGATCGCCATTGCGCACGCCGACTGACAGGTATGACTCGCGTGTCACGGGGTGTACGGCCATCCCGTTCATCACGAGGCTTTTCGCCGTTACGCCCAGCGCCTTGGCGATCTTCTCGTCGATCGACTCGAAGAGGAAGGGGTCAAGCGATGCAGGAGCCTGGCCACGTTCCGTCTCGAAGGCGAAGACGGCTCCAAGCTTGTTATCGCCTACGAAGAGGACCCCGTCAGGGCTGAAGGTTAGAGGCCCGGCCGATTGCGGGGTAACTTGGTTAATCGTGTTCATGATGTTCTCCATCGATTCGTCCGCTCTCAGCGGCTGTCAGATTGAATAAAAGAGATCGCGCCTGACGGGTCAGGCCGCGAACGATAGCGCGTTTTTTAGAGGGCAGCGTGGCTACCATCGCAGAAGACGCCACTCTTGCTGCTCTTGCAGCCGCAAAGGTAAACAGTCTTGGTTTCTGCGGCCTCAAACTTGACCGGAGAGAGACCTGTGCCGGCGTGGCTGCCATCACAGAAGGGTTGGTTCTTGCTCAGTCCACAGGAACACCAGTGATAGCTCTTGCCGGCTTCAACTGGAACCGGATATGGGCCCTTTTGCGCGATGGTCGGTACTGACATTTAACCTCCTTGATCTACTGTTTGCAGCAAAGTGTCCCTTACGAACGAGACTTAGAGGCTCGCCATACCGCCGTCTACGAACAACTCAATTCCTGTTGTGTAGGCAGACTGATCCGAGAGCAGGAACAGGGCAGCCTTCGCCACATCGTGGCCCTGTCCAATCCGCTTCAAGGGGTTTCTCTGAAGCATGTCCGCAGCAAAAGCTTGAACCACTTCGGAAGGCAAACCGAGCTTCCCGAAGATCGGGGTTTCGATGGGCCCAGGGCTGACGGTATTGACTCGGATCTTGGGAGCCAACTCTGACGCAAGACTGCGCCCGAAGGACCGCAGCGCGGCTTTGGTGGCGGAGTAGACGCTCGACATGGGTTCTGCAATGCTCGTCACCATCGACGCGGTGAAGAGAATGGCGCCGCCGTCAGCGATGAGCGGAACCGCGTGCTGGACTGTGAAGTAGGCTCCTCGCACGTTGACACTGAACTGCTCATCGAAGAATTCAGGTGTTGATTGCGGCGAGAGGGGCAAACTTCGCTATGCCGGCATTCACGAAGAGCGCATCGATTTTCTTATACCGTTCCGCGATGGTCTTGAAGAGCTGTTCAACGGCCTTCAGGTCACTGGTATCTGCTGGGATCACATCTGCGTCAGACCCTAATATTTTCCTGGCCTGGTCCAGTGTCTCCGGGTTGCGGCCAGTGACGATGACCTTCGCGCCCTCTGCGATGAAGAGTTGCGCTGTTGCGAGACCGATGCCAGTGGTCCCACCCGTAATGACTGCAATTTTGTTATCTAGCTTTCCCATAAGTGTTCGTCCTTTCCGGAACGAGCGTTCAAGTTTGAGGCAAATGAATTAGCGCAGGGCAGAAAGAGTGACTGACACCACGTTATCGATCATTGCCTTGGAGGGTCGCGTCCTCGCCAGCAGGCGAAGGCCGAAAAAAGCATTGACCAGGAATTGCGCCAACGCAGGAACAGATGATGAATTCTTTAGTTCGCGAGCGTTCTTCGCCTGCACCAGACAGCGCGCCAAAAGTTCTTCCAGCCCGTCTCGTCCGATCCGTACTCTCTCTGAGACCGCCTCGTCCGAAGTGCCCAACTCGACAGCGCAGTTCGCCGCAAAGCACCCGCGAGCATCACAAACTGTCTGGGAGGCACAACTTTCAAAGATTGCTCGGATGAGAGGTAAGCCTCCTTTGGGATGCTTACCTATGAGCTCGCTTACATGACGCCCCTCCAATGCCTGATACCGCATGAGGCTCTGCAGAAACATCTCGTGCTTCGATCCAAAGGTGTCATAGAGGCTTTGGCGCTGGACACCCGTAGCGTCTACCAATTCTTGAATCGATGTCGCTTCGTATCCCCGCTCCCAGAACACGTGCATGGCGGCATCGAGGGCCTGCTCCTGATCGAACTCCTTGGTACGCGCCATAAGATCGTTATACTGTTTCTGGAACGCTTGGTCAAATATGAAGCGGGCGGACCAGGTCCACAAAAGGCCTGCTATAGCAGGATAGGTAATGAGAAACGCTTTTCCCGTCGCTGATCCATCGGGGTTGATGCCAAATCGTCGATGCGCTCACTGTCGGACCATTTATGCTGCTTGCGCGCTGGTGCTCGGATGGAGGTCATGAGTGGGAGCAACTTCTGAAGTGATGACAATGCGGGAATCCGAAATGCGGCGGTGGCTGATAATTCTGTTCGTGAACACAAAGGGCAGCTTTCGATATCAATGAGTAGACACTGTGGCCCTTGCCTGCGAGGAAGATAGCTGAGAGAGCTTTCGACTGAGCAGTATTGCGCCCACTAGGAAGTACACTGCGCCGAAAATGGCGTATCCGCCGAGGTCTTTGATATGAAATTTTCCGCTGAGGCCACCCAGCGTGAAGGCCAGCCCTGCAGCGGTAGACTGTGCACCGCTGACGATCATCGCCCATTGACCGCCCAACTGCTTGCGTCGGATCAGGCCGGCGCTAAGCTGAAGCAGACCAGCCCCGAGAGCCCAGGCGCCAAAGATGGTAACGGCGTATGCGGGGTGATGGAAGACGGTGAAGGCAATCCCGAGTGCGGTAGCGAAACCTAACGCTGCATTGATGTTTTGCGATGTCCTCACGGCGCCCGCTTGTGCGGATGTTTTCAGATCGTAGAGGGTGCAGGCAACGTCCCAAAGAGGGTACAGGATGAGCAATATTGCGGCCCATTGTGGATGCGTTATCACGGTTGAGAGCAGGCCCGCTGCCCACGCCAGTTGGAACAGGGTTCGGGTGAAATAAAGAGTACGCAGTGAACGGGCGAATTCTATGGATATGTTCTGCATGGTGTCCTTTGACCTACTAGTAGGTAGGTTGAGTAGTTATGGGAAATGACAGAAGCAATCTATCTATTACCTCTTGGAATGGGTGATCCGTTGTATCGCCGCGGCGCAAACGGTCCGGAATACATCACAATTTCCGGTTGCGCGTGCGGAGAGCATAGCGCCGTGTACGGTCGCCAGCAGGAGTTCGGCCTCGATGGTTGGTGATTTCTGAAGTTGGATGACGCGTTTCCTTACGCCGGCTTTCAAGGTTCGTTCGAGCCATTCACGCAGTGCGGTGAAGTGTAACCGGACCTCCGCTTGCACTTGTTCTGGCAAAGAGGGCAACTCAGCACCCAGTAAGGCTGCAATGCAAAAGGGCATGGTGCGGTCCCGAATACAGCCTTCCCAAAACTCGACATAGGCCTGAATGCGTTTCAGTGGATTTTCGATCTGTCGATCGAGGAGCTCCGTCCCCTGCACCAGCCTTTCTCGATGGGCCTTCAGAACCGCCGCTGCCAGGTCAGCCTTGGTCGGGAAATGATGGTGAATGCTCGCTTTTCTGATTTCGACGGCTTCCGCGATATCCGCATAGCTGAAGGCCGAATAGCCCCGCTCCACCATAAGGGCATGCGCCGCCTTCAGAATCCGTTCTGCCGTCTCACCTTGCACATCCATGAGACTACCTACTAGTAGGTTTGGGTACAAGCTTTCTTCTGGAGTGCCGGGTGTTTTCCGCGTGGCGCGCCGCTACACCTGCATCATGACGGGCTGAAGCGCGCTGGCACCCGCACCGCGGAGGCCGTCTGGCCAGCGGTTCGTGCGTGGGTATATCTTGATGGGTTGCGCGGCGGGCGGTCCGATGGCCGCCTTGAGTGTTGCGCGAACGGAGGAACAAGCGAATGGCGACGATGGTGCATCCCGAGGCTCAGGCGAAGACGGATTTCCTGCCGCTGAACGGCACGGATTATGTCGAGTTTTATGTAGGCAATGCGCGGCAGGCCGCCTACTACTACCGGCTCGCCTTCGGCCACAAGCTGGTTGCTTATGCCGGGCCGGAGACGGGGCAGCGCGATCGCGCCTCCTATGTACTGCAGCAGGGCAAGGTGCGGCTGGTGCTGACCACGCCGCTGCGCCCGGAGGGCGAGATTGCCGCCCACATCGCGAAGCATGGCGACGGCGTAAAGGACGTGGCGCTGTGGGTGGACGACGCGCGCTCGGCCTGGCGCGAGACGACCAAGCGCGGCGCGAAGAGCGTGCGCGAGCCGTTCGAGCAGAAGGACGAGCACGGCACGGTCGTGATGTCGAGCATCGCCACCTATGGCGAGACGATTCATACCTTCGTCGAGCGCAAGAACTACAACGGGCCATTCCTGCCGGGCTTCCGCGCGACGCCCGAGGATAGGCTGGCGCGTCCCGTCGGCCTGCTGCACATCGACCACATGGTGGGCAACGTGGGCTGGAACGAGATGAACACGTTCGTTGACTTTTACCGCGACGTGATGGGCTTCGGTCTATACCAGCACTTCGATGACGCCGACATCTCGACGGAATACTCCGCGCTGATGTCGAAGGTGATGGCCAACGGCAACGGGCGAGTGAAGTTCCCCATCAACGAGCCGGCGGAAGGACGCAGGAAGTCGCAGATCGAGGAGTATCTGGATTTTTACGGCGGCCCCGGCGTGCAGCATCTGGCGCTGGCGACCGATGACATCCTGCAGACCGTAGCGCAGTTGCAGCAGCAGGGCGTGGAGTTTCTGAAGGTGCCCCACAGCTACTACTCGACCTTGCAGGAGCGCGTCGGCAAAATCGATGAACCGGTCGACGAGTTAGAGAAGCTGGGCGTCCTGGTGGATCGTGACGACGAAGGCTACATGCTGCAGATCTTCACCAAACCGGTGGAGGACCGCCCGACGCTGTTCTACGAGATCATCCAGCGCAAGGGCAGCCGCTCCTTCGGCAAGGGCAACTTCAAAGCGCTGTTCGAGGCGATCGAGCGCGAGCAGGCAGAGCGCGGAAACCTCTAGGACTGGCCGTCCAGGCACACGCGCCTGCGGCGCGGGAAGTTGAGTTCGCTTCCTTCGGTCGCTCACGTTTGGCTCCGTGGGCGAGTATGCAATCTGCAGATCCTTCGCTGCGCCTGTTAACTCTCCGGGCGCGTGCTCTACTGGCACTATGCTCACGTTCGATCCCGCCCAGGAGTCTGTCCAAAACATTTACAAGCTGATGATCGGAGCGATTGTGCCGCGACCGATTGCCTTTGTCTCCTCGCTGGACGCACGCGGCGTGCGCAACCTGGCGCCGTTCAGCTTTTTCAATGGCGTCAGTGCCGATCCGCCGGTAGTCCTGTTCTGTACGGCGGTGAGACCGGAAGATGCGCGGCGCGGCATCGGCGCGCACAAGGACACGCTGCTGAACGTGATCGCCACGCGCGAATTTGTCGTCAACATCGTCACGGAAGCGATTGCCGAGAAGATGAACCTGACCTCTGCCCAGGTGCCGCCGGATGTGGACGAGTTCGAGCTGGCGGGGCTGACGCCGCTGCCGAGCGAGCTGGTGAAGCCTCCACGAGTGGCGGAGAGTCCGGTGCACATGGAGTGCCGATTGCGGCAGATTGTGGAGATCAGCGACCGGATCCACGGGAGCGCGATCGTGCTCGGGGATGTCCTGCGATTCCATGTCCGCGAAGATCTCGTGGAGAATTACCGGATCGACGCAGACAGACTTGCTGCGATTGGCCGCATGGGAGGTCCGACCTACACGCGCACCCGGGACCGCTTTGACCTGAAGCGGCCGGAGTAACCCGTCTTAGCTAGGACCGGTCTAGTTCGGCGACAGCGCTGGCGCTGCGGCCTCCGGGACCACGCTTCAACGGCACCCGAACTCCCGCATCGGGCTCTCCGGATGGCGGAGGGCTGCTGCGGCGTCCAGACAATAAATCGCGCAGACGCTTGAGAATTCCCTTCATGGACGCAATGCTACTCCCTCCGATACAACAACGGGAGCAGCTTTCCGGGAGGCAAATGCAGTGAAAGGTCTGACACCATAAATGCGGATTCTTGAGTACCTGGTCGAGATGTTCATACAGACCTTTGGGATCACACGGCCCACCGAGGCGCAGCGCAGGCGTGTGACTCTGCTGCTGGGCAGCGTGCTGCTCGCGATGGCGATTCTGTTCGTCATCGTGGGCGTGAGCATGGTTTTATACCTGCATACCCGGCGCTAGAGGAAACTTGCCACTGCGTCTCGTGTTTCGATATCACGGTACTGAACTATGCGAACCTTCCTTCCAGCCTTAGCCGGCGTTCTTGCCATCGCAGCCATCACAGCGCCGCCTGCAGTGGCGCAGCGATCGATCTCTTGTTCTTCGGACAACGGCAAGCGCCACTACTGCGATGTGGATACCCGCGGGGGCGTGTCGATGGTCCACCAGCGGAGCGACACCGCGTGCCAGGAAGGCTATAGCTGGGACTATGACCGCCGCGGCATCTGGGTGGACCATGGCTGCCGGGCGGAGTTCGTCGTGAACTCCTCCGAGTACGGCGCACCGCCATCTGCGCCCAGCGAGAGGCTGACACTTACCTGCGCGTCGGAGGACGGCAAGCGGCACTACTGCCCCGCCGATACCCGCCGCGGCGTGCGGATGTTTCATCAACGGAGTAGCGCGCGCTGCACGGAAGGTTATAGCTGGGGATTCGACCGGACGGGCGTGTGGGTAGACCACGGCTGCCGTGCGGACTTCCGGCTTCACGAAGGAATCCGATAAGAGCATTTTGCCGTCGGCAGAAGGCTCAACCAAACACCAGGGTTGCGGCTCCGCCTGCGATCAGCAGGCCGCCGACGATCTTGTGCACCGAGAGCCCTTCGCCGAGAAATATCCAGGCGAAGAGGATGACCAGCACGACGCTGAGCTTGTCTATGGGCGCAACCGCGGACGCGGGCCCCAGTTGCAGAGCGCGGAAATAGCACAGCCACGACAGCCCGGTGGCGATGCCGGAGAGAACCAGGAAGAGCCAGGAGCGGCTTTCAATGGCGGCGATGGAGGTATGGCGGCCGAGCGCGATGGCAATCGCCCAGGTGAAGACCAGCACCACGGTGGTCCGGATGGCTGTGGCGAGGTTGGAGTCGATGCCGGCCACGCCGATCTTGGCCAGAATTGCGGTGGCTGCCGCGAAGAGTGCGGAAAGAAGCGCCCAAAGAAGCCAGGTCATGCAGTACAGGATATGCGCTGAGGCGGTGGACCCTTCGGGTCGACGGTTTGTTACGAACTACCCCACCCTACTCCGTAGGGTAGGGCACCCGGATCGTCTCTTAACTCATCAGCTGAGTCAGCTTGTCTTCGAGTGAGGCGAGGCGGGCGCGAAGCTCGGCGAGCTCTGCTTCGAGTGTCGCGATGCGATCTGAGGTTGCGCTGTTTTCCGCCGATTGGTGAGAAGCAGATCCCTCCGTTTCGCTTCGCTCCAGTCGGGATGACGAATCGCTCCTTGTGTCCGGCTCTGTGCCCCGCTCCAGGACTGTGATCGGCGAGAGCAGATGGGCATAGCGCACCTCCCGCGCGCCGGGTTCGCGAGGCAAGGCCCGGGCCAGCGGGGGCTCGCGCCGGGCAAGTTGGTCCAGCGTGCTTTCGACCTCCTCCATTCCGGCAAAGCTGTGTATGCGCTCCGTGCGGCTGCGCAGCTCACCCGGCGTCTGCGCGCCGCGCAGCAGGAGTACGCAGACAATCGCGAGCTCGCCGCGACGGAGATTGAAGACTTCGCCGATGTGGTGTGCGTATTTCGCTACGCGGCTCTCCGTGCCGCGCACCGGCGCGGCCAGCCCGGCATCTTCCAGCTCATGAAGCGCCTGGCGAACTTCGTCCTCACTTAGATTCATCACCGGATAGCGGCTGGTTCGCTGATTGCATGCATTGGTGAGCGCGAGAAGCGACAGTGGGTAGTACTCGGGCGTGGTGGTTTCCTTCTCCAGCAGCGAGCCCAGCACGCGGGCGGCAGGGGCGGAGAGATGCAATTGTGACTCAGGCATGAAGATTGCTCCTCGAGTTCACCTTATCGCAGCATGCGACGTGCGGAAGTTTCGTACTCTAAGAAGAATGTCCAGCTCGATGTCCAGCTCGACCCTGCCAGCGTTGCGGCGCGCCAAGACTGCGCAGCGTGCCGTGGCAGCGTATTTTGTGGCGAATGGCACCGTGATGGGCGCGTGGGTGCCGCACGTGCCGGACCGCGCACGCGAACTGCACCTGGACGCGGCGGCGCTGGGCTGGACGCTGCTCGCGAGCGGGCTGGGCGCGGTGATCGCGATGCCGCTTGCCGGGCGGCTGACCGCGAAACTCGGCAGCCGCGCCGTGTGCCGCGTGGCCGGCATTGCCTTCCCCATCGTGCTGAGTGCGGTGGTGCTCGCCCCAACTACTTTGCTGATGACACTCGCGCTGTTCTGCTTCGGCATCGCCGGAGCGAGCATGGATGTCGCCATGAATGCGCAGGCCATCGCGGTGGAAGAGCAGCTCGGCGAGCGCACCATCTCGCGCCTCCACGGCATGTGGAGTATCGGCAGCTTTACGGGCGCCGCCATCACCAGCTTCGTGCTGTCGCGCGCGGTGGCGGCGTCGGTTGTCGTGCTCAGCTTCTCGGGATTGATCGTCCTTGTGGTCGCAATTGCAACGCCCGTTCTGTTTACGCGTGCCGAAGAGGGGCTGCACGAAGAGCCGCATCCGATGCGTCCGCATGGGCGTCTTCTGCTGCTTGGGCTGTTTGCGTTTGTGTCGATGGTCTGCGAAGGGTCGATCGCCGACTGGAGCGGACTGTATCTGCGGGTGGTGCGCGGTGCGGGCCTGGGTGTCTCCGGTTATGGCTACGCGGTCTTTGCCGCACTGATGGTAGCGGGCCGTCTGACTGGCGACTCGATCGTCGAGCGCGCGGGCGAAGAGCGCACGCTGCTGGTGGGCGGACTGCTGGCGGCGGCGGGGCTGGGCGTGGTGATCGGCAGCGGCTGGCAGCATATGACGAACGAGCTGTGGTGGCTGCTCGGCTTTGCGCTGGTGGGCGCGGGGATTGCCAATGGTTCGCCGATCATCTATCGCACCGCGGGGCGTGTCCCCAATGTGCCTGCGGGGGCGGGTATCGCGATCACAGTTGGCATTGGCTATGCGGGCTTCCTCGCGGGGCCGCCAGGGCTTGGGTTTGTGGGCAAGCATGCCGGCCTGACCGCGATTTTGATCTGCGTGATGGCGCTGTGCTGCGTCATGGCTTTCAGCTCGCGGCTGGTTCGCGGATTGACCGCTCCCGCAGGTTTGGCCGGCACTGCAGATTCCATGAGCGAGTGACCGGCCGCGCGGTATAACTGCTGAGATGGCATGGACGGCCGGAACCCGCATTGGGGATTACGAGATTGCCGGGACGCTCGGCTATGGCGGCATGGGCGAGGTGTACCGCGTACGCCATACCATCTCCGACCGCATTGAAGCGATGAAGCTGCTGCGCGCCGGTCCGAGCCTCCGGATCGCAGGCGCAGGAGATGATGGACCGCTTTGTGCGCGAGATCCGTCTGCTGGCCACGCTCGATCATCCGAACATTGCCAAGCTGCACACTGCCTTCCGGCACGAGCAGGAACTGGTGATGGTGATGGAGTGCGTCGAGGGTGAAGACCTGGGCCGGCGGCTGCCCAAGGGGCTGACGCTTGAAGAATCTCTGCGCTACACGCGACAGGTGCTGGAGGCGCTGCGCTATGCGCATGGCCGCGGCATCGTCCACCGCGATATCAAGCCATCGAACATCATGATCACGCCGCACGGCGAGGTGAAGCTCTTGGATTTCGGCTTAGCGTTGGGAGGCTTGGCGCTGGGCGGACCGGATCAGCGGCTGACCACGACGGGCGCGCTGGTGGGCTCCATGCACTACATTGCTCCTGAGCATATCTCCGGAGAGCCGCACGATGCTCGCTCGGACATCTATGCGGTCGGCGTCACGCTTTACGAGATGATCACCGGGCGCCTTCCGTTCGAGGGAACGACGCATGTGCAGGTGATTGCCGCACATCTGCAGCACGCGCCTAAATCGCCGTCACAGATCAATGCGCAGATTCCTGCCGGATTATCGGCGACGGTCATGGAGGCGCTGGCGAAAAATCCGCGGGAACGGTGGCAGACAGCCGAAGCGTTCCTTGCAGCTCTGGACGAAGACGGATTGCGAGCAACGCCGGCTGGAGACGTTTCGCAGGTGCGGGTGGCGCAGTCGGTGCGATCGGGAGCGGGATCCCCGCTGCCGGGAAGCGGCCATCGTCCCGAATCGCTGAGCGAGATCACGCGCCAGCTTGCGGAGCACGTCGGGCCGATTGCCGGAGTGCTGGTACGACGCGCGTCCAGCAGCACGACGAACCTGCGCGAGATGTGCGATGCGCTGGCGCAGGAGATTGCGTCGCCGGCTGCGCGGCAGAAGTTCCTGAACGCGGTGCATAGTCATTTGCGCATCAGCGGACAGTCGTGACGTAAGCACCGGTTGAGCGCGTAGTGACACGGCGGTGGAATACACGGCTCAATCAAATCAGTCGAGGATGCTGAATTGGAGGTACGGTCTTGAGATCTTGAGAATAATATCCCTGCTGTCTTCGATCAATGTCACCCTTCCATTCTCATCTCTATCAGGCCGACCGACGGCTTGAAATTCGACATCGACTTTGAAGTAGGGGCAGTCGCGACTGACGAACGTCCGCTGCAGTCCCGTGGATAATCCCCCTTCCGTCGTGAAGACCCTAACAAGGGCTTCTCTGGACATGCCGGGCTTGACTGTTTGCATCCTCGTTAGGACCTCAGCGACCCAAGCAACATGATTCTGTGAGGCTTGATCCTTACCGTTGGAGGGACTGGCGAACACGGCATCACCGCCACCGATGGCCGCGCACGCAAGTAAGTGGAACATCTGACGCCGCTGCACGTGGACCTCCCTGCCCTCTCGAGGTTCGGGTATATAACGTGTTGCCAGATTTAAGGCACACAAGGACGGTACTTACCCCAGCAGACGCATGGCTTTCGCGAGGCTGGTAAACAGGCGGTTGAAGGATGCGGTCAGTTCTGCGATCTCATCTTTGCCCCGAACCGGCAGCTCTGCGCCATCCAGTTGTCCGGTGCTCACCTGGTTGGCGACATGGGCGAGGCGGCGGACCGGCCGGATGATGAGCAGCACCAGGATCAGGTTGGTAGCCACGATCAGCGCCGCAAACGCGAGGACGAGCGAGAGCATGAGCGAGTGGAACGCCTTGCTCGCGATGTCGATGGGCACGGCGGTCGGCACCGATACGATCTGCGCACCGATGATCTCGTTCAACTGCCAGCCGAAGCCGTGATCGGGACCATATTTGCGAATCATCGAGGCCGGCGCGACGGAGGGCTCACTGTGGCACTGCATGCAGGGTTGCCGGTTCACCAGCGGATGTGCGAGGTAGAGCGAGGTACCGGTGGGGGTGGTGCGTTCCGCGATGAGCTCGGAATCGTTCGGATGATTGCGGAAGTGCTCGATGACATCGGCTTCCCAGTCGACGGCGCGGTCCTGCGGATTGGTGGGATTCAGCGCAGGCTCACGATAGGTGTACTCGGGAAAGTGCGTGCGCAGCTTCGCGAAGGTGGTCGTGGCGCCATAGGCCGGCACTGTCTGCGGCAGAAACTCCTGCTCGTATTTGGGATTGCCCATGAGCAGCGGCTTGAGCTCGTCCGAGGTGTAGCGGCGGACGGAGCTGGCGCTCGCCATCATGAGCTCTGCCTGCTGCAACACCTGGGCGCGGGCATTCTGCTGGAGAAAGCTGTGCGCGACGGAGGCGACGACTAAAAGTCCGAGCGCGGCCAGTGTGATGAGGATGAGATTGAATTTGAGCAGCAGTTTCATACGGGCCCCCTTTTTGCGCTCAGGCCAGCCGGTCAATGGTCAACATGGTGCGGTCATCGGCCTGGGGGATGCCGTCACAGAAGCTGTCCACCGCGCTGAAGATGGCGGCGATGGGATCTTTAGCTGCAAGGTATTGCTTGAACTCTGTAATTGTAAACTCTTCACCTGCAGCGTTTTCTGCTTCGCTCACGCCATCGCTCAGCAGCACTACGCGGCCACCGGCCGGAACGGTGAAAGGAATGGCATGGAAGCTTGCCTCGGGCATCATGCCGACCGGCATATCGCCGTCTTCGATAATGCGCACGCGGCCGTCGGGCTCCACGAGGAGCGGCGGGATGTGGCCGCCATTGACCAGCTCGGCTGAGCCATCGGGGCGGCAGCGGAGCGCGACCAGCGTCACGTACTTTGTGCCCGAAACGCGCGCACACAGGAATGCATGGACGGCGCTGACAGCATCCACCAGCGAAACGCCGCTGTTGATCTGCGCGTACATCATGCCCTGCACGATGGAAGCCAGTAGCGCGGCCGACATTCCTTTGCCGGAGACATCGGCCACGATGGCCACGCAGCCGTCCGATGTGCCGATGACGTCGTAGAAGTCGCCGCCGACTTCGGCGCAGGGCAAGGTGCGGGCGCGGAGCGCGAAGCCGGGCACGGCCGGAAGATCGCAGGAGATGATGCGCTGCTGGATGGAGGCTGCAATCTCCATCTCCTTACGCATGAGGGCCGCGGCCTTCTCAGCTTCCAGCATCCGCGCATTCTCGACCAGCGTAGCGGCTTCGGTCGCGATGGCGTGCAGAATCTCCCGACTGACGGTGCTGAGATTGCAGGACTGCAGGCGGCTATCCAGATAGAGCAGGCCGAGCAGCGTGCCTGAACTGCGGCGCCGGAGCGGGATCACGATCACGCTGCGCAGATCGTGGGCGATGATGCTTTCGCGGCCGATCGCCGCACCTTCGCCGGTGGCGTCGCCCAGGATGTAGTCGAGGCCGGAGGACGCTGCGTCGCGAACGATGGAGCGGGAGATTTTCGAATCATCGTGCAGCGCGGAGCCATCGCTGGCGCGGCCGATGCGAAGTCGCAGGGATGCTACGCCGTCGCCGAGAAAGACAAAACCACGCTCCGCGGAGGTGAGCCGCAGCGCGTACTCGATCATGGTGCTCAGCACATCATCGAGCACCTGCGTGCCGCTGAAGCGCTTGGCCGCTTCCAGAAAGAGAGAGAGCTTTTCGAGATCCGATCCGCTGACCTGACCGGAGGCGCGCTCCAAAAGCTCGCGGGTGCCGGTGACGGTGTCGGAAACGAGGCCAAACGGTTCGTCCGCCGCCGCATCGTCCAGGAAGACCAGCGCTACCGAGGAGTGGCCGAGCGCGATCCGATCGCCGGAGCGGAGACGTACCCGCTCGATGCGCTCGCCATTGCGCAGCGTGCCGTGACGGCTACCCAGGTCACGCAGATAGAGTCCATCGGGCTCCGACTCGATAGCGGCGTGTTGCCGCGAGACCTGCGCATGCGCCATGCATAAATGGCTCTCGCTGCTGCGGCCGAGGGTGAAAGGAAAATGCAGCAACGGGTGCGCGCGCGTGCCATCGGCATCGGTAACGAGCAGGCGGGGCTGATGATTGTCTGTAGACATACGAACACGGGGCGCACCCGCAGATGTCAGCGTTGAGATGCGCACGAAGAGTGGCCGCAGTCTACATCAAGGAGCAGTCCGGGCGGATCGAAAATCGTTAGTAGGCTTGCCCGGAGTTTCAGGCGGCGGTCATGCGGGCCTGCTGGCGCTCGCGCTCGATGCCACTCAGCGTCTCCCACAGCGCGGCTGCCGTGGCTTCTGCCGCGTCGAGCGCAGCGCCGGCCTGTTCGGGGTGCTTGGTCAGCTCCGCCTCCATGGCGTCGCGCCACATCTTCGCGTGGTACACATCGGCGACCTGATGCAACGCGAAGTAGCGAGACGTGGCCATGTCCGCCCCGTAGTGCTGCTTCAGGCCCTCTGCCTTGGTGCGAGCGATTGCCGGCACGCGCGACTCATAGGTGTAGAGCGCAGCCAGCGCCGAGGCCGGCGCAGCCTGCATCGCGGCGCGGAAGTGTTCGATCAGCGCTGCGGTCTCCGGCTGGAGCGCGCGGCCGCGCACCGCGGAGGAGTCTGCACCCATCCCGGCGGCGAAGTCCATCCACAGGTCGCTGTGCGCGCGGCCGGCGGGCAGACCTTCCTCGTCGGCAAGATTCTCGAGGACGGTGCGGCGCAGCGGCGCGTCTTCCAGACGGGCGTGCAACGCGCTGAGATATGTCGGAAAGGCGGAGACGTGATGCCAGTATTCAGACGCGTACTCGCGCAGCTCATCGCGCGTAAGCTCGCCCTTCGACCATGCCTGATAGAAGGGGTGCTGGAGCAGATCGTAGGGAGCGATGCGGGCGTCGAGTGCGGCGAAGAAGTCTGACATGGCGGGCTCCTGTTGGTACGGCGGGTGGTAAGCGGATTGTAGCAAGCGAGAAGGTAGGCTTGCCGCCGGGCTCACGCCTTCCATTTGTAGTAGTAGAAGGTAAGACCCTGAGGACCGGCCTTGATGCCATGAAGCTGTCCTCCGGCGCTATACATCATCGAACCCGGAGCTACGGGATGCGTTTCGCCTTCGACGAGGATGCTGCCTGCGCCCTCGGTCACGAGCATGATCTCCTCTTCAGGATGCTGGTGTGGCGGATGCGGCTCCATGCCGGGCTTCAGGGCGACGCTTCCCACCGTCAGTGCATGAAGCTGCCCGGTAGAACCATCGAAGTAAATGCGGACATCTCCGAAGCTCTGGTGCGTCAGCTTTGCGGTCGCGGGACTGATGACGCCGCTCGAAAGATGATCGCTCTGCTCAGCGGAGGCGAGAGTGGCGAGTATGGGCAGGGCTGCTGCGGAAGCACCTAGGAATGCGCGTCGGTTCAGCATGGAAGTATGCTACAGGAGTGGCGCAACCGTGAGCGCCGAACGTTATCGAAGCATGAGGAGAAGAGAGCATGAGCACAGCAGTTGCCCCCGCCGTTCCATCGAGCACGACCCACGCCGCGCGACTGGACCGTCTGGCGGCAGTCGCCATCGAGGTGGGTCTGGGACTGGCGCGAGGACAGGAACTGCTGATTACCGCATCGCTGGACACGCTGCCGCTGGTGCGCCGGATTACGGAGCATGCTTATCGCGCAGGCGCATCGCTGGTGACCACGTTCTACAGCGACGATGAAGCGACGCTGGCGCGCTTTCGCTATGCGCCCGATGCGAGCTTTGATACTGCGGCGACGTGGCTGCAGGACGGGATCGCTCAAGCCTTCCGCAGCAACGTGGCGCGGATGGCGGTGGCCGGCGCCAACCCGGCGTTGCTGGCCAAGGAAGACCCGGAGAAAGTCGGTCGCGCGAACCGCGCCGCTTCCAAAGCGAGCCGGCCGGCGATGGAGCTGATTACACGGCACGCTATCAACTGGACGATTGTGGCGGCGGCTACACCGGCGTGGGCGGCCGCCGTCTTCCCCGGTGAGCCTGAGGACGTTGCGATGGCGAAGCTGTGGGACGCCATCTTTGCCGCATCGCGCGTGGATGCACAAGATCCGGTAGCCGCGTGGCGCGTGCACGATGATAGACTGCGCAAGCGCGCCGCACTTCTGAACGAACGCCGCTTCAGCACGTTGCATTTCCGCGGGCCGGGGACCGATCTGCGCGTGGGCCTGGCCGACGATCATGTGTGGATGGGCGGCGGCACAACGGCCGGCAATGGCCTGGCGTGCATCCCCAATATTCCGACGGAAGAGGTCTTCACCACGCCGCACTGCCAGCGCGTGGAAGGCACGGTCACCAGCACGAAGCCGCTATCGTACCAGGGCACGCTGATCAGCGGCATCCGGGTGCGTTTTGAGGGCGGCCGCGTCGTCGAGTCGCTCGCCACCGAAGGCGAAGCGGTGCTGCGAAAGATGCTGGAGACCGATGAGGGCGCGAGCCGGCTGGGCGAGGTTGCGCTGGTGCCGCACTCGTCACCGATCGCAAAGAGTGGCCTGCTCTTCTCCAACACATTGTTTGACGAGAATGCGGCCAGCCACATTGCACTGGGACAGGCTTACAGCACCTGCATCCGCGGCGGCGGCGAGATGGACACAGCCGCGCTGGCGGAGAAGGGCGCGAACGACAGCCTGATCCACGTGGACTGGATGATCGGCTCGGGGGAGATTGACCTCGACGGCATTACTGCTACTGGGGCGGCGGAGCCGCTGATGCGCAAGGGCGAATGGGTGTAGGCCGCCGAGTCACTGTGGTCTAGGTGCCGGCAGCGATCTTCTCTGCCTGCTTCGACATCTTCGCGGTGCGCTCCAGCTTGTCCCAGTTGAACGGTCTTCCGTCGATGGCGCGCTTGATGGTCTTGAACAGCACGATCGAGAAGACCTGCCGGTAAGCGAAGCGCTGCAGCCAGATGTGGAAGAGCAGCCATCCATCGCCGCGCTTAGCCGGGTGGCGGCGTTCGAGCGAGAAGGCCAGCGCCGAAGTCACAAAATCGATGATCAGGAACGTCAGGAAGTAGGCCAGCAGCTTCTCGAAGCCGGCGGCGTTCGCCGTATCCGGATGGAAGTGCCGGTCCAGGAAGTACTCGATGGTTCCGTAGATGAACATCAGGTCGATGAGCGGCGAGACGAGAGGCAGCAGTATCTGGAAGATGACGATGTTGGGTAGCGCGAAGAAGCCCATCGCGCGATTTTTCGTGAATGCCTGCTTGTGTTTGAAGACCGCTTGCAGCGTGCCGAACGACCAGCGGAAGCGCTGGCGCATCAAGCCTTTCGCATCCACCGGCGCTTCGGTGAAAGCGAGCGCCTGATCTTCGTAGATGACCTTATAGCCCTGCTCGAGCAGGTTCATGGTGAGGTCCGCATCTTCCGCCACGGTGTTGATGGGATAGCCGCCGCCATGGCGCACCGCCTCCGTGCGCCATCCGCCGATCGCACCGGGGATGACGGTGACTACGTCGAAGAGGTCGAGCGCACGACGCTCGAAGTTCTGGCTGGTGATGTATTCCAGCGCCTGCCAGCGGGTCCACAGATTCACCTTGTTGCCAACTTTGGCGTTGCCCGCCACTCCACCGACGCGCGGGTCTGCAAAATGTGCGACGAGCTTTGACACTGCATCGCGCGCGATGACGGTATCGGCGTCGATGCCGACGTAATAGTCCTCTGTGAGCCGATCGACCGCGTAGTTGAGGGCTTCGGCTTTGCCCGCATTTGGCTTGCTCAGCACCTGCAGGCGGCCCGCCGCGATCTCATCGCGATAGGCTTCGCACGCCAGATCGTAGGTGCGATCCGCGGAGCCATCATCGATCACAATCGCGCGCAGGTTCTCGTAATCGGAATTGAGCACGGAGCGGATTGTCCGCACGATGACCTTTTCCTCGTTGTAGGCCGGAATGAGCACAGCCACATGCGGGGCGAAGCCGCCGGGGACCTCCGGGATTTTGCGATGGCGAATACGATCGATGAGCGCAAAAAACCCGATGAGCACGAGTCGCACGCTCATGAGCACGTCGCCGATGAAGAAGATCATCACGATGAAGCGGCCGACGAAGGCGAAGATGGTAAACGCGACGGAGTCGACGCGCGCCTGCCAGCGCTGGTTGGGAGTGAGCGGCGGCATCACTTCCGCTGTGGTCTTGCCCATCAGCTCCGACACCGGGACGATCTGGTATCCGTGCGCACGTAGCGTATCGATCAGCAACGGCAATGCTGCTACTGTCGGCGAGCGATCGCCGCCGCCGTCGTGCAGCAGGATGATCGATCCGCGGAACTGCGGCTTCGTCTTCATAATGCGCAACTGCTCCATCACGTCCCAGGTGATCTCCTGCGGGCTCTTGCGCGGATGCTCGTTCCAGTCATCGGTGTCGATCTTGTCACCGATGATGGTGTAGCCCATTTGCTGGATGTGATAGGCGGGCGCTGCCTGATCGTTGGTATCGGGCTCCTGGTCGATGGAGTACGGCGGCCGGAAATAGAGCGGCTTGATGCCAAGCTTGCTGGCGAAGAGGCGCTCGGTCAGATTCAACTCAAGCTGCACCTGCCGCGCTGGAATCTCGCTGATGTCCGGATGCGTATAGGTGTGGTTGCCGATCTCGTGGCCTTCGCGGATATACCGGCGCAGCAGACCGACGTTGTCCTGCGCCTGCTCGCCGATGACCATGAAGGCTGCTTTGACATGCTTGGCCTTCAGGATGTTGAGGATCTTCGGCGTCCAGGTGGGATCGGGACCGTCGTCGAAGCTGAGCGCAACCTTGTCCGGGTGATAGCCGTAGTACTCAATGGTGTACGGCTGCGGATAGGCCTGCATGTGCTCGTCGGTCGCGGTCTGGTTCTCCGCGTCCATGTCGATGGTGCGCGAGCCGGGATGCGGCACTCCGGTGATGCGCAGAATGTCGCCTTCGCCATCGGCGTTAATGTCATTGCCAGGCGGGATCTTTTCAAGCGTGGTCTGGATGCCGGGCGTGCCCGGCTTGTCCCAGACATTCCAGAGGGACGGGTCTTCCGTACCGAGCGCCCACAGCGCGAACGTCTGTATACCCACCGAGCGCGCGGCACGCATTTCGTTCATGGCCGTCACGGCGTCCAGCAGCCACACCTGATGGCGGACATGCTGGTCTTCGTCGTCGTAGGCAAAGTGCGGGTTCAGTTCGTCGCCGGCAAACGAGAGGTCTGCTTCCGCGTCGCTGGCCGCCTGCCAGGCGTCCTGCACGCTGGACGAGTCCACGTCCAGGACCTTCTGTGAAGCATGACCCTTCGCGTCCGGCAGCGGCACCGTCCAGTTGTAGGCATAGTTGCCGATGGCACAAATCAGCTTCTGTTTAGGCACGATCTGCAGCACGCGCTGCAGGTTGTTCTCAAACCAGTCCTCGGCGGCAATCGGTCCGGGTGGCGAGGTGTTCTCGTGCTGGTCATAATTCATGAGCACGATGCCGTCGGTATGCGCGGCCTCAAACTGCAGCATCTTTTTATCGGTGCCGGTCGGGACGTTGATGTACAGGCGCAGGTTCTTCGTTCGAAAAATCCTCGTACAACTCTGCCATCAGCGCCTGATATCCGGCCTGAGCGTCGTCCGGAACGTCTTCGAAATCGAGCGAGATGCCGCGATAGCTGGGATTGGCGGCAAGGAACTTGTCCAGCTGCCGCTCCATGTTGGCCCGCGCGTTCGCATTGTTGAGCACGGGGCCGATGACCGGGTCCCACACACCGGTGAGGATGTTGTAGTTGCGAATGAGCGGAAAAAGCTCTGTATCTTCATGCGCATTCGCAATCGCCTGCTGCACCTTATTGCCGGGATCTACGCCATGCACCACGCCTGCGTCATCCACAATGCGGTAGGTGTGGGCCGGCGCTTCGGAAACCGCCCCGAGCAGGTTTCCGCTGGCGTCATTCACATTGAGCCAGACGGGAAAGAGCATGTCGATTTGATGGATGTGCTGCCGGAGCGAGGAATAGCTGGCTGGATTGTCGTCCGTGTAGAAGGTCGCACGCAGACCTTCGCCGGTGTTGAGCGGGACCTCGGATGCCCTGCGATTCGTCGTCCGCCGGCGCGCGGCGCGCAGAGCAGCTCGCCGCGATTCCGCAGTCTGCCGCCCCTTGACCGCCTTGTAGTTCCGCTTCTGTTGCGGCAACAGCAGATCGGGCAACTGCTCCCTATGAATCACGCCCAGAAAAAAGGCCACCAGCAGAAATGTGGATGCCACCGCCGTCAGGTCCAGCACGCGGCGCAGTCGCTTCCAGCGTTTTCGTTCGGGATCGTAGAAGATCTGGCGGTTCATCAGATTACGTCAAGAGTACAGCGCACGGTGCGTGCGGCCAAACCGTCCTTCTTACTCTGTATGATGCGAAACAATGCGACGATCCTACGTTGCCATTGCGGTTACGGCTGCGCTCGTGCTGCTTGCTCTGGGCCTGGGTACGTGGCTGCGTCTGTGGTTCCTGTGGCACTTCCCACAGGTGAACGGGGATGGTCTTGTCTACGGGGACATCGCCAAGAACTGGCTGCTTCACGGCATCTACGGCCGTACCGATTACTCCGCGGCCGGCGCGACCGTCCATCCTACGCTGATCCGCCTGCCCGGCTATCCGCTGTACCTGGCTGCGTGCTTTCGCATCTTCGGCGTGGACCATTACGGCGCTGTGTTGTATCTGCAGGTTGGCATCGATCTTGTCTCGGCGCTGATTGTCGCCTGGACGGCGCGCGCGATTGCCGGCAACCGCGCTGGTATGTGCGCGCTGTATCTCGCGGCCTTATGTCCGTTCACCGCTAACTACGTTGCGGCGCCCTTGAGCGAGACGCTTTCCATTTTCTGTATCGCGCTCGGCTGCGCCGCGCTTGTCTGGTTGCAGCAGAATCCGGGATGGAAGCCCTGCCTGTTGCTGGCGCTGAGTTGGAGCTATGCCACGCTTCTGCGCCCGGACGGTGCCCTGCTGGCGGTCGCAAGCTTTCTTGCAATTCTCATTTTCGCGAAACGAAGTTTCCTGGGATTGCCTCCGCTCGGCCGCGCCCGCGCTATACGATTCGCATTGGCGGCCGGCATCCTGTCGGTGATTCCCTTCGTCTTCTGGACGGCACGCAACCTGCGCACCTTTCACGTGTTCGAGCCGCTGGCCCCGCGCTATGCAACAGATCCGGGAGAGTTCACCGCGCCCGGCTTCCAGCGCTGGATGAAGACCTGGGTGGTCGATTTCGCATCCACGTCGGACATTTACTGGAACATGGACAGCGCGCCATTGGACGTGAACCTGCTTCCCTCCCGCGCGTTCGATTCACCGACGCAGCGCGAGGAGACAGCGGAAATCTTCGACGCATATAACGAGACCACGACGATTACGCCGGCCATGGACGCACGCTTCAACGCACTGGCCGCTGAGCGGGAACGCGCGCATCCGCTGCGTAGTTATCTTGAGCTTCCACTGATGCGCGTGCTGGACATGTGGCTGCGTCCGCGCACCGAGATGCTGAACATCGAGCTGCGCTGGTGGCAGTACGATCGCCACAATGCGGAGACGGAATTCGCAGCCGGCTACGCCGCGCTGAATCTGGCTTACCTTGTGCTGGCTGCCTGGGGAGCGTGGCGGATGCGGCGGCACGCTACAGTGCTGGTGGCTCTGATTGTGATCTATTGTGTGCTGCGCAGCCTGCTGTTGGCGACGATTGAGGCGCCGGAGGCGCGCTACACGGTAGAAGTTTTCCCGATGCTCTGCATTCTGGCTGCTGCTGTTTTTACTTGCAAACAGCGCACAGCGCGCATGGCTACCGTGGAAGCCGCTACTTCCGGATGACGGTGTAGCCGCTGGCCTTCGGCTTGAACATGTCAGCGGGAACTTTCGTGTTGTATTTGATGCCGGTGTACGTCGCCGTGCGATTGTCACCCGACGGCTCGTAGAAGATCTGCTTCAGGCCGAGGGAGCGCGTGGGGTCAATCCAGACCGTGACGTGCGAGAACATATTGGCCACACTCTGCTGTTTCGGCTTCAGGTCCAACTTTGCCGTCTGCACTCCGTCGATTGACTCCATGCCCTGACAGTCGATCGTCCAATTGCTTTGGAGGTCTTTGCCGCTGCCGCCGAAGCCTAGCGTCAGAAAACTTTCATACTGAGCATGATTGGAACCTGCGCTGAAGAGCGTCTCCTGTTTGATCTCCGGCTGAAGCAGCGTGAGGGTGCTGCCATCGAAGAAGACCGACTTCGGAGCCGGTTGCTTGATGTAGGCAGCCATGGAGGTGGAATCGCCATGGCGCTCGAAGTAAATGGTGCCGCTCTGGATATCGTGCTCGTTGACAACCGACTGCAGGACATCCCATTTGAAGTCCGCCTGCGTGCTCTGGAACTTCGCAGACGCCGCGTCCATCTGCGCCAGCACCTTGGTGGCGTCGCAGCTTTGTGCCTGGGCGATCCAACCGATTAACGTCGCCGCAGCGGATACCAAAAGGAGTCGCTTCATTCTTGCCCTCGTCTCATTCGCTATCGGCGCGCCCACACCTTGTAGCTCTCTACGCGACCGCTGGAGTCTTTCTGCTCCTGCCAGCGGTCTATCGAAATCGCGCCTGCTACAGGTGCGATGCTTGATTGAAGCTCCGCGCGAAGCTTGTTTGTATCCGAGGTTTCCGGAACCTGGTCGGCGCCCACCTCAAAGGTAAATTTGCCATTCGGCCCGGCATGCACCAGCACGCCATGCCCGCGCGAGCTTGTCTCCTCCGGCCGGTCATGGAAGTTGATGAAACGCGGCGAGACAAAGAGGAAGAGCAGGATCAGCGTCACCATGACGTCATAGTGAAAGCTGCCCCGCTGATAGGTCCAGAATAGATAGCTCTTGAGTGTCTTCATTGCGCCTTGCTACCCCGTCTCTCGATCTTTGTATCTCCACCCATATAAGGCACCAGCAGCTCCGGCACCCGTATCGACCCGTCCGCCTGCTGATAGTTCTCCAGAATCGCCAGCCAGGTGCGCCCGATGGCGAGGCCGCTGCCATTCAGTGTATGGACGAACTCGGTCTTGCTCTTTCCCTGCGGACGATAGCGAATGTTCGCGCGCCGCGCTTGAAAGCTTTCGAAGTTGCTGCAGGAAGATATCTCGCGATAGAGCCCCTGCCCCGGCAACCACACTTCGAGGTCGTATGTCTTGGATGCAGAAAAGCCCATATCTCCTGCACACAGCAGCATGCGGCGATAGGGCAGATTGAGCCGTTCCAGAATGCTTTCCGCATGCCGTGTGAGCTTCTCATGTTCCGCGTCGGAATCTTCCGGGCGCGTGAACTTTACCAGCTCCACCTTCTGGAACTGGTGCTGGCGAATGATGCCGCGCACATCCTTGCCATAGGAGCCCGCCTCAGAGCGGAAGCAGGGCGTATATGCGGTGAGCGACACAGTCAGCGCAGCTTCGTCCAGCACCTCGTCGCGGTAGAGGTTCGTCACCGGAACTTCGGCGGTCGGGATGAGCCAGTGGTCGTTCTCGCGATACTGCCCCGGCGTAAAGCCTTCTGCATCGGCGCAGCGAAACAGGTCATCCGCGAACTTCGGAAGCTGGCCGGTGCCGAAGAGCGAGCGGCTATTTACCATCACGGGCGGCAGCACCTCGCGGTAGCCGTGCTCGCGGGTGTGGATGTCGAGCATGAAGTTTGCCAGCGCACGTTCCAGCCGCGCGCCCTGGTCCCAGTAGACGGCGAATCGCGCGCCAGAGAGCTTGGCGGCTCGTTCGAGATCGAGAATGCCGAGCGCCTCGCCCAACTCCCAGTGCGGCCGCGGGGTGAAATCGAATTGCGGCTTGATACCCCACTGCTTCTGTTCTACGTTGTCGTGCTCGGATGTGCCGGCGGGTACCGAGTCGTGCGGCAGGTTCGGGATATTCGCGAGAATGCCGCGAAGCTCATCGTCCAGAGCGGTAGCGGAAGCGTCCAGCGCTTCGAGCTTTTCCTTGATCTGGCGCGTCTCTTCCATGAGCGCGGTCGCGTCTTCCTTTGCGCGCTTTTTCCGGCCTACTTCTTCGCTGAGTGCGTTGCGGCGCGCCTTCAGAGTCTCCGCTTCGGTGATGCGCTCGCGGCGTTCGCCATCCAGGTTGGCGAAGTTGCCCAGCAGTGCGACGGGGTCCTGCCCGCGGGCGCGCAGCTTCTCCTCGACCAGCGCGAGGTTGGCCCTGACGAATTGCAGATCGTGCATCCTTCCATGCTAGAGCAATTTCCCTGCAACCGGTGAGCGCCAGAGAAGTTCGTGTGGCCTTTCGTTGAGGAAAGGCCACGCCAGAATGTATCCGCGATCCAACTGCATCAGGGCAATTGCTCCACCGGAAATGGCTGAAATCCCATCATCGGCCGGAGCCGTGGCTCCTTCCCCGCCTCAAGCCGCATCCATTCCTTAGGAGCTTTTTCATGCAGAAACGACAGATTGGCAAATCGTCCTTGCAGGTGCCGATCCTCTGCCTGGGCGGTAACGTCTTCGGATGGACGGTGGATGAACGGGAATCGTTTCGCCTGCTCGATGCGGCGCTCGATGCGGGATTGAATTTCATCGACACGGCCGATGTCTACTCGCGCTGGGTCAGCGGACACGAGGGCGGCGAGTCGGAGACGGTGCTCGGCAAATGGTTCGCGCGCTCCGGCAGGCGCAGTCAGGTTGTGCTGGCCACCAAGCTCGGCATGGATATGGGCGAAGGCAGGAAGGGGCTTAGCAGAAAATATATGGCGGAAGCAGTCGAGGCCTCGCTGCGCCGATTGCAGACCGACTACATTGACCTGTACCAGGCACACACCGATGACAAAGAGACTCCGCTGGAGGAGACGCTGAGCGCCTTTGACACGCTGGTGGACCAGGGCAAAGTGCGCGTGATCGGCGCATCGAACTACTCCGGCGCGCGGCTGAAAGAAGCGATCCAGATCAGCCAGAAAAATAACCTGGCGCGTTACGAGTGCGTGCAGCCGAACTACTCGCTGGTGGAGCGATCGGCATTCGAAAGCGATCTGCTGCCCGTTGTGGAGACGTATGGAATCGGCGTGATTCCCTACTTCTCGCTCGCCGCGGGATTCCTGACCGGCAAGTATCGCTCGAAGCAGGATGCCGCCGGAAAGGCGCGCGGCCAGATGGTGGAGAAGTACCTGAACGATCGCGGCTTTGCGGTGCTCGCCGCGCTGGATGCGGTGGCGGCGGACCTGCACTCGACGCCCGCGCGCGTCGCTCTCGCATGGCTGATTGCGAAGCCTCACATCACTGCGCCTATCGCCAGCGCTACTTCGCTCGATCACCTGAATGATCTGGCGGAAGCGACGCGGTTGAAGCTGCCGCCGGAGGCAATCGCCAGGCTGGATGCGGCCAGCAGTCCGGCGCAAAAGGCGGCCTGAATGGGCGGGAGCCATGTCTCCCGTCCTTGGCTTTCACCGCGGCGTTGACACGAACAAACGATCGAACTAGGGTGGCGGGCAGCGGGATTTTCGACCCGCAGAATTTCGATCTCAGGAGCCTCCCCCGATGCTTCTCAGCCCTCGTCGGTATGTCGTTATCAGCATCGTCGTCTTATGCGCGAGCGGGTATGCGCAGACCGCCAGCCACACACCGCCACCCGCGCAAATCCAGAAGCAGACATTGGCGGGTATCGACAAACTCCAGACCTGGTACACACAGTCCACTGGCCTTTATCAAACGACCGGCTGGTGGAACTCCGCGAATGTGCTGACGATGTTGGCGGACTACTCGCTGGTGGCGCACACGGGCAGCTACACCGGGATCTTCGCAAACAGCTTTCAGCAGGCGCAGAAGACAAACAGCGGCTTCCTGAACAACTACTACGACGATGAGGGCTGGTGGGCGCTGGCCTGGATCGCCGCGTACGATCTCACGCACACCCAGCAGTATCTCGATATGGCTTCGTCGATCTTCACGGACATGAGCGGCGGCTGGGATGCAACCTGCGGCGGCGGCATCTGGTGGAGCAAGGACAAGACCTACAAAAACGCCATCGCGAACGAGCTCTTTCTCTCCGTCGCTGCGCATCTTGCAAACCGCGTCGCGCCCGCCGATCGCGCAGGCTATCTCACCTGGGCGAACAAGGAATGGGCATGGTTCCAGCAATCCGGCATGATCAACAGCCAGAATCTGATCAACGATGGGCTTGACCTCACGACCTGCAAGAACAATGGGCAGAACACCTGGACCTACAACCAGGGCGTGATCCTTGGCGGCCTGGTGGAGCTGAACCGCGCGCAGCACTCGCCTCAACTTCTTCAAACCGCGCAGACCATCGCGGATGCCGCGCTCACGCACCTGACCGACAGCAATGGTGTGCTGCACGATACCTGCGAGGCGAACTGCGGCGCCGATGGTGTGCAGTTCAAGGGCATCTTCGTTCGTAATCTGATGGCCTTGAACGTCGCTCTGCCGAATCAGGCTGTGCCGAACGGCAAATATGCCACCTTCGCAGTCACCAATGCGGAGAGCATCTGGAACCAGTCGCGTGACGCCAGCAACGCCTTCGGCCAGGTATGGTCGGGGCCGTTTGACGCGGAGAATGCAGGCAGCCAAAGCTCGGCGCTGGATGCTTTTGTCGCGGCCTACGCAGCCGAGTTGGAGCAGAAACACTGATTGAGGACTAAGCGACCGGACGTTTGCGGTGCCGCGCGCCCCACTGGGCAAGTGCGGTCAGCGCGGGCCGCAGCGTCACACCGTAAGGACTGAGGCGGTATTCCGTGTGCGCACGCGTGCCGGGAAGCACGCGGCGTTCGATGATGCCGGAGCGTTCAAGCTGGCGCAGTTGTTCCGTCAAAACCTTCTGGGACGCTCCAGGGACTTTGCGGCGCAGCTCGTTGAAGCGATGCGGCCCCTGCTTGAGCGCCCACAGGATCAGCGGTTTCCATTTTCCGCCGATGACTTCGAGCGTGGCGCTCACCGGGCACTCTTCAATCCGCACCTGTTACCTCCTGGTTAAAAATACGTGCTGCCGCCAGGTCACTTTTTTGTGCCTGGTTGTGCTGCCCCTTCGATGTGAAATATACCGGGAGTATGACAAACATCGCGATTGTTGGAGCAGGCAATGTAGGTGGCGCGCTGGCAGGGGTGTGGACGAAGGCAGGACACGCCGTCAGCGTTGCCGTGCGGGAAGGTTCCGCGTCAAAGCAGATCCCGGGCGTCAGCACTGGGCCCGCGAAGCAGATTGCAGGCGCAGCAGAAATTATTGTGCTCGCTGTGCCATGGCCGGCCGTAAAGGATGCGCTGACCTCCTGCGGTGATCTCAGCGGCAAGATCGTCGTAGATTCGACCAACCCGGTACTGCCGAAGCTCGAAGGACTGGAGTTCGGGGGAACCACTTCGGCCGTGGAGAAGCTGCAGGAGCTGGCGCCTCGTGCACGATTCGTGAAGGCATTCAACACCATCGGCGCCGTGCTGCTGGGCAACGCGACCTTCGATGGACTACAGGCCGACGGCTACTACTGCGGGGACGATGACGCAGCCAAAGCCGCTGTGGCTCCGCTGATTGCGTCCGCGGGGCTGCGCCCGTTCGACGCGGGACCGCTGCGCAATGCGCGGTATCTGGAATCTATGGCGATGTTGTGGATCGATCTTGCAGTGATCCGCGGCCGCGGGCCGACGTTTGGCTTCCGCACACTGGAACGCACGGCCAAATAACTGTGCGGAGATCGATCTCCATGGAGATCGATCTCCGCATCTGGCGCCTTTTTGCGATACTGGAAGACGCCTATGGAAATGCACCGGCGTCTCTGCTGCCTCTCGCTCGCCTCCCTGCTCATCGTTCTTCCCGCCATTCCCGCCAGCGCCTCCGCATACGATGGCAAGCCAAAGCTGGTGGTGCTGGTGGTGATCGATCAATTCCGTGAAGATTATCTGGAGCGATACCGGGCGGACCTGAAGGCGCAGCACGGCTTCCGGCTCTTTCTGGATCATGGCGCGTACTTCCCCAACTGCTATTACGACTACGCGAACACCAAGACTGCGCCCGGTCACGCGACGCTCGGCACGGGCGCGTATACAGATGGCCACGGCATCAACTCGAACGAATGGTGGGACCTGAACCGCAACACCAAGCGGCCCATCACTTCAGTCGAAGACGAGCGCTACAAAATCGTCGGCCTGCTCAAGGCGGGGGACGAGGCTGGCGACTCGCCGCGCAACGAACGCGCCTCGACTCTTGGCGATGAATTGCGGCTGGCGACCATCGGCCAATCGAAGGTCTTCGGCATATCGCTGAAGGACCGCGCCGCCATCCTGCCCGTGGGACACTCGGCCAACGCGGCGTACTGGATCGATCCCAAGAGCGGCGCCTTCGTGACTTCGACCTTTTACCAGAACGCCCTGCCGGACTGGGCCACTACCTTCAACGCCGGCCCGCGTGCGCAGCAGGCGCTGGATGAGGCGCACGGCGATGCGCAGAAGAGTTTCTTCAATCAGGTGGATGTCTCGCCTGCCGGAAACGATTACGAGCTGGATTTCGCCAAGGCTCTCATCACCGGCGAGCAGCTTGGGCATCATCCGACGACCGACATGCTGTCGATCTCGCTTTCCGCGAATGACGGCCTCGGGCACCGCGTAGGCCCCGACGCGCCGGAGATGCACAACATGGTGGAGCAGCTTGATCAGCAGCTCGACAGCTTTTTCACCTGGCTTGATCAGAACGTCGATGGCGGACTCGCGAATGTCTGGATCGCGCTCTCCGCAGACCATGGCGTCGCATCCACGCCGGAGCAGGCTGCATCGCTAGGCATGGATGCCGCTACATGGGACATTCCGAAGCTGATCGCCGGACTCAATGATGCGATGAACGGCAAGTTCTCTCCCGGCGAGAAAATCGACTATCTGCTGACGAAGCAGGAGCTGCCTTATATCCAGCTCAATCAGCCAGCCTTCGAGCACGCCGGCATCAATGAGCAGGAGGCGGAGGATGCGATCGCCGCCGCGCTTCCCGCAGTCGTCAGTTCCCTGCCTGCGCAGCCGCCTATTCATCCGCCCATCGGAACGCCACCGCCTGTCCTGCCGACTCTCTCGCCCAAAGTTCCCGCCCATGGACGGCAGCGGCAAACGATAACGGCACAGAAGCAGGCTGCGGAAGAAGCAGCGCTGCCTCCGCAGGAGCCGGCCACACCGCAGCCCTTGCAGGCGCCGTCCAGCAAGGTTGCGCCGCATCCATCCCTTGTGGAGGTCTACACACGGCTACAGCTTGCCTCCGGCGGGCTGCCGCCGGATGAGTTTGGCGAGCGCATCGCGCACAGCTACAGCCCGAATGGCGGTTGGTACGTGATGCTGATCCCGCCCGCGTACCAGATGAACGGCAACGCCGCGGGCACAGGCACCACGCATTACAGCGCCTGGGCCTACGACCGCCACGTGCCGCTCGGGTTTTATGGTGCGCCCTTTCAGCCCGGCATTTACTACCAACGTGCGGCCCCGGTCGATTTCGCGGTCACCTTCGCCGCTCTGTTGGGTGTGAACCAGCCTTCGGCGGCGGTGGGGCATGTTCTCACCGAGGCGCTGAAGCCCGCGACTGCCGACAGATGAAACGGCGACCACACCGAAGACACCGCACCGCGCTCGCCGCAGTACGAAGACGACGGCCGCGCCTGACACGCTGGGAGACGTGCACCCCGAGTGAAGCCCGACATGCGCGTGCGCCTCTGCGGCCTGGAGTTGCGCAACCCGGTCATTGCCGCCTCTGGAACGTTCGGCTATGGCATTGAGTTCGAGGAGATCCTGTCGCTGGATAAAATCGGCGGCTTTGTCACCAAGGGCCTTTCGCGCGAGCCCATGGCTGGCAACGATGCGCCGCGCATCATTGAAACCGCCTCCGGGATGATCAATGCCATCGGGCTGCAGAACATGGGAGCCGCAGCCTTCATCCAGGAGAAGCTGCCCGCCGTCCGCCGCCACTCCGGCACGGTGTGTATTGCCAACGTATTCGGCTACACCGTGGACGACTACCTCGCAGTGGTCGAAGAATTGAACGATGCCGAAGGAATTGCTGCGTATGAGCTGAATGCCTCCTGCCCCAACACGCGGCACGGCGGCCTTATTTTCGGCGCTGACCCCACGCAGCTTGCTGAACTGGTGGTGCGCGCCAAAAAGCTCGCCCGACGACCGCTCATCGTCAAGCTTTCCCCGAACGTCACGTCTATCGCGCAGATGGCGCGCGTCTCCGAGGCAGCGGGCGCCGATGCCATCTCGCTGGTCAACACCTTTGTCTCGCTCTCCATTGACGTGAAGACGCGCCGGCCGCGCATCGCGAATGTCACCGGTGGTCTCTCCGGGCCGGCGATCAAGCCGATTGCTGTGCGCATGGTGTGGGAGGCCGCGAGGGCGGTCAGAATTCCGGTAATCGGGATGGGCGGCATCACCACGCCGGAAGATGCTGTCGAGTTCCTGCTTGCCGGTGCCACGGCAGTCCAGGTGGGCACAGCCTCGTACGCCGATCCGCGCGCGGTCGAACGCCTGGCCAAAGGGCTGGCGGTGTGGTGCCGGGAAAACCACGTCGAACGAGTTACCGACCTAACCGGCGGCCTGCGGCTGGATTCGGAGAAGTCGTAGCAGACGGGAAAAAAGGGCAGACATGAAAAAGGCCAGCCGGACGGCTGACCTTTTCTTATCGATTCCGTTGGGCAGGATCAGGCGACGCGCGAGTCGCTGTCTTCCAGCGATCGTCCATGGAAAGATCGTGCCTGGTTCAGCGCGACTCCCGTAAGAAAGACCGGCGCGGGAGTGGCGATGGCCACCAGCACCCAGCAGAGGAACGAAAGCAGCAGGCCGATAACGGCCGCCGCCTGCAGGGTCAACGCGATGGAGATTTCCCAGATGTGCAGGTTGACCAGCGCCCAGTGCTGCAGCGGCTGAATATGATGAATGATCGCCAGCGCGAGGACAAAGGCAGCCGTAGAAATGGTGGTGGTGCCGATGAGCACGACGTCAATCGTGCGATGCAGACGCTGCCGGCTGCGGCAATACGCGCACTGCGCAAAATGATCTTCATAGTCGCCGCGCATCGCCGGCGTGATCCCGGAGATGTCGTAGCGCCAACTGGAAAGGATATCGCCGACGACAGGATCGACACAGCCCGCCTCGCGGGTATAGTCGGGCGAAGCCACCGCGTCCGTGTCAATCTCTTTCGTGTGTCCCTGGTTTCCTGAAGTCATTTTCGTTAACCCTATGATAATGGTTGGATGCGATTCACAACCAACGGATTCCCAATCTGGTAACACCAGTGGTACTCAATTCCCGCCCATAGGCCCCGTAAACTGCTCAGCACAAATAAGATAGCACGCTAAAGCATTATTGTCGCCAAGGGTTCATGCTGTTGTGCCAGGAGTAGCTTATTTGCCAGCAGGCTCATCCGGTCGCTGAGCGCCCGTTCCGCGCTCACGCGGGCAAGGGCGGGCAGGTTATTGCTCTCCGAAAGATGCGCCAGGATTACATACGCAGCCTGACCGTCATAGTTCCGTTCCAGAAACTCGGCTGTCGCTTCGTTCGAGAGATGCCCCACGCGGGACATCACACGCTGTTTGACGCTCCAGGGATACGGACCGTCGCGCAGCATTTCGGTATCGTGATTGGATTCGAGTAAAAGCGCGTCACAGCCGCGCAATGCCTGACGCGCATTGGCCGGCATGTAGCCGAGATCGGTGGCAAAGCCGATCCGCACTCCCTCGCCCTCGAAGACAAAGCCGACCGGGTCGGCCGCGTCATGCGGAATGGTGAAAGGCTCGACATCGATGTCGCCCACCACAAAGCGCTTCCCTGCTTCAAAAAAAGCCACAGCGGGGATTGCTGCGGGATCGCGCTCCGACACTGCGCCGTCGTCGCAGAGTTCTTCGTCCAGCGAGTCAGGGGATGCGTCCATTACGGCCATATTCGGTGTAGTTTGCGGGACAGCTTCGGTTGCGTTCTGCTGGCGGCGGCGTAGCCAGTCGGCATAGGTCATGCGCTTGCGCGGATGCAGCCAGCGCACCCATGCGCGATGGGTCATCTCGGTGAAGTACACGGGGATGCCAAGCTTGCGCGCGAGCACCGCGACGCCCTGGACGTGATCCTGATGCTCATGGGTGATGAGAATGGCGTCGAGCGCGCGGGGGTCTTCGCCCGCCATCTGCATGCGCTTCAGAATCTCGCGGCAGGAGAGCCCGGCATCGACGAGAATGCGGGTCCGCTGCGTGGCGACGACGGTGCTGTTGCCCTTGGAACCACTCGCCAGCACGGTCATCCGCATCATTCCCAAAGCATACGCCAAAGGGCCGATAAAACCAGAGGAAAACAGGCGAAAACGGGTATAGCAGATCGCTAGCGTTTTACTGCCCGAATGCTCCCGAATGCGGCTGTCGCCGCTGCCACTCGCGCAGACGAGCCTGCGCTTCTGCTTTCTGGTCGGGAAAGCGCTGCGCCTGAAGCTGCCAGTACACCACCGCCTCCAACTCGCGCGCGCGCAAATAGGGCAGCAACTCATCCCACGTCGGCGCACCTGGATAAGAAGCCAACGCGGCCTCCACGCCTTCGGGCGCGGTGCGCACCAGGCAGGCTACATCCCATGCTGTCGGGCCGCCGCAGGCGTCTTCAAAGTCAGTCCACAACCAGCCCTTCCCGGTCTTGAGCAGGTTTTTACGGTTGGCATCGCCGTGGATGGGCTGAATCGCGCGGCCGCCGTAGCGCAACGTCTCCGCCAGGCGCCAATGGGTCTCACGCAACTGGATCAGCTCGCCGCCGGAGAGCGCGCGACGGCCCTCCAGAAACTTCAGCCAACGCGTGATCTCGTTGAAGATTTCGAGCAGCGGCAGCTCGCCCTTGGGCTCCGAAGTGCGATAGCCGCGCAGGGTCTGGTGCAGGTCGCGCAGCATGGCGCCTGCTTCCGCCGTAGGAATGACGACCGAAGGATCGTGCTCCACCCACTGCCAGAAGCTCATGGTGTAGCCGTCGTACTGATGCGGACCCGGCGGCAGCAGATCGCTGGGAGGCGCAACCGGCGCGCCCTGCGCATGCAGATACGCAGCCACCGAGACATCCCGTCCCAGCCAGGCGCTTACCGGACGCCTCAATAGCGCGGATGTTGTGGCGACGCGCGCCAGCAGCGGCGCCGGTTTCAGATGCACCAGCAGGTTCGAGCCGTCAGCGATCACTTCCGCGGTGCTGACCGTGATGCCATGCGCCTCGGCCACCTGCTCGGCAGCGTGTACAGCGCCTACGCTCAGTGCGTCCATGCAACTCCTCTCTTTGAAGCAAATCAGTCGGCCACGGAACGGTCAGCGAAACTCCGGTTAGCTGAAAACCGCTTAGCGCAGAGCAGGTTGAGTGGGAATCTCAATCTGCTCGCTGAATCGATCGTATCGAATATTGCTGCATTGCCTATCGCTGTATTGCTTATCGCTGTGTGGCTGACCGCGTCTGCGCCAACCACGTTTTAGCTTGCCCCAAGCGCGCTGACTTGCTACTTCTGCGGATATTCAAAAAATCCCTTGCCCGACTTCCGGCCCTTCCATCCCGCATCCACCATGCGGATCAGCAGCGGGCATGGCCGGTATTTCGGATCTCCGATCCCCTCTTCCAGCACCCGCATGATGTCCAGACAGACGTCCAGCCCGATGAAGTCGGCCAGCGTCAGTGGTCCCATTGGATGCGCCATCCCGAGCTGGAAGACCTTATCAATTGCCTCCGGCGTCGCCACACCCTCCATCACGGCAAACATCGCCTCATTCAGCAGCGGCATCAGGACGCGGTTGGAGACGAATCCGGCTGCATCGTTGACCTCTACCGGCGTCTTGCCCAGGCGCTCGGAGAGCGCCTTCACCGCGTCGAAGGTGGCTTGTGACGTCTGTAGCCCGCGAATCACCTCAATCAGTTGCATGACCGGCACCGGGTTAAAGAAATGCATGCCGATGACGCGATCGGGACGCTTGGTGGTGGCGGCCAGCCTGGTGATGGAGATGGACGAGGTGTTCGAAGCAAGAATTGCATGCGCGGCAAGCAGCCCGTCGAGCTCCTGAAAGAGCGCCTGCTTGATGGCAAAGCGCTCGGTTGCGGCTTCGACGACCAGATCGCAACCCGCCAACGCCTTGCGGTCGAGCGTGCCGCTGATCCGCGCCCGCGCGGCATCGGCATCCTGTTGCGGAAGTTTGCCCTTGGCGACCTCGCGTCCCAGATTCTTCTCGATCGTGCTCAGCCCGTGATCGAGCGCCGGCTGTTCCACCTCCGCCAGGACTACGGGGAAGCCGCTACGGGCAAATACATGGGCGATCCCATTGCCCATCGTGCCCGCACCCACCACCCCCACTCGCCTGATTTCCGCCATCGTCTGCACACTCCCGGAATTTGGTCCGCCGGAAAACTTATGAGTGTAACAGGAGGGAGCGGCGGATCAAGTCAGCAAGTCAGTGCGCTTCGCGTAAGCGAATCACCGTTTCGCTGAAAACTGGGCAGCAAGGGCTCGTGACTGACGATTCCCTCAATGCGCTGCCTCCGGTGCAGGCTTCATGGCTTTCGGTGGCCGGCGCATCAGGAAGGGCAGCGGGGAGAGACAGAAGATGACGACGCTGAGGATGAAGAAGGCATTCTTGTAGCTGAGCATCGAAGCCTGACGAAGCATCTGCTGGTAGGCGCGGGCGTAGGCGATCTGCGCCGCTGTCGACGCGCCCTGGCCCAGGCGCATCAGGCCGGCCTGCGTCTGCGCCATGTAGTCGCGGTATAGGCGCCCGTCCGGCTGGACATGGCTGGCCAGGTTCTGCTGGTAGACCTGGCTGCTGCGCGCCAGGAAAGTCGTGAGAAGCGCCGTGCCCAGGCTGCCGCCAAGGTTCCGCGCGAAATTGGAGAATGATGAAATCTGGTTGTTCTTCTCGCGCGGCACGCCGACGTAGTTCAGCGTGCTGATCGGGATGAAGATGAACGCCAGACCCAGCACCTGGTAAACGCGCCAGAGCGTGATTTGAGCAAAGCTCACGTCGAGATCGAGCCGCGTGAGATTGAAGAGTCCGACGGCAGTGACGATGTAGCCCATCGTGACCAGAAGGCGCGGGTCCATCTTGCCGATGACGCGCCCAGCGATAAACATCGTCACCATCATCATGAAGCCCGCGGGCGAGAGCACCATGCCGGACCGCTCCGCCGTGTAGCCCATGAGGATTTGCAGAAACTGCGGGATAAGCACGGTCGAGCCAAAGAGCACCATGCCGAGCACTAATTGCAGGAATATCGCGGTGCCGAAATTGCGATTGCGCAGCAGCTTCAAATCGACTACCGGGTCTTCGTGGTTCCACTCCCAGAAGACGAAGATGACCAGCAAGACCGCCGCCGCGATGGCAAATGTCGTAATCCAGGGATCACCGAACCAGTCTTTCTCCTGCCCGCGATCGAAGACGTACTCCAGGCAGCCGATGCCGACCGCGACCAGACCGAGTCCAATGCCATCGATAGGCCCGGAGGTAAGGCTGCGCTCCTTCAGATAGGGCGGGTCTTCCACCATGCGGTTCGACAGGAATAGCGAGATGAGGCCGACCGGAATATTGATGAAGAAGATCCAGTGCCAGTCGAGATTGTCGGTAATGTAGCCGCCCAGCGTGGGACCGATGGCCGGAGCGACGACTACGGCCATGCCGTACAGTGCGAACGCCTGACCACGCTTTTCGACCGGGAAGGTATCGGCGAGGATGGCCTGCTCGCTGGTGGCGAGGCCGCCGCCTCCCAGGCCCTGCAGCACACGCGCGAAGATGAGCAGGGGCAGCGTGTTCGCGAGTCCGCACAGGAACGAGCAGATGGTAAACATGGCTACGCATGTCATGTAAAAGCGCTTGCGGCCGAAGCGGGTTGCCAGCCATCCGGAGATGGGGAGCACAATGGCGCTGGAGACCAGATAGCTGGTGAGCACCCAGGTGGCTTCCTCCTGGCTGCCGCCGAGGGAGCCGGCCATGTGCGGCAGCGCGACATTGGCGATGGATGTGTCGAGCACCTCCATGAAGGTGGCGAGCGTCACGGTGAGCGCGACTAACCATGGATTGTGGCTCGGCTTCCACTCTTCGTGCATGCGGCCTCAGCGGCCCGGGTATCAGGGCACTGATAGAATATCAGGAGACTGATATGGTGCGGACAGCACAATCCAGGGGACGAAGCGACAAAGAGCCTCCCGAGGTCCTGAAACTCACAAAGCGCATGTGGCTGCTCTTTCGCGAACGGTTGGAAGAACAGTTGAAGCCGCTGGGCATCACGGCTGCGCAACTGCAGCTTCTGGCGGCATTGACGAAAGAGCCGGGCACCAGCGGCGCGCACCTCTCCCGCTACTGCGAGGTCACACCGCAGACGACGCACGCGCTGCTGGCAGCGGTGGAAAAACATGGCTGGGTCAGCCGCACACCCCATCCGGAAAATGCCCGCGTGCTGCTCGCCACGTTGACGCCGGCGGGGCAGCGCGTGTTCACGAAGGGCAAGGCCATCGCCATAAAGCTTCAGGACCGAATGCTCAGCAGCTTTACGAGCGCAGAAGTGCGTGAGCTCGAGGCGACTCTTGCGCAGCTCATCGAAAATCTCAATCAGCGTCAGAAGCCAAAGCGGTAGCCCACGCGCACAAACTGCGAATCGACGCCCGGATTGTTGAAGCCGATCTCTTTGTTCGACATATGCTGCACCCGATACTCGACTGTCCATGAACGACGGTGATCGCGAAACCACTCCACCCCGCCGCCGAAGCTGAAGGTGAAGTTGAAGGCGGAGGTCTTGAACTCGGGGATATCGCGAGGACTGATGAGGAAGCCTCCAGTTGTCGCAAGAAACGCCTGCAGCGGTCGCGCGGGCAGAATATGCACCGAGAAGCAGGCCGGAGTCAGACCGGGCGCATACGTCCAGCGGCGTCCAAGATAATTGTGGACATCCTCGGTGAACGGCGTGCCACCCAGCAGGGTGCCGGAAAATGAGCGATCGTGAAAGTCGCCCGCGTTCATGATGGGTATCTGGAACGGATACCGGTCGTCGCTGACGTAGCTCCTGTCGCCGATCGTCCCACTGATGCGCGCTCCGCGAAACGTGGGGTCGCTCTCTATCAGGATCGGCCGAACCTCCGCGCTATAGTCCCATGCCATCCAGTGGCCCGCGGAAATTCTTCGTTGATAGGCCAGCGCCAGCCCGGCAAATTTTCTCTGTCGATCGTCGCCAAGAACAATGTGGCTGGATGAATTCGAATACTCCACAAACGCGGCTATGCTGTTGAGCGGTGCGTAATAGCGCTGCTCTGCCGTGCTCTGCGCATGCGCTATTGAGGCAAGCATGGGCGCGCAGAAAATCACCAGCGCAGCTCGCGTGAGGTTTCGCAATCTAATGCGCCCGATGACGTCTGCGCGTGGCGAGCGAGGGCGGCACGCTGGTCACACCAACCGAGTGGCAGAGCGCGGAATCTTGTCCATCGGCGAGGCCGAAGAGCACGCCCTGGCCGCCGCAAAGCCGCTGCTCAAACGCGCGTGCAGGTGTGCCCACCAACGGCTCGGCAGCTTCGTGCGAGCCATAAAACTCCACACGATAGGCATAGACGATGTCAGTGACCGCCCGGCCCGGAGTGCTGAAGTGTACCCACGTCCCGAGCACGACGCGACCAGCCTCGTCATCCAGCAGCGCATACACCTGCTGACCGCCATTCGCCTCCTGTCCCTCGGAAAAGATCGGCGCGCCAGCGTTGGAGCGCGGCCAGCGCACCTCCCACTCATGCGTCTTCAGGTCGATATGGAATGTGGTGAAGAACGTTGTCCGCTGGCACTCCGCACAGTCGTTGTAGGTGGCGACCAGCTCCGGACTGCCCTCGCGCCACATGCGAACCCAGCCCAGCAGGTGCAGCCCGGGGCCGCGCAGCAATAGCTTCGCGGTGATCTGCCGCTGATTCACGTCATACACGCTCAGGACATCTCCGTCGGGCAGCGCGGACGGATTGGTGCGCTGCGCCGTGATGACCAGCAGGTGAGCATCGCGCGGCACCGGCAGCTTCGTAGCATTCGCAGCGGCGGTATTGGCGACAGGAGCAGCAGACTCCTTCGGCGGCACGCCGATGTAGCCGACCTCACGCAGCGCGGTGTAGGGCTCGTTCATCAGCGCGCGCGCGACGATGGTCTGCACATCACTTTGTTGCTGGGGACTTTGTTGCCGCAGATCGAGCCAGCGAAAGTTCTCAATCGACTGCGCGCGTGCCGCCGAGGGAAGAACCGCCGTGAAGACCAGAAGCCAGAGCGCACAACGAAGCTGCCATCGCCTCATGCGTCGAGCCCCAGCTTCTTCCAGATCGCGTCCACGCGCGCCTTCGTCGTTGCATCCATCTCGATCATCGGCGGCCATGGCCGCTGGAATCCTTCCGCCGCCCACTTGCGCGTCGCGTCTATGCCCATCTTGCTGCCGTAGTTCGGCAGGCGTGATGCGTGATCGAGCGAATCTATCGGACCCATTGTGAATTGAATGTCGCGCTCGGGATCGATGTTGTTCGCAACGCGGAGGGTCACCTCGCCGATATCGTGCACATCGCAGTCTTCATCGACGACGATGATGCACTTGGTAAACATGGCCTGTCCCAGCGACCAGATCGCGCTCATCACCTTGCGCGCTTGTCCGGCGTAGCTTTTGCGAATCGATACGATCATCAGATTGTGAAAGACCGCCTCGGGCGGAAGATAGATATCGACAATCTCCGGCGCTGAGAGGCGGATCAGCGGTAGAAAGATGCGCTCGACAGCCAATCCCATCCACGCATCTTCCATGGGCGGCTTGCCCACGATGGTGGAAGCGTAGATCGGGTCCTTGCGATGCGTGATGCAGGTGATGTGGAAGACGGGATAGTCATCCGGGAGCGTGTAGAAGCCGGTGTGGTCACCGAATGGTCCCTCGGAGCGCATCTCCGCCAGCTCGACATAGCCTTCGAGCACAATCTCGGCATGTGCGGGAACCTGCAGATCGACCGTCTCGCACTGCACCAGCTCCACCGGAGCCTGCCGCAGGAAGCCGGCGATGATGTACTCCTCGACCTCCGGCGGGGCGGGGACGATGGCAGAAAATGTCGTGGCCGGATCGGTACCGATCGCCACCGCGACCTCCATGCGCTCGCCGCGAAAACTGCGGCGGTCAGCGATGGCGTGCCGCCGGTGTTCCCTGCAATGAGCGTGCTGCCTCCGCATCAGACTACCTCCGGCGGTTTGGGCCATGATGTCAATCCGCGCTGATGCGGCGCTGCCTGTTGCATTCTCCGATGCAGCCATACGCAGGCGCTCGCGGAAGTGCTCCGCCGCCACCTTCTGCCGCTGCCAATGCATGCCGGTGGTCTGCCCGTCGTAAACCTGCATGCGGTACATGCCCACGTTCCGCTTTCCGTGGCGCGGATCGCGTGTCACGACTAACGGCAGCGTGATGAAGCGGCCGCCGTCCATGGGCCAGCATTGCAGCACAGGAAAGTCGAGCACGCTGAAGTTGTCGCGATGGATGACCTGCTTGCACGCGGCCTGGCGCGCCGGCACAACCTTGGGGAAATACTTCCCTGCTTCGGCCAGCATGGGCAGCATCTTCAGCTTGCCCAGCATTCCTTCCGGCGACTTGATGTCCATCAGCGACTGGATGCGGCCTGGCGACTTCATCCAGAGTTGTGGCTTCGACGGCCATCTCCATGCGACGGCGGCTGCCGAACTGATTCATCAGCACGCTCGAGCCCGGATAGCCTTTGACCCGCTCAAAGAGCAGCGCCGGGCCGCCGGGCGCATACCCCTGCAGGCCATTCCTGCGGCCGGCTTTCGAAACCCGATCGGTGATCTCCGCGATTTCCAGAATCGGATCGACTTCTTCGCGGATGCGTTTCAGCTCGCCGGCGCGGTCCAGTTGCGCGATCCAGTCGCGCAGATCGTGATAGGCCAAGTTCTTCTCCTGACCCCTCTCATACTAGTGTGTCTTTGGTGCTGGGACCCACTCTTAGTGGTGCGCGCCTTCCGACTGCATCCAGCGATCCATAAAGGTCTGGGCACAGCGCGCGCCGCACAGGTGCTTCACTTCGGCGCTGTGGGACAGCGAGTGACTCCAGCGAGTGATGCGCAGCGATTGCTGCTCGGGACCCTCGGGCGGCGTTGTATGGTCCGACCAGGCCAGCCACCAGTCCTCCGCGTCGCCGCGCGGACTGTTGCAAACGTCACAGTGATAGGACTCTGTCCACGCCATAGCCGTCACTCCTTGGGAACCCGAGCGGAACCGGAGCACCGCCGCAAGGGCAACTTAGCACAAGCGGGGAGTTCGCCGCATCCTTACGCCACGGTCCGCTGCTCCATCGGCTCCAGCGGATAGCCCAGCTTTTTCCAACCCTCATAGCCGCCATGCAGCGGGCGCACGCGATAGATGCCCAGGTTGCGCAGCCGCAGCGCCGTGCGCGCGCTGGTGGCATCGCTGGGGCAGGTGCAGTAGAGAACGATGTCGCGATCCCGCGGGATGCGATCGCCTTCGGCAACCAGCGTGTCCGGCTTGAAGAGCACGGCGCCCGGCAAGCGGCGTGGATCGGGCAGGTAGTCGAGCGGATGGCGCAGGTCGATGATGTAGACGTCCTCGCCTGCATCGAGCATCGTCTTCAGCTCCTCGGGTTCGATCTTCGCGCCCCGAATCTGCCGCAGGAAGGCGCGCTGCCGGTATACCCGGTAACAGAGAAAACCGGCCAGCAGGAGCAGAAAGAGAATACCCGCCGAATGGCCCACTTCCTGCAGCGCACCAGGATGCCGCTTCAGGAAATCTCCGAAGAAGCGGCCCACCAGAGTCGCGCAGAGGCTCCACAGCAGAGCGCCCGCGGCGTCGAACGCAATAAAGGTTGTGTAGGGCATTCTGCTCTGTCCAGCGATCGGCGCGGCCACGGCACCGAGTCCGGGGACGAATTTCGCCAGCAGCAGCGCACGCGATCCGTACCGCGCGAAGAAGTCTCCGGTACGCCGCACGCAGGCTGCCGACTCAAAGGAAAGCTTACAGACCGTACGCACGATGGTGCCGCCGTAGCGCGCGCCCATGAAATACCAGATGGAGTCGCTGACGATGCACGCCAGCACCGCCGATACCAGAATCAGCACCACGCTGAGCTGATGCGTCGCCGTCAGCGTACCGGCGGTGAGCAGCAACGGCACGCTCGGCAGAGGCAGCCCGATCTGCTCCGCGGCGATCCAGCCGAAGAGGATGAGATAAGCGTGATGGATAAAGAAATCGATCGCGACCGGCATGGCGTTTTGACAACCCAAAGGATAGATGTCCGGCGGGTGAACGCGGCGGCAAAAGTTTCAGACTGCGCAAACAAAAGGCCGGATCGCGAAGGATCCGGCCTGATTGGGGTACTTTCCGCCGCAGTTACCTGGCTAACACCAGCGGCATCTCGACCAGGTGCTCGCCGACGAACCATACCTGCATCTCGTTGGTGCGGACCACCGAGCTGGCAAGCAGATCGTTCGTGCCCACGTCGCCCAGATCATCCGCCTTCTCGGCCAGTTCGCGAGCGTCTTTCAGGATGAGGTGGTGCGCTTCCAGTAGACGCGATATCTGCACCGGCACCTCTTCGCGGTCAATGGGCGCGCGTTCAATGCGGGTGTTCTCCGCAACATCGTGCGCCATCGCGATGCTGACGCCACCCAGCATCTGCACGCGTTCCGCTATTTCGTCGATCAGCTCCGACTGCTCACCCGCGTGCTTATCGAACAACAGGTGAAGCTGGTAGAAGGTCGGGCCGCCGACCTGCCAGTGCGATTTCTTGTAAAGATCACGCAGCGTGATGGTATCGGCCAGTAGAAGATTCAGCCGGCCTACGATTTCCTGACGCGCCGATGCATCCAGTCCGATCGGCAGGTCCTTCACCACCGTGCCGTACTTCTGGATGGATTTCGCGTGCTGCCGCCAATTGGGCGTGATCAGGTCCGGAACCTTCGCGGTGCTCTTCTGCGCCTCTTTCAGTGGCGCCTCTTTCACGGCATTGCTACTCATCTTCAAACCTCCCTTACGTTTGATTAGATGCGTCGCAGCGCCGCCGGTCGCTGTTAGAACGACGCGGCGTGCCGGGCAGCTGCGTCAGTCCTTCACCCGAACCGTAGGCTCCACAGAGAGACCCGGCCGCAGGAAGTGATCCTTGTTCTCCTCCGGCTTTGTGAAGTCGATGCGCACAGGCACGCGCTGCACCACCTTGACGTAGTTCCCCGTCGCGTTTTCCGGCGGGAACAGGCTCAGCATCGATCCCGTCGCGCCGCCGACCTGCGTCACCACGCCGTCGTACTCGCGGCCGTTCATATCGACATGAATTTTTACGGTCTGCTTGGGGCGCATCAGGTGAAGCTGCGTTTCCTTGAAGTTCGCCGTCACCCAAAGATCCTGCAGCGAGACCAGTGTAACCATGTTCTGCCCCACGCTCACGTTCTGGCCCACCTCCACGTTCTTGGTAGTGATGATGCCATCCACCGGAGCGACGATTTTTGTGTAGCTCAGGTTCAGCTTTGCCTGATTCAGTTGCGCGCGCGCCTGCTCCACCTGCGCCGCGGCCTGGTCCGCTTTCGCCTTCTGTACGGCCACCAACTGCGGTCCGGAGCGTGCATTGCGCTGCTCTGCCTCGGAAACCGCCAGTTGCTGTTTCGCCACCGCGATCTGCTCCTGCGCCGCAACCGCATTGGCTCTGGCGGAGGCCAGTCCTGCCTCGTTCGCCTGCGCGGCAGCGACCGCCTGATCGTACTGCTGCTTGGAGATCACATCTTTCTCCACCAGCGGTGTGTAGCGCTTCAGGTCGAGCTGCGATTTGGTATTGTTGGCTTCGGCCTGAGCCACTTCGGCCTGCGCCTGCTGCAGCAACTGCGTCGCGCGCTTTACCTGGGCATTGGATCCCAGCACGTTGGCACCCGCTGACGAAATCGAGCTGAAAGACTGCGTATTCGTAACCGGGACGTTAACCTTTGCCGCTTCATAGGCGGCCTCGGCTGCCTCCAGGTTCGCTTCGTCCTGCGCCACCAGAACCTCATAGTCGTGCGGATCGATCTCCGCGATCAGCGTTCCGGCGGCGACCTCCTGGTTCTCTTTTACCGGCACGTTGATGATGTGGCCCTGGATGCGCGCGCTGATCTGGATGATGTGCCCGTTGACCTGCGCATCATCGGTGTCTTCATAGAACGTGGAGTGCCAGTAATAGAGCAGAGCGCCGACGATCAATACCGCAACGATGAAGAACAGGATAAAGCTGCGACGCCGCTTCTTCTCCGGATTCTGGCGCTGCTCCTGATCGCTACCCTGCTGCTCATTCTGATTCTGATTGCCGGCCCTGCCGGACTCCGGATCCTGTTCGGCCACGGTCACTTTCCTCCGAGAAATTCCTGGTATCGCGTATCCACCACGCCCATCGCCCGCGCCAGGGACAGCTTGGCGACATTGTGCTGATACAAACTGGCGACATATTGTCCATTCGCCTGCGCCACGCTGGCCTGCGCCTGCACCACGGCCAGGTTGTCGCTGACGCCGGCGCCGTAACGCTGCTGTGCATCACTCAGCGTCTGGTTCGCCAGCTCGACGTTGGAGCGCGCCACCTCCACCAGCCTCGCTGCGGATTGCAGGTCGAGAAAGGCATCATGGATATCCGCATCGATCTGGCCGCGAAGATCACTCAACTGCGCCTTCTGGCTGTCGAGCTGCGCCTGCGCCTGCTTCGCATCGCCGCGCAGCTTCGCCTCTTCAAATAGCGGCACGCTCGCCGAGCCCACCGCGTCGAAGGTGCCATGGGAGTGACCCAGCGTCGGCCCGATGTCGCCATAATCCCCGGTGAAGGAGACGCTCGGGAAACGCTCCGCGGTCGCCGCCTTCCGGCCCAGCTCCGCCGCCTTCACCTGCTGCTCCAGTGCCTGCAGGTCCTTGCGGGTTGTGTACGCGACCTTCACCGCCTCGTCCTGCTGAATGCCTTCGAGCGGCGCAAAGGGCAGCCGGTCGGCCAATTCGAACTTCTGTTCCAGCGGCAGTCCCACGGCACGCGCCAGCGCAATCTTGTCCTTCTCGTGCACGTTCTGGTCGCGGATCAGCGCCTGCTGCTGCGTCTGGTAATCGACCCGGGCGCGCAGCACGTCCAGCTCCGGCGCTGTCCCCGCCTCATGATTTGCATTCGCCTGGTCGAGCGATACCTTGCTGGAAGCGACCTGCGCCTCGTCGTTCGCGATGTTCGCTTCGTCGGAGATACAGGCGAGGTAGGCGTACCCGACGCTCAGCGCCACCAGGTTGCGCGCATCGTCCAGCGATAGCTGCGTCGCTGCGAAATCGTGTCGCGAAGCCAGATAGTTGTTCAGCGACGGCACACTCAACAGCGTCCAGTCCAGACTGGCACGCACGTCGGTATAAGAGAACGGGCCGATGATGGCCGGGAAGCCCGGAATATTTAGTCCCTGCGCCTGCAGGTTGACCTGCTGCACCGATTCCTTAAAGCTGCCATTCACTGTCGGCAGCAGCTTTTGCAGTTGCTGCAGGCGCTGCCCTCCCGCCTGGTTCACATTCTGGCCGGAGAGGATGATGCCAAGGTTGTTCTTGAGGCCGGTCAGCACAGCATCGCGGATGGTGAGCTGGAGCACGCCGGGCGTCACCGGCTGCGTGGCCACACTGCCCTGATAGGCGCTCTGCGGAGGCGCCTGCGGCACCATCGGCGTCTGGAATGTTGAGGACGTGGAACTGCTCGAAGATTGATTGCTGCCCAACTGCCCCAAAGCGGGCGCAACTCCCACAAGAAGAAGCGTCGCCAGACAGGTGGCCGCCGGTATGCGCTGCGCGCACACTTCGAGCCAGGACTGCCTTTCAGAAGAATCCCACATGATAGTCGTCAATTTGGATGCCGGATCACCGGCAAAGACTTAAAAAATCAGAACTTCCCTTTCGACGGGAGGTCCCGGCCAGAACGCCTCCCGCGCCCTGAAAAACGTAACGGGCAACAGGAGGGATCGCTCTGAAGGATCGCCCACACTCAAGCTGCGGAATGAACCAGCGAGCTTGCCAGCGAGCACAGGGCCGCGCGATAGGCGCCGCCGACGTGGGCCTCGGTCCAGCTATCGGCTGTGGCCTGCTGCAACAGACGTGTGGACTCCGCCCCGGTGCGACCCAGCACAGCGCGCAAGACAAAGACGCTGCGCTCCACCGGCCCAAGGCCTTCGAGCCACTGCCGCATGCGTACTCGTCCAGCGCCCGAAAGCAACCCGGTCAGTTGCTCCCGTGTGATGCCGGCAGCGCTCAGGTCATCGGTCTCCACGCAGCCGCCCAGGTCAGCCGCCGCCGATGGATGCATCTCCGCAGGCCGCAGGCTCGCCACGCGCGCCAAGGCGCGCTGAATAAGCTCGCGGCTCGCTGCGCCCCGGGCTGCTTCACCGTCAGCGCACGGGTCCATTTCGACCGAAGCGACGGTCTCTTCCACCAGTCGCAGGGCTTCGCTCTCATCGCCTACGAAAAGGGCGGCTGTCTGATACAGTTCGCGTGCGGCAGACTCGATCGCGGCGCTGTCGTTACAATCGCCGCAATCCGTCGCTTGATCAGGAATGGCTGTTTGCGTCTCGATCACGGTGCCTCACCTTCCTCTTAATAGCTGGGTTATGCTTTATAGCTGGGTTATGCTTTCATCCTCTGCCAGCCGGGGTCTGGCGTCAACCACGGCCTGTGCAACAGTTTCTACCGCTTTCACAGGTACTGCGCCAGGCCGGCAACAGAGAGGAGCAGCTTTTCTTGACGGAAAAGCTACGTGGAGTGTGTCTCCCCAGATAACACCCTTGTGAAAGCGGTTTTCGCCGGGCTTTCATCTTGTGGAAGGCGCGTATCCTGTATCAAAGGAACATCTTCCGGGGTCTTTACACGAACCGGCCGGTCATTACCCATCGTATGTCCGCACGACAAGCAAAACGAGAGCAGCTCTTTTTCAGCCGCGACGAATCGTGGCTGCGCTTCAACGGTCGGGTTCTGCAGGAGGCTGAAGACCTCAGCAATCCGCTGCTCGAGCGGGTGAAGTTCCTTGCCATCACCGCTTCCAATCTGGACGAGTTCGTAGAGATCCGCGTCGCCGGCGTCATGCAGCGCATTGAGGACGGCTACAACGAGGCGGGCCCCGACGGCATGACGCCCGAGCAGACGTTTGAGCGGGACACCTCTGAACTGCGCACCTTCGTGGAAAGCCAGTACCGCTGCTGGAACAAATCCCTACGCCCTGCCCTGCACGCAGCCGGCCTCCGGGTTCTGGACTACAAGCAGATGACTGAGGCTCAACTGGAGCACGCCTCGGAGTTCTATCAGCGCGAAGTCGATCCGCTGCTGACTCCCATCACCATCGACCCGGCGCACCCATTTCCCCGCGTGCTGAACAAAGCGCTGTGTCTGGCGCTGCTTCTGCGCAGCAAGCGCAAACGAGGCGCGGGAACGGTGCTGGGCGTGCTCACCGTTCCCCGTGCTCTGCCGCGGCTCGTCCCTGTTCCCTCGTCGGGCAACACGATCGATTACATCTTTCTCCACGAGTTGATCGAAGCCCATGCCGCCCGCATGTACCGCGGCTATGAGGTGCTGGCCACCGCCGCTTTCCGCGTCACGCGCAACAGCAATCTTTACCTGCAGGAAGAGGAGACGCGCTCGCTGCTGGAAAGCGTGCGGACGGAGCTGCACAACCGCCGCAAAGGCGACGCTGTACGCCTCGAAGTGGAAGAGGGAGCGGACCCGGAAATTATCGACCGGCTGCGGGTGAATTTTGAAGTCGACGAATCGCAGGTGGTGCGTACGGATGGCCCCGTGAACCTGTCACGGCTGATGACGCTCTACAGCGACACGCCACGCCCCGATCTGAAATACCCTCCGTTTGTTCCGCGCGAGCTGCGTCTCAATCGGCGCTCGGCCAATATCTTTGAAGAGATCCGGCGGCGCGACATTCTGCTGCACCACCCGTTCGATTCCTACGACGGAGTGGTCAGCTTTATTGAAGCGGCTGCCGAAGATCCGGCAGTGCTCTCGATGAAGCAGACGCTCTATCGAACCTCGGCAGACTCGCCGATGTTTACGGCGCTGATCGAGGCCGCGCAGTCGAAGGAGGTCACCGTCGTCGTCGAGCTGATGGCGCGGTTCGACGAAGCCTCGAACATCCGCTGGGCTCGCAACCTGGAAGACGCGGGCGTGCAGGTCTTCCACGGCATCGTGGGGCTGAAGACGCATTGCAAGCTGGCCCTGATGGTGCGCCACGATGAGGATGGCGTGACCCGGCGTTATGCGCACCTGGGCACGGGCAACTACAACCCCAACACGGCACGCTTTTACACCGACATCAGTCTGCTCACCGCCGACCCGGCGATCACGGCAAGCATCCAGGCGGTCTTCAACTATCTCACCGCGCATTCGGAATCCGATGACTACTCGCCGCTGCTGGTCGCGCCCCTCACGCTGGCCGAGCAGTCCATCCAGTTGATCCGGCGCGAAGCCGACCACGCGCGCAAAGGCCGGCCGGCGCGCATCGTCGCAAAGATGAACTCGCTGCTTGAAAAGAGCATTGTGGAGGCGCTCTACGAAGCGTCCCAGGCGGGCGTTGAAATCGATCTGCTGGTGCGCGGGATCTGCTCTCTGCGCCCGGGGGTCAAGGGGTTCAGTGAGCGCATCCGCGTCCGCTCCGTCGTCGGAAGGTTCCTGGAACACAGCCGCATCTTTTATTTCGCCAACGGCGGCGAAGAGGTTATCTACTGCGGCAGCGCGGACTGGATGCCGCGCAATCTCTTCGAGCGCTGCGAAGTTCTCTTTCCCATCAAAGACGCGCAGCTCCGCGCACGCCTGAAGGACGAGATTCTTGCCGCCTATCTGGCTGACACGGCGAAGACGCGCATCCTTCAGGCGGATGGCGATTACCGCAGGGCTCACGGAAGCGGGAAAGTTCCCTTCTCTGCGCAGGATTTCTTTATGCAACTCGCCGAAGGGCGCGTGACCATAGACAGCATTCCGCCTCCGGTCGAGATGCATCCGCCGAAAGCGGCCGCGGGCAGCCGTCGCAAAGCGCCGGTACGGAAGAAGACGCCCGGACCCGTCGTCCGCGCACGGATGGAGAACGCGACCGCCCCGGTCTCCTGATTTCGGCGATTTCCTGTGTCCAGCATCGCGGTTCGGAATCTCTGACGCCACGTGTATTGTGGAAACACTCGGCCCGGGTTCGTCTGTTTCTGCTGTCAGATTCCTTTTTCGGAGAGCCGCACAATGCCCCGTTTCTTTCGATCGAACTTGCTTCTCGTTCTTCTAGCCGGCGCCGCGGCGCTCGCGCACGCGCAGTCTTCTACCTGGAAGATCGATCCTGCCCACTCCGCGGCAAACTTCAGCGTCCGTCACCTCGGCATCTCCAATGTGCACGGCCGCTTTGGCGGCGTCAGTGGTCAGATCGTTCTGGATCCAGCGGACCTTACGAAATCGTCGGTCAAGGCGACGATCGACACGACCACCGTCGATACTGGGGTACCGATGCGTGACACCGATCTGAAGAGTGATCATTTCTTCGACGTAGCGAAATATCCGACCATGACATTTGTCAGCAAGAGCATCGCGAAAAGTGGCGACGGCTATACCGTGACCGGCGACCTGACAATGCACGGCGTCACCAAGCCAGTGGTGCTGACGATGGATGCGCCCTCCGGCGAAGTTGCCATGGGCAACGCGACGCGTCGCGGCTTCGACGCGACTACAACCGTCCATCGCAAGGATTTCGGACTGACTTACGACGAAACGCTGACCAAAGCTGGGGACGCGATGATCGGCGATGATGTGAAAGTGACGATTGAAACAGAAGCGACAAAGCAATAGGAAATATTGCAAGGAGATGTAGAGGATGGAGCATGATGTTCTCGTAGCGCAGCAGTTTGGATCGACCGCACGCGCATATCTGGAGAGCGTGGCGCACGCCACCGGAGAAGACCTGGAGCTGCTTGCGCAGGAGATTGCAACGGTTCCCGACGCCACTGTGCTCGACCTGGGCTGCGGTGCGGGCCACGCCAGCTTTGCCGTGGCGCCGCATGCTGCTTCCGTTGTCGCCTATGACTTGACGGCCGAGATGCTCGCCATCGTCGAGCGCGAAGCATCAAGCCGCAAGCTCGGGAACATTACCACCGTTCAGGGCATGGCTGAAAAGCTGCCCTTCGCTGACGCCCATTTCGACTTCGCCATCACCCGCACCAGCGCCCATCACTGGCATAGCGTGCCTGCCGCGCTGCGCGAAGCACGCCGCGTTCTCAAGCCGGGTGGGCGCATGCTGATGATCGATACCGCCGGAGGCGACACTCCGCTACTCGACACGCACCTGCAGGCTGTCGAGATCCTGCGCGATCCGTCGCATATCCGCGACTACACCACGCAGGAATGGCTGGCGTTCTTCCGTGATGCCGGCTTCACCGCCGCTTTCCGGAAACAATGGCCGCTTCCCATCGAGTTCTCCGCGTGGATTGAGCGCATGCGCACGCCGCCGGAGCGCGTCGCAGCGATTCATGCCATCTGGAACACCGCGCCCGATGAAGTGCGCAGCTACTTTGAAGTCCAGCAGGATGGTTCGTTCATCCTGCAGAAAATCCTGATCGCGGCAGAGCGATAGAGCAACACGCGCCGCGCGACTGCAGCCGCTACACTGAAGTTTGCTGCGTCCCCTTCACATATTGCTGCGCTACTGGCACCTGCTCAGCCTGGATGCGCCCACCGTCGCTGCCCTGTGGTGCTGGGCCTTTGGCCGTGCTGTGCGGCTGCGGCTCCATCCCTGGTTGCCCGTGGCACTGGCCCTGGGGACATGGCTTTTCTATGTGGCAGACCGGCTGCTCGATGCGCGCTTCTCGCCCGAGTCCACGCTGCAGGAGCGCCATCGCTTTCACCAGCGCCACCGCCGCTGGTTCCTCGGGGTAGCGGTTCCGGTAACGATCGGGCTAGGGGTGCTGGTTGCACGTATGCCGGGCTCGCTGATCGCAGCCTACTGCGTATTGGGCGCTTTCTCGCTGCTCTATCTCGGCTTGGTGCATCTGCCGGCGCGAGCACGCGGCCGGTCGCTCCGCTATTTCCCAAAGGAGTTCGCTGTGGCGTTGCTCTTCGCGGCGGCAACGGCACTTCCCGCGTGGGACGCGGCCGTGAGCCGCTTCGCCGGGATGCCACGGCATCACCCTCTCCTGCTCCTCTGTCCGTTATTCGCTGCGCTCTGCTGGCTCAATTGCATGGCCATCGAACACTGGGAGCAGCACCGCAGGGGTCACGGCGTCGAATGGCTGGCCGCAGCCATCCTTGCCGCAAGCTGCTTCAGTCTATTCGGGCTGCTGAACCATCCGGCACGCTGGCTGGCGCTTGCCGGAGCGCTCAGCGCCGCACTCTTTCTTGTTCTGGACCGCAGTCGCCTGGCGGCTGGAGGGCGACGCATTGCCGCCGATCTCGCGCTGCTCACACCCGTGCTGCTGATTCCCGTCCTGCTGCCTGTGGCGGCCCACCTCGCGCGATGAGTGCGCCAGCCAAATTCGATCGCCTGGCGCGGGCTTATCGCTGGATGGAATACTTTAGCTTTGGACCATATCTTCAACGATGCAGGAGGCTGCGATTGGATGAAGCAGCCTCGCATCGTCGTGCTCTGGTCTACGGAGATGGCGATGGCCGGTTTCTCGCAGAGCTCGTACGACGAGCACCGGCGATCCAGGCGACGACTCTCGACGCAAGCTCCGCGATGCTCTGTCAGGCTGGTCGAAAGCTGCCCGCCGGCAGCAACGTGCGGCTAATACATGCCAACGCGCTGGCATGCGAGCCGGCACAATTTCCGGAAGCGCCCTTCGATCTGGTGGTGAGCCATTTCTTCCTGGATTGCTTCACCGAGCCCGAGATCGAGCTATTGCTTTCACGGGTGCAGGAGGCGGTGTGCGATGACGCGATCTGGATTGTGTCGGACTTCGCCATTCCCGAGCGAGCTCCGGCAAAGCAGATTGCCATGCTCATCGTGCGCGGATTGTATGTCGCGTTCGGTCTGCTGACCGGGCTCACCACGAGTCGCCTGCCGAATCATGGCCGCCTGATGCAGAAGGCCGGCTGGCGGCTCGAAGACCGCCAGGAACTCCTCTTCGGCCTGCTGGTATGCGAACGCTGGGGGCGCGGCGCTTCCGGAAGCAACGCCACGAAATAAACGTTCGATGGAGAATTCTTTGAGCAACACCCCGGCGAGCGCGACGCCATCCCACAGATATGCCCACCCTCCCCCTTAAAACCGCGCACTCTCTTATATGGCTCGGCGGTATTCCTGGAACTCCACCGGATGTTCTTCCCGATCCATACCCACCGCCGGATCCGCAGCCTGACGGGCCTGATCTACCGGAGCCCGATCCTGACCCCGATCCGCTCGATCCTGGGCCCAGGCCGGTGCCGGTGAACTAAGGCGGTCTAGTGGGACTTCGTCTTCTTCGCTACATCCGGGGGCAGCGCCGCATTCTTGTTCTTCAGCCACTGCAAGGTCACCCTCTGCCCCGGCTGCTTCGCGGTCTGAGCCTTCAGGCTCGGCATGTAGATTTCCAGCCCCGCCTGCGCTGTCATGCGCGTGTATCCGTTCACTAATTGGTTTTGGTAATTCACCAGGTCAAGATCGAACCATGGCTCATTTACCGCGTCGATCATCGTCAGGTCGGTGTTGTGCATGGTCAGCTTGCCGAAAGTAAGCGCGCCATTGCGGAAGCGCAGGAAGTTGTGCCACTGCGCGAGCTGCGTCGGATCATTGGGAGCATTGCCGTAGATCACCTCAATGTCCGGCACTTTGACCTGTACTGTCGTCAGTTCGCCGCGTATATGCGGCGGCGGCAGCAGCTTCTCCGTGTCGAAGACGATGTCGTTTCCCGCCACCGTAACCCCCGGTACATTCGTGGAGCGCACCAGATCGGACAGCTTCAGATCGAAGGTCCCTAATAGCCCTTTCACAGGAACTTTGAGGACCGAGATGTGATCGATGTGCAGCCGTACCAGTCCCTGCTTCGTTGCGGCGACGGAGCCCAGCAGTTCGACCGGGAGCGGCACGACCTTCTTTACCGTGCCACGTATCTTGACCCTCTCGCCTTCCGGCTGGATAGCAATGTTCGTCAGCGGCGAATCTTTGGGCACGGTAGCGTTGAGGTACTTGCAGATGTCGCCGATGTTGGCGCGAATCACTCCCTTGTCGATTTGCAGAATGAACGAGTCCGGATCGTCAAAGGTCGGATCCATCGTCCCCTTATTGCGCAGCATCTTGCCGGCGATCCATGCGATGTAAATGCGGAAGTCCGGGCCTTTACGAAGCATGATGTTGTGGGCATAAACCTGTGTCGGCGTGAGGTCGGCGGCCGAGGTGGCCGGAACCGGCGCGGCGCTGCTCGAAGAAGTCGCCGGGCTGGAGGAAGCCGACCGCCGCATGAAGAGTCGCCCCAGAAACCAGCCGAGCAGCAGCGACACGACGATGGCCGCGGTAACTGGAAGTACTCGACGTACACGGATTGCGATGGCCATTGTAGCCGTCAGATGCGCAGAACTGCCCGGCAGGTTTGTAGCTTCAGTCCCGGCCGACTGGACCTCCGGTGGAACCCCATTGTTACAATGAGGTTACAAAACACCGACGAAGTTATCGCCGGGCAGCAAGACCAGTCCTTATGATCCTCTACATTCTTCGCCATGCCAGCGCCGGTTCCCGCCGGCGGAACCCTCTCGTTGATCGTAAGCGCGGCCTTGATAAGGAAGGCAAGCAGCAATGCCTGCTGATCGGCGCTTACCTGAGCGCTTTGGGCATCGGCTTTGATGCGATCGTGTCCAGCCCGCTGAAACGCGCTCTGCAGACGGCCTCGCTGGTGGCGACGGAGATTGGCTTCGAACAAAAGATCGCGGTGGATTCAAGCCTGGAGCCGAGCGGCCGGTTCATTGATTTCGAAACCATGCTGGCGAAACATGCCCGTCAGGAAACGGTGCTGGTCGTGGGACACAATCCCAACCTGGCGCAGTTTGCGGGAGCTTTGATCGCTTCGCAGCGAGGCGCGCGAGCCAATCTGCGGCTGCGCAAGGGCGGGCTGGTGCGCGTCGACGTCAGCCGCCGCCCTGCCCAGCTCCTGGGATTGGTGGATGTGCGGGCCTTGCGTCAGTTTCAGACCAGCGTGGCGAAGAGCTCACGACGGAAGACCTCGCGCAAGTAGCTCGCGAAAATCCGCTATCGGGACTGTCTCGACCGGGCACGCTTGGGCGGCAGCGCTGCGCGCCATTCGCCGACAAGACGCCGGTTGATCGTTGCAACAGCGTGCAGCGCTCTCTCGTAGGCACGTTGCGCACGCTCCTCAAGGTCAATACGCAGTGCATCGCCATCGCTGCCAAGAGCCTCACGGGCTTCACCGGCGATCACTTCCCAGTCGTGCCATTTCCCGATCGCATCCTGCACGCGTTTAATTGTTTTCGCAATCGCGGTGGCCGCCGAATCACTCTCGTCCGATTCGGCGATGTAGCGCGCCTTCTTCGCACCCTTGCGGAAGTCGTGCAGGTTCTCTTTGTCCAAAAGCGGCATCGCGTCCACCAGCCGCAGATAGTCTTCAAGCGCGAGCCGCGCAGGCGTTCGATGTGCACGCGATGCGACCGAGCGTCGCTGCGCGATCGCCGTCTGGAACTGCTGCTCTGCCCGAAGCAGGCGCTCGAGATGATCGTCCAGGGTCTTTGAGAGTGCGTCTGCTGCGGCGGTGCGGCGAGTTTTCAGCCAGGCATCGAGTGTGCGCGCCTGCTCGACCAGTGGTGTGATCGCGTCAGAGCCGTCCGCCATCGTCGTGGCGTCCGCCAATTCTGCGGCAACCTTGTCGGGCGCGGTGTCCGATGGTGGAAGAAAGTTTTCCGCCAGCAGCTCGCGGTGCACGTCAAGATCGCGCACCGCACCAGCGGCGCGGCGGACCTTCTGCAACTGTCGCAGCCAGCGCTGGCGCGCCTCTTCCGCGGCCTCGCCCAGACCGCGCGTTCCGGCCTCACGCGCCAGCGTCTCCAGCGTTGCTTCCACGCGCCGCGTACCGGTGCGCAGGTGATGCACCGACTCCACCTTCGGATCGTCGCGTTCCTCGCGGCACGCATCGAGACGTTCGCGCATCGCCGCTGCAACTTCCGCGAGATGCTGCACCATCGGCGGAACCGCTCTGCTTCGGGAGCGCTGTCCCGGCTGATATTCTGCTGGTTCGCTCATGTCTCGTCCCATCGTACTTCCGGTGCACACCGACGCTGCACCTGCACGCTTCCTTTCTCCGCGCCGCGCCTGGACCATCCTGCTTCTGGTATGGTTCGCGGTCTACTTTGCGGCGCTCTTCTCCCCGCCGCTGCTGGACGATGCCGACGCCGCGCACGCCAATGCGGCGCAGCACATGGCGCTCTCCGGCGACTGGGTCACGCTGAAGATCAACGGCATCCGCTATCTGGAGAAAGCACCGCTTCCCTACTGGCTGACCGCGTTCGACGACCACATCTTCGGCTATAACGTCTTCTCCGCGCATTTCCCGATGGCGCTGGGCGTGCTCGCGACCGCGATCCTTGCCTGGTACTGGACCCGCCGCGCCTTCAACGATCGTGCTGCCTTCTATGCCGCGCTGATGCTGCTGACTGGTGTCGGCCTCTTTCTCTTCACCCGCATCGATATACCGGAAGCCCTGCTCACCTTCTTTATCGGACTCGCGCTCTACTGCTTTCTCGTGGGGCTTGAGGATCGCCGACCGGCGCTCTTTTATATAAGCTGGGCTTCGCTGGCGATCGCAATGCTTGCCAAGGGACTGATCGCACCGGTCTTCTTCTTCGCTGCTGCACTGCCTTGGCTTGTGATTACGGGCGAGTGGCGTCGATGGCGCGAGATGCGGCTGGCGACCGGCGTACTGCTGTTCCTGGCGATTGCCGCGCCATGGCATATCCTTGCCGGGCTGCGCAATCCGGACCAGGGCAATCCGGTGGGCAATCATCCCACACCTGGCCATGTGCACGGATTCTTCTACTTCTATTTCATCAACGAGCAGGTCTTGCGTTTCCTAGGCAAGCGCTGGCCGGTGGATTACAACAAGCAGCCGGGGTGGGTCTACTGGGTCGGGCAGATCGCGTGGCTGCTGCCCTGGAGCTTGTATCTGCCGCTCGTCGTGCGACGCGCATGGCGCACGCGCACACAATGGCTGAGCAACCTACGACTGGAGGACGATAACGCCCGATTCCGCAGCCGCAGCATCTGGCTGCTCGCGCTGTATGCGGGCTTCATGCTGGTCTTCTTCTCCATCTCGACGAACCAGGAGTACTACACCTTTCCCGCATATCTGCCGCTGCTGATTCTGACTGCGGCAGTGCTGGCGTCCTTCGAGCTACGTGCCGAGCGCATCGATGCCGCAGCACGGGAGAGCACGTATCGATGGCTGATGGGCGCACACATGTTGTTTGCCGCGGTAGGAGTGATCTCTGCCGCCGCGCTGGGTTACGGGCTCTGGAGCGCGCGACATCTGCCGTTCGTGCCGGATATCGGCACGCTGCTGGCGCATCGCGGCGTCGGCAACTATTCGCTTTCGATGTCGCACCTCTTCGATCTCACCGGGCCATCGTTCGCGGCACTTCGGTTGCCGGCCGTAGTTGCCGCGGTGGTCCTTCTCGTGGGACCGCTATTGGCTTTGCAGTTGCGCCGCAGGGAGCGCCACTTCGAATCAACCTTATCCGTGGCCTTCACGATTGCGATTTTTCTGATAGCGGCGCACATCGCCTTCGTGCGCTTTGCGCCGATGCTCTCCTCCGAACCGATGGCCGCCACCATCAACCGCATCGCCGGCTACCCGGCGAGCGAGAGCGCTACCGATCCTGCAGCGCCACGCGCCACATTGATCGTGTATGGCGATCAGTCGGACGGGGCTTCCGTACTCTTCTACACGCGGCGGCAGGCGCTGCTGGTGCATGGCCGCTCTTCGACGATGGTCTGGGGCTCGATGTGGCCCGATGCGCCGCACGTCTTTCTCGACGACAAAGAGCTGAGCGCGATCTGGGGCACCGGCAATCGGAAATTTCTGTTCGCGCAGGCGGAGCGTCGCGATCAGGTCGAGGCAGTGCTGGGAAGGCGGCTGATTCCGATCCAGGAGTTAGCAGACAAGACGCTGTACACGGATCGTCCGCTCTAGCGAGCCGATTACGTGGTGAGCGCGGACTCGCGCTCTGCAGGCTCGGTCTCGGGCATTGCTGCGGGCACATGCACCGGGCGCATATAGCCGCCGGTCTCGAGCACGTATTGCTCGCCGCGCCAGAGAATCTTGCTGCTGCCGTAGCTCGCAACCCAGAAGCCGAAGCCCATCAGATCGCGCAACGGGAAAAGCAGGATGGTGCGCCACAGCGAGCGCTCCTGGACAACGGCAGCGCCGACGATGGCAGCCAGCAGCATGCGGTTCACGATGCCCCATCCGAGCGCAATCAGCGCAACCCATGGCCAGTGCAGCAATAGAGCTGTTACGAACGCGAGTAGCGCGAACGGCATGCTGAAGGTGAGCGAGGTGCCGAAGTGCCCTTTGGGCCGCGAGAAGCGCGTGCTCTTGCTCCAGCGCACCTGGTGGCGTATCGAGTCGACAAAGCCCGTATTCAGGACGATGTGATCGATCGCGTGATCGGAGAAGACGACGCCATGTCCCTTCGCGGCGATCAGGTTGCCGAGCAGAAAATCGTCTGCGCAGTACTGGCCGAGAGTGCGGAAGCCGCCGATCTCTTCCACGCAGGCGCTGCGCACGGCCATGGTGGGGCCGAGCGCAAACTGCATTCCTTCGAGCATGTTGGCGACCAGCACGCCGGCCGTCATTTCGATGGACATGCCGGCGCCTTCCAGTTGCGCCCACAGCGCAGCAGTCTTTTGATTGCCCGCGGGCGGCACCGGGCTGGGCACGCCGCGATACGGACAGGTCACCACGCCGACCTTCTCGTCGGCGAACGGGGCTACGACCGCGCGCAGATACGCCGGTGTCACTCGGACATCGCTATCGCTCACGATCAGAATTGCGTGCTGTGCGGCCTGCGCCATGCGATCGAGCGACGCGACCTTCGCGTTGGCAAAAGGCGGCTCGCCGCTGGTGAGAAAGCGGGCAGGAATGGACGGATGACGCGAGGCGACCTCGCGGGCAATCTTCAGGCCGGCATCATTCAAGGTGCGGGCGCAGAAGAGAATTTCGTAAGCCGGATAGTCCTGCTGGAAGAAGCCTTCGAGATGCTCCGCAAGATTCGGCTCCGCTCCATGCAGCGGCTTCAGCAGGCTCACCGGAGGAGTGAACGCGCCGTTGGCTACAGGGCGGTGTCTGCGGAAATAAAAGACTCCTGCCACTACCATGATGCCGTACACGGTGGACGTGATCAGGCCAAAAATGCCCAACGAAAGCAGGAGATGAAGCATTGCGATAATCGGTTCACCCGTAAGGGACTGCTGTTTAGACTACTCCAGCCGGGGAACGTTGCCTACGACTGGTTTGGTGGGGGTGCAGCGCTTTGAGACTCGGCTGGGCAAACAGGTTTTGCTCTAAAGGTCACACCCTGTTGTGCCGCAGAAGATCGCGAGGAGGACCATCTCAGGAGGATAAACTACAACAAAGAAGGGCCCTTTCACGGACCAGACGACCAGGTCCTTTGCAATTCCGCTGAACTGGGCACCACCCCTAGGGGAACTCTCCAATTCCAGCTTTAGAGACTTGCCGACCTTAACCTCCTTCACGCGGGGCTCTGCTCTTTCGTGTCGAGTCCGAGTCTTGTGCTGGCGGACCCGGGTCACTTTGGCCTCGATCAAAGTTCCAGCATAGGCATCTGCATAGGACGACGACCTGTTGAACAATCCCCCCCTCACGATGACGTCGTCTAGGACCCGAAATGTCAAAGTCGAGCCGATGGTCGCGTCGTTCGCCCACGCTGCGGGATCGACTGGAATCAGTTTGATCGGCACTTTGAACGGAACTGTCCATAATCCCTCGAGTGAATCAGGCTGTCCGTCGAGTGAACAGCACGAATTAGATTGCGCGGGTTCAAATCCTAGTTCAGCGGGGATGTTCAGCGAGCCTCTGTATGCGAACAGCCCTTCTACTGGCGTCACTCCACGGGCTGGATCGTCTGCCTGACCGACTTGCTGCGCCACGAGCAGCGGACAAAGCACGAAGCACAGAGCGAATGGAAACAGCCTTCTCACATTTCTGAGTGAAGGTTTATACATACGGCCTCCTGAGTCGCGAAGAATGGAAATCGACTTCATTCCCATCAAGTTACGGAGACTCGGATGAGACTACGTGAGCAATCAGGACACTTTCGCGAGTGTCACAGTGCCGGATGGGGGGATGTGGCGGGCTTTTCCGTGGCTTCGGATTCGACGGCGCGGAGTTGCGCGATGGAGGACTCATTGAGCAAGCGGAAGACGATGGGGAAGCATTTTTTCGGCAACTGCTGAGCTGTGACGATGTCGCAGACGACGGCGGAGGTGGATTCGAGGCCACGCTTCCAGCCGGGGCGGGTGCCGTCGCGAACTAGGAGATTGTCTGGCTTGAGGCCCGCGGCCACGATCATCGTACGTGCGATGCGCTGGAAGTCGCTCCAGCGGGAAGCGATCCCGATGAGATCGGCGGCATGCTCGGGCCGGTAACGCTGCAGATTGGCCTGAAGCGCCGAGGCAACGGGGTTGACCGGCAGGACGGTGAGAACGGTTCCGGTGGGCAGGAGCCTGCGCACCATCGCGGCCTTGCTGGGGAGGGTCGCGGGAATGGAACGCTCGAGGAGGTTTGCGTTGCAGCACTCGTCGGGCGTGCAAGCCGTAACTGGCAGCGCGAGGGTCGATTCCATCTCGGCAGTGACGATTTTGCTCAGCTCGGGGTCGGGCTCGATGACGAGCCAGCGCGCCGGCGGCTCGAACGAGAGCCAGCGGTGCAGGCGGGCGCGCAAGAGCGCGTCGGATGCGCCGCTTTTGCGGGCCTTTGCGACCAATTCGCCGATGAGCTGGTCGACGGCCATCTCCGCCCCGAGATGGGCTGTGGGGCGCGCATTCGAGACGAAAACCCCGCTGCCGCGACGAAACTCAAGCCAACCTTCGTGCTCCAACTCGCGATAGGCCGAACTAGCGGTATTTGCATGAATGCCGAAGCGGCGTGCCAACTCGCGCGTCGACGGCAAGCGCTCGCCCCGCAACAGGTCGCGAGATAGGATGCCGAGGATAACTTGTGTGATTAACTGCTCACGGAGAGGAATCTCGACGTTCCGGTTGAGCCACAGCCGCATCCGTTTCCCTCAGGCTCCTGTCAAATGATCGCTTGCCGCCTATATCCAACCTTAAGCATCTATCTTTTCCGTTCCCGGGCAGGCGCGGGATCGATGACCACCGCTTTGCGCAGCGGGACCATGGCGGCATCGTTCATGTTAGGCGCGGCATGCTGCATGCGCTGCAGCATCTCTGAGCGCACATAGTCCACAAAACTCTGCATTTGCCGGTTCATCTCCTCCATGCGCTCGCGCATCTGCAGGATGATGGCAATGCCGGAGATGTTGACGCCCAGATCGCGGGCCAGGTTCAGGATGAACTCGAGCCGCTCCAGGTCCTCATCGGTGTAGAGGCGGGTGTTTCCCTCCGTCCGCGACGGCTTCAGCAACCCTTCCCGCTCGTAAAGGCGGAGGGTCTGCGGGTGAATCTCGTACATCTCCGCGACGGCGGAGATCATGTAGGCGCCCTTGGACTTGCGTTTCGTCGGCATTCGTCTCGTTTTCCTACACCGGGGCGAAAGAATCGCTCTCCTGCGCCACCGGATGGCTGAAGTGTACGCGGTTCCGGGAGCCGCTGCGCCACCGTCCGGCAGCGCGTATCCGGTATGGCATAAGGATGTCGGCACAGTAGCCGGCGGCTGCCTCCCCGCGTGCCTCCCCGCGTGTCTCCCCGCGTGTCTCTACGTGCAGCCGTACCGCCTGGGTCTTCTCCGTAGAACCCTTGCGGCCGTAGAGCACCGGAGCTGCCAGCAGGATGGCCGCCAGCTCGTTCCGGCGCCACGGTGCTTGGAGATCGGCAGCCAGCAAGCTCTCTTGCTGCGCGATGGATGCCTCCGCAGCCGAACCGTCCAAAATGCGGAATCCCGGCTCGGAACTAACCCGCGGAAGCCACGCGGCGGCGGCGGGAACCCGGCCCTCCGCCTTGAGCTGCTCTTCTGCCCAGGACATCACCCTGTTCACCAAAAGTTGCACCTCAGGCGGGGCGTGTAATTTTGGGACCATTCTACCCTTCGGTAACTGAGAATCCTGATTACTTGCTGGTGATCCGCCAGGTCTCGGCGCACACTTCCGTCATGAAGAACGTTCGGTTCCTAACAGCCGCCTTCGCCTTCGCAGTCGCATCTATACTTGCCCAGCCGGTTCAGGCCCAGCAAGGCTGGACGCCGGCAGCGTCCGACTATCCGGCTATGACGGTGCCCGCGGGATTGAAGTCCGAGCCCATTATCAATACCTCTACCAAGGCCTATTTCCGCACACGGATCGTTGAGGGATCAAGCCATGGAAGCAATTTCGGCGGGCATTACGCCCTGCTGCAATGGGGCTGTGGCGATGGCTGCACCACCTTCTTCATCGTGGATGAGTTGAACGGCCGCGTCTATGAGCCGGGATTCAACCTGACCGCTTCGAAAGGCGCCTCGGACGCGAACTTCGGCTTCCAGTACAAGTCCGATAGTCGCCTGCTGGTCATGCAGGGCTGCCATAGCAACATTGCCGGTAGCTGCGGTAAGTACTACATGCTGTGGACGGGATCGAGGCTGGAGCCCCTGCTCCGCGAGCCGCTGACTACCACCATTGCGTCAGCTGCTGGCATGCAGTGAAAAGAGCAGTCTAGATATATCTAAGATACAATAATGTTCCACGTGGAACATTCGATGGCAATCGTCGACGCCCTATACCTTACTCCACAGCACCGCCCGCGGATCGTCAGGATTCAGTTGCGCAAATTCGCGGAGGATCTCCTTCGAGCGTTCGTCGCGAAGCTGCGGCACTGTAATCTCAACCGTAACGATCTGATCGCCGCGGTGGCCTTCCTTCGCGGCTGACGGGACGCCCTTCTCCCGCAGGCGCAGCTTCTGGCCACTCTGGGTACCGGGCGGGATACGCAACTGGGCGCGGCCGTCGATGGTGGGCACGTCAATCTTCGCGCCCAGTGCGGCCTCGTCTACACGAACCGGCACGTTGATCTCAATATTGTCGGCAACCCGATGGAAGACCGGATGCGGGCCGGAGCGGATGATGAGGTAAAGATCGCCCGCCGGACCGCCATTGGTGCCGGCATTTCCCTTACCCGCAAGGCGGATGCGCTGTCCGTCGCGCGTGCCCGCTTTAATGCGGAACTCGATGGTCTCCGGACGCTGTACGGTGCCGTCGCCGTGGCAGGTGGGGCAGGTCTCCTCGATGCGGCCCGAGCCACCGCAGCGCGGGCATTGGATGTTGAACTTCATGCGCCCGCCCATCTGCGTGACGTGGCCTGTGCCATGGCACTCCGGGCACTGTACCGGCACGCCGGATGACGCTTTACCGTGGCAGGTGGGGCAGGTCTCCTGGCGCAGAATCTGCAGCCGCGCCGTGCCACCGCGAACGGCGGTCCAGAAGTCCACGTTGACGGTGTATTCGATATCTGTGCCGGGCTGCGGGCCGCGCTCCGCCTGTCTTCCGCCTTGCTGATTGAAAATGCCGGAGAAGATGTCGCGGAAACCGCCCCAGCCGGTGCCGCCCGGTGCACCCGATGGCGCCTGGTGTTGCTGTGCTGCGGGACCGCTTTCAAAATTGGAAAAATCGAATCCCTCGAAATCGAAGGGAACACCCTGTTGCGGACCTGCTCCGCCGGAGCGCGGACGTCCATAGCTACCACGAGCGGCCGCCTCGGCCTGCGCGGGATCGATCTGGTCGGAGTAGAAGCCGAACTGATCGTAGATCTTGCGCTTCTTGTCGTCGCTCAGGATGTCGTTGGCTTCGGAGATTTCCTTGAACTTCTCTTCCGCCTTTTTGTCGCCGGGATTCACATCCGGGTGATATTTGCGCGCAAGCTTGCGGAAGGCCTTGCGGATCTCATCCGCCGTGGCCGTTTTCTTGATTCCGAGAATTCCGTAATAGTCCTTGTTCTGTGTCGATGGCATCGTTGATTAGAGTACTGCTAAAAACAACCCCACCCCGGCCTCGCCGGGATGGGGCGTCCGTTGATCTTTTAGTTCCAGACCAGTCGCGCTTCGACCGGCTCCATACGCCAGAAGATGTCCGGCTCGGCGCGATGCATCTGCGCGCAGAATTTCTCCGCTTCGGATTTGGAGTTGAACAGCACCTTATTCAGGATCTGTCCTGCGCGCCACTGCACGCACCGCCACATGGTGTTGGTCATTGTCTGTCCCTCGACGGCCGCCTTCGCCTGTGCGGGGGCGTCGTTGTTTGTGTGCCCGTTTCTCTGCTGCATCCTTCACCCCTACTTCTTTGCGTACTGCTTTTATCGGCCGGATATCGCAAGGGGCGCTCACAATTGCTGCGAGCGCCCCTTACCAGTGCCCCGGCAGACGACATGCGGGTCATCTGCCGATGCGTTACTTCCGTCCGAGCTTTTTTACTTCTTGTCTTCGACGTCCACGTACTCGGCGTCGATGACACCCTCGTCCTTCTTGGGCTCTTCTGTGCCCGTGCCAGCCGTGGTTCCGGCAGCAGCCTGGGCGCCGTCGGTTGGAGCGGCATTCGCGGTGGCCTTGTACATGGCCTCGGCCAGCTTGTGCGAGGCAGCGGTCAGTTTCTCCCGTGCACCGTTCAGTTCGCTCGCGCTCGGCGTGCCTTCCAAGGTCTTCTTGGCGTCGGCCAGAGCGGATTCGACATCGCTCTTCTCCGAGCCGGAGACCTTGTCGCCGCTCTCCTTCAACATCTTCTCGATGTTGTAGACCATGCTGTCGAGCGCGTTGCGGGCCTCGATCTGGTCGCGCTTCTCCTTGTCCTCGCTTGCGTGCGATTCGGCATCGCGCGCCATGCGCTCCACTTCCTCTTTGCTCAGGCCCGAAGACGACGTGATGGTGATCTTCTGGTCTTTGCCCGTGCCGCGGTCCTTCGCGAGCACGTTCAGGATGCCGTTGGCATCGATGTCGAAGGTGACCTCGATCTGTGGCACGCCGCGCGGAGCCGGCACAATGCCGCCCAGCTTGAATTTGCCGAGCGTGCGGTTGTCCGCCGCCATCGAGCGCTCGCCCTGCAACACGTGGACTTCGACTTCGCTCTGGTTGTCCGCGAAGGTCGAGAAAGTCTCGGTCTTCTTGGTCGGGATGGTGGTATTGCGCGCGATCATCGGCGTCGCAATGCCGCCTGCTGTTTCGATGGACAGCGTCAGCGGTGTGACATCGAGCAGCAGCAGATCCTTCACCTCACCTGCCAGCACGCCAGCCTGCACGGCTGCACCGATCGCGACCACCTCATCGGGGTTCACGCCACGATGCGGCTCCTTGCCGAAGAGCTCTTTCACGATCTGCTGAATTTTCGGCATGCGGGTCTGACCGCCGACCAGCACTACTTCATTAATCTGGTCCGCCTTCACGCCGGCATCGCTCATGGCCTTTTTGCACGGCTCGATGGAGCGCTGCAGGATGTCATCCACCAGCTGCTCCAGCTTGGCGCGGGTCAGCTTGCGGACCAGGTGCTTCGGACCGCTTGCGTCCGCGGTGATGAAGGGGAGATTGATTTCCGTCTCCATTGCCGTGGAAAGTTCGATCTTGGCTGCCTCAGCGGCCTGCTTTAGACGCTGCAGGGCCATTTCGTTGCCCTTGGAGCGCAGGTCCAGTCCTTCGTCCTTCTTGAACTCATCGATGAGCCAGTCGACGATCCGCTGGTCGATGTTGTCGCCGCCCAGATGCGTGTCGCCGTTGGTGGACTTCACCTCGATAACGCCTTCGCCGACCTCAAGAATGGAGATGTCGAAGGTGCCGCCGCCGAAGTCGTAGACCGCGATGGTCTCGTCCTTCTTTTTGTCGAGACCGTAGGCCAGCGCTGCCGCCGTCGGCTCGTTGACGATGCGCTTCACGTCCAGACCGGCGATACGGCCGGCGTCCTTGGTGGCCTGCCGCTGCGCGTCGTTAAAGTACGCGGGCACGGTGATGACTGCCTCGGTCACCGTGGTGCCGAGATAACTCTCTGCCGCCTGCTTCAATTTCTGAAGGATCATCGCCGAAATCTCGGGCGGTGTATAGTCCTTGCCCTGAGCCTCGATGACGACGTGGTCGCCCTGCGCTTTGACCGTATAGGGCACCATCTTCATTTCGTCTGTGACTTCATTGGCGCGACGGCCCATGAAGCGCTTGATGGAATAAATAGTGTTCTGCGGGTTGGTCACCGCCTGCCGCTTTGCCGTCTGGCCTACCAGCCGTTCTCCGGTCTTGGTAAAGGCCACAATGGACGGAGTTGTGCGGTCACCCTCGCTGTTGGGGATGACCTTGGGCTCTCCGCCTTCCATGACGGCGACCACGGAATTGGTGGTTCCCAGGTCAATACCGATAATCTTTGCCATAACTCTCCTGACCTCGTCGCTCGTGCGTTTCGATCACTGTCGCACTTGAGTGACTTATTGTCAATCTATCTGATGCAGGAATCGCATGGCGGGATTCCAAGAGATTTTTTGGGTAGAAATAGCTGCTTAGGACCAAAGCAAAAGATCCATTTTATCGTGCTAAGTCTTTGACGATACTGGATTAACCAGACTTGGTTGGCGACCGGTCGGATCAGCTGGCGGGGGTTTCGGCGGGCTGGATCCCAAGGACCTCTTCCAGAGGAGCGAACTCCTGTTTGGCCGAATCGAAGGCGAGTACCCGGCCGTTGCCTATGTTGTAGATCCAGCCATGCAGGCGGACAGTGCCGGATGCCAACCCGGCGGCCACGGCTGGATGGGTTCTGAGGTGCTGGAGCTGGAGGAGCACATTTTCCTCAATGAGGGCCCGGGTCATGTGATCGCCAGAGGAATTGGGGTATTTGGCGCGGACTACACCCAGCGCGGCATCGGCATTCCGCAGCCAGCTTTTGACGGTGGGCATGGCGGCCAGCGAAGGCGAGGCAGGATCGCGAAGGGCCTTCATGGCACCGCAGTCGGAATGACCGCAGACGATGACATCGGTGACCTTGAGGGCAGAGACCGCGTACTCCACGACGGCAGAGACGCCGCCCAGCATCTCTCCGTAGGCGGGCACGATATTTCCGATGTTGCGGCAGATAAACAGGTCGCCCGGCTCAGTATGCGTGATGAGCGACGGATCGATTCGGCTGTCGGCGCAGGTGATGAAGAGCACTTGCGGATTCTGTTGGTTCCTGAGCTCTTCAAAAAGCTCGCGATGCTCCGGGTAGACCTCTTCACGGAAGTGCCGGTAGCCCTCAATCACCTTGCTGATGCCGTCGTTATCCGACATATTCCTCCTCCGCGAATCTCCAAATGTGGTTGATAGCAGTATGCCCCGCAGAGAGGGAGGAAATCCAACCGTAATGGATACAGAAGGGTGCCGCCTGCAGGAATTCTTGATACTCTCGCGACCATGCGCTCTGCAATGCTTCTGCTTACGGCTGCTTCCCTGCTGCTTCCTGCAACCTTATCTGCACAGACCGAGAACACGCTGGACGCCACAGACACGGCACGCGCCGATAAGTCGGTCGAGAAAGTGATTGCGGATACTGGGATCCCGAGCGCCTCGATTGCACTGGTCGAGAACGGGAAGATTGTCTACCTGCACGCGTATGGCAACGCGCGGCTGCAGCCGCCGATGCCGGCGACGACCGACATGCAGTATTCGATCGGCTCTGTGAGCAAACAGTTCACGGCGGCGTTGATCCTGATGCTGGTCCAGGACGGCAAGCTGACGCTGGATGACCCGGTTGGGAAGTATCTGCCGGAGCTGACCCGCGCGAATGAGGTGACAGTGCGAGAACTGCTTTCGATGACTGCGGGCTATCAGGACTACTGGCCGGAAGACTACGTGATGACGTCGATGATGGCGCCAAGCAATCCGCAGCACATCCTGGATGTGTGGGGCAAGAAGCCGCTGGACTTCGATCCGGGCACGCAGTGGCAGTATTCAAACACGAACTACGTGATTGCCGGCAGGATTGCGGAGATAGTCGGCGGCAAGCCACTGGTGGAGCAGTTGCGCGCGCGCATCTTCGAGCCGCTGCATATGAGCGGCGTGCGCGACCAAGATGCGAGCCACCTGCCGCCGACCGATCCGACGGGCTACTACCAGCACGCGCTGGGGCCGCTGCGGCCGGCGCCGCTGGAAGGCACAGGATGGATGTTCGCCGCGGGCGAGTTGGCGATGTCACCGCGCGACCTGGCGCTGTGGAACATCAGCATGATGAACCGCACTTTGCTGAAGCCTGAGTCGTACGAGGCGATGTTTACGAACGTGAAGCTGAAGAATGGGAAAGAGACAGGCTATGGGCTGGGCGTGCAGGTGAGCGAACACGATGGGCAGCATGTGATCTCGCATAGCGGCGAGGTCTCTGGCTTCGTCTCGCAGAACACGATTTATCCGGACAGTAAAGCGGCCGTGACGGTGCTGACAAATATCGATGCATCCAGCGCGGCCGCGACGATCGCCCGCGCGCTGGCCCCGATTGTGCTTACGGCGGGTACGAATGTCGCCCAGGATACTGGAGCAAAAGCCGCGGAAGCACGCGCGCTGAAGATATTCACTGGTTTGCAGGATGGACAGCTTGACCGCTCACAATTAACGGAGCTGTGCAACAACTACTTCACAGCGGAGGCGATCCAGGACTTCGCGAGCAGCCTGAAGCCGCTGGGCAAGCCGCAGAGCTTTGCGCAAATAGCGGAGCAGCCGCGCGGCGGAATGATCTTCCGGGCGTTTCGCGTTGAGTTTCCCGATCGGCGGCTCACAGTGACGACTTACGAAGAGCCCGACGGGAAGCTGGAGCAATATCTGGTGTTGCCCGCGAGCAGGTAATCTAGCTGGCGCGTCGCCGGAATCGCCGGGTTCATTCCGGCATTGCTATCAGCTTGCGACCAGCAGCCTGCCGTGCGAGACTGACGAGGGTCATTGAGCCTGTGTCCCGCGAAGGTCAGGCGGGGTGAGGTGGCTCCTGAGGTAAAGGCCGGGATGGCGGAACTGGCAGACGCAGCGGACTCAAAAT
>CAVTQV010000001.1:0-390640 GCA_963736915.1 uncultured Acidobacteriaceae bacterium | reverse complement strand
TCGAGGCGCTGCTCGTTCCCAGCAACTGTGAGCGGCATCGACATTTTTCCCAAGCGGCGGTCGAAGACGCCGGCGAGTCTGCCGTCGAGATAGACGCGCGCATAGGAGTGCAGTTGGTCGAGCACCAGATCGCCTGATGCCGGCCCATGCAGCGTGGTGCGATAGAGCACGTAGCCGAAGTCCTGATGCAGGTCTTCCATGGTGAGCGGCTGCTGCGATTTGATGGGAGCAGGGAGTGAGTCCCACAGCGAGACGGATTCCGTGAGCGCGATCGGCGGCAGCGAGCCGAGCACCGGCGCAGGCGGTACGGGTGACGGCGTGACGCCGGTCGCCTCCTGGATCACTTTGCGTATCTCGAAGAACTTTGGCCGCGGCTGGCCGGCTTCGTCGATGGGCGCGTCGTAGTCGTAGCTGGTCACGTCGGGCTGGTAGTTGTGGCCGTTGGAGTTTGCACCGCTGAACCAGCCGAAGCTGGTGCCGCCGAAGACCATGTACATGCTGACGGAGTAGCCCTGCTTCAGCATCCAGCCAATCTCCGCGACCTGCTTTGCTGAATCCGTGTGCTCATGCTTTGCGCCCCAGTGATCGAACCAGCCGGCCCAGTATTCGGCGCAGAAGAATGGCCCATCCGGACGAAGCTTGCCGTAGAGTGCGAACCCTTTCTCGGCATCGCCGGTGCCGAAGTCAACGGCCGCGGGCAGCTCGGGCAGCGAGCCGCGCGTCAACTCTTCGGGCCCGTCTGCCGTGTAGAGGAGTGCATCGGTGAAGCCGGCATGGAGCACCATCTGGCGCGCGCGCTCCATGTAGGCGTGGTCATTCTCCTTGGCGTCCTGAAAGGAACCGTATTCGTTTTCCACCTGCACGGCGAGGATGGGACCGCCGCGCTCGAGCTGCAGCGGGGCCAGTTCTTTGCCGAGGCGATCCATCCAGCGGCCGGCCGCCTGCTGATAGGCGGGGTCGAGGCTGCGCAGCTTCAGATTGCGATCGCGCAGGAGCCACGCCGGATAGCCGCCCAGGTCCCACTCGCCGCAACTGTACGGGCCGGGACGGAGGATGACGTAAAGCCCCTCCTGCTGCGCCTCGCGAATGAACTCAGCGACATCTCGTTGTCCGGTGAAGTCATACTGGCCGGGCTGGGCTTCATGGAAGTTCCAGAAGACGTAGGTCATCACCGTGTTGATCCCGATGGCGTGCGCCATGCGCAGGCGGTCGCGCCAGTAGGCGCGCGGGGTGCGCACGTAATCCATGTCGCCGGAGATGATCTGGAAAGGCTTGCCGTCCAGTTCAAACCTGCCGTGTGCGACGACGAAGCGATGGCTGCCGGGCGCCGATTGCGCCATCGCAGGCGATACCGCGAGCAGAAGAACGAGAGCGGTGCAGACGCGGCGGAAACCAGAGGCCATCGCGGCGAAGATCATGGGTGAAAATCCCCTTTGCGGAATGGAAGTCAGAGTATCGTAAGCCGCAACAAGCCGGGTACTTCAGGCAGGCAGCGCGGAAGGCGCAACTGCGGTATGTTGGAGTTGCATGCTCGCCCACGCGCCGACTGCTACTGCACCCCGAGCCAGGGTGCGTTCACCCAAGCTCGAGATTTGCGTTGAGACACTCGAGAACGCACAGATCGCAGACCGCGGCGGCGCGCACCGCATCGAGCTGTGCGGCGAACTTGCGGGTGGCGGCGTCACCCCCAGCCTTGGTCTGCTGGAACAGGTAGTGGCCGGCATCGCGATTCCGGTCCACTGCATGATCCGGCCACGCGGCGGCGACTTTCTCTACAGTGCTGGTGAATTTCGCGCGATGGAACGCGACATCGAGCTGGCAAAGAATGCCGGGGCCGCCGGCGTGGTTCTGGGGATCCTGACTGGCGGAGGCGAGGTGGACGTCGCGGCGACCCGAGGGCTTATCGAAGCGGCTCGCCCGATGCGCGTCACCTTTCATCGCGCGTTCGACGTAACACGCGACCTGGATGCTGCGCTCGAAGCAGTCATCGCGGCGGGTACGGACATCCTGCTGACCTCCGGGGGCGCAGAACGGTTGAGTGAAGGCGTGGATGCCGTTGCCCGGCTGGTGAAGCGCGCGGGAGACCGGATCGAGATCATGGGAGGCTCCGGCGTGCGGTTACAGAACGCCGTGGGATTGTGTGAGGCTTCCGGCGTGGCTGCAATCCACTCGTCCATGCGTCGCCCGCTGGCGCGCGAAGATTCCACGATCCATGTGCTGCCGGATGCGCTCCCTCGCTATGAGGTGCGCGAAGAGGATGTGCGCACGCTGGCTGCAGCGCTGCGTCGCGATTGACCAAACAGTGGTACGTTTTGGCTGTGCGGAATTCCTCTGCAGCTTTGTTTCCCCTTTTGCTTGCAGCAAGCGGCGCCATGGCGCAGACGCCTGCGCCCGCGTCTGCTCCGTCCGGGCAGGCGCCGAGCGCTGTCCAGGCCCGCCCCGGCGTCGAAAAGATTCCTCTCAATCAGCCGACGGCGGAGCGTCTGAAGGCTCGCAAGACTAGCTACAAGGTGAACGTTACGGGGTCTGACTGGGTGGATACGCAACTGGTTGTTGCGCCGGGCGATTCGGTGGAGTGCGCCGCGACTGGCAATGTCTCTCTGGCCGATGGCCGCAAGGTGACCGCCGATGGCACGGCGCGCGGCTGGAAGGATCTGCTGCGGCAGTTTCCGGACAACAATTCGCCCGTGGGCGCGCTGGTGGCGCGGATCGGCAACAGTGATGCGACGGTGCCGTTCGGCATCGGGGCGCATAAGACGCTGGAGGTGTCGACGGCGGCCGAGCTTTACCTGGCAATCAACGTGAGTCCGGACCTTGCAGCCACCGGCAGCTACACGGTGACGCTGCACCTGTCGCGGAAACCCGCACCGGCGGCCGCAGACGCTGCGTTGGAAGATGTGCTCGCGGATGCAGTTTCTCCCGCACTCTTCACCAACATTCCGCGGCGTGTCGGCGACCAGCAGAGCAATCCGGGCGATATGGTGAACTTCGCGCTGATCGGCACGGAGGAGCAGGTCAAGAAGGCTTTCCAGAATGCCGGTTGGGTGGCGGTGGACAGCACCAAGCAGGATGCCGTGGTGCATGGACTTTTGCAGACGCTGCAGCACCAGTCGTATCTGGAAATGCCCATGAGCACGCTGTACCTCTTTGGCCGGCCACAGGACCTCTCTTACGCGCGCGCCGACCCCATCACGGTCGCTGCGGAAAGGCATCATCTGCGGGTCTGGAAATCGACTGAGACGGTGGACGGCAAGCCCCTGTGGGTGGGCTCGTCGACGCACGACATCGGCTTCGAGAAAGATCAGCGGAACAACGGGATCACGCACAAGATCGATCCCGAGATCGATAATGAGCGTGACTTCCTGGAGCAGAGCTTTGCCGCCGCTGGCAATCTGCAGGCGGCAGCGTATGTGACGCCGGCGAATCCGCTGCGGGACGCGAGGACGGCTACCGGAGGTAGCTTTCAGTCGGATGGACGAATTGTTGTGCTGCTACTGAAGTGACGCCTAGCTCACGCTGGGAACTTGCGCGATGTGGTCGAGCGGGGCGCCGACCGAGGCTACCGGGATGCGCACCTGCTCGGTCATCAGGCGGGTGATAGCGGAGGCGGCGAGCGGTGGCGCGAAGTAGTACCCCTGCACGCGATCGCAGTCGAGCTGCCACAGGCGATCGAGTTGGTCTTCACGCTCCACGCCTTCTGCGACGACGATCAGCCCAAGACTGTGCGCAAGGAAGACGATGGCCTGCACGATGGCATAGGTGCCGTCAGGCTCGTTGATGCGTTCGACAAAGGAGCGATCGATCTTGAGCGTCTGCACCGGCAACTGATGCAGATGCGCGAGCGAAGAATAGCCGGTGCCAAAGTCATCCACTGAAAAGTGAATGCCCATGCGGGCAAGCGCATCGATTTGCTGCGCCACCTGCCCGATGTTGCGCATGACGGTGGATTCGGTGACTTCCATCTCAAGGGCAGAAGGCGGCAGCTTGTAGTGATGCAGGCGTTCGATCACGTAGCTGGAGAAATCGAAACGCGTGAGCTGCAGCGGGGAGACGTTGAAGGCGATGCGCACGGGATGGAAGCCGCTGTCCTGCCACTCGCGGCTTTGGCGGCAGCATTCGTCCAGCACCCAGTTGCCGAGCGGGACGATGAGGCCGCTCTCCTCCGCGATGGGGATAAAGCGGTCCGGATAGACCAGGCCGAGCACGGGATGATGCAGGCGCACCAGCGCCTCCAGCCCGCAGAGCTGCCCCTGGCGCGTGTAGAGCGGCTGATAATGCAGCTCCAGGCCACCATCCTTCAGCGCGCGGCGGAGGTGTTTTTCTAGCTCCGTAGCCTCGAGTGTAGCGGCGGAAATCTCCTGCGAGACATACATGTACTGGTTGCCGCCGGATTTTTTGGCGCGGTACATGGCTGTATCGGCATCCCGCCACAGGACCGCCGGATCGGTGCCGTGGTCGGGATAGATGGCTATGCCGAGGCTCGCAGTGAGATCGATGTCGATGCCGTTATGGCGATAGGGCTCGTTCAGACCCCGGAGAATCTCGGCGGCTACGCGCTCGGCGTCGTCTGATCTGGCGATCTCCTGCAGAAGAACAGTGAACTCTTCGCCACCGGTGCGGGCCACGGTATCAACAGCGCGCACGCGCGAACTCAGACGACGCGCAATCTCCTGCAGGCAGACGTCGCCGATGGCATGGCCGTAGGTGTCATTGATCTGCTTGAAACGGTCGAGATCCAGGCAGAGCAGAGCTGCCTTATGCCCATAGCGGCTGGCGTGGGCAACGGTCTGCGCCATGCGGTCTTCGAGCAGCGCGCGATTGGGCAGCCCGGTCAGGATGTCGTGATTGGCCTGGTAAACAAGCTGTTCGTGCAGCCGGTCGCGCTCGGTCACGTCCTGCATCAGCGCAAAGGTGACCTTGCGTCCCTCGTGCTCGATCTGATGCGAGGCGATGTCCACCAGCATGAAGCTGCCGTCCCTGCGCTGATGACGCCAGGGACCGTTCAGCGGGTTTTCGCAGGTGCGCTTCAGCTCGGCAACGAGCCTCGAGAATTCTTCGCCCGGGCGGATATCCGCCATGGTCATCTGCTTGAACTCTTGCTGCGTATAGCCATACTGCCGCGCCGCCGCATCGTTTACGTGCAGAAACGCGAGCGTCTCCGTGTCGTACATCCACATCGGGTGCGGATTGGACTCAAAGAGCACGCGGTAGTGTGCGCCGGCATCTTCTGCGCTGACGATCTCTTCTTCCAGCAGCGTGAGGATCATGCCCACGGCAACAAGATATTTAGGAAGATTCCAAAGCAGCTCCGGGACCTGGACTGCCGGCCAGAATGTCTCCATGACAGCAGCGGAGATCCAGACCGCCGCCCATGCATACAAACTGAAGATGACGGTGCGAACTCCGGCGGAGAAGCGCGAGACATCGAAGCTGTAAAGCACCGCCAGCAGGAGATACACCTGCGTCAGCATGACCTCGATGGCAGTCGCGTCGTGATGATGGAGGATGCCGTAGCCGAGCCATCCGGTGCATCCGGCAACGGATGCAATCAGCACGGCAAAGAGCGCGGGCCGGCGCTGGGAGACGCGCCAGGCCACGATGAGGGTAGCGGCCTCGCCCGCGATGGCGCTCAGAGAGAGCAGGGGGCTGCCGTCGGGCAGGAAACAACCAGCCGCGGTTGTGGCGAGCCAAGGTAGACCGAGCGTGACCAGCACAGCCAGCCAGCGGCCGGCGACGTCCCGCACAAATGTGGTGGAGAGGATGAAGCAGATGCCGCCCAGCACGAGTGAGCCGAGCACCAGGAAGCCCTGGCTGTTGCGTCCCGGGTCCGACGTGGGGCGCAGCATGAGCCCTGCGAAGTGCACCAGGATGAGACACCAGCCGATCAGCCAGCAGCGGACCCGGAGGGTCGGCCGCTTTCTGTAGATCGAGGTGAACAGGAGCACCAACGAGCCAAGCGACAGAAGATCGAGAAGTCCGCTCATCCTTCAGAACCCTACCGGAGCAAACTTTGCGGACCAAGTTCGGCCAGCAACCGGGGTTGATTGGACGGTACGGGCCCCGCTTCACTTGCCTCAATATCACAAAAGTTATTTCCTGCTCATTCTAAGCACCTTTGGACCGTTTTGAGAGTACTTTCTGCGCAGGCAATATGCTGCCAAAGGTAAAGCCGCTGCCGGACTTGCCGACAGCGGCTTTTTGAGTTTCATTTTGGGAAGTGCGGGGACAGAAGTTTTGGTTGAGCGGCGCGTTGCGCCGACATCGAACGGAAGGTGAAGCAGATCCCTTCGACAAGCTCAGGGCAGGCTCTTCACTCCACCTTCGGTTACGTTCAGGATGACAAGTCAGAAATGACTCGTCGCTCTAATTTTTCGGCGGATGCGAAACACCCTCACCCACCGGACCCTTCTGCGGTGCGCGCATTTTCTGATGGGCGTACTGCTGACCGTGGATCTTGATCTTCGACTCGTCGATACGGCCTTCCGTCGGCTGGTCAAAGACGGCGCCCGGAGCCAGCAGATACGTCTGGACCTGGCGGCCCGGCGTGGTGCTGGTGCGGACGTCCACGCGAGACGGGTCGATGCCCTTCTCGTTCGCGAGATACGCGCGCGTGTTCATGGCGCGCTCTGCCGCGGTCAACTGGCCGTCGGCTTCGCTGTCGGAGTGTTCGCCGACCAACACCAGACGGGCATCCGGCTGATGCTCGAGGGTAAGCGCAACGTCATCCAGGCAGGCGCGGCCTTCGTTGTCCACACGGGCCGGGCGACGCATGTCGCGGTTGAAGTAGACCGTGCAGAGCGGCTGAGCCTTCGGCGCGGGCGGCAACGCGGGGGGAGCGATGGTGACCTCGGTCGAAGCGACCGCGGTCTGGCCCAGGTCGTCGACAACGCGGCAGGTGACACTGGCGACCCCGGGCGGCAGGCCGTCGGTGTGTAACTCCGCAGTGTTGTCCTTACCGTCGATCTGACCCTCGGATGTCGTGTAGCTGTAGGTCAGCTTGCGCTGCGGGATGCTGCCCGCATATGCCGTAATGATTGAGACCTGGCCGGGCGTCACGGTTGATGGATCCGGCGAGCACTTCAGCGTCGGAGCGGGCGAAGACTTGACGACAAAGTTCGTGGAGCACTGCGCGAATTGCCTGCCCTTTTCCTTGGCGGAGATGTGGGCGGTCGCGTGGTAGGTGCCGGCGGCGAGTCCGGTGGTGTCGACAAAAATCACCGGGCCGAAGCCTTGCTGTTTGCCGCCGCTTAGCACCCAGGTGAACGAGAACGGATGCTTGGTCCTGTCTTTGTAATTGCGCAGCGTGGCCGCCAGTGTGACGCGCTCGCCCGCGTAGGCTTGGGCGGGGGTGGCATCGCAGGCCAGGCTCTTCGATTGGATGGGGTTCATCTCTCCGAAGCGGAAGACCAGTCCGGCGGAGAGGCGCAGCGCGCTCACATCCTGCGAGCCGCCCGCCAGATCATATGGCTGCAGCGGTCCCTGATCAGCATGCATGTAGCCGTAGTCGGCCTGCACGAGGCGGAAGGCTACGTGGTCATTGGTGTGCGGCAGCAGAACATCCACGCCGCCGCCGCCGGCGAAGCCGTAGCCCCACGTCGGAGGCTGGAACTTGGGTCCGGCCACCTTTGCGCCGCCGCCCGTGAAGTGAACGAACGGGATAAGGCGCTGGCCGAGGAAGAAGCGGTACACCGCGCCGGCTTCAGCGGTGTAGAACGAGTCGGTGACGCCGCCAAGCTGGATGAACGGCGGAGCGGGAGAGCTTCCGGTGGTGCCGAGCGGGTATTCGCTGTGCGAGAACTCCGCCTGCACGCCGAAGTGGCGGCTGAAGTAATAGCTGCCGCTGGCGATGTAGCCGCGCGTGTTCTGGCTGGGAAAGCTGAAGGTGCCCACCTTGCCGCTGGGGCGCAGATACGTGTATCCGCCGAAGATATCGAGGCGTGACGCGGGCGGCGGCTCCGGCGCGTTGACCTGGGCCGCCGGCAGCGAGGGGTTCACGGCCTGGTTGTCCTGCGGCGCCGCGGCTGGCTGATCCTGTGAGGCCGATGAGGGCGCGGTGGTGTCCGGCGCTGCAGGCGTCGGCGCGGTCGTAGTGTCCGGTGTTGCGGGAGCGGCTGGCGGCGTTGACGAGTCTGCGGGAGTTGCTGGGGCGGTCTGCTGGGGCGTGGCGGCAGGAGTATCCGCCGGTGCGGGCGCGCTTTGTTGCGTTGGTGTCGAAGGCTCCGCTGCCGGCTGCTGGTCCTGTGACGCTGGCGCGGAGGCACCCGGCGCCGTGCTATCGGCCGTCCCGGGCGATGCTGGAGCAGGAGCGGGTGCCGGGGCAGTCGCGCTGTCCGGTGTCACCGGAGCGGTTGGCTGCGCCTGTGAATCGGCAGATGCTGCAGGGGCAGTCTGCTGGGGCGCGGCAGAGGCATCCGCGGGTGCTGACGTTGTGGGCGGCGGGGCCTGCTCCGGTGCTGGCGTCGATGGCTGTGCCACCGCTGGCTGATCTGGTGATGACTGTGCTGGCGCTGCGGGGGCGGCCGACGATGGTGCTGATGACGTAGGGGCAGTGCTATCCGGCACTGCCGCGACAGGGGTAGCGACGGGCGTGGTCGCGTTTTCCGGCGTTGACGGTGCGTTCTGCTGCGCCGGCGCATCGGCAGGTGCGACTGGCGCGGTCTGTTGCGGCGCGGCAGAGGAATCCGCGGATGCTGGCGGTAGCGGTGTGTCGGGAGCAGCGGCGGGGGCCGTTGTCTTGTCCGGTGCCGCTGGAACACTTTGCGGCGTAAATTCCGCGGGCGTCGAGGAGACGCCTTGTGGTGCAGCGCTGCTTGGGGCCACCGTCGTTACGGGGAATGTTGGCGCAGGGCCGACATCCGGAGGAGCCGGCTTGTTGCTGTCGAGCTCAGGCGTGACTGGCGGGGGCGGCTGATCCGGCACAAACCTGTTCCCCGATGGTTTTAATTCGTCCTTGTTGTCAGGCCCGGCGTCAGGTTGACCATCGTCATTCTGAGAGTTCTGATCTGCAGCCGCTGGTGTTGCCCCCGGGGTCGCAGGCGCAGCCTCAGGCGTGACCGGGTCCGGGTTTGAAACGCCCGTATTCTGATCGCTGGATGTGTCCTGCGATGGTGCCGGGATCGCATCGCTGGCCGGTTTCGCCGCCGTTCTCTTCGTCTTCGCGTCGGCTGGCCGGGCAGGCGCAGTCGCTCCGGCGGACGCGGCAGGCTGCTGCGCGAACACAACCGGCACGCACAGACTGACGGCGAGCAGACCTTGAAGGATCGGACCCAGCGTTGCTTTCGAGCGATGATGCATGAACGGTGTTCCTCAGCCGCGAACCACAATCCGTTCGCGATTCGCAGGTCGCAGTACGGAGTTAAGGGAGACAGCAGGCCGGAAGTTGCACACTACCGAGCCAGAACGAACTCAACAGTCGAAGACTGCGTGATGGTTGCGCCACCACTGGCGGCAGTGCCGGTGACGGTGACGGTGTAGATCTTGTAGTTGCTGGGAGCCGCGCAGCCTGTGACGCCCAGAGCTGCAGCCAGCAACGCGAAGGGCACCAGCAGCATCAGGAGCCTGCGGCGACGGCGCACGCCGAAGAGCATTCCACCGGAGCCGAAGAGGCCGAGCGGAAGCATGGTCCAGGCGAGCAACGGCGAAGTGCCGCTATTCGAACCGGGCTGCGTGTTTCGCATATTGCTGAAGATCGTCGGAACATTGGTGGTATCCGCTGTGGCCGTGATGGTCATGGTCGAAGTTCCGGTGGCGCCGGATGCGAGTGTGACGCTCGCCGGCGCAAAGGCGCAGGATGCTCCCTGCGGCAGTCCGGAACACGTGAGCGAGACCGGGCCGGTGAAGCCGCCGGTCGAAGCGAGTGCGACCGGGTAGTTCACCGTGCCGTTGTGATCGACCTCCTGCTCGGGCGGAGTCGCGGCAAGTGTAAAGCCTCCACCTCCACCTCCGCTGGCAGTCGTAACTGTAAGAGTGCCATTTACCACCGTGATTGCGTAGTCGGAGCCCTTAGTGCCCGGGCCTATGGTGTATGCGGGCGTGATGGGATAGGTTCCGGCCGGGCTGGAAGCGGTCGCTGTTGTGCTGTAGCTATCGATGATGGATTGCCCCGGCACGACGTTCACGACCGTGCCGGTGAGCGGCGGGTTATCCGTGCTGACCGGGCGAGTCTTGTCGTCGGCCGTGATGGTGACTGGCCGCGGTGCTACGACCAGCGTGATGGTTGAGGTAGAGGCCGGATACGTAGAGTCACCCGAATAGGAGACGGTGACGTTGTAGGTGCCGGCGTCTTCAAGCGTGGCCGAGGGTGAGCAGACAACGGCGCCGTTCGCGGGCAGAGGCTGCACCGGGCAAAGCGGCGAACCGGCGATGGAGAATGTTGCGGTGCCGGTGGGCGCGCTGGTCTGGTTGCCGGTAATCGCCGCAGCGAGGGTGTAGGTGTTGCCGTAGACCCCCGTGACGGCAGGCCCAACGATGGTCGCGCCCGGCGTTCCGGTAGTCGTAATCGTCAGGGTGCCATTTATCACCGTGATGGCGTAGTTAGAGGCCTTGGTGCCGGGGCCTACGGCGTACGCGGGCGTGATCGGATACGTTCCCGCGGGGCTCGGCGTCGTCGCCGTGGTGCTGTAAGAAGCGGTGATGGATTGCCCCGGCACGACGTTCACGACCGTGCCGGTGAGCGGCGGATTCGCAGTGTTGACCGGGCGAGTCTTGTTGTCAGCCGTGATGGTGACCGGGCGAGGCGTCACGATCAACGTGAGGATTGTGGTGGAAGGCGGATAGGTGGTGTCACCCGAATACGAGACGGTGACGCTGTATGTGCCAACGTCCTCAAGGGTGGGCGAGGGCAAGCAGGAGACAGCGCCATTTGCAGGCAGCGCCTGTGCCGGGCAGAGCACTGCACTGGCAATAGAGAAGGTCGCGGTGCCGGTGGGCGCGCTCGCTTGATTGCCGGTAATGGTGGCGGCGAGCGTGTAGGCATCGCCGTAGACCACCGTGACGGCAGGCGCAGTAATGGTGGCTACCGGCGGCGGAGGCGCGGTGCCGATCAGAGTGATGGTCTGGCTCGGAGTGACCCCGTTATCGCTCAGGATTTCGTGGCCCACGAAAGAGCCCGGCGACTGCGGGGTAAAGAAGAAGCTGAGATTGCAGGTGGAGCCTTCCGCAAGGCTGCCGCCGCAACCGATAGCGTCGATCGCAAAGTTGACGGGATCGTCCAGCCCCATGGTGAGGGGGCTCAGGGCGCCGTTGCCTGCATTCCAAAGCGTCGTGCCGAGCGGACCACCGGTCTGGCCGACTTTCACGGTGCCGAAGTCGAGCGTCGGGTCGGTGTAGGTGATCTCGCGCAAGGCGCTGTTGCCGGTATCGGCAATGAAGACCTCTGCCGCGCCATCGACGGCGACCGCCATGGGGTTATCCAGCTCTGCCGCGTTCGCAGGTCCGTTGTCGCCGGTATAACCGGGCGTGCCGTCGCCAGCCAGCAGCGTGACTTCCGGGTTCTGCGCCTGGCCGCTGTAGGCCAGAAACAGGCGGTTACTGCCCGCATCGGTGATGTAGATATCCCCGGCCGGGTCTGCGGAGATGCCGGAGACGCCGGCCAGACCGATACCCGTGCGGTTGCTCGAATTTGTATCGGTTGCGGTGCCATTGCCGGCAAAGAAATGAATGACGCCGGCGCTATCAATCTGATACACGCGAAAACCGCCGCGATCGGCTACGTAGAGATTGCCATCGGGATCGAGATACAGCGCGGAAGGATGTACGAACTTCGCCGCGGTGGCGAGCACGCCGTTGGGCGCGCCGTTGCTTCCCTGTCCGGCGATGATTGACTGCTGGCCGCCGGCATAGATCTCGAGCACGCCGATGGTCGCGCCATCTTCCGCAACGTAGAGATCGCCGAGCGGATCGGCAGCGAGCGCGACGGGATGATCGAGCCCGCTAGCCCATGTGGTCAAGTTGCCGTTCGCGTCGTACTGGAAGATGGCTCCCGTAGTGGAATCGGCGATATATAGATTGCCCGCGGTGTCCAACGCCAGCGCAGATGGTGTCTGGATGGCGCCGCCCGGCGCAATGAGCTGGATCGGCGCTCCTGATCCGGCGGGCAGCACGGAGATGGCGCCGGTGCCGCTTTCGGCGTAATAAACGTCGCCCGCGCTATCGATGGCGATGGCCGAGGGCTGGGCCAGCGAGCTCGCGAGCGTCTTGATGGTGCCGGGGACGAAGATCGCTTCCGCGCTCTGCCCAATCCCGTTCAGGCCGAAGCGGTAGATGTTTGCCGGCGAGGCGCTGCTGTCGGTGATGGTCAGCGGAGCCGTGCGCAAGCCGGGCAAAGTGGGCAGGAAACGCAGGACAACCTGGCAGGTCTTGACCACGCCTGAGCCGGGCGCTGCGATGGAGCCTTGACAGCTATTCAGGCCGGAGATCGAGAAATCGCCACTGGGCGCAGTGCTGAGCTTTACCGCATTGGTGATCATGAACCACAGGTTCTGCGGCTGGCTGTGATTGCCGACCAGAGCCTCAGGAAAATGCAGCCCCTGAGCCAGGATGCGAACGATGTTGTTGTTGGTGTCGGCGACGTAGATGTTTCCAGTCTTGTCCGCGGCCAGGCCCTGTGGGTTAAGCAGCGAGGCGGAGACTGCGGCACGCCCATCCTGTGAGGGCGCGTAGGGGGTGATTCCGCCATCGCCGGCGATGAGCTCCAACTGGTTCGCGGCCAGCTCATAGACCTGACCGGGGCCGCCATCGTTAATGTAAACGTGACCGGCCGAATCGGCTGCGAGGCCAACCGGTTTCTGCAGAATCGTGCTGTTTGAGCTGCTGCCGTCGTTCGTGCACTTGCCCGCTGCGGTGATCGCGGCTCCAGCCGTCGTCACTTCGCGGACGCAGGCGTTGCCCGAGTCGGCGATATACAGATTTCCGATCACGTCGAGCGCCAGGCCCTGAGGAGCAACCAACGCCACACCGCCGGTGATGCCGGCGCACTGCGTACCAACGGCTGTGGAGACTGCGCCGCTGACCAGGCAGGCGGTAGCGTATCCGCTGGATGGGCCGGTGCGGATGACCTGATATGTGTGATCGACCGAATCGTTGACGGCGATGTAGAGATTGCCGGCTGCATCGACTGCCAACCCGGCAGGCGCCGGCGCGACAGCACTCGAAGACGGCTCGGTGCAGGCGCTGCCGAAGAGTGGTTGAAGATTGGCGGTGCCGGTACTGCCCGCAGTCAAACGGCGGACGCAGTTATGACCGGTGTCAGCGATGAAGAGATCTCCGGCCGGGCTGAGCGCCAGCCCCGACGGAATCAGCACGCCGGTTGCCGGATCGGCGGTCACGGTGCCGGCCGTCAGGCAGGTATCGCCGGTGCCGGTTGGCTGACCCACTACAACCGTCATATTGCCGCTGGTGTCCACGCGGCGGACACAGTTGTTGCCGGTATCCGCGATATAGATGTTTCCCGAGACATCCGATGCAACATAGGCCGGGGCGTTTAACGGAACCGTTGTGGCCAGTCCGCCATCGCTCGGCTGCGTGCCGGTTACGGCGCCTGCAAAACGAGATGTGCTGGGCACAAGACGGATGGATTGCGCCATGCCCGCGTTCGCCGCCAGGCAGGCAGCAACCACCAGGACAGCCCCACGCAGCCACACGAGTGCACCAATGCCAGATCCGCCCTGCAACCGTTTCATCATCCGCTCCGCTTCTTCTGCCGGAGGGCTGCGAGGGACTCTGATGGTGCCTCTGCGCCCGACCGGGAGACAGCCTGCCCGGCATGGAGCGGGCTGTCCGAATTGATCCTTCCCCAGGGTTATTGGGCCGGAGTGGACGTTGTCCCAAAATGGGCGAACGTCTTCCGCTAAGGGGAAGTTCGCCCTATTCAAGCACAGGGGGAGTTACGAGAGTATGCAACTAACGCGCCAGTATGGGGTACTAAACGTCGTTCGTAACCGGTGACTATTACAAATGAGTTAAGAAGCCACCGGCGGCTGCGAGCGGATCACAGAAGCACTGCCAGCGCTCTGCAGCCGGTATCCCCGCACGGCAGCGGGGACGACCACGGCACGTCCGGGAATCAGATCGACCGGATCGCAGCCCTCGGCGTGGAGAACAGCCGAGCCTTCAACCGCCACGAGCGCATGAGGAACGGCTGCCGGCAGCTCGGAGCGGAAGGACGAAGCGGCGTCCAGCACAATCCGATCCACGATGAAGTACTTCTGCTCGATCAGCACTGTGCGCGCGCCGTCTGGCTTCGGAGCGACTTTGCCGGCCGCGGTATGGAGGCGGGTTGCGGCCAGACCGCTGTCGATGTGCAGCTCACGCGGGCGGCCGTAGTCGTACAGCCGGTACGTGATGTCGGAGGTCTGCTGCGTTTCCAGCAAGACGACGCCGGGACCGATGGCATGGACGGTGCCAGCATCGACGAAGATCATGTCGCCCTTTTTGACCGGAACCTGCTCGACCATGGCTTCCAGCGTGTGGTCGGCGATGGCCTTCCGCATAGCCTCCACGCTGCTGCCCGGCTTGAGGCCGAGTGCCACTGCCGCGCCCGGCTCGGCATCGAGGACGTACCAGCATTCCGTCTTGCCGCGCGGCTGTCCGGCCTGTTGGGCGAGCGCGTCATCCGGGTGTACCTGCACCGAAAGCTTGTCGTGCGGGAACAGTATCTTTACCAGCAACGGGTAATCGCCGGCTTCGTTGCGATGGGGGCCGAGCAGCGCCTCAGGATAGGCCGCGGCCAACTCGCTGAGCGTGCGACCCTGCTGGTCGCCGGTCTCGATGAGGCACTGCGGACCGGTGAGCCACGCTTCACCGACCGGCTCGGCGGGCCGATAGTCGTACCAGGGAGAGAGATTGCGCGTTCCCCAGGGGCGTGGGCTGAAGAAAGGTGCGATGCGGAAGGGCGCGAGCTGGGGCGATTGCATATCGTTCACAGGATCGCCTGAGGGGAGCGCGCGGAGCAAGCGTGCCCGCTTCGAAAGCGGTCATTCTCCTCATCACGTCTGTCCGATAGCAGGCCCACTTACACGGCTATTACCTCCTTCACCGATCAGCGGTTACGGTTTTTTGTTCCGAAACGGTGCCGGATTGCCCCTTAGAAGGAACCAGAGGCGGCCGCGACCGCATGAGTGAGTTGTAGGATCTCTTTACCGTGCAACCTGCGATTCTGAATATCTATTGCGGTTGGATATGCGTACTGGTCGGCGTCTTGTCGGGCGCCCTGATGGGGTTGTTTTTTCATGCCGAAAACTGGATGGGAGGATATCCGTCCTATCGTCGACGCCTGACGAGACTTGGACACATATCCTTCTTTGGCATGGGGCTGCTCAACGTCTTATTCGGGTTGTCAGCGGCGCCAATGCATCTCGAAGGACTGAGTCTGTCTGTAGCCAGTTGGTCCTTTGTGGTAGCAGCCATCACGATGCCGGCATGTTGTTTTCTAAGCGCATGGCAAAAACCTCTCCGGCACTTCTTCCCCATTCCGGTTGCCGCTAGTTTGATTGCGATTGTGAGTGTACTCGTGGGGACAAGTACAAGTGAGAGTTGGGCTCATTGCGATGAGCGGGGTGCGGGCACACAACCCCGAACTGAATGCGCTCGGCCTCACTCTGCCAGGTTTTGTTGAGAGAAGCCGGGTCATCGCTTCACTGCCAAGTCTTGGGTTGCTCACGCTCGCCGCGCTGACGCCCGCAGGCGTCGAACTCGCATATCGCGAAGTCCCCAATTTAGCCGAGATGGATGGCGTGCCTGACGAATTCGATTTTGTGGCTATTTCGAGCTTCACGGCGCAGATCAAAGATGCCTATATCCTGGCAGATCGATATCGCGCACTAGGACGAAAGTCGTGTTGGGTGGGCTACATGTGACAGCACTGGCGCAAGAAGCTCTGCAGCATGCTGACGCCGTTGTTGTTGGTGAAGGCGAGTTGAGCTGGCCTGAGGTGATATCCGACGTTCTGTCTTCCGGCACACCGCGACGCCGTATTTACGACGGGCGCGGGAGAAGCTTTGACCTGGCGCATGCGCCAGTGCCAAGACATGATCTTCTTGAGATTGAGCGATATAACCGACTGACGGTCCAGACACAGAGGGATGTCCGTTTCGGTGTGAATTTTGTGCGGCTTCGCTCATGATCTCGCCTGCATATAAATTGAAGCCAGTCGCAAGAGTCGTGACCGAAATCGAAGCAATCAAGAGGCTTTGGAGCTGCTCCGTTCATTGAGTTCGCTGACGATAACACCTTTGTGAACAAGAGGCATTCTAAGGAGCTGTTGCGGGCACTCGTTCCGCAGAAGATCCGATGGTTCACCGAGACGGATTTGTCGGTTGCAAGCGACTCCGAACTCCTTGCGTTAATGCGTGATAGTGGATGCGCTCAGGTTCTAATTGGATTCGAGGCAACGACACTCAAGGCCTTGAGCGGATTGGAACAAAAGACAGACTGGAAAGCCAAGCAGTTGGAACACTATTTGAGTGCCATCGATCAGATTCAGAATTATGGGGTGGCTGTGAACGGGTGCTTCATTCTGGGGCTCGACGGCTCTGGCATGGAATCGTTTGATCAAATACGGGACTTCGTTCGACAGAGCAGGTTGCAGGAAGTTCAAATTACTGATCCAGACCGCGTTTCCCGGAACACCACTCTATAACCGGTTGATGGCGGAAGGACGCATCCTTCGCCATGAGCGTGGGAGCTATGCACCTTGTTCGATGTCAACTTCCAACCCAAGGAAATGACAGTTTCGGAACTGGAGAGCGGGTTCCGAGCGCTGGCAGCGCAGCTATATAGCAAGGAGTCTGTTCGCGCGCGACGATTAGATTTTTTTGAAAGGAATAGAGTTCGCCAGTCACAAAATGAAGACCTAGAGGGAACGCACCTTTATGCAATTGAAATGGATACGCATTCTTTTCGCAATCGCCTCACTTTACGAGGGTGTCTTGGGGATTGTTTTCCTGTTCTTTGGCTCTGCGATATTTCGTCAAACAAGTACAACTCCACCGAACCACATGGGATATATCAAATTTCCCGCGCTACTTATGGTTCTGTTTGGCGTGATGTTTTGGCGTGTTGCTGTTGATCCGATCAGGAATCGCGACCTCGTTCTCTACGGTGCGGGATTGAAAGCTGCTTATTCGGGCGTGGCCTTCTGGTATGAGGTGAATGGCGGCATACCGCTGCTTTGGCTGCCTTGGGCGTGGATAGATCTCATCTTCCTGCTCCTGTTCTTATTTGCATGGACCCGAATTCCGGCCCGAAATTGAATCCAGCATCGGCGGCAAGCGTGCCCGATTGTTCGCTGCGACGCGCGAGGCGAGGCGACAATTAGGTAGTCGCTACCAGCAACTCCTCTCCATGATTCGGCGGCCGCAGGCCGTCCACCCTGTCTGCAAAGTAGCGCTGGGCAAGAGTTGCGCCGGAGACGTGCTCTGCTTCTTTGAAGCCAGCGTCGCGGGCGAGCGCCAGCATCTCTTGCGGCGTGAAGAAACTGAGGAATGGCGTGCCGCTGGCTCGCGCTCCCTTCTCTGCCATCGCAAAGCCGGGCCGTATCTCCGGGTCCATGAGTTCCAGGGGCAGCAGGAATGTCATGGCAAATGTGGAACCCGGGGCGAGCGCAGCCATCTGACGCAGCGTAGCCGCGATCGCGTCCTTCGTGAGATACATGCTGACGCCGGTAGAGGCCACCACCGCCGGCTGGCCTGCGTAAAAGCCGGCAGTCTTGAGCCGCTCCCACCAGGACTCGTCCGCCTCGAAGTTGAGGGGCACGAGCCGCAGCCAGTCCGGGATGCCGTAGCCGAGCTCAATGAGGCGCTGCCGCTTCCATGCCTGAGGGCCGGGTTGATCAACCTCGAATATGCGCAAGCCGGAGGCGATCTCCGGCCTACGTTGAGCGAAAGTGTCCAAACCGGCGCCGAGAATGACGTACTGAAGCACGCCGCGGCTGGCCTGTTCGGCAACCAAATCCTCGATGAAGCGAGCACGAGCCACGATGGAAGCGCGGAAGAGACGCATTCCTTGCGGGTCCATGTCCGGGCGTTGGCGCCAGCCATCCTCCGGAGCTACTAGCTGAAGGCCAATTTCATCTTCGAGCACGTGCGGCGGCGGATCGACCTGGACGTGTATGGCCCGCCACAAGGCGACCCGCACTGCCGTGTTCTCCGGTGCCGGGGTTCGCTCATCCTGCATGCGTTCTTTCCTCCCGATCACCTTAGCCATTCCAGACGGCGAGGCTTGAAATCTAGAACCTCCTTCGCCTTCTTATTAGAAACGCCGCGCAGCTTGTTCTGGTAATAGATCGCATCCTCGCCGACGCTGGCGCGCGCCTGCTCTTCTGTCACGTGCGGCGGCGGGGGCGCATCTACAAAGCGTGCAAATGCGGGCAGCCATACGTGAAAGGGCGACGGGTCGTCATCCACGATGTTGTAAATGCCCGGCGGGCAGGCGAGCGCTGCCGCAGTCGCGAGCGCAGCGTCCTCGATGTGAATCCACGACCAGACGCCTTCACCCTTTCCGATGATGGGGATCTCCTGCTTGCGCACCTGGTCGGCGGATGCGCCGTCCGGGTGGTACCAGGTATTCGGGCCGTAGAAGAATCCGTAGCGGAGCGCAACGCCGTCGATGCCGGGCGACATTCAGGAGACGCGATTCGAGCTCGGTGTAAGTTTGCGCGGCTCGGGACACGCTCGGACTCGCATCTGTGGCAAGCGACTCGGATTCATCCGCCAATCCCTTTCCTGCCCGTACAAAAAATCCGGTGGACTGCTGGATGTAGCGGCGCACGCCCAGAGCCCTCGCAAGGCGAAGAAGATTTCCGCCCCCTTCGAGGCGCAGCTTGCGATCGCCGGGTGCGGCTTCCGCCATCTCGGCGGGATGCCGGGGAAGGGCGGTCAGCTCATCAATAATGACTTCGGGAGAGGAACGCTTGAGTGCGTCTTCAAGGGCGGCCTGGTCGAACGCGCTGACATGCGCGACCGTTGCGCCAAGATTCTTCAGCCTCTCCGCGCCGGCTTCGGAGCGCGTCATGCCGGTGACGGTGTGGCCCTTGCGAATCAGTTCCTTGATGAGCGGCTGGCCGATGGCGCCGCTTGCTCCTGCAACAAAGATCTTCATGCTGTCTCCTTTTCTCTCTTCGATTCTGCGGCGCGGCCATGGATTCGTGCGCCCATTCTTTGAATGGTTTCACGACCTGTCGTGAGTTATTGTCATCGAACCTTGAGACGCCGTGATGTTGGAGGACGCGCATGAAGAAACGGAAGCTGGGCAGGTGGGGGTTGGAGGTCAGCGAGCTGGGGCTGGGCTGCATGGGCATGTCGGAGTTTTATGGGCCGCGTGACCAGTTTGAATCGGAGGCGACCATCGATCGCGCGATTGATCTGGGCGTGACCTTCTTCGACACGTCAGACATCTACGGACCGTTCACGAACGAAGAACTGGTGGGACGCGCGCTGCTGCCGCACCGAGGCAAGGTACAAATCGCGACCAAGTTCGGCATCGTGCGCAAGACGGAGGACCCGACCTTCCGTGCCGTGGACGGCAGCCCGGCTTACGTGCGCAGCGCGTGCGAAGCGAGCCTGCAGCGGCTGGGTGTGGAGACCATCGACCTTTATTACCAGCACCGCGTCGATCCTAAAGTGCCGATCGAAGAAACGGTCGGCGCGATGGCGCGGCTGGTGGAAGAGGGCAAGGTTCGGTATCTGGGACTCTCCGAAGCCGGGCCGGAGACAATCCGCCGGGCGCATGCGACGCATCCGATCTCCGCACTCCAAACCGAATATTCGCTGTGGAGCCGCGAAGTGGAAGAGGAGATTCTGCCGGCGGTGCGCGAGCTGGGCATCGGGTTCGTTGCGTATTCGCCGCTGGGCCGGGGTTTCCTGACGGGACAGATCAAGCGCTTTGAAGACCTGGCGCCCGATGACTGGCGCCGCACGTCGCCGCGCTTTCAGGGCGAGAACTTCGACCGCAATCTCTCGCTGGTGAGAAAGGTAGAAGAGATGGCGGCGAAGAAAGGCGTGACCGCGTCGCAGCTTGCGCTGGCCTGGGTGCTGGCGCAAGGAGAGGACATTGTGCCGATTCCGGGCACGAAGCGAACGAAGTATCTCGAAGAGAATGTCGGCGCTGTGGAGGTGCAGCTCAGCAAGGACGATCTGGCTGCGCTGGATGCACTGGCGCCGCGCGGTGTGGCGGCGGGTGAGCGATACAACGCAGGGGGCATGGCTGCAGTGGGACGCTGAGGCGTTCAGACGGAGAAGCGCGGATCGCCCTCGACAACCTGCTGCTCCAGCCGCGGCGCTTCACCGCTGCGCCACAATTTCGCGCGATGCCGAACGCGGTAGACCAGCGGACCTCCATCCGGTGTAGTGGCACGCTCCAATGGCCGCGGGATACAGACGAACTCTGTCGTGAAGCTCGCGCTGGTCGCGGTGACAATAGCATAGCCGTGGCCGCCCATGTCCACGAAAGAGAGATGCGGAGACAGCTCCGGATTGGAAGCGGCGCGCGCTTTCGCGATGTCGCCAGAGTTCTGATATTCCAGGCACGAGCGCACGCCGTGATGCAGGAGCATGTTGATGGACGGCTGCGGCTTTGCGTCGCCAGCAGCCTGCGCAAGATAAAGCGGGCGTAACGGATGCTGCTTCGGGAAACCGTGCTCGAGGGCTTCAACTTCGCCTGGAGCGGAGATCGATCCAGTTACGAATGCGATGCCCACCGGCTCAAACGGCTGCGGCGGAAGCGCCTTCGCAGCCAGCCCGGCCCAGAAGCTGTGGCGATCGCCCGCGACAGTCGCGAAGCCGGTGATGCGGTGCTCACGAACGAAGTCGTAGATTTCCGCGCGCTCGACATACGCGCTGCTGTGATCGCCGCCACCGAAGCCGGCGTATCCGGCGCCGGGCCACGGGCGCGTCAGCCCTGCGGGAAGATTCTGCGGATCGGCACGCATATCAAGCGTCGCCGTCGTGTTGCCCCAGATCTTCCAGGTGGCCTTTGAGATGCGCAGCCTCTCCAGAAACCACCGCTTTTGTTCCTCGCCGAGGATGGTTTGCGGAGGATCAGCCTTGCGAAAATTTGGAACCTCCGAATTGCCATAGCGAATGGCTGCTGGAGGTTCGCCTTGATTGTAGGCACGGCCCGCGTCGAGGATCACCATCGCCTCCTCGGGCATCATCTCGGGGAAATCGTCTGAAGAGAACGGCTGGGCTTCGGCGCGGTCGAGCGGCTCCTCGGATCGGTAGCTGCGCTGGTCGGTGACGATCAACTCGACGTTTCGGCCCCAGCGCATTGCGCGATATCCCCGGAGGCTATTGATGGCGAGAAGGTTGTTCGGCTCCGTGCCGAGCCCGTGCTGATCGAAATGCGTGACCGGCGCGTCGATGACGTGCGGAGGATGAAATTGATCGAGCGACGTGCCGGCCGGTCGCGCCATGCGTGCGGCGCGATACTCAAAGAATGCCTGATTGGCGGCGACCTTGCGGGTCTGTGCCGGCCGCGTTTTGCCTTCGAACTTCTGCAGCGACTGCCAGCCCAGCCAACTGTACTCGTGGTTGTCCCACATATCGACAAAGGGCCAACGTGCACGCGCGTCCTGCAGGTCAGGATCGTGCAGATACGCGCGATAGATTGCGCGATAGTCATCGATCGTTGTGGGAATGTGAAAGTCGCGAATCTTTTCGCCGTGCTGGTAGCGAACGATATCGCGCAGGCGGCGGTCGTACATGCCCTGTGGCCGATCTTCCGGATACCAGACGATCTCGTAGATGAAATCGCCGAGGTGCAGCACGAAGCCGAGCTGCTGGTCCGCCGGCGCGCGCTCGTCCTCGTAGATCATGCGGCGGTAGGCGTTCTGCGCGCCCTGGTTCGCGTTCTGGCAACTTACAAATGCGAAGCGCACCTGCCGCGCATCATCCTCAGCCGGGGCGGTGATGGTGCGGCCCACGCGGCTGCCATTGCCATGTGGATCGACGAAGCGATACCAGTAGACCGTTGCGGGCTTGAGGCTGCCGACGAGCACTCGGGTGGTCCAGTCCGCAGCAGCAGAAATGGGCGCATCAGCCGTTGCGATGATGCGATGAAAGGAGACATCTTCTGCCACTTGAACCTGCAGCGAGCCGACTGGCTCCACGTCGGGAGAGCGGCGCGTCCACAGCAGCACGCTGTTGGGCTCGGGATCACCCGACGCGACACCCTCCGCGAAGAGGTCTCGGCGCTCACGCCAATTTCGTGGCGATGCAGAAAGCGTGCCGCCCCAGGCGACTGTTGCTCCCATTGCAATGGCGAGTTGTACAAACGAACGTCGATCTATGGTGGACATGGCTCTCACTTGCCTCTGCTGCGAGCAGCCATCATAGCGAATCGACGAGGAGCATCGACCGTAGAGGGACGAACTTCTGCTCAGCGACGCAAGCCAACACAATTGGAGGATGGCAGCCGGAATGCCGGTGAGCAAAGAATCGCTTAGCTATTGCTTTTCCTAACTCCTCTCACGGACAAGATTGTTATGCTGGCGTGGCTGCCGGAAATGCAATATGACGAGACAGAAATTTCCAGCGCTATTCGCTGTGAGTCTAATCACCGGATGTGCGGCCTACGCACGAAACGGCACACCGCTAACCAACAACAAGGCAGGAGCAACTATGCACGCTACAGGAAGGTTCGCGGTGAAGATAACGCCGGCTGAGGCATCAGCCTTAGGCAAGGCGGCAGGACTGGGAAGCATGACCATCGATAAGACCTTCTCCGGAGATCTGGAAGCAACGAGCCAGGGAGAGATGCTGACCGGCGGCACGGAATCGACCGGAGCCATGGCCTATGTCGCAATGGAGCGCGTGACCGGCAAGCTGAAGGCCCGCAGTGGAAGCTTCCTGCTGATGCACAACGCGTCGATGCTGAAGACCGATCCAAAGAGTGGAGTGATGCAGGTGATGGTTGTGCCGCACTCCGGCACCGATGAACTAGCCGGCCTGACGGGCAAGATGACGATCACGATCGAGGGCGGGAAACATAGTTACGACTTTGAATATCAACTGCCATAGGAGCGCAAAGAAAAAGGCGATGAAAATGCGAAGGTATTGCCTTAGTGGATAGGCAAATTCGCTGATTCATCTATACTTTTCCCTCCGGAGTGTGTCTATGGCTTCTACCGTATGGAAGGGGTATATCTCCTTCGGCCTGGTTTCTGTTCCTGTTCGCCTGTTTGCCGCGGCGCGTGAAGAGCATGTGAGCTTCAACCAGATCCACGGCGAGTGCGGCGGCCGCATCAAGCAGCAGATCTTCTGCCCGCAGTGCGACCGCGTTGTGGAACGAAACGAGTTACAGAAGGGCTACGAGGTAGAAAAGGGCGTCTATGTAACGGTGACGCCAGATGAGTTGAAGGCGCTTGAGGCTGAGTCGTCCAATGTGATGGAGATCCAGCAGTTCGTCTCGCTGGACGAGGTGGATCCTATCTTTTTCGAGACCTCGTATTACTCCGCCGCGGAAGAATCCGGAAAACGTGCATACAACCTGTTGTTTCGCGGCATGACGCGCGAGAAGCTGGCCGCGATTGCTCGCGTGACGCTCAGCGGACGCGAACAAGTTGTGCTGATCCGCCCCTATGACCAAGGGTCTGCTACTGCACACGCTCTACTATCCGGCGGAAGTGAGAGAGGTCGGCGAATACGGGCACGACACAGCATCGGAAGTTCCCGAGCAGGAGGTTGCGCTGGCCGAAAAATTCATGGAGTCGCTGCGCGCGCCTTTTACACCGGAGCAGTTCCAGGATAACTACAAAGAGAAGGTGCTGGCGCTGATCGAAACCAAGCGCGCCGGTCAGGCGCCGCGTCCGGGCGCGGAGAAACGCAGGCTCGCTCCAGTGGTCGATCTGATGACGGCGCTGAAACAGAGCATCGCGGAGAAAGAGCGCACCGGGCCAACGCTGGTTCCGGCAGCCTCGCAGAAGACCGCGAAAAAAGAGCCACAGCGCGCGGCAAAGAGGCGCGGCAAGGCCGCAAGAAGGCCGTTTCCTAACTCGCAGGCTAAGGACTGGATGACTTCGCCGCGGCTTCACCCAGCCATAGGATCGCGTTTCTGAATAGCTGGTTCTGTATCTCGCTGGTGAATATCTTGTCGCCATGCCCCATGTTGCAATAGAGCATCTTGTATCTCCTGTTAGTCCAGACGACAGGCAGATCGCCGGATACTAGCGTGTCCTTCATACCCAGCGGGTAGTTCTTGGGGCTCAGGCTCACCAGGACATGAATATCACTGCCGGCGCGCGGATCCGGCTTCCAAGGCGCAGCTTGCGATCGCCGGTGCGGCTCCGCAGCTCGGCGGGATGTCGGGGAAGGGCGGTCAGCTCATCAATAATGACTTCGGGAGATGAACGCTTGAGTGCGTCTTCAAGGGCGGCCTGGTCGAACGCGCTGACATGAGCGACGGTTGCGCCAAGCTTCTTCAGCTTCTCCGCGCCGGCTTCGGAGCGCGTCATGCCGGTGACGGTGTGGCCCTTGCGAATCAGCTCTGTGATGAGCGGCTGGCCGATGGCGCCGCTTGCTCCTGCAACGAAAATCTTCATGCTGGTCTCCTTTTCTTCTTTCGATTCTGCGGCGCGGCAATCGGATTCGTTCGCCCATTCTTTGAACGCTTCACGACCTCTCGTGAGTTATTGTCATCGAAGATGATGAGATGCCGTGTTGTTGGAGGACGCGCATGAAGAAACGGAAGCTGGGCAGGTGGGGGTTGGAAGTCAGCGAGCTGGGGCTGGGCTGCATGGGCATGTCGGAGTTTTATGGACCGCGTGACCAGTTTGAATCGGAGGCGACGATCGATCGCGCGATCGATCTGGGCGTGACCTTCTTCGATACATCGGACATCTACGGGCCGTTCACCAACGAGGAGCTGGTGGGACGCGCGCTGCTGCCGCACCGCGGCAAGGTACAGATCGCGACCAAGTTCGGCATCGTGCGCAAGACGGAGGACCCGACCTTCCGCGCAGTGGACAGTAGCCCGGCTTACGTGCGCAGCGCGTGCGAAGCGAGTCTGCAGCGGCTGGGTGTGGAGACCATCGACCTTTATTACCAGCACCGCGTCGATCCGAAGGTGCCGATCGAAGAAACGGTGGGCGCGATGGCGCGGCTGGTGGAAGAGGGCAAGGTCCGGTATCTGGGACTCTCCGAAGCCGGGCCGGAGACGATCCGCCGCGCGCATGCGACGCATCCGATCTCCGCGCTGCAAACGGAATATTCGCTGTGGAGCCGCGAGGTGGAAGAGGAAATTCTGCCGACGGTGCGCGAGCTGGGCATCGGCTTTGTGGCGTATTCGCCGCTGGGCCGCGGTTTCCTGACGGGACAGATCAAGCGCTTCGACGACCTGGCGCCCGATGACTGGCGCCGCAGCTCGCCGCGCTTTCAGGGCGAGAACTTCGACCGCAATCTCTCGCTGGTGAGAAAGGTAGAAGAGATGGCGGCGAAGAAAGGCGTGACCGCATCGCAGCTTGCGCTGGCCTGGGTGCTGGCGCAAGGAGAGGACATTGTGCCGATTCCGGGCACGAAGCGGACGAAGTACCTTGAAGAGAATGTTGGCGCCGTCGAGGTGCAGCTGAGCAAAGACGATCTGGCCGCGCTGGATGCACTGGCGCCGCGCGGTGTGGCGGCGGGTGAGCGATACAACGCAGGGGGCATGGCTGCAGTGGGACGCTGAGGCGTTCAGACGGAGAACCGCGGATCGCCCTCGACAACCTGCTGCTCCAGCCGCGGCGCTTCATCGCTGCGCCACAATTTCGCGTGATGCCGAACGCGGTAGACCAGCGGACCTCCATCCGGCGTAGTGGCACGCTCCAATGGCCGCGGGATACAGACGAACTCTGTCGTGAAGGTCGCGCTGGTCGCGGTGACAACGGCATACCCGTGGCCGCCCATGTCCACGAAAGAGAGATGCGGAGACAGCTCCGGATTTGAAGCGGCGCGCGCTTTCGCGATGTCGCCAGAGTTCTGATATTCCAGGCACGAGCGCACGCCGTGATGCAGCAGCATGTTGATGGTGGGCTGCGGCTTTGCGTCGGCAGCAGCCTGTCCCACAATAGAGCGGGCGCAATGGATGCTGCTTCGGGAAACCGTGCTCGAGGGCTTCGACTTCGCCCGGAGCGGAGATCGATCCAGTAACGAATGCGATGCCCACCGGCTCGAACGGCTGCGGCGGAAGCGCCTTCGCAGCCAGCCCGGCCCAGAAGCTGTGGCGATCGCCCGCGACAGTCGCGAAGCCGGTGATGCGGTGCTCACGAACGAAGTCGTAGATCTCCGCGCGTTCGACATACGCGCTGCTGTGATCGCCGCCACCGAAGCCGGCGTATCCGGCGCCGGGCCATGGGCGCGTCAGCCCTGCGGGAAGGTTCTGCGGATCGGCGCGCATATCGAGCGTCGCGGTGGTGTTGCCCCAGATCTTCCAGGTGGCCTTTGAGGTGCGCAGCCTCTCTAGAAACCACCGCTTTTGTTCCTCGCCGAGGATGGTTTGCGGAGGATCAGCCTTGCGAAAATTTGGAACCTCCGAATTGCCATAGCGAATGGTTGCTGGAGGTTGGCCTTGATTGTAGGCACGGCCTGCATCCAGGATCACCATCGCCTCTTCGGGCATCATCTCGGGGAAATCGTCTGAAGAAAACGGCTGGGCTTCGGCGCGGTCCAGCGGCTCCTCGGACCGGTAGCTGCGCTGGTCGGTGACGATCAGCTCGACGTTTCGGCCCCAGCGCATTGCGCGATATCCCTGGAGGCTGTTGATGGCGAGAAGGTTGTTCGGCTCCGTGCCGAGCCCGTGCTGATCGAAATGCGTGACCGGTGCGTCGATGACGTGCGGAGGATGAAATTGATCGAGCGACGTGCTGGCCGGTCGCGCCATGCGTGCGGCGCGATACTCAAAGAATGCCTGATTGGCGGCGACCTTCCGCGTTTGTGCCGGCCGCGTCTTGCCTTCGAACTTCTGCAGCGACTGCCAGCCCAGCCAACTGTACTCGTGGTTGTCCCACATATCGACAAAGGGCCAGCGTGCACGCGCGTCCTGCAGGTCAGGATCGTGCAGATACGCGCGATAGATTGCGCGATAGTCATCGATCGTTGTGGGGATGTGAAAGTCGCGAATCTTTTCGCCGTGCTGGTAGCGAACGATATCGCGCAGGCGGCGATCGTACATGCCCTGTGGCCGATCTTCGGGATACCAGACGATCTCGTAGATGAAATCGCCGAGGTGCAGCACGAAGCCGAGCTGCTGGTCCGCCGGCGCGCGCTCGTCCTCGTAGATCATGCGGCGGTAGGCGTTCTGCGCGCCCTGGTTCGCGTTCTGGCAACTTACAAATGCGAAGCGCACCTGCCGCGCATCATCTTCAGCCGGGGCGGTGATGGTGCGGCCCACGCGGCTGCCATTGCCATGCGGATCGACGAAGCGATACCAGTAGACCGTTGCAGGCTTGAGGCTGCCGACGAGCACTCGGGTGGTCCAGTCCGCAGCAGCAGAAATGGGCGCATCAGCCGTTGCGATGATGCGATGAAAAGAGACATCTTCTGCAACTTGAACCTGCAGAGAGCCGACTGGCTCCACGTCGGGAGAGCGGCGCGTCCACAGCAGCACGCTGTTGGGCTCGGGATCACCCGACGCGACACCTTCCGCGAAGAGGTCTCGGCGCTCACGCCAATTTCGTGGCGACGCAGAAAGCGTGCCGCCCCAGGCGACTGTCGCTCCCATTGCAATGGCGAGTTGTACAAACGAACGTCGATCTATGGTGGACATGGCTCTCACTTGCCCTGCTGCGAGCAGCCATCATAGCGAATCGACGAGGAGCGTCGACTGTAGAGGGACGAACTTCTGTTCAGCGACGCAAGCCAACACAATTGGAGGATGGCAGCCGGAATGCCGGTGAGGAAAGGATCGCTTAACTATTGCTTTTCCTAACTCCTCTCAGGGACAAGATTGTTATGCTGGCATGGCTGCCGGAAATGCAATATGACGAGACAGAAATTTCTAGCGCTATTCGCTGTGAGTCTGATCGCCGGATGTGCGGCTTACGCACGAAACGGCACACCGCTAACCAACAACAAGGCAGGAGCAACCATGCACGCTACAGGAACATTCGCGGTGAAGATAACGCCCGCTGAGGCATCGGCCCTGGGCCAGGCGGCAGGACTGGGAAGCATGACCATCGATAAGACCTTCTCCGGAGATCTGGAAGCAACGAGCCAGGGAGAGATGCTGACCGGCGGCACGGAATCGACCGGAGCCATGGCCTATGTCGCGATGGAGCGCGTGACCGGCAAGCTGAAGGGCCGCAGTGGAAGCTTCCTGCTGATGCACAACGCGTCGATGCTGAAGACCGATCCAAAGAGTGGAGTGATGCAGGTGATGGTTGTGCCGCAATCCGGGACTGATGAACTAACCGGCCTGACGGGCAAGATGACGATCACGATCGAGGGCGGGAAACATAGTTACGACATTGAATATCAACTGCCATAGGAGCGCAAAGAAAAGGGCGATGAAAATGCGAAGGTATTGCCTTAGTGGATAGGCAAATTCGCTGATTCATCTATACTTTTCCCTCCGGAGTGTGTCTATGGCTTCTACCGTATGGAAGGGGTATATCTCCTTCGGCCTGGTTTCTGTTCCTGTTCGCCTGTTTGCAGCGGCGCGTGAAGAGCATGTGAGCTTCAACCAGATCCACGGCGAATGCGGCGGCCGCATCAAGCAGCAGATCTTCTGCCCGCAGTGCGACCGCGTTGTGGAACGAAACGAGTTACAGAAGGGCTACGAGGTAGAAAAGGGCGTCTATGTAACGGTGACGCCGGACGAGTTGAAGGCGCTTGAGGCTGAGTCGTCCGATGTGATGGAGATCCAGCAGTTCGTCTCGCTGGACGAGGTGGATCCTATCTTTTTCGAGACCTCGTATTACTCCGCCGCGGAAGAATCCGGAAAACGTGCATACAACCTGTTATTTCGCGGCATGACGCGCGAGAAGCTGGCCGCGATTGCTCGCGTGACGCTAAGCGGACGCGAACAAGTTGTGCTGATCCGCCCCTATGACGAAGGGTCTGCTGCTGCACACGCTCTACTATCCGGCGGAAGTGACGAGAGGTCGGCGAGTACGGGCACGACACTGCATCGGAGGTTCCCGAGCAGGAGGTTGCGCTGGCCGAAAAATTCATGGAGTCGCTGCGCGCGCCTTTTACACCGGAGCAGTTCCAGGATAACTACAAAGAAAAGGTGCTGGCGCTGATCGAAACCAAACGCGCCGGTCAGGCGCCGCGTCCGGGCGCGGAGAAACGCAGGCTTGCTCCAGTGGTCGATTTGATGACGGCGCTGAAACAGAGCATCGCGGAGAAAGAGCGCACCGGGCCAACACTGGTTCCGGCGGCCCCGCAGAAGACCGCGAAAAAAGAGCCACAGCGTGCGGGCAAAGAGGCGACGGCGAAGAGCCGCAAGAAGGCCGTTTCCTAACTCGCAGGCTAAGGATTGGATGATTTCGCGGCGGCTTGACCCAGCCACAGGATCGCGTTTCTGAATAACTGGTTCTGTATCTCGCTGGTGAATACCTTGTCGCCATGCCCCATGTTGCAATAGAGCATCTTGTATCTCGTGTTAGTCCAGACGACAGGCAGGTCGCCGGATACCAGCGTGTCCTTCATACCCAGCGGGTAGTTCGTGGGGCTTAGGCTCACCAGGACATGAATATCATTGCCGGCGCGCGGATCGGGCTTCCAGATATACCACTCGTTTGCCGGTGAGGTATAGGTTGCGGGAAGGCCACGCGTGACCGGGTGATTTCGGTCTTCAACTTTCAGCTCGGCAGGCAGCGGTGGCCAGCTGTTGGTCAGGAAGACGGCGCGCAGGAACTCATTCGAGAACCATGGCCAGCCGGTGCTGCTGTCGTTATAGCCGGCGAAGTGGAAGCCCAGCCATGCACCGCCGTGCTTCATGTACTGCTCAAAGGCGCTGCGCTGTGCAGGCTCGTGCGGCGAGTCGTTGAGCCAGACGACAAGCTGATAGTGCTTGAGATTTGCGGTGTTCAGGTCGCTCCAATTCGTGCTGACGTGCCAGTCGAAATTGTCTTGCTTTGCCTCGTCTGCAAAGAAGGTGACGGCCTGGCGAGCGAAGTCTACGTGGTCGGCTTCCGTCTTCTCCGTGTAGAAGGCCAGCACGTGAAATTTTGGCCGTGCCGTCTGCGACATAGCGGAGCACGCGACTGCGATGACGAAGAGAAATGCTAACAGCCGGCGCATCATGGGTGTGCCGCCCACAGAATGGAGTTATGAACGAGCGTGGTGAACGAGGTGTTCTGGAATAACTCAGGGTGATGACCCATAAAGATATAGATATTGCGCGCCTTCTTGTGTTCGTTGGTCCAGACGACGGGGTGATCGCCGCCCATCTTGATGTTGGTTGAGGGCGTGTAGCTGTTCTCGTCTACGGTAGCCAGGACGTGGACGTTGGGGCGCGGGTCTTTATCCCAGGTGTACCACTCTTCATTTTCGATCTGGAATTTGGCAGGCAGGTCCTTCATCGCGGGATGATGCGGGTCTTCCACGTGCACGGTGCCGGTGGCGAAGGTTGCGACGTAATCCTTGAACTGGATGCCACCCATGAAGTCGGAGAACCACGGCCAGAGGCCGAAGCCATCGAAGTGACCGAGCAGCGTGGCGTGATGAAAGCCGATCCATCCGCCGCGTCCTTCATCGATATAACGCTCGAAGGCTGCCGTTGCCGTGGGCGTCCAGCCGTAGGGCGGATAGTTCAACTGGATGAAGAGCTGATAGTGGGAAAGGAAGGCGTCATCGATCGGCTTCGTGTCCTCAATGTAATCAATGGCGAAGTGATCGCGAGCCGACTCCTGCGCGAGCCACACCTTTGCCGCGTCCACGAATGGTTTGTGGATGCCGCCCTTCTCTGCCAGCGCGATGACGTGAAATTGCGGAGCCCGCGACTGGGCGGGCAGTTTGAATGCGCAGCAGAGGCACAGCAGGAGAATGCAGACGGTCCGCAAGAGCGATCTGGAAATGTTCATCAAACGCTTTCTGGAAGGCAGGGAATACCGCAACACAAACGTTATACCTTGATAGACGGCCCCGCGCTGAGGATTATTATTCAGCGAACGAATGGAGCGATGATGACGCGATACGGAAATCTGCGGCGGTTGAGCCTGCTGGCATTAGCGGCAGGGATGTTGGTCATTGCAGGCGATGTGCGGGCGCAGACAGACGCTGAACCTCGCGGGAGGACGATTCATCCGCACGCCGTCGCCGTCAATCCTGCGACACATCGCTTTTACGCCGTCGATCAAGAGGGAGACCGAGTGCTGTCGATCGGTCCTGACGGGCAAAGCACATCGATACCGGTGGGCAGACAGCCGAACGCTGTCTCGATTGATCCATCAACGAACCGCATCTACGTCGTGAATGCCGGAGGCGGGAATGTGAGCGTGATCGACGGCAACGCAGACCGCGTCATCGCGACGATTCCCACGGATACGCGGCCCTATGCGATCGGCATCGATGCCCCGCTGCACCGCGTATACGTGACCAACACATTCAGCGATAAGGTCACGATGATCGACGGAACGACGAACAGCGCGAAGCAACTCCCACTCGGATCGAAGGATTTTGTGGAGACGGATACTCGGCGCCATCGCGCATTCTTCATCAGCTACGAGGATCCAAAGCTCTTGATTTTGGATGCGGACGAGAGCGCGCGGCACGAAGACTTGGGCCTGTCGCATCCATGGGGGCTCGCAGTGGATGAGCAGCGGGGCATCGTCTATGTGACGGAGATTGGCAAAGACACGCTAGTCGCCTATCACGAGGAGACAGGTAAAACGGAGACCGCAGCGACCGGAGCTATGCCCGACGCGGTTGCGATCGATGAAGCAGCCAACAAAATTTATGTTGCCAACTATGTCGGCGATTCGGTGACCGTGCTGGATGGCGCGACGCTGAAGCCGCTCGCGACCGTAGCGGCCGGACACCACCCGCAGGCGCTTGCCGTGGATGGCCGCCGGCACCGCGTGTTTGTTGCGAATACGCATAGCAACAATGTCACGGTAATCGATGGCGCGAGCAATCGTGTTCTCGCGACTCTTCCGGGCGGGATGAATCCGTACGCAATTGCGGTCGATCCGGAGAGCGGCGCTGCTTATGTCGCGAACTATGGCTCGCAGCCGGTGACGAAGCTCGACCTGTCTTCACTCCATTAGAGTAAAAGCTGCATCCGCAGGCGCGCCTTGGTCAGCAGCCCTTGCGATGAGCAGTATGGCGACAGTGAACAAGACAGCGCGGATGATCCCCGGCCAGCCGGCGTTCCAATGTCCGAGCAGATACTCAAGCCCGGTAAGCCCGGCGAGGAAGTAGTAGATATCCGGGACGAGATAGGTGAGCAGCGTGTTGGAACCGGCGGGGCGCACCAGCCATGCCCAGCCCGTGAGCTTGCGCACGTCGCAGATCCAATAGAGCAGCGCGAAGAGCGCGCAACTGGCTGCGATGGTCCACAGCGCCCACGTTGGTGTTGCGCGAATCTTCGAGATGCCGAGCGGAGCCAGCAGCCAGCCCGCGACGAAACACACAACAGCCATCAGGAGCGCTAACTGAATCTTCTGCCACGGCGTCTTCCAGCGGTGCTCGCCCAGAAAGATGATCGAGGTGACGACGCCGGCCATCACCAGACTGGGCATGGCTCCGTTGCCGAAAGGCCAGATGTACATCGAGACATGCTGGAGCGGCAGCCAGCGTTCGATACACGCGGCGTTGTAGGCGACGAGCAGCACGAACCACACGACGGGCGCGATCTGCCAGCGGCGAGTTGGAATGTAGAGCAGGCAGACAGCGAAGTATGTCAGCCCGATGAGACCGAGTATCTCCGGATAAGAAAATTTGAGCCACGCTTCGCCATGCGGAGTGGCACGGCGGAAGATGGCGAGCATAACGATGATCAGCGCTGCGCCGCTGCCACGCAGCAGCAGCACCGTGCGGCGGCTGAGGCCGGTATAGACATTCCACAGCAGGATGCCGCCAAGCAGTCCGAGCAGCCCCCAGGCATCGGGACGAATGTGCATGCGCGTGGGATCGCAGTGCTCCACGTTCGCGAGAATGAGGCCGAGCACGAGCAGTGCGATAGAACGCAGTATGACGTGCATCCATAGCGCAGGAAGAGACGGATTGCGCTTGAGCCGCTGCCGCACCGCAATGGGCAATGCCATGCCGACGATGAAGAGGAACGCGGGGAAGACCATGTCGACATAAGTCATGGCGTTCGACATTTGCCGGCATGTGATAGGTCCACTTTGAGAGGCCATGCACGCTGTCCAGATCGTTGACGAAAATCATGACCGCCATAGTGATGCCGCGGAAGATATCGATGGAGAGGACGCGCGTCGAGATCGCCTGGCCGGCGATCCCGATTGCGGGTGTGGAAGCTGTCGCGCTCATCGGCCACCTGCCGCGTTAGAGCCGCTGCCATAGAAAGCAGTATGGATGGTGTTCAGAAGGGCTCCTGTGGGGTCGCCGGTGTAATCCCAGAACATGATTCCGGCGAGGCCTTTGCGCCGCACGTAGGCGCACTTCAAGGCCAGCGATTCGGGGTCCTCATAGGAAACAAACTCGTGCTTCTCGTCGCTGTAGAGATACGGCACGGACGCGGCAGCATCCCAGTAGCGCGTGTAGCCGTGGCCGATCATGCTGCTCACGATGTTGCCGTAGTTTGCGAATGCGTTGGGAACGGGTGCGCCTGGCTGGAATAGGCCGTGATCCTTCGGTCCGACATTGCCCCATACGTGGCCATAGAAAGGCACACCAAGCACGATCTTGCGCGCCGGCACGCCGGCCTGCTCGAACTCTTCGACGGATCGATCCGCGGAGACTCGCTTCGGATCGGCGGGATCGGAATAGAGCGGCGCATGATTGCCGGAGATCTTTTCGTTGTCCGGCTCGTAGTAGTCGTAGGCCATCAGGTTCACGGTGTCGACATAACGCGCGATCCGGCCAAGCTCGGTGTGGGCTATGTAGTCGCTCGATGAGCCGGCGGCAAACGACAAAAGCAGCGTGCGTCCAAGCTTATGCTGATCGCGGTTGAAGCGCGCCCGCAACTCGCTTATGAGCAGCGTGAAGTTGCGACGGTCTTCCGGGCGGAAATGGTTGGTTGCTCCGGCCATCCCGGGATACTCCCAATCGATGTCGAGACCGTCGAGTTTGTAGCGCTCGATGAATTCCGAAACGCTGTCGATGAAGCGGCTTCGGCTCTCTTTTGTGAGCGCCATATCGGAGAAGTTTCCCGACCACAGCCAGCCGCCGACCGAGATCAGCACCTGGAGTGAGGGGTTTTGCTGCTTCAGACCGACCAGTGTGGCGAAGTTTGCCTCGTCCACTGGCGCGCCGATGACGATGCGGCCATCCTGAATGTTCGCGAAGGCGTAGTTGATGCGAGTGAGCTTCGCGGCATCGACATCCGATGGCTGCAGCGAACGATTATTCGGGAAGATGTACGCGATGATTTGCGGGAGGCGAGATTGGCGGACGACCGGCTTTGGTTGCGAAGCAATGACCGACGTCACGGCGAGGAGCATAACGACGGCTGTCCACGCCATTCTTCTGTGAAGCCTTGCCTTCGAAAGATGAGGCACCGAGCCCTCCAGACCGCTGAGTCCGAACCAGCATTGCACATATTGAATCGATTGAACCAGTAATCTGCATAAAACTCTGCGTTATAGTCGCGGACAGCGATGGGGAGGGGTGGCATGGTCCGGTTGTTGCAGCATTTTGTTGTCTTAAGCGTGTGCGTGCTGGCAGGGTCTGTGGCTTCCGCGCAGATGCGCGTGCTGGTGGATCAGGTCGGGTACGAGACCGCAGCACCGAAGGTCGGGCTGATCTCGGGCGGCGAGGCAGATCGTCCGGCGCAGTTCACGCTGGTGGACGACAAGACCGGGAAGGTGGTCTTCACCGGCAAGCTTCAGCCGGCCGGGAAGGTCTTCCGCTGGGGTGACAGCGTGTATTGGAAGGCAGACTTCTCCAGCTTCCGCACACCCGGACACTACACGCTTCGCGTCACGGCTGGAGATAGCCGCGGCGACCTCCTGCACATTTCAGATCGACGACAACCTGCTGGAGAGGACAACGCTTTCCAACGTCCTCTTCTATTTCAAAGGGCAGCGCGCAAGCGGCGACTTCGATCGCGCGGACAGCCATCTGCCGCTGCCGGACGGCAAGGGAACGATCGATGCACGCGGCGGATGGTATGACGCGACTGGTGATTATGGCATTCATCTCTCGCATCAGAACCTGACCTCGTACTTCAACCCGCAGCAGGTGCCGCTGGTGGCATGGACGCTGCTGGCCAGCTACAACACGCTGAAGGCGCGGAACGATGACAACTTCAGCGAGTACGAGCGCCGGCTCCTGGACGAAGGGCTTTTCGGCGCAGACTTCCTGGTGCGGATCAAGCGGCCCGGCGGTTCTTTCTTCCAGAACATTGAAGCGCCGGGCCGCAGAAGCTCGCGAAAGATCGCAGGATCGGCAATCCCAACTGGCGCACGCAGATCAAGACGAAAGCGTCGGAATCCACCGAGCGTCCGAGCGATGTCGCACTGGGACCGCATGCGTATGAGGCGAGTTTTCGCGCTGGCGGCGGCATGTCCATTGCAGCGCTTGCGCTGGCCAGCACCATGCCTCAGGACGGCGACTTTCCGCGCGCGAAGTATCTTGAGACGGCTGAGGACGCGTTCGCATTTTTAGAAGCGCACAATCGCGAGCTGCTGAACGATCATGTCGAAAACATTCTGGATGATTACTGCGCACTGATGGCCGCGACAGAGCTATATCGGGCGAGCGAGAAGGATATCTACCGGCAGGCCGCGGACCAGCGCGCCGCGCATTTGATGGCGCGGCTCACGACGAACGGCAAGTTCCACGATTACTGGCGTGCGAATGATGGAACGCGGCCCTTCTTTCACCCTTCGGACGCTGGGCTTCCGGTAGTAAGCCTGCTGCGCTATGCGGAGATCGCCTCCGCCTCAAATCGGCAACAGGTGCTCGACACTGTAAAGCGATCGCTCGAATTCGAACTGGCGACCACGCATGAGGTGAACAATCCGTTCGATTATGCGCGGCAGCTTGTGCGCATGGGCAATGGAGATGTGCGGACGGCGTTCTTCTTCCCGCATGATACGGAGGCTGCTCCGTGGTGGCAGGGAGAAGATGCGCGTCTCGCGTCGCTTGCAGCAGCCGCACGAATGGCCGCGCCGCTCTATAAAGATGACCCGCAGTTTCAAGCCGCCCTCGAAACATACGCGGACGATCAACTGCATTGGATCCTGGGACGCAATCCCTACGACAGCAGCATGCTGATGGGCAGCGGTCACAACAACGCGCCTTATATGTTCTTTCGTTCGTACAAATACACCAGCGCTCCGGGCGCCATCATCAACGGGATCACTGCTGCATACAGCGATGAAGACGGCATCGCATTCGACCAAGGATTCGCCGCAACGGGCAAGGACGATGATTGGCGATGGACGGAAGAGTGGCTGCCGCACGCTGCCTGGTATCTGTACGCGGTCAGCCTGCCGCATCCGTAACTACCCGGACTATGTCGAAATTCCCCGCAGCGAGAAGAAACGATACAGACGAACTTGCATTCTCTGCCGGCCGCTTCTGCGCGGGTAAATAAATTACGATTTGCAGGCCAGTTTGGGACAATCCGGCCGAGGTTCTGGGTTAATTTGTAACGTAAGAGAAACACTTTGAAGCAAGCAGTGGCATCCTACAAGGCAAACGTATTGCCGCGCCGTGCGGAATCAGATTTGAAACCGGCGTGAGATTGTGAGCAGGAGACAGACTATGACGGTACTGATCGCTTGGACATCACTCTCAGTCGGCATTGTGATGGGCGCGGCTTGGAGATCACTCTGCGAGAAGCAGTCGAGACGCCACACGAGCCTGGCGGACGGCAGCATGATGTTGCACCCGCTGAACCTGCAACCGCAGCATCAGCAACGCCGGACAGACCAGCGGCGGCCGGCCTGATCTCACATCTCTGACCGTAACGCGAGCGCGAGCCGAGCAATGCGTTACCGCGCGTGTCGCTCACGCCGTGTGAAGATGGCGTGCGGAGTCCAATCCACCATTCCCTCGATCGCGTGTTTTCCTCTTCGTTACCATGAGGATCTACCTGGGCCGCAACTACTTGGGCGGCAACGGAGAGATCAATGAACGAGAGTGCAATCCTGCTGCTGCACTCCGCCGATCGCAAAGGATTGGTATCGACCATTGCCAATTTCCTGTTCGAGCACGGCGGGAATATCCTGCACGCTGACCAGCACCAGGATGCTGAGCTGGGCCTTTTCTTCATGCGCATCGAATGGTCGCTGCGTGATTTCGATCTTGATGAATTGCGGTTCCGGGAGGAGTTCGCCCCTTTAGCGGCGGCGTTGCAGCTCAACTGGCAGGTCATTTTCGGAAGGCGAAAGATCCCGGTAGCGCTGCTGGTCTCCCGCTATCAGCATTGCCTTATCGACCTGCTCTATCGGCAGCAGATTGGCGAGCTGAATTGCAGCATCGCCCTGATCATCAGCAACCACGAGGATGCCCGGCCGCTCGCTCAGTTCTATAAGGTGCCGTTTCATCACGTTGCTGTCGCTGCCGGCAACAAGCAGGATGCCGAGCAATTGCAGTTCGAGTTGCTGCGGCAAAGCGAGGTTGAACTGATCGTGCTTGCCCGCTATATGCAGGTACTATCGCCCGAATTCGTCTCTCGCTATCCGGGCCGGATCATCAATGTGCATCATTCGTTTCTGCCGGCATTTGTCGGAGCGAAGCCCTATCACGGCGCATATGAGCGCGGTGTCAAACTGATCGGCGCAACCAGCCACTATGTCACGGAGGTCCTGGACGAAGGGCCGATCATCGAACAGGACGTGGCGCGCGTCTCCCACCGCGACCGGCTTGAGGACCTGATCAGCAAGGGCCGCGACCTGGAGAAGCTTGTCCTCTCCCGCGCCGTGCGCTGGCATCTGGAGCATCGCATCCTGTGCTACGGGAACAAGACCGTCGTGTTCGACTAAAGCGTTTCGCTAGTGGTGGCGTTTCAACTCAGCCCGTACGATTTTATTCACGTTGGCTGCGCCTTCTGTAAACCAGAGAGCACGGTCGGGACCCACCGTAATACTCTGTGGTCCGCTGTTTGGGGTGGGAAAGGGGAATTCGGTGATCTCTCCATCTGTGGTGATTCGCCCAAGTACCCCTTGTCCCGCAACAAACCACATCGCATCGTCGGGTCCCAAAGTTATCCCGTACGGCGGGCTGTTGCTCGGTATGGCGTAATGTTTGATTGACCCGTCGGTCGTAATCCGTCCAATCGAGCATGCCCCGTTTTCCGTAAACCACATCGCGCAATCAGGTCCTAACGCGATCTCGACAGGTGCGCTGGGTGCCTGGAGGTCGAATTCTGTGATCGTGCCATTCGTGGTAATTCGCCCGATCTTGTTATTTGATTCGCAGAACCACAAGCTGTGAGAGTCTTCTGGTCCTCGAGCGATGCCTACAGGAAAACTATTGGACGCCGGCAGTTCGAACAGGGTGATGACTCCCTGAGGCGTAACTCTGCCGATTTGGCCAGGATTTCCCAAGCCGATTGGATCCGAAAAACATGTAAACCAAAGATTGCCATCGGGCCCGACTGCGATTCGTTGTGGCGCTAGATTCTGAGCAGGAATTGGATATTCAGAAATCACCCCTTGAGTCGTGATCCGGCCGATTTTGGCCGCGAGGCTCTCGGTGAACCACAGTGCGTTATCGGGTCCCGAGATGATACCGAGAGGCTGGGTATTAAGTGATGCTGTTCCGTATTGAGTGGCAGCACCATCCATCTTCATTTCGCCGATTAGATTGAGCCCTGAAGTAAACCACACGGCGTTGTTTGGCCCATGGGTTATGAGTCGCAGTCCTTCACTCGGAGCTACGAATTCAGTGAACTTGAGGTGAATATGATCGTGGTGGTCAGGATGCATTTCAACGGCTCCAACAAAGCGGTTTGAAATATATCACTTGCAGCACAGTTCCAGTTGCGACATTTCTTCGACATGGATGTCGTTCGGGCAGGTTGACGATCTAGGGTAGTCGTTCAGCAATCGGAACCTCGATCAATCAGAATCGGATGGAAAGAAGCTCGGAGCATCTGTGAAGCACAGCCGAGTTTCTCCAATCAACTTTGAACGGGTTCTTCTTGTTCCCCGGAACGAATCTCAGCTTCACGCATCCATTGCCAGCTTGGTTCATCCCGTGGCGGTGCGGACGCCCAACCCAAGAGCACCAGACGAAGGCTATGGAACAATTCGCTGCGCAGAAGCAGATCGATGCGGCAGCGGCTCGTCAGCTGGGAGTGTCAGAAATGGCAATCCAGTAGAGAACTTCAAAAGAGTCCCCACAAATTTCCCCGCTGATGGTTTTAAGGCGGAACGCGCATGTAGCGCAAGCAATTGCAAGATTTGGAGGCGCGGGTGAGAATCGAACTCACGCGTAAAGGTTTTGCAGACCTCTCCCTTACCACTTGGGTACCGCGCCGTCTTGCGGAGGGGGTGTCGTGGCGGTGTGGCCAGGTCGTCACGCCGGCACAATGATAACGGAATCGCCGCTATCTGGAGCGGGAGACGGGAGTTGAACCCGCGACCCTCGCCTTGGCAAGGCGATGCTCTACCACTGAGCTACTCCCGCTGAAGCACTTGCTGAGTATATCGACCGGCGGAAAACGGGTCAATTCGCCCCTTGCGATCGCCAGACGATAGCCCCTCATTCCGTATCCCGATCCCAGCATTCCCGACTAAGCAGGAACTGCATCCTGCTCCAGCAGGTGGCCGTCCCGGATGTGCAGGAGGCGATCGCCGATGGCAGCGGCTTCCGGATTGTGGGTGATCATGAGCACGGTCTGGTGAAACTCCTGATTGGAGCGCCGCAGCATGGAGAGCACGGTGTCGGAATTGGCCGTATCCAGGTTGCCGGTAGGCTCATCGGCCAGCACCAGGGCAGGCCGCGTGATGAGCGCTCGTGCGATTGCCACGCGCTGCTGCTCCCCACCGGAGAGCTCGGATGGGCGGTGGTCGAGACGACCGGCGATGCCGAGCAGGTCGGCAAGGTAGCCGAGGAACTTCTGGTCCAGAGGCGGGTGATGGCCGCCGCTCTGGCGGCCGCTGATCTCGTAGGCAATCTCGATGTTGTCCCGGGCGCTCAACGTGGGAAGCAGGTTGAACTTCTGGAAAACAAAGCCGATCTTGCGTCCGCGGACTGCTGTACGTTCGGAATCTGGCAGCTTCGCGAAGTCGACACCGTCGATGAGAACGCTGCCCGTGGTTGCACGCGTAAGGCCGCCCAGCAGGTAGAAGAGCGTCGACTTACCGCTGCCGGAGGGGCCTACGATGGAGACGAACTCGCCGCGCTCGACGGCAAAGGAGACATCCTTGAGCGCGGGAACGGCGATTCGTCCGGAGCGGTAGGTCTTGCCAAGGCCTTGAGCGACGATGATGGGCGGAGCCTGGGGAGACGACACATCGCGATTGTATCGTCCCCGGCTGCTTCGTTTCGCCTAGCCTGCCGCCGTGATCGGATCATGGCCCATCGATGTCATCACAACCACCTCCTGGTCGCGGGGCTGGGCTTTGCGTGGCCCGCGTTTGCGCGCGATCATGACGCGAATGCGCTCCAGTACCTCAAGCGGTGTGCAGGCGCCCTTGGGCAGGAAGGCATCGGCGCTGCTGGCGCGCTCGAAGTTCTTTACGCTGCCGCTCAGGATGATGGTCGGCACTTCCGGCGCCATCGATTTCATGCGGCGCACCAGTTCGTTGCCATCCATCTGCGGCATGATGAGATCGCTCAACACCAGATCGACATTTCCTGCGGCGAAGATTTCGAGCGCTTCCGCGGCGGTATGGGCGGTCAATACGCGATAGCCGCGTGTCTCCAGCATGAATTTGCGAACGGAAAGCGCCTGCTCGTTGTCATCGACACAGAGAATCGTCTTGCGTGGCCTCATGAAACATCCCTTCTACCCCGTTGTTGCGGGGCATTGCTGCTCCGGGATGAATCGGCACACTAGCAGTGTGCAGCTCCCCGAAGGAGGTTGGCCGTTGCCGCAGACCGGCCCGGTGCTATGGAAGACAAAGAGGCTCCGTCCGCGTACGAAGTGGCTTTCGAGGGCCTTGCTTCGCTGTTCGCGGTGCCGTCAGTCATCCGGGCGCACAGGGCCCAGTTGCGGAGAGCAGAGAGCGGAACGGGCATGGTTGCCAGCGCCCCTCGTGTGGACATGGGTCCGGGCCTACCGGCAACTGCATACCGGAAATGCCGGACTGCGACCAGCCACGACGAGCTTCCCCGTGCGCTTCTGCATCGTGTAAAGCGTTGCAGCGTTTCGTCCAGAAAAGACGGCTGCGATCACTTCATTTCGGTCTACACAAAACGGAAGCAAGAGGTGCGCACATGCCGAGACGCGCTCTGCTCTAACTCAAGTTGTCAGTCAAAAAAAGGCGAAAGCTGCATTGCCGATTGCTCGACAACGTTCCCGAGACTAAGCAGAGTGGGAGAACTGCGCAACAGAGAAGATGCGGCGAATGTGCGCTCGTTTTTCGAGTTGCGTTTCGCAGAAAATTGCGCAGAGCCACGCCCGGCGTGCGTTTCTGCTTTGTTGAGATTGTTGAAAGCATGTGAATCGTCATTGAAAAAACCGTCCGCTTGCACGACCTGCGGTGCGTCACTGCTGAATTTTCGGGAGGTGCTGCGGGTTGCACTTGCGGGATCGGAATTTTTGCTATTTTACAAATCCGCGATCACGCTCGTTCCGAGCGGAGCAGATTTCCCGAGCCTGGGTTGCAGGGCCGAGGATGGGGGAGGGGCCCGGGTGCAACGGTTGACTGCGAGAGTTTGGCGGGGGAGTGGTGCAGCGTCCTGCTAGACGGATGGCCTCTTGAGGCACGCTACAAGTCCGATGGGCGATAGCAACAAAATGGTCACGGCGAGGGAGACAAGGATGCTGTGCATTGCGGCCTCTCCTTGCGAGGCTCGATTAGAGTGAAGCAGGCACGGAAACTCCTCCATGCCACTCCGGTGGAACGGCCTACAACGAATGGGTCATACGGACCTCTACTGTTCTGTTTTGGAACTCACCGGCGCTACCGAGCTATCGAGCGGCTTGCGGGCGAAGTAGTAGAGCGAGAAGGCCAGCAAGGCAAACATCAGGACGGAAACCCAGTCGTGGCGCAGAAAATTTGTGGCTGGGAATTGCAGGATGTCGCTTTTGTCGGTGGCTGCCTCATACAGCTTGAGCGCGACGCCGAGCAGGCCCACGATGCCGCCGGCCGCAATGAGTCCTGAAGCATAGAGTGAGCCGGGGCTGACCTCGCTTTCGGTTTCGGCGGTGCGGCCGCTACTCTTTGCCACGGCGCGATCAACCATCCAGCGCACCACACCTCCGCAGAAGATGGCGAGCGTGGTAGCGATCGAGAGATAGGCCCCCACCGCAAAGGAGAGCGAGCGGATGCCCAGCAGCTCGATCGCGATGACCAGGAAAACGCCCAGCAGCACCAGTCCCCAGGGCAGCTTGCGGCTCAGAATGCCGCTGATGACCGTCGCCATAAGCCGCGCCTGCGGAGCGGCGGCCTTTTCGCTGCCGATCCCCTGGATCCACTGCACTTCGATCTTGTGTGTCGCTGCGTTGTAGAGATACTTGCCGTCGGCCAGCTCGTGCGAGCCGAGCGCATTGAGCAGTGTGTATTGGCCGGCTTCTCGTTCATCGGTGGATTTATCGGCGTGAATGACGTGGATGCGCGCGTGCTGAAAATGCTGCTGCTGTACCTGGACGCCATCGTGCGGGACAGAGATATTCCAGGGCCGTGAGGTGTCGCGGAACTCTTCCAGTCCCTTGTTCATCACGTTGAGGGTTGCGCCGATGACGAAGGTGGAAACCACGACGCCGATCATGAGGGCGAGTTGCTGCTTCCATGGCGTTGCGCCAATCAGGAAGCCGGTCTTCAGGTCCTGCGAGGTGTCCCCGGCGTTGGAGGCGGCGACGCAGACCACGCCGCCAATGGTGATGGCCAGCGCGCCGAACGCGGGAGCCGTCCAGCCCTTCACCAGAAAGATGGCCGCGGTCGCCATCAGGGTTGCGATGGTCATGCCGGAGACCGGACTCGCGGAGCTGCCGATGAGGCCGACAATGCGTGATGCGACGGTGACAAATAGGAATCCGAAAATCACCACCAGGATCGAGGCAGCGAAGTTCGAGAGCAGCGTAGTCTGCGCTCCGGGCACCGGGTGGAAGGTGAGGAAGAAGAACATCAGCAGCACCAGCGCGGCAGACCCGAGCACGACGACGCTCATCGGCAGGTCGCGATCGGTGCGCAGGGTCACCAGCTTGCCGGCGCTCTTGCCGAACTCCTTCGCGCCGGAGCGCAGCGCGCCGACAATTGTAGGCATGGTCCGGAGCAGCGTGATCAGGCCGGACGCAGCGACCGCGCCCGCGCCCATCGGCCGGATGTAACTCGCCCATAAATCGGAAGGCGACATCTGGGCAATCGGCTTGGTGCCGGGATAGATCGCATCCGGCATGTGCGAGCCGAAAAAGTAGATGAGCGGCATCACCACGAGCCAGGAGAAGACGCCGCCAGCAAAGATGACTCCAGCCACGCGGGGACCGATGATGTAGCCCACACCGAGATACTCCGGCGTAACATCGGCTCGAATGGCCGCGCCCTTGAGCCACTTCGGTTGGTAGTCCGGGGTGCTGGGCCATGCGGAGAACAGATTGTCGTTCTGAAACAGCGTGTAGAGGCCGCCGAGCCCCAGGCCAAAGAACACGCGGCTGGCAAAGGAGCCCCCATGCTCGCCCGCGAGCAGGACATCCGCGCAGGCGGTGCCCTCGGGGTAGGCGAGCGTGCCGTGCTCCTGCACGATGAGCTGCCGGCGCAGCGGAATCATGAAGAGCACGCCGAGCCAGCCGCCGATGAGCGCGAGAAAGAAGATGCGCGAGTATTCGAGGTCGAAGCCGAGAAAGACCAGCGCGGGCAACGTGAAGATGACGCCGGATGCGATCGACTGGCCTGCATTGCCGGTGGTCTGAACGATGTTGTTTTCCAGAATCGACGCGCGGCCCAGAGCCCGCAGCACGCTGATGGAGAGCACCGATATCGGAATCGAGGCCGCGACGGTCAGACCGGCGCGCAATCCGACGTAGACCGTCACTGCGCCGAAGAGAATCCCGAAGATGGAGCCCAGCAGGAGCGCCCGGAAGGTAAGCTCCGGGCGCGATTCACTGGCGGGAATGAATGGCTGAAACTGCTGCGTTGCTGGCTGGAGTTGCTGTGTTATCTCGGGCACGGCAGATCCACCTCTCGGTGAAATGTCTCGTTCGGGGAACAGCGAGTGTAACAGTGCGGCGCCTTCATCGGCAGGCTGGAAGCGCGTTTCCGAAGGTCTGAACTATCCCGGCGTAAGCCCTCGGCGACGGCAACAAGCTGCACTATCCTCAAAGCCATGGCGACGTCGAGGAAGACGATCCGATTGCTGGCCTACGGAGCGATCTATGTCTTCTGGGGCGGCTCCTTCCTGGCGATACGCGATATGGTCGCCGTGACGCCGCCGTTCTTCTCCGCGGCCATCCGCTTTTTTCTGGCCGGCGCGGCGCTGTATTTGTTCAGCCGCTGGCGTGGCGGCTCGCCGGTGCGAGGACGCGCGCTCTGGAACTCGCTGCTGATCGGTGTGCTGCTCTTCACCATCAGCTACGGTTGTCTTTTCTGGGCGGAGACACGTATCGTCTCCGGCACCGCCGCGGTGCTTGCGGCCACGATTCCCATCTGGATTTTGCTGGGCGAGGTTCTTGTCCTGCGAACGCAGCGGCTGACCCTGGCGATCGCACTCGCCACGCTGCTCGGGATCATTGGCGTGTGCCTGGTGACGCGCTCCATCGGCCTTGAGCACTCCATGCTGAGCGGCGTCCTGGTCGAGCTATTCGGCTCGATGGTCTTTTCCTTCGCGACATTGTGGAGCCGCGCACTCGTGCTTCCGGACGACCAGGCGCAGCGCGCTGGGCTGCAGATGGCGCTGGGCAGCGTGGGGCTGTTCATCCTCTCCGGGATCGCCGGCGAGCTGCCGCGGATTCCAGCGGCATTGGCGGCCTGGCAATGGCACACCGTGGTGTCCTACGCATACCTGGTCACCTGCGCGTCGATTCTGGCCTTTACCTCCTATACCTGGCTCATCCATCACGAGCCGGCGACGCGCGTCGCCAGCTATGCCTATGTCAACCCGCTGATCGCGTTGATTGTCGGCGTCACACTGGGCGGAGAAAACATCTCGGGTCTGCAAATGGCGGGCGCGGCGATGATCATCCTGGGCGTGGTCGCGACCATGCTTTCGAAACGAAAGGCAACGCTGCCGAAGAGCCACCTGCCCGGGGAGGCCAACGAGCTACGGATTCCCTGACTGGAACGGGGTGACCGAAGATTCATCGACCACATAGTACGGGCGATGGTACAAAATAGCCCTCCCCGCCAAAGTGAGGCTGCATGAGGAACAGTCGCTCGGCCTGTGCTGCGCCGCTTCCCCCGCCAGCGAAACCTCTCAACCTTTTCGCATCGGCTTCTAAAAGGAACGTAAATCTCGACGCCTTGCGCGGCGTCGCAATTCTCCTGGTGCTCGGCCGCCATCTCGACTATTTCCCGCTCTGGACCAAGATGGGCTGGGCGGGCGTGGATCTCTTCTTCGTCCTCAGCGGCTTCCTGATCTCTGGATTGCTCTTCCAGGAGTGGCAGCGCCGGGGTGCCATCGACTTTCTGCGTTTCTACATCCGCCGCGCTCTCAAAATTTATCCAGCCTTCTACGTCCTATTGCTGGTCACGCTGCTGGTCCATCGCATTGTGCCAGGCATCCCGTCATTCCCGGTCACCGCAAAGGCCATCCTGGCGGAGTGCTTCTTCGTGCAGAACTACTTCCCCGGGCTCTGGCCGCACACCTGGTCGCTTGCCGTGGAAGAGCACTTCTACATCCTGCTGCCAATCGTGCTGCGGCTGCTCTATAGCCGGCGGCGCGAGCAGGCAGACCCATTCCGCGCACTGCCCACCATTTTCATGATCATGGCCACGGCAGAAATCGTACTGCGCACTGCCACCACCTGGCAGCTCACGACCTTCGTCACCGAAGCGCGTTATATGGAACCGTCACACTTACGCATCGACGGTCTGCTCTTCGGCGTGCTGCTCAGCTATTACCGGCACTTCCAGCCGGAAAAGCTGGTGGAGTTGCGGCGCGGCCCCCGTTGTTCTGATCGGCGTTGCGCTGGCATTACTGGCGTTGGTACCACTCAGCAGTCCCATCATGCATACCATCGGCTTCACTCTGGTCTACTTCGGCTTCGGCCTGCTGTTGATCCGTACGGTCGACGCGCGGCCGCATAGATTTGCCTCGCTGCTCATCAAGCCGCTGGCAAAGATCGGCTACTATTCCTATTCGATTTGCCTATGGCATGGTTTCGTCTGCCGGCTGCTTCCCCGGACCACGCTGCTCGGCCTGCTCATCTGCATCGCGACTATCGTTCTGCTCGGCGCCACCATGGGCAAATCGATTGAATACCCGGTGCTGGCACTGCGCGACCGCGTATTCCCCACACTGCGCCGCACTCATGCGCCTTTGACAGCGACGATGGCCGGATAGTCCTCTACCCTGCTGAGGGTATAGGAGAAGCCGGTAGAAATACGCTCACGCTCCATATCTACGTCGCAGACGATCTTTGTCATTGGCGCGGCGGGTGCGGCTGCTCTATACTCGGTGCATCGGCGGCCTGGTGCCGGAGTGGCATGGTGCTTCTCACGGCGGCCTGCGGTTGAAGAGAGGTGGGTCTTCCGCAGTCAGACAGCTCTGACATCGGACGTTCCGGCAGCAGCGACACTGTCATGGCGCGCGGCTGCACGCTTTCTGCGAAGTCCCCTGCAACCGGTTCTCGATGCATTGAGCTCTGCGCTCTACCCCGCCTCCTGCGCGCTCTGCAAGCGATCCCTCCTGCGCTTCTCTTCCCTGCCCATTTGCGAATCCTGCTGGTCGGCCGTTGCGCCGCAGAGCGGTGTGCTGTGCGCCCATTGCGGCGAAGACCTGGGACTGCCGCACTCGTCGCTTGCGTATCTGGAGCCAGACGAGTCGCGGCTCTGCGACGCCTGCCACGAAAAGCGCCCCGCATTCGCAAAAGCCATTGCCTATGGACGATATGAGAACGAGTTACGCGGGCTGATTCACCTGATGAAGTACGACGGCATGACTCCGATCGCCAAGCGGCTGGGCGCGCGGCTTGCCGCACCTGTCGCTGCCTTGCGCATCGAGCCCGGAACGGATGTGCTGGTGGTTCCGGTGCCGCTCTACCGGACCAAGCGACGCCGGCGCGGCTTCAATCACGCGGAGCGCATTGCGACCGCGCTGGCAGGCGAGCTGAAGTGCTCCGATGAGGCGCATCGCTGGACGATCGCGCGCGGTGTGTTGCGGCGGCAGCGGCCGACCGAGAGCCAGTCGCGGCTGAGCCCGCAGGGGCGCCGCCGGAATTTGCGCGGGGCCTTCGTTGTACCGGATGCGGCGCGCATTCGTGACCGCGCCGTGCTGCTGGTGGATGACATCTACACCACCGGCGCGACCGCCGCGGCATGCAGCCAGGTGTTGCTCCGCGCAGGCGCGAAGGCCGTGTGGGTAGCCACCGTGGCACGGACGCAGCGGGAAGGGATCGCCATGTGGGACATGGTGGGCGAGACAGTGGAGATTCGAGGAGAGAGGCAGGAATGTCGCCAGTGAAAGCAGCCGCGCATACACGCAAGATGAAGCTGACGCACACCCCGCCGGTTGAGGTGCGGGTGGCGCAACCGATCACCATGCAGCGGCCGGTGCTGGTGCTGAACGCCTCGTACGAGCCGATCAACATCTGCGGCGCGAGACGCGCGCTGGTGCTGGTGCTGAAGGGAGTGGCGCGGACGGAAGAGGAGCAGGGCGCCATTCTGCATGCCGCGCGCGTGCGCGTGCCCATGCCTTCGGTAATTCGCCTGCTCGAGTATCGCCGCATCCCGCACCAGACGCGCGCCCTGTCGCGCAAGAACATCCTGCTGCGCGACCGCAATACCTGCCAGTACTGCGGACTGGTGCTGAATTCCAGCGATCTCACGCTCGATCACGTGCAGCCACGCTCACGAGGCGGGCTCTCCACCTGGGAGAACCTCGTCGCCTGCTGCCATAACTGCAATCGTCGCAAGGGCAATCATCTACTAACCGAGCTGACGGAAATGAAGTTGCAGCGCGAGCCGCGGCCGTTCTCCCTGCACACCAGCCGGCACATCATGCGGATGATCGGCCACTCCGACCCGAAATGGCGGCGGTACCTCTACTACGAGTCCTGATGCCAAGCCTTCGTCCGGAGTCGTAGCGCGGCAGGAGAGTCGCGGCCGCGAGCTCAGCCTCTATTTAGTTCCGATCGCTGCATATTCCGGTGCAATTTCGGGAATGTTCCGTTTTCTCCGCTCGATGGTCACGCCCATGTTGACGAGATGAAGAAGCGCACTGCGGCGCACTTCGTCCGCGCTCTGATATCCGAGCACAGCGTCATCTAGATTGCAGGCGCCCGTCCCGTCCGGGTCGATAGCAACATTGAAGCCTCGAACCAGGGCCTCACGAGCGGAGGTCGAAACGCACATATGGGTGTAGAACCCGACGAGCAGCAGATCGCGGGCGCCTAGCTCGCGAAGCCATGCCTCAAGGTCCGTTCCGGTGAACGCTCCATAGACATCCTTCTCAAATAGCCGTTCCAGTCGGAGATACGGATCCGGTCCTAGACCACTTGAAAATTCCGCACCCCATGTTCCTGGTACAAAGGCTCGCGATTCGTTCGGCTTGTTATAGTGGCGCACCCAGGCGATCGGCAGACCACTCCCGCGAGCGTCCGTAACCCGAGCGCGAATACACTCCAGCGCTTCTGGATGGTTTGGGACTGCTCGCAGTCCTTCCGCGGAAAATTCATTCTGTACATCGACAACGACAAGTGCCTGCATCGGATTTCCTCCTTCAGCAACAGATTAGAGGAAGTAGGCGCTGGATCTACTGTTTTTCGGGTATACATGCTACAGACCGAAATTCATTCGGTATCCTGTCATTGGGGGTGCTTCGGATGGACCTGGACAGAAAAGATTTCGCTTTGCTGGATGCGCTTCGTCAGAATGCCTCGCAACGCCTGGAAGACCTCGCCCGGCTGGTGAAGCTGGCACCTTCTTCGGTTCACGAACGGCTGCGGCGGCTTGAACGGGAGAGGGTCATCCGGAAGTGGACCGTGGATGTGGATGCTGCCGCTCTGGGACTGGGAGTCGTTGCATTCATCGGAATCCGTGCGACGCGGCCTTGCTCGGAGCTGCTGGACGCGATGAAACGAATAGCTTCGGTTGAAGAATGCCACTCCGTGGCGGGCGAGCTCAGCATGATGCTGAAGGTCCGCGTCCGGGACCCTGGCGCGCTGCTCAGCCTTACAGAACATCTGCGTCAGATACCCGGCATCGAACAGACCGAGACCACGATCGTGCTGAAGACACAAATCGAGCGGCCTGTCGCACTGCAGCCGCCGGTGACGAATGATGGAGCCAAAAGATCGGCTCAGGAGAAGCAGCGGTAAGCGTCCTTTCAATCTCAGCGCACGAGTGCGTTTGCGCCGGCTCATAACTTCTTCAGCGATTCGAGCGAGATCGGGTCGAGATAGGTGCCCAGCAGCTCGCGCGTCCACCACGCGCCGGTCTGCCGTTTCGTCTGCCAGTCGGTGTAGCGATAGCGGTAGAAGAGCGCGCGAATGAATGTCGGCGGGACTTCGGCGAAAGGATTGTTTCCCATCAGGCGGAGGATCGCCGGGTCCTGGGTCAGCAGCTTCTGAATGAAGCGGAGAAACCAGACATCGTAACCGCGTACGCGAATTCCGCTGCCGGTGACCAAGACCGAAAAGGGCAGAAACCAGATCAGCCAGTCCAGCCGCAGATGATACGGGGCAATCTGGGGAGGCATGCGCTTCGGGTCGCCGGGCTTGGCCTTGAAGCCGTACTCCTTCCATTCGGTGGCGGGCGTGATCACGCGATCGCTGGCCCCTTCCATCACAATCTCGTAGCGTTCCCTTCCAACGGACCCGAATGCTCCGTAGGTATTCACCAGGTGGAAGCGGTTGTAGCTGTAGTTCATGATCTGGTTTTTGGAGAATAGGTTCAGAACGGGTTGCACGCTGAGCAGCACCGTCGCCGCGCTGACGAGGTAGATCAGAACGTCGAACGCAAGCGGCCGCTGCACAAGCGGTGGCGGAATGAGCGGGACGAGCACCGCGAGGATCCGGTCGCTGAAGCCGGCCAACCCCAGGATCGCGGTCAGCCAGTTCAGCCAGGAGTAATTCCCGCTGATGATGAGCCATAGCTGGTGGAAGATGATGAGCGCCGCGGCGATCGAGGCAATGGGCTGCGGGGCGAACAGTCCGAACGGCACAATCACCTGCACGAAATGGCTGAACACGACCGAGACGCGATGAAAGACTGCGGGCAGGCGGTGAAAATACCAGCTCAGCGGGTTGGGCAGCGGCTGGGTTTCGTAGTGATAGTAGAGGCAGGTAAGGTCACGCCAGCATGGATCGTGGCGCAGCTTGATAAGGCCGGCGCCAAGCTCGGTGCGGAAGAGCATCCAGCGCAGAATCAGAATCGGCAGGACGGACGGCTGCACGTGCGACGGGCCGAGGAACGCAGTGAAGAAGCCCGCCTCCAGCAGCATGGATTCCCAGCCGAAGCCGAAGAAGCTCTGGCCGACATTCGCGATGGAGAGATAGAGCACCCAGAGCAGAAGCCATGCGCCAACCGAAACCCACACCGGGCCGGCTTCCGTGAAGCCGCAGACGGCGCACGCCGCGACGATGAGGCCGGTCCATGCGACGAGAGCGAGACCGCGATCCGAATACTTCCAGCAGAAGATGCTGGGAGCTTCGCGGAAGCTGACGCGTTTCAGAAAGGCCGGAACCGGCAGCAGCCCGCGTTCTCCGAGAAGCGGCTTGAACTGACGCAGCACAGCGATGAAGGCGATGAGATAGACGGCTGCGATTCCCCGCTGAAGGAGAAGGCGCGTTATCCAGATGTCGCCGAAATATGGCTTGAACGAGAGCACACTGACACCATCGGATTGGATGGTCGCGAAATAGCGCCGCGCAGCTTAGGAATACAAATCAATTTCCGCACCGACGGACTTACAGCTCGCCGCACACTTTCGAGACATCGAACGCAGGCTTGGGATATTTCAGGTTCATCCCCTCCAGCGCTTCAACGATCACGCGCGAGATGACCAGGTTTCGATACCACTTGTGATCGGACGGGATGACGAACCACGGCGCGTGCTTCTGGCTGGTTGCGCCGATCGCGTCTTCATACACCTGCTGGTACTTGTCCCAATATCGCCGCTCGTGGAAGTCGGTCTCGCTGATCTTGTAATGCTTGTCCTTTTCCTCGCAGCGCGCCTTCAGTCGCGCCGTCTGCTCCTTGTGGCTGATATGCAGGAAAAATTTGAGAATGGTCACGTTGTTATGGAAGAGCATCTCCTCGAATTGGTTGATCTCGCGGAAGCGCCGCTTCGCCGTCTTGTCCGTGATCACTCTTGTGCACGCGCGTCACCAGCACATCTTCGTAGTGCGAGCGGTTGAAGATCCCGATCGTGCCCAGCCGCGGCACCGCGGCATGCACGCGCCACAGGTAGTCATGCGCGGCTTCGAGCGGCGTGGGGACCTTGAATGGCGTGACGTTTACGCCCTGCGGATTGACCCCGGTGAAGATGTGCCGGATGGTCCCGTCCTTGCCTCCGGTATCCATGGCCTGCAGCACGATCAGCAGTGCATGTTTACCCTCGGCGGAGAGCACATCCTGCAAGAGCATCCAGTGTCTTGCAATGCCGCTCAAGCTCGTCGGCTATCTCTTCTTCCTTTTTGAACTTGCCGGTCTCGTCCGTCGGCCAGTTCTTTAGGCGGAACTTCGCTCCGGGCTTCACCAGGTAGGGGCTCTTCGTCTTCATTCCGATGAATCTACGGATTGCCTCCTGCTTCGTGCAAATGCAATCTTTAAGGCTAGCCTAAATTTAATTTAAGGCTTGCCTAAATCTGCCCTATACTCTGACTATGGCCACCGCGACAGCACAAGCCGCCGGGAGCCTCCCGTCTGCCGGGCAACGAAAGCTCTGGTATTACTTCGGGCCGGCTTTTGTCGCGAGCATCGCCTATATCGACCCCGGCAACTTCGCTGCCAATTTTGAGGGGGGCACCCGGTTCGGCTATCAGCTTCTTTGGGTGCTGCTGCTGTCGAACGCGATGGCCATCCTAATCCAGTACCTCTCCGCCAAACTGGGCATCGCGACCGGGCGCACCCTGCCGGAGAATTGCCGCATCCACTTCTCGCGCGGCATGACGATCTTCCTATGGGTGGCGGCGGAGATCTCCGCGCTGGCGACCGACCTTGCCGAATTCCTGGGCGCCGCGCTTGGCTTCTACCTGCTGTTTGGGCCGCGGCTGCTGGCCGCGGGAATGACGCGCACGCACGTCCTGTTGCTGGCCGCGGTAGCGACGGCGATCTGCGTCTTCTTCATCCTCATGCTGCAGCAGTGGGGCTTCCGCCAGCTTGAGCTGGTCATCATGCTCTTCGTCGCCGTGATCGGCGGCTGCTATGCCGCGGAGATGTTTTTCATCCACCCGCACTGGGGATCAATTGCGTATCACACCGTAGTCCCGATGCTGGACAGCAAGAGCCTGTATCTGGCGGTCGCCATGCTGGGCGCGACGGTGATGCCGCACGTGGTGTATCTGCACTCCGGGCTGGTGCAGCCACGGGTACGAGCGGAGCGGACCGGGCACAACGAATCGACATTCAGCATGCGCCAGCGGCTATTGCGCATGGAGCTGTTCGACCTGATCGTAGCGATGAACGGCGCGTGGCTGGTGAACTCGGCAATGATCGTGGTCGCCGCAGCGGCGTTCGCCGGCAAAGGGATGAGCAGCATGTCGATCGAGACGGCACATGCCACCCTGGGCCCGCTGGTCGGTCCGGCCTCGGCTGCGCTCTTCGCGGTGGCGCTGCTGTGCTCCGGCCTGTCGTCTTCGACCGTCGGTACGATGGCCGGCCAGATGATCCTCGAGGGCTTCCTGCAGGTGCGCTTTTCGATCTTTCTCCGGCGCCTGCTCACATTGCTGCCGGCGCTGGTGGTGATCGGCATCGGGCTCGATCCGCTGCGCATTCTGCTGCTTTCGCAGGCCGCCCTTAGCTTTACGCTTCCCTTTGCGCTGATTCCGCTGCTCATCCTGACGCAGCGGGCGAAGGTGATGGACCGTTTTGCGAACGGGCGTGTGGTTCAGTCGCTCGGCTGGCTCAGCACGGCGGTGATTCTGTCGCTGAATGGCGTGCTGCTGTGGCAGTCCCTTGGCGGCCGCTAGCTGAGTAAGAATTCCTGAACGATGCGCGCGAACTCTGCCGGGCGCTCTGCCATGGGAGCGTGGCCGCAGTTTTCCATCAAGACGCCCTGTGCGCCCGGGATGCCGGCGACCAGTTGCTCACTGTGCTTCTGCGGAAAAATGCGATCCGCGTCAGTGTAGATGACGAGCGTCGGCGCCTGGATCTCGCCGAGCCGGGCTAGCGTATCGCTGGCAAGTGAGGCTTCCGCGCTGCGGATGAAGGCCGAGCCGGGCTGCGGCTTCGACCGCGACATCCAAATCTCGGCGGCATCGCGGAGCGGAATCTGCGCCAGCGTATTCGGCCCCATCGCGCATAGGCAGATGATCTGGACGAAGACCAGATCATCTGCGATCTCCTCGCGCAGGCTGATCCAGAGCTCCATCAGCGAGCGCGATTGGATATCGTGCTGAGCGGAGGAGCAGACCAGCACCAACTTGTCGACCCGCGCCGGAGCAAGCAGCGCCAGTTCCTGCGCGACTTTCCCGCCGAGCGAGTGGCCGACGATGCTGGCGCGCTCGAGGCCGAGATGCCCCATGAGGGCCAGGACATCGCCGGCCATGTCGCGAACGGTGTAGTCGCGCCGTGCGAAGCTGCTGTTACCGATCCCGCGATTGTCGAGTGTGATCGCGCGCAGACCGTTCAATTGCGGAACAATGATGTCCCATGTGGTGTGGTCGCTCATGGCCCCGGCGACGAAGATGACCGGCGGCCCGCTGCCCCTCTCTTCGTACCAGAGGGTCAGCCCGTCGTGGACATAGGTCGGCATGCTGAAAGGATGCACTGTTCTCGGAATCCAGCCAACGTCTCTTGCGTTCTCCCTGCCTGCCGGAATGGAGTTACACTGGAGGACGGACATGAACTACCAGCATCTGTCACCATCCGATGCCCCTCGCATTCAGCGTTTTCGCCGCGGCCGCCACGATCGCGGACGCACCCTCCTCTCCTGAAGACTGCCTGCCCCGAACGCTCTCGTGCCTTTTTGGAGGTGCATCCGTGCGCCCGGCAGGTCCCCTTCGAACTGCTTTGACCCCACAGGAGATCCGATTCCAATGAACAGCTTTGGCAGCAAATCCACTCTTACAAGCAACGGCAAAAACTACGAAGTGTATCGACTGAAGGCGCTGGAACAGAAGGGCGTCACGCTCGCGAAGCTTCCCTACTCGCTGCGCATATTGCTCGAAAACCTGCTGCGGCAGGAGGACGGCAAGTCGGTGACCGCGGCGGATATTGAGTTCCTCGCCAAATGGCAGCCGAAAGCCGAGCCGGATCGCGAGATCGTCTTTATGCCCGCACGCGTGCTGATGCAGGACTTTACCGGCGTGCCCGCCATTGTGGACCTGGCTGCGATGCGCGACGCGATGAAAACGCTGGGCGGCAATCCGGAGAAGATCAACCCCCTGCAGCCTGCCGAGCTGGTGATTGATCACTCGGTGCAGGTGGATGAATTCGGGACGGCCCGCTCCTACGACATCAATGCGGCGATCGAGTTCGATCGCAACCGTGAGCGCTACGCGTTTCTGAAGTGGGGGCAGTCAGCCTTCCGCAACTTCTCCGCGGTGCCGCCGGGCATGGGCATCTGCCACCAGGTGAATCTGGAATACCTGGCGCGCGTCGTCTTCACCACGGAAGTCAACGGCACGTTGCGCGCGTATCCGGACACGCTGGTGGGCACGGACTCGCACACCACGATGATCAACGGCCTGGGCGTGCTGGGCTGGGGCGTGGGTGGCATTGAGGCCGAGGCGGCCATGCTGGGCCAACCGGTCTCCATGCTGGTGCCGCAGGTGGTTGGGTTCAAGCTGAAAGGCAAGCTCCGCGAGGGCGCGACGGCCACCGACCTGGTGCTGACTGTGACCGAGATGCTGCGCAAGCTGGGCGTGGTGGGCAAGTTTGTCGAGTTTTACGGTGACGGCATCGCGGAGCTTCCGCTGGCCGATCGCGCGACCATCGGCAACATGGCGCCGGAGTATGGCGCGACCTGCGGCATCTTCCCCGTGGATGCGGAGACACTGCGCTATCTGCGGCTGACCGGACGCAACGACGAGCAGGTGGCGCTGGTGGAGGCCTATTACAAGGAGCAGGGACTCTTCCATGCACCCGGCGTTCCGGAAGCGGAGTATTCGGCGACGATCGAGCTGGACCTTGGCACCGTGCAGCCATCGGTCGCCGGACCGAAGCGGCCACAGGACCGCGTGCTGCTGAAAGAAGCCGGCGCGAACTTCAAGAAGGTGCTGCCCGGACTGCTGGGGCCGAACGGAAACGGATCCGCGGCGCGGCAGGTAAGCCGCTGGGAGGGCGAAGGCGGCCATCCGGCCGTATCGGTAGACGCAGAGCGCGGGGATGCGGAGCGCGGAGCGCCATCGAGCGTGAAAGAGCGCTTCGGCGTCGACCCGGATAAGTATCTGGACCACGGCTCAATTGTGATCGCCGCGATTACGAGTTGCACGAATACGTCGAACCCGTCAGTGATGGTGGCGGCGGGTCTGCTGGCGAAGAAGGCGGTGGAAAAGGGGCTGAGCGTGCCGCCGTGGGTGAAGACGTCGCTGGCGCCCGGCTCGCGCGTGGTGACGGACTACTATCAGAAGTCTGGACTGCTGCCCTATCTGGATAAGCTGCGGTTCAACGTTGTCGGCTACGGCTGCACGACGTGCATTGGCAACTCCGGACCGCTGCCGACCGATGTCTCCAAGTCGATCGACGATCACGGACTGGTTGCCGTCTCGGTGCTGAGCGGCAATCGCAACTTCGAGGGCCGCATCAACTCTGAGGTGCGGGCGAACTATCTGATGTCCCCGCCGCTGGTGGTGGCGTACGCGCTGGCGGGCCGCATCGATCATGATTTCGACAACCAGCCGCTGGGACACAGCACGGACAAGCAACCGGTGTATCTCCGCGATATCTGGCCGACGCAGCAGGAAGTCTCCGAGACGATTGCGAGATCGATCAGCTCGGAGGCTTTCCGCAAGGAGTACGCGACAGTCACCGAGGGCGATCAGAACTGGCAGCACCTGAAGGTCCCGACCGGCGACGTGTACCGGTGGGAGCCGGATTCGACCTACATCCGGCAGGCGCCATACTTCGACAATATGCCAAAGGCGCCCGCTCCGGTTACGGATATCCGGAACGCCCGCGTGCTGGCGGTCCTGGGCGATTCGGTGACGACCGATCACATCTCGCCTGCGGGCTCGATCAAGGCCAATGGGCCGGCGGGAAAATACCTGAGCGAGCACGGCGTAAAGCCGGCGGACTTCAACTCCTATGGATCGCGGCGCGGCAATCACGAGGTGATGGTGCGCGGCACCTTCGCGAACGTGCGGTTGCGCAACAAGCTGGCGCCGGGCACGGAGGGCGGCGTGACACGCCTGCTGCCCGAAGGCGAGCCGATGAGCATCTTCGACGCCTCGGTGAAATACGCCGAGCGCGGCGTGCCGCTGGTGATCCTCGCCGGCAAGGAGTACGGCTCGGGTTCGTCGCGCGACTGGGCGGCGAAAGGGCCGCTGCTGCTGGGCGTGCGCGCGGTGATCGCGGAGAGCTATGAGCGTATCCACCGCTCCAACCTGGTGGGCATGGGCATTCTGCCGCTGCAGTTTGTGAACGGCGAGACAGTCGAATCGCTCGGATTGACGGGCGAGGAGACGTATAGCTTCCCGGGCCTGAAGGCGCTACTCGATGCGAAATTTGCGAACGGACGCGAGCTGACCGTAGAAGTGACGGACGGCAAGCAGCAGAAGCGCACGTTCCAGGCGAAGGTGCGTATCGATACGCCGCAGGAGATCCTTTATTACCAGAACGGCGGGATCCTGCAGTATGTGCTTCGGCAGTTAGCTGCTAATTAGGAGCTTGGCGTCCTCGGCCTCCGAATCTAGACTGAGATTCGAGGCCGAGATGGACGCCGATACTCCAGAACGCGACGACACAACGCGGCGTGAAGGCGAAAGCCCTCGAAAAACGCTCAAAGAATTACTGCTGTCGGACGAAGACCGCTTCGATATCGATCTGCCGCCGCGCGGTCAGTGGAAATTTCGCCCAATCATTCGCTTCGAGGATGATTAGCGCCGCACCTCCAGCATCACCAGCGAATTCACCGGCAATTCCACCTCAATCTTGCCGTCCTTGAGCACTGCTTTCTCTGGCGGGCTCAGCTTCGACGCTTCGTTCAGCTCCCGTACCTGCGCCTCGGTGGGATAACGCGGGCTGCCCATCCTGGTATACGCGGCGAGCGTGTTGCCGTGCGAGGGATCAAGTCGCGTGATACTGACCGGCGCGTCTTTGGCGACGTGCTCGAAAGTGAGATTCATCTGCTTTTCTTCTCCCGGGCCGCCGGCCTGGTGCGCGCCGGGCGGATCGGCCATGTTCCATACGGCAAGGACGAGCGTGCCGTCGGGCCGGCGCGTGACGAGCGTGTCTTTTGACTCATTCGCGAGGCGTTCGTTGCCGAGCTGATGCAGCATGGCGAAAGCGTCGAAGCTGGGCTTGTGGATGCTGTATGGCGCGATGAGTCCGAAGCCGCCGTCGAAGGGCTCAGACTTCACCCCGCTCTCTTCAAAGACATCGTCGAAGGTCCAGAAGGACATCATGTTGGCGAGGCCATCGCACTCGCGGATAGTGTTGGCGACAGCCGGGCCGACGAAAGTAGTATCGCGCGCCTTGTCGATGCCGATCACGTTCCATTCGGTAACGAACCAGGGGATGCGCGGCATGGGGGAGGCGGCGATCTGCTGCTTGACGTGCGCCATCGCGGCGCACAGGCGATCGTCCATCGGCGGCAGTGTGGCCGGCGTGAAGGTGTGCTCGTAGTTCTCGTCGGCATAGCCATGGGTGGAGAGGAAGTCCACCGGCACGTTGTTGTCGTGCATGTACTTCAGGAATTCGGGAACCCATTCTTCCGCGGCAGATGCGGGTCCGCCGACACGTAGCCGCGGACTGACGGACTTGAGCGCACGCGCAGTGTGGCTGTAGAGCTCGAAATACGTAGACTGCTTCGGCTTACCGACCCAGAAGTCGATGTTGGGCTCATTCCAGACTTCGAAGTACCATTTTGAGACCTCGTCGATGCCGTAGCGGTCGATCAGGTTCTGCGCGAAGGCGCGGATGAGCGCGTCCCACCGGGCGTAATCCTTCGGCGGGGCAACGTTCGGCTTGTACCAGAAGGCATGCGGAGCGGGATGCGCGGCAAGCTGCTTCGGCATGAAGCTGATCTCGACAAAGGGCCGGACGCCGCGCGCGAGCATGCCGTCGTAGATCTCGTTCACGTAAGTGAAGTTGTATTGCGGGTTGCCATGTTCGTCCTCGGTGTAGACGCCGTTCTCGTCATCAAGAATGCCGTGGAAGCGAACGTACTTCATCTCCGTGATGGATTTTATGGCGGAGAGATCGTCGCGCCAAGCCTGGCGCATCGCCAGATTGGCATGGCCGGAACCGAACATCTGCTCCCAGAAGTGCGGCAGCGGCGTTGCCTTCGCGTGTGCATCGATGGTGATGGCTTGCTGCGCACGAGCCGCTCCCCACGCGGCGGCCAGCAACAGACAAAAGATGGCGGCAATGTTGCGATGTCTCTGGGACATTTCGTGCCTCCGAAAAGAATCCGGAGATCAGTCTAGAACGTGCACAATCGATTGCGCAGGTTGGAGCTGGAAAAGGCGGAGTTCGCCTCCGCCTTATGAAACTTGTCGAGAGTCGCCCGGCTAGATGCCTACCGCGTAGGAATCCAGCGGGCCCTTATCGCCGGCGTGCGAGTAGTAGTCATACGGCGTCCGGTGGTTGAACTTGTAACGAATCCGGAGTTCGCGGCCAATAACGAGGCCAATCGCGGCTACGCTTACGGCGATTCCGCCCCATGTGATGGTGCGCAGCAGGTAGTTGGGCTTTTTCTGGAACGGCAAAATATTGCTCATTGTCCTTCCCCACTCAGGTGCACGATCCAAACGCACCACTCACTCTCTTTCTGGCTTCATGATAGCGCAGCGACGCCGCTCGTCACATTACGGCCGTGCTACATCCGATAGTTCTTTCGTCATTCAGGATGTGCCACTTCCTCGATGGCGCGCAGTAGCGCGATCTTCCGCTCCGGCGGCAAAAAGCTGGCTTCTATGGAGTTCGCGGCCAGCTCGCGCAGCTGCTCATGCGTGAACTGGAATTCATGCTCGGCCAGGCGGTATTCATCGAGCAGGTCGCTGCCGAAGAGCGCAGGATCGTCCGAATTGAGCGTAATCATGACGCCCGAATCGAAATAGCGGCGCACCGGATGGTCAGAAAGCGAGGCGCACGAACCGGTGCGAACATTTGAGGTCATGCAGATCTCGACCGGTATCTGACGCTCTATGAGGATCTCCATCAGCTCGCCGTCATGCTGGGCAGACAAGCCGTGGCCGATGCGCTCGGCGCCGATGTTTAACGCGCCCCAGATGCTGTCGGGGCCGGTGGTCTCGCCGGCATGCGCCGTCAGGCGCAGCCCCGCATCGCGCGCTTCGGCGTAGAGGTCGCGGAAGGGCTCCGCAGCCATGCGGCGTTCATCGCCACCGATGCCGATGCCGACGATGGATGAATGCTCGCGACGCATTTCGGCGGCTTTACGGAAGACGCGCGCCGCCTCTTCCACGCCGAAGTGGCGTACGGCATCGAAGATCCAGAGGATAGTGAGGCCGAACTCGCGCTCGGCCCGCAGGCGGGCGCGTTCCATGCCGGCGAAGAGCGGCTCAAATTCAATGCGGCGCCAGTAGTAAACGACGCCGACGGATACATACACTTCCGCATGCACAACACCTTGGGCCGCCAGCGCCTGCGCCATTCTCCAGGTGATGAGCTCGTAATCCTCCGCCGTAAGGAGCCGCTCCGTAATAGCCTTGAAGGCCATCAGGAAGCCGCTGAAATCCGTATAGCGATAGAGCGAGCGCGCCTGCTCGACCGTGAGCCGGCCCGCGGGATGATGCTCACTCAACTCCACCAGCGTTTCCGGCGTGACGGTGCCTTCAAGGTGCAGATGTAGCTCCGCCTTGGGAAGGCTGCGGAGGAAGTCGCCGGCGAATTCGTTCACCTCTCAAGTCTAAATAGCGCGAGTGGCAGCAAAAGGAAAAGCCGGAGCGATTCGAGAAGATCGCTCCGGCAGGAAGGAATAGCAGTTAAGTCTAGAAGCGGTAGTTTGCCGAGAACTGCAGGTGACGCTCCTGAGAACGTACCGGAGTTCCCTGGCTGGCAATTTGACCGAAGGTCGTACTCGTGACGCCAGTGTCTGGGTTGCAGTAGCTGGGAATGTTTAGAGCGTTGAAGGCATCGAACCGGAAGCCGAGGGTCTGCTCGCGGACGATGAGGAAATCCTTGAATGCCGACATGTCGACATTCAGGTATCCCGGACCGCGCACGCTGCCATTGGACGAGTTGCCGAATGTGTTGCTGGCGGGAACGCCAAAGGCACACGGAACGCCACTGATTGTGGCACCCGGCTGTGTGCACGGAGTGGCGGATGGATCTGTCCCAAACCAGTTGTTGATGCTGCGATGCACCACCTTCAGCTTCTGGTACTGATTCGCACGGGAGGTGCCATAGCTGTTTGAGTTGTTGCTCGGTGCGGTGATGGTTTCCGGAAAACCGGAATAGGAGACGATCGCAGTAGCGAACCGCCATCCGCCGATGGCCTCATCTGCGAAGCGATTGATGTTTGCCCCGAACTGCCTGCCATGACCAAATGGCAGGTCGTAGACACCAGTGCCGGAGAAGTTGTGTTTTACGTCATAGCCGGCCGGACCATAATCCGCATGGCTATTGCGATAGTCCTGGAAGGCGCCGCTGTAGCCTGCGACCTGCAGGCCATAGTTGCCAAAACTATTGGTCATGGCTTTGCCGTAGGTGTAGTTCGCGGTGAACTCCAAGCCATGGCTGACACGCTCCCGTAAGGTTGCCTGCAGCGCGTTGTAATTCATCATTGCCCGCGATTCCGTGATGAGCAGCGTACTGGAGCCGATACCCAAATTCGTGTTGTTGTAGAAGGGCGCGGTCGTTTCGTCACCATTCACCAGATATTGATTGACGTTGCCGTAGTCCTCGATGTGCTGGCCCTGTTCGCCAAGATAGCCAACCTGCAGCGACATGCTATTCGTGATGGCATATTCGGTCGTCAGATTCCATTCCTGAACGTATGCCGGCTGAATATGCTGCGGATAAATGTTGTAAGTCGATCCGTTGAAGTTCACGTCGTTCGGACTAGCGCTGAAACCCTGCTGCACAGTACGTGGATTCCCACCAGTAGCCGGGGCGCCGTTTGATGGAGCCGTCGGGATGAGCTGCTTGATATCGACTGACTGCACAAAAGGCGTGATCGAAGTGAGACGTTGGTTTGCGGCGTTGCCTTCAAAGAAGCTGGTCGCCCCGTATCCACCACGTACAACAAAACGCGGCGTCACCTGATAAGCAAAGCCCAGACGCGGCATGAATTGCGTGTAGTTAGGCTCATAGCAAGCACGGTTATCGCAAAGCTTCGAGTTCGGCGGCGCGCCCGTCGGGATTCTCTCCGCATACATCACCTGGCCGGTAGTCAGGTCAATGTTGCCGGTCTTGTTGTTCTGCTCGTACCACGGCTGGTCGTACTCGTAACGCAGGCCCAAGTTCAGCGTCAAGTTCGGCATGATCTTCCAGTCGTCCTGAACGAATCCTGCAACCCGCCACTGCCTCTGTCCGACGAAAATGCCGCTAGAAGTGACCTGTGCTTCATGAACCCGGTTAAGCACAAAGTCTGCTCCGCCATAACCTGTGGCATTGCTCAGCAATGGGTTGCTCGAATAATCGCCCGTGTAGGTGAGCTGCCCCAGGAATCCGGCGTTGTTATCCGTTGTGTAGGCGTTCTGATAGCGAATCGCTTGCACCCCGATGCTGAGCAAGTGCTGCCCCTTTTGCCAGGTCAGATTGTCGATGTAACTATAAGTATTGTCGATGATGCTGCCGATGAACGCCGCATTTCCACCGGCCGAAACGTTGCCCGTAGACGAGCTGGTGCTGTCGATATTTTGCGCTGCGTATCCGGGATAATTCTGCGACTCTCCTCCGATGCCGACGATCGAATTACCCTTGAGACCGAAGATTCCGCTGGGATCGCTGGGAACTCCCTGTGTCCATTGGGCACGAGTGAAGCCAATACGCGCGGAGTTCACGATCGCGGGCGAGAAGACGTGAACCCAGTTTGCGCCGCCGAGTTTGGTCGGAAAGTTGTTTGCTCCCGGGAAAGTGATGACCAGGAAGGTGGTCTTGCCGTCGTAGCCCGTGCCCATGGAGTAGAAGCCGGTGATCTTATCCGCCGGCCGCGGATCGTATTCGATCTTTATGTCGCCTTGATTGTTGGCCTTGAAAGTTCTGCTCGGCCCCTGCAGATCATTCTGGGTGATACCGTCCGTGGGAGCGGCGTTTGGTAATGGATAAAGATTGGGGTGAGCGAATAAGTAGAGAGCAATTGGATTGCTGATAGGCAGCTGATTGTTCACATAGGGCGCGAAATTGTTTTGGGAGTCGTAAAGCTGTATCGGTGTATTGCCGTTTGCCCCGCTCAGTAATGCGGAGAAATCGCCGCCGCGCATAGCTTGTGTGAAGACACTATCCTGCTCCAGGCCGCCCTGGTGATAGCGCGCAGCAAGATAGTCCACAAAGAAGAACAGCTTATCGTGCACGATAGGCCCACCGAATGTTCCACCGAACTGCGACTGCGAAAAGGACCTAATCGGAACGATCGGATTAGCGTGATTGTTTGCCCAGGAGTTGGCGTTATAGTTGGCGTTCTGCGTGTAACCGTAGACCGACCCATGGAAGGAGTTGGTGCCGCTCTTCAAGACGTTCACCACGCCGCCGCCGTTTACATTGCCGTAGTCGGCAGGCGAATTGGCCGATAGGATCTTAATCTCCTCAAGCGATTCGGGCGCCGGGCTGTAGGCGATCAGGTTGTTTTGCGTCTCGTTCAGATCGATACCGTCGAGCGTGTAGTTATTCGCCTGGGCACGGTTGCCATTGATGTTCGGGATATCGCTGTTATAGGTGCTGCGCTCGATGCTGGTTGGCCCCTGTGTGCCGTAGGTCGTCACCGTACCGGGCGTATAGAGCGTCAGGGCCGAAAAGTCGAGACCGTTCAGCGGAATATTCCGGACGGTGTTGGCCGTAAATGTAGTTCCGATCGTTGCATCAGTTGTATTCAAAATCGGCGCGACGTCACCCTGGACGTTGACCGTCGTCGTCTCTCCCCCGGTCTGCAGGTGGGCGTCAAATTTGACGGTCTGATCGACCTCCAGAGCAAAGGCGGGAAGCTTCGCCGTGACGAAACCGGGAGCTTGAACGGTGACCTCGTACTGCCCGATGGGCAGGAAGCGGATGCTATAGATTCCAGCGGCATTTGATTTGGCCTGGGTAGCGACGCCAGTGGCGACGTTTGTGGCAGTCACCTGCGCATTGGGCACAACAGCGCCTGTGGGATCGGTGACGGTTCCGGTAACGCTTCCCGTCACGGTTTGCGCCGTGAGCTTGGAAGGGATCGTTAACACAAAGGGAATGACGAGTAGTGGTAGACATCGTCCGAGTCGCATGTTGCCTCCTAAATTTCCGCCGAGAGCAGCCTTGTTTTTACTAGAGCCCCGTGGCTGCAACGAGGAACTGCTTATTATGCAGGTTTAAGGAGGAAACGAAAAGTTCAGAAATGAAAAGGTGTCCAAACTGACAAATTCGCGGGGCAAACTATCGGATCGGACGGGTATGACTGCCTGACAGGAAGCGCGCCTAGCGGGCGAATTCGCTCCGCTTGCGGGAGTAGAAGGTATAGATCACCAGGCCGACTGCCAGCCAGGCGAAGAAGCGCAGCCAGGTCATGACTTCCAGGCCCATCATCAGCACAACGCAAAACACAATGCTGAGCACCGGGATGACCGGGCCGAACGGGGCGCGGAAGGAGCGATGGCGCTCCGGCTCGCGATAGCGCAGGACTAGCACGCCGATCGAGACCAGCACGAAGGCGAAGAGAGTACCGATGTTGGATAGGTTCGAGACGGTCCCGATGTCGAGCAGCCCGGCCGGTATTCCCACCACAAAGCCGGCGACCCAGGTGGCCAACGCGGGCGTCCGGAAGCGCGGATGAATGCGGCTGAATGCCGAGGGCAGCAGCCGGTCACGCGACATAGCGAACCAGACGCGCGCCTGGCCGAGTTGGAAGACGAGGATCGAGGAGATCATTCCCATCAGCGCGCCGACCAGTACGAACAGCCGGACCCACTGCAGGCGGTGCGATCCGGTGCTGATGGAGAGTTTCTTGAGCGCATTCACAACCGGGGCCGCGTCGCCCATCACGCTTTGCCAAGGGACCAGACCCGTGAGCACGACCGCCACCCCTATATAGAGGATGGTGCACACGATCAGCGTCCCAATGATGCCGATGGGGACGTCGCGCTGCGGATGTTTACATTCCTCCGCCGCGGTCGAGACTGAGTCGAAACCTATATAGGTAAAGAAGATGATGGAGCCGCCGGTGAGCACGCCGGACCAGCCATTCGGCGAAAAGGGGTGATAATAGCGCGGATGAATGAAGGACGCGCCGGCGAAGATGAACACCAGGATGGCCGCGATCTTGATCAGGACCATGATGTTGTTGGTCTCTGCGGATTCGCGCACGCCGCGCACCAGGACAACGGTGAGCAGCATGACCACAAGGAAAGCGGGGATGTTGAAGCCAAAGTGCCATCCCGCCTTATAGAGATCATGGCCGGCAAAGTCCTGCAGCCCGGTAGGGAGATAGGCCGGGGAGATCCATTTGATCGGCGGGTGGATGTTGAACCAGTCGAGCAGATCGACGATGTGCGCGGCAAAGCCCACGCTCACTGACATGTTGGAGAAGGCGTACTCGAGGATGAGATCCCAGCCAATAATCCACGCCACCAGTTCGCCGAGCGTGGCATAGGTATAGGTGTAAGCGGAGCCGGCGATGGGGATCATCGAGGCGAGTTCCGCGTAACAGAGCCCGGTAAAGCAGCAGACGATAGCGACCAGCACCAGCGAAAGCGCCAGCGCAGGCCCGGCGCCGGGACGGCCAAGCATCGCGGTGTGGCGAACCAGGTAGTCCAGCAGCGGTGTGTTGGCGATGGATGCCGTGTCGAAGCGCTGCCCGGCGATCGCCGTGCCGATCACCGTAAAGATTCCCGACCCGATCACGGCGCCGATGCCGAGGGCGGTCAGCGAGACCGGACCGAGCGTCTTCTTCAGCGCGTGCTCCGGGCACTCCGAGTCGCTGATCAGCTTGTCAATCGACTTGCGAGCGAAGAGTTGCGACAGAGGCGGTGGCTCCGGCAGAAAGTTCCGGCGAAACGGCCGGGGTGACACTACCTTAAGCTATCTTCCCTGCCCGTGTAGACAGGAAAGACGGACGGCCATGCATCCCGATGAGAACGCATGATCGACTCAGCAGAGTATCACCAGGCAGAGAACGGCCCCACCACAGCTGTGCCACAGTGGGGCCGTCTGGATTGCCGATTCTGGATTGCCGATCGGGGTCGGAGCCTACCGCTTGCTCTGGCCGCGCGACAGCTTCCGGATCTTCTTCTTCTTGGAGCCGCGGGGTTCGGTGCGCTTGGCCTTGGGGGCGGCTTTCTTGCGCGCTGCGCGCTTCACTTTCTTGCGTTCCTGCGTATCTTCCATCTTTTTCGTGTTTGCCATGCGGATCTCGATTCCTCAAATGTCGTCCGGCCAGTTTGGGGCCATTACACCCGCTCGAGCTGGGCAAATTTTTCGACCAGCTTTTTCACACCGAACTTCGTGAATTGTACTGTAATCTTCGCGTCGTCGCCGTCGCCTTCGCGGCGGAAGACCACGCCATCGCCGTATTTTGGATGGCGCACCCGCTGGCCGCTCTTGAAACCAACCACGCCGGTCGACTCCGGAACAGGCAGCCTGGGCCGCTTTGCGCTGGCGCCGCCACGTCCGGCAAAAAAGCTGGCGATGTTGTCGATGGAGCCCACGTCCCGGCGCGGTTTGCCGGCCGTATTTCCGTAACTGCTTTGATTACGATACCCACTGGATGATGCGCTCTGGTCTTCGTCCTCGTAGCTGTAGTGCGGAGTGTTGTCACCGCTCTCCGGCGTCGCTGAACCGTCCGCCGCTGCGGCTTGATGATCCGGTGCTGTAGCTGGCCGCATATCCGCCCCACGATGTAACGCGCTCGCGCCCGCCGCTCAGGTCTTCCAACAGATGCTGCGGCACCTCTTCGAGGAAGCGCGACGGAATGGCGGCATCCGGCATGTCGTTGCCATAGCGCCGGCGATAGCGCGCGCGGCTCAGGATAAGCATGTCCATCGCGCGCGTCATGCCTACGTAGCAAAGCCGCCGCTCCTCCTCAAGACCAGTCGGATCAACCAGTGTGCGCGAATGCGGAAACAGACCTTCCTCCATGCCGCAGAGCAGCACCAATGGAAACTCAAGCCCCTTGGCCGAGTGCAGCGTCATCAGGGTGACCCGGCTGTCCGGCTTGTAATGGTCCGTATCGCTGACCAGCGCAGCATGGTCGAGAAACTCCGCCAGTGTTTCGCCGCGCTCCTCCGCATCCTGTGCCGCGTTTGCCAGTTCCTTCAGGTTCTCAATGCGGGAGAAGGATTCCGGCGTGCCTTCATCTTCAAGCGCGCGGATGTAGCCGCTGCGATCGTTGATGAAGCGGATCAGCTCCGGCAGCGTCGCTTTGCCGCCCGGAGTGCGAAACGCCGGCTGCTCGTCTTCAGATGTCTCGCGCCGCTGCCGCTCCGATTCCATTCTCGATCGATGCCGATTGCTTCGCAGCAACGTCCTCGAATGGATTGAAGCTGACGTCCGCCGGCCCCTCTGTCTCCGCTCCCGAGAACGATGCGTCCAACGGTTCATCCTGCGACAGGTCAAGCATCCCCTGCGCTCCGAAGGCGAAATCGGTGCCCTCGTCTTCCGCATCTGAGGATTGCGAGTAGCTGCCCTCCGGAAGCACCTCCGGGCCTTCAGTAGCCACATCCGCCGTCAGCTTTTCCGCAAAGCCGGGCTCCAGCAACGCGCGCGCATCGTTGATCATGCGCTGGAAGCCTTCGAGCGCAGTCAGCGCCCGCTGTGGCAGCAGCCGCTGCTGGATTGCCTGCCCGAGTGCATCCCACGTGCTGATGCCGGTTTCGATCGCGAGGCGCTCCAGCGTGTCGAGCGTGGAGCGGCCAATGCCGCGCACAGGTGTGTTGATGACGCGCTGCAGCGCGATGGAATCGTTCGGGTTTTGGACCAGCTTGAGATAGCTCAGCAGGTCCTTGATCTCGGCGCGCTCGTAGAAGGAAAACCCGCCGACCATCGTGTACTGGATCGAATAGCGGCGCAGCGCCTCTTCCACCAGCCGCGATTGCGAGTTCGTGCGATAGAGCACGGCCACGCGCGCCGGCTCGTTCCCTTCTCCGGCCTTGCGCAGATATTTCTGGATGTAGTCGGCGATGAACAACGCTTCGTTCTCGCCATCGGGCGCTTCGTAGTAGCCGATGCTGGAGCCGCCCTGCCGCTCCGTCCACAGATTTTTTCCTTTGCGCTGCGCATTGCGCGCGACGACTGCGGATGCCGCTTCCAGAATCACCTGAGTGGAGCGGTAGTTCTGCTCCAGCCGGATGGTCTTGACCTCGGGAAAATCCTTTTCGAACTCCAGGATGTTGCGGATGTCCGCGCCGCGCCAGCTGTAGATGCTCTGGTCCTCATCGCCCACCACGCAGACGTTGTGGTGATCGCCGGCCAGCAGCTTCATCAGCTCGTACTGCGGACGGTTCGTGTCCTGGTACTCGTCGATCATGATGTAGCGGAACCGACGGTTGTATCTCTCGCGCGTTTCGCCGCTGGCCTTCAGCAGGCGCACCGTTTCCAGCAGCAGATCGTCGAAGTCCATCGCGTTGTTCTTCAGCAGTTCCTTGCGATAGATCTCGTAGAGCTGCGCAACGCGCTCGCTGATGGGGTCGCTCGATCCGAGGTAATACTCCTGCGGATCGATCATGTGATTCTTGGCCCAACTGATCTTCCCCAGCACGGTGCGCGGCGTCAGCGTCTTGTCATCCAGCGACATGCGCCGCATCGCCTGCTTCACGATCGCCTGCTGATCGCTTTCGTCGTAGATGGCAAAGCTGCGAGTGAGCCCCTTGTCGCCGATGCGCAGCGCTTCGATATCGCGCCGCAGCACGCGCACGCAAAAGGAGTGAAAGGTGGAGAGCAGCGGCTTGGCCAGGGTCGAGCCGGCCAGCAGCTTCTCCACGCGCTCGCCCATTTCGGCGGAGGCCTTGTTGGTGAAGGTGACAGCGAGGATGGAATCCGGCGCGACGCCCTTGGCTTCAATCAGATACGCGATCCGGTGGGTGATGACGCGCGTCTTCCCCGAGCCGGCGCCGGCCAGGATGAGCACAGGACCATCCGTGGCCTCCACGGCCGCGCGTTGTTGCGGATTCATCTTTTCGAGCAGGGGATTCACGGGCTGGCGTCTCGGCGGGAGCTTCTCTTCTCTAGTGTATCGCCGCCGGCGATCCACACTCCGCAACGCGAAGACGATCACAGTTCGCTAAGCTGAAAACAGTTGCGGCGAAGACCTGCCGCACTTTCACAGACTCCCTCATGACTCCCTCCTCCACAAAAGAGATTCGCAGCGTGTGCGTCTTCTGCGCCTCCAGCAATGGCGTCGATCCGATTTTTCTTGAAGCAGCGAAAGCGCTGGGCACATCCGTCGCCGGTCGTGGCTGGCGCCTGGTCTATGGCGGCGCGGATGTTGGGCTGATGGGTGCGATGGCGAATGCTGCTCTTGCCGCTGGCGGCAAGGTCACGGGCGTAATTCCGCGTGCGCTTGTCTCGCGCGAGATTGCGCACCCCGGATTGACGGAGTTGATCGAAACAGCCAGCATGCACGAGCGCAAGGCACAAATGGCGGAGCGGGCGGATGCTTTCCTGGTGCTGCCCGGCGGCCTGGGCACGCTCGAAGAAATGTGCGAGATCCTGACCTGGGCATTGCTGGGCATTCATGACAAGCCAGTGGTCCTGATCAACACCGCCGGCTACTGGAACAGGTTCCTCCACCTGCTGGATGGCGCGGAGGAAGCGGGCTTTCTGCGGGCTGCTCATCGCGCGCTTTGCCGTACCGCGCCGGACCCAATTGCCGCCTGCGAGCTGCTGGCCGATCTTTGCAGCAGCCGGTAGCCCGAAACTCTGCCACCGCGATCATCGTCTCTAGGAAACCACTCCTATTCGCGCCTGAGCCAGTTCCGGGCTGCCAGAGAAAGAACGGTCGTCTATCCTGACAGAACGCATGCAGCCGCATTCTGCCCTTCCGAAGCTCCTCTGTCTTCTCCTTGTGACCACCGCCGCATCGGCGCAGGCCCGGATTGCCATGGCCACTGCGGAGCTTCCAGATGCACCCACCGCGCAGCAAGCTGCCCCGCCCAGCACATCCGCGCCGCCTATAAATGCGCAACAGCAGCAGAAAGACCAGCAGCCAACCTCCGATGAAGTGCTGCGGCGCGAGGAACAGCAGCGTGCGTTCGGAGTCATGCCGATGTTCCAGACGGTGTCGCTGGCGAATTCGAGAAACATTCCGCCTCTACGGCCTGGGCAGAAATTTCACCTGATGCTGAAGAGTACGACCGACCCCTTTATCTTCGCGCAGGACGCCGTGCTCTCCGGCATAGGACAGGCGCGCGACACCAACTCGGGCACCAAGACCGTGATCGATCCCGTCACCCATCAGCCGACCAAGGTTCGCTATGGCTTCGGCCAAGGCGCCCAGGGTTATTTCAAACGCTTTGGCGCCTCCTATGCGGATACGGCAGACGGAAACTTCTGGGGCAACGCCGTGCTGCCGGTGCTGCTGAAAGAAGACCCGCGCTACTACCGCATGGGGTCCGGTTCGTTCGTGCGGCGCTTTGGCTACTCCGCCGAAACTGCGTTATGGTGCCGCCGCGACAATGGGAAATGGGGACCCAATTACGCCAACGTCGCCGGGAACTTTATCTCGGGTGGCATCTCCAACCTCTACTATCCGGACGAGGACAGCGGCGTGGAAAAGACGATCATCGGCGCGATGACTGTGACGGCGGAGGGCGTCATCGGCTCGGAGCTGATTGAGTTCCTGCCGGATATCGAGCACCACTTTTTGAAGAATCGCCACCCCAGGCAATAACGATCATCCGCCTTGCTGCTGGCGGCACTCCTCGCACTGGCAGTGCCGGCGCAGAAAATCCCACGAGTAGATGCCGCTGGAGTGCCCGTCGCTCCAGTGAAATACCACCGCATAATGGCCCGCAGGTTCCACGCTATTGGGTCGCGGCGGAGCCTCGTACATCGGAAGAAGCTGCGTAGCAGCAGCCTTGCGCTCGCCCGGCGCGAGACCGGCAGCCTCGCGCGCCTCATGGCACGTCGCGCAGGGGCAGGCATCGCGTAGCCAGCGGAAGCTCCAGGCGCTCCGGTGGCCGTCCTTCCAATCGATTTCCATGCCGGTGCCTTCGCTTTTGTGGATCCGCACCTTCGCGGGATCGACAGCCTCCCGCGGAAGCGGAGGACGATCGGCGCGGCGCGCCTCTCGTTCATCGACAATGCGAATGCCTTCGTGACTCATGATGTCTCTCTATTTCGTTTCTCTATTTCGTCTCTTCTATTTCAGGATACGCGCAGGAAGAAATACGCAGCCATGCCCAGGCCGAGGACACTACGATCGGGCGCATGATACGGGCGCTCAACCGGCGGGAGTAGTGCGCACCGAGATATCCGCCCAGCGCCGCTGTCACCATCATGAGCAGGCAGAGATGCCACACGATCTGCCGTTCGACGATGAAGGTCACCACCGCGATGCCGTTCGCCATGGTTGTCGCCACCACCTTCAGCGCATTTATCTCGCGAATACTCTGGATACCGAAGATGGCCAGCATTGCCATGATGAGGAAGCCCGCACCCGCTCCGAAATAGCCAACGTAAAAACAAGATCCACCACCAGTCCGGCGCATAGCGGCACATAGCGCGGCCGGGCATCAGCGCTTGCTTCCGTGCGGCGGCGCGCGATCCATCGCGCGATCGGCCCGCTTGCCGCGAACAGCAGCGACGGCTGCCAGCAGCAGCCAGGGCACCAGCCGCAGGAAAGTTCCCTGTCCAGTCCGCAGCAGCATCACAGCCCCGCTGAGCCCACCCAGCAGCGCCGAGAGCATCACGGGAATGAGCAGCCGCAGATGGACGCCCAGGTCCTTCCGATAGGCCGCAATGGAGGTGAGTTGGCCGGGCCACAGCGCCACCGTATTTGTCGCATTGGCGGAGATGGGAAGCACGCCAATGCCAAGCAGCGCCGGGAAGGAAAGTAACGATCCGCCTCCGGCCACCGCGTTCAATACGCCGGCGATGAACGACGCTGCAGAAAGCCAGACGCCCTGATGAAAGAACGAGGCTGGCATCAGCGGAAAGGAACGTTGGGAGCGCGTTGAGGTCCCTGCATCTTCATTCGACGACGCAGATGAGGCACTTCAGATATTCCGTCTCCGGAATGGTAAGGATGACGGGATGATCGGGCGCGGCGCCGCGGCGCTCCAGCAGCCGTACGCGCCGTCCGGCATCGGCGGCTGCAGCCGCGACGGTTGCGGTAAAGTCGGCGCCGGAGATATGGTGCGAGCAGGAGCAGGTGACCAGCACGCCCCCAGGCCGCAGCATCTTGAACGCGCGTAAATTCAGTTCCTTGTAGCCGCGGAGCGCGCCTTCCACGGCGCGCTTGCTCTTGGCAAAGGCGGGCGGGTCCAGCACGATCGTGTCGTATTGCGTGCCGGCGTCGCTCCAGTCGCGCAGCAGATCGAAGGCGTCCGCCTCGATCCAGTCCACTTCGGCGGAAAGCTTGCTGCGGTTCGCTGCCAAATTCCGTTCGGCAACCTCCAGCGCGCTGCGCGAGGAATCTACGCCGGTGACGCGCGAACACCGACTACCTGCCATTTTTGCCGCCATGTGGAAGGCGAAACCTCCCTGGTAGGTGCAGACGTCCAGAGCCTCGCCGCGCGCATGCTCAGCGGCGGCTGCGTAGTTGAGGCGCTGGTCAAGGAAGGCTCCGGTCTTCTGTCCGGAGGTGGCGTCGTAGGCGAAGCGCAACCCGTTGAGCTGGAAGGTGGTCTGCAGGTCGGATGCGCCGGGTCTTTCGCGTACAAGGTCTCGAGCGCGGGCGTCTGCAACCCTTCGAGGGCCGCAATGCGTGCGTCTCCGCGCTCGATGACGGTTTCGGGCGCGATCTCCTCGACCAGCACGCGCGTCAGCAGCTCGCGCACTTCGGGCCGGTCGAGCCCGCGCACCAGTATCTGGATCAGGACGAGCGTGCCATAACGGTCGATGATGAGACCGGGTAGCTCGTCGGCTTCGCTGAAAACGAGGCGGCAGGCTTCGGTTTGCATTGTGGCGCGCAAGCCGAGGGCGCGACGCAGGCGGGTCTCGATGAGGGCCAGCCATTCGCCATCTGCGGTGAACAATTCCCGACTCACCAGGCGCAGCACGATTTGCGATTGCGGGCTGTAGAGCGCGGTGCCGAGTGGAATGCCGCGCTGGTCGGCCACAGGAATCAGACCGGCGGGCGCATCTCGCTCCTCACCCGTAACCTCAACCACGTCCGATGCATAGACCCAGGGATGACCGGCGCGCAGGCGATCGGCGGCCCGCCTGTCGACGACTGCGGCGCGGCCCGTTACGGCGGCGGTGTGCGGCCGGGGGGCGGATTCGCGCTTCCGCGAAATGGCTTGCCGGGTTCTCGTCATGACTCTGGGAACGCTCTCTTCCCAGGGCTTTCCTGAAACTGAAAGGTCATCAGCCTATAATCAGGCATGGCGACCGCGCGTACAACGCCGCCCGATCCTATTGCCTCGCGTCCCGCGCCGCCGGATCTCTCCGGGGCAGTGGAGGGCCGGGCCTTGATCGACGCGCGCTTCCGTGCATTGCTGGACACCGTACGCGCCCACCGCCCCGGCGACGATGTGGATATCATCCGCCGCGCCTGGGAGTTTTCTCTCGAACATCATCAAGGCCAGGTACGCGCTTCGGGCGAGCCTTACGTGCTGCACCCGCTGGAGGTTGCGCACGTGCTCGCCGAGATGAAGCTGGACTCGACCGCCATTGCCGCCGGCCTGCTGCACGATGCCGTCGAAGACACTCCGGTGACGGCAGACGACATCACGCGGCTCTTCGGCGAGCAGGTGGCGCACATCGTCGAGGGCGTCACCAAAATCGACAAGATCCAGTTCGCCAACAGCGAAGACCGCCAGGCCGAGAACGTGCGCAAGATGCTGCTCGCCATGGTGACCGACGTGCGCGTCGTGCTGATCAAGCTGGCCGACCGGCTGCATAACATGCGCACCCTGCAGCACCTGCGCGTGGAACGGCAGCAGGCGATCGCGCGCGAGACGCTGGACATCTACGCTCCGCTGGCGCACCGGCTCGGCATGGGCAAGGTGCGCGGCGAGTTGGAAGACCTGTCCTTCCGCTACGTCGACGCGGTGAGCTTTGACAAAGTGCAGGCGGCGATCGATGAGCGTCGCAAGGAAGGCGAAGATTTCCTGGAAGACGTCGAACGGACGCTGCAGGAAAAACTGAAAGAGCACAAGATCGAAGCGCGCGTCGAGTGGCGCATCAAGCGGCTTTACAGCATCTACCAGAAGCTCCAGAAGCAGCGCTCGTCTGTCGACCAGGTCTATGACCTGCTTGCGGTGCGCGTGATCACCAAGAGCGTGCAGGACTGCTATGCCATCTTCGGATTGATTCATTCGATCTGGCGGCCGGTGCCGGGGCGCATCAAGGATTTCATTGCGATGCCGCGACCGAATCTGTATCAGTCGCTGCACACCACCGTAATGGGTTCGGGCGGCCACCAGTTCGAGGTGCAGATCCGCACCGAAGAGATGCACCGCGTGGCCGAGGAAGGCATTGCCGCGCACTGGAAGTACAAGGCCAATGGCGGCCCGATCAGCAGCAAAGACGAGCAGCGGCTGGCGTGGGTGCGCTCGCTGGTGGAGTGGCAGCGGGAGATGTCCGACCCGAACGAATTCCTCTCCACGCTCAAGATCGACTTGTATCCGGAAGAGGTCTACACCTTCACGCCGAAGGGCAAAGTGGTCGTGCTGCCCAAGGATGCGAGTCCGGTGGACTTCGCGTATTCGGTCCACACCGAGGTCGGCCAGGCCTGTACCGGTGCGCGCGTCAATGGTCGCATGGTGCCATTGCGCACCCGGCTGCGCAATGGCGACATCGTCGAAATTGTTACCCAGAACGGCCACACACCGAGCCGCGACTGGCTGACCTTCGTCAAGAGTTCGCGCGCGCGCAACAAGATCAAGCACTGGCTGAACGAGCACCAGCGCGAACGAGCGATCGATATTGGCGGCAAACTGCTGGACCGTGAAGCGCGCAAGTACAAAGTCGCGCTCGCGCGCTTCACGGAAGCGGATTACACGCGCGTTGCCAATGAATACGGCGTGGGCGGCGAAAAGGATCTGCTGGCCGGCATCGGCTTCGGCAAATACTCCTCGCGCCAGGTGCTGCATAAGCTTGAGCCGAGCCTGATTGCGCCGCCCGCTCCGGATGTGGAAGCAGCCACCGCCGAAACGGTAAAGAAGCTGCACCTGAATCCTCGCACCGAGGCCTTGGAGGTCGAGGGGCAGAACGACCTGCTGGTCTACCGCGCGCGATGTTGCAATCCGATTCGCGGCGAAGAGATCATCGGTTACGTGACGCGCGGGCGCGGCGTTGCTGTTCACGCACGGCGATGTTCGAACGTGCAGAACCTCCTCTACGAGGCCGACCGTCGCATCTCCGTAGAGTGGTCGAAGAATGCTGCCGATGAGCGCGGGCGGCAGCAGACGTATCCCGTTCGCGTTGTCGTCTACTGCGACGACCGCGCCGGCATGCTGAAAAACCTGACCGCCATCATCAGCGACGACGGCACCAACATCCGCAGCGTCGACTCGCGCGCCGGCAAAGATGGCGAGGCGATCGTCGAGTTCATCCTTGAGGCGGAGGACGTCGCGCATCTGGACCGAATTGTCACCGGTTTGCGCACACTTCCCGGCGTGCGCGATGTAGAACGCGCCAGCAAGGTATAATTTCGTATTCTTCATGGACGAGCAAAGTCAGGAAGCCGGGCGTGCTTGTTCGTTTCTCGTAACTATCGTTATCTATAATAAGCGCATCGAAAGCAGCGAAGCGATCCAGTCCCTTCTCGCTTGCCTCGGTAAAGACGCCGCCCTTGCCACGAAATTCCGCATTTTGCTCTATGACAACTCCCCGGAGCCGCAGAGGCCGCCGCATGCACCCGGCATTCCCATCGACTATCGCCATCATGGAATGAATGACGGGCTTGCTGTTGCCTACAACTGCGCGCTCGCTCTGGCAATGGCAGCCGATATCCAGTGGCTGATGCTGTTGGATCAGGACACAAAAATCACCGCAGAGTATTTGCAGGAGATCATCCAGTTGCAGTCTGTCGCCGAGCAGGATGCTAGGCTAGTCGCCTTTGCACCAAAGCTCATCGGTGCGACCGGTCTTCGCTCACCGGCCATGGACTTTCTGGATGCTTTGCGGCGGCAGGCAAAGCTGCCAAAGTGGCGGCGGCCGCTGATCGTTCCCCGGGACACGTATGGCCCACAACGCGAGCGCATGGTCGCATTCAACTCCGGCGCCGTGCTGCGCACGCAAGCTCTCCAGGCAATTGGTGGATTTCCGGAGGAGTACTGGCTGGACTTTCTGGACATGGCAGTGTTCCATGCGCTGTATCAGCATGGCTGGTATCTCTTTGTGATGAATTCCACCCTGGAACATGCGCTTTCTGTAGAGGATGCCGCCTTTCTGCAGCAGTCAACCAGTCTCGCAAGACACCGCAATATCCTCTCCGCCATGATCCACTACGTGAAAACCAATGGATCTGCATGGGAACAACTTCTGCATCGTGGCTGGTTGGCGCGCAATGCCCTTTCGCTCGTGTTCCGCAGCGGCGGCAGGCCTTTCGCCTGGGCCAGTCTGCGCCAGGCATTTACATACTCCGCCACGTTACGCAGTGCAGCCGGAACCCCGGCCGGCCGTGCAACAATCAGTCCAGTAGCCGGCAATAGTCGATGACCTCGTGGCGTCACAAGAAAGTTCTGCAGGGCTCCGCATCCAACCTACTTCGCCTGCTGCTCTCGCTGGCATTTTCGCTGTATCTGCCGCACTTTCTCGTCCATCACATGGGAACTGCGGAGTACAGCGCCTGGGTATTGATGCTGCAGATTGCCGGATACGTCAACTACCTTGAATTCGGGCTGCAAACGGCAATCAGTAATTTCGTTGCCGAACACGATGCTTCTGCCAATCGCGAAGAGTTGCGCGGTGTGGTGAGCTCGGCCTTCCTGATGCTTGCCGCCGGAGGAGCATTGGGCCTTGCTGCGGTGGCGATTCTCAGCTGGAAAGTGCCCCTGCTGTTTCATGGAATGCCAGTGTCTCTATGGGGAGAAGTTCGCATCGGCTTGATTGCGATCGGCTGCTCCACCGCGTTGAGTCTGCCTTTCTCCACATTCACGGCGACGTTCATCGGCTTGCAACGGTATGTGTATCCGACACTGGTCGCCACGATCAGTCGGGCGCTATCGATCGTCGCAATCATCGTCACGTTGCTGGTCACCGGCAGTCTGGTCAAGATGGCCTGCGTCCTGGCCGCTTCCAACATCGTGACATCGCTCGCAACGTATGCCGGCTGGCGGCAGCTCATATCGACGCGCGCTCCTGTGCAGCTTTTCGCTGCTACGCGGGCTCCAGTTCACCCGCCTGTTTCGCTACTGCGGCGTGCTCAGCATATGGACTTTTGGCGGCCTTTTTATCAGCGGGCTGGACACGCTGATTGTCGGCCATTTCGATTTTCACGAGACCGGATATTATGCGATTGCAGCCAGCGCGACGAACTTCGCGATCATGCTGCTGGGCTCTGTGATAAGCCCGCTTATGCCTGCCAGCGCGTCGCTGGGTGTGGTCAGCACGCCGGAGCGCATGGGAGCGCTGATGCTGCGAGCATCCCGTTACAGCACACTGCTGTTGTTTCTTATCGCATTGCCGCTGTTTGTTGCCGGATATCCGCTGCTTCGTCTCTGGGTCGGAGCGGACTATGCGCGGCACTCCATTGTTTTTCTGCGAGTGCTGGTCGCGGCGAATGTCCTGCGCTATCTGGTATACGTCTACACCGTGATGGTCATTGCCGGCGCAAAACAGCGCTATGCCACACTTTCGCCCGCGCTTGAGGCAGTTGTGAACCTGGCCCTCAGTCTGATTCTGGCGCATCGCTTTGGAGCGATCGGTGTAGCCTGGGGCACTTTCGCCGGCGCTATTCTGGGTGTCGCCATCCATTATTGGCAGAGCATGCCCCGAACGCAGGACCTGTTACGTTTCGATCGCCTGCAGTTGACCGCCAGCATTGCGCGTCCCGCGGTTGTGCTGCTGCCGTCCATCGCATTGCTTGCGATCGACCGCGCGATATCTCCCGCTCTTCCCCTGCAGGCGCTGCTCTCCATACTCTGCATTGTGCTGACCTTGGCCGTGGCCTGGTGCTTTGTTCTGAAGCCGGGCGAACGGCAAAGCGCCCAGCAATATGCCACCGGATGGTTCAGGAGGCTGACGGCTTGAGCAGCCACACGGGCCGGGAACACATCTCTGTCGCTCTCTGCACCTGCAATGGCGAGCGCTTTCTTCCCGCGCAACTGGAAAGTATTCTTCGGCAAACGCGGCTTCCAGATGAAATGCAGGTATTCGATGACTGCTCAACGGATAACAGCGTCGCGTTAGTGGAAGAGTTTGCCGCCAAAGCGGGCTTTGCTGTACACATCCACCGCAATGCGCACAGGCTTGGCTCCATCCTCAATTTCGAACAGGCGATGCGCGCCTGCAGCGGTGGCCTGATTGCCCTCTGCGACCAGGACGACTGCTGGCATCCCGAACGGCTTCAGCGTAGCGAGCAGGCGTTGTACGAACATCCGGAGGCCGGAGCCGTATTCACAGATGGCACGCTTATCGACGAAGACGGCCTACCGACCGGTCTGCGTCTTTGGGAACGCTTCGTTTTCACCGCCGAACATCAGCAGCGCCTTCGCTCCGGAGACTGGATTCCGCTGGCTAAGCATCGTTTCGTCACCGGCGCTACTCTGATGTTTCGCGCGCAGTATCTTCGCTGGATTCCCCCTGCAAAAGAGGGCTGGCATCACGATGGATGGGTGTCCTCCATCATCGCTGCTTTCTCCAGTCTCTGCTGGCTGACCGAACCACTGATCCGCTACCGCACACATCCAGGCCAGCAGCTCGGCATCGAAGGCCACCTCGTACCTGAGCGCAATGCAGCTTCCTTTGCCGCGCGCTCGCGCAATCACTGGATCTCGTTTTTCTTTCCTCTGCAACAGCTCGATTCCCTTTGCGCCACTCTTGATGAGCTCGCGCTGCCGCCAGAGAAGAGAGCTACGGGCGCAGCAGAAGCCTTCTACACGCACCGCGCCTTTCTGGCAACCCGCCTGGGCCTTCCTGCTTCACGCTTGCGCCGTATCGCACCCATGCTGCGTGCACGGCGCAGTTATCGCCGATGTGCCATGGGCTGGTTCAGCATTCTGAAGGACTTCTGGATGGCGAAGGACGGCGACGAACTTGAACGCGCACGGCAGCGACCGCTCTGAGGAGAGAGATATGATCCATAGGACGACAACAGCACTCGAATTGTGGAGCGATCATGTCCTCTGAAAAACAGCAGGTGAGCACACAGAAGGCGCCGGCGGCCATCGGCCCATATTCGCAGGCAATCCGTATCGGCAATGTTCTGTACACCTCCGGCCAAGTTGCGCTCGACCCGGGCAGCGGCGCGGTGGTGTCCGGCGGCGTGAAGGAGCAGACAGCGCGGGCGATTGAAAATCTGAAAGCAGTGCTCCTGGCTGCCGGCGCGAGCCTCGCCCAGGTGGTGAAGACGACGGTTTTCCTGAAGAACATGGGCGACTTCGCCGCGATGAATGAGGTCTACGGCCGCTATTTTGCCCCGGACGGCGTTGTGCCCCCGGCGCGCTCCACGGTGGAAGTGGCCCGGCTGCCCAAGGATGCGCTGGTCGAGATCGAGGTCATCGCGCACCTGTAACGCGAAGCCATCCACATCCATCTAATGGTTAGAAGAGAGTGAGGTTTTTGATGGCCGACACGAACGTAGAAACCAGAACCGACAAGGTGGAGAAGACAGACGCCGAATGGCGCACTCAACTGACGCCGGAGCAGTATTACATCACGCGGGAGAAAGGCACGGAGCCGGCGTTTTCCGGCGCGCTCTACCGCAATCACGACGACGGCATCTACCGCTGCGTCGCCTGCGATGCGGACTTATTCAAGAGCGACACGAAATTTGAATCGGGTAGCGGGTGGCCCAGCTTCTTTCTGCCGGTAAACGCAGAGGCAGTGGAGACCCATACCGACACCAGTCACGGGATGGAGCGCGTGGAAGTGACCTGCGCCCGTTGCGGCGCACACCTCGGCCATGTCTTTCCTGACGGTCCCAAGCCTACCGGGCTGCGCTACTGCATCAACTCAGCGGCGCTGAACTTTGACCCTGAGAAGAAGTAGATTTCCTTCTCCTTTCAAGAAGAAAGCCCCGCATACGCGGGGCTTCTTTTTTGGCTGATTATGGGGTCAGGCCTTGGTGACCTTGCCGGCCTTGATGCAGCTGGTGCAGACGCGAATGCGCTTGTTGCCGCCGCCGACCTTTGCCTTGACCGGGCGCAGATTCACGTTCCAGCGACGCCGGCTGATGTTGTGCGCGTGGGAGATGTTGTTGCCGAACTGCGGACCTTTGCCGCAAACCTCACATACCTGTGCCATGACTCACTCCAGAACTCGATTGGAAACTGTACGCGGCGGCTGCGTGGCAGCAATCTCACCCGTGCAAATCGGGAACGCCTTCGCGAGCCTTCAGTGTACCGCGACCAAGACCGTTCCTGCAAAGCGGTACCGCACAGGGTGATAGAGCGTTCATTCTGCACCATTTTTGGTGCGAAGATCGGCCTCGGCGTCCCTTCGGGGGGGCCTCTAATCCACTGCACTGCAGAGACTTGCTGCATCGTGGCCTCATTTTATGTGCACATGTTCCACGTGGAACATTCCGCGGCCATACCGGCATACTGGGAGCAGCACCCATGTCAGCCACGCTGGACAGCAATCTCGGCAAAGAACGCCGCCGCAACCTCTTCGACCGAACGAAGTACGCCTTCTGGGCGGCGTTCCTGGTGCGCGTGGCGTATCTCACGCTGGCGCATACCTATCGGATCCGGCCTTTTCCGGATCATTTCGAGTATGGATGGGAGATGGGCCGCATCGCCCGCGCGCTGGTCACCGGACATGGCTATGCCGATCCTTTTGCCGGCCATACCGGGCCGACCGCATGGGTAACGCCGCTCTATCCGCTGCTGATTGCTGTTGTTTTCAAGCTCACCGGCGTCTATACGGCAGCGTCGGCGTGGATTCTGCTGACGCTGAATTCCCTTTTCAGCGCGCTGACTGTATTTCCGATTGCCGCGATATGCCGGCGGTCGTTCGCGGCCCTGGGGCCGGCCCGCTCCGAAAGCATTCAGCGATGGGCCATCTGGCTGTGGGCCCTTTATCCGGCGGCCATGCAGTATGCCGTGCGCTGGATATGGGAGACCAGCCTGAGCACCCTGCTGTTTACCTGCGCGTTTGCGCTGGCGCTGCGAATGCACCAGCGTTCGCCGGATCGCCCGGCGCGCTTTGCCCTGCGCGACTGGGTGCTCTTTGGTCTGCTGTGGGGCGCGATTGCGCTCTCCAATCCGGCGCTGGTGGTCTTTTTGCCCTTTGCGGGAATCTGGATTCTGACCGGCCAGCGGGACGCGCTTCCGAGCAGCCTGGTGAGCGCTTGCGTGAGCGGAATCCTGTTTTTGGTGGTTCTTTCGCCCTGGATGATCCGGAATGCGAGGGTTTTCCACCATTTTGTGCCGCTCAGGGCGAATTTTGGCGCTGAACTGTACCTCGGCAACGGACCGGGCGCGACCGGACTTTTGATGGAGTACAACCACCCGCAGAAGGACCCGCAGCAGCTCCGGCTGTATGCGCAGATGGGCGAGTACCGCTACGCGCAAATGCGGGGCGAACTGGCGAAGCAGACGATCCGCGCCAATCCGGGGTTGTTTGTGCGAAATACGCTGAAACGGCTCTATTTCTTCTGGTTCAGTGTGCCGTCAGCGAGCCCGAGTGCTTTGAGCCGCTTTTTTCGGGGGCTGAATTTCGCCTTTCTGAGCACGGCCGGCCTGCTGGGGCTGCTGCTGGCGCTGCAACGGCGAGTCTATGGGGCGTGGCTGTTCTGCTTCGCTTTCCTGACCCTGCCGTTCATGTATTACTTCGTGACCGTACACGCACGGTTCCGGCATCCATTGGAGCCGCTGATTGCGGTGCTGGGCGTCTATCTTTTTCAAAGTACCGAACCGCGCCGAAGCCCCCGCTCAGCGGTTGACCCTGGCGTCATCTCCCGATAGACTGAGTAGGTTCCGGCGATCCTGCCTGCGCCTCTTTCTGTCTTTTTTCGGACCGGCGAAGAGGCCCCTACCGTAGCTCTGGTTCGTTAAGTCGAGCAGTGCGCGAGTGAGCGAAAGCATGTATCCGCCCAACTGACTTTTGTTTCCGGCTCCTTTGCGAGCTGTGGAGGTTTTATGTACGCGGTGATCCGCACTGGTGGAAAGCAGTATCGCGTGGCGCCCGGCGATGTGCTGCGCATTGAGAAGCCCGGCGTTGGAGCGAACGAGACCATCGAGTTCAGCGATGTGCTGGCAGCCTCGACTTCCGAAGGCGCTCTGGACAAGCCGCAGAACGCAAAGGTAACAGCAACGGTGCTCAATGAGGGCCGCGGCGACAAGATCCTGGTCTTCCACTACAAGCGGAAGAAGCAGTACAAGAAGCTACAGGGACACCGCCAGGCGTACACCTCGGTCCGTATCAACGAGATCGAAGTGAACGGGACTACATACCGGGCAGAGAAGTAAACCGGCCAGCATCCGGCCGATGCGCCGGTAAGATTTTGAGGACGAAGCGATGGCACACAAAAAAGGTTTAGGCAGTTCGAAAAATGGCCGCGACTCCAATGCTCAGCGGCTTGGCGTCAAGCGATTTGCCGGTGAGGTCGTGCCCGGCGGTTCGATCATTGTGCGGCAGCGCGGCACCCGCATCAAGCCGGGTCTGAATGTCGGCCGCGGCAGCGACGACACGCTGTTTGCCAAGGTTACCGGCAAGATCAAGTTCCAGGATAAGGGCAAGAGCGGCCGCTTCGTTTCTGTGGAGCCTGCGGAATTGACAACAGCATAAGCGCAGGCATCTGCAAAATAGCAAAAGGCCAGGGCATCCGTCCTGGCCTTTTGCTTGTGCTGGAAAGTGAAACGGCTTCGCCGGGTCCTGTTTCGATAGATACTCCAAGTCCTTGGCTTCGCGCTCAGGATGACAAGGCGATGCACTTAACGGGCACGGCGCTCGACTTCATTGCGACTCAATACACGGTCCACGACAGCTTCGACATCCTGCAGGAAGAAGGGCGATGGTTCCGGCTGCCCAAGCGCGACATGAGGCACCGGTTTGCCCAGCGCCACAGCGATCTCATTCCACTTGTGCAACTGCGAAGAGCTCCCCAGGGTAACGGCGGCACGCTTTGGCTCGGGTATCAGCAGCGACACCAGCCAGACGGCGGCCGCTATGGCGCTTCCCGTCTCGCGCACCAGGACCCAAGACAGGAGATGCGAGCTTGGCCGCAGCAGGAACATGAAGCAGATGGTGTCGACGATGGCCAGGACACCGAAGCCCAGCGTGATGCCGACAATACGGCTGCGCCACGAAATGCCGAGCGCCTGGACGGATAGCAGGATGAAGGCCAGCAAGCAGAACTCGAGCACGCTGACGCAGCGCATGGCCTGCAGCACTGTGACCTGCAGCGACTGCGAATGGAAGAAGAGCGGCACGATGGCCGGCAGCACAGAGAGTGCGACCGAGACGACGGCGACCCAGCGGAAGACTACGAGAGCGAGGCGGCGGAGCCCGGGCAGCGGCTCCAATGCGTCGCGAAAGATCTGCTGCGCAGCCAGGAAGGTGAGCACGCCGGACGCGCCATAGGCCACCCAGAAGAGCGTGCAATAGACGAGCGACTCGTTGGAGCCGGCCAGCAGTCCGGAAAAGCCGAGGAGCGTGCAAACAACAATTCCGCCGATCGCGTTGATCAGCAGGTAGATGCGCATAGCAGGGTAGGCACGATCCTGTCGCAGGCCGCAGGCGTAGGCAGCGAGCAACAGCGCTGTTTCGAGACCGGTGATCAGCCGAAGCCAATCGACTACGGAATGAGGGAGGAGCGAAAACATGTGCCTACCTGAAGATAGACCGCAACTATCATGCCGCTCAACGTAACTCCACATGTTTCGAGTAACGACCGAGCATTACTGTAGAGTCCGATGGGTGATCTTTCGCCTTGTATTCGTCCCACTTCCGAGCTCGCGATTGGGGCTCGGGAATCCACCGGAAGACACTGATTCTGCACCGCCCTGCAGCCCTTTTACCCGGTCCTGAAACAGCCCTCCGCGTGTTACAATAAAGATACCGAACGGGCCTACACAAGTCGTTTGAATACAGTTATTTAGTTGGGCTCAACTGGCTTGTGCGAGAGCCCCCTGCCAACCACGGAGTTTCATGTCCACTCAAGAGATCGCAGCAGCCCTCCTCCCCCCCGAAGAAGAAGCCAAAGCCGCCAACAACGGCAGCTATACAGGGAGCAACATCAAGGTGCTCGAAGGCCTGGAGGCGGTGCGTCTGCGGCCGGCTATGTACATCGGGTCTACCGGTGAGATGGGGCTGCATCACCTGGTGTACGAGGTGGTGGACAACTCGGTGGACGAGGCGCTTGCCGGGCACGCGACACGCGTGGACACCATCATTCATTTTGACAACTCGATCACGGTGATCGATGACGGCCGCGGAATTCCTGTCGACGACATGACGCTGCCCGACGGCGAAAAGATGCCGGCGGTGCAGGTAGTGCTGACGAAGCTGCACGCAGGCGGGAAGTTCGATTCGTCGAACTACAAGGTCTCCGGTGGTTTGCACGGCGTTGGTGTCTCCTGCGTGAATGCGCTGAGCCAGGTATTCGAAGTGGAGATCTGGCGCGAGCACACCTATGAACAGGAGTACTCGAAGGGCCAGCCGATTTCGAAGCTGAAGCAGACCGGCAACACCAAGCGGCGGGGCACGAAGATTCACTTCCTGCCGGATAAGTCGATCTTTACTGTTACGGAATTCAACTACGACACGCTGGCGCAGCGGCTGCGCGAGCTCGCCTTCCTGAACAAGGGATTGTTGATCACGCTTACCGATGAGCGCGTGACCGATCCGAAGACAGGCGAGGCGAAGCGTGCCGAGTTTCGATATGCCGGTGGCATCGCGGAGTTCGTCAAACATATCAACAAGGGCAAGCAAGTCTTGCACGACAAGCCGATCCACATGGAGGCTTCGCGCGACGCTGTCGAGATCGACATTGCGCTGCAATACAATGACGCCTACTCGGAGACGGTCTTCTCGTTTGCCAACAACATCAACACCGTGGATGGCGGCACGCACCTTTCCGGCTTTCGCACCGCTCTGACGCGTACCATCAACAGTGCGGGCCAGTCGCTGGGGCTGTTCAAGGACGTGAAGGAGAACCTGTCGGGCGACGATGTGCGCGAGGGCCTGGTGGCGGTCATCAGCGTGAAGCTGCCGCAGCCACAGTTCGAAGGCCAGACCAAGGGCAAGCTCAACTCGGATATTGCGGGCACGGTGCAGGCGTTCGTGAATGAGAAGCTGGGCATGTTTCTGGAACAGAACCCGCCGATTGCGAAGCGCATCATCAATAAGGCGATTGAAGCGGCCCGCGCGCGCGAAGCGGCACGCAAGGCGCGCGACCTGACGCGGCGCAAGGGCGCGCTGGATGGCGGCGGGCTGCCGGGCAAGCTCTCTGACTGCTCGGAGCGCGATCCGGATCGCTGCGAGCTGTACCTGGTTGAGGGTGAGTCCGCCGGCGGCACGTCACGCCAGGGACGCGACCGCAAATTCCAGGCCATCCTGCCACTGAAGGGCAAGATTCTGAACGTGGAAAAGGCCCGCTATGACAAGATGCTGGGCCACGAAGAAATTCGCGCCATGATCACCGCGCTGGGCTGCGGCATCGGCAAGGATGACTTCGATCCTACCAAGCTGCGTTACGGCAAGGTCATCCTGATGACGGATGCCGACGTGGACGGCTCCCACATCCGTACGCTGTTGCTGACCTTCTTCTTCCGTCACATGCAGGAGCTGATCCGGCGTGGGCACGTGTACATTGCGCAACCGCCGCTGTATCGCATCAAGAAGGGCAAGTTCGAGCAGTACATCAAAGACGACCGCGAGTTCGTGAAGGTGATGGTGAAGCGCGCGTCGGACGGCATGGTGATCCGCTACGGCGCGGACGGCGCGCGCAAGCAGCTCGAAGGCAGCGCGCTGACGAAATTTATGGGCCAGCTGAATGAGTATCTCGGCTTCTTCGAGAAGGTCGACAAACGCATTCGCAACGAAGAAGTCACCTCGCTGCTTGCAAAGCTGGAGCTGGTGCGCCGTACAGATTTCGAAGGCGCTGATGGCAAAGTCCCGGCCAAGCTGGCGCAATTGCATAAGGCTCTCGTTGCGATGAAGAAGAACTACCAGTTCAAGGAGATCGGCGAGCCGGTGCTGGATGAAGAGCACCAGACATGGTCCGTGAGCTTTACCGATGCGCAGGGCGCGCTTCGCAGGATCGATTGGGCGCTGGCCTCCGCACCGGAGTATCGCCAGATGATGGCGAAGCACGCGCAGATCAAGGACGAGCTGGAGCCACCATTTCATATCGAATACGCCGCGAAGGGCAAAGCCGCAGCGGAAGAGACAGTGGAAGAAGTTGTGGCACAGGACGGCTCCGACACCGAAACAGGCGAGGCGTTGACTGCCAAGGCTGTACGCAAGGCGCCGCGCAATCCGCTGGAGCCGGTCGAGAAGAAGAGCGCGCGCGATCTGTTCGAGTACGTGATCGAGCAAGGACGCCGCGACTACCAGGTGCAGCGCTATAAGGGACTGGGCGAGATGACGGCTCCGCAGTTGTGGGAGACGACGATGGATCCGGACAGGCGGACACTGCTCTCCGTCAAACTCGAAGACCTGGCCGCCACGGAGGAGATCTTCACCACGCTGATGGGTGAGGATGTCGATGCGCGCCGCAAGTTCATCGAAGAGAATGCGCTGGATGTGAAGAACCTGGATATCTAGAGATATCCGGATTCCCTTGGTTTTTGGGGCTGCTGCGAGGATTCGCGGCAGCCTTTCTATCTGCGCTTCGCCTTCCCCGCTAAAAAATAATCCTTGCCATATTCGCCTGCGGGAGCGCACTCTCCTGCTGGACTCGCGTGGACGTCAGTGGGTCTCCTTTCCATACCCACGACCCACGCAGCCATCCGATTACTCTTCCCCGAGAAAACCGCAGGTCAGGAGAAATTCATGCGTATTCGTTATTGGTCGATTGTCGCGATCGTCATGTTGGCGACCGCCGGCACCGTGCTCGCCGCTGATAATCCGTGGGTTGGCAAGTGGAAGCTGGATCCATCGCAAAGCAAACTCACCGGCGATACTATCCATTTCGCCTCCGGTGCGGGCGGCGAAATGAGCTTTACGGAGGAGGGCCATACGACGAAGTTCAAGCTGGATGGAACGCCGGTGACTACCTGGTCCGGCGCGGAAGTGAGTTGGAAGAAGATAGATGACAACATCTACGAGAGCCATGCGAAGCAAAACGGCGTCGATCTAGGAACGAGCACGTGGACACTTGCCGCCGATGGCAAGAGCCTGAAGGTGGAAAGCAAAGGCACCCGCCCCGACGGCACGAACTTCGACAACACCTCGAACTACGCACGTGTCAGCGGCACCCATGGGCTGATGGGAAGCTGGAGGGACACAAAGACCGACATCAACGATGAGCAGATCTACGACATCGCTGAGAAAGGGCCGAATGAGCTCTCCTGGACTATCCCTGCGATCAAAGGCGTACTGAACGCGTCGCTCGACGGCAAGGAGAGCGCGCCAGTTGGGCCGACGGTCCCGAAGGGTCTGACGATTTCGTTGCTTCGCACATCTCCCCGGACACTCAAAATGGTGGAGAAGATAAACGGTGAACAGATTTACCACAGCACGATGACTCTTTCGGCGGACGGCAAGAAGTTCACGGACGTAGGAACCCCGGCCAAGACAAACGAACCGATGACCACGGTATGGGTCAAGCAGTAGGCGCATCCGATAGGCGCGGGCGGCGAGCCATATCGCCGCCCGTCTGCTTTTTCGGGCCTGCTCAGGAGAGACATGCCGGTATCGCTGGACACCTTACGCCAACAGCGAAAATGTTCTAGCATTCGCGCATGGCTCTGCTGGAAGTGCAGGCGATTTCGAAGAGCTATCCGTCTTCGTCGGGACCGGTCCTGGTGGTTGACAGCGTATCGTTCACGATTGCGCGTGGCGCGACGCTGGGCGTAGTGGGCGAATCTGGCTCAGGCAAAAGCACCGTGGCCCGCATGGTGCTGGGGCTGATCGAGCCCACGGCCGGCGAGGTGCGCTTCGACGGCGAAGTGGTTGCCCATGCGCGCGGCGCGCGGCTGCGCTGGATGCGGCGCCGCATGCAGCCGGTCTTTCAGGATCCCTATGCGGCGTTGAATCCGCGTATGCGCGTGGAGCAGATCCTTACCGAGCCATTCCAGATTCATTCCGCGCTGGCCGGCAGCGAGGCGCATCTGCCGCGCGGGCGCAAGGCGCAGCGTGCGCGCGTCAGCGAGCTGCTCAAAAGCGTGGGGTTGGATGACTCGGCGCTTGCCCGCTATCCGCATGAGTTCTCCGGCGGGCAGCGGCAGCGTATCAACATAGCGCGCGCATTGGCGCTGCGGCCGGAACTGCTGGTGCTGGATGAGCCGGTCTCGGCGCTGGATGTGAGCGTCGGCGCGCAGATCGTGAACCTGCTGCGCAATTTACAACGCGAGCACGGCATGGCTTATCTGTTCATCACACATTCCATGCCGCTGGTGCGGTACCTGGCGGACCGCATCGTCGTGATGCAGCGCGGCAGAGTGGTGGAAGAGGGCGAGGCGGACGCGCTGTGCCATGCGCCGCGCGAGCCGTATACACAGGCGCTGATCGCCGCTACCCCGCAATTGCCTGCGTAACGGCTCAGGCAAGCGCCAGCGGAATTGCTGTCTCCCAACGTGCCTGCGCTTTCAGGATCAACTCGACAGCCTCGCGTGCTGCGCCTTCCCCGCCCCGCCGCTCCGTGATGTAGTGGCTGATGGCTTTCAGCTCTGGTGCTGCATTCGCTACGGCAATTGCAAGACCGGCGCGGCGGCTCAGCGGCATGTCGGGGAGATCGTCGCCGAGATAGGCCGTCTCCTCATCGGTCACGCCGGCCTTCTGCAGACACTCCTCATAGGCTTGCGTCTTTGTTGCCTGTCCGAGGTACACGTAGTCCACTTCGCACTCGCGCGCGCGCTGCGCCACCGCGGGCGATCTGCGGCCCGTGATAAAGCCGGTGCGGATGCCCATGGTGTGCGCGAGCTTGAGCGCGAGGCCGTCGTGCGGATCGAAGTTTTTCATCTCGGCCACTCCACCGTCATTCGGCAGCGAGATCAGGCACACGCCGGTGGAGAGCGTGCCGTCGATATCCATGAGCAGCAGGCGAATGCGCTTGGCACGGGTCAGAACGTCGGGAGCGGGTTCGGGCATGAGGCGATTGTAATTGGCGCTAACCGCACATAACGCTGCGGCGGGGCTGGCCGTCCAGGCAATTGCGCCTGCGGCGGGGCTTGCCGCCCGGGCAATTGCGCCTGCGGCGCGGGCTACGCGGTTCGCTTCCTTCGGTCGCTCACGTTGGTGCTGTGGTGATACCGGGAAAGCAGGTCTTTCCACTGCGCAAGCCTCTAGCGCGGCGAGAGACTTGCTTCGGTCGAGATGACGAAAGAATTGAGGACGAGCGTTGTGGTTGGAATGACGAGAGAAGTTATTCGCTCTGGATAACGACGGGTGACTTGCTAGTGCTGGTGGCCGGCGTGGGTGTGGTCGTGTGCTTCTTCGACCGTTTCCACACAGCCGTGCGGCTCGCCGCATGGAGCGTGCTCAAACTGGACGGTGGTGTGATAGATGCCGTATCGGCTCAGCAGGTGCTCGCGGATGTCGCCGAGGATGCGATTGCTTTCCGACGGAGGGATGTCTTCGATGGTGATGTGTGTCGCCAGCGCACGCGTTTGCGAGCCCAGGCTCCATACGTGAAGATCGTGCACATCGAGCACCCCTCCGATGGTGGAGAGCGAATTGCGAATCTCCGGAACGGAGAGGCCGCGCGGCGTGCCTTCGAGCAGGATGTTCAGGGTCTCGCGCACGATGGAGATGGAGCTCCACAGGATCAGCGCGGCGATCAGCAGCGAGAGCACCGGGTCAATCCAATTGAAATGGGTGAATACGATCGCGGCGCCCCCAACGATGACCGCTGCCGTCGACACCGTATCGCCGAGCATGTGGATGAAGGTGGAGCGGATATTGAGATCACGGCTGCCGCTGAAGAGGAACGCGGCAATGACGCCGTTCATCACCACGCCGGCGGCGGCGACAATCATCATGAGCCGCGGCTGCACTGTAACGGGGCTGCTGAGACGATGCATCGCCTCGATGGCAATGCCAACCGCGATGACGATCAGGGTAAGCGCATTGACGAATGCGGCGAGCACGCCGGCACGCTGATAGCCGAAGGTTTTCTGGTCCGATGCGGGACGGCCCTGGAAGTACACGGCGACGAAAGAGAGCAGGAGGGCCAGAGCGTCCGAGACGTTGTGACCGGCTTCCGAGATCAGCGCGAGCGAATGGGCATGCAGGCCGGCGAAGAAGGTGACCAGCACGTAGACGAGCGTGGCCGCGAGCGACAGGCGCAGGATGCGCTGCGTACGCGGGGTCTGGGCGCCGTGAACGTGCATACCCATAGTGTATGTGGGGCGCTCAGCAAAGCTCAACGGCGCTGAAAAGGAGGCATGGTAGGCCGAACTGCTTATAGCGTAGGCGGGCCCGATCGTGTGTGATGGAAGGATGCGCCGCAGAGAGTTTCTTCGGAATGCCGCGTTTTGTGCCTGCGCTGCGAGCGTGCGCGGCTGGGCTGAAGCTGCGCGGCCATCGCGAACCATTGCGCTTACGATCGAGCGGGACCAGCGGCTTGGTCCAATACCAGCGGACTTTATGGGGCTGGGATACGAGATTTCCTCCATTGCCAAGCCGGGGCTGCTGAGCGCAAGCAATCCTGTCTACGTTGAGCTGGTGCGGCAGCTTGGCGCGCGTGGGGTCATCCGCATTGGCGGAAACACCGCGGACTACGCTGCCTTCTCGCCGCGCGGGTCTGCGGTTTCCGCGCCCAAGGCGACAGTAATCGACGAGCAGAGCCTGCGCGATCTGGCGGGCTTTCTGCGCGCGACAGGTTGGTCTCTGATCTGGGGATTGAACCTGGGCGGCGGCAGCATTGAGGATGCTGTGGCGGAAGCGCGTGCCATTGCAGCGACTGCCGGCGATCGGCTGCTGGCATTTGAAATTGGCAATGAGCCTGACCTGTTCGTGCATGAAGGCCACCGGCGGCAATACTCCTATGAGGACTACCTGAAGGAGTACCGGCGCTATAAGGCAGCTATCCGTGCCGTGCTGCCGCACGCCGCTTTCGCGGGACCGGATGCGGCCATTGCGACTGATTGGGTGGAACGATTTGCGGCAGATGAAGGCAATGACCTGCGGCTGCTGACGCACCACTACTATCGCGAAGGACAGAGTGCCGCGCAGCACGATGGACAAGCTGCTGCGGCCCGATCCGAAGCTCGCCGCGATGCTCGATCGCATGCGTGCGGCGAGCAATAGCGCCCGCGTTCCCTATCGCATCTGCGAGACCAATTCATTCTCCGGCGGCGGGCGTCCGGGCGTGAGCGATACCTTCGCGGCGGCGCTGTGGGCACTGGACTATCTCTGTGTGCTGGCATGGCATGGCGCGGAGGGCGTGAATATGGAGACGGGCGTGAATCAGCTTGGCTTCATCAGCAGCTATTCGCCGATTGCCGATGATGAGCACGGGCACTTCACCGCCGCGCCGGAGTATTACGGCATGCTGGCTTTTGCGGAGGGCTGCCGCGGCGAACGCGTTGCTGCGCACTACGAACCGGGTGCGTTGGACCTGACGGCTTATGCCACGGTTGACGCGACGGGCGCGACTACGGTTGTGATCGTGAACAAGGATGTGTCCACAGACGCGGAGGTGCGTATCGCGGCGGGACGAAAGCCCGGCAGGGCGCGTGTGATGCGGCTTACCGCACCGTCACTCGACAGCAAGACCGAGGTCAAGCTGGGCGGTGCTGCGGTTGGTCCCGATGGGCGGTGGCATGGGCATTATGAATCTGCGCCTGTCACGGACGGGATGTGCCGCGTAGACGTACCGGCGGGAAGCGCCGCGATTGTCAGGATGGCGACGTGAGAATGCGCTTTTAGACGATGGCCTGGCGCGCGCCGCTGCGGCGTAGAGGGTGCAGCGGAATCGAGTTCGCTGTGTCGCGCAGGCCGCTCCAGTTTTCGGCCACGATGAGGCTGTTGCCGGGATTGTGCGGGTCGTAGCGGACCGAAGCCGGGAAGCTGAGCCGGATCTTGTGAATGTCCACGACGTGCTGCAGCAGCGTGACATCCTGCGAGCACTCGTAGGTGACGCCGGCCACATCGTATTGATAGAGGATGAGCTGCATGCCGAGCGGACGGTCGGATTCCTCCGGCGACAGCTCGTTGATGTCCAGCACGGTGGCGTCGATGATGCGGCCCTTCTGCACCAGAGCATCGCGGCGGTCACGCTCGAGTTCGTCGGGGCTGGGCCGCTTGCGCGACATCCAGTAGACAACGCCGGCAATGGCCGCTGCGGCTACGACGGTGATGCCGCTTGCCATCTGTGTCTCGCGCGGGGTGATGCCGAACATGATTGCTCCGGGAGTCGGAGAGCGCCGCAGCAAACTCTCGTCTTTCCTGCTGCTAAGCATAGCGCAGCGCGCTCATAACATGAGTTACGAATCGGTGTCGGCTCGATGGCGCAAAAGAGGGATACAAAGGCGGTTTCCCTGCTGCTGTGTACCGTCTGGATTCCGGGAAAGGTGGATTTCCCGACGAAAGGTAAGGCGGCGCAGGAGCGCCTTGCGTGCACCTCCGGCGAAGATTCCCGAGGCTGAAAAGCGTATAGTCGAGAGAGGATGAATGAGTCAGTCGTAATGCCGCCGGCGGGGTCTCCGCGGCGGTTTTCCACATATACAAGCGGCGGTTCCGAAGCGGGATCGCTCAGTCTGGCGGGCGGGCGGCGCATCCGCTCCACGACGGTGATCTGCGTGCGGCGGGGCAAAAACGGTAGTCATGGCCGCCGACGGCCAGGTGACGTTGGGTGAGAGCGTGATCAAGCACTCGGCCAGGAAGATCCGCCGGCTTTATCAGGACAAAATCCTTGCAGGATTTGCCGGTTCGACCGCGGACGCCTTCTCGCTGTTCAGCCGCTTTGAGGGCAAGCTGGAGCAGTATGCCGGCAACCTGGGGCGGGCGGCGGTGGAGTTGGCGAAGGATTGGCGCACGGACAAGATGCTGCGGTCGCTGGAGGCTTTGCTGGTGGTTGCGGACCCGCACCAGACATTCCTGCTGAGCGGCGCGGGCGATGTTATCGAGCCGGACGAGGGGATTGCAACGATCGGCTCCGGCGGATCGTTTGCGCTGGCAGCGGCACGGGCGCTGATGCAGAACACCGAACTGGGCGCGCGGGAGATTGCGGAGAAGAGTCTGCGGATTGCGGGGCAGATCTGCATTTACACCAACGACCAGATCACGATTGAAGAGTTGAGCGCCTAAGCAGGAGAGCAGGCACATGGCTATCTATTTACCGGGCACAGCCGAAGACCAGGAGCTGTCGCTGGATGAGTTGACACCGCGGCAGATTGTCGCGGAGCTGGATAAGTACGTCGTGGGGCAGAGCGCGGCAAAGCGTGCAGTGGCGATTGCGCTGCGCAACCGCATGCGGCGGCAGAAGCTGCCGCCCGATCTGGCCGAAGAGATCATGCCGAAGAACATCATCATGATCGGGCCCACCGGCGTGGGCAAGACGGAGATTGCGCGGCGGCTGGCGAAGCTGACCGGCTCGCCGTTCCTGAAGGTAGAGGCGTCGAAATTCACCGAGGTCGGCTACGTGGGCCGCGACGTGGAGTCGATGATCCGCGACCTGGTGGAGATCGCGATCGACATGGTGCGCGAGGAGCGGCTGGAAGAGGTAGAGGACAAGGCGGAGCTGAACGCCGAGGAGCGGCTGCTGGACCTGCTGCTGCCTGCGCCTGCGGCTGCGGTGAAGCAGCCCGAGGCTAAGTCGGACGCGAAGGTGATCGACATCGTGCGCGGGCCGGAGACGACACCGGCCATCGAGACTCCGAAAGAGGCGAGCGACAGCCACAACCGCACGCGCGAGAAGCTGCGGCAACAGTTCCGCGAGGGCAAGCTGGACGATCGCATGGTGGAGATGGATGTGCGCGAGCGCAACATGCCGAGCTTCGAGATCATCACCAACCAGGGCCAGGAAGAGATGGACGTCAATTTGAAGGACGTTCTTCCGGGACTTTTCGGGCAGCGCACGAAGAAGCGGAAGATGAAGGTGAGCGAGGCCTTCGAATACCTGGTGCAGGAAGAGGAGCAGCGGCTGATCGATATTGATCAGGTGAACCGCATTGCTGTCGATCGCGTGGAAAATTCCGGAATTATTTTTCTGGATGAGATCGACAAAGTGGCGGGGCGTGAGGGCGGCCATGGGCCGGACATCTCGCGCGAGGGCGTGCAGCGCGACATTCTGCCGATCGTCGAAGGCACGACGGTGAACACGCGCTACGGCATGGTGTCTACCGACCACATCCTGTTCATCGCCGCCGGCGCGTTCCATGTGTCCAAGCCGAGCGACCTGATTCCGGAGCTGCAGGGACGCTTCCCGATCCGCGTGGAGCTACAGTCGCTGACGGTCGAGGACTTCATCCGCATCCTGACGGAGCCGAAGTCATCGCTGACGAAGCAGTATGCGGCGCTGCTGGAGACCGAAGGACTGAAGCTCGAGTTCACGCGCGAGGCGCTGGAAGAGATGGCGCAGTTCGCGTTCCGCGTGAACGAGACGACGGAAAACATTGGCGCGCGGCGGCTGCACACCATCATGGAGCGGGTGCTGGACGAGATCAGCTTCCTTGCGCCCGATCTGCAAAAGGGTCAGAAGACGGCCGAAGGCGTAGTGGACCTGGCGGCGGCTTCGGCCGACGGGCTGGGGGCGACGGTTCCGCTGCCGATGGTCGAGCGCTCAGACCGAGCACGGCGTCGAGAAGGTCGTGGTGGTCGATCCGGCGTACGTGCAGGCGATGGTGGCGACCATTGTGAAGAACCAGGATCTGTCGCGGTACATCCTGTAGCGGGGTGGGGGACCCTCCCCCTCCCCCGTCACCGGAGCTCCGGCTGTAAGTTGCTGATAGGGTATGAGCTTACAACCTCTCCCGTGAGGTAAATTCGTCTTTCTGCTGGACTTATCGCTAAATTCCTCCTGCAGCATGACTTAGCAGCAAGGTCTGATTCCACTTTGCTCAAAAAGAGGAAAGCCACGGATATGATCCGTGGCTTTCGAGCTGTCTTATTTCAGGCCTGATTTCAGGGTAGCAAATCAGGTGGAAATAAGTGGCAGCTATTGGACGAGTTCAGTGAATCGGTAATCGAGAAGGTTTCACTTCGGGATTGGTGAGCCTCTCAACGCAGTTCGCGCTCACGGAACTGACGGACGTCAGCTTTCTACGTACTTGACCAGCAGTACTTCGTTGCCGATTTCGCTGAAGATCAGCTCGTCCACAACTCCGCCTGCCACGAGAAGACCGTAACCGCCGGCGCGCATTCCTTCTTTTTCGCGTTCCTCGATGTGGGCCATTGGATCCGAGGATGTGCTTCCGTCGGCGGCGTGGCTCAGCGACTCGCGGCGGAAGCCAGCGCCGGGATCGCGTATGTAGAACACCAGCGCCCGTCGGGTGCGCACTCCCCTGACCTCGACTACCTGTTCAGGATTGAACGCCGCTCCATGCTCCATGGCGTTCAACAAAATCTCACGCAAGGCCAACATCATGTCGTGGCGTGCGTCCTCAGGCAATTGCGCGCTCAGCTCCTTCACAAAGGTCATGAGCCGCTCCGCTGTGAGGAGGCGGCAGTTGACGCGGACCGATACCCATCCGGGCCGGGCGGAGAGCACTTGGATGTCATCGTGCCAATCACTGTCGGACGCTGCTGCGCGTGCCAGGTTTGCGATCTCCACAGGGGTCGAACGGGGGCGTGAAGCAGGCAAAAACGCGGGCCCGCAATGCAGCGATGACTTCGTCCGGAGTGCTGTGAGCAGCCAGAACGATGCACTTTACCCCGGGCCGAATGGCGCGCATCTCCTCCAGCAGAGCCAAATCTTCCGCCACCGCGCTATCGGGACTGGTGATGACCACCCCGAAGGACTGCATGCGCAACCGGAATAGAGCATCGGCGTGACCGGCCGCATACTGCATGGGAAACGCCTCGGCAGAGAGGGCGTCGCCGATATCGCGGCTTACCTGCGTGTCACTTCCAATGATCAGGACCCTGCTCATGCTGGACTCCACGACGAACGTACTGGAGCAGATTCTAGATCAGTGACTCCATATCGTCGCGAAATGACGCCAGCGTGCGCTTAGTGGTTGCTCCTGAGCGTGGGCGTTTTCTGAGCAGTATCGTGGCGACCCTCGGGTGAATTTTCCACGTCACGGGATAGCTGCGCCAACTTCGCTTCTACTTTGCCCTTCGAGGTGGCCGCGTGTTCGTACAGGTGAATCTCGTGATAGAGCAGATAGAGATCCAATTCGACCAGACTGTCGTAGGCGCCGGCCTCGTCTGGCGTGCACGCCAGGCGGCGGGTTCTGCTCGTAGCGATGGATGCGCTTCTGATTGGCCTTGGCGATGGCGCGAATCTCGTGGACGTAGCGTTGACGTTTTGACGCGTGAGCACTTCCACCAAGGACAAGCGAGATGAGTACCACAGCGATGATTTTCATGGCCGCTCCCCCGAAGGGATTCTGAAATGAATTCCTGAATTCGAGTGACAACGCTCGAATCTATTTCGGGGGAATGCTCTGTGCGCTGACTTTCGCGTACGCGGCATTTTGTTGACAGCAAACAGCCCGGGCGGATCATCGCGGGCTTGTTTCGTCTGCCGCGAAGATACTGTACTGCACGCGGCAGCCGCTCCCGCGTTTGCCTGTCGGTTTTTGTGAATCGTCGGTTACTGAAAGGGTTGCACGCTGGTGCGGCCGCCGGGTGCTGGAGAGGTTCCCATTGCTCGTTACGGCCATCGACCCATCAATAAATTGCCGCTGGTAAGAAATTCTCTGGCGGAGTCAATGCGTAACGATGGGAAGCACGATATGGGAGGGCATCTGCGGCGTGCAGTACACGCGTTGGGTTGCGGGGACAAAGTCGGCGGCGGTTGCCTGATAGATGCTGGGCACAAATTTTTGCGGGTTGCGGTCGATCACCGGAAACCAGGTTGACTGCACCTGCACCATGATGCGGTGCCCCTTGAGAAATACATGATCGTGGTCCCGCAGGGGAATGTCCCACTTTTCCGGCTGGTTGGCGGTCAGCGGCTGCGGATGCTCATAGCTGCGCAGATATCGTCCCCGCCGCACTTCCATCGCAATGGGCAACTCGTATCCGTTGAGTGAATCTGTGTAGCCGGTTGGCTTTGCCGGAGCGATGTCGTCCGCGCTTTTTTGTTTGCTTTCCGGATAGACATCGATCAGCTTCACGACAAAATCGGAGTCCGTTCCCGAAGTCGATGCATAGAGCGCCGCAGCCACAGGCCCAGTGACCACGACATCGTGATCCAGCGGCTGGCTGGTGAAGGTCAGCACATCGGGGCGATTGTCCACGAAGCGCTGATCGGCAACCTCCCATGTCCGCCATTCCGGCTCGGGATAAGTAGGCGAGATGGGCCGGACGCGGTACGGCACCGGATTAGCCGGATCGGAGACGTACTGCCGATACTGCGGGGCGTCCGCTGCTGCCGGCGCGAAGGACAAGGTGCCATCGGCGTGCAGATACAAATTTGTCGGCTTTGTGCCCTCTGGAGGCCAGGTTTTGTAACTGCGCCAGGCATTGGATCCTGTCTGGAAGGTGGTCACCTGCCAGTCCGGCTTTGAGCCCTGGCCGTGCAGATAGTAGCGGAAGAATGCTGCTTCGATGTTCTTGCGAAATTCGAGCGAGGTCTTGTGGCCGCCGAATGGAACGATGCCGATGCGGTCCCCCTCCGGCGACTGCCACTCTCCGTGGTACCACGGGCCGGCGACCATCAGGTTGGTGTGGTCGGGGTCGTTCTCCGAAGCATGCCGGAAAATCTGCCACGGACCCCACGGATCTTCCTGATCCCAGAAGCCGGCCACATTCAGGTTGGGCACAGTGGAGCTATGCAACTGGTTCACCCAGGCTTCTTCCTTCCAGAACTGGTCATAGTCCGGGTGGGCCATCATGTCATTCCAGAAAGGCAGCTTTCCGTGCAGATACTTGGCATTCGCCTGCGTGAGCGGCCCGAGATTCAAATACCACTCGTAGGTGTCGTAGGTATTGAAATCGAAATGCGTGTTGGTGTTTTTGTCGGCCTGCTCCAGCACCGAATATTCGAAGGCATAGCTTTCGCGCAGCGCTCCATAGCGGTGCATGTCATCGTTCATCCATTGATCTACCGGCGAAGCCTGCTCGCTGATGGCTTTGAGCGCAGGGTGCGGATGCAGCAGCGTGAGCCCTGCCGTCAGCCCGTCGTAGGACACACCGTAGATGCCTACTTTGCCGTTGTTCTGCGGAAGATTCTTTACCAGCCAGTCGATGGTGTCGTAGGCGTCGTTGGTTTCGTTTGCCTGTTTCGGGTCGTTGGGATCGTAGCGCTCGGTCATCAGGAATACGCCCTCTGACTTGAACCGTCCGCGCAGATTCTGGATGACAAAGATATATCCGTCTGCAGCGAGCTCCTTCCAGTTTGCCGGCAACCAGTCCGCGCCGTTCTTCGCCGCGGCTTTGTCGAATTCCTCCTGCGTCGGCACGCCGTAGGGCGTGCGGGTGAGGAGAATGGGCAGCGGCTGGGTTTGATCTCTCCGGGTGATGACTGCGGTCTGCAGGTGTACGCCATCTCTCATAGGGACCATGAATTCCTGCACGCGCCAGACGCTCTTCGCCGTTGCGGCTGTGGCGGCGGGAGCGGGGCTCTGCGCATGCAGCAGGGGCGCATGCGGCAGCGGACCGACAAGAAGAGCCAGCAGCGCGAGGGCGGGAATCGCGCGGAAAAACACTCGCAAAGCTGCTCTTTTCGGGGCAGAACCGTGTGTCAACAAACGGGAGGCCACCTGCAAAATCATTCGTTAGAACCTCATGGGGCACTCGTTTTGCTTGCTGCGGAGCGACCGCCAGGTCACAAACGGAAATGCGTCTAGTTGGCGCCGCGGGCGGGTGTTGCTGGTTTGTAGCCGTCCGGAATCTGGAAGCGGGCGGGTTCGGGATCGGTGCGCGCGATTTTTGTAACCGTCATGGTTGTACTTCCGGTGCGCGGATCGCTGTGCCGGAGGATCAGGTTGATGCGGAGGTCCTCGGAATACCAGTACTCGTCCGTAACGAGTATCTCCTTGCCGGTGCCGCTGCTCTCTGCCGGAATGGTTTGCGTCTCGCGAACCCCGTGGGCGGAGAGACCATTGATCTCGTGAACGCCGAGATCTTCTTCTTTCACAAATTGATTTTGCGGAAGATTGGTGCCGGTCGGCGATGCGTAAACAAGAGCAGGCGGAATGGTTGCAGGAGGACGGCTCACCGTGCCGGCCCAGAAAGTGTGCGTGCCGGGATTGAGCCGGGTAGAGATTCTGGTCTGCGGGTCATAGAGGCGAACACCGATCAGTTGCGGTGTGCCGATGAAGGAGAGGGGCACGAGCATGCGGGACTCGTTGTAGATGCGGCCCTGACTGTCGCGGCCTATTTCGCGAGTGGTTTTGAGAGCTGTGATTGAGCCATCCCGCACGAACGAGCGCTGCACCTGGATGACGGCGCTGAACGGCGCGTTGGGAATGGGGGTGACAAAGATATCCGGCCCGCGCTGGGCGGAAGCTCGCGAGGGAGCAAGGAAGAAAAGGCAGGTACAACAAACCACCGTCAGGAAGAATCGGCCGCGCATTTCTGCCTCCGGTAAGGCTGGTCAGCCGAAATGATACCTCGAAAGCGGATAGGCTGATTGCTTATGAATATCTCTGGCACAAGATTGCCTGCTTATTTGTCCGGTCTGCTGATCCTTTTGACTCCTGGATGGTCTGCACGACACGCGGCGGCACAGACGACGCCGGCTGCGCGTTCAGAGCGGCCCACGTATCCCGCCCGCGATCCGCATACTCGCGGTTATGTGACGGCGACGGAGCTGCCCGATGGGGCGAATGCCCCGGCGGGTGTGGATGGGAATTTCATCCTGGGCCCGACGCACCCGGCGGCTCCGGAGATGACGGCTAAGGCGGGTGTGCCGCAGGGAGATGTCTATACCTTCACGATGAGCTCGAAGGAGAGCCGGCTCTATCCCGGAATTGCGCGGGAGCCGCATACGTTTGGCACGCCCGATCCGAAGAATCCCGCCAGACTAATCGTGACCACCAGCCATCCTGCGCCCTACACGCGCCGCGTGACGGTGTATGTGCCGAAGCAATATGTAGCAGGGATGGTTGCGCCATTCATCGTGGGGGCGGATGGGCCGGATGGCGATCTGTTTACCGCGCTGGACAATCTGATTGCGGAGAAGAAAGTGCCGGTGATGATTGCTATTTCGATCAGCAATGGCGGAGGCGATGCGCAGGGGAGCGAGCGCGGGTTGGAATATGACACGATGTCGGGCCGGTATGCGGAGTTTGTCGAGACTGAGGTGCTGCCGAAGGTGGAGGCGCTGTATCACGTGCGGCTGACGAAAGATCCGGACGGACGGGCGGCGATGGGCGGCAGTTCCGGCGCGGCGGCCGCGCTGATCATGGCGTGGTATCACCCGGAGCTGTATCACCGGGTGCTGAGCTACTCGGGCACATTTGTAAATCAGCAGTGGCCGTGGAACGCGGAGACTCCGCATGGCGCATGGGAGTTTCATGAGCACCTGATTCCGGAGAGTGCGGCGAAGCCTTTGCGCATCTGGATGGAGGTGGGCGACAGAGACCTGCTGAATCCGAATGACATGCGCGATGGAATGCACGACTGGGTGGACGCCAATGAGCGCATGGCGCGGGTGCTGGCCGCGAAGGGCTATCACTATCAGTTTGTGTTTGCGCGGAATGCGGGGCATGTGGACCATGCGGTGAAACGGCAGACGCTGCCGGAGGCGCTGGAGTATGTTTGGCGCGGGTATGGCGGTGTGGGCGCGAAATGACTGACGCGCACAGATGACAAAAAAGGAGCCGCCCCGGAAGAGCGGCTCTCAAGTGGCTGCGCGGTTGTTTAGTTGAATATGGCTCCTACGGTCACGTTCGTGTTCAAGACGGGATTTCCATTGGGATCGAGTAGACCTGTGGGACCGAACGTGACTGTGCAATAGTTCGGGCCCGCAGCGGTGAATTGGGGTTGTCCCGCCGGGATTGGCTTTCCGTTCACGTCGCTAGGCATGCAATTGTAAGACCATCCACCGAACTGACCGTGCTGAGCCTTCAGGACCACAGTTGTTGGATTTCGCCAATTGGATCAAGAAGGGATAGGCCGCCTCGCATACTGCATCTGTGCCTCCGTCGTACTTGAGCCAACCCGGGCCGCAATGGATCACGTCCGCCGTGCCGGTCGCGGAAGGGGCTGTCACTTCCCAGTCGGCAGTATCCAAACCTTCGTTATAGACCGTAATGGTTCCCTTAAGCGCAAAGCCTTGTGAACCGGGAAAACATGAACCTGGAGTTGTTGGCGGGTTGGGGAGAACCAGAGGACAAGCGAACGTCGCGGTCGCGGTTTGTATCGTGCCGTCATTTGGGTTGGTAGCTTCTGCTGTGATGGTGGCGCTCCCATTTCCGTAAGCAGTGACAATCCCTCCGGGAGCTCCTGGATTCGCGGTGCCGTTATTCGAGTTAACCGGAAAAACGTCGGGCGTTGAAGAGAGCCACGCCACCGAGTTTGTCAGGTCCCTGACAAATGGGGCAGCCGAGAAGGTTCCGATAGCCAGGAAATTTCCGGTGTCCTGCAAATTTCCGACCGTTATCGTGCCTGGAATGATGGTGAGCGATGTTAGGACTCCGCCGGTTCCCCCGCCTCCACCCCCGCCTGCACCTGTAACGGTGAGGGTCGCGCTGGAGCTGACCAGACCATTGAACGCGGTGGCTTCAGCCGTGATCGTGGTTGTGCCTGCCGAGACGGCAGTTACCATCCCACTTGTGCTAACGGTGGCGACGGAAGGAGTGGCGGAGCTCCATGTAACCGTACTGGTTATGTTCTGCTTTGTAGGGTGTGACGCGTTGCCGAAGGTTCCATACGCCGTGAATTGCGAGGTTTGCCCGACGGCGAGAGACTGGCTCGCCGGGGTGACCTGAACTGAGTCCAGCCCCGAGGGGTTGCCGCAACCGGCAAGGGTGGAACCGACGCTCAGCAGCAATAGAGCCTGAACACAACGGCGAACGAACATGAGAGTCTCCTGGCTTCCCTGCATCGGAATGAGCGGCGTCGCCTGAACGATGAGGCGCCTGCGGCTTGCGCGGCACACGCCGCTCTGCAGCATCCGGCCGATGCATGGCGTTTCTGTGCAAGCAGAGAGCCATTCCCGCAGAAGCTGACGCGATTTGAAATCAGTCAGTTACGTATGGAGCGGAGAGAGTGGGTGTCGCCGCGTGTATACAGAGCGGGGCGGGACGATACGCTGCGTATACATGGACGGACCGCTCTGGGGAATGATGGAAATCCCGATGGAATGATGTTGTGGTTGCGTTCGAAACGGGAGGAATCGATGACGGAAGATGCAGCCGGGTGGTGGCGGCGGAAGCATATTGGCCGCCGCGCGATGGGCGCTTTCAAGACCGGGGTGGCTGCGGTGCTCTGCCTGTGGCTGGGGAACCTTTTCGGCCTTTCGCACAGTTACTGGGCGGCGATTTCGGCCATTGTGGTGATGGGCTCGGACAGCGTGGTGACCTTGACCTCCTGCCGCGACCGGCTGATCGGCACGGCGATGGGCGCGCTGATCGGATGGGGGACGTTCTACGTCTGGCATGGGCACTACGTCGTGTATGGGCTGGCGGTGATGCTGTGCCTGCTGGCGTGCAGCCTGCTGGAGTTTGAGAGGGCGGGCCGGCTGGCGGGCGTGGCGCTGACGATTATTGTGCTGATCAAGCTCGATGGGGGCCCGGGACAGGCGGCGCTGGCGCGGTTCCTGGAGGTGAGCCTGGGGATTGTTGTTGCGTTGGCGGTGACGGTGCTGGTGTTTCCGGAGCGGCCACTGATGGATGCGCAGGGGTGATTGGGTGGACCCTCCGGGTCGTTCGTTTGCACTTCGAGCGAACAGCAGATCTCTCCACTTCGCGGTGACGCTGCGCGTCACGCTCCGGTCGAGATGACGATTTTGTTTTGGGTCGCAGTTCGGGCGGGCACTCAGGGATGGGACTCAGTGCGCTTTGAGGACAGCGATTGGAGCAGGGCCTGGAAGCGGGGATGATCGCGGAGGGGATCGAAGTCCGGATCGTGCTCCAGCCACTCTTTGTAACCGAAACCGTTGCGGATTGCTTTTTCGAGCAGGTCGAGCGCCGTATCTGTTTCGCCGAGCTGGCTGTAGGTGCAGGCGACGTTATAGAGGACGGCGGTCTCTTCGGGGTCGATGGCCAGGGCGCGCCCAGTCCAGTCGAGAGCGCGTTCGCGATCGCCGAGGTGCAGCGCAGCGCCGCCGCCGAGATAGAAGGCACGCGCGTCGCCCGGTTCGTGCTGGATATGCCGCTCAATGACCTGCACGGCCTGCTCGCCGGCCCGGCGGGCTTCGTCCTTGCGGCCCAGTGCGCGGAGAGAGTTCTCAAGCTGGATGATCGACTGATAATCGGCGGGATCGAGTTCGCTGGCCTTGCGGAAGAGTTCCGCGGCCTTCTCCATTCTTCCCCGCGCGAACTCGGCGCGCCCGTAGAAGTAAAAGGCTTCGAAGAGGCGGGGATTGAGGCGGATGGCCTCCTGGAATTCCCCTTCCGCCTGGTCATAGTTTTTGCTGAAGACCTCTGCGAGGCCGCGCGCGGCGTGCGCCTCGGCGGATTCGGGATCGAGCTCGACGGCGCGGCGGCTGGCGGTCATGGCTTCGCGCAGATTGTCCTGGGTCGCTTCGAAGAACATGTAAAGGAATGAGCAGCAGTTGGCGACACCGGCGAAGGCGGCGGCGTACGCAGGGTCAATGACGATGGCACGGGCAAACATCTGCCGCGCGAATTCTATGCCCGCGCGGCGGAGCGAAAAGAAGGCCTGGCGACCGCGAAGATAGTAATCGTACGCCTGGATGTCGCGGGTGGGGACCTTTTCGATGGCGCGCTTTTCGGTGTCCGAGAGCACGACGCGGAGAGCACGGGCGATGTTCTGCGCGATCTCATCCTGGATGGCGAAGACATCTTCAAGCTGGCGGTCGTAGCGCTCCGCCCAGATGGAGCGGCCGGTGCGGGTTTCGGCGAGCTGGGCGGTGATGCGAAGGCGGTTGCCGGAGCGGCGGAGGCTGCCGTCGAGCACATAGGCAACGGCGAGCTGCTGCCCAACTTGTGACACGGGGAGTGACTTGTCGCGATAGGCAAGGACGGCAGAACGAGGCAGGAGCTGGAGCTCGCGGATTTTGGTGAGCTCTGTGATGATGTCTTCCGTCATGCCGTCACGGAAGTATTCGTCTTCCTTGTTCTCGCTGAGGTTGGCGAAATAGAGGGCGGCGATGGACTTTTCCGACCGCTGCGGAAGAGCGTGACTGCGCGCATCGATGCGATCAAGCGCCTGGAGGATTTCCTCCATGGAGGCGCAACGCTGCGCAGGCGATTTGGCGAGACAGCGGTCGATGAGCTTCTCCCATTCGGGATCGATCTGGGGAACGAGGGTACGCAGCGGGGTATAAGGCGCGCGGAGGATGGCGTAGAGAATGTCGACGGAGGTTTCGCCCTGGAAAGGCAGGCGGCCGGCGAGGCATTCATAGAGCAGGACGCCGAAGGAGAAGATGTCGCTGCGAGCGTCAGCGGGCTCGCCGCGGAGCTGCTCGGGAGACATGTAGGGGACCGTGCCGCCAGTGGAGTCCCGGGTAGACGTACGCGTGGTGAAAGTCTCTTCCGCTTCGCCGGGGACGCGCTCGCGGCGAGCGAGCTCGGCGAGACCGAAGTCCAGAATTTTCACGCGCGCGCGGGAGTCGATCATGATGTTGGCGGGCTTGATGTCGCGATGGCAAACGCCGGAGCGATGCGCTTCCTGGAGTCCTTCTGCGATCTGTCGAGCGATGCTGAGAAATTGTGCGGGCGCCTGGGCGGCGGACAGCAGAGTCTGCTTGAGCGTATGGCCGGTTACCAGCTCCATGGAGATGAAGGGCACGGCCTCAGTGGCGTTGACCTCGTAAATGGTAGCGATATTGGGATGGTTGAGACGTGAGGCGGCTTGCGCCTCCTTGAGCAGTCGCTTGCGGGCCTGCGGATCGGCGGCGGTTTCGGCAGGAAGGAATTTGAGTGCGACATCGCGGCCGAGGGTGAGGTCTTCCGCGCGATAGACGGCGCCCATGCCGCCTTCGCCCAGCATGGCATGGATGCGATAGTGCGAGATGGTCTGGCCGATCAATGAGAATCGCTTTTGCTTTGAAACCGCTTTCGCTTGGAACCGCTTTCGCCGCTGGAGCGATTTCGCCGTGACGCTTATGGTAGAGATGAGGAGAAGCGGGAGTCAACGAAGCGTGCCGGGAGGTTTTGACAGATGTGCCGGAATATCAAGATGCTTTTCAACTTCGACCCGCCGGTGACGGAGGAGGAGATTCGCGCTGCGTCGCTGCAATTTGTGCGGAAGATCAGCGGGTTCAACAAGCCGTCGAAGGCGAATGAGGCGGCGTTTCTGGCGGCTGTGGATGAGGTGATGGGAGCGTCGGCGCGACTGCTGCATGCGCTGGAGACGCATGCGCCGGCGAGGAGCCGGGAAGAAGAGGCGGCGAAGGCAAAAGCGCGCGGCGCCGCCAGATTCAGTACAAGTTAGAGGATGTGGAAGGCTCAGCCGGTAAGGCGGTTGCTCCTCAGGCTGCGCTCTTCCATGAGTGAGAGTGATGGTCCGCCGTGCGAATCCAGGCGATTGTGCCGGAATCGGGTCGAGCGGATGTGGTGTCTGCCGGCGTTTGCGAGACGACGGCAGACGTGAGATGGAAACCCTGCTTCCGCGTGGTGAGCGGAAAGTACAACAGTGCAGTTGCAGGACCGCAAATCAGAAGAAATACGCAGAGCCCCATGGACTGCCTCCCAGTGTTGATCTGTTGTAAGACACGGGCAGCAGAGTTGAACAGATGACGGCTACGTGAAACCTGGGGTTAGTCGTCACCTGGTCGAGATTACTGGAGCGGTATGGCGAGGTGGCTCTGTTCCGTTCCGGGCTGGTGCCCCAAAACGGGCCTGCGGATTCTGTTCGCGGAATCTGAGAACCAAGCGAGATCTGGGCACCCGTACAACATTTGTTCGTTCAGAAGCGGCGTTTGGGGTGCCGGCGGATGTCTTTCTCGATGGCGTTCCATTTCTTTCTTTCCTCGTGTGCGCGGTGGATGTCGGTTTGCCGATCGAGATAGTTGAGCTCCTTCTGCAGCTTGCGATAGCTGCTGAGGCGGGCGGGATCGAGTGCGGCATCGCGAACGGCGCAGCCCGGCTCCGCCTGATGCGAGCAGTCGCGGAACCTGCAGTGCGCCGCTAACTCGGCGATCTCTGCAAAGGCATTGTCGATATTCTCCGGATCAGCCCAGAGCTGCAATTCGCGCAGACCGGGCAGATCCATCAGCAGCCAGTCTCCGGGCATACGGATGAGTTCGCGATGCGTGGTGGTATGGCGGCCTTTGCTGTCGGACTCGCGCACGAGCGCAGTGGTTTGGTGCGCCTGGCCAAGCAGCGCGTTCACGATGGTGGACTTGCCTGCACCGGAGGAGCCGATGAGAGCGGCGGTCTGGGCGGGCAGGACGTTGCGCTCGATCGCATCGAGCCCCCACTGCTGGAGCGCACTGAGCGCGAAGACGGGCACACCAGGCGCGTGGCGCTCGGTGAGACGGATTACGTCGTCGACATCGTTACGTAAGTCGGCCTTGTTCAGCAGGATGACGGGGCGGCCGCCGCTCTCATGCGCGAGGACGAGATAGCGCTCAATGCGGCGCGGGTTGTAGTCGCGGTCGAGACCGCTGACGATGAAGAGCAAGTCCATGTTGGCGGCAAGAACCTGCTGCTGCAGCCGCTTGCCGGGTTCTTTGCGGGAGAGCGCGGTGCGGCGCGGAAGCAGGCCGGTGATCACGCTTCCGTCGCGGAGCGTGACCCAGTCGCCAACGCAGGGCTGGCTGGAATCGATGTGGCGGAGGTGACCGCTAAGCGAGGCAGTGACCTCGCCGGCTGCGGTCCATACGATGTATTGATTGCGATGAACTAATGCGATGCGGCCCTGGTTGTGTTCAGGCGCGGTGTGGGTGGTGGCATGGGACGCATAATGCGCCCAGCCTATGTCGTCGAGATTCATTCGGAAGCCTCTTTGTGGTGGAAGACACACAATTCCTGCGCTACCGGTGCGGCTGATAGCGGTGGAGGAGAGAGGTTAGACCGAGACGGACAGAGGCGATTCCTTCTGGCAGCCTTTTTCACGGCGCCTTGCGCATGGTAGCAGGTGCGGGATTTGCAGGCCCGTTCGTTCCACTGAATCCTGCGAACTACCCACACTGGCCTGCGGCTAACGTAGGGTACGTACCTTGATTATGGTCATTTTCATTCAAATTTCCCGCAACCTGCCGAGGGGTCGGAGCGTCTGGATACTGGGATTTGTCGAGGTGGGTGATGGCAGCTCGCTGGTTACACTCGCGCTTTTTCGTCGCCGCATCGTTCTTTCTGTTGGGAACCGTCATGCTGCTGGTCCACGTGGATGATGGAGCGGCGCGTGGGAAGGTGATGGCGGCCAGCATGTCGAGTGAGGCGGATACGCCAAGCGGCGGGATGGCGCACATGGCGGGCCACATGTATATGACGTCGCTGCGGCCTACGCAAGCCGGCGATCAGCAGAAGGCGGATGCTGTGGCGGCCGCGGCGAAGCAGGCGATGGCTCCCTATCAGGACTATCGGAAGGCGCTGGCCGATGGCTACGTGATCTTTTTGCCCAATGTGCCGCAGCACATCTATCACTTCACGAAGCATGAGTACGGATTCGAGGCTGCGTTTCACTTCGACCCGACGAAGCCGACCTCGCTGCTTTACAAAAAGACGGCGGATGGCGGGTACAAGCTGGTGGGCGCGATGTACACCGACCGCGTGACTGCGACGGAGGATGAGTTGAACGAGCGCGTTCCGCTGAGCATTGCGCGCTGGCACCAGCACGTCAACTTCTGCAAAGCGCCAGAGGGACGGAAGGCCGAATACTTTGGACCAGATGCGAAGTTTGGACTGCTGGGCTCGATCACGACGAAAGAAGCGTGCGAGGCCGCGGGTGGGGAGTTTCATCCGCACATCTTTGGATGGATGGTGCACGTGTATCCCTATGAGACTGACCAGAAGAAGATCTGGGCGGTGGATGATGACGAGGGACACGACAGCATGAGCCACTCGGCAATGCCGGGAATGCAGATGAAGGACTAGCGCCAGCCGGACGCACTTACATGCCGATGTGCGGCCGGCTTCCACAGGCTCAGGGCAGCTTCTCCACTCGGCCTGTGGTTACGTTCACGATGACAACTGTCATGTAGGAAGTACGGGCTCGCCACACTCGTGGCATGCGAGATATTCCCGACGTAGCAACAGCGGACTATAATTCGACGCACTTTATCTTTCCCCTTCGCTACGAACTCTCCTGACTGCCACGCGTCAGGACAACTGCAGCTTTGTGCAAATGCACCCCACTGCAAAAAGCACCAGGAGAGATCACTATGTGCGGAATTGTCGCTGCATTTTCGCGGCGCGATCCTGTTTCGCCCGCAATCCTCGAACGAGGGACGCGGAGCCTGTATCATCGCGGTCCTGACGGCCAGCGGCAATGGATTGCGAAGGACTGTCGAGTGGGGCTGGGGCATGCGCGGCTCAGCATTATCGACCTTGCGACCGGCGATCAGCCAATTGCGGCTGAGAATGGGCGGACGCACATCGTGGTCAACGGCGAATTTTATGGCTACGAAGCTATCCAGCGAGAGCTTGAGGATGGCGGACACCGGCTGCGTACTCGCTCGGACAGTGAGATTGCGCTGCATCTGTATGAGGACCTCTCGACCGAGTGCGTACACCGGCTGCGCGGTGAGTTCGCGTTCGTGATCTGGGACGAGGCGAATCGGATAATGTTCGCGGCGCGAGATCGATTCGGGATCAAGCCGCTGTTTTATGCCCTCCATCGCGATACGTTGTATTTCGCGTCGGAGGTGAAGGCGCTGTTCGCCATGGGGGTGCCGGCGCGGTGGGATGCGGAGTCCGTTTCGCACGCAGTGGAGTTCGGCGGCCATCCGATGCGCACGCTGTTCGATGGGGTCTTTCAGGTGCCGCCCGGGCACTATGTCATCGCGACGGACAGGCACATCGAAGTGAAGCAGTACTGGGATTTTCACTATCCGAAGGCAAAGCAGGCGACGACGCTCTCCGATGGCGAGTACAGCGAGGAGCTTCGCCGCGTGCTCGAAGAGGCGGTCCGGATACGGCTTCGGGCGGATGTGCCGGTGGGCTGCTACCTGAGCGGCGGGCTGGATTCGTGCGCGATGATCGGGCTGGCGTCGCGGCATCATCCTGACCCGATCCGCGCGTTCACGCTGACCTTCGACCATGGGGACTACGACGAAGAGAAAGAAGCGCGGGAGATGGCCGCGAGGGTGGGCGCGGATTTCTATCCGATCCCGATCCGGCAGGATGATCTTGCCGACCACTTTGCCGATGCCATTCTGCAGTCGGAGACATTCTGCATCAACGCGCATGGCGTGGCGAAGTATCTGTTGAGCCGTGCGGTGCGCGACGCGGGCTACAAGGTGGTGATCACGGGAGAAGGCTCGGACGAGATCCTCGGCGGATATGCGCATTTTCGCCGCGACATGCTTCTCTACAATCGCGATGGCCAGGATGAGAGCGCCGTGACGGCGCTGCTGAACAACTGACGGAGGCAAATCCCGTATCGCGCGGATTGCTGCTGCCGTATGGAGAAACGAAGGCGCTTGAAAATGTGCAGCGGCTGCTGGGATTTGTTCCGTCGTGGATCGAGACGTTCTCAGCGCGCGGGCTTGCGATGGAGAAGGTCCTGAGCGCGGAGTTCGCACGGAGCTATGGGCAACGCACGAGTTACCACGCGCTGCTGAGCGCGCTGGACGTTCGCGGGCAGCTTACGGACAGAGATGCGGTGCATCAGTCGCTCTACCTGTGGTCAAAGACGCTCTTGCCCGGTTACATCCTGACCATGCTGGGCGATCGCATGGAGATGGCGCATTCGGTGGAAGGGCGCGTGCCGTTTCTTGATCATCATGTGGTGGAGACGATCCGCTCGCAGCCCGTGCATCAAAAAATCCACGGGATGACAGAGAAGTATGTGCTGCGCGAAGCGGTGCGCGATGTGATCACGGATACGATCTATCGCAGGCAGAAGCATCCGTTTCTGAGTCCGCCGGCAACGCTGAACCCCAAGGCGAAGCTGAGCACGCTGATGCAGGACACGCTGCGCGGGCCGGCGATGGCTTCGATTCCCTTCTTCGATCAGAAGAAGGTGCGCTGTTTGCTGGAGCGGCTGCCGGATATGGATGAGAGCTCACAGGTGGCGATCGATCCGGTATTGATGACGCTGATGAGCGCTTGTGTGTTGCAGGATGGGTTTCGGATGTCTGCTTGAGGAGTGGCGTCCCGGCATTCGGGACGGCAAACGCTATTCCGCGCGGAGAGCCTGGACGGGATCGATACGGGTGGCGCGGATGGCGGGGAGCAGGCTGGCGAGGGCGCCGGTGACGAGCAGGACGGCTGCGGCAATCATCGCGATGCCGATGTTAAACGCACCAACGCCGAAGAGCAGTCCGCTGATGGCGCGCGCGGCAAGCGCGGCGAGGCCGATGCCGGCGATGGTGCCGAAGAGGACGGGTGCGACGCCATCTTCGAGGATCAGGCGATAGATCTGCGCAGGCTGCGCGCCGAGCGCGATGCGGATGCCGAGCTCGCGCGTGCGTTGCAATGCGGAGTAGGCGACGACGCCGTAGATGCCGAGCGCGGCGAGGACGAGCGCGCAGGCAGCGAAGGCGAGCAGCAAATGAAGCTGGAAGTTGCGCGCAGCGAGTGAGCCGTCAACGATGGTTGCCATGGTGCGGACTTCAGGGACGGGCACCTGCGCATCGATGCTCCAGATGGCTTTGCGAACGGCATCGGACATCGATGCGGGATCGTTCGCGGTGCGGATGACAAATGAGCCGGTGTTGTTGGAGCGAAAGGTTAGCGGCACGTAGACCATGGCGGGGGGCTCTTTGCTGAGATCGACGGCGCGGACATCGCCGACGATGCCAATTACCCGGAACGGCTTCTGGTCCGGATCGCCGCGACGGAAGAGCTGGCCAATGGGATTCTGTCCATGCCAGGCGACGCGGGCTGCGCGCTCGGAGATGACGGCGACGTTTTTGCCGAGATCATCCTGGGTGAAGAAGCGACCGGCGACGAGCGGAATCTGCATGGTTTCGAAGTAGCCGGCACTCAACCAGCGATACGTAGCCAAAGGCCTGGCGAAGACCGGGCGCGTGTCGGAAGGAAGAGAGATCATGTCGCCCCAGCGGTCGCCGTCGAGCGGGAGAACGCTGATGACGCCAGCGGAGCGAACGCCGGGCAGCTGGCGGAGACGGTCGAGCGAGCGTTGATAGAAGGCTTCGCGCTGTGCGGGCTTGCCGTACTGCTTGTCGGGAAGGGCCACATCCGCAGCGATGACATGCTCGGTGGTGAAGCCGCGATCGACGCGCAGCAAGCGATAGAGGCTGAGCAGGAACATGCCGGCGAGCACGACGAGCATGACGCTGGCAGCGACTTCTCCCATGACAAGCACGCGACGCACCCGCTTGCCGCCGGCGGATTCCGAGGCAGTGCGGCCTTCTGCGCGTAAGGCCTGTTGCGGATGGCTGCGAACGAAGCGAAGGGCGGGCAGCAGGCCGCATAGCAATGCGGAGACCAGCGCTGCGCCGATGGCAAAGAGGACAAGCGACGCGTCCATGCGCAGAGGATGCAGGAGCGGCAGGGTGGAGGGGAGGGCGTGGGCAATCGAGGGGAGGGCTAGGGTTGCGAAGATGAGGCCAAGCAGGCATCCGGCGGCGCAGAGCAGGAGCGGTTCTGTCACCGCGCTGCGCACGAGTTGTGCGGGACTGGCGCCCATGGCCGAGCGGACGGCGGCTTCGTGCTCGCGGCTGGCGGCGCGGGCGAGCAGCAGGTTGGTGATGTTGACGCAGCCGATGAGCAGCACGGTAGCGACGGCGGCGAGGAGCATCAGCAGCGCGTTGCGACTCGATCCGGTGAGGTATTGCTGCAGGCCGGCGAGCGTGGCGGTGAAATCGGTGTGGTCCGGCGTTTGCCGACCAATCGCATGCTGCAGGGCATTCATTTCGGCGATGCCCTGACTGATGGAAACACCGGGCTTGAGCCGAGCAATGCCGACGTAGTTGTGATCGCCTTCGATCTCTGATAGCTGATCGGCGGTCCAACCGAAGGGGATGAAAGCTTCAATGGGATGACTGGTGCCGCGGAAACGGCCAAACAGCTGTGTGCTCGGCAGTGTGAAGCCGGCGGGCAACACGCCGACGACGGTGTAGGGGCGGCCATCGAGCGGAATGGCGCGGCCGACGATGTTGGGATCGGCGGCGAAGCGGCGACGCCAGAGACCTGCGGTGAGGAGGACGACGTCGTGGCCGGGCTGCTCTTCGACAGGCAGGAGGGCGCGGCCGAGCATGGGATGCACGCCGAGGAGCGAGAACAGGTTTGCGGTGTGCTGGGCTACGCCGATCTGCTCCGGCTGGGTGCCCCCCAGGGGCAGCGATTCGTTTCCAATGGCAGCAAAGCCCTGAAAGGATTTCGCGTGCTGCCGCCAGTAGAGCAGATGGTTGGCGTTGACCGGCATGTCCATGTCGGAAGCCTGTCCGGCAAAAATGTTTTCACGAATGACGACGAGCTGCTGGGGCTGCGCGTAATCCGGCAGGCGAAGCAGGACATTGCGCACAACGGAGAACATGACAACGTTCGCGCCAATGCAGAGGGCGAGGGTAAAAAGAGCGGCCGCGCTGAAAGCCGGGCTGCGGCGTAACTGGCGAAGTGTGAAACGCAGTTCGCTGAAAAGCCCGTGCATGATTGAGCTTGTCTCCTGGTTTCTCTGCCCGATATGCCCGGGCATAGCCCGCAGGAGGCAAGCCGGCGCGGCCGCTTTCTCCTTAGGATGAATTGATAAGAAGCACGTTTGCTGCCGAAGTGCGTGCGGCCGGTTGATAGCGAGTTTTCAAGGAGTTCCGCGCGGCCGGGCTTCCTTCGCAAGCGGATGATGTTGTCCGATCGCGCAGCAGAGTGACCGGTTCCGGACAGTTTCTCAGCCCTTTCCAAAGTGCAACCAGCGGAGTGCGTTGCGGGCACGAACGCGCATGGCGGGCGTGCCGGCCGCGAATGCCTGCTCCAGATATGGCTCGACGGTGCTGCGTAAGGATGGATCGCGCCGGGCAAGCAGCCCGAGGCCTTCGACCGCGGAGCAGCGGACGACGTTGCTCTTGTCCTGGCTGAGCTGCCAGAGCAGCCCAGCAGCGAGACGAATCTGCGATGGGGTGCGGGCGGTGCGAGCGACGACAAGACCGAGATGCCAGCGGGCGCGCGATTCGGTGATGGGCGTCTCGGCGAGGATTGCGGCGATCTCCGATGCGTGAGCGGCCAGGAAGGCGGGGTCGTTGTCCGTGATGCGACGCGCTACGTCGGCGGCGCGGACACGCTGGCTGGGATGATTGGTGCTCAATACGGTGACGAGTTCGCGCGCTGCACGCCGCTGGTCGCGACGAGCGAGCAGGTGCTGCGCGTGCGCGCGGGCTGCTGCGAGGCTCCAGCGGGGGGACTTGAGGAGATCGACTTTGAGGGAGGACGGAACGGACGGCATGGATTGAGTCGAACTCAGGGCGAGATGCGCTGTCGCTTGAACACGATCCTACCTTTCACCTGTTTTTAGAAGGCAAAAATTTGTCCTAAGGACGCGCCAATCAAGCGCGACTGGATCAACAGCACAACCTACTCAAGACGGTCGTGCATCCAGTGAATTGTCGATAACCATGACCGCCGTGTTCCGGAAACGTCTCGCGCATGGATGCGCAAAAAGCGGTATCATTCTCTCCCCGCTTGCTGCAGCACGCGCGTGCCCCGGGCTCCTTATTCCCACTGCTTCAGAACGAAAGGCCCCGTATGTCATCTCCAGAGCATCGATGTTTTGCGCAGGTAGCTGCAGTGCTTCTCGGCATCGGACTGTTATCGACCGGGGCGCACGCTCAAATTGCGTTTGAGTCACACCAGGTAGGGCAGAGTCCGCAGGCCATGAATATTGTGGCGCACGGCGATTTCAACAATGACGGTCGCGAAGATCTGATGGTGTTGAGCTCCGGCACAACGTCGAGCGGGCTACTTTATCTTTCCAGCGGCGATGGCACGTACCAGGCGCCCGTCACCCTGCCGCAGGCGGTCTTTTTCAACGCCGTTGCGGTCGGCGACTTCAATCAGGATGGGAAGCTGGACTTTGCGGCTTCCGGGCCTTCCGGTTCGCAATTGAGCATTTATCTGGGCAATGGAGACGGAACGTTCCAAGCGCGCAAGATTGTCGCCGACAGTACATCTTCCGGTGAAAACATCCAAGGGCTCGCCGCAGCGGACCTGAACCATGACGGCAAAACAGATCTGGTGGAGATCGTAGCGAACGCGGCGCTGGGCGGCGACTCCGTGCAGGTCTGGATCAGCAATGGCGACGGAACCTTCGCCGCCGGACAGAGAAGCTCCGGCTCAGAGATCATCGGCGGGTTCGGGACTTTTGCGGGAGATTTTGACGGCGACGGGAAAGCGGATATCGCCACGATCTACGCCGACAAAGGACCGGTGACGGTGCAGGTGTGGTACGGCGACGGCGCTGGTCATCTCGGCTCGCCATTCACGATCACAGATCCCCATAACTATGACAGCCTGAGCATGCAGGTGGCCGACGTCAACAATGACGGCCGGAGCGATCTGGTCACCGGCGGGTCCTTCACCTATCACCCGAGCAATACAAGCGAGTTCTATAAGAAGATTGCGGTGTTTTCTGGAAATGCAAACCGGACACTGAGCTACTCGAATATTGCGACAGGCGAGTGCGCAGGAGGTGTAGCGGTCGCCGATTTCAACGGCGACGGTATCAACGATCTGGCTTACAGTCAGGCCGCCTGCACCGGGTCCAGCACAAGCGAGTTTGTCATCCGGCCCGGGGCAGGCAAAGGCAGCTTTGGGGCGGCGCAGACCGTATACCAGAGCACCTATACCATCTACCAGCCTTTTGCCGTGCGCACGACGACGGAGACAAAGCCGGATCTGATCTTCGCGAAAGACCTAGGGCCTCACAACGATCCGAGTACGAACCCCCCTGAGGCGCTGGTGCTGTTAACCAACGTCAGCCATGGATTCTTTCCCGGCTGCGGTGTAACCGGTATTGCGGAAGGCATCCGCATCTGCGCGCCGGCGGCCACTGCTACCACGCCGGTGACGTTTTCTATTGGAGCGGCTGGTCCGACGGCGATGCGTACAGTGGCGGTGTGGGTGGACGGCAAGAAAGTCCACGAACAGCTTGCGCACGCGTTCTCCAACTATTCCTTCCTCGACGCTTCGATTCCAGTCGCTGTGGGTAACCACAGCATCACGATCTTCGGAACGGGGTGGGACGGCGCATTGCAGAAGACATCCTTTCCCCTGAGTGTGTCGGACGCGACATGCAGCGCTCCAACGTCACCGGGTGTGCACGTGTGCAGTCCGGCGAACGGATCAACAGTGAGCACACCTGTGCAGGTGCAGGCGACGGCGACGATTAGCGGTACGCTTGCGCGCATGGAGCTGTGGGTCGACGGGGTGAAGAAGTACACGGAGACCAGCAGCAGAGTGCTGAATACCTCGATCAGCCTGGGAGTGGGATCGCACCGCTTCACGGTCATTGCCGCAAATACGGCAGGGACACAGTGGCAGAGCGTGGTGAATGCGACGGTGAAGTAACGTTGTGGCGGCGAAAGGCCATTCACGGCGGAGTGGCCTTTCGCCAGCACGTTCTTCACAATGCTTACCCGCTATTTGCCGATGGCAAGCGTGGAGTTACTGTACGTTGAGCCTGAGACGACAGTGATCACTTCACCGACCGGGTGATGTTCGGTCGCCGTATCTGTGAGGATGCGCGTTCCAAGCGGCAGCTTTACAGGCAGGACCTCACCTTCTTTCAGTGTTGTGACTTTATCGCCAATCTTCAGCTCAAGCGGAGCGCCTGTGTCATTGCGAAGATTGAATTTGACCTTCTTTTCCCCGGCATGTGCCGCAGGCAGCGCGGCGAGAAGTGCAATGGCGAAGCAGGAAGTGAAAGCAGCACGGATTTTCATAACTATCTCCTCAGCGGTATTGCAGCGCTCGACGATCCACGCTGCACGCAAATACTCCTGCACGTGATACGGCATTCCGGTGCGCGGGTTCCAAGCCGCAGAGGCTTTGTGTTGTCCTCTGTTATGCATGCTGCGAGATGACATCGAGGAGGGATGATTCGCCTCGGGATGGATGCGCTAGACCAACGCCGGATCGCGTGAGTGAGAAGCCGCGGTGTCCACTTTTGTACGTGGGTGCCCGGAAGCGGACACTTTCGGATACAGACGCAAAGAAGGCCACTCCAATGGGAGTGGCCTTCGATTTGTGACGGTTACTGCTACTTAGTAGCGGTAGTGATCTGCCTTATAGGGGCCTTCGACCGGAACGCCGATGTAGTCGGCCTGCTTCTTGGAGAGCTGGGTGAGCTTGACTCCGATTTTTTCCAGGTGCAGGCGGGCGACTTCTTCGTCGAGCTTCTTGGGCAGTGTGTAGACGTCCACCTTGTAGGTGTCCTTGTTCTTCCACAAGTCGAGCTGCGCGAGCGTCTGGTTGGAGAAGCTGTTGGACATGACGAAGCTGGGGTGGCCGGTGGCGCAGCCCAGATTCACGAGCCGGCCTTCCGCAAGCAGGAAGATGGCGTTGCCGCCGGGGAAGGTGTACTTGTCGACCTGTGGCTTGATGTTCAGCTTGGTCACGCCCTTGGCGGTGTTAAGGCGATCCATCTGGATCTCGTTGTCGAAGTGGCCGATGTTGCAGACGATGGCCTGATCCTTCATCTGCTCCATGTGCTCGTAGGTGATGATGTCCACGTTCCCGGTGCAGGTGACGTAGATGTCGCCGCGGCCGAGCGTGTCTTCGAGCGTGGTGACTTCGAAGCCTTCCATTGCAGCCTGCAGGGCGTTGATGGGGTCGACCTCGGTGACGATGACGCGCGCGCCCATGCCGCGCAGCGAGTGCGCGGAGCCCTTGCCTACATCGCCGTAGCCGCAAATGACCGCGACCTTGCCGGCGACCATAACGTCGGTGGCACGTTTGATACCGTCGGCGAGCGACTCGCGGCAGCCGTAGAGGTTGTCGAACTTCGATTTTGTGACCGAGTCGTTTACGTTAATCGCGGGGACGAGCAGCTTGCCCTGCTCCATCATCTTGTAGAGGCGATGGACGCCGGTGGTGGTCTCCTCGGAGACGCCGCGCCATTCCTTCGCGACGTTGGTCCAGCGCTTGGGATCCTGCTTGTAAGTTTCCTTGAGGAGGTTCTTGATGACCTGCTCCTCTTCGCTCTCAGCCGGAGCATCGACCCAGGAGCGGTCGCCCTTTTCGAACTCGACTCCTTTGTGGATGAGCAGCGTGGCGTCGCCGCCATCATCCACGATGAGCTGCGGGCCAAGGCCGCCCTTATGCGCGAGCGCCTGCGCGGTACACCACCAGTATTCTTCGAGGGACTCGCCCTTCCAGGCGAAGACGGGAACGCCGGCGGCAGCGATGGCAGCGGCAGCGTGGTCCTGCGTCGAGAAGATGTTGCACGAAGCCCAGCGCACGGAGGCGCCGAGATCGACCAGCGTCTCGATGAGGACGGCGGTCTGGATGGTCATATGCAGGGAGCCGGTGATGCGCACGCCGGCCAGGGGCTTCGATGGCGCGTACTTCGCGCGGATGGCCATGAGGCCGGGCATCTCCTGCTCGGCGATGACGATCTCCTTGCGGCCCCAATCGGCGAGCGAGATATCGGCGACTTTGTAGTCGAGTGCTGCGGTCTGTTCGAGGGTTGTGGCCACGGGACTCCTTAGCTGGCTTCTGAAAGATATTGCAACATCTAAGGATATCGTGGATGAGGAGCGGCCCGAAACCGCCTTCGGCGAGTGGGGACTCTCAGGCGCTAACCGGGAGCGAAACGGGGCTGAGGGGCGGGTTTCGCACAAAAAGAAGGCGGCAGACTGTGCGTTGAGTCTGCCGCCTGGAAGCTAACGGTGATACTTCGGCCCGCGGATTACCAACGGCTGTGGTCGTCGGCCGCTCCCGTACCGGGCGCGAAGGCGACGCCGCGCAGGACCTCGGCAAAGCCAGCCTGGCGCACGATAGAGAATGTCTCCTTCGCGGCCACGGTCGTGCTGGTGTTGGCGAGGCGATCGTTGATGACCAGGAGGCGGTTAGGATCTGCGCCCACGTCACCGTTGCCGCTGACGGTGGAGGTGATAGCCCAGATGGTGGCGGTGCCATCGCGGTTGACGCGTCCTTCGATGTTGCGCAGGCCACCGGTTGCAGGCGCCCAGGGAAGGCTGGTCGCTGCGTTGTTGCCGGACGGATAGCCGTGGATGGTGTAGGGCACGCCAAGCTGGAGACCGTTGGTCAGCGTATAGGCGAGGTTCCAGGTATTGGTGGTGGTGTTGAAGACCCACTTCTGCAGACCCGCCGTGGTTTGCGCGGCGGCATGCGTGTAGAGGTCCGTGCCGCCGGTGTAGCCGTCGCCCTCATCAGCTAGGTAAAGGGTGGTGGCGTTGGCAAACCAGAGTCCGAAGGGGTAGGCGAGCGGGTTGGCCTTTTTGGCCAGCGCCGTTGGGAAGCCGGCGAGGATGCAGATGTTCGAAGGCAGGCCGGTGGTCTGGAGCTGCGCGGGATCGTAGATGAGCGGCGTGGTAGGAAGCTGCGCGTCGGCCGCCGGCAGACCGACGCCATTGGGGCACGCTTTGCCAGTGGTGTCCACGAAGTAGACGGTGTTGACGCCGTTGCTGCCGCTGCCTTTCGTGTAATACAGGACGTTGTTGAAGACGGTCATGCCGCGGAAGTTATCGTCTTTGCCGATCTTGTCCGCCTTCTGACCTAGCTCGGTAATGTTGAAGCTGGCGACCGGAGTGGGTGTGCCGGGGTCCTGCTGCGCTTCCGGCTTGCTGGTGAGATCGATGAACTGCGCACCCGCGCCGAGGACGACGCCATCCGGCTGCGGATTCGCGCCGTTGCCGGCATTGCCGGAGGTATAGACGATGCGGTTGCCATCCGAGTCATTCAGGATCGCGGCGCGGCCGTTGTTGCCGCTGTAGGCGTTGGTCTCGGTAAAGCTGAAGTGCCCGTTACGGTCTACCGCTGCGACGCCGCGAAGGAATTCCTGACCTACCGGATTCGTCGGATCGATGGCGAGAGGGGTGTTGGAGTTCGAAACGTCGATGGTGTTCACCGGTGCGACATAGCCCATGAAGGTGAGATAGCGATGATCCGTCGAGAGGTGAAGAGCGATTTCAGACTTGGAGCTGAAGCTGGTGACGAGCTGGTCGCTTTTGCTGTTGATGCCACGGTCGAGACTGTTGGGGACTTCGAGTGAATCGATGACACGGCCATCGGGCGTGAGCTGGTCGAGAAAGATGCGCGAGGTGATACCGAATGCGGCATCGTAGAGATCGTTATTGAAGACGAAGGGATAGGCGCCGTTGGCGATGGCGCCGGTGGAGGCGCTGCAGCCGCCCTGAGTGCTGGCGCAGTTCGGCGGAAGGACGGTGCCCACTTTCACGTTGGCCGGGTTGTTGTCATAGACGCTGCGGCTGATCACGAGATTGCCGGGCCAGAAGTGGCCGGAGTTACCGTGGTCTGCGGGCTGTTCGGCTCCGGCAGTGAGCGCGGTCAAAGCGATGCCGAGAACGGCGGTGGCGTGTGCCAGAACGTGGATAGTGCGGCGGGTGCGGTTGCATTGTTGCATGGACGACTGTCTCCCCTCGCGATACGCGCAAGAAAGCGAGCTGTCTGCTCACCGTACGCAAGGCTACGAGCGCAAGATGAGCAGGCGGTTACGGTCATATGACGGGAGTGTTGCAAAGATGGCCGGGAGCCAGTGCGCCTTCCCTTGGCCAATGTCGTATGCTCAACTGCACGTGAAATACGGAGGCTCTAAGATGGTGAGACGGTACGTAAGCTTTGTAGCTCTGACGGTGTTCCTGCTGGCGGCGTTCTCAAGCGTAGCGTGGGCACAGGATCAGAGCCGGATCAACGATAAGGACCTGGCGCGTCTGATGCAGAACGTCAGAGACGATGCGCAGCCCTTCCGGAAGAGCTTTGACTCGGCGCTGAAGAAGAGCACGATCCGGGGGACGAGCCGGGAGAAGGACGCGCGCGGACTGGCCGCTACCTTCGAAAAGCAGTCGAAGCGGGCGCTGGCGACCTTCAAGGACAAGCGGAAGGCCGAGGACCAGGTGGCTGCCATGGTGGATACGGCGGGGCAGATCGATCCACTGGTCAACAGCCTGAGTATGAATCCGACGGTGACGCAGCAATGGGACAAGCTGCGCACGGAGCTGCATCAGGTGGCGCAGGCCTTCAATGTGCCGGAGCCGTATTACCACTCGGGGAGTGGGATCTAGGAGATCGCTTCGCTTCCGACTGAAATTGGGAACACTGTAACCTTCGGATCGAGTCGGGGCACCCGGATTCGCTGCACCGCCGGCAAACAGCAGATCCCTCCGCTTCGGTCGGGATGACGAAGCTCAGAGGGATCCGCGTGAATCCTTACATCAAGTATTGCTGCTCCCTGCCCTTGCCGGGCGTCAACGCGCGGCGGCGGTCCAGCTCTTTGCGGACCAGGTTGAGGCCGAAGATGCAGGTCTCAAACTTCTCCGAGAGTCGCTCGAAGAGCGGCGCTTCCCGCGCATACTCGAACAGGTTGAACGCGGCGACGATGGAGTAGGAGTCCCGTCCCGTCTCGACCAGCCGCTCAAAGGTGATGGGTTTGGATGAGACACCCACCGCCTCCGGATACATGCCGGCGAAGAAGAGCGCATAGTCGCCGATCTGCTTGCGCGCGGAGCGCTCCGCGTCGAAGGAGACGGCCGTGCCGTTCACCGGGTCCGCCGCGAGGAGCATGGCGTCCAGATCGCGAAGAGGACGGCCGATCTCGTCGCGCAGGCAATAGATGCGTTCGTTTTCTGTGAAGTCGGTGAGCAGGTCAGCCACGTACGTGGAGATTTCGGCGTCGTCGACGCCGGCTCCCTGGCTGTAGCAATCTCCCACGAGCTCGTGGAAGAGCGAACGGAGCATGTGTTCCTGGGGAACCATGGCAACATCCTTTCAGCAACCAGAGCGAGTTCCTGTCGATGTCTCGAGGCCGCGCCACGGTGGCGGCTTCCCGTTGAGAGGCGCCGCGTGTCACCGAAGGCGGTGAAGCCAGAAGACGAATACGCTCCAGGCAGTGCAGCAATGTTCGTGGACCGCGTCCGGTATCCGCTCTTACCTTCCCGGAGCTGGCTTACCTCACCGTCGTGAGTGGATGGCCCGGGATTATATGAACGTTGAATGTAGCGTGACAGTTGCGCGAAACCAATAGCACTGGTGGGTCGGGGTAATAGTTCTTTAGCAGTCAATTCGATGGAGTGCGAAATGAACGGCCTGGGCAGGCCTGAATTGCTTCCGTTGCAGCAATAAGTTGCAGCGGGGTGAGAAAGTCTTGCCTGATCGATTCGGCGCTTCGCGCATCTAAATGCTACGCTTCGGCCAATCGTCCGAGCCTTCCTCGTCAAGCGCCATGTTCCGTGAAAAGGCGATACCCATGATCCTGCACGGCCTGAGGGAGCGGCCTGCCAACTGGAACGTTCTCCGGAATCGCATTCGGCGACACTGGCTGCTTCCGTTCGTCGCTTTCGAATGGATCTGGGACTGGACCGCTTATCTTCTGAGCCGCTGGAGCTTTCTTGAAGTGCTCGACTACCTTGGGCGCTTCTCGATTCTGGTGGCGGTTATCTTCTACTTTAGCGAGTCCGGCGATCGCGTCAAGCAAAGGCACTATCAAGCGTGGCAGGTGATTAACACAGCGCAAGGCAAGGGCGGCAGCGGCGGCCGCATTGAAGCATTGCAGGAGCTGAACGCAGACAAGCTGCCATTGGTCGGTGTGGACGTGTCGGCGGCGTTCCTGCAGGGGCTGAAGCTTGAGCGCGCGAATCTCTTGCGGGCGGATTTCAGCGGTGCGGACATGCGCCGCAGCGATTTGAAATGGGCTGATTTCACGGATGCCAACTTGCACTTCGCAAACTTCCGTGAAAGCAATCTGGAAAATGCCTCATTTCAATCTGCAAATCTGAGCGATGCCGATTTGTGGGGAAGCGATCTTGCCGGGGCCAAGCTCGACGACGCGGATATCAGCGGCGCGGATATGAGGTTTGCAGATCTACGGCACGTGCAGTGGAAACAATTGAGGAAAGTGAGTAACGCGAACATTACCGGCGTGAAAAATGCGCCTGAAGGATTTGTGAACTGGGCGCTGAAGCATGGCGCAGTATTGCAGCCCTGATCCGGGATCATGAGGCTTCTACCATGATTCCAGGACAACGAAGCGGCTGTTGTAGTCGATATAGACGCGCTTGAACTGAGCTGTTGGGAGTAAGCCATCGACATCGATCTTCCGCGGTTCGTCTCCCTCGTTGGCGGGTGTCGCGAAGGAAATCTGGTGGACGAGAAGCTTCCCAATCTGCATGTCCTGGGGTGGAAGAATCCTGAATGTGGGTCCAGCCTTCCGATCCGCGGAAATCTTTCGCTGCGAAGAGGTGCTGCGTACACGCTTCACGTCTTCCACTCTCCACAGAAGCGGCGCGTTGGCACCCGAATCGAGGAGCAGAAGGAGCGAAGGACCGGCTATTCCCGACAAGTGAACCGGAAGGATGAGCGGCTCGGTCGAGACAGCGTCAAGATTCCCGTGGGCTGCTGCAAATGCAAGCTGTTCTCCGTGAAGATAACTCCGCATCTCTCCGGCCTTTCCAAGGCAGAGAAGACCGTGGACCTGATCGATGAGCACGTCGAAGTGTCGCAGGAAATCTGCTCCCAGCACGCCGCGAATCGACGGGTCAGCAAATTGAAGCTGTGACAAGGGTTGGATTGCGACGAGCGGACGAAGGACCTTTCCATCCCCAACCTGGATGTCATCGAGGTGCGCAATCGGTACGGCCTCACGAGACACGACGCCGAGGACCTGGGCCGCCTCGTACGGCTTCAGGTGGAGTTGAGAAGCCAATGCCGGATCTACTGAGGTGATTTGTGCGCCGGTATCCAGGAGGAAGGGGTACGGGCCGCTGTGGTTGACGGAGACGTCGACGATATTGAGATATTGCGCGAGATGACGGGCATGTACACTGGCGACGTTTCCCGGGCAGTGTGCTTCTGCGAAGGCGGATGGCAATAGCAACAAAAGACTTGCCAAGACAGACCATTTGGCATTGAACATTGGAGATCACCTCGGCAGTTTCGGCTGGGTGAACTCTCGGCCCGTGGCTCGGCACGGTCATGACGGTGTTCTGATCATTCACTGAAGGCAGGTGATGAATTCATGACGGAGCAAAAGGGCGTTACATTTAGCTTCGGTGAGTTCGAGGTGCGAGAGGGAGAGTTCTGTCTCATCCGCAGCGAAGAGACGATTCCCGTTGAACCGAAGGCGTTCCGCGTACTGCTGTACCTGCTGCGCAATCCCCAGAGGCTGGTGACGAAAGACGAGTTGCTGGATGCGGTCTGGCAGGAGACCTCGGTTTCAGAGAACTCGCTGACCCGGAGTGTCGCCTTGTTGCGGCGGCTGCTGGGGGACGATGCGCGGGAGCCTCGCTACATTGTCACTGTGCCCACCGTTGGCTACCGGCTGCTATGCGAAGTAGACGTGAGCGGCAGCGAAACTGACGGGTCGCCCGCATTCCTTGCAAGTTCGGCGGAGCAACCACACCCCGAGACTGGGAGCGAAAGTGGGACTACGAATCGAGGTCGGCGCGCGCGTCGTTCTTGGGCTGCTCTGGCATGGATGGGAGCGGTTGTCGTTGCAGCGATTGTTTTGGTCGCGCCGCTGCTGCTGCGATTTGAATTGAACAAGAGCGCATTGAAGAGGGCGGAGGGCGCTGCCGCCGGTGTCATGAAGGTCACGCAGCAGACAACACTTCCCGGATGGTCCGGTGGCCCGGCGCTTTCACCGGACGGTGAAAGGCTGGCATTCTTCTGGGACCATGGCGGCCCGAAGGTACCCAACCTCTATGTTCAGCTTATTGGCGGCAGCAATCCGATCCAGCTCACTCACGACCACATTGGATTTATCTGCTGCGCCAACTGGTCCCCCGATGGACAGCAGATCGCGTTCGGCCGCTGCGATGATTCCGGCGGCGGAGTCTACGTCGTTCCGGCGCTGGGAGGTCCGGAACGTAAGCTGACGGATGTTGTTTGTCCGTACGGCAATGCGGGATTTCCCGAGTGGACGAGGGATGGTCGCTCGATGATCCTGGCCGACCGGTGTACCCCCGGCGGAGTGGTAGGTATCGTCCGCTTCTCGCTTGAGACCGGCGTCAAGCAATGCCTGCACAATCCGCCCAGCGGCGATATCGGCGATTACGAGTTCGACCTGTCGCCTGATCAGAAGACCGTCGCCTTTATGAGAAGCACGAGCGCAGCAATTTCCGAGATGGACAGTGTTCCCGCGTTTGGTGGACCGGTACGAGTGCTGGTGCCTGCGAAGCACTGGAACGAGGGTGTCATGTGGTCCCCGAATGGGGACCGCATCATCTTCAACTCAAATCCCACCGGTTCCCAGCGCGTCTGGCAGATATCCCCCTCAGGCGGAGCCATGAAGCCAGAGCTCGAGTATCCGAACCTGGGGTCGCTCTCACGGGACGGACGGCGAATCGCTTACGAAGGCTCCGCTGGACTGTACGGTTTCTCCGATACGATCTGGCGTGCGCAACTCTCCGGAGCAGGTGGAGCAATCCTCTCCCAGGAAATCCTCCCCACGTCAGAAGGACTGAACAACTCGATTCAGCTATCGAGTGATGGACGTCAGATCGTGTACCAATCCGCCCAGTCCGGAGGGCCGCAAGTAGAGACGCAGATCTGGAAGCGCGATATCGACGGCAGCCATCCCCTGCCGTTGACCTCGTTCCACACGGGGTATCCAGGCACGCCACGATGGTCGCCGGACGATCGGCAGGTCGTCTTCGACTATCACCAATCTCCTCACAGTCAAATCTACGTCGTCGACGCAGAGGGCCGGAATCAACATCGCATCACTTCAGGAGACTATGAGAATGTGGTTCCCAGCTGGTCGCGCGACGGGAACTCCATTTACTTCGCTTCCAATCGCACGGGCAGATGGCAGGTGTGGAAGCACTCCGTTCGATCAGGCGAAGAATCGCAGATCACCCGAAATGGGGGCTTCGCCGCGCTGGAATCATTCGATGGGAAGACACTTTACTACTCGAAGTTGGAGGGTGGTGGTCTATGGAGCCTTAGCGACGGTGAAGAACAACACCTGACGGATGCTCCCCACCTTGGAGACTGGGGGCAATTTGCCATCACTGGAGATGGCCTTTATTTCATCGATTCCTGGACCGAGGCGGGGCCGACGCTCTTTTATTACGACCTTCGCACCCAACATACATCGCTGGTGCTTGTGCTGAAGGGGAGTCCGAAGTCCTGGAATTCCAATCTCACCGCCACGCGCGATGGTCGAATCGTCTTCTACGTGCTAGAGGAGACACACGGCTCGATACTGATGGCGGAGAAAACTCAGTAACGGCTTGCCATTGGGCATGGCAACTATTGGAGGCAGGCGAGTGCGGTCAGTGCAAAAGAAGAGGGCAGCCGCGATGGACTGCCCTTCTTCGTTGCGGTGATAGGGCCTTATTTCGTGGCCAGCTCTTTCTGTTCGAGCTGCGCAAGTCGGTTGGCGAGAAGCTGCTCCAGCTCTTCGAGGGATTTTGCGAAACCTTCGATGCCTTCCTTCAACTTGTCGTGCGCCATGCGGTCGGCGGCGTGCATTTTCTCGAAGGTGGCCTGGTCCATGGGGATCTTATCGATCTTCATGTCCTTTGCCTTCGCAGGATCGAGCTTGCGCGGCAGCTCCGACTGATCGGAGTCGAGTTCGGCCAGCAGCTTGGGCGCGATGGTCAGCAGGTCGCAGCCGGCCAGCTCTTTGATCTCACCGGTGTTGCGGAAGCTGGCGCCCATGACCACCGTCTTGTAGCCGAAATGCTTGTAGTAGTTGTAGATGGTGGTGACGGATTGCACACCAGGATCATCCGCGCCCTGGTAATCCTTGCCGGTGTCCTTCTTGTACCAGTCGAGGATGCGGCCGACAAAGGGCGAGATGAGCGTGACCTTGGCTTCGGCGGAAGCGATCGCCTGATGGAGGCCGAAGAGCAGGGTCATGTTGCAATGGATGCCTTCCTTCTCAAGCTCCTCGGCGGCGCGAATGCCTTCCCAGGTGGAAGCGAGCTTGATGAGGACACGCTCACGGCCGATACCCGCGCTCTCGTAAGCCTTGATGATCTCGCGCGCTGTGCTTATCGATTTCTCCTTGTCATAGGAGAGACGGGCGTCCACCTCAGTGGAGACGCGGCCCGGAATGATCTGCAGGATGCGCTTGCCGAACTCCACGGCTAGTTGTTTGAAGGCGAGATTGGCAACCTTCTTCTCGTCGGCGCTTGCCCCGAGCTGCTGTCGCGCGTTCTTCAGAGTGCCGTCGACGATGTCGGAGTATTCAGGCATCTGCGCCGCGGCGGCGATGAGCGACGGATTCGTCGTCGAATCCTGCGGCTTGAACTTCTTGATCGAATTGAAATCGCCGGTATCGGACACGACCGTGGTCATGCTGCGAAGCTGCTCTAGGACTGATTTAGCCATGATGAACTCCCCTGTCTCTTCCATTCTATAACTTGCACGGTTAGCTTTCTCTTTAAGATGCGGCCAAAGAGACGGCTAGCCCCGGTGGACGCGGAATAACAGCGGATTCTATCGCTCCGGTCAGCAATAGGACATCGGTAAGAGCGCAAACAGAGCCGGCTAGACAACGGGATTTTTCAGCACGCCCAAGCCCTCGATCGAGACCTCGACGGTATCGCCGGCGGACATTGGACCGACACCAGCGGGTGTGCCGGTGGGGATGAGGTCGCCGGGCTCGAGCGTCATGAAGGCCGTGATGTAGACGAGCAGGTGCGGGATGAGGAAGATGAAGTCGCGCGTGGTGCCGTACTGCTTGCGCTCGCCTTTCAGGCGCGTTTCGACGATGAGGCCGGCGGCAGGATTGACTTCGCTCGAAACAATGGGACCGCAGGGACAGAAGGTGTCGAAGCCCTTGGCGCGGGTCCAGTGGCCGTCGGACTTTTGTAGGTCGCGCGCGGTGACATCGTTGACGATGGTGTAGCCGCGGATGTAAGGACGCAGGTCGGTATCGGATTTCAGAGCACGCGCCTGACGGCCAATGACCACGGCAAGCTCGCCTTCATAGTGGACGTTCGACGATTCCGACGGCAGCCGGATAGCTGCGCCCGGCGCGAGCAGCGAAGAGGGCGGCTTGAAGAAGAGCAGCGGCGCCGTGGGGACTTCATTGCCCAGCTCGGCGGCGTGCTCGCGATAGTTGCGGCCTACGCAGACGATCTTCGAGGGCTCGACGGGCGGCAGAAGGCTGACGTCGGCGAGCGCCATCGGCGTGAAGGATTCGGCTGGATCGTAGACAACGCGCGATTCCGGCGGCGGAGCGATGAGTGCGGTGGCCCACGGCGCGCCATTGCGCTCTTCGACTGCGGCATAGCGGGGTCCACTGGGGGTTTCGAGACGGCAATAACGCATGTGTGTTCGCTCCTCAGCTCAGGGTTGGCGATTCGGTGATGGGACGAGCGTATTCCACTGGTCCTGGACTTCGGCGGAGCGCTGGCTCTCGTTGCCGGAGGTATCGATGGCGCTGACCGAGTAGGCGTAGCGCTGGCCGGGGGCAGCGGTGGTATCGCTCCAGGATGACGCTGTCACGGGCTTGCTTGCGGGCGAGATGCGCTCCGGCGGCTGATTTGAATCCGCGGCGCGGCGATAAACGATGTAGCCGGCGAGGCCGGGATCGACATCAGGGGTCCAGTCGAGGTCGATTGCTTTGGCGGAGGTATCCGCCGCGGAAACGAGTCCTGTGGGCACGGGCGGCGGGAAGACGTCGCGATACGCGGTATCGGCGGCAGCGCTCGGGGAACTTGCGATTTCCAGGATGCGGTGGCCGAGCGTGACCTGCTGGATGCGCTGCGCGATATAGCGATAGCTGTTGCCGGTGTGGGCGGTGGTGTCCATGGCAAAGGAGCGGCGCCCGTCCGCGATTTCAGGCACGCGCAGCACCTGCTCAGCCGGTTCTTCAGGCGCCGCTTTGCGGCCGATAAACGAGCTGCTCTCCTTCGAAGCGGGCGCTGGCGGAGCAGAGGTGCGTGTGCGCTCGAAACGCACAAAATCGGCGGGTGGGCCGGCTGGCACAGTAGTTCCCTGCCAGGAAAGCACAATGCCGTTGCGCCGCGGGGTTGCGGTAAGGCCGGTGACGGGCGTAGGAGCGGCTCCCGCGGCGGTCCACGCGGGGGCAGATTCGGCAAAGGACTTTGCTGCGTGGTTCAGGACTGCGACTTTATAGACGAGGAGCCGCGGCGGCCCCTGCCGAACCGCGGCGGGCAGCGTATCGTCCATGGACGCGGATTTGGCCTGCTCCGGAATCGCCAGCGTGCCGGCGGGTTCGCACGGCCCTGTTTCCACGCTGCGGCAGAGCTGTGCTGTCATCGGGCCGCGAACCGGCAGCTTGTCGGTGGTCTTCTGCGGAACGGAGAAGGTGAGGTGGACGATGTCGCCGGCGCGGCTGGCGGCGAGATCGCGCACAGGCTGGGGCAGGTTCAGGGTCGGCGGCAAGGGCGCGGCCGGCGCGCCGCAACCCACCATAAAGCCGGACAGGAGCGCAGCGGGAAAGAGCGCGACAGACAAGGCAATCCAACGGCACCGTTGTTCTCTTTGATCGCGCTGCATTGCTGGGCTCCAGCGTAGCAGACTGAAGCCGGGATGCCGTTGTCGTCAGACCATCTCGGCGAGCGTTTGCTCCAGGCGCTCGTGGCTGAAGAGGAAGCCCGCGGCGAGCAAACGCTCCGGAATGGCTCGCGTGCTGGCGAGAAGCGCGTCGTGCGCCATTTCGCCGAGTGCAGCGCGCAACGCCAGCGACGGTATACGCAGCAGCGTGGGGCGGCGCAGGATGAGGCCGAGGGTGCGGGTGAACTCGGCGTTAGTGACCGGATGCGGCGCGGTCGCGTTAAAAGCGCCGCTCATCTGCGGCTGTGCAATGGCGAACTCGATGGCGGCGACGGCGTCCTCCAGAGACAGCCAGCTCATCCATTGGTGGCCATTACCCAGGCGGCCTCCCAGGCCGAGCCGGAAGAGAGGCAGCAGGCGGGGCAGCGCTCCGCCACGCGCGGTGAGGACGACCCCGAAGCGCAACTGCACCACGCGCGGCGCAAGACCGGCGGTGGCCCTCTCCCATTCCTGACAGACCTCCGAGAGGAAGCCCTTGCCGGGGCGCGAGGCTTCGGTGAGGACCTCGTTGCCGCGATTGCCGTAAATGCCGATGGCGGATGCCGCCACGAGCACGGGTGGAGGCGCGGTAAGCGCAGTAAAGATGCGGCCGAGGGCGCGCGAAGTGTCAATGCGGCTGCTGAGGATGAGGCGCTTGTAGGAAGGCGTCCAGCGATGGCTGGCGACGTTAGCCCCCGCCAGGTGCACGGCGGCGTAGCAGCCTTCGAGCCGGGACAGATCGGCGACCGGCGAGGGCTGGTGCGGGCGCCATTCGACCTCGACGATACCTGGATCGGCATGGGGACGCGGAGGGCGCCGCACCAGCAGCACAACCTGCACACCGTCCCGGACAAGATGCTGGATCAGCGCTCTCCCGATGAGACCGGTTCCCCCGCATACGAGAAGCTTCCGCCTCATGTCAGGTCTGTCCAACGCCTTGGATGGAGCGGCGGCAAAGTGATCATGGCGTTAAATGCCGCATCCATTTCGACGCTTTCCTTGAGGAACACTCTCTTCACCAGTGGCCTGCCCGCATCTTTACAGCTGTAGAAGGTGACGAAATCAGGGAAAGCCGATCAGGGGGAGACGTGTACCGATGCAATCTGTAACGATACAACGCAACGATGAGTCCGCGAAGCAGACCACACCTTCGGTGCTCTCGATGAGCACGCCGGAGGCCGACGGCGCAGCGGCGGAGGCCTTCATCACCGAGAAGCGAATTGGCGAACGTATCAAGCGGCTACGGCTGAAGAGATCAATGGGACTGGTGGAGCTGGGAAAGCACACTGGATTATCGGCCAGCTTCCTTTCGCAACTGGAGACCGGACGCGTGGTGCCCACGCTGCGTAATCTGGCGCGTATCGCGATGGTCTTCAACAAGGACCTTTCGTTCTTCTTTGAGCCGGAACCGGCGTCGCTGTTTCGCGTGCATCGCAAGAGCGATCGCGTGCGGCTGCCGCAGACCGGCGTCGAAGACCCGACCTATTTCTTCGAGAGCATTGGCTACATGGTTCCGGATCGCCAGCTCGATCCGTATTATGCGGAGTTCCTGCCGGTGAGGAAGACACAGGAAATCCGGCCGCATGTGCATCCGGGCTTCGAGTTTCTCTACGTGCTGGAGGGCGAGCTGGAGGTGCGGCACGGCGATTCGGTGCAGGTGATGAACCCGGGAGATGGCGTGTACTTCGATGCGAGCACGCCCCATAGCTATCGCTGTGCGGGCACGGCGCCCGCGACAGCGATCATCGTGACCATGCATCAGCAGGCGGCGGCGCAACCGGCATACAGCCTGCGACCGCTGGGTGCGCCGATGGGAATTCGCAACGGAGTGAAGGCTGGTGCCGCGCGGCCGAATGGCATGCCGCCGGTGCGCGCGGTGGTGAACGGCGCTCTAGTGCAGAAGGTGTAGCAGTTAGCGAGTGTCCATCCATCAATGGCGAAGGGCAGCTTTTCGTAACGGGAAGCTGCCCTTATTTTTGGCAGCAATTTGCCCTGGGCAGCGAGAGCTTTTGCGAAACGGTTTACTGCTCGTGATAACTGCGCATCAGACCGCCGTCGATCACGTATGTCGATCCGGTGATGTAGGCGGCTTCGTCGGAAGCCAGGAAGGTGGCGAGCGCGGCCACGTCATCCACGGTGCCCATGCGGCCGAGGGGAATGTTCTTGAGCAGGGCGTCGAGCTCGGTCTTGTCGTTGAGCAGGCTGGCGTTGATCGGCGTGCTGATCGCTCCCGGCGCGATGTTGTTGACGGCGATGTTCTTCGGGCCGAGCTCGACCGCCAGATCGCGCATGAGCATGCGCAGGCCGCCTTTACTCACGCAGTAGGTTGCGAAATGCGGAAAGACCATGTCCTCGTGCACGGAGGAGATGTTGACGATGCGCCCGGGCTTGTTGGCGGCGAGGAGCTTCTGCACGAAGTACTGCGTCAGGAAGAATGGCCCCTTCAGGTTCACGGCAAGGACCTTGTCGTAGTCGGCCTCGGTGACTTCCCAGAAGTTGGCTTCCTTTTCCATGCCGGCGTTGTTCACGAGGATGTCGCAGCCGCCCCAGGCCTGCCATGCAGCGTCGATCAGCTTGCGGATGTCGTCCATCTTCGTGACATCGGCCTGGCAGATGACGCCTTCACCGCCTGCCTTACGGATCATGTCGAGCGTCTGATCCGCGCCTTCGGGGTGGCCGATGTAGTCGATGACAACCCGGGCGCCCTCCTGCGCGAAGCGCACAGCAATTCCCTGCCCGATCCCGGAGCTTGAGCCAGTCACTACTGCGATGCGGTCTTTCAGGCGCGCCATGCGTTCTCCCTATTGCGTGATGTGAGATACGGTCTATTGACTACGATGCGCGTGCTGGTATGGACGCGGACGGTGTTCCGGGTCAACGCTGGGCAACATGCTTGAACTATTGCATCCCAGTCTTCGGCTGGAGGAGGGCACCCTCCAGGTCGCGCTGTTGAAAGATGCTGCGAAAGAGATCGGTGCCGCCGCCGGGCCAGCGCATCATGACCAGCATGATGCCGAGCGCGAGCAGCGGCACGAGCAGTCCGGTATGCAGCGACCCGGTGCGTGCGGAAAGCTGGCCGGTGGCCCAGGGTAGCGTGGCGCTGCCGATGCCGGCGACGGCAAACATCCAGCGGGTTTGTGCGGGGTCGGGTGTCAGCGCCATGAAAATCGCGACGCAGATAGGAAAGATGGGAGCCATGCTGAAGCCCGCCAATGCAGCGGAGAGCATGACCACGGGGAGCGAGTGCATGGTGAGCAGCGCGGCCACGCCGACGAAAGCCGAGATGAGCGCGACGGCGAGCAACAGTTCCTCGCGCACCCGCAGCAGCACGGCGGGAGCGATGCCGCGGCCGATGAGCAACGACAGCCAGAAGCAGGAGGCAGCGAGCGGCGGCGCGGCGGCGAGATGGAAATCGAGCCGATGAACGTAGGTGAGTACCCAGCCGCCGAGTGCGGCCTCGGTCCCGCAGTAGAGCAAGCCGAATATGGCAAAGAAGGCGACGACGCGCTTCGGGCTGCGCGGCGCAGGCTGCGACGCGAGGCCTTGGTGGTCAGATTGCTCCACCCGTTCCATGGCGCTTGGTTTGTCGGGGAGGCAGAGTGCGAGAACTGTGCTCAGCGCGGCGGCGGCGGCGATGCACCAGAAGAGGCCAGTGATGCCGGCGCGGTGAATCGCATATTGCACGGTGAAGGGTGACACGGCGGCGCCAGCGCTCCAGGAGAAGTTGAGCAGGGTGAGCATGGCGGCACGACGCTCGCGATAGCGGTCCCCCGTGATCACGCTATTGGCGGTCATGGCCAGACCGAGGCCAGTGCCGAAGAGCAGAAAGAGGAACCAGAGCGCGTGCCCATCGCCGAGCGCGAGCGCAGCCATGCTGATCGCGATCATGGCCATGCCGGCGGCGAGATTGCGGTGGAAGGGCGCACGCACCAGCAGGGCTCCGATCGCGGAGCCGGCGAAGACCGCGAGCAGCAGCCTGCCGGAGCTGGCGTCGTCCAGATGCCACAGCGCCGCGACTGCGGGAAGTCCGCTGCCGAGCAGCGTGAGGCCGATGCCGGTGATCAGCTCCATTCCTTGAATGCCGAGTATGGGGCCGAGAGGGTAGCGGGTAGCGGGTCTTGTGGAGGTCAGGCTGGAGTGCACGATGGTTCCCGGGTGGATTCGCGCGCCATCAGCGCGGGCTCCACGGCCACCTGGTCACCATACTCCTGCTGATTGCGGATGCGGCTGAGCACGATGCGGGCGGCGATACGGCCCATGTCCTCGAGCGGCTGCCGGATAGTGGTGAGGCTGGGAGTGATGAAGGCGGCGGCGCGGATGTCGTCGAAGCCCATGACGGAAACATCCTCGGGCACGCGCAGTTTGGCATCGCGCAGGGCACGGATAGCTCCGATGGCGGCGACGTCGTTGAAGGAGAAGAGCGCGGTGAAGCGCTTGCCGGCGGCGAGCAGTTGCTGGACCACGGGATAACCGAGCTCGGGCGAAGTGAGGTCGCGGTCGAGCTGCACGACAAGGGAGCGGTCGATCTTGAGGCCGAGTTTCTTTGCTGCGCTCTCGATACTTCGCCAGCGGTCTTCCGAGTCGGAGCTGAATGGCTGGCCGCGCATGAATGCGATGGAGCGATGGCCAAGCCCATAGAGATGCGTCAAGGCCAGCTCCGCGGCCTTGGCCTGATCGAGGATCACGTTGGTGACACCTGCGATGTGCCGATGCGCGGCGACGGCGACCGCAGGGACAGGGTAGTTGTGCTGGAAAGCCGTATCGACGAGGATCAGGCCCTCGGCGCCGCGGCCGACGAGGAGGCGCGCATACTGCTCTACCAGCTCGGGTTTGTGCCGGTGGTGCGCGGTGAAGTAGAAGTAGCCCTCCTGCACGAGATGATCGCCGATGCCGCTAAGCACCTGCGTGTGATAGCCCTCGCCTAATTCCGGCACGAGAATGCCGATGGTGTGCGTCCGGCGATTGCGGAGGGAACGCGCGAGCAGGCTGGGCTGATAGTTGAGCTTCTGCGCAGCGGCCTTAATGCGGTCGCGCGTGGCCTGCGGAATGGAGCGGCCCGGCACGTCGTTGAGCACGACAGAGATAGTTGCTGGGCTAAGCCCGAGATGGTCGGCAAGGGTCTTGAGGCTGGCCGGTTTCTCCTCGTGATTCTGCTGCTTCTTGCGCGCCATTGGCCTCCGCGGGTCCCAGGTATACGTGCAGGTGATGTTAGCCTTACGAGCGTGCTTCGCGCATCCGGAAATTGTGCCGTGCGCATCCCGACAAAGCCCAAACGTCGGAACTGTAGCAGATCAACGCGCAGACTATCGATTGTTTTAGAATTGCGGCCGCGGCCGGCGCCAGTCCGGAAAATGCATTTGGAGACTAACTGTGACCCGTTTTCTCCCGTTCTTCGTATTCCTTCTATGGACGCTTATGCCGTGGAATTCGCTCCATGCTCAGAGCGGCGAGAGCGGCTTTGTTCACGCGCAGGGCGCTGAGCTGGTGGACGGAAGCGGCCACACGCTGATGCTGCGCGGCACCAATCTGGGCAACTGGCTGGAGCCGGAAGGCTATATGTTCCGCTTTGGCGATGATGGGCCGACGTCGCCGCGCGAGATCGAGGAATATTTCGACGAGCTGATCGGGCCCGACCAGGCTGCCACCTTCTGGCGCGAGTACCGCGACGCATACATCACAAAGGCGGACATCGATTTTCTGAAGTCAACCGGGGTGAACTCGGTGCGGGTGCCGATTCATTACAAATTCTTTACAGCCGGCAACGATGAAGGCTTTCGTCTGCTGGATCGCGTGGTGGCGTGGGCGAAGGCGGACGGGCTGTACGTGATCATCGATATGCACCAGGCGCCGGGCGGACAAACGGGCACGAATATCGATGACAGCTATGGCTATCCGTGGCTTTATGATTCGCCGGGCAGCCAGGCGGAGCTGATCGCCATCTGGAAGCGCATCGCGGAGCACTACAGCAACGAGACAGCGGTGCTGGGATATGACCTGCTGAACGAACCGATTCCGCACTTTCCCGAGTTACAGAAGTACAACAGCCAGCTTGAGCCGATTTACAAACGCGTTTCTACGGCGATCCGCGAAGTTGACACGCATCATGTGCTGATCCTGGGCGGCGCGCAGTGGGATACGAACTTCAGCGTCTTCGGGCCTCCATTCGATGGCAATGTGCTGTACCAGCTTCATCTGTACGAATTCAACACTCCATGGAACGCGCAGACGACGGCGAAGACCGAAGCAGACCTGGCGCGCTACACCGCCTTTCGCGACAAATATCACGTGCCGATCTGGCTGGGCGAATCGGGCGAGAACGACGACGCGTGGGTCCGTGGCTTCCGCGAGATGCTGGAGAAGCACAACATCGGATGGTGCTTCTGGCCGTACAAGAAGATGGAGGCGACGTCATCGTTCGTCGCGTTTCCGAAGCCGGACCACTGGGATGAGATCGTGAAGTACTCGACCGAGCGGCGCGGCGTGGGAAATGCGGAAAAACAGCTTAAGGTGCGGCCATCGCCGGAGATCGCCGCGGCGGCGATGAAGCAGTTGCTGGAGAACGTGCAGCTGGCGAAGTGCCGGGTGAACACCGGATATATTGAGGCGCTGGGACTGACGGCGCCCGCTGGAGGAGTACCGGTTCGGTAGAGATTTGAATCGGTGGACGCTTCGCGTCGGCTTCATTACTGGAAACTACCCCACCCTAGCCTTCGGCTAGAGTAGGGCACCCAGTTTGTTTGCGCTGCAGATAAACTGCAGGCCTTTGCTTCGCCCAAGGTGACTACCAGCTATTTGTAGATCAAGCGGATGTCGGTTGTGGTTACGGGGCAGGTCACCGGAACGGTTGCTTTTTCTATCGGCGGGGCAGCCAGCAGGACACGCGGGTTATTCGCGAAGCCGAAGCCTTCCTTGGGCACCATGAAGATGTTGCGGTCCAGCTTCTGGTTTTCGTTCTCGTCGTGCAGAACAACCACTCCGTACCTTCCCGGGGGGATGTGATCAAAGCGCGCGGTCGCATGATCGCGTTCGATGGGAAAGCTCTGATGCCGGAAGGACTTCGCCACATCTTCGGGCCAGCCTGCGGCTGAGGTGAAGAGCTCCGCACCGAGAACGCCCTTTGCGTTGCGGAAGCCGGCGACGTGAATGATGAGCGAGCAGTTGTCCTGAGCCGCAGCGGTTGCCGGCAGAGGCCGCAGTACGGCCGCGCTCAGGAGAATTGAGTAAGCAAGCAGAACCCGGCGCGGACAGGAAGTCATTCGAATCGATTCTCCTGGATCGAATTCACCAATACTATTTCGCTCAACTGTGTGAGCTTCAAAGTTCACCCTTCGAATCGAGCGAATCGCCCACTCTACACTTCGCGCAGGATGGGGATCGATATGCGCTGCAGCATCTATGGATTCGACTGCGATGGTACAGGCGACATGTTGCCGGGTGGGACGTTCCGGGCGGCGCGGATGTTGCCTCCGAAGTGAATGGTGGGGCCGATGGACCAGCGGAAGTCCCACCTGCCGTCCTTGAGCAGGTCGTTGAAGACGTGAAAGTAGACGATGTCTGTCTGCATGCGGATGGCGATGTGTTTCGTCGCATTCAGGTCGTAGCCGCCGCCGAACCCGTAGAACCCGGTCCAGTCGGTCTTCTTGCCGGCGGGAACGAGTTCCTGCGCGATGGCTGCGGTGACCGCGTCGTGCGGATGCGGGGTTGCTGTTTCACGCACGGCGCCGAGCGATGGACGGATGAAGAAAGTGACCCGCTGGAACCTGCGGTAGTTGAAGTTCGGGCCAGCGGCGAAGGTTTGCGTGTTCGAGTGCACGGGCACGTAGACCTGGTAGGTGGGTGGGATGACGCCGGTCTGGATGAGGGCGAGAATCTGCTGTGCAAGTTGCTGCTGGAGCGCTGTGGGCAGCAGGTTGGGCGTCAGAGACGTATGGCCCGTGGTGACGGAGTAGTCGAAGCCCAGAGCGAGCCACGTTTTCTGATTCCGGCCCGCCTGGAGGTGATAGCCGCGGGTGGTCAGGTCTACATTGGGCGCGATGAGATTGGTGTAGCCGTTGTAGATGTCGTAGCGGCCCACGTAGTTTTGCTGAGCGTCTGCTTGCCTGAGGGTCGGGGCGAACAAGAGTAGTGTGACGAGAGCACGAGCAAAGCGAGCCGGTGCGAGTACAGAGAGGGAGGGGAACATCGGGGGATGACCTCCTGAGCCGGAAGCGCGCTCAACGAAGAGGAGCCGCGCGCCAAAACAGCAGGAGACTAAACATCCGCAGGCACGGTTGGCAAATGAAATCTTACTGACTGGTCAGAAACTTACTCACCCGTGGCGGGATCCAGCGGGAGAGTGCGAAGAAAGGTTTGGATCTGCTCGAGGACAATCTCCGGCTGCTCGCGATGCGGGGTGTGACCGCTGTCTGGCAGTTGAACCAGATGCATCTGCGGAGCGAAGCGGCGCAGGGCTTCTGCCTGCAGATCGGTGGCGTATTCGTCATGCGCGCCCTGCAGCATCAATAGCGGACAGCGGATCGGCGAGAGATGCGCTTCGAGAGGTAGCGAGAGAAGGCTGTCGGAGCCTCGGATGCTGAGCCAGGCGGCGAAGACGGCATCCGGATCGCGATGATGGCGGGCGAGCTTTTCGCGGAGATCAGTTTCTCGCCATGCGCGTTCGGCCATCGCCATGCCCACACCGGCGGCCGGCTCGGCATGGAGGATCGGCGATTCCAGCACCAGAGCGCGCACGTTCTCCGCATGTGTGGCGGTGTAGATGAGCGCGATGGCGGCTCCTTCGCTGTGGCCGAGCAGCACGGGACGCTGGACGGAGAAATGCGCGAGCACGGCGGGCAGAACCTCAAGCGCTTGATGACGAAAATAGTTTCGGCTGCGCGGGCGCGGCGGCCCTTCCGACTGGCCGTGACCGAGGCGCGAGTAAAGCAGGACATCCATGTGGCAGCGCTCCGACAGCCGCGAGGGAAAGTCGCGCCAGTGGGAGACGGAGCCGAGGGCTTCATGCAGCAGGACGATGGTGCCCTGCGGGTTTGTGACGGTGATGTGCTGCGTCTCTAACTCCCGACCGGCGATGCAGTGCAGCACAGGTTCGCTCATAGTCCGCGTGCCCAGACGACCGGCTTCTCTACAGCGATCCAGCCGTCGATGCGCGAGGCGTAGCGACGCTCGAGCACATCTCGCTTCAACTTCAGCGTCGGCGTGATCAGGCCGCTGTTGATGTCCCAGGGGCCGTCGACGAGCGCGAGGAACTGCAACCGCTCATGTGGATCGAGTTCGGAGTTCACCTGAGCCAGCAGAGTCTCAAGCGAGCGGCCGAGGTCGCCATTCAGACCGCTAGTCTCGCATTGCTTGCGAGCCTCCGACGAAAGCACGGAGATGGCGAAGGGGTGTGGCCGCCCGTCGCCCATGACGCAGGTGGCCTCGAGCGCGGGATGGATGCTGAGGCGCTTTTCGATCGGAACGGGAGAAACGTATTTGCCTTTGCTGGTCTTGAACTGCTCCTTGATGCGGCCGACGATTTTGAGCTGGCCATCCGGTGCGAGCTCGCCTTTGTCGCCGGTGCGGAAGAAACCGTCCGCAGTGAAGCAGGCGCGGGTGCCCTCGTCATTGCGGTAGTAGCCGATCATGTTCATAGGGCTGCGCATCTGGACTTCTTCATCCGCGCCGATGCGGACTTCCACGCCGGGCAGGGCGGGACCGACATAGCCAATGCGGAAATCCTCAGGCCGGGGTGCGTGGGTAATGGCTGTTTCAGTCAGACCATAGCCTTCGACCAGGCCCAGGCCGAGCGTGCGATACCAGGCGAGTACTTCCGCCGGCAGTGGCGCTGCTCCCGAAGCGGCGAAGCGCACCGAATCGAGCCCGAGCTGGCGGAGGATCTTTCGCTTGACGATGCCACGCAGGATCGGGATGCGGAGCAGACGGTCGAGTTTGGTCTGCGGGAACTTTTTCGAGCACGCCCTGCCGGAAGCGCAGGTAGAGACGCGGAACGGAGAAGAAGAGCGTGGGCCGGGCGCGCTTGAGGTCGGCGAGGAAGCTCTCCTGCCCGGCAGTGAAGTAGACGGTGCAGCCGATGTGCAGACTGGTGGCCTCGATGACGCCGCGCTCTGCTATATGTGCCAGCGGAAGATACGATATAAATCGCTCGTTGCTGTCCATGTTGACCAGCTTTGCGATGCTGTCGCCCATGTGGGGGAAGACGGAGAAGCGGTGCATCACGCCTTTGGGCTGGCCGGTGGTGCCTGAGGTGTAGATGATGGTTGCGAGCTCATCGGCCGCGCGTGTGGGCGAGTCAGAGATGGGCGGGCATTCGGCGAGAATGTCGTCCCAGCGGCGGTCGCAGCCGCGAAGAACATCCGGCGCGGCGTTGGGCATGGCGATGCGCAGCACGCCGACGGGAATTCCCTGCTGCATGGCTTCTCGATCGTCCATCGCGCCGAGGAAGCAGGCGCGGACATCGGCGTGATGCAGGAGCGCATGGATGGAGTCCGCTCGCAGCGAGGGATAGAGCGGCACGGTGACACAGCCGGCCATCCATGCGCCGAGCTCGGCGATCATCCACCAGGGACTATTGCGCGCGAGTGAGCCAACGCGCGAGCCCGGCTCCCATCCGCGGGCGCGCAGGAAGGTGGCGATGCGGCGCGCCTCGTCCATGGTTTGCTGCCAGGTCCAGGAGCGCACGGTGCCGTCGGACATGGGCTGGACGAGATACGCTTCGTGCGCGCGCGCCTTCTCCCAGTGATACGCCCGCCCGAGGGGGAGAAACTCGTCGCTCCACTGCGCCATGCCTGGTTGCCTCCGGTCCGGTTCAGCGTACTAGACCGGAGCCATCGACGCGAAGCGGGACACTTCTACGCGCCTTTGGCCTTTTTCACCGCCTCGGTCAGCGCGGGGACGACTTCGAAGAGGTCGCCGACGATGCCGTAGTCGGCTACTTCGAAGATGGGGGCGTTCTCATCCTTGTTGATGGCGACGACGGTTTTGGAGCCTTTCATGCCGACGAGGTGCTGGATGGCGCCGGAGATGCCAACTGCTAGATAGAGCTTGGGCGAGACGGTTTGGCCGGAGCTGCCGACCTGACGCTCCATGGGCAGCCAGCCGTTATCGCAGATGGGACGCGACGCGGCGAGCTCACCACCAAGCGCCGCGGCGAGCTCTTCCATCATGGGGAGGTTGTCCTGCTCCTTGATACCGCGGCCAACCGAGACGATGATGGGCGCGGCGCTCAGATCGACCGTTTGTGCTGCTTCACGGAAGGGCGCTTCCGGTTTGTTGCGGATGGCGGAAGCGTCGAGCTGTGGGGTGAAGGCTTCGACAGCGGCCGAGCCGGACTCGAGCGATTCGGCACGGAAGGCTCCCGCTTGTACGGAGAGGAAGCATGGGCCGGACCCGGCGTGGCGATAGTCCGCGTTGAGCTTGCCCTGAAAAAGCTGGCGAACGAAGACGAAACTGTCGCCATTCTTGCGCAGGCCGACGAGATCCGCCAGCAGGACCTGGCCGAAGCGGGTGGCGAGGCGGGGCGCGAAGTCGCGCACCTGATACGTGTGGGGGAAGACGACGTAGCTGGGGTCGAGCTTGCGGATAAGCTGCTCGAGTGCGGAAACGTAACCGTCGGCAGTGTAATCCTTGAGCAGCGCGTGCTCGACGCGGTAGGCCTTGTCGAGTTTTTTAGAGGCGAGCTCACCGCTGAGTGCTTCGAGGTCGCTGCCGACGATCGCGGCCAAGAGCGGCTGGCCGGATTCGGCTGCGATCTGCTGCCCGGCGGCCAGGGCTTCCCACGACATGCGATTGTAAGCGCCGCCACGATGTTCCAGAACAACCAGGACTCCGCTCATATGACGCGCACCTCGAACTTGAGTTTTTCGACCAGCTTCTCAGCCGCCTCTTTGGGCGAGCCTTTGATGAGCTGGGTTTCTTTCTTCTTCTCCGGCAGGTAGACGCGGTCGAGCGTGACGGTGGCGCCGGCAGCCTGCGGCAAGTCGGCAGCAGAGACTTTGCGGACCTCTTTCGTCTTTGCCTTCTTGATGCCCATGAGCGTTGCGTAGCGCAATTTGCTGATACCGGACTGGATGGTGAGCAGGGCGGGCAGTGGCATGTGGACCTGCTGGAACCAGCCGTCTTCGAGTTCGCGCTTCACCTTGATGGAGCCGTCGCCTGCCTCGACCTGCATGATGATGGTGGCATGCGGGATGCCGAGCAGCTCGGCGAGGACGACGCCAGTCTGGCCAAGGCCGAGATCGTCGGACTGCAGGCCGGTGAGGATCAGGTCTGGTTTTTCATCCTTGATAGCGGCGGCGAGGCGGCTGGCGATGCCGAGTGTGTCGAGCGAGGCGAGATCGTCGCATTCGATGTGGATGGCGCGGTCGGCGCCCTTGGCGAGCGCTTCACGAATGGTCTGCGATCCGCGCTCCGGGCCTGCCAGCACAGCGATGACTTCGCCGCCATGCTTTTCTTTTAGCTGCAGGGCTTCTTCGAGCGCGTAGGCGTCCGGCTCGTTGATCTCGTAGCTGAGATCCTCTTCATCGATCCATTTGCCATTGGAGTCGATGCGCAGGGCGGAGTCGCGAACCGGCACCTGTTTGATGGCGACGATGATCTTCATACGTTCTGTGCTCCGTTGGAGGATGTGACGTTGGATTGTGCGGCGATCGTCTGCGCTGTTATTTGGGCGATGTCGAGGAGTTGCGGCGGGGCATCGCTGACGGCGGCCAAGGCATCGCGGAACATGGTGTTGCAGAAGGGGCAGGCTGCGCCGACGATGGCGGCGCCAGTCGCTGCGAGTTCTCTCGCGCGCACATGGCTGATGCGATCCGTGCCGCCCTCTTCACCGAGGAAGGCCAGGCCGCCACCGGCCCCACAGCAGAAGGAGCGCTCCCGCGCGCGCGGCGGATCAATGACCTTTCCGGAGCGTGCAAGCACTTCACGCGGCTGATCGTAGGAGCCGCGGTAACGGCCCAGATAGCAGGGATCGTGGTAGACGATCTCCGGGCCGTCTGTTTTGGGCAGCTTGTCCTGATAGCGAGCCATGAACTCGCTGTGATGCTCGATTTCGGGCGAGGCGCCGTACTCTTTCCAGTCCTTCGCGATGGTGCGGACGCAGTGCGGGCAGATCGTCACAATTTTTGTGACCTTCTGCTGCTTCATAATTTCGAGGTTCTGCTCAGCGAGCTGCTGGAAGACGAGATCGTTGCCCAGGCGGCGGACGGGATCGCCGGTGCACTTCTCTTTCTTGAGGACCCCAAAGCTGGTGCCGAGGTACTGCATGACCTTTGCGAAGGAAGCGATGATCTCGCGGCCCTGCGGATCGTATGCGCCCATGCATCCGAGCCAGAGGCAGTACTCCTGCGAGCCGTCAAAGATTGGCAGCTCCTGCTTCTTGATGAACTTATCGCGCTCAGTGGCACTCATGCCAAGCGCGTTGCCGCTGCGCTCGAGTGCGAGGAAGAGCTTGGTGCCATGGTCATCTTCCCAACTGCCGGTGTTGACTGCGCCGCGGCGCAGCCCAATGATGATGGGCAGATGCTCAATGCCGACAGGGCATTGGTATTCGCAGGCGCCGCAGGTGGTGCACTGGAAGGCAGCTTTCTGCGAGTTGTAGGCGCCGAGTAGCGGCTCCTCCGAGTGCGGCCCCAGGTCGTTGAGATAGCCGCGGACGCCGAGGATGATTTCCTTCGGGTTCAGCACCTTCCCGGTATTGGTAGCCGGGCAATGCTCGGAACAGCGGCCGCATTCAACACAGGAGTATGCCTGGAGCGCGACGAGCTGCGTGATGTCCTTGCCGGCGACAAGGCCGAAGTCTTCGTCGCCGGAGAGCGGCGGGATGTGGCTGAACTCACCGCGCGAGAGAAAGATGGTGAAGGGGCTGAGGACCAGGTGCAGGTGCTTGGTGTGCGGGATGAGCGGCAGAAAGACAAGGATGCAGAGCGCGTGCGTCCACCAGAGGCCGCGCGCGGCGGCAGAGGTGGAGGGCACGAAGAAGGCGGCGAGGTAGGTCACCATCAGAGCGAAGATGAGGAAGGCGATGACGCCGGATTCGTAGGAGACCTTGCGGCCGAGCCAGATGGGACGGACGAAGAAGCGGCGGATAAAAAGACCGGCAATGCCGACCGCGACTAGCAGCGCGAAGACAGCGGCGAACCAGAAGTAGAAGCCGCCAATCCATCCGTCTGGATCGAGGAAACCGAGCCGAAAGCCTGAGGCGAAGTGATTGGCGGAGACGAGCGCAAAGGCGAGAAATCCCCAGAAGACGAAGGCATGCGCGAGTCCGGGAAGCGGCCGCTCCTTGATGACTTTGGCCTGGCAGAGGACTTCCCAGAAGAAATCCCAGATGCGCCTACCGATAGGCGCGATGTGAAAGTCAGGGTCTTTGCGCGCGGTAAAGATGTTCCGCAGCACGCGGTCGAAGCGCCAGAAGAAGCCACCGACGGCGAGGACCGTGAGAATGGCGAGCAGGACCATTTCCGCCATCGAGAACGACGGGGGCTCCGCGTAATGAAAACTTAGAGTAAGCACGTGCGGCAGGGGCGTAAAGTTCATGAGGCTGTCACCTGTGCGCTCTTACCTTGGTGTGATGCGGTCTGAAATTCGCTCGGAATTCACTTGCGCGGCGGAGCCGGTAGCGCGTAGAAGAGATGCATAACCTACCGGGGAGTAAGATATCAACCGGGAATGGCAGTGTCAATCGCTGCCGGAGTGGAACGATGCCTAGGCAGTCCGGGGCCCTTGGGCCGCATCGCCGGCTTTTCGCTGACCGCAGGCGCAATCCCGATGGGAAGCGCGATGCTGTGCTCCAGACGGCCGTTCGCATGTTCCTTGAGCGCTCCTATGGCCGCACATCAATGAACGATGTGGCGACACAGTTGAATATCACCAAGCCGGCGCTCTACCACTACTTCCGCAACAAGGAAGAAATTCTGGTGGAGATCTACCGGCTGGGGACAGACCTGATCGACGAGATGCTGGATGCGATCGAAGCCGAAGAAAAACCCGGACTGGACAAGGTAGCAGACTTTATCGCGGGATACATCCGGATCGTCTCCGGCGATTTTGGCCGTGCGGTGATCCGCCTGGACGATGGCGAGCTATCCAGAGCGGGCCGCAAAACGGTACGCGAGCGCAAGCGGGAGATCGATCATCGACTGCGCGTCCTGATCGCGGGCGGCATTGACGATGGGTCAATCGCACTGTGCAATCCAAAGATTGCGGCTTTTATTGTGGCCGGGGCGATTCATGGGATGGCGAGTTGGTATGAGCCCTCCGGGCCGATGAAGCTGACGGCCATCACGGCGCAATATGTGCAGTTGCTGACGGCCGGACTGGCGAGGGGCGGCCTATCGGCACTGACCGAGCACCACCCGCTCGCGTTGAAGAATGGCGCTGACATACAAGGATGACGAGCGAAGGCTGACGAGGAGAGCATGGAAGCAATTGCAGAACGCGAAGGGACCAGGGCTGTACCTGCGAAGCCGCTGCTGCTGCTCCGCAAGGCCGCGGTGCTGGGCGCGGGCACGATGGGATCGCGCATCGCTGCGCATCTGGCAAACGCCGGGCTGAGCGTGCTACTGCTGGACTTGCCGGGCACGGATGGCGCGCGCAATGCGGTTGCGGACAAGGCAGTGGAAGCGCTGAAGAAGAGCAAGCCGGCTGCGTTTTATACACCAGCTGCAGCGGCGCGTATTCGCACCGGCAACTTCGAGGACGACCTGGCGCAGCTTGCCGAGTGTGACTGGATCGTTGAGGCGGTGACGGAAAATCTGGAGATCAAGCAGCACCTGTTGGCGCGCGTGGCTCCCTATGTGCAGCCGCATGCATTTCTGACGACCAACACGAGCGGCATCCCGGTGGGCTCCATTGCCGGCGTGCTTCCCAGCGAGCTTCGGAAGCGGTGGTTTGGCACGCACTTCTTCAATCCGCCGCGTTATATGCGGCTGGTGGAAGTGATCCCCGGCCCCGACACCGATCCGGCGGCGATGGGGGCGCTATCTGCTTTCCTCGACCAGAATCTGGGCAAGGAGGTGGTCCGCGCGCGCGATACGCCAAACTTTATTGCGAACCGCATCGGGACCTTCTTCATCCTCGAAACACTGCGCGTGATGGATGAAGAGGGCCTGACGGTCGAAGAAGTGGACGCGTTGACCGGCACCGCGATTGGCCTGCCGCGCACCGGCACCTTCCGCCTGGCGGACATGGTGGGGTTGGACATTCTGGCGCATGTGGCGCGGAACTTCGCCCGCGCACGACAGGCTCAAGCAAAGCAGGATGCGGGCGGACAGGCGGCGCTGCCTCCGTTTCTCGAAACCATGCTGGAGCGCAAGTGGCTAGGCGACAAGGCTGGCGGTGGTTTCTACAAAAAAGAACACGGCGCTGACGGCAAAGAGACCCGGATGGTGTTGGACCTGAAGACGCTTGAGTATCAGCCCTCCTCGAAACCGAAGCTGCCCGCGCTGGAAATGGCGAAGAATGCTGAATCGCTGCCAGAGCGGCTGCGCCTGCTCTTGAGCGGCGACCAGAAAAAAGATAAGGCTGCGCGCTTCCATTGGAAGCTGCTGACCCGGCTGTGGAATTACTCCGCCGACTGTTTGCCGGAGATCGCCGATTCGGCGGCGAACATCGACGCAGCGATGCGCGCGGGCTACAACTGGCAGCTTGGGCCGTTTGAGATGTGGGATGCCGTGGGTGTCGCAGACACAGTGAAGCGCATGCAAGCGGCGGGCGAGCGGGTGAGTCCGGTGGTGGAAGCGATGCTGGCGAGCGGCGCGACGGTCTGGTATCGCGACAACGGTAGTGCCTGCTACGACCCGGCGAGCAAGAGCTTCCAGCCGGTGACGCGCGCGACGGGTGTGGGGCGGATTGCCGATTTCCGCGCCAGCCACGGCGTGATCCGCAGTAATCCCGGAGCGTCGCTGGTGGACCTGGGCGACGGCGTGGCATGCATTGAAATGCACTCCAAGAAGAGTGCGATTGGCGACGACATTATCCGGCTGATCACGAAGACGTTTGCCCCAGACTCGGACACGGTGCGCGATTTTCGTGCCTTTGTCATCTCGAGCGATGCGGAGAATTTTTCCGTCGGCGCGAACCTGATGCAGTTGCTGCTGGCCGCACAGGAGGGCGAGTGGGAGGACGTGAACCTGACGATCCGCGCCTTCCAGCGGATGACGCAATCGATCAAGTTCTGCCCCCGGCCGGTGGTGGTTGCTCCCTATGCGCTGTGCCTGGGTGGCGGAACAGAAATTTCGCTGCACGGCGCGCGGCGGCAGGCGCACGCGGAGCTCTACATGGGGCTGGTGGAAACGGGCGTCGGACTGATTCCGGGGGGCGGCGGCACCAAGGAGTTCGCACTGAAGGCGACTGACGAGGCGATACGCTCTTTCGGCGATGCGGCGCGGGTGGCGATCTCGACTGAAATCGTAGACACGATGAAGCAGGCCTTCGAGACGATCGCGCTGGCGAAGGTGTCCACTTCCGCAGCGGAAGCACGTGCGCTGAATCTGCTGACAGCAGATGACGGCATCACGCTGAACCGCGAGCGGCTGCTGCTGGATGCGAAGGCGGAAGCGGAAGCGTTGGCTGATGGCGGCTATCTGCCGCCGGCGATGCGCAGCGACATTCCGGCGGCCGGCGAAAGCGTACTGGCAACGCTGAAGCTGGGCGCCTACATCATGCAACAGTCGGGCTACGCGAGCGATCACGATGTGAAGGTCGCAGGGCATGTCGCGCACATTCTGTGCGGCGGCCGTGTGGCGCCGGGCACGCGGGTGAGCGAGCAGTACTACTTGGATCTGGAGCGGGAGGCGTTCCTTTCGCTTTGCGGCGAGCGCAAGACGCAGGAGCGCATCGCGTACACATTGAGCAACGGAAAGCCGCTGAGGAATTAGTCATGCAGGATGCAGTGATTGTTAGCACGGTGAGGACGGCGGTGGGCAAAGCGCCCAGAGGCACGTTGGCTACGGCGCGGCCGGATGATCTGGCTGCAACTGTTATCGACGGAGCGTTCGCGCGCGTGCCGCAGCTCGATAAGCGCGAGGTCGACGATGTGATCCTGGGCTGCGCGCATCCGGAAGCCGAGCAGGGTATGAACGTGGCGCGAATCGCGAGCCTGCGGGCGGGGCTGCCGGTGGAGGTGTCGGCGATGACGGTGAATCGCTTCTGCGCTTCCGGCTTGCAGGCCATCGCGCAGGCAGCAGATCGTATCCGCAGCGGTGGCGCATCGGTGGTGGTGGCGGGCGGCACCGAGTCGATGAGCATGATCCCGATGGGGGGCCACAAGATAAGCGCCAATCCGTGGCTTGTGGACAATCTTCCGGCGGCATATCTTTCGATGGGCTTGACGGCTGAGCGTGTCGGAGAGCGCTTCCATGTCTCGCGCGAGGATGCGGACGCATTTGCTCTGGCAAGCCACCAGAAGGCACTGAAGGCCATTGCGGAGGGGCGCTTTGTGGATGAGATTGTGCCGGTGGAGTGGACCGAGCGCACACCGAAAGCCGGTTCCGCCAAGCCGAAAGAAGAAAAGAGAACGTTTCAGGTGGATGAAGGCCCACGCGCAGATACCTCAGCAGAGGCGCTGGCGAAGCTGAAGCCGGCGTTTCACGCGAAGGGCACGGTGACGGCGGGCAACTCATCGCAGACTTCCGACGGAGCGGCCGCAGCCATTGTGATGAGTGCGGAACGGGCCGCGGCGCTGGGGATGAAGCCTGTGGCGCGGTTTGTCGCATTTGCAACGGCGGGCTGCGCGCCGGAGATTATGGGGATCGGGCCGGTGCATGCGGTGCCGAAGGCGCTGAAGATCGCGGGACTGAAGCTTGAGGACATCGGACTTGTCGAGCTGAACGAGGCTTTCGCGGCACAGTCGCTGGCTGTGATTCGCGAGCTTGGGCTCGATCCCGAGAAGGTGAACGTGAATGGCGGCGCGATTGCTCTGGGGCATCCGCTGGGCTGCACCGGCGCCAAGCTGACGGCCACGTTGCTGCACGAGATGCAGCGCCGCAAGGTTCGCTACGGGCTGGTGACGATGTGCGTGGGCGGCGGCATGGGCGCGGCCGGAATATTTGAGAACTTGAATTGAATTTGTAGCAACTGGAGTCACTTATGGCAACAGCGGCGACACCGACGAACACATCCGTGAAAGCAGCGGCGGGCGGCAGCTTTCTGCTGGAAGAGCGCACTCCTCAGGAGGTCTTCACGCCGGAGGATTTCAACGACGAGCAGCGGCAGATTGCCGAGACAGCTTCGAACTTTGCGCAGAAAGAAATTCTGCCGGCTGCCGATGCGATTGAGGCGAAGGACTACACGGTGACTCGTAGGCTACTTGCCAAAGCCGGCGAGCTCGGACTGATGGCGACCGACACACCGGAAGAGTACGGCGGGCTGGCCATGGACAAGGTCACGTCGGCAATCGTCGGCGAAAAACTTTCGGTCCTGGGCAGCTTCGCCACCAGCTTCAGCGCGCATGTAGGCATCGGAATGCTGCCCATCATCTGGTACGGCACGCCGGAGCAGAAGCAGAAATATCTGCCGAAACTTGTCACGGGCGAGTGGATTGGAGCATACGCGCTCTCTGAAGCGTCCTCCGGCTCGGACGCAATGGCCCTGCGCACGCGCGCTGTGCTCTCGCCGGACGAGCAGCACTACGTCCTGAACGGCGAAAAAATGTGGATCACGAATGCGGGCTTCGCGGATCTGTATACCGTCTTCGCGAAAGTCGATGGAGAGAAGTTCACCGCATTTCTAATTGAGCGCAACACGCCGGGATTCGCTGTTGGTGCGGAAGAGCATAAGCTTGGCATCCGCGGCTCGTCCACGTGTCCGCTCATTCTGACGGATTGCAAGATACCGGTTGCAAACGTGCTGGGTGAAGTGGGCAAGGGGCACCACATCGCGTTCAACATCCTGAACATTGGCCGCTTCAAACTGGGAGCCAGCGCCATCGGCGGAGCGAAGAACTCGCTGGCGAATGCAGTCCGCTACGCTAAGGAGCGCAAGGCATTCGGAAAAACCATCAGCGAGTTTGGGCTGATCCAGCAGAAGCTGGCGGAGAGCGCTAGCGGAATTTTTGTGAGCGAGAGCATGAGCTACCGAACGGTCGGGATGATTGACGCCGCGCTTGGGTCGCTCGCCGGCGCGGACGCGACAAACGCGCGCGAGATTCAGAAGAAAATCGAAGAGTATGCCGTGGAGTGTTCGATCCTGAAGGTCTGGGCATCGGAGATGCTGGACATGGTGGTGGACCACACGCTGCAGATTTATGGCGGCTACGGTTACGTGGAGGAGTATCCGGCGGAGCGGGCGTATCGCGACTCGCGCATTAATCGCATCTTCGAAGGCACGAACGAGATCAACCGGTTGATCATCACCGGCTGGCTGATGAAGCGCGCCGCGAGCGGACAACTGCCGCTGCTGGGCGCGATTAAGAAGCTGATGGCAGAGGTGATGGAGCCGCCTTCCTTCGACGGCTCCGACGAGAGTGATGATCCGCTCGCAGCGGAGGCTGCCCTGCTCGCAAACCTGAAGAAAATCGCGCTCTTCTGCTCCGGCGCTGCGACCCAGAAGTACATGCAAGCACTGCAGGACCAGCAGGAGATCATGGGCGACCTGGCCGACATGACGATGCAGGTGTTTGCGCTGGAATCGGCACTGCTGCGGGCGCGCAAGCTAGGGGCACAGCCGCAGGCCAAAACAGCGCACGCCATGGTGAAGCTGTTTGCCGCAGATGCTCTCGCCTGTGTCGAGAGAGCAGCGCGCCGCGTGCTGGCGGCGGTGGCAGAAGGCGATATGCTGCGTACGCAACTGGCGATTCTTCGGCGACTGCTGAAGCATACGCCGGAGAATACGATCGCCCTAAGCCGGCTGGTGGCGCAGCGCCAACTCGATGGAGGCGGCTACAAGCTCTAGCCCGTAGTCAGCGTCTGCCGAGGGAGCGGACCCCGTAGGCGACCTCTTCGAGAAAGGTTTCGGGATGCATGGTCGCAGGTGGCGGCGTGTTCATGCGGGCAGCGGTGGATGCCACGAGACGCAAAGCGAGGGACTGCCGCACTTCGAGCGCCATGTCCAGGCGGCGCTCGAGAAATGTTTCAATCGCCTGCAGGTCTGCTGTTGCCAGACGGCTGAGCGCATCGGCGGGAAGGCTCGTCGCGCGCGGCGGGACGGGCGCTTGCGGCGCTGTCTGCGTGAACAGCCTTGTATTGCCCAGCGAGGACGGCTCGCGCGTTTGCGCTTCATGAACGACGAGCGTGCCGGCCACCAGATCGCCGAGCCGCTGATTGCGCGAGGTGACGAAGATGCTGATGACGCCCGTGATGTAGGAGGTCGGCAGGAAGTCTATGATTCGCACCAGGTTGCGAGCGAGCGATTCGAACAGCGTGACGGCGCGGCCGCTCTGCTGGATGACACGGATCTTTGCGACGCGCTTTCCCGGCGTCTGTCCGTTCCAGAATGCTTCGAACAACGCAAAGTAGCCCCACTGCAGCAGAAACGGAACCAGGATCATCATGGCGATGAACCACTTTGCGCTGGCCGCTTCGAACTTCGACAGGCTGGGGAGAAAGAGCATCGCGCCGAGTATCATTGCGAGCACGGTGGCGGCCTGCAACAGCGAATCGATCAGTATGGCGATGAAGCGGCTGCCGATTCCGGCGAGCGGGAACTCCAGTGCGACAAGCTCCGGCGTGTCGATGCTAAGCTGATCACCGAATTTCATGGTCTCACACCAATGGATTGAGAAGCGGCGGCCCTACTGGGAGCGGCTTGCGGCGCTCTCGGCTGCGGCGCAGGGCACCGGCCTGCGACGGCTCGGTCGCGACGAGTTGCGCGAACTGGCGCTCCTCTATCGGCAGGTGGCGAATGATCTCTCCGTAGTGCGGCAGGATGAGACGGCACGGTCGACGGCGCATATGCTGAATCAGCTACTGGGCCGAACACACAATATCATCTACTCCAGCCGCAAACGGAGCTTTCTTGGCGCGCTCACCTTCCTTCGTAACGAGTACCCGCTCCACTTTCGCCGGCTCCTTCCCTACACACTCGCGGCAATTGCGCTGTTTGCCAGCGGGCTGCTGCTGGGCGCTGTTCTCACCGTAAGCCGGCACGGCTTTATGGAAGGCCTGCTAGGACCGCGCATGGTGGAAACCATTCATCACCACCAGATGTGGACGCACTCGATCGTCGGCATGAAGCCGCAGGAGAGTAGCCGCATCATGACCAACAACCTGACGGTGACCTTCATCACCTTTGCGGCGGGTATCACGGCGGGATTGGGCACGCTGTGGCTGATCTTTTTTAACGGACTGCTGATGGGTGTGATTGCAACCGCGTGTCAGCAGGCGCATATGTCGCGTGACCTGTGGAGTTTTGTGTGCCCGCATGGATCGCTCGAGCTGCCGGCCATTTTTATTGCCGGAGGCGCAGGGCTGCGGCTGGCCAGCGGCATGTTGTTTCCTGGCCTCTACAGCCGTCGCGATTCCATTGCGCTTGCGGGCCGCGAAGCGGTCCGGCTGGTGGCAGGCATCATTCCGATGTTGGTGATCGCGGGCACGATCGAAGGATTCTTTTCGCCCTCGGGTGCGCCCGCCGGGCTGAAATTTGCAGTGGGCGCGGCGCTGTTTACGCTGCTGCTGCTGTGGCTTTTCTCATCTCCGCGAAGCAGGCGGCAGGCGAAAGACAGTTCTTCTGTTTCGCGAGAAGCTCTGTAAGCAATCGATTGACTGAAGAATAACGTTCTGCTAAGTTGCGGGCCTGGGAGATTTTCATCGATGGATCGCCGCCAGTTCGCCGCTCATTCTCTGGCCGCAGCCGCGGGGGCCGTGCTCTATCGCGGTCGCAGCTACGCCGCCGGCCCAGTCATCCCAGATCAAACTCCTGGGGCTGTTCCCGAATCCTTGATACAAAAGGCGCGATTCCCTGAAGGTTTCCTTTGGGGAGTGGCCACGGCGTCCTACCAAAATGAGGGTGCATGGAACGAAGACGGCAAGGGCGAATCTATCTGGGACAGATTCACTCACACTCCTGGGAAAGTAAGGGGAAACGTTACAGGCGATGTTGCTTGCGATCAGTACCACCGTTATCCGCAGGACATAGCACTGGCCAAGCGTCTCAACCAGAAGAGCTACCGTTTCTCCATCTCCTGGCCACGTATTCAACCGACGGGAACTGGCGCCCCAAATAGCAAAGGCCTGGATCACTACAGCCGATTCGTCGATGCTCTTCTTGCGGCCGGCATCCGGCCCTGGTGCACCATGTACCACTGGGATCTTCCGCAGGCACTGGAGGACAGAGGAGGCTGGCCGAACAGGGATTTAGCCAATTACTTCGCAGACTACGCCGGTATCCTGGCCAAGCATCTTGGTGATCGAATCACGGTATGGGCGCCTTTCAATATGCCCTGGGCGATTGCCTTCATGGGATATGCGGCGGGTGTCTTTCCCCCTTGCCGGACGAGCTTCAGCGACTTTCTGAAGGCAGCGCATACGCTGGCGCTGGCTCAAGGGGAGGCTCATCGTGCAGTGAAAGCCGCCTCTCCAAAGGCCACGGTAGGAAGCGCTTACGAGATGGCCCCCGCATACCCGAAGACAGACTCGGACGACGACCGTGCGGCTGCCGCGCGGTACCACGCCATGAACAATGTCTTTTTTCTGGAAGCGGCCATACATGGCCGTTATCCGAAGGCTTTCGTCGGAGAGCCGCCGTATGACGTGATGGGCTTCAAGGCTGGCGACGAGAAGCTTCTTTATGCGCCGTTGGACTGGGTGGGCTTCCATTACTACACGCGCCGCATCGTGTCGGACGCGAGCAAAGAGAAGTTTCTCAGCGGCGGCAGTTTCAGCGGCACAGAGATTGAAAGCAATTCGCCGGGTGGCCGCGACCCTTACACACGCTTCCGTGCCGCGATGCCCACAGAAGGACCGCTGACCGAAGCCGGACTAGAAGTGTGGCCGCGCGGCATCTATGACCTGGTGACTAAAATTTCGAAGGATTACAACCAGCCGATCATCGAAATTACCGAGAGCGGATGTGGCTATCTCGATGGCCCCGATGAGGAGAAACAGGGTCAAATTCCGGATGGGCGCCGCATCCAGTGGTACCGCGAAACGCTGGCTGAACTCGCGCGAGCGATTGCCGATGGAGCGCGGGTGCGCGCCTTCCATGCCTGGACGCTACTCGACAACTTCCAATGGGCGGAGGGATATACCGAGCGATATGGTTTGATCTACACCGACTTTCGCAACCAGAAGCGCACGATCAAGGATTCAGGCTTGTGGTACGCAAAGGTCGCTGCCTCGAACCGGCTTGACGTGTGAAACGAGCGAAGCTGCCTAATATCAAGGCAGATTGAACGAAAAAAGCAGATCTCTCCACTACGCGCCTGCGGCGCTCCGGTCGAGATGACGATCGTTTTGTTCTGATCGAAGATAAAGACAACGGACTCATTCAGTATTTCCCTAGAGCAATCCCTGTTCCTTTACCTCCAGATAGCGATTGAGCACAGAGACAGCTAATGACTCGGGCTGCGTCTCCAGCGTCATTGCGCCGCGCTCCTGCAGGCGACGCAGCAGGCGCTCACGGCGGTTCAGCAGCTCCTGCGCGGCGGCGGTTTCGAACATTGCATCGACGGTCTCCGGCGTGACTTCCGCCTGGCGCTGCACATCCATCTGCGAGATGGCGATGAAGAGCACGAGATGCCGCCGTACCAGTTGCGCGGCTGCGTCCAGCACCTCCGGCTGCATGGCGGTCTCGGCAAAGTCGGTCATCCACAGGACGAGGCTGCGACGCGATTGCCGATGCATCAGCGTTGCCGCTGCATGGAGATGATCGGCTTCGAGCGGTTCCGCTCGCACCTGCGCCAGCGCATCCAGCAGCAGCCGCAGATGCGCGGCGCCTCGTCCGGGCAAGACAAGCTGCTGCGTATCGCGCCCATACGCGAGCAGACCCACGCGATCACCAGAGGTAAACGCGATCTGCGCCAGCGCCAGCGCGGCTGCCGCTGCCTGATCGAGCTTTGTATAGCGTCCCACTCGCGCGCTCTGCAGGCGTCCTGCATCGAGCACCAGCCACACCGGCTGGCTCTTCTCCATCTCGTAGAGGCGCGTCACCAGCGATCCGCGACGTGCCGAGGCGGTCCAGCAGATGTCGCGGATCTCGTCGCCTTCGAGGTAGTCGCGCAGGCTTTCGAAGTCGCGGCCCATGCCGCGCTGCCTGCGCAGGCGCATCTGCAGCTCGATGCGATGATGACGCGCCAGATAGAGGCGATTTTCTTCGGGCGTACGCAGCGTCGGATAGATGCGCACTGTCTGGGTGAGAGCGGCACGGGCCCAATGCTCCGCGAGCCCGATAGTTGAGCGGTAGCGCAGATACAACTTGCCGGTGGTGTGATCGCCGCGCTGCGTCGGGATGAAGCTGTAGCGCACGGAGGCAGGCGCCTCAGGGTACACGGTGAGTTTGTGGCCGATCGGCTCCTCCAGAAAAGGCGCGGGCAGATCGTCGAGCAACGTGCAGTGGATGAGGCTACGGCCGTGTTGCGTGATAGCGAGCTCGACTTCCACCTCGCGGCCAAGAGAGGGCGCGCCAAGCCATTCGCGCGTTGCCTCAAGCTGCCGTGGCGGAGGGAGCCTGGTTCCGTCCACGATAGCGGCGATCAGGACGCAGATATCCCACGCCACCATTCCCCACCCGAAGCTCGCCCGAAAAAATGCGGGCACAAGAAAGAGGAGTCCGAAAATCAGCAGCCACAGAGCACGCGGTGTAAGCGCCCATGCCAGATGGCCGCGCGGCTCTGCCGAGGCACGCACTGGATCGGGCCGGACGGTGAATTGATTCATCGCGACGCATCAGCCTGCCGGGGCACGGGCACCGCTGCGATCAGGTCCGTGAGCACGCAGTCGGCATCGAGCCCCTCCAGCTCCGCCTCAGGACGAAGCATGATGCGATGCCGCAAGACAGGCAACGTGGCCTGCTTTACATCGTCGGGGATAACGAAGTCGCGGCCATCGAGCGCGGCGTATGACTGGGCGACACGCATCAGGCTGATGGCGGCGCGCGGACTGGCGCCCAGGATGAGCGACGGCCACTCGCGCGTGCGACGGGTGATGCCCAGCAGGTAATCGTAGAGCTCGGGCTCAATGCGGACCAGCCGCTGCTCTGCCTGCGCGGCGGCGAGCAAACCCGCAGGAGCAGGCGTGAGGTCGGTGTGAGACGCAGGATCGAAGCCGGCGTGATGCCGCTGGAGGACCAGCCGCTCCTGCTCAGCGGTTGGATAGCCGACACGAATCTTCATGAGAAAACGATCGAGCTGCGCCTCCGGCAACGGATAAGTGCCCTCGAAATCGATCGGGTTCTGGGTCGCGAAGACGGTGAAGACCTCCGGCAGCGGGCGGCGTTCGGTGTCCGTGGTGACCTGCCGCTCTTCCATGCACTCCAGCAGCGCAGATTGCGTACGCGGCGGCATGCGGTTGATTTCGTCGACCAGCAGGAAATCGGTAAAGACCGGGCCGGGACGGAAGATCATCTGCGCGCCTGCGGCCTGCAGGATGCTGGTGCCGAGAATGTCGGCGGGCATAAGATCCGGAGTTGCCTGGACGCGGCTGAACTCCAGCCCAAGCACGCGGCCGAGCAGCTTGACCAGCAGCGTCTTCGCGATGCCCGGCACGCCTTCGATGAGCGCATGGCCGCGGCTGAGCACGGTGATGAGCGCCTGATCGATCAGCTCAGTCTGCCCGGCGATGACCTTGCCGATCTCCGCGCGGCCATGTGCGAGCAACTGTGTCGTGGCAGCAATGGCCGGAGGCAGTTCACGCGGTGCGGCGTTGGGCGACAGCGTTTCTGGGATTTGATCCAACGGGTCCTCGATCATGTGTGGAGTATGTGCTCGATTCCGCCTGCCGCGCTATCAGCTCGAGATAATGAGCCAGCGCTTTGACTAGAGTCAACGCCTGGCGGGGCTTCAAATCTGGGAGGTTGTCCTGGTTTTCGCAGGCCACCAGATCACGCTTGAGCGAAGATTCATCCAAATGGAAACGCCCAGCAAGCGTTGCGCCCAGTGTAGATGCGTCCGCCGTCTGCGCTCCGCTGATGGCATAGCGCTGTGCCAATTGCGACCGGAATCTCTCATAGGCGATGCGGACCGGCACGTCATTTGCACGTGAAGCGCGGTAGAGGCCGCCGAGCGAACGCACGAACTCCATGGGCGAGGTGCGTGTTATGACTGGAAATGGACGCAACGGCCCGCTGCGGCGTCCGCGAGCGAGTGTCAGGAGCAGACCGATCAGCAGCAGCTGCGCGAGCAGCGCGAGGACGATGCGGTCCGCGAACGGATTCCATGCAGCAGCAAGTGCTGCGTGCAGCGATTCGTCCCAGACGATGCGGTCGCCGCGTTGAAGCTGAAGGCTGTTCAGGAGCAGATCGAGACTGCCCTGCGAGGCAATGTCCTGATTCTCCAGCGGCGATGCGCTGGCCCACCACACCACGGAGCCTTTTCCGACCTGATACGTGACCACCACGCCTTTACCGGCACATGCGTAGACAGCGCGCTGCGATGGACGGTCCATATTCCATACGCTGCGAACGCCTCGCATCACCACCTTGCCGCCGGCCGCAAGCGGCGAGAAGCTGACGGGCTCCGCTTCGCAGATGCCGCCAATGAGTTCGGGCGGCGATTTGCTGTCGAGATTCTCGTCCGGCAGCGCTGCCGCCGAAAGAAATCCAGCCGCGAGCACCCGGCCACCACGCGTCCAGTACGCGCTCAACTGCGGCGGCTTCCTGCCGGCTTGGCGCGCGCGTGGGCTCTGCCAGGATGAGCACGGTGTGTGCATCCGCGGTATCGGCCACGGAATCGAGGGGAGCCTCGGACCGTTCCACTCGATAGCCGAGCCGCGCCAGCAGAAGGTATGCGGCCTTGGCACCGTGGGGCGCGGAGGAATAGGTGGATGGAATGTAGTTATCCGGCTGCTCATGCGGATTTACCAGCACCAGCAGCACGGTCGTGCACGCAACCAGCGCGGCGGTGATGAGGAGCAAACGACGGTCACGGCGGTCGAGCGATGCCAGCGGGCTCATCGCGTCACCAGGCGTTCAAAGAGCACGCGGGCCGTTTCGCAGTCGGGTTCGGTTGCGGTTTCTGATCCGTACCAGCAGGTTTCGAAGCATTGCGTCAGCCGGCGCAGATCATCATGCCTGGCGCTGCCCGGCAGAATGAGCCGCAGATATTCGCGCGGGGTGCGAGCGCGGTCCGTGGGCCAGAGGCCGCGCGATTCAAGGCGTGCGATGGTCGCCCAATAATAGCCGCGAACGGCATCGCGCCAGCGCTGTTGGCGTGCGGACTGTTCTGCCTCCTGCCGCAGGCGCTCCCAGTTGCGCATCACGGGCGCGTCCTCGACCCGCGCCCGCTCCGTTGCCTGAAGACCGCGAGCACGTCGAGCCTGCCGCACACACCAATAGCCAAGCCCAAGGCAGGCCAGGGACACCACTCCCCACTGCAGCAGGAGCGCCAGCCAGCGGCGATGTGCGCTGTACTCCACAAGCCGGGAGAGCCGACGGTTGATCCAGATGGCGACTGCTTCCAGCACGCGTTGCGTCAGAGAGCGGTTTGAACGATGGAACTCTGCACGATTGAGAATGGTTGTTAGGACATTGCGTTCGTCGGTGCGGATGGAGGCCGGAGACAGTATGGTTGCCGAAGATCCAGGCGCTTCCGACGCTTCGAGTTGGAGGCGTTCCGTTGCGGCGTGTAGCAATGGCGCAGCATCCGCGGGACGGATGGTGCGGCTGCCGGCGAGTTCTAGTAAAGCGCGCAGCCAATCGTACGAGATGCGCCGGTTTGTCTTCTGTCCCGGGACGGTGACGACGTCGTCCGGTCCGACGGCATCGGCGCTGCAATGGGCGGAGTCTTCGCGTTGCCCGCATAGCGTGACAAGCGTTTCGAGCGACTTCAAATGATCGCGATACTCTGCCGGGCTTCGCGGCTGCGGCGCGGTAGATGCTGCGCGGAGAGAGCCTGCGCCGGCCAGCAGGCAGAACGCGAACGCGGCCACTTGACGGCGGCACATCCATCTTTCAGCCATCTAGATTGCAGGCCCTAAATTGCCGGTCCCGGGCGGCTCGGTCCGCTGCGTAAACGTTTGGGGCGCAGGCGAACCGGGCAGAACAGACGAATTTCTATCTATCGGCGTGCTGTCCGCTGTCATGCCAGCCTGCTCCATCAGCCACTCGACGTCGTATGCCTCCTTGCGGATGCGCTGATCGTAATAGAAGAGGGTGAGTGCGATGGACCAGATGGGAATGACAAAGGAGCTGCTTAGAAACACTCCGAGGGACGAAAACACCTGCGTCGCGAATGTGAGTTGTCCTTTGTGCAGGAAGAAGAGGAAGAGCATCGGAATCTGGACGGCATACGAGATCATCGTCACCACGGCAAGCACCAGCAGCAGCATGACGAAGATGCGGCCCCGAGCTCCCTTGGTAAGCAGGGCACTCCGCTTCAAGGAGCGATGCACTTTCAAGTCCTCCAGCAATGAGGCCGGAATGGCAAGCGCCCAGCGGAGCATCCACCAGAATGCGGCGAAGACTGCGAGAAAGATCAGAACTACCAACATGCCCACGACCAGATTACGGCTGAAGCTAGTACTGACGGCAGCTGAAACGGCGGCTACCACGCCCACGGTGACAAAGAACGGTGCGAATGAATAGCAATACGTTGCCAGCAGAATCAGTATGTATCTGTACCAGCGTCGGCGGATGCTGGAATATGCCTGTCTGATTGTAGTGACTCGGCCTAGATAATTGGTTGCTACCGCATGCGCGATAGCTGCCATGCTTAAGGCCATCGGGAGCAAAGAAATCAAACTCATGAAGCCGCTAATCAGAACGCTGATGCCGGCAAACTGAGCAGCATTGCCGTGCGTATAAAAAGACAGAAGCAAATATCCGATCAGCTTGGGGATAAGCACTATCGACGCTGCCACCGCAGCAATGCCGAAATACAGCATGAAGTGGCTGCGGTACATCTGCGCCGTGCGGTCGAGAATCTCACCGAGGCTGGATGGACGGAGTTCTGCGCGCATACGGCTGTCCCTGGTGCTGCAAGCTGCAGGCTAGCAAAGCCCTCTCTCGCAGCCCACCTGCTGTGTTGGCGGATCGTACCACAAGCCATTCTGGGCTTGCGATGACAAACGGTCACGACGGCAGTTACCCGAGCAGCTAGGTGATCGACCGTGTCTTCAGATCGAGCGTGAATGTATCGTCCGGCGTCTTGGTCGTGCCGCCGTCCTCGGCGGGATGGAACTCCATCCGCAGCGTGGTTGCGTTCACGATGACGCGCAGATAGCCGTAGTGCGTGTCGTCGTAACTCACCAGGGTCAGACCACTGTCCACAGCCATGGGCGTGCGGATCGCGTTGCCGCTGGAGGTGGTCCGCATCACGGTAAGCCCATGCCCGCCCATGCCGGCCACAATATAAGGAATTGTCACGCCGGAGACGGTGCGCGTGTAGCGCTGGTAATTGTGCGAATGCCCGGAGAGCACGACATGCGGCCAGAAACCGGCCGCAGTGGCGGCACCGTCCATGTCCTGCAGCATGCGAGGGCTGCCGCCGTGGTTCACACCGCCGGTGAATGGCGGATGATGCACTGCGACGAGAACGGCGCCGGTGAAGTTCTCGCTTTTGCAGCGGGTGAGCGCTGTCTGAAGAAACGTGAGCTGATTGTCGTTGAGGGTGGGGCGGGTCTTGCCTTCGGTTGAGATAACCCCAGGGTCCTCCAGGGTGTTGCTGTAGAGCCCGATCAGGCGCACGAATGGCGCTTCCAGCGTGTAGTACACGCCGGGCTGGACCATCGCGGTGCGCGAAAGGCCGCCCGCTTCATCCGTGTGCACCGGCGTCGCGGAGCAGAAGTTGCGAAGATACGCATCGAGTGTAGGAACGGTTTCCTTCGGATAGGTCACGCCATCGTGATTGCCGGGAATGCCGAGAATGGGCGCGGGATAGTTACGATACGGCTCGTAGAACTGATCGTAGTAGTACGCTGCTTCGCCGAAGTTATAGACGACATCGCCGAGATGATAGAAAAACGCCGGCACGTCGGCGGCGTTGTCCTCGGTGAAGTCGGCGACCATCTTGTCTGCCACCTGCGACTGCGTCGCCGGGCCTTTGGTGCTGCCGGTATCGCCTACGGTGTGGAAGACGATCTGCCCTGCCTTCTGGATGGCCGCCACGCGCGCCGGTCCCTGCGAGCCGAGGACATCCGCCAATTGCAGTACCGGTTCGGCGGCACTGCCGCGTGGCGCTGGAAACGGCTCAACCGTGCCGACCTCTTTCAGAGGTTGATCTGTAACCGGATCGCGGAAGCTGGTTGGGTCGGGGCTCGGCGATGGCTGCGCGAAGACCGGATCGCTTGCAGCTTGGGGCCGCGATGTCTTTTTCGGCATGGGGGAGGGCTCCTCTTGGACATTGTGCTCCCGCGGCATTACTGGGGCGCAAATCAGTCGTGAACCAGCAGCACATCCAAAAAGCGCGGGCCGTGGACGCCCTTGATGCGTGTCATCTCGATGTCCGCGGTCGCCGATGGGCCCGAGAAGAAGGTGACGGGATGTGCTGGATCGAGGCGGGCGAAGGCCTCCGGGAGCGTTTCGACGATCTGCGCCGCTTCGATGACACAGAGATGATAGTCCGGTAGCAGGGTCAGGATGCGGCGGCCCTCGGCGGGGCCATGCTGGAGGGCGATGCTGCCGGAGGCCGCTATGCCGACCGTCGCCGCGGTCATCACACCGTCGACTCCGTTCAACGCGTCAAATGACAGCTCGTGATCCGGAATCCACTCGATGGCCTCAGCTAACCATTGCGAGGGAAGGCCGACGGGAATCGCGATGCGGCGGCGGTTGGCGGCGATGAGAAGCTCGGCGGCCCTTTGGGCAAGCTCTTCCCGTCGCACAGAAAAGACGCCGGTATCGTAGTCGCGCAGCCGTTCCTCAAAGAGCGAGAGTGTGTCGTGAATGCTTTTTGTGCTTGCGCGGTCGTAGGCACGCGGAATCGCGGGCTCGCGCCGGATGGCCTGTGTGTTCGCTTTTCCGATTCGGGCAAGCACGCGGTCGCGGCTGGATTGTGACGGGGAGCTCATGCTTGCCCCCGCTGCTGCCACCATTCGCGGAATGTCTGGCGCGGCAGCGGCTCCAGATCGCGCGTCTGCGTCCATCGTCCTGCCATGCCGGGCAGCCAGCGATACCAGGCGTCGCCGCGATGGAAGGTGCTCTGCGCGGTGCGCGCCAGTCGCTGTGCGGCTTCATATCTGCGGCGATTTGCGAAGACTGCGGCCATCGCCAGCATTCCGGCGCGTTCCTGATCGACAAGCGATGCCAGCTTGCGGCGATTGCGATCCACGACGCGCGAACGCAGGTAGACCAGCACCTCCGGGATGTTGATCTTGACCGGGCAGACTTCGTAGCAGGCACCGCAGAGCGATGATGCGTACGGAAGCGACTGCGCGTGACGCATGTCTTCCAGCTGCGGCGTAAGGATGGCTCCGATGGGGCCTGCATAGACGGATCCGTAGGCGTGGCCGCCGGTCTGCCGGTAGACGGGGCATGCGTTCTGGCAGGCTCCGCAGCGGATGCATTGCAATGTCTGCCGGCCGATGGCGTCGCGTAGAACGCGGCTGCGGCCGTTATCGAGCAGGACGACGTGCATGTTCTTTGGCCCATCGCCGGGCACCACGCCCGACCAGATCGAGTTATACGGATTCATCCGCTCGCCGGTGGCCGAGCGTGGCAGCGTCTGCAGCAGCACTTCGAGATCGGCCAAGCGCGGGATGACCTTCTCGATGCCGACGATCGCGATCAGGGTCTCGGGCAACGTGAGGCACATGCGGCCGTTGCCTTCGGACTCCACGATGGTGATGCCGCCGGTTTCTGCGATGAGAAAATTCGCGCCGCAGATGGCCGTCTTGACGCGCAGGAACTTCTCGCGCAGATACTGGCGCGCTGCAGCCGTTAAGGCCTGCGGATCGTCACTGAGATCAGGCAAATTCATTTTGTGTGCGAAGATTTCGCGCACCTGCTGCCGGTTCTTGTGCAGCGCGGGGACGACGATGTGCGAAGGCTGGTCATCCCCGAGCTGCAGGATCAGCTCAGCCAGATCGGTCTCATGCGCGGCGACGCCCTGCTGCGCCAGAAATTCGTTCAGGCCGATTTCGGCTGTTGTCATCGACTTGATCTTGATGACCTCCTGCGCGGCATTTTCGCGAAGGATGCCCAGAACGATCCGGTTTGCTTCGGCAGCGTTGACGGCCCAGTGCACGGTGCCCCCTGCAGCCTGGAAGCGCTCTTCAAACTGGAGCAGGTAGCCATCGAGATTTGCCAGAGCCTCGCTGCGGATCGCGGCTCCGGCATCGCGCAGCGCCTGCCAGTCTTCTTTCTCTTCGACCAGAGCGGCGCGCTTGCGCTGGATGGTATCGGTTGCGCGCGCAACGTTGCGGCGGAGCTGCGTATCGCGCAACTCCGATTTCGCCGCTTGGGGAAACGGCGGCGCGGTTTTTGGATCAAGTTGAATGAGACTCACGCGCGTTTCTCCTCGGCTGCGGCGAGTATTTCAGCGATGTGCAGGGTACGCACGCCAGCGTACTGGCGATGCAGCATGCCTTGAATGTGCATCAGGCAGGAGTTATCGCAGGCGGTGCAGACCTCGGCTCGCGTGTTCAGGACGGCGCGCACTTTGTCCGTGAGCATCGCGGCGGAGACATCCGCGTTCTTCACCGCGAAGGTGCCGCCGAAGCCGCAACACTGCTCGAGGCCCTCCAGCTGCACGAGTTCCAGCCCACGTACGGCGCGCAATAGTTCTGTTGGCTTGTCGCCGAGGTGGAGACTGCGCAGGCCATGGCAGCTGGCGTGATAGGTGACGCGATGGGGAAAGTAGGCGCCCACGTCCGTTACGCCGAGCCGGTCGACCAACAGCTCACTGAATTCGTAGATACGCGGGAGCAGGGATTCAACGGCGTTCGCCATCGCTGCATCGTTGTTTTCGCGCGCCAGCGCCGGATAGTATTCCCGGATCATCGCGACGCAGGAGGATGACGGGATGCAGACCGCCTCCGCGTCGGCGAATATCTCCACAAATCGCTTTGCCAGCGGATAGGCCTCTCGCCGGTAGCCGGTGTTGAAGTGCATCTGGCCGCAGCAGGTCTGGTCCAGGGGAAACTCGACGGTGTGGCCGAGCCGCTCCAGTACGCTCACCACCGCCTGCCCGGTTCCGGGGAAGAGGGTGTCGTTATAGCAAGTGATGAAAAGAGTGATGCGCAACGCCTCTCCTGTACGGGGAGACGTGCTCGTTAACGCAGCGTCGTCTCCTGCTTCAGCGGAAGGTCCTGGGATGATCCGCCGACAAGGAAAGTGTACTGCCCCGGGAGGAGCTTCCAGCCCTGCGGGTCATCCCCGTGGTCGTTATAGATGGAGAGATACTTCGGATCGACATCCACGGAAACCTCGCGGCTCTCACCCGGCTGGAGCGTAACGCGTGCCCAGCCAACCAGGCGCTTGGGCGGCTCCTCTGCCGAGGTGGGCAAGCCGGCATACACCTCAGCGATCTCGGTGCCGGCGCGCTTGCCTGTATTTGTCACCGCGAAGGTGACGCTCTTCCCCTCATTGGCGACTTTCAGATCGGAATAGCGGTATGTGGTGTAGGAGAGGCCATAGCCGAAGGGAAAGAGCACCGGCTTGTGTTCGGCGTCATACCACTTGTAGCCGACCTTCACGCCTTCGTCGTAATTCACGCTGAAGGTCGGCTTCGCCTCACCCGTTTTCTGGACCGCTTCCTTGCCGGTGGCGCCCGGCGGCGGCGTGACGAGGTGCGGATGAGGCAGATCGTCCACGCTGCGCGGAAAGGTCATCGGCAATTTGGCGGTGGGGTTCACGTCGCCGAAGAGAACATTCGCGACCGCGTGGGCGCCGTCGCTACCTGCATACCATGCTTCCACCACGCCCTGCACTTTATCAAGCCATGGCATGGTGACGGCTGTTCCCGTCTCCAGGACAACGATGGTGTGCGGGTTGGCGGCGGCTACCTGATCGATGAGTGCGTCCTGATTGTCGGGCAGCGAGAGATCGGGCAGATCCATGCCCTCGCTCTCCCACTGGTATGCGAAGACGATTGCAACATCGGCATTCTTTGCGGCTTCAGCGGCGGCTGCGGGCTCGCTGCCACCGTAGCGCACCGTGACGCCCGGCGATTTTGCAGCGATGGCCTTGAGCGGCGAGGTTGGAAACCAGACGTGTGCCTGCCACTTCGCGGGAGGCCGCCCCGGAGCATCGACCTGGGCGGAGCCGCCGCCGGAGATCATGCCGGTATCGGCGTTGACCCCCAGGATGGCGATGGAATGCACCTTCGCAGGATCGAGCGGGAGAATGTTGTTTTCATTCTTCAGCAGGACAATGCTGTTTTCTTCGATACGCCGCGCGACGTCCAGATCGCCCAGCACGTCCACTACGCTTTTCTGCGTTGGATGATCCACGAGACCGGCGGCGAACTCGGCGCGCAGCACGCGGCGGGCATGGTCGTCAATTTCCGACATCGGCACCTTCCCGCTCTGGGCGGCTTCTTTCAGCTTCGCGCCGTAGAACAGGTCTTCCGGTTCCTCGTTGTCCAGTCCGGCGGCTGAGGCCTTCACCGTGCTATGGGTGCCACCCCAGTCAGAGAGCACGAAGCCTTTGAAGTTCCAGTCCTTCTTCAGCACATCGGTAAGCAGGTACCTGTTCTCGCAGGCGTAGTCGCCGTTTACCGCGTTGTAGCTGCACATCACGGCTTGCGGATCGCCGACCCTGAGACCGATTTCGAAGGCGAGCAGATCGCTTTCGCGCATGGCGCGTTTGCCGATGATGGAGTCCACCTCGTTGCGGCCGCTCTCCTGATCGTTCATGGCGTAGTGCTTGATGTCGCCGATGACATGCTGCGCCTGCTCGCACTTGATGCGATTGCCGACCATCGTGCCGGCCAGGACTGGATCTTCGCCCATGTACTCGAAGGTGCGCCCGTCGCGCGGCTCCCGCGTCAGATTGACGCCGCCACCGAGGGTCATGTTGTAGCCCTGCGCTCGCAGCTCGCGGCCGATCAGCGCACCGTAATCGCAGGCAGCCTGGGGGTCCCAACTCGCCGCCGAACCCAGGTTCGACGGCAGCGCGGTGGAGTAGCGGCCATTCTCGGCGCTGCTGCGCACGCCATAGGCCGCGTCGCTCATCTGGATCATGGGGATGCCCAGGCGCGGAATTCCGAGTGTAAAGCCGGCCCCGCCATTGCCGAGATAGGCATTGGGACGCGGCTTGCCCCAGCCGGGCATGCCGTTTCCGTGCAGCAGATCGATCTTTTCATCCAGCGTGAGCTGCTTCAGCACCATGTCGGCGCGCTCATCGGGCGAGAGGCCGGGTTTCATCCATGGCTGATCTTGCTGTTGATTCTGCTGCTGGGCGGCCTCATTGTGGCGCCGATGCTGCGCGGGTAAGGAAGTGCCGCAGGCTGTCCCCAGCGCCAAGGCCAGAAGCAGAGAGAGGGGTTTGTTCATCGGGCGGGCCACCATGGAAAAAACGATATTGTGCCCCACCATCATAGCCACACCAAAGCCAGACTTGCAGCTTTTTTCCTGCGGGGAGGGTGTTGCACAATCGTTTGACTACTCGACAGCCGGACCTTCGCGGCGCACTTTTACGCCATCGGAACGCTTTCCCGGTTGCGCAGCAGATCGTGCAATGGCTTGCTGTAGGTGCGGCTCACCCGCAAGTGCGTGCCGTCCTGCAGGGTCAGGCGGCAGTCGCGATTCGCCAGTGGTTCGATGCGGGTAATGCGGTCGAGCTTGACGATGGTCGAGCGATGAATGCGGAGGAACTCGGTACGGTCAAGCCGGCACTCCAGCAGGTGAAGCGGCTCCCGTAGCAGGTGCATCTTTTTGCCGACGTGCAGCCCTGCATAGTCGCCGACTGCCTCAATCCAATCGATCTCCGATGACTGCACAAATGAGACCTGGTTGCCGTTGCGGATCGCGAAACGCTTCGCCGGTCCCGTGTCGTTCCGCTCGGAGTGCAGTTCCAGCAGCTTTTGAAAGCGGCTGTGCAAGGCATCCTGCTGCTGCAGAGCCAGAATGCGGCGCGCGCGCTCCAGGGCGATGAGGAAGCGGACATTGTCGATAGGCTTCAGCAGATAATCGAGCGCCTGCACTTCGAAGGCCGCCAAGGCATATTCGTCGTACGCGGTCAGGAAAATGATGCACGGGATCGACCCGTGCGGCAGCGCCCGCAGGACTTCGATGCCGCACATGCCGGGCATCTGAATATCGAGGAAGACCAGATCGGGTTTCAGGGTGAGGATGGAGCGGATAGCATCTTCGCCATTTGAGCACTCTCCGACGACGCTGATGTCCGGGTGCTCGGCCAGGCGCAGGCTGACCCCACGCCGCGCCAGCGGCTCATCGTCCACGATCAGGACTCGAACATTCACTGTGCCTCCATCGATTCCAGCTCCCTCACTGACTCAGAAACGGCGCTGAACGGCATAGAGATTCGGACCTCATAAGTCCCGCTCGCCGTCGCATGGGTTTCGAGCGCTGCCTCGTGCCCATACATCTGCTCCAGGCGGGCGCGCGTATTCGTCAGCCCGACCCCGCGGTGTAGGGCTGACGCGTCCCTCCGCATCACCGGGTCGTCATCCTCGGCGCTATCGTTCTCGATCTTGATGCGCAAGCGCCCGTTGATGGCTTCCGAACGAAGCACGAGATTGCCACCTTGCGGGCGCTTCGCTATGCCGTGGCGGACCGCATTTTCCACCAACGGCTGGAGCAGGAAACGGGGCACCTGCGCCTCCTGCGTGTCCGGCTCGATCTCGAAACTGACCATCAGCCGGGGACCGAAACGGACTTTTTCAAGCGCGAGGTATTCCTTGGTGACCGCGATTTCTTCCCTGAGCGAAACCTGATGCGTGTCGGGAGATTCGAGCGTCCTGCGCAGCAGGTCGGCCAGGCGCGCGATCATCTGGGTGGCGATACGCGGCTGGTTGTCGAGCACCAGGGTGGAGATCGCGTTGAGCGTGTTGAAGAGGAAGTGTGGCTGCAATTGATAGCGCAAGGCGCGCATCTGGGCCTCGCGCGCCATAACTTCCAGGGCCTGCAGTCGCTGCTTCTCCTCTTCCCACCCTTGATAATGCTTGATGCCAAAGTAGAGAAACGCCCATGCCGCGAGTACGAAGCAACTGCCTGTGGCATAAACAAACAGGCTGTTCCAGTGGAAATGCCACTCCTCACCGCTAAATCGTACCTCCGCCCACACCGAAGCCCAGGACACAAGAATGCCCAGGCCATATGCGACTACGGTACAAGTGAACAGCGCACGAAGGAGTGGAACCTGTGCGCGCCAGAGCGCGTGACAGACTCCATACATGACGAAGCTAAGCACAAAACCGGACAGCACAAACACGGAGTGGTAGGCAATATCACCGCGCATGTTGCGGACCGCGGACATGGACGCACCCACGGTGGCGGCGTAGAGCAGCCAACCACCTAACTGGAATTGCCAGAATGAGAACGAGCGGAAGCGCGGGCTGGAAGTTAGCTGCTCCACACCTGACATTCTATTGGTCGGTACGCCCGTTCATCGCACCATTCCGGCGCATGAAATGCACGGCTCGTCGCAAACCGGGAGCGGCTGGTCGATACCCGCTGTAACTCCGTCCCACGAGCGCCTTAGGCTGTGTCGCATGAGACAGTCATTGCGAGACTGCATTGGACTACTGGCAATCGGCCTGACTGCTTGTCTGGGCCAGGGCGTGAGCCATGCGATGTCCCTTACACCGCCATCCGGCTTCAGCTTTGCGGGATATTGGCAGTGTTCGGGCAGCTTCCCCGGTAGCGGCCGAGAGCATCGCTCTGTGTATCACGGTGAACCGAGCGCCGACGGCAAATGGGTGGATCTGACGGAGACCGACATTGAGCCGAAGGGTTACGTCGGCCGTTATGAGCTGGGTACGGACGCCGGGCAGGAAAAACTTGTCTTCATCGACGTAAACTCCGCCGGTTACGCCATCTTCGAGAGCGCTGGCTGGGATGGACGCACCCTCACGGTGACCAGCACCGATGTGCTGCACTACTCGTCAGCCGCTCCCAAAAACCGATTCCTCTATACAGTGCAGGACCCGCGGCATTTTGACGTGGAATGGCAGTACGACAAAGCCGGCGCATGGACCTCCGGCGACCTGCTGCATTGCGCGTCGCGGGCTCCGCGTCTGGCTGTGAACTACACGCCCGAGGCTCGCGGCGGCAACACTGCATCCGTTCTCTCGCAACTACTGACCGCCCCGAAGCAGACGCTGCTGCTCACGCTGCAACCACTCTTCTGAACGCACCGCTGTTCTGAAGACGACCGGAGGCGGCCGTTTCAGCAATCCGGCGTGACCGAGGCTGGTTTGGCGCGCAGCTCGCCGTCACGCGCGCGCCTGGTCAGGCTTTCCAACTCATCCAGCGTGCGCGGCCAGTCCTTCCCCAGCAGACGCGACAGGCTGCGGTCCGCCAGAACTCGACCCTCCGTCTGACAACGAGCGCAGTAGTTCGTCTCGTTGTCGGCATAACGGATGCGCTGAATCGGTTCGCCGCATCGTGGACACGGCAGGCCGTAACGTCCATGCACGGCCATCTCCTTGCGAAAGGCCGTCACCTTCTCCGGAAAACTCTGCTCCGCTTCCGCCTTCAACCGATCGATCCAGAGCTGCAGCGTGTCACGCGTGGCGGTGAATAACCGCTCCCACTCCGGAGCCTCGAGCTTGTGAGTTAGCTTGATGGGCGAGAGCTGCGCAGCGTGGAGTATCTCGTCCGAATATGCGTTGCCGATGCCGCTGAGAATTCTTGGATCGGTCAGGGCGCGCTTGAGGGTACGGTTCTCGGCCATCAGAGCGGCGCGAAAGGCTTCGAGATCGCACGCGAAGACGTCCACTCCGCCCGGATCGATGCCTTGCAGGCCAGCTTCACCGCTCAGGACGTGCAGCGATGCGCGGCGCTTCGAACCTGCTTCGGTCAGCACCAGCGAGCCGTGCGGGAAATCGAACGCTGCGAGGGTGTTGCGGCCGGCCAGCCTAACTCCCGGCTGCCGCCAGTGCAGACGGCCGGCGATCATCAGGTGCAGAACCAGCCATAGGTCGCCTTCGAGGCAAATGGCAATGCGCTTCCCCACACGCCGCAGCTCGCGCACCGTGCGGCCCTCGGCGCTGCTGAGCGGCGGCTGAACCGTACGCAGCAGAAAGGCGCCGGCGACACGTACCTGTTCGAGCGGCTGGCCCATGACCCGCGGCCGGAGCGCGCTGAGATAGGCGGCGATATCCGGCAATTCCGGCATGGCAACCAGATTAGCTGGCAACTCGGGTTGCGGGATGGCTTTCTATGCCGGCGGGAGCCTGTTTCAGCCAGCTACTTCGACGGGAGGAGGAGGGAGCCGTTGGTAGTCATACGCCTCAAAGTCGACGATCGGGATTTCCTGGAAATTCTCCGGCAGCGGAGGCGACTCTAACGTCCATTCCAGCCCAGCAGCCTGCCATGGGTTGGCGCCCGCGATCTTTCCGTATCTCAGCGACCAGATGAAATACACGATGGGCAGGAGATAGCCGATGGCCAGGACAGAGGCGCCGGCAGTCGAAAAGACATTCAGGACTTGAAACTCCGGCGGATAAGCGTGATATCTGCGCGGCATGCCGAGATATCCGAGGATGAACTGCGGGAAAAAGGTTAAGTTAAATCCAATAAACAGAACTACAGCCGCCAGTCTTCCCAGCGACTCCGGATACATTCTTCCGGTCATCTTGGGCCAGTAAAAATGCAGACCGGCCATCACCGCGCTCACCATGCCTCCCACCATCACGTAGTGGAAGTGGGCGACGATGAAATAGGTTTCTGTCAGGTGAATATCCATACCGAGTGAAGCGAGGAAGATCCCGGTAAGACCGCCCATGGTGAACAAGCCAATGAACCCGATGGCGTACAACATTGGCGTGTCAAACGAGATGGAGCCCTTGTACATCGTGGCAGACCAGTTAAATATCTTGATCGCCGACGGCACTGCTACCAGCATGCTCATGAAGGAGAACACCAGGGCCGAATAGTTCGAGATTCCCATGATGAACATGTGATGGGCCCACACCAGAAAACTGAACACGGCGATTGCAACAGATGAGAAGGCGACCGCCGTGTATCCGAATACGCGCTTCCGGCAAAAGCAGGCGACCACTTCGGACATGATGCCCATGCCGGGGAGAATCATCACATAGACCGCCGGATGGGAATAAAACCAGAAAAGATGCTGAAAGAGAAGCGGATCGCCTCCGAGCTTTGGATCGAATACCCCGATCGAAAACAGCCGTTCCATCACGATAAGCACCATGGACATGGCGATGACTGGCGTGGCCAGAACAAAGATGATGGAAGTGGCGTAGTACGACCAGATGAACAATGGCAGACGGAACCAGGTCATGCCTGGCGCCCGCATGCGATGGATCGTGACAATAAAATTCAACCCCGTGAGGATGGAAGAAAAGCCGGCAATAAATATGCCCATCGCCGCGGCGATGACCTGCGTATTGACGTAATGGGTGCTGAGCGGCGTCGTGAAGGTCCATCCGGTATCGACGCCGCCAAAGATCATCATGTACAGCTCAACGCAGCCGCCGGTCACGAATAAATACCAGCTCAGGAGGTTGATCTTGGGAAATGCGACATCGCGTGCGCCGATCATGAGCGGTATGAGGAAATTTCCAAACACGGCAGGCGCAATCGGCACCAGGAAAAAGAAGACCATGATGATGCCGTGGATGGAGAAGAGCTTGTTGTAGGTATCGGAAGAGACCAGGTCGCCAACAGGCGTCAGCAGCTCCAGCCGCATCAGCGCTGCCGCAATGCCCCCAATAGTGAAAAAGAAAACGGTCGTCAGCAGGTAGAGAATGGCAATGCGTTTGTGGTCTTGCGTCAGCAGCCACGACTTGAGCCCGTACTCATTGTTGAGATAAGTGGTGGGCCGGGCTGTTGATAGTTGTGGTGCAGTGGCCATGGGCAGACGGGACTCCGGATGGTGGTGATTCAGAGCAGTCCTGTTCTGACGACACGCTACGCCGCGACGGGCGCGTATGCTATGACTTGGGTCATAGGTCACACTCAGGAGTGAAATGACACTGCAGCGCATCTCGGCTTTGCAACAGACGGCCTTGTTCGGATCGCTGACGGAACGAGCGCTTGCGGACATTGCACAGCGAACGAAAGAGCTTCATCGCCAGCGCGGAGAGATGCTGTTCCTTTCAGGAGAAGATGCGAGGGGCCTTTTCATCGTGGTCAAAGGCAAAGTGCGTGTGTTCCAGCACAGCCCCAGCGGCAGAGAGCAGGTGATGCATGTGGACACGGACGGCGCGGTGATTGCGGAAGTCCCGGTTTTCGACGACGGACCATACCCGGCGTCTGCCGCCTGTGAAACCGATGTGGACGTGCTCTTTATCGAAAAGAGTGACATGCAGGAGTTTTGCGCGAGATATCCACCGTTAGCGTTGAAAGCGCTCCGAATGATGGCGCAGCGCGTACGACGGCATGCGCAGCTCATCGAGAGGTTATCGTTTCACGAAGTCGGCCAGAGGCTTGCACTCTTTTTGCTCGCAGAAGTGCAGCGCACCAATACCGCTTCCCCTCCGCCGATCACACTTCGGCTGGCGTTATCGAATCACCAGATCGCCGATCGCATCGGATCGGTGAGAGATGTGGTTGCGCGCGCCTTCGCCCGGCTGAAACACGATGGGCTGATTGAGACGAAGGGCCGAACCCTCATCATTCCGGATGCCAACGCCTTGAAGCGCTACGCTGCGAATGCTCAACGGGCGTCCGCGCCTGCGGGCCAGCTAGAAAAATCTGCGTAGCCTCCCGGCTGGCGCTTATCGGCCCAGCTGCCCGCAGAACCTTACGTATCTCCCATAAGTCCAGGCCAGCATGACAGTTAGGAGGCTCCTGGCGATGGTAGGATCGTGTCGAGATATGCCGAGATAGCGGCGTTCTCATATTTAAAGGGCAATTTTGTTGAAACGGGTCTATAAGTCTGCTGCACAATAACTCGCGGTTTGGAGGGAGCAGCCATGGCCCACTTCTGTACGCGTTGCGGAAAGCCGTTGCAGGCCGGAGTACGTTTTTGCCCATCCTGCGGACGCCCCGTTACAGCGTCCGCCGCGGATTCATCCGGCCCCTCTGTCGCCTCCGCGCCTGCCGCCACTCCCTTCGCGCCGATTGGCTCCGGGGCCGAATCTCAGCAAGCCGCTTCTTCTGTTGCTGAGACCGCGTGGACGGGGGTCTCGGCTACCGCATCTCCTGATATACCGCAGATCGCAAAGCCAGCCCAGTTCGCGCCGGTAGAAGCGCCTGAGTATCCGCAGCAGGCTAATGTTTCGTCGCAAGGGCAGGCGCGGGCTTGGACTGCTGTCGCATCGGTCGATGCGCCGGCAGCAAGTGAATCCGCTGCGACACCGAGGCAGCCGGGATCGTTCACGCCGGTCCCCGTTTCGAATAGACCTCCCATCTCCAGTTCCAGTTCGCAATGGTCGCAGTCGGCAGCCGCTTCCGCCCCGAGACGACGCTCCGTGTGGCCCAAGGTGATTGGAGCGGCGCTCGTGTTGATACTGCTCGTCGGGGCCGCGGTGGTGGGCGGCGTGGTTTACGTAGGCTACAAAGTACGGCAAAAGACCCGCACTGTGACGGAGAACCTGTCTCACCTGGCCGACGACAAGGGTGCCGGCAGCCTGACGAAGAACGATTCCCAGAGTGCAAAGAGTGGATTGCTTGGATTGTTCAACGCACTGGCTGGCAAAGCTGGCGCGGATGGGATTCCGGTGCTCTCCTCAGGGGATCCAGTCACGCCGTGCAGCGTGTCGGCATTTATCGCGCAGGACACGGCGCGTGTCCCCTTGAAGCCCGGCACCGTGCTGACCACCGCATGGGGCATTAAGTATGGCGATGTGGAAGCCAGGAACACGATCGATTCCATTGATGGCTCTACGGTGACGACGACGAACCGCACAGACGAATACAAGGACGACAATGGAACCATAAAGAAAGCGCTGACGATCACAAATCAGAACTGCAACAGCGACTACGTCTCTGCGCAGACCTACATGACGGTAAACGCGCAGCGGCTACCTACGCTGTTGCACAACCTGACCCGATTCCGTGTATCCGACAAGGCATTTCAGGAAATCAAATCTAGAGGGCGAACGAGCTTCACCTATGCCGATATCTTCTACGTCCCGAACGGCATGAAACTGACGCACCAGAGCGGTATATTGACACGGGTTGAGCCGGAAGACGTGAAATATCCCATGATTGTGAACGATCAGCGGGTCGATCTGCCGGTGGTTCATCTGAAGGGCACCCTGACTGTTCCCGATAAGGACCCGCGTCCCGCAAGCCAGAGGCCGAAGCAGAGCGATGGCGAACTATTTGTTCTGGATGATGCTGCCGACCCGCTTGTACTGAACTGGAAATTGAAAGACCCGCTGTATCACAACGGCAACTTCCGCGTGGAGGTCGTCAAGATCACCTTCCCTGTTGCGAAGCCGGTGAACGTGCTGGAGAAGCAGTTAGTCGAGCAGAAACGCGCAGTCACGTATGGCATCTATTTCGATTTCAACAAAGACACATTGAAGCCTGAGTCCGAGCCTGTGCTGAAAGAGATCGCGCAGACAATGACGGACAATCCCGACTGGAAGCTGACTGTCGAAGGTCACACGGATAATGTAGGAGGCGATGCCTACAATCTCGAACTGCCCAAACGCCGTGCCGCTGCCGTGAAGCAGGCGCTGATCAGCCAGTACAACATCGCTCCAGAGCGCCTGCTCACCGGCGGCTTTGGCGCGTCTCGCCCCATCGAGACGAACGATACGCTGGAAGGACGAGCCCGCAACCGTCGCGTTGAACTCGTCAGGGACTAGCCGGCAGAAACTCCCCGCCAGGCAAGCTCTTCGCCGGCGAGACCCTCACCCGGTCCACCGACGAAATGATTCTCCGGGACCGACGAAGCGGCATCCTGTCCGCATGTGCATCCAATGGGAGTGGATTGCCGGCAATTGCACCGGGAGAGCTTCCATCCATGTTCAATCTTATGCCGAAAGATCCGGCGTTCTATGTCGATCTCGATCAACTGGCGGCGATGGTCGCCCGCTCCATCGAGTTATTGACACGGCTCTTTGACGGCACCCCCGATGCCCCTCAGATCGTTTCTGAGATCGAGGCTGCTCGCCACGACGCGCACTTGCTGACACGCGAGGTGCTGCGACGTGTGGACGATGCGTTCATCACTCCGTTTGACCGTGAGGACATTCTCCAACTGGATGCGGACCTGTACGGCGTGATGGAAAGCATTGCGAATGCGGCGGAGCGAATTCATCTCTATAACATGCACGAGGTCTACCCGCATCTGCAGGGGCAGTGCAGGATACTGAGCCGCGCCGGCAAGCTGGTTGATGAAGTCGTGACCGGGCTTCGCCGAGCGAGCCTCGACTCTGTTCGCGGGCAGCTCGACGAAATCGGCCGGCTGGAAGAACAGGCCCGGATTGAACGCCAGAAATTTCTCTCCGAGCTTTACCGCGGCAACCCTGACCCGATTGATGCCATTAAAAAGAAGGAGCTGCACGATCTGATGCTGGCGGCGATCCGTTCCTGCGATAGTGTGGGCCGGACTGTGGAACGCGTGCTCGTGAAGAATGCATGAGTCGCCGATGCTCTCGTTGATCGTCGTCATCGTAGCGCTCGCGCTGGTATTCGATTTCCTGAACGGATTTCACGATGCCGCGAATTCCATCGCGACGGTTGTTACTACGCGTGCATTAACGCCGAAACAGGCGGTTATCTGGGCAGCGTTCTTCAACTTCATTGCAGCCTTTCTTTTCGGAACGGGAGTTGCCGAGACGATCAGCGACAAGCTCATCGATCCACGCGTGATGGACATCTATCTTGTCTTCGGTGGCCTGATCGGGGGAATTGGATGGAATCTGCTGACCTGGTATCTCGGCCTTCCAGTTAGCTCCTCGCATGCCATCATCAGCGCGTTGGCGGGCGCCGCAATCGTCAAAGCCGGATGGCATGCACTCCTGCTAGCGGGCTGGGAGCCGGTGCTTCTCTTTCTTATATTGTCTCCACTGCTTGGATTTGTGCTTGCATACGTGTTTCTTCACATCATTGCGTGGCTCACCTGGCGTATGAAGCGAAGGCCCGCCGAACGCCTGTTCCACAAACTCCAGCTTGTCTCTGCGGGACTGTACAGCCTGGGCCACGGCTCCAATGATGCCCAGAAGACGATGGGCATCATCGTCGCGCTGCTCGTGGCAGGCGGCTATGGCCGTTGGACGCGTAGCACGGTCCGCTTCCTCGGACATCAGGACATCGCTCTCTGGATCGTTCTCAGTTGCCAGGGAGCGATGGCGTTGGGGACTATGGCAGGTGGATGGCGCGTGGTGCGGACGATCGGCACGCGCATTACTCCGCATCTGCGTCCGGTAGGCGGCTTCGCTGCCGAGTTGGCTGCCGCATGCACGATTGCGTTCGCTACCTTCGCCAAGGTGCCCATCTCGACTACACATGCCATCGGAGGGGCGATCTCCGGTGTCGGCGCATCCCAGGGATTGCATGGGGTTCGATGGCTCTGGGCACGCAGAGTTGTGTACGGATGGATCCTTACCTTTCCCGGAGCCGGCCTAATAGGAGCAGCGGGCTATTTGCTGGTTCGCTTCACCTTTGCTTGAAATGCGCGAAGAATTTTGATCACGTCTTGCGCTTCTTGTCCGGTTCGCCTGTCCTGGTATCGAACGTCTTGTGGCCGTTTGGACAGCTCGGAATCTTGTGACCTTTTGTCACGTGAACGACAGCGTTGCAGCTCTGGCAATGAAAGTCTCCGGTTTCCTGTGCAGTTTCTCCCGCATGTGCAGCCATAATGATTCGTCTCCTTCAAACATTGTCTCGGTCACCGGGTTTCGCCTTTGGTGCAGCAGGCTTGCCGGCAGCCGGATGAGCATGGCCAGACGATGCACGCTGCGCTTCCTGCTCGTCTTGCCGCACCTTCTGCCGGTGCAGCGCCGCGGTTTTGGCTCCCTTCTCCAGTTTTGATGAAACTCTTCCTCGCGAGCAGGCCCAATGGGGCGCATCGCGCCGGTCCTTGTCTTTGTCATCAGATTTAGCTCCTTTCCAGTCGGACTCCTCTTCTGAAACAGAGGTTGCCATCTGACGAGCGACCGGCACGGTCGAATTTGCGTCATAACGAACGTATGCCCGGAGATGAACACATACTGCCGGTAAGTTCGTCCACTCCGCCGGATCTGGTTCCGGAGGCGTTGGAGTGTTATCAGGGAGTGCTTGAGGCGTTGGGAGAAGCACAGATTCCTTACGCAGTAGCCGGCGCGTTCGCCTTACATAAGCACACTGGAATCTGGAGGAATACAAAGGACCTGGATGTTGTGTTGGAGGCGGCATCGGTTCCTCGCGCTCTGTCGTCACTGGAGCGGATAGGATTCAAGACGCATATTGAAGACCCCGTGTGGTTGGCAAAGGCAGCGCGCGGCGAATACTTCGTCGATCTGATCACAGCACTCGGCAATGCAGTTCTGATCGTGGATAAAAGCTGGCTCGATAGAGCCGAGGCCTACACAATCCTTGATGTGTCTTGCCCCGTGCTCGCCGCCGAAGAGATCATCGCCTCTAAACTTTTTGTGTCGCGACGGGAGCGCTTTGATGGCGCCGATGTCGCGCACCTCATCCGCGCCTGTGGCAGCCGTCTGGACTGGGGCCGTCTTCAGCAGCTTTTGACGGGTCATTGGGAGCTGCTGCTGTGGAGCCTGGTGTTCTTTTCCTACATTTATCCATCGCATCTCGATCTGGTGCCGGAACAGTTATGGAGCACGCTGACTCGACAATTGAAGGAACGCGTTCGATCTTCGCCGCAAGGTGAACCGTTCCGAGGAACTCTCATCGATCCAAATATGTTTGCGATTGACGTAAAAGAATGGGGAGAGCGCGACTTGTACCAGGAATACCTGGCGCGTCATCCATCTCTACTGAAGATTACCGAAGCAAACGAAGTAGAGGACCGGAGCTGAGATGAGAGTTGCGGCAGTGGCCGATGTGCATTTTAAAGCGGCAGAGCTGGAACAGAATATCCGACGGTTCCTTCCAGTCAATGACCTGGCAGATGTCCTTATCGTGGCAGGCGATCTTACCAACCATGGTCTGCCCGAGGAGATGAAGACGTGCCTCTCAGTTCTGGAAAAAATCCGGATCCCGATCGTCGCGGTCTTGGGCAATCACGACCATGAGAGCGGCCATCAGGATGAGCTTGCCGGCATGGTGCGCGTCGCCGGGATTCACCTACTGGATGGCAATTGCTATGAACAGGACGGAGTTGGATTTGCCGGCACGAAAGGCTTTTGTGGCGGCTTTGCCCCCTATGAACTCATGCCCTTTGGCGAAGAGGGGATTAAGAACTTCGTTGAGATCGCAGAGCGCGAAGCGATCAAATTGGATTACGGCCTGGCGCAGTTACACACACCGGTGAAGATCGCCATAACGCATTACTCGCCACTGAGAGAGACTGTTCTCGGAGAACCAGAACCGCTGTTCCCGTTCCTTGGCAGCTCGCGTCTGGAGCGCGCGCTTGACAATCATCTCCCAGCGCTCGCTCTTCATGGCCACGCGCATCATGGATCGTTTTCAGCGAAAACAAAGGCTGGGGTAAGAGTGTGTAACGTGGCGCTTCCGCTATTGCAGCAGCGACAGGAACCATACCCTTTCACGTTCTTTGTCACTGAATAGCCAAACTGACGTTACGCAAAGCAACACTTTTTCTCTATCGCCGTGCAGTGTTATCAAAAAGGCACACTGCAAAGATATTCGTCTGCATCAGGAATGGCAGCCCTGCGCATTTTCCGCAGCATCGTACCAATTGGGACCACTTCCGAATCATGTCGTCGGATCTCTTTGCGCAAGCCACAGCGCCACAACGCTCAGAAACACCTCTACCCTCAAGTATGCTCGTCTTCGCGCATCCGGATGATGAGATAGTCGCGGTTGGTGCGCGGCTGGGCAGATTTGGGTCCGCCGTATTCGTGCATGTGACCGATGGCGCGCCACGAAATGAGCAGGACAGCCGGGCCCATGGTTTTGCGACCCTGGATGAGTACAGGCGCCGTCGTGAGGAAGAGCTTTGTAGCGCCTTGGATATGGCGGGACTGGCGAGTGCGTCGCGGGTCCATCTTCGCATTCCGGATCAGGAAGCAAGCTTCCATCTGCCACAGCTCACGCGAACGCTACGTCACTTGTTCCTGGATCGGCGCCCTAGCGTCGTGTTTACGCATCCGTATGAGGGCGGTCACCCCGATCATGACGCATGTGCCTTTGCTGTGCATCGAGCTTGCCAATCAATGAGACGCGATGGCTTGTCTGCGCCGCTCATTGTGGAATCGACCTTCTATCACGCCGGTCCCGAGGGGATAGAGACGGGCTGTTTTCTTCCACACGCGGAAAGCACGCCCGAAACCTGCTGCGTTCTCGCGTTCCTGGAAAAGCAATGGAAGCAGGCGTTGCTTGCATGTTTCGCTTCGCAGCAGGAGACCCTCCGCTATTTCACGGCCGAGCACGAATGCTTTCGTGTCGCGCCACAGTATGACTTTCACCGACCACCCCACAGCGGACAGGTGTTTTACGAGCACTTTCCATGGGGAATGACATCGGAGCGTTTTTGCGAGCTGGCGCGCCAGGCCGATGCTCTTGAAGAGGAGTCCGCTGCTGCATGCGACTGACAGTGCTTAGCATTGCTTATTCATTTGCGCCGGTCGGGCCTGATTGTGTCGGCGGGGCCGAGCAGATATTGACGGACATTGATCATGCTCTTGTGGCTGCGGGCCACACCTCGCTGGTTCTGGCGTGTGAGAGTTCAACCGCTGCCGGAGAACTGATTCCCTTCCCGCCATTAGGCAATGATCTGGACAGTCCAGGCCGGCGGCAATGGTGCAGAGCACAGCTTCAGGCGGTTCTGGACCGCACGTTGAGGCAGCGGCGGGTCGATCTGATCCACATGCATGGATTCGATTTCCACGAGTACCAGCTGCCTTTGGATATTCCGGTGCTGGTTACGCTTCATTTGCCGCTTGGATGGTATCCATCAACAATATGGAACAGGACGCCTGCCAACCTGCATTTCCAGTTTGTTTCTGAAAGCCAGCGGCTCTCATGTCCTGCTGCGCTGTTGGACACTACGGTGATTCCGAATGGCGTCGAAATCTCCAAAGCAGCGAAAAGAAGCGATGACTTCGCGATGGTGCTGGGGCGCATCTGCCCGGAAAAAAATCAGCACACAGCTCTCGAAGCAGGTTTCCTTGCAAGCACCCCGGTCGTAATGGGTGGCCACGTCTTTCCCTGGCGGGACCACGAAAGATATTTTCACGAAAAAGTAGCCCCGCTGCTTGAGCAGAAGCGGAACGGCATTCAGCATACATTCAGCGGACGTCTTTCACGCGCGAAGAGCCGGCAGCTGCTGGCGCAGGCCAAATGCCTGCTGCATCCGACACTTGCTCCGGAAACCAGCTCGCTGGTAGCGATGGAGGCAATGGCCGCCGGCACGCCCGTGATCGCCTATCCTTCCGGAGCGCTACCGGAGATTGTCGATGACGGTGTCACTGGATTTCTGGTGAACAGCACGACGGAAATGGCAGCAGCGATTCATCGTGTGCACACCATTCATCCAGAAACTTGCCGAACTGTGGCGGCAGAGCGCTTTTCCAAGCAACGCATGGTCAACCAATACTTTCAGCTGTATCAAAAAGTAATCCATACCCCCACGCGACAGAGGCTGTATGCCTGAGAGATTTCGATACGATCTGCTTCGCGAGACACAGGAGTTGGAGAACTTCCGCCCCGCATGGGAAACGCTCTGGAGAGAAGACGCACATGCCACCCCCTTCCAGAATCCGCGGTGGCTTCTGCCGTGGTGGCACCAATTCGGGGAACTCGATCTCCGCGCGATTGTCATCTCCGGTGGCCGCGGGCCGATTGCGTTTCTACCCTTCTATGTTTATCGCGAGCCGGCAACGCAAGAACGCCAGCTTCTCATGCTTGGCGTCGGCACCAGCGACTATCTGGACGGGGTCTTCGCGCCGGAGTGCGGAGCGGAGCAAATTCGGATTGCATTGAATCTGTTGGGAAGCGAAGGTGGTTGGGATGTGCTGTATGCCAGTCAGCTTCGGCAACAGTCGCTACTCTTTCGGGCGCTACAGCAGACGGAGGATTCTGGAATTCATATGTTCGCAGCAGAGCCTTGCTCCCGGATGCGCGCTTGCCGCATCGCGGAGCTCCCAACGAAGCTTCGGCGGAACGCGATGTACTACCGAAATCGCGCACAACGGATGGCCAAGCTGGACTTCGCAATTGCGGACGAGCGGAGTTGGCCGGAGTTCTTCGATGCGCTTGTACACCTGCACACTTCACGATGGAAGAGCCAAGGCGAACCCGGCGTGCTGGCAGATCGTCGAGTGCTGGACTGGCATAGAGAGACCATACCTCTCCTACAGCAGCAAGACATGCTGCGCCTGTGCTCGCTGCGCTTGAATGGAGAAGCTATTGGTGTCGCATACTCACTCGTGGATCCTGTACAACGGCCAAATCGCACCCAGTATGTCTATCTCACAGCGCACTCCGTAGAACATGCCGATCTGCGTTCCGGAACAATATTGCTCGCACTATTATCGGAGCACGCAGCGAGCGAGGGCATAGAAATAGTTGACATGCTGCGCGGGGATGAAGATTACAAGAAGCTCTGGCACGTCGAGCCTGTTCCGACATATGGCGCCGCAATGCTGCGCGTGATCGGAGAGCGGAGGCTACGCTCAGCATGACCGGGGAATACCTGCCAAATGTGGAACGGCTTGTGGTTCGCTGGACTATTGGTGAGGTGCGTGCTCGCGGCTTTGAGATGCTGCGTCTCTCCATTGCGTGTGCCTTTCGACTATTCGGACCGGCAGCACGGTATCTGGTTTGCATTAATTCTCTATCGGCGAAAGCGGCTCAGCTGCGCACGGGCCCTTTGCCAATAGAAGTAGAGTGGCGCGAAGTTACAACCCAAGATCTACCCGATGTTCTGCAGGCGTACTTTGATGAGAGCCTGATTGAAGGCATGGGATGGAAACTAGTCCCCGTACGCGCCTATCCAGAGTTCTACGAGCTCGCAATCGACAATGACTGCATACTATGGGATATCCCCGATGGGATGCGACGCTGGCTCCAGTCAGACGATGGATGCCTCTTTGCCGAAGATGTGGACCGATGCCTCGGCAGTTTCGATGTTTTGTGTCCACCAGGCAAGCTGAATGCCGGGATTCGAGGACTGGCTCCGGGAGTCGACTTAGCGAAGGCGCTGGACTCGGTGCTGAGTGAAGCAGCCGTGCGCCGGGGCGGCCCGGTCCGCCTGGTATCCGAGATCGAAGAGCAAGGCCTGCAGGCAGCGGCAATATGTCGCATGCAGCCGCTATTTCTGGTGCAAGCCACGGAGGTCAGCCTCTGTTCCCCGTTCTGGCCTCGCACTCCTGCATTTGGAACCTGCGGTGCCCATTTTGTCGGCATGAACGCTGCACATATTCCATGGAGTTATTATGACCGTCCAGCGGACATCTGGCTTGAGGAACATTGGAGAGCGAAACGCCCCCTGCTTTACGAGAAAGCGGGAATTTCCGAACTTACTTCCTTGAGCTGCTCAGATAATTAGAAATAAGCTACCAATCTGTGACCGTGCCGTCGAGTTTCCGGGCAATCGGCAGGTAGGCGCGCTGGTACGGGTATTTCGCAGCGAGATTCTCATCAATCTCCACGCCGAGCCCGGCTGCATCCCCCGGATGCATATATCCTTTCTCGAACCGATAGCGATGCGGAAATACCTCGTCTACAAGCGCGCTGTGCTGCATGTGTTCCTGTATACCGAAATTGTGGATGGCCAATCCAAAGTGAAGCGCCGCCGCCATCGTTATCGGTGATAGGTCCGTAGCACCGTGGCATCCAGTGCGGACGTGATAGAGCGATGCAAAGTCTGCGGTCTTCTTCAGATGAGTGATACCGCCGGCATGTCCGATAGCCATACGGATGAAATCGATCCATTGGTGCCGGATGAGATCATGCGCGTCCCATATCGAATTGAATATCTCGCCGGTAGCGATAGGCGTGGTCGTGTGCTGGCGGATGATCTTGAAGCCGTCCTGCAATTCGGCAGGTATGGGATCTTCAAGCCAGAATAGATGATAGGGCTCAAGCGCTTTGCCGAGACGCGCGGCCTCAATGGGAGTAAGACGATGGTGCACATCGTGAAGCAGGTGAATGTCGGGACCGACCGCAACGCGAAGTTGTTCGAACAACGAAGGGATAAAGCTTAGATATTTCTCGCTGGACCACGGACTCTCCGTTGGAAGATTGCGTTCGGCAGGTTCGTATGATTTGCCGTCCTTCGGGATTCCATAGCTCGCGGCGATGCCGGGAACGCCGGTCTGCGCACGCACCGCAAGATAGCCAGCGACAATCTGCTGCTGGACAGCATCGATAGTATGGGCAATATCGCGGCCAGTGGCATGAGCATAAACAAGAACCCCGTCACGCGATCGGCCGCCGAGCAGGTTGTACACCGGCGTGTTCAGCGCCTTACCTTTGATATCCCAGAGCGCGACATCGACGGCGGCGATTGCCGCCATGGTCACCGGGCCGCGCCGCCAGTAACAGCCGCGATAGAGATACTGCCAGATGTCCTCGGTCTGGAATGGGTCGCGCCCGCTCAGGCATGGCAGGACGTGCTCTTGCAGATAGGCAGCGACGGCTAGCTCACGCCCGTTGAGTGTCGCGTCACCAAGGCCGTAGAGGCCTGCATCGGTCTCTATACGGAGCGTGACAAAATTGCGGCCGGGCGAACAAACAATGAGACGAGCATCCGTGATCTTCATGGCTGAGACTTTCCGGAGGGAGTTATCTCGACGTAATCGAGGGGAGCTGGCTCAGCGCCATCTGGCGTGCCACGCAGCGTAAGAGCATCGCCCTGTTTCAGATAGATATCCGGAAATGTAATGCGGGTGCTGGTTTCGCCATCGGGGTGCAGGTCAGGAGCAGCCGGAGGAAGCGTATCGTGTGCGACCCAACGGCCGCAGGTGCGGCCATTCACCAGAAGCTCGAAACGCGATTTGCCGCTCCAATAGTCGAAGTACTGCACCGCGATGGAGTAATTGCCTGGGGTCTTTTCCACGGTCGTAGTGAGGGTGCAGGTGCTGTGTCGATTGCAGACGGCGGCTTTGCCGTTCGACGCGGTCTCCCACGGGTGGATATCGATTGTCGTGTAGCCATCGGCTGTCATGTTTTCGGCTTCGATGCGCTCCGGATAATTTCCAACACGCCCCTGGTTATCCGGAATCCCGGAGATGCGTTGGAACCATTTTGTGACTGCATCGCGCCAGACGATCGCGTGTCCCGCCTGATAGGTGAACAGCCTCAGGACCTGTTCGTAGCGCTGTTCATCTACAAGGCCATGCAGTGTCTCCCAACGCGGGGCGTATGTCTGGGCCGTAGCGGCGCCTTGATAGTGCGCATTGTAGATATGCTGAATTACCGTCGTTCCGTCGTGAAGCATATATGTGTACGGAACATGGTGCATAAAGAGAAGAAGATCGTCAGGACAAGTAGTCAGATTCTCATAGATCGTCGCAAGCTGCGGTGGGTACTGGCCGATGTAGCCAGTGCCTGTAGCGACAGTGCGGTCCATTCCGACACCCTTGCTGTCGGCACGAAACCACTGGCCCCATCCATTGCGCTCGGCAGACTCCACCCCGGGACCGTAATGATACCCGACAATATTTGTTAGCGTGCCGATGCCAAGATTGCCGGTGTACTGCTCATACGTGTGCCAGGAGTTTGTTTGCAGTTCGTCGATGACAGATATCACCTTCGGATTATCGCCCCACGTCAGGCGAGTCCAACTCTCGATGATTTCCTGCGCAGTTAGATTGGGATTCCAGGCAAGCTTGCCGAAGCCATAGAGGTTCGCCATCGCCATCGGATGATGGAGCCAATTCGTGTCCATGCCAACATTCGCGACGCCAACGAAGCCGCCTAGCGGCCGGTGAAAACTTTCGCCTTCCACGATCTCCTTTACAGGAGTCGACCGGTTTTGCGCCCGGAGGTCCGTATCGAGCGTGGTCTTCCACATAGGAACCAGAAAGACCATGTGGCGCTGCTGGCCGGTGTATTCCTGTGTAATTTGCAGCTCGATGGCCTGGTTTGTATGCTGAAGCGCAGCAAACAGCGGGCTGACAGGTTCGCGTACCTGAAAATCGATCGGCCCATTCTTAATCTGGATGACAACATTGGAATCGAACTTCCCATCGAGCGTATGGAAGTTATCGTATCCCGCACGAGCGCGATCGGCTTTTGGATCTTTCCAGTCGAGATGGTTGTTGTAGACAAATCCGCGATACAGCACAATTCCGCCATGCGGCTTGAGAGCGCGAGCAACCGTGTTGGCTGCCTCTGCAGGTGTACGACCATAGCGGGAGGGACCGAGGCGGCCTTCCGAATCCGCCTTAATCACGAAGCCGCCAAAATCCGGAATTGCGCGATATATCTCATCAACCTTCGATTGCCACCATGCGGAGACGCGAGGATCGAGAGGATCGAAGGTAGGAAGATGACTGACCGCCATGGGGCTGGAAAGATCGATGGAGAGCGACATCCTGACGCCCCACGGGCGGAGCTGGTCGGCGATTCGTGCAAACTCGAGAATCATACCGGGATCAAGGGTGCGCAGGTCAGCGTTGACGTTGTTGATGCTAATCCCATTGATCCCGACCGAGGATAGGAGCCGGCCATACGCATAAACGCGAGACAGGTCGGCGCGGACATGGCCGTTGTCAAAAAAAATACTCCGGCCTGCATAACCACGCTCGATGGTGCCGTTCAGGTTGTCCCATTGATTGACCCAGCGGATGGCCGCGGAAGGAGATTCTGTGATGGAGCTACTCGGCAGTGGCTGTTCTATTCCGACTAATTCCAGTAGGTAAAAGACGCCGTATAACTCGCCACGTTCGCCACCGCCCACAATGAAGATGCGGCGCTTGTTTCCGCTTCCCTTTGTAAGAAATGTGAAAGCATCCGGGCCGAGCCGCCTTTTCTGCTGTATCGTGCGCTCGCTGCGCCTGAAAGCTGCGGCGGTTTTGATGACGATGGCGCTGGAGTCATCCGCTGCGTCGCCGCGATATTCGACGCTGAACGTCCCTCCCAGCATCGAGTGCAGACCTCGTTGAAGCTCCGTCGCAGCGGTGCGCTCGACCAGCCCATGGCCGCACACCACGATGCGACGCGGAAGCCTATCGTAGCGGTGAAGAGCTATAGGGTCCGTGATGCGCGCGTAACGTAGCCATCCCTCTGCACCTGTTTCCGCGACGGCGAGACTGGAAGAGGTCAACAGTAGAACCAGAATCACAAATACCCGGTTGGCTGCCGTCATTGATTGACGCCGCTCGCCATGTAGCCGCCATCGACGGTCAAGATCTGGCCGTTCGTGAAGGAGCTTTGAGGAGATGCCAGATACAGCGCGGTACTGACAACTTCATCCACGTTACCAAAGCGATGTGCGGGCGTACGCATCAGGAGTTCGTGTCCGCGGGGCGAATCGAGGAGACTTCGATTCAGCTCGGTGGGAAAGATACCTGGCGCTATCGCATTCACAAGCACACCTTTACTACCCCACTCCACAGCAAGGGACCGCGTCAAAGCGCCAAGCGCCGCTTTGCTCGCGCAGTACGCAGCAACTTCATGGAATGCAACAAATGTAGATAGAGAGGCAATATGAAGAATGCGGCCGTACCCTCTCTCAACCATGGTTCCGCCAAAGATCTGAGAACAGCGAAATGCGCCGGTGAGGTTCACATCCATAATGCGTTCCCACGTCTCTTCGGAACAGTCCAGAGTAGGAACCTTCTGAGTTATGCCAGCCGCATAAACAAGAATATGAATCTTTCCGAACTCTTCGAATACCCGGTTATGAAGCGCCTGCAGAGATCCCCGATCCGTCACATCGGAAACCATTGCCAGAGTCCCCCTGCCGCTGGCCCGTATCTCGGATGCAATCGCTTCGACGGCTAATTGCGACCGGGAGGAAGCAATCACATCCGCGCCTGCATTCGCCAAGCCAAGCGCAATCGCTTTCCCGAGGCCGGATGTTCCGCCGATCACCACTGCTACCTGGCCTGCAAAATCAACCATCCCTATTGCACCTGCACGCCGGCTCTCAGCTTGATGTCGGCAGAAGAATCGCCAATCATCAGCTCGATCGGTTCCGACTCCAATACGAACTTCTGCTGCTTCTCATTCCAATAAGCAAGGTTGGAAGCTTGAAGCGGGATTGTTATCGTCCTTGTTTCGCCAGGCTGCAGGCTTACCCGTTGAAAGCCCTGCAACTGCTCAGAAGGCCGCTCTACCTTCGAGTGAAGGTGCTTCGCGTAAAGCTGTACGACAGCATCCCCGACCCGCTGTCCTGTGTTCTTGACGTCGACACTCACCTTCAACGAGCCATCCTGGTCCAGGTTGTGAGAGCTGGCTCTTAAGTTGGAATAGTCGAAGGTTGTATAACTCAGTCCATATCCGAATGGATAGAGCGGCTCACCTTTGAAGTACATATATGTGCGGCCGTCTCGAATGTTGTAATCCATCATCGGTGGCAACTGGTCGAGCGACTTTGGCCATGTTGTGGTCAGATGGCCGCCGGGATTGTAATCGCCAAACAGCACCTGGGCGATCGCTGTACCCTCGTCCTGTGAAGCATGGGTCATATGCAGGATTGCGGGCACATGCTCCTGAGTCCAATTGATCGCGTACGGAAAACTGGAAACGAGAACGACAACTGTTTTCGGATTAACCGAATACACCTGTTTCACGAGTTGTTCCTGCTGTCCGAGCGAGATGCTTTCGCGGTCGCGACCCTCGCGCCCATCGCCGGGAGCAGTGCACGGCAGAGTGGAGCCGTCATGATGCACATTGTCCCAGTCATGAGCCATATCCGGCCCGCATGTCGGATCGTTCCCCACCACGACAATTGCAATATCGGACGTTCGCGCCGCATTGACAGCATCGTTCCCTAATTCACTCGCGGCATAACGAACTGTGATGCCCGCACCGGCTTCAGCTTTCACTCCTGCAAGTGGCGTGATGGCATACGGCGGTATACCGCCATACCAGTCCCAATGCACGGAGTTCGCAAGCGGTCCAATCACCGCGATCGACTTGATTGATTTGTTTAGCGGTAGCAAATGATTTTCGTTTTTCAGCAGCACCACCGACTCCAGCGCCATCTTCTTCGAAATAGTTCGATCGGCATCCGTATTCCACGGCTCGGGAGAGTCTTTCATGTTGGAATATGGGACCATTGCCGGCGGATCGAGGAGCCCGAGACGGATGGTGACGCGGAACTTGGGCCGCAGAAGGTTATCGATCTCCTGCTCAGTAACTGAACCGTCCTTGAGCGCCGCCTTCGTCTCGTCCTTATATGTGTCAAGAAACTGATTGATACCAGCCTTCAGACAGGCCACAACCGCTTGCTGCTGATTCGGAAAAAGATGGCGCTGCGTCACAAGATCGGTTACCGCGCCGCCATCGCTGGAGACGATATCGGCATGCCATTGGTTGATGACAACACTTTTCAGAACGGGGTTGATCGCCATCGGAGTAGAGTTCCACGCGTTGTAAGAGGCCATCAACGCACGTGCGCCTGCATCCTGAAAGGCCATACGGAAAGGAACAGAATAGTACTCCCAGAAAAGCCGCTCATCGAAGTTAGAGGAAGAGCTCGTGCGGCCATCCTCGTTGCTGTTTGCCAGGAAGTGCTTGAGCAACGCGGCGGCTTGCCAGTATCTGGGATCATCACCCTGCAGGCCGCGGACAAACGAAGCAGCCATGGTGCCGTTAAACAGCGGATCTTCCCCGTATACCTCTTCACTGCGACCCCATCGCGGATCCCGAGCTAAGTCGGCCTGCGGTCCCCACAGCATGAGGATGCGACGGTCATGCTTCGGGGTCTGCGTGATAAAGCGCGCCTCGCGCCCTTCCACCGCGGCCGCCTGCCGAATGAGGTTCGGGTCCCACGTCTCGCCCATCCCGGGTGGCTGCGGAAACTGCGTTGTCGGAATTGGCTGCCGATGCAACTTGCCACCGCCGCGCTGAACTACGCCATGGATTCCTTCGGAGCCTCCATAGCTGGGAATTCCGAGTCGCGGGATCGCAGTCTGCACTCCCAAACAGTCGATCTTTTCGTCGATCGTCATCAGAGAAAGGATGTTATCGATCCTCTTCTCTGCCGGCAGCTTTGGGTCCAGAAATGGATATTTATACTGTTGCCCGAGACACGGCAACGCAAAGACTGCAACAGTTAGCAATGATGCTGCACAAGAAAGAGAGCCCATGCGAACATTCCATTTCAACGCGATACTCCCCGCTCTGTTGAATTTGCTTTGACACACTAAGGCAGCCTGGCCGTGCTGAGAGCTTCATATTGCTGCATCTCGCGCGCCGCATCTTCCGGGCGCGATGCCTGCCTGTACGCAATCGCGAGGTCGTGATGCAGATTTCCGCGCCGTGCTTCAAGCTTCACAGCGTGTTCAAGACTGATGACTGCAGCGGGTGCATCTCCCTCAGCCAACTGCAGCCGGCCGAGCGCATCATAGGTCTGGGCGTCCTCTGGATTTATCCGGATCGCCGTCTCCAATTCCTGACCGGCGCGCTCAGTATTGTTGTCCAGCGCAAGCGCTTCGCCCAAGGCACGATGCACACCCGCTGAGCTTGCATGACGCTGCTCCAGTGCGGTCAAGAACGTAATTGCGGTTTGGATATCGCCTGTCTTCACCAGCGCTTCCGCATACGCCATTTTGGTTTGATCCGTCGTAGTTGCATCTGCTGCGATCGGTTGCAGAACCGTGCGGGCGCTTGCATCGTCGCCGGTTGCACACAGACTGATTCCCAGTGCGGCACGCATTTCCCTGTTATCAGAATGCCGCTGAAGATATCGCTGGAGCGGGGCGACAGCCTGCGAAAACTGGCCTGCGGCAAAGGCAGCGTGCCCCCAGTTCTCATCCAGCCCTTCCAGTGCCGGGTTCCACTCCGCTGCCCGCTCGAAATAGCCGAGCGCCGCTCCATAATTTCTGCTGCTGCCCGCGATGGCTCCGAGATTGTTGTAGCTGTCGGCTATCGCCGGCCCTATCTGCGTCTCGAAGCTATCTGCCTGATCGACTAATTTCGGATCGAAATGCTTTGGCACTCCCGCACCCTGGTGAAACGGCCCGCTTGTGTTCATTCCGGCGCTCTCGTCAAGGTAGTCGGCCAGTCGGTCGTGATCACGCGCCAAATTTTGCAACGTCAGTGATTGCGAGATTTGCAGTTCTTTCTTGCCTTCCTCGGTATCTCCCGACTGCATGAGAAGCCTTCCCAGCAGATAGTGAGCTTTTTGCACCTGATAGTGATTGCGCGAGAGATCAGTCGTCAGCCGAATCGATAACCGCAGAGCTGCCTTCGCGTCGGCCGGGCGCTTCATATCTACATAAAGCTGTCCCAGGTACAGAAATGTATCTGGATTCGTTGCGTCAAGCTCAGCCGCGTGCTTTAGATGGGCTTCTGCGTCGTTGTAGTGCTGCTCTCCCGCTTCGAGATGCCCCAGTGCCGCATACGCCATGGGTCCTTTTGGCGAGCTCGCGATCTCTTTCCGCAGTTCCGCTTTGGCATCGGACAACCGGCTATCTCCCGCAGCCGCAAGATATGCTGCCGCCAGCGAGTAGTGCACGCCGGGCAACTTGCTGTCCTTCGCAATCGCCTTCTGGAATTCCTGGACCGCCTTGCTTTGAAAATCCGAATTCAGATAAGCCTGGCCAAAATACATATGGATCAGTGCGGTATCGCCGAATGAAGACGTCATCTCCTGAAAGAGATTCGCTGCATACTCCTGGTCTCCTGTATTCAGGCACGCGACAGCCAGCTCATAGCCGTTTTCAAACGTCGAGTCCAACGCGACGGCGCGCTCCAACTCGCGGCGTGCTTCCTGGTTCATGTTTTTCCTCAGCAGGACCTGACCAAGGATCAGGTGCGCTTGCGCGTTCTGCGGAGACTCGCCGTTCACCCGCTCCGCGAGCAGCTTCGCGTGGGCCAGGTCTCCACTCTGCAATGCAGCCTGCGCGTACTCAAGCTGCAGTACGACTGAATGAGGAGCGAAGGTCAACGCTTCATCAAAATCTGCGGCAGCCTTTTCATATTGCCCTGCCCGGGCGCGCCGGATAGCCATCTCACCAAGTGCATCGGTGAGAAAGACTCTGTATTCATACGCGGCTTTGTCCATCGCATGCGCAGACTGGAACCTCTGCGCTGCCACATAGTGCTGCTGCAAGGCTGATGTGTGGGTTGGCGAAGTTTTCACCTGCGCTGTCATGCAAGCAGGTACGCATAGCACGAGTAATATGCCGAAAAGCATACAGCTTGTTCGCGGCGGGAAGCCGGCGGCCCGATCGTCAAATGCGATTCTCATTGCCCTGCGTCTCTGCCCTCGAGAGGCGCCTTGACTTGGATTCTATCTGTTCACCCGCCCCAAGAGTCGTTCCATGAATCAGCTATGCCAGATAGTTCGCGAAGCATTCTATGCCGGAAAGAACGCAAGGTGCGCTGGAAGCACACCTTGCGCAGGGAGGCACTCAGAAGTTGTACTTCACATTCAACTCAAGAATGCGCGAGTACGGCGCTGCAGTTTTGGTATCCGCAAAGCCGAAGTTGGGGACGGTTCCTCCGCTGGAATTCGTATTCAGCGTGATAGCCTTCGTCGGGTAATCCACCAGGTAGCGCAGCGTGATCTGGTTCTGACCGCTGAATTGCGGCAATGGATGGTTCAGCCAGTTGAACGCAGAGAGCCTGAACTGTACCGTCTGCTCGTTCTTCACATGGAAGGACTTGTAGATAGCAAGGTCATTATCCAGATAGGAAGGCATGCTCATATATGGATAGTTCTGGCCGCCGTTGGTTCCTATCGCCGGAGGCGCAAAGCACTTCAATTGTACTTGCTGGTATTTGGCGAGCCCGGAATTCGGGTTGCATGTGAGCACGGGCATGATCGCGATCGGCGCATCGGTGCCAAAGTATGTCGGATCGCCGACGCCGTTGCCGATCCCCGCCGCTTTGGCATTCGCCGGCAGGTTCTGGTAACTCTCGGAAAGTCCAAAATTCGGCACTCCATTGCCCAGCAAAGCGAGCAGGTTTTGGCCTGCCTGCCAGGTGCTGATGCCGGATATCGTCCAGCCTCCAATAGCTCCATTCACCCAGTGATTGAACCGGTTCATATTTCCGGTCTGGTAGGTATAGGAGGCATTGAATACATATGGCCGATCGATCGCCTCGACTCCGTAGTTATGGCGAAGCACAAAAGGATCCGCCTGAAGACCTGTCCCCAGTGTCTTGGACCATGTGAAGTTGACGTTGTAGGTCAGTCTGCCGCTTGACTTCAAATATGCGACTTGCAAGCCGTTGTAGTTGGTATAGCTTACGCTTCTGTCCTGGTAGACGCCGTTTGTGCCGTACGCATAACCGTAGGGCCTGAAATCTGCCACCGTGTTTCCTGTCGGCGTGCCATCCGTGTTCTGCGATACATTCTCCGGGTTATTCGATAGCACTCCTGTCACCGGATCGGGCTTGAAAAAGGCGCCCACCGGAGTCTTGTTCTGATCGGCGAAGGCGGTGAAGTTGCTGCCCTCGATGGTCTCGCCGTTATCAAGGATTTGGCTGCTGCTGCTGCCGACGTATGCAACATCCAGAAGGGTATTCCACTTCAGTCTCTGGTCGATCGTAAGGTTATAGCTGTAGGTTATCGGCACTCCATAATCGGTGGCGTCGAGCCCATTCTGCGATCCCGAGATACCGCAGGGAGGAGTTACGCATTTTGCCGGCGCGAGCTGGCCGATCTGTGAAAGCAGTACGCTTTGCTGGCTGGGCAACGCATAGCTCTGCACGTTCTGTGCCGTGGTCAGCGAAGCAGCATAGTCGTTGTATTGCCCGGCAAACCGGTAAACGCCCCATCCGCCGCGGAGCATCGTATTGCCGGTACCGAGGACATCGTAGGAAACGCCGAATCGCGGAGACACAAAGGCAAGCCGGTTCGGCTGGCCGCTTAGCGGGACACCGGGATCAATGCCATGCCAGTAGTATCCGGGAGCAATCTTGCCGGAGTTGTAGTCTGACACCACGCGGTCAGGGAAGAAGACTGCCATGCCGGTGCCCTGGCGGTCATACCAGTGACCCACATGCTCGAAGCGGGCTCCAATCTCCAGGCTCAGCCGATTGTTTACCCTCCATGAGTCGTCCAGATAAAACGCCAGCACCTGATAGGCCATGTCGCTGACCGGAGCCGAACTGTTCTCCGTGTACTGGCTCACGTTGCCCATGATGAAGTTGGCCACTGGATTGTTCGGCGAGCCAGTCAGCCTGCCGAAAAATGGGTTAGTGCCCTGCCCAAAGCTGTTGACAATACCGTTTGTGTACGTGCCGTCATTGCTCTGGATATTTCCAGTGTTCTGCGTAAAGGCCCCGATCTTAACCGTGTGAGCGCCCCAGATTTTCGTGAAGTTGTCGGTAAACGAGGGCACTTCCTTGCGGACTTCATACGTGCCCTTGGGATTTTCGAAGATGTCGTTCTGTGAAAAATCCGGGAAGGTATTGGTGCCTCCGCTGGAATAGGAAGGAATCAGGACGGAGCCACTATGGAATACCGTCCCATAAGCGGAGGGATAGCCCAGCGTGCTTTTGTACGCGCCGCTGATATTCGGCACACCGAATGGGAAATTGCCGTAACCCCATGCGGCAATGAACTCGTTGGTCGTGCTCGCGTTGAACACGTGGACGAAGTGACCGGCGATATTCTTTGTGTAGACATACCCGTAAACTCCGCCGCCAGGGAATGGAATGGAATTTCCGGGGGTCCAGTAGATGTGGGCTCCATTGCCCTGCGCGAGCTGGGCACTGTACGCCTGCTGATACGAAATATAGAACTTCGACTTGTCACTGAGGTCGTAATCGGCGCGCAGGCGATAGACCCATCCGTTGTTGATGTTGTCGACGGGCTGATAGTAGTTAAAGCCGCCCGGTGTTGTTGCCGGATTAGCATTCGCCTTCGGCCAGAAGCTCGCCATCGCCTTGGCTCCCGGATCCAGAAACTGCGCCGGAATGTGGCCGTTCGTCACCGTCGTCCCGTCCGGCAAAATGGTGCCGGTAAGGTCGTTGCACCACTGGCCCTGGGTTTTCGCAGAAAAACCGCCCGGGCACAGCGCCTGGTTGTCAGCATTGTCGGAGGTGAAATCTCCGGCCATCATCTCCGGGCTGGGGATAAACGACTTCAGCACATTGGCATTGCCCTGGTTTTGCAAAAAGCGTTCATAGCCGCCCCAGATAAACAGCTTTTTGCGGGTGAACGGGATCGGACCTCCGGCGTTGCCTCCTGGATAGTAGTAGTGGGCATTTCCTCGCGCAATTCCCTGATGATTGTCCTGCCAATCGTTGGCATTCAGGATATCGTTGCGCGCATCGAAGTAAGCCTCGCCGTGGTAGTTCGCGGTTCCGGATTTGCTGATGGAACTCACGACTACCGGCCCGTACTGGGCATCGGCGCCGAAATTCGAGGTCTGGACACTTACCTCCTGGGTCATCTCCGGGCTGATGATCCCGAGCGATCCCGCCATATCACCCGGATCGATGACACTGACTCCATCGGAGAGCAGCGAAGTGCCGCCCCGGTTCGGCACGCCATTCAGGTTGATGCCTCCGCCGATCGCACTTTCATTTGCGGAAACGTTGAGATCGCTGAATGACGGATTGTTCTGGGTCAGGCCGCCGGAAGTTGTCGTTGCTCCGGGCAGCACCTTCAGCAGCTCCGTTGTATCGCGACCCTGCAGAGCGAGATTCTGAATATCTTTAGCTGACAATACCGCCGCCCGCGAGCCATTTTCTTCCGGGATGATCTGCGGTGCCGACTGCACTTCGATCGTCTGCGTGGCGTTGCCCACCGTCAGGCTGAACGGCGGCGCGGCAAGGCGGTCGCCCGCGTGCAGCACGATATTGTCCAGCTGTTTTGGCTGGAAGCCCTTTGCCTCCACTTTCAGGGAGTAGCTGGAAGGCAGCAACGCCGGGAAGGAATAGATTCCGCCGCTATTTGTCTGCACCACACGCGTACTGTGCGTTGCCTCGTTGACAAGCGTGACTTGCGCCCCCGGAATCACCCCGCCGGACTGATCCTGCACAGTGCCGGTGATCTGGGCCGTGACCTGCGCATGCATTGCCGGCATACACAGCAGTAGCGCCGCCATCACGGTAAACAACCTGGCAGCGACGTATTTCCTGGCCGTGCAGCCTTGTTTCGGGCTGCGAGCTCCTGCTTCTATTTCCATTCGAACCTCCCCAAGCTCCTCAATTTTCAACGTTTCGTGCGGCCTTGCTGCCGCCGGTCGACGCCGCAGCTCCGAAGATCTGCAGGTCGACCGTTGGGGCAGCGTTCCGGCCATTCCCTTATTTCTTTCGCTTTCCGAACCAGTACAGCTTTCAGTCCGAGCGATAGACAAAAAAGCTTATTTCAGCAACGAGGCACCTTTTACGCGTCACGAGTAACGATTGTCAATATGCCTTCACCTTATTTTTTATGCATCACGAAATATAACGGGAGGAAGACCATTGACGGAACAACAGTCCTGTCGTATAGCCCCATAAACTCTGTATTCATCTAGTAAACGTAAACTTTCCGTCTTAATCGCTGGCTGCCGTACCGGCCCTCAGCTTCCCTCGCCGTGATTGACAAGTGTCATATGTGCGACATATTTTGCATGTGTAAAACAAATCGTCATTATTTTCATTGGCCGTGCCAGATCTCCCTCCGGGGAACCTGGAGGAGCCGTTTGGCTTAGCAGCAGATGTGCGTCTGAACGCCTTGCACCGGGGGCAGAAAGTGCAGCACGCCGTTTTCAGCGATTTCGCGACCGTACGCTACGAGGGAGAGGCTTCCGAGAATCCGCTGACGTATCGCTATTACGACCCAGACAGGATGGTGATTGGCAAGCGCCTGGAGGAGCATCTACGGTTCGCGGTTGCCTACTGGCACAGTCTGGTGATGAACGGTAGCGATCCGTTTGGCGCGCCAACCATCCACCGTCCATGGATGAGCGGCGGGGAAGACGCCATGGCCGCCGCGCGCGCGAAAGCCGACGCAGCTTTTGAACTCTTCCGCGTTCTCAACCTGCCATTCTTCACCTTTCACGATCGCGATATTGCTCCTGAAGGCAGCACACTGGCGGAATCGCTCGCGAATTTTCATGCGATGGCCGACTATTTCGCCGAAAAGATGAGCCGGTCGAAAACCCGGGTGCTGTGGGGCACGGCGAATTTGTTCACTCATCCCCGCTTCATGGCCGGAGCAGCGACAAATCCGGACCCCGAGGTATTTGCGTGGTCCGCGACCATAGTCAAGCACTGTATGGACGTGACCAAGGCTCTGGGAGGGGCCAACTATGTCCTCTGGGGCGGACGCGAAGGCTATGAGACGCTGCTGAACACGAATCTCGCGCAGGAAATTGAGCAGCTCGGCCGGTTTATCACCTTGGTTGTCGAATACAAGCACAAGATTGGTTTTGACGGACAGATTCTGATCGAGCCGAAGCCCCGGGAGCCCACCGCGCACCAGTACGATTACGATGTCGCGACTGTGTATGGCTTTCTCAAACGCTTCCACCTCGAAGACGAGGTACGCGTAAATATAGAAGCGAATCATGCTTTGCTGGCTGGCCACAGCTTCGAGCATGAGATTGCAACGGCGGCGGCCTTGGGCATCCTCGGCTCGCTGGACATGAACCGGGGCGATCCGAACCTGGGATGGGACACCGACCAGTTTCCGAATGATCTCCAGAGCACCACCCTGGCTATGTATCACGTGATCCGCGCAGGCGGCCTTGGCAAAGGAGGGTTGAACTTCGATGCCAAGGTGCGACGCCAGAGCTTTGAGCCGGCTGACTTGATTCACGCGCACGTAGGCGCCGTAGACCTATGTGCCCATGCCTTCCTGCTGGCGGCACAAGTCGTAGAAGACGGCCGTTACGAGAAATTCGTGACCGAACGCTACGCCGGCTGGCATGAACCGGAGGCGCAATCGATGCTTACCGGCGGGCTCTCGCTCGAGCAAATTGCTGAGCGGACAGAGAAGAAAAATATAGATCCGCAGCCTCGCTCCGGGCGCCAGGAACAGCTCGAAAATCTGATAAGTCGCGCGATTTGTTCGCGAACTTCGGCATCGAAACGGCCACTGCTCTGATATCTGGAGACATTTAAATGGAGCAGGGTCGAACGATTCGTCGATTAGACTGGCCAGAGGCGTAACTGATCCTTGCTGCGATCAGGTCGTTCCACGGGAGTATGCGCCGTCCGTTACAGGAGCCTTATCTGCCGAAAGCAATCTCAACGGAACCGCATCGGGCGCGAAAGGCAATGAAGAGTGAGCCTGTCAGTTCAGGGCTCGCATCGAGCAGCACTGCGCGAAATATCAATCGCGATATCGTTTTGGAGCTGATTCGAACGACTCAGCCGATCGCGCGCGTCGAGCTTGCCAGGAATTCCGGTCTGCAGCCAAGCACAATCTCGCAAATCGTGGAACAGTTGCTGGCCGAAGGCTGGATCGTAGAAGGCTCGACCGCTTTGCGCCCGCGTGGGCGGCGGCCTACGATGCTGTCGCTCAACAGCGACATGCTGGTGCTTTCTGTTGATTTGCGGCCGACACAGGCGCTAGTCGCTGCCTTCGATCTTCATAACCGCCTGCTGATGCAGGAACAGGTTCCGGTGCACTCGGATCCGGCGCGCTCCACCGAGGGCATTCTCACTGCGATCCAGAGCCTGCGCGCAAGACATCCTGGCAAACAATTCGAAGGCATCGGCGTGAGCGTTCCGGGTCGCGTTGATCCCGAGCGCCAGGAGCTGCTGCTTGCTCCAAATCTGGCATGGCGTGGCTTCGATCTTCGAAAAGTATTGCAGCGGCGTACAGGTCTCCAGGTGGAGATGGAAAATGAGGCGAACGTCTCACTGATCGACGAGATATGGTCCGGAAGACTTGGAAATTATCACAATGTCGTGCTCATCAGCATATCGGAAGGCATCGGTGCTTCCCTTCTGGTAAATGGGCAGATGGTCACCGGAAAATCTGGAATGGCCGGCGAGTTCGGACATATCTCTCTCGACCCGAATGGTCCCGTTTGCGGGTGCGGCCGCCGTGGATGTTGGGAGACGTTTTCCTCGACACGTGCGACTCTGCGGCACTATGCCCAGATCAGCCGCTCCAAGCTTCCCATCACGATCACAGATCTTGTTCATATGGCCGAGGCGGGCGATAAGCTCGCGACAGCCGCCCTGCAACATCAGGCAACATACTTTGGCAAAGGGTTACAGATTGTCGTTACGTCGCTTGCGCCGGAACTGGTCATCGCAACCGGAGATGTGACACTTTCCTGGCCCGGATTTGCATCCACCGTTCAGGCGGAGCTCTCTTCTCATCTGTTGGCCGGCGAACCGCCGGAGTTATCGATCATCACCCGGTCCGATCTCACACGGCTCCGCGGAGCCGCGGCTCTCGTACTACAGCGTCATGCTGGCTATCACCGGTATACACAGTCGCGGATGAATGGACGTGTCCTTCCTAAGAGAAGGCATGCGGCGGACTAAAACATTTTTTCATTTCCAGATAGGTTTCTTCAGCCCGATTCCTCATTCCAAGGTAAGTCATGTATCTAGGCATTGATTGCGGCACACAAGGAACAAAAGCCCTGCTGGTGGACCGGGAGGGCAATCCGCTTGGACGCGGCTACTCGAAGCATGCGCTTATCGAGCGCTCCTCCGGAGCACGCGAGCAGGAACCTCAGTGGTGGGTCGATGCACTGCGCATCGCAGTGAAAGAGGCGCTCGCATCCTCCTCCGGCGCCCCCGTGAGGGCAATCGGCGTCTCCGGCCAGCAGCACGGCCTTGTCATTCTCGATGAGAAGCTGGAAGTGATCCGCCCGGCAAAGCTCTGGAATGATACGGAAACCTCTGAACAAAACACGGAGCTGGTGAACCAATTCGGCGGACGCGCAGAGTGGTCACGCCGCTTCGGCATCGTTCCCCTCACCGGCTACACCATTTCCAAGCTGCTTTGGCTCAAGGAGAACGAGCCTCAGAACTTCGCGCGCATACGCCACATCCTGCTACCCCATAATTATCTGAATTTCTGGCTTACCGGAAGGCTGTGTGCAGAAGCCGGCGATGCTTCCGGAACGGCCTTCTTCGACATCCGCATGCGCGCCTGGCAGCGGCAGGTACTCGATGCGATTGACGGCGGCACTGGGCATCTCTTCGCGGCTCTTCCGGAGTTGATCGGGCCGGAAGACCTCGTCGGCACGCTGCGCCCGGAGGTTGCGGCCGAGCTGAGGCTTCCCGCAACATGCGTCGTCTCATCCGGAGGCGGCGACAACATGATGGCTGCGATCGGCACAGGAAACGTGCGCGAAGGCATCGTGACGCTAAGCCTGGGCACCTCGTCTACGGTGTATTCCTTCAGCCAGCATCCGGTTCAGGACGAGATCGGCAGCGTCGCCCCGTTCTGTTCCTCTTCCGGCGGGTGGCTCCCGCTGATCTGCACCATGAATGCCACTAACGTTGTGACAGATACCGTGACACTGCTGGGCAGAAGCGTTGCGGAAATCGACCTTGCCCTGAACAGCACAGAACCCGGGGCGGACGGGCTGACCTTTTTGCCGTTCCTGAACGGAGAACGCACTCCAGACCTGCCGCGAGCTCGAGCATCGCTTCTCGGCATCTCCGCCACAAACTTCACGGCGAACCATCTGATTCGCGCCGCCGTGGAAGGGGTCAGCTTCGGCATTCTTAACGGACTGGATCTGATCCTGCGGGGCAGGAAGGCGGAGGTGGTTCAAGTAACTGGTGGCGGCGCGCGCTCCGCCGCATGGCGGCAGCTCCTGGCCGATGCATCCGGCGTGGAAATCCATGTTCCGGCCGAAGAAGAGGCGGGCTGCCTCGGCGCAGCGATGCAAGCCATGGTAGCTGTGTCCCGCGCAGATGGCGCTCCGGAGAGTTTCGCCGAGGTCGCTGCCCGGTGCACCCGAATCGACGCAAGCGCTACCGCAAAACCTCGCGCCGAACTGCGGGAAAGCTACAACCAAGCGCGCGCGACCTATAACGAGCGCCTTCGGACACTCTACGGCGTGTGAGTGGGCACTTAGTCAGACTGAAAGCAATGCCGGGTACGAGGAAACTCGAACTGTTAGTTCGAAGCTCGTGCTTTATAGACGGTAAGCTTTCCAGGGCACGCTGCCATATTCCCCCATATCTGCCGTGCCAGCCAGCCGATCACCGGTGTTCGTTCCATGGAAGGTCCATCGCACCTCGTATCCGCTGGTTTGCATGGTGCCCTTCAGGTGTATTTGATTGGCCTGCACTTTTCCGCTCAGCGGAGCCGTGTAGATTTCCCCGTACAACATGCCGCTGATATCTTCGCCGTTCTGCTTTAGCTCAAAGCGTTGCATCCCGCTGCCGCACAGGTAGTCAATTACGACGACCCACGAGCCGGCTAGTTGCGCGGTCTCACCCTGCGGAATAGTTGGGTTCTGATAGTTCCCTGGCTTGGTCAAACCCTCGTAGATTGCATCTGCAACAATCTCTGCCTCGCCAGGCGCCATCATGTACGGCATGATGGTGATAGCGCTCGCCATGCGATCGGGCCTCACGCCTGTGGCATTGCCAATCAGGATGCGCGGTGTGCCGGCATCGAGCTTCGCTTCCAATTCCCTGCCAGTAATTTTCAGTGCATTGGCGTCCCAATGCACTCGCAGTTCCGGACTGCGATTGGAAAGGTCCTCCGGCTGCACGATCTCGGTTGTGACTGACGGAAGACTCTTCACGCGAGTGGCAATCGTATCCAGCCAGCCCTGCCATTCTTTCCATTCCGCTGCGTGATCGCGCTTGTACCACTGCCGCACCGCAGCGAGCATTCCCATGATCTCTTCTTTACCGACCTTGTAACCTCGCCCGTAGTTGTGATGAGGCGCGGCCTGAAACCAAGCCGCCTGGATCAGTTCTGGATTCCCCAGGAGCACGCCGGCTGCCTGGGGCCCGCGGATACACTTGCCTCCTGAATAGCCCACTAGAGAGGCTCCCGCCTGGATATGGATGTTGGGCACGAGTGGCTCTTCCGCTGCGGCATCAACAAATACCGGGGTGCCCTTTGCCTTGGCGATGCGACAGATATTCGCAATGGACAACGGGCCCTTCGCCGCCGCCGGGCTCGACATGACGTAGATCATGGCCACCTGCGCGGTCAGCGAGTCCTCCAGTTGCTCGGGTGTTTCCACTCCAATCACATCTGCACCGGTTGTGCGCACGCCGAAGTCGTAGGGATTGCGGGAATGCTTCGGTATGATGACCTTCGTCTTCTCGCGGACGTACGGGAGCGCTTGACATTTCTCAATGTCAGCGCCCGCGGTACAGGCCAGCGTGGCTAGCGCGATCGCGGCTTCGCAGCCAGTCGTCACCATCGCGCTGGGTGCGCCCATCAGTGAGGCGATCTCCTTTCCTACGGCTGCCATCAGCTCGTCCAATTGCACGAAATAGAACGAGGCTTCATACATCGCGCGCTTCACCTCGGGCAGCGAACACGATCCTGTGATGATCGTGTAGGTGCCGCGCGCATTCAGAATGTTGCGCACCCCTATCTCGGTGAATAAATTCTGCTTTTCATGGCCATTTAGCTGCGGGAAACCAGCCGGGGCCTTGAAACCTTCAGTGCTGGAGGAAGAGAGAGGCAGAGCCGCCAGAGGAATCGCGGTTGTCGTCAGGCCAAGCGCCGAGAGCGCACCCGAGGCTTGTAGCATTCTGCGACGTGTGATCGATTTTGACTGGCTGAGCGGCGGCATGCATCTCCTTTAGCTTTGTGATTCGGAATATGAGGTCTACTTCGGACTGCCGAAGCAGACCCGGACACTTTCTCGTCAGATATAAGCGATTACGTCGATCTCGACGAGCGAATTGCCAGGAACTCCACCGGTAGGAGCGACGGTGGTTCGCACGGGCGGCATATCGCCGAAACGACCCTTATACGCCTCATTCATCCCGGCATAGTCCTTCAGATCATTCAGAAAGACACTTACCTTCAGCACCTTGTCCATCGATGAACCCGCCGACTTTAGGTTTTGCTCAATCTCATCCAGCACAGCCTTCGTCGCTTCCTGGATTGTGCCGGGTTTGTGATATCCCACTCCGGCCAGGAATAACAGGTTGCCATAGGAGACCGCGGCGTTGAAAAGCGGCGGTGCCTCGCCTGGTTTCCGCTTCGCGCCGTATCCATAACTCTTCTTCTCAGGTGCTGCCGTTTTTTGCGCCACCGCATCTGCGGCTGCCAAGGTTGCCACGCCCGCGGCAACTGCAGCGCCTTTCAGCATGGACCGCCGAGTCTGTTTTTCCATCGTTCCTTCCTCGCTTTCGTAAGTGTGTCGGTTTAGGTACGCCTCTTTGTCAGTACTGCGCGCAGCCTCGCTGCTACCGTGTGTTCTTCCCCATCCTGAAGCATCCAGGTGGAAAGAACGATGGAGTTTGGCGTTCCCGTCAAACCTCGTCCATCGGTTCCGGTCGCCGGATTCAGTTCGATCGATGGCGTGCCGCTGCGCAACTCCTCCGCCACTTGCAATGGCGTCATCCCGACTCGCTCCGGATCGATGTCGATAAGGAGATGCGGCACATGATTGGCGATGGGCGGCGTAAAGATGCGGGTCTTTACAAACGGAATCGACTTGAGTGCCTGTTGAATCACGGCCGTGCTTCGCAGAAACTCGGCCTCCATGCTCGCATCGCTTTGCTCCAGCAACCAGTCGACTGCCGCAACCATGCCGACGATCTGTTCCTTTGCCACCTTCATCCCGCGCCCGACCGCATCGCTGTTGGGATTGTCATTCAGCGCAGCCAGCTCGATGAGGTCTTTACGTCCCAGCAGAAGGCCGGCGTTCTGAGGACCGCGAATGCCCTTGCCACCGGAGAAAGATACGAGGTCAAAGCCCATGCCGGTGTACTTCCAAAGATTTTCGATCGGCGGCATATCTGCTGCGGCGTCCAGGTGGCAGGGTACTCCGTGTTCATGTGCGACCCTCAGCCACTCCTCGCGGCCGATCTCGCCGCCCTCTGCCGCATTAAAGAAATTTGTCATCACTGTCTGATCGTTGAGCGCAGCGCGATAATCATCGACGCTAACGACTTCCCTGATCACGACATTGCAGAGCTGCATGGCATGGTCGTACTCGTAGCGGTGCGCCTTCTGCACCACAACCTGGTTTTTGTGTCCGGCGACCTTGCCGGGAATGGCTTCAGGCGGCAGCCCGTTCGCTTTCCCGATGCAGGCGGCCGTAGCCAGCGTGAGAGCGGCTGACGCGCCGGAGCTGACAAGCGCCGCCTCACAGCGAAGCTTGCGGGCCAGATACTCCCCCGAAGCCTTCTGCAGATCCTTAAGGCGCACCGGATGGTGTGCTGCCTGCTCGACAGCCCTGCGGACGGAAGGAGGCATTACGGCCGCGGTCAGGTATGTGTAGGTCCCGGCCGCGTTGATGATGGGCTGTACGCCTAGCTTTGCGTAGTAGTCCTCACCCGCTGGCGATGTCGCAGCAGACGCGCGGAACGGCATCGCGGCGGCAAGCGCGGCAGCAGGCCCGCAGCCCAGAAATCTGCGACGCGATACTGCAGATTTTTTCTCACCAGCCATCGGCATACTCCTTCAATTCGCTAGAAGAGCGTGCATGCTGCCGATATTCGCTCACTCCGGAGTAAGTGACTCAGATCCTTCCGAATTTCTGAACCGCTTCGACGATCGAGCGGTATTTCTCGATAAATGGATACATGGAGTGTTCGGAGTTATCCAGCGCCTGCGCCTTTATCAGGATATCCACGGCATGTGCCTTCGGTACCACGACGACTCCATCCTGGTCAGCGACAATGATATCCCCGGGGTCGACCTCGATTCCGTCGCACACAATCGGAATATCTGCTCCTGCGAAGCGGTAGTGCCCGACAGAAGTGGAGGGTACCGGGCCGAGAGCGTAGACCGGAAACTGGATCCGCTTCAATTGCGGAATGTCACGCACCCCGCCATCCACAACGGCCCCAGCATAACCGCGCGCCGCCATGGCTGTCCCCATCAAGCCACCCATTCCGGCAATATCGGCGCCTCCCTGCACGGTCATGACATAGACGGAGCCATCTCCACCAGTGTCGATTGCCTTGAGCATCCCGGTGAGCGCACCAGGATCGTGATTTTCTTCGGGCTTCAGAAGCACAGTGACGGCAGGACCAGCGAACTTCGTCGGAAAGATCGCCTGCATGCGATGCGACATATATCGCTTCTCATGAAGCATCTGTTCAATAGCATCGGAGACTGACGCCGCCTCGACATGACGATACGCATCCAGCATCTGCTGCGGATGTGCCGTGTAATCGGCAGCTGTAGCTGGCATATCGGCCCAGCCGGCGATGCCAATCATACCGGCTGTTCCCACGGCGCAGATGGCAAGGAGAAGCCGCATACCGCGTTTGGTCATTGCCATTCTCCTCGCTCTATATCAGCCCCTCGCTGCGAAAGCAGCTTGTGCCGGCTGGTCCGACAATGAACGCTCCATTGCGCCTCGGCCGTGCTCATAGTCCTTATATATCGTTCGCCCATTGCAAAGCACGGACCAGGGCTTGTCATCGGGCAGAAAGCGTGATTTGTCCTAGGACATGCGACCTATTCCAGATGAACAAGCCCGCGTTGCAAGGCAAAGATAGTCGCCTGTGTTCGGTCGCGTGCTCCCATCTTTTCCAGAACAGCGCTGACGTGAATCCGCACTGTCTTTTCCGAAATGTGTAGATGTTCCGCAATCTCTCGATTGGAGCGGCCCTGGGTAATGCAGGTGAGCACCTCGGTCTCACGAGGTGTAAGGTCGGTGACTGAGGTGCGTTCCGCCAACCTATCCAGTGCGGTACGCGGAAGATATCGAAGGTCCCTGTGGACTGTAATAATCGCGTCGATCAGTTCCTGGCCACTCGCATCTTTGGTGAGATAGCCCGCTGCTCCACTGCGCACTGCGCGGTACACGTCCTCACTCCCCTGATAATTTGACAACACTACCACCCGCGCATCGGCGAACTCGCGCCGCACACGAGTCAAGACTTCGAATCCGCTCGTGCCCGGCAGGCGCAGGTCCAACAGCATGACATCGGGACGCAACGCGCGATACATCGTAAGTCCCTGCTCGCCATCGCCGGCTTCTCCGATCACGCGTATCTGCGGATGGCCGGCAAGCACGGAGCGCAGAGCGATACGCGCCAGAAAGTGGTCCTCCACCAGAAGGACGGTAATGCTGTCTACAGGCCGATCCATTGCACTACCTCTTCTTCTTTCATCTTTCGGCTGGAATCGCGGCTCAAATAAATGCCATCAAATGGCACGGTGACTTCTACTTCGGTGCCGAGGTTGTCGCTGTGCAGGCGAAATGTCCCGCCCACCTTGCGAGCGCGCTCCTGCATCACCGCAATTCCGAAGTGACCTGTTCTCGCTGCAGCCTCGTCCACATGAAATCCGCGTCCGTTGTCACGAATCAATAAGCGCAGCGCGTCCGCTTCATAGACCAGACGAATCTGGATCGACTCGGCGAGAGCATGGCGCAACCCATTGCGTACGGCTTCCTGTCCGATCCGCGCCAGATGATGGACGGAGCCTGGAGGCAATGAGACTTCATCTCCGCTCATCTCGAAATGGAGCGCGCATTCTTCTCCGTGATGGTTCTCTTCCAGCATGCGGCGCAATGCCTTTGACAAGGAGCTCGTAACTTCCTCAGTCTCACGCAGGTCATAGATAATCCTTCGAGCTTCTGCCTGACACAGCAAAACCATGCTGCGGGCTAGCTCGCAGGACTTCGCCGCCGGACTCTGTGCTTCTTCGCTATCGCGAAAAAGATTCATGGTTGCTTCCAACTGCCATGAAATGGCAGAGAAGCCGGCCATCAAAGTGTCGTGGCACTCCTGCGCAATGCGGTTCCGCTCCTCGAGCACAATGCCCATACTTCCCTTGACGTGTTGCATGCGCTGCCGCAGACGCAGGCGCAGCAGAATCCCGAGCAGCGTGGCAATCACCGCGATCGCCAGCAGTCGAGCCCACCAGTCTTGGAAAAACCTCAAGTCCTGCGCGGAGAAAACCATATGCGTCAGACACCGTCACCAGGGCTGGGTTCAAGCTGCAGTGGCTGTTCCGGATGGACGAAGAGCCAGCACACCGCCGCGGCAACAGCGAAGAACGCTGCCAAACCGAATGAGCTGGTCCAGCCTGCCCGTTGAGCAATCCACGGTGTAAGCGAGGCTGTAACGGCGCCCCCAATCTGACCGCCCATGTTGACTATGCTGGAAAACAGACCGGAGGATCGTCCGGCAAGGTCCACCGACACCGACCAGAAGGAGCTCTGGGACAGGTATAGGGCGCCCGCTCCTGCGGCAAGAATCGTGCCGGCCACTCCCGCACTATGCGCCTGTGAACCGAGGACCAGAAAAACGGCGGTCAATGCCAACGCAAATGCGGCCAGTCCGCAGCGGCCCGCGCGCAGCCCCCAGCGGACTGCGATCCAATCACTGAGCGCGCCGCCAGCCAGACAGCAGACTGTCATGGAAAGGAAAGGCAGCATCGCGAAGACTGCGCTCGCCTTCAGATTCAGGCCGCGTACCTGTGCCATATAGAGAAAAAACCAACTGAAAAATATCCAGGCAATATAGCCGAAGCTGAAGTAGCCCAGCATCAAGGCGAGCAGATCGCGCCGCTGAAAGAGCTTGAGCCCGGATATCCGTCCTCTCGCAGGGGCGCCCGCCGTCTTTGCCGCAGCTTCCTGTCTGCGTATCTGACGAACGGGCACATCCCGACTCTCGGCCAGCTCTTCATCCGAGACCGACGGGTGTTCTTCGGGCAGATCGCGCGCCATGAACCACCATGCGATTCCGACCAAAATGCCAATCCCGGCGCTGAACCAGAAGGCGGCTCTCCAACCGTGATGATTGATCAGCCAGTTAAGCAGCGGCGGCGTCAGTCCGCTTCCTGCGCCAACGCCGGCAAAGATCAAGCCGTTGATGAAGCCGCGCTCGCGAAAAGGTACCCATTGCGCGACGAACTGATTGGCCGCCGGATAGACGATCGCCTCGCCCGCACCCAGCAGAAAGCGTATGCCAATCAGCCAGCTCATCGCATAAGCGATTGTCGAGGGCAATGCGGCGGTGCATGCAGTCGTCACACCCCACCAGATCGCTCCCAGTGCCAACGCACGCCGCGGGCCCCATCGTGTCGCCAGCCATCCCGCCGGTACCTGGAAGATGGCATACCCAACAAGAAACGCGCTGAAGATGCCGCCTAATTTCTGGTCTCCCAGGCCATACTCCCGGCTCATTTGAAGCCCGGCGATGGATATATTGGTGCGATCCAGAAATGCGACGCCACTGAGCACGAAGAGCCAGAAGGCCAGCAGATAGCGCACGCGAAACCACGACCGATGACGGTTCAATGCTCTCTTCTCTTGCTGTTTCAGCGCCCGCAGGCCTGCATGACTCACTTCGAAACTCCAAGGACGAGTGTTCTCACATGCTAGGAGCAAGCTACGTTTCGCGCCAGACCTACTCTGCTCTAGGGCAAATAGCCTAGAAAAAATGCAGATAAACTGCAGATGCCCCATTCTGCTGGCGGCCCTAGAACTGTGTCAGCCCTGCTGCTTGCGAATTGCAGGCCTTGTAAAGTATCAAGGATCATTCATGCCATTGGTTGCCCGGGTCACCCTACGCATCGCATCGTTCGTATTCGGAAGCATACTCTGCATCGGCGCTGCGCCTGCGCAAACCACTGCTCCGCCCCTGCCGTATCCAAACCTTCCGCCCTTCCCTGCGCTCCCGCATCTTTCATCCCTTCCGATGAGCCAGCACAAATATGACCTTGTGCTCTCTGGCGGTCATGTTCTCGATCCCAAAAATCATCGCGACGGCATCATGGATATCGCCATCAAGGATGGCAAGATCGTGGATGTCGAGCCGCACATTGCAAGCCCCGATACGATCAAGACCATCTCTCTAAAAGGGTTCTATGTCACACCGGGCCTTATTGATATACATGTCCACGTCTACGCCGGGACAGGAGAGAAAGGTTCCTATGCGGGTGATAACAGCGTCTATCCCGACGGGTTCACCTTTCGCAACGGGGTCACAACGGTCGTCGATGCGGGCAGTTCAGGATGGCGAAGCTTCGAAGATTTCAAGCAACGAGTTATCGATCGCTCTGACACGCGGGTCTTGGCTTTTCTCAACATCGTCGGTGCGGGCATGCGTGGCCCTCTCTATGAAAATAACAACGAGGATATGGACGGCCGTGCCACGGCAGCCATGCTCATGAAATACCCAAACATCCTGGTGGGGATCAAAAGCGCACACTATTCCGGGCGTGGCTGGAAGCCATTTGAACAGGCCGTGATCGCGGGAAACATTGCCAACCGCCCAGTCATGATCGACTTCGGCGCGAACGGGACGGAGCGGCCACTGCTCACATTGTTGTCTCAGATTCTGCGGCCGGGGGACATATACACACACATGTACTCCGGGTTACGCGGAGAGCAGGATTCGCAGACGCTCGGGCCAAGTCAGGCCATGCTCGTCGGACGAAAACGAGGTATCTACTTCGACGTGGGTCACGGCGGCGGCAGTTTTAACTGGTCGGTCGCTGTGCCGCTTACGAAGGATGGCTTCCAGCCCGATTCCATCTCGACGGATCTGCACATTTCCAGCATGAATGCAGGCATGAAAGACATCCTGAATGTTGCCGACAAAATGCTGGTGCTCGGCCAGACCGTGCCGCAGGTCTTAGAGGAGATGACGTCAGCTCCGGCCCACGAGATCCGTCATGAGGAGCTCGGAAATCTCTCGGTCGGCGCGCCTGCTGATGTCGCTGCTTTCAGCATCGAAAGCGGAAAGTTCGGCTTCGTCGACATGTACAACCAGCGCAAGAATGGCAACCGCAAGCTCCTATGTCAGCTGACTGTCCGTGCGGGCAAGGTAGTCTATGACCTGAATGGGATCAGTTCGGACGTGTGGGATGGGCCACCAACCAGCGATTACAGAATCGCTGGTCACTGGACCACTTTGAACACACGTGATGATAGAAAGATCGAAAGGGAGCAACCCAGTCCTGCGCCAGTCCACTGAGTAGGAGAAGTAACCTGCTGTTTAACTTGCATGGGTAATGGTTGGCTACGCTTCATGCTCTCCACGCCCCTGACCGGAGTAAGCATGGATGTCTCGATAAGTCGGCAGGATCCGCGATATCAATCCTTGCTGCGAGGACACAACCTGCGTTTTCCGGAAAATGCAGCCGTTGCACCGGCCCGCATCCTGATTTGTGCGACGCCATCAGAAGTCAGGCAAGCGCTGCAGATCGCCGTGCATGACGGAGTGCGACCCACCATACGCTCCGGTGGACACTGTTATGAGAACTTCACGGCAAACAATCCGGGCGGTGTCCTGATCGACCTGTCGCTCTTGAATTCCGTGGACCTTGATCCGTCAACCGGCGAATACTGCGTAGCACCTGGCGCTGTGCTGGGGGATGTCTATCAGTCCCTGTATAAGCGATACGGACTCACATTGCCCGCCGGCAGTTGCTATTCCGTTGGCGCGGGCGGCCATATCTCAGGTGGCGGCTATGGCTTGCTCTCGCGGCTGCAGGGGCTCTCGTCAGACTGGCTAACGGCGGTCGACATCTTGACGGTGGATGCATCGGGCCGAGTCATAGAACGCCGCGTGGATGAAAAAAACGATCCCGATCTACTGCGTGCCTGCCGTGGCGCGGGAGCAGCTGGGTATGGCATCATCACCAGCTTCCGCTTCAAACATCTGCCCGTTGCTCCGCACGAAGTGGTGGAGGTCGGTCTGCACTTTCCCTGGAACACCATGACTGAGGACCAGTTCGTTGCCCTGCTGACGACCTACGGAGACTACTGGACCACGCGTGGACGTGATCCGGACACGTGGGGCCTCTTTGCGCTTCTGGGCGTAGGGCCGCGACGCCATGATGGCTGGCTCGCTATGCACATACAGTTCTGCCAGCCTGACGGGAAGGTGGACGACCTCTCAGTTTTGCGCGAGTTCCTGGCAAGGTTTGATAGATTCAACCCCGTCCTTATCTCCTCGCCGCGTCACGAGTTTGGAATCTCTGCCGCAAAAGTGGCGGCGCATCAGCCCGCGTCGACGATGTATAAACCCGTACGCATACCGTGGCTGGAAGCAGCCATTTCCGATCGCGGCGGCAGCGATGGAGCACGGGCCAAATACAAATCCGCCTATATGAAACGCGGCTTCGTTCCTGCCGAGGCTCGCGCCATCTATCGCTTCTATTCGGCCGACAGCATCACCGCTCGCTCTTCCGTTATCTCCATCGATTCTTACGGTGGAGCTGTAAATCGGCCGCAGCTTGCCGTCGAAACCGCCATTGCACAACGCAGCTCCATCATGAAACTGCAGTGGCAGTGTTATTGGTTCGACCCGGCAGAGGATGCACAGCACCTGCGTCAACTCGACGCGTTCTATACCTCCGTCTATACCGGCGAACATGTGGATGCGCATCACCAGGGAACACCCTGGGGCGATGCGTATGAGGGCTGCTACATGAACTACGCTGACGTGGATATGCTCCGCTATTCGTACTGGCCAGAGCTGTTTTACGGACGCGACGGCCTCTATGAGTACCTACAGAAGGTGAAGCAGGCGTACGATCCGAACAACGTGTTCCACCATGCCATGAGTATCCGTCCGGCATAGGGAGTTACAAGGGTGCAGGATATCAACCGAAAGTCGATCTCGGCAGAGGTAAGCGGGACGGCCTACTCGTCACCCTCTCGCGTGAGCCGGAGAGCCTTTATCGCCGGAGCTGCTGCGTCGGCAGCCATGGCTCCTGGATTTTTGCGAGCTGCATTTTATGGACGCACCGAGCGGGCTCTGCTGCACCTCGCTACCCGCGCATCGCAGAGCGGGCATGTCCACACCTTCGCCTTGACAGGAGCGGATTGCGAACTTCTCGGAAGCACCGCCATCGACTCGTTCGCAGCCTTCGCCGTCCATCCTGTACTACCGGTGCTATACATTGCGCGCGACTGCAGCCAATGGGACAACTTGCCGCGCGGGGTTATCGAGGCCTATGCGGTCCAACACGATTCGACTCCGTTGCGACTTCTCTCGCGGACGCCTATGGCGCTCTCCGCAACCGATCCACGATCGCTTGCTGTAGCGCCGTGCGGCCGTCATTTGCTCGTTTCTGCTTCGACGGGCGGCGCGTGGAACGCCTTTTCCCTTGATGATGACGGCATCCCTGACTCCGTCGCGATGAGCCGCAAGGAGACAGGACACGTGACGAGCTCAGGAACGATCGCATTCCCGGCTCCGCATGGGTTGGCCTTTTCACCACATGGACTCTGTGCAGTGGGCACGGATCCGAGCAGTCAGCGTATGACGCTTCTGCGGCCTTCGTCCGCGGAAATCGCAGTCGTTACGCGCTGGCAGACGACACATAGGCTTGCTCGCTTGGCTCCCGTGTGGACAGCGGATGGTAGATACATCGTTGCAGCGAATGCGCAGACTGCATCGTTCTCCCTCTATGAGGTGGGCGCCCTGCCGGGAAGCGGAAGCGAAAGCAAAACCGGGATTCGTCTGCTTGAAACCGTCCAGACAATGACCCCAATAAAAGCCTTGCTCGCGCATCCCTCAGAACCAGCTATCGTCACATCGCGTCCGCAGCGCGGCGGCAGCCGTTTAGAACTCTGGCGAATGGATACATCTAATTTGCGGCTCGCAAATGATACGGAGATCTCGAGTGACGTAGTGGCACTCGCGCAATACTCCGGAGATCTTTGGGCTGCCTCTGAGAGCCGTCTGACCCGAATATCGATGCGAGATTTCCGGAATACGCGCACATTTGAAGCGCCACTGCATCACACGCGGGCACTCGTCACCCAAAGCGCGATCGCACATCCCCTCAGCAACGTATAGCCGCGTCGCTTCCGTTCAGTGTCAAGCGAACAAAATCGGAGTGACTATCGAGAGCTCCATTCAGCAACTTCCTCCCGCGTCAGAGGTAACGGCAAAACGCGTCCTTCAGCGCCGGATCGGATGGAAGTCTCAAGAATCGCCATCACCGCTACTGCGTCCCTGGCCGTGATGCTCGGCGGCCGCTGGTCTTGAATTGCATCGCGGATGTCCACATAATATTTCCTCTGGTCACCTTTGGGCGCGGCAATCTCTTCCCGGCGACCGGTCTCTCCGTAAATCACAACCCCGGGATGCGGATCGATGCCGAACGCTGGATCGTCCGGGAGCATACCTGACACCAGTTGCTGTTCCTCCACGTCGGCTCCGAACTTCACCCAGCTAGCTCGCGTGCCATGTAAGGTAGATCGCGGGCCGCCACCTGACACGAGAAGCGAGGAGTGAAGGATGATCCGCAATCGCTCGGGCTCGTACGTGAGTTGAACGTGGGCCCAATCATCCGTCTTTCCACCTTTGCGATGTATGCCAAAACTCGCGCTAACAGAAGTGGGCAGTCCAAAAAGGTAGAGAGCCTGATCGATCATGTGCGGCCCCAGGTCGAACCACAAACCAGCCCCAGGTCCCGGATCCTCACGCCACCGTTGGCGCACGATCGGGCGAAATCTATCCATGTGGCACTCATAGTGGGACACCTCGCCCAGCAATCCGGAGTCGAGGATTGCCTTCGTCGCCAGGATTTCACTATCCCACCGCCGATTGTGAAAGACAGACAGCAGTCTGCGATGTTGTTCTGCCAGCTTCCGGAGGTTGCGTGCCTCCTCCAGCGTTACGGTAAATGGCTTATCCAGGACGACATGTTTGCCAGCGCGCAGCGCGGCCGCAGCCAGCGGAAAGTGGCTATCATTCGGACTCGCGATAACAACTAAATCAACATCGGGATGCACCGCCAGATCTTCAGCACGACAAACCGTGGATCCGGGCAGCTCCGCCTGCACCAGATCGGGCTTGGTCGACCCGACGTGTGTTAGCACCAAACCCGGCACAGATCGAATCAGCGGGGCATGGAACGTTCTTCCGGCATACCCGTAACCGATCAGTCCCACGCGGCCTGGCTGCTTTCTGTCACTCATAAGTTTCGAGTTTAAGGCATATGCCTGCAAGGTTGCCCGGAGGAGCAAGCCATAGATGCTCGCTCCGCGAATCTGGTCTCCGCGACAGTAAAAAAGGCATGCTGACCTTATTATTAGAAGGCGAAACCCTCACCATTTCTAAGCAGCAGGAGATCCAAATATGAATGCATCTTCACGAACAGTAAAACAGTCCTTATGGCTAGTCGGACTGCTCACCCTTTCCATGTCGGCCAGCGGCTTTGCTCAGCACAAGGCAATTGGCTTTACGAAGGGCATGCCGTTCAGTGACGGCTATGTTTCCGGGAATACCCTTTATGTCGCAGGCCAACAAGGGCCGGACGCCCATGGCAAAGTTACCGGTACTGACATTACCTTTCAGACCACAAATGCGATTGCCGCTGTCCGTAAGGTCGTAAAAGATGCAGGCTTCCAGATGACAGATATCGTATCCGTGACGGTTTATGTCACCGACCTGAACGATGTCGAAAAGATGAATGAGGTCTACAAACAACTCATGCCGGATCCGAAGCCGGCACGCGCCACAGTCCAGGTCGCAGGCCTGATTGGCGGAGCGAAAATCGAGATCTCGGCCATCGCAGTCAAGCACTAGGGGCGCGAGCAAGCTGTATGGCAACACAACGGAGAAGAACAAATGAAGCGCATTTTGCCGATCATCCTGCTTGCCTGCGGCATGGCAATTACCGTGTCAGCCTTTTCGCAGGTTGCGACTACGAAAGAACAGATCATGTTCTACACGTCGCAATGGAAAGGTGAGCGGTTCGCGGATGGACGCCCAAAGATCGATGACAGCCTGCTCACAAGAGCCTTGAATGTTTCCATCGAAGACGTGTGGGACTATCTTCAGGGGCAAGGCTACCGCTGCCAGTTTGACGGCGGGTGGAAGGCTTTGCATCTGGATAAGCCATTTGCCGGACGAGCGTTAACCGCGCAATATATGCCGTCGCGGCCGGACATGGCCAGCGCTATAAAGGCGGAAGGGAAATCCGAAAAGCGAGCAGGGTGACAACAACAGTTGGCCCATCGAGCAATTGCAGCCTGGAGACGTCTATGTCGCCGATGGATTCGGCAAAATTGTAGAAGGGACGCTGATCGGCTCCAACCTGGGCAGCGGCATCGCAGCGCATACGCATTCGGGATTTGTCTTCGACGCGGGAATCCGAGACCAGGAGGAAAATCGCGAAATTGCGAATCTGAACGGTTTCTATCGGGGGTACGACCCGTCAGCGTGGGCTGATATGACGTTGACGGCGATCAATGCCCCTGTGCGGATAGGGCGGGCCGTGGTGCTGCCCGGAGACCTGGTACTCGCCAAGACGGATGGGGTGATCTTCATTCCTGCGATTCTGGCAGAAGCAGCCATCAGCTCGGCCGAGTTCACCAATTTGCAAGACGCGTTCAACTTCGAGCTGAACCAATCGGGAAAGAACCGGGGCGAGTTCGAGGGAGGCTGGACGCCGGCCAAATACGATGCTCTGGCAAAGTGGGTTGATGCTCATCCGGAGAAGCTCAAGATGCCCCGCGCTGAATTCAATGCCTTACTTGATCGAAAGAAGCACGAGTGAGACTCACGGGTCCCTATAAGTTCGCCGCAAGCTATGCTGCCTGCTTGCGGCGACACGACACCCTCAGAAGACAATCTTTCCTGCGAGCTGAATGGAGCGTGGGGCATAGAAGGTGCTGGTGGTTGTCACCGTCCCGAAATTGCTTGTTGCGACTGGATTGCTGGGATCGAATCCCTGCTCAATCTCCGAATTAGGATTGCCAGCGCTGGGATGGTTGAAGAGATTCCCAGCCTCCGCGCGAAATTGGAACTTCAGATTCTCCCAGATATTGAAGCTCTTGAAGAGCGAGAAGTTGACATTGCTATATCCAGGACCGTGGATGGAATTGCGTCGCGACGTGCCATAGGTGCCCAGGGCCGGAATCGCGAAAGCCGTCGCGTCGATACACGATATCCCGCCGTTATTGTAGCCACCGTTTTTGATGTAGTCATGAAGGCTGCAATGCGAGCTAGGCGTGTGGACCCAGTTGGGCCGCTGAACATTGCCTCTCGGCAGGCCAACATTCGCCTGATCGAATCCTAGATTTACGTTAAATGGCTCACCCGACTGAAGCGTAACAATGGTGTTCGCCTGCCAGCCTCCAAGGACCTGCCTCACGATAGCGTTAGCGTGGGGAATGAGGGGCAACTCATAAGTCGCGGTACCGACAAACCGGTTGCGGATATCCCAGTTTGAATCGCCGTAATCCAGCCCGATATTGTATTGATCCATGGTCGTGCTGGCGCCGTTCGAATTATCTGTAATATCCAGATCATGGCTCCAGGTATAGCTGAGCATGGCTGACAGTCCGTGGCTGGCCCGCTGTCGGAGAATCGCGGTCAATCCGTTATAGTGCGAATATTCATCGTTCTGAATACGCCGTATTGTCCCGAAAAGCTGATTGGGCCTGCGGCTGTTGATGTTTTTGTTCGTAGATGGTTGCGGCTGGTTATCGTAGAAGTCTCGATCCAGATGAATCGCATGGGAGCCCAAATACTGTAGCTCCGCACCCGCACCTCTCCAAAGCTCCTGCCCGGCGGAAAGGTTCCACTGGTACAGCGTTTGGGTGGGCAAGTACGGGCCCATCGTTACCGCACTGACATAGGTGCCGGGAATACCCGCCTGGGGAGAGCCGGATCCCGCGCCTGGCGTGGGGTCCGATAACGACAGCAGGTTTCCAGCCGTCGTGAAGTAGTTCACAGAAGCGGAGAGGGGGTAATTCTGCGTCGTCAGCGTGTAGGTGTTGAGCTGGTTTGCGTTGTAATAAATCCCGAATCCACCACGAAGCGTCGTGTGATCCGTAGCCCGGTAGGCGAAGCCTACACGGGGAGCCCAGTTATTGTGGTTAGGACCGTTGAATTTGAAGCCGGGCGTCGGTTTGAATTCGGCAGCAACGTTGGCATTCGAGGCAGGAATCAGCGCGGTCTCATTCGCGTTCAAAATGCGCGCATACCCGTTTAGGCTGTAAGGAACCGTCGGTAACTCGTACCGCAGGCCATAGTTTACGGTCAATTTGCTGAACGGCTGCCAGTTGTCCAGAACAAAGAAGCCGTCGCGCCACTCACCGATGGACCCCTTCACTGGAAGGATGGGAGTTTGCGAACTTTGGGCCAGGCCCAGAATAAAATCGGCAGCCCCATATCCTGTGCTGGTATTGCCTGCGTCCGTCGGAGCGGCGCCGGAAAAGGTGAATGATCCGCGCGGGTCGTTGGTAGCCTGACGGCCAATGGTGAGCTTTCGCAACTCGACGCCGGCCATAATAGTATGTTTGCCGTGATTCCAGCTCACCTGGTCATAGCCGTCTACAGTGCGGTCGTCCTGGTACCAGTTCGATGCATCGTTACCCGCCTCATGGTATGTATCGAAATTGATGGACGGAATTCCCGGGTTCTTGTAAATCGAATCTGAAGTAAATCCCGGAATGCCCAGCTTCGTTCCCGCATCCCCCAGGTTGTTCACAGCAAAATAATTCAGATTATTCGAGCTGACGGTGTTGAGACCGATACGAAAATCGTTGATCAGATTGGATGTAATCGTGTGGGTATACCCGATAGCCAGGTTCCTGGTATTGGTCGGCCCATAGGATGCATCCGTTGGAAACGGGTCGCCGCCCACGATGCTCAGGTTCTGCCAATGGTAGCGGACGAAGAGGCGAATGCGATCGCCGATATTTTCATCAATCCGATCAAGAGTTTGATTGATGAATAAATTGTTAGGGTAGTTCACGTTCAAATTATTAGTGCTCCCCGAAAGATTCGGAGGAGCAATGTACTGCTCGATCTTCTTCGCAATCTGTGCGGCAGGCGTCTGCAACTCGGAAGCAGGAATTTGGTTGTTGGGATAGGGCAACCCTGTATAGGGATCTATGAGCTGTTGGCTGCCGGTCAGGAAGGAGAAGTCTCCACCTTCCATTGCCTGCGTCAACGTGGAGACGGGACCTTGGTTCGCCTGCTGAACCTGGTTGATCTTCTCGTACGAAGCAAAGAAGAACGTCTTGTTGCGGCCGTTATATAGCTTTGGGAGATATACCGGCCCTCCAACGTCGAATCCGTATTGGTTGTAGTGCTGAATCGGCTTCGGCGTGCCCGGGGGATTCAGGAAGGGACTCGCGTTCAGAGCGGTGTTCTGGATGTAGTCATACGCCGCGCCATGCAGATCATTGGTTCCCGATTTGCTGACCAGATTGATATGCAAGCCGAGGTAGGAGCCATACTGCGCCGTGTAGTTGCCGCTTTGCATCTGAACTTCGGAAATCATGTCGGAACTGGGGCGTGCGGGGGCGAGGCTGATCAGGTTGTTCATGATAGACACGCCGTCGAGATTCAAACTGTTCTGAATCTCGCGCTGCCCCGCTCCAATAAAGTCCTCGCCCGGAGGAACACCCGAATAGTTGCTGGTCGGCCCGATAATCACATTCGAGGCCGTCGCAGCCACTTCTAAGGCGTTGTGGCCGATCAGCGGCAGATCTTCGACCGCTTTCGTGTTGAAGGTCTCGCCGAGCGTCGCATCGTCAGTCGCAATCGGCGGTGACGATGCTGAGATCGTCACGGAGGCTGTGGTCGATCCGATAGCCAGCGTGAAATCGGTTCGCTGGGCCTGATCAATAACTACAATGCGGCCTGTTTTGATCAGCTTGGTAAAACCTGGCTGCTCTACGGCGATATCGTAGGTGCCTGGAGCGATAAATGTAATGGAATAGTAGCCGTCCGCATTCGTCACGCCCGGGTAAGTCACTCGGGTCGCTTCATTCACAGCCGTGACTTTCGCCCCGGAGACAGGAGCTCCGGACGGATCGACCACAGCACCCACCAGAGCGGTGTTATTGGCGACCTGAGCATGTGACATCAGCCCGGCCAGACATATCCCAACGGCTGCGAGTGACCTGATACATCTGAATCGAATGTGCTTCATGCTCGCTGTACTCCTTCGATCTTTGCAAAGCAATCAACGAGATACACTACGACGCCCACTCCAATCGGCGGTATACCCATAAATTCCAGGAGGCGGCGCTTCGGCTGACTTCGCAAGTTGAGGCTGAATGGATTGAAAAGCCAGCAGTCCAATCTGTCATCGGGCGGGTGTATGGTTTTTATGCAGGACAAATGCCCTATGACCATCGCACATGTTCACGGGATCGGGATATAGCGGAGCACTGGAAGATGCGTCTCAGACGCGAGAGAGCGTATTTCAACTCAAACCAACGTAGGACGCGCGTCTCCTTGTTCAAGGAACAATACGCGCTCTCGAACATAGTCGATTATTTTTGGCGTGCCATCCGAATTGCCTCCAGATAATCACGGGCGGCCTTGGTGACGATCTCGGGTTTGCCTTCTGCGATTGCGGCGGCGTTCACCAGGTCTGTCCCTACACCCAGCGCGCGTGCGCCGGCCTTCAGAAATTCTGCCGCCGTTTGCAGCGTGACACCGCCGGTTGGAATCAGCTTCAGCTCCGGAAACGGCGCCAGCAGCGATTTCAGGTAGCTTGCGCCACCCATCGCCGAGCAGGGAAACACCTTCACATAATCCGCGCCTGCTCGCCAGGCTGTGATCACTTCTGTAGGCGTCAGCGCACCCGGAATCGAGACTTTCCCCAGCTCCTTTGTTTTTGCAATCACGTCGAGATGCAGGCTGGGACTGACAACAAACTCGGCTCCCGCATCGATGGTCGCCTCCGTCTGCGCCACGTCGGTTACAGTGCCAGAGCCGAGCAGAAGCTTGTCTCCATGCCGCTGCTTCAGCTCACGCAGAAGCGCCAAAGCATTCGGCACCGTCATCGTTACCTCCACCACAGTGACACCGCCGGCCATCATGGCGTCTACCAGTGCATGTCCCGCTTGTGCTGAGCTGGCACGTAGGACTGGAATGAGTGCCGCTTGCTCTAGTATTTTCTTTGTCTTTTCTTGCATTGCGTCTCCCGGTTTAGCGCTCAATCCTGGCAGAACTTCCCTTCATCACGCGCTCCACCTCTGCACGCGTTGCCATGCTGGTATCTCCTGGCGTTGTCATGGCGAGCGCACCATGCGCCACTCCGCAGCGCACAGACCACTCCGGCGCTTTGCCCGAGAGAATTCCGTAGATCAGCCCGGAGGCGAAGGAATCTCCGCCACCAACGCGATCTAAAATATCAATCTCACGCTGGGCAACATGCACAATCTCATCCTCATACAGCGCAATGGCTCCCCATGCGTTCCGGGTTGCACTATGCGCCGTGCGCAAGGTCGTAGCGATCACCTTCAGATTCGGGTATGCGCCCGCTACTTCGCGCAGCATACGTTCGTAGCTGTCGACCGGCAACTCCGAAAAATCTTCGCCAATATCCTTCATGGTGATGCCTAACATGGCTGAAAAGTCTTCTTCATTTCCCAGGAGCAGATCGACTTTCTTCACTAGCTCGCGATTGACCTCTTGCGCGCGGACCTTCCCGCCGATACTTCTCCAGAGCGAGTCGCGATAGTTGAGGTCGTAAGACACAGGCGTGCCATGCTTGCGCGCAGCATCCATCGCATCTACAGCAACAAGCACAGTCGATTCCGAAAGCGCAGCAAATATGCCGCCGGTGTGGAACCACCGCGACCCGTTTTGCGATCCGAAGATCTCCTCCCAAGTCAAAGTCGCCTGGTTTGGCCTGCGATATCGCGGTGTGTCCGCGGTCGGAGCAGCCGACGGCGGCCCGCACTCCAAAGCCGCGTTCGGTAAAGTTCAGGCCATTGCGCACCATGCGCCCGACCCCGTCATAAGGAACCCAGCGGATCAGCGAGGTATCAACCCCGCCTTGCAGAATCAAGTCCTCTACCAGGCGCCCGACCGGATTTTCTGCAAACGCCGTGACGATGCCGGTTCGCAGCCCGAAACAGCGGCGCAAGCCGCGCGCCACGTTGTATTCACCGCCGCCTTCCCAAACGTTGAAATGACGCGCAGTGTGGATGCGGCTCTCGCCCGGATCGAGCCGCAGCATCACTTCGCCCAGACTCAGGCTGTCCCATCGACATTTGTCGGATTTCACAATGATCGGAGCCATATATCTTCCTAGGTCAAAAGTACTATCGCACTTAGCCATTGATTCTTGGCATAGCGTATCGCATCAATGGCCAACTTTCGATCAGCCATATTCTCTTTCTTGCCACGGAACAGAGCGGCGCAGGTCCATGTCGGACGCAAATCGATCGCTCAGACTGAAAGGTTGAATTCGACGCCACGAAAAATACAGACGAACCTAGGATCTGCTTTGGACGCTTTCATCTCACCGCTCATTGGCATCTGCACCAATGCAGGAGAACTTTCGGTCCTGTAGCAGAGGAAGTTCCCGATCATGGCCTTCAGGTGACTCAAGAAAAGCATCGAAGAGGATCGCATAGAGACCTTGGCGGCTGGCTAATCTCTTGTGTCGCGCTCGGAGAAATGCAAAACGGAATGGAGAACAGCGTTCCACCTCATCCAGGAATCCTGGAGTGAAGAATTGGTGCGACTCTGCAATAGCCCCGATGATGAGCGAACGCCAGCTCATCTTTAGCAGCTCCTTTAACATCTTGCTACCGTCTGGCAACGTATCCATCTCGCGTCCTACTCGCTCACTGAAGTTGAGGAGCTGCATCACGAGATGGTCTAGCGGTCTGCCCTCTGCAACCGTGCTGGAAAACAATGTGAGCGAGCCATGCTGCAAATCTTCCCGCACGTCCTGCAGATCGTCCCCCAGTTGAAGCAGCACACCCCAATCAAAGGAGAATCGGCTTTCTTCGTCAGTGAGCCAGCCCCGAGCCAGGCAAGCATCCGCCAATACAGAGCTGCCGCCTTTCGCGCAGCTGATGTCCAGCAACTCGCTCTGATTGCGCGGAACGCAGCCGCCAATTTGCGCGATGCTTCCTTCCTGCGCGCGATGGATCGCCAGCAAACAATCGAAGACCCCGGAGTAGTGCGCGCGTGGATATTGTTCTTCGATCAGTGAGACCAAGGCCCACACGGCGGCCTCTCGATCACCACGGGCGGAAAGACTGTCACCGCGCAGCCGATCCCGGAAACGCTCACTGAACTGGACCTTAGCTTCGGCGGAAACATCCGCACGATCCAGATAGTTGTCGCTGTATGGATAGAGGAGACTGTATCCCAGGATCGACGGCGTGATCGCAATAGGCTCACCGAACAGCGCCTGGAGCCCGCACGCTGTCCACGCGTTTCGGCACGCCTGAACAATATCTGCCATGCTCAGGGCTGGATCGAATTGCCTTGCCCACCGGGCCAGATCTGTGCCCGCCGGCAGGAAATCGTTGGTGAGGAGACCGATCGCCCCGTCCTCCAGGTCCAGTGCCTTAGCTGAAAAACGACCGAATGACTGGATGATACGATCTTGGGCTGCAAGGCGCTCCGCTCTGCTCCGGGGAGCCCTCTTCGCTTCCCGCTCAACCGACTTCAGCTCCCGATCATAGGCTGTCTCACGCGCCTGCTGCTCCTTCGGGCTGTAGCACGGACCGCCCAGCACCGACGGAGCCGCACTGCGATTCCAGAGATCGACACTCTGGGCCACCTGCGCCTGCACCCATGGCCAGCTATAGCTTTCTCGCATGCTCTGGTATCTACGCAAACCAGAGTAAACGGTTCCCGCTCACGAACGGCCGATAGAGGTTAGCTCCCGTTCGCAATGCGGTTTCCTGGTTTCCGAAGCGCAATTCTCTTCAGCCCAATTCTGGGCGGCCTGGGCCGGATGATTCAGGTCGGTTCCTGCAGGATCAGAGTGCTATTCTGGCCGCATGTTGCTCCGCGCAGGCACTGCGGCATTCGTTTTTCTTCTTGCCCTGTCGCTACCCGCTCAGCAGCAAACGCCAAAGCCGCAATCAGCTCTTGTCATACAAGGATTAGGACAGGGCCAGGCAAGGCTCAACGGCTTCTGGCAGTTTCACACCGGCGATGATCCGCGTTGGACTTCGCCGTCGCTGGATGACTCGGCGTGGGAGCCGATCACTGCTTCCGGCACCTGGGGCAGCCAGGATCATCCCGGATATACGGGATTTGCCTGGTACCGTCGTCACGTGGATATCAGCCTCGCCCCAGGCGCAAACACTAGCTACGCTCTGCTCATACCTCCGGTCGATGATGCTTACGAAGTCTATTGGAACGGCAAGCTGATAGGAAGCTGCGGGAAGCTGCCTCCGCGGCCGCATTGGTACTACACGCCGTTTTCCCGCGCGTTCGATGTGCCTTCACTTCGATCCGGGACCATCGCGATTCGCGTCTGGAAGTCTCCTCTCCTGTTTGTTGATCCCGGCTCACTGGGTGGCCTTTACGGACCACCCATAGTGGGCGATGCAGAAAGCATCGCCGCCCAACTGGCGGTGTCTAACTCGGAATCGACTCTGCAGTACTTGTATGACTTCAGCCTGATGGTCTTGTACGGGTTTGTTACGCTGGTGAGCCTAGTGTTATGGGGCCGCGATCGTAAAGTAGGACTGTTTCTTTGGCTGGCCGTTTTCACTGCGACACCAGCCCTCCTGTTGATGCTCGCCGAGTTTCTTACTTCCATCTCCTATGGCTGGGGCAGAGGCCTGAATCAGCCGATTTACGCGCTCAATCACATTTCTCTCTGGTTCCTGCTGATCTATCTGCTTCGGCTGAACGGCAATCGAACGCTGGTTCGCTGGACGCGAGTATTAGCGGTTTGCACATTGGCTGCGGGCGTTTTCGATGGAAGTTTAGCCTTTTTCTGGGGAACTGCCGGCCCTTGGATGCAGGGCGCCGACTCGATTCTGACCTCCATCATTTTGCTGGTAGAAGTCTTTCCATTTGTAATCGTCGCTATCGGTGCACGCCAGCGGCTGGACCATGCGCGCTGGGTACTCGCTATCAGCGCGATTGTGTCTCAGATGATTGACTCCATCGCGGACGCCGGCGCTGCAGGGCAGCGATTCACACACTGGACGCTCTTTGAAATCGTCGAGCGCCCGCTCTTTTCTGTGCATGGAGTCGTTTTCAGGGCCGCACAGCTCGCAGCCATCGTCCTGTTCATTTCTATCCTGTATGCCGTCTATCGCTTCAATACAGAGCAACGCTCCAGGCAGCTCCTGCTGGAACGCGAAATGCAAAGCGCATTGGAGATTCAGCGGGTGCTCATCCCGGAGGCGCTGCCATCGCTGGAGGGCTTCACCGTCACCAGTGCCTACCAGCCTGCCCTCGAAGTAGGCGGAGACTTCTTTCAGATCATTCGCGAGAACGACGGATCAACGATTGTGGCGCTCGGCGATGTCAGTGGCAAAGGGATGAAGGCAGCGATGAACGTATCTCTCATCGTGGGGATTCTGCGCTCGCTGTCTGACGCGTGTGTCAGCCCGGGACAGATGCTTGACACCCTGAACCGCTGTCTGCACGGAAGACTTCAGGGAGGTTTTGTCACGGCTATCATCCTGCGCCTGGAGCCGAACGGCAGTGTCACGCTGGCCAACGCTGGTCACCTGCCGCCGTTTCTGAATCAACAGGAGTTCGAGATCGAAGGTACCTTGCCGCTTGGCCTGGTAGCCTCCGTCACCTATGACGAGGTATCGATGCAGCTGCACCCCGGAGATCAGCTCAGTCTCTATACCGATGGACTGCTGGAGGCTCGCAGTACAACCGGTGAGCTCTACGGATTTGATCGTTTGCATGGGCTGTTCGCGTCCGCGGCCATCCGCGCAACAGGCGACCGATGCTGCGGTCGCCTTCGGTCAGGAGGACGACATAACCGTGGTTACACTTACCCGGCTGGCGGCCGGGGAAGAGCCCACCACTTCGCTGACCACGCCGTTGCTGCAGCCTGCCGTCGGCACAGCTTTGATCCGCTGAGACGCCCGATCACCGGGTAAAACCCGCTCTCGTACCAGTTCCTTCCGCCAGCTACTTCAACGCAACGGTGATCGTGGCCGTTGCGCTGCCCGTGCCGTAATTTGCCCCTCCGCTGTAACTCGCGCGAAAAGTATGACTCCCGTTCGAAAGCGAAGATGCAGCGATCGTCGTCGCTGCCATCCCGGACGAATTTACCTGCACCGTAGCAACAACTTTGTTACCGTCGGAAAACACGACGCTCCCGATCTGGTTCGGCGCCCCCGCGCTCCACGACTGGATCGCGGCAGTCAGAGTCAAGCTACCTCCGGTGAGATACCAGGTAGATGGAGTCAACTGGACTACGACAGGTGCATTCGTAACTGTGAACGTCTCATTGACTGGTTTTGCGGCAGCATAGTTTGTCTGTGCGGCATAGGCGATCAGAACATGATGCGTGCCGGTGGGCGGCCGCGTGATCACGAACTGTGCAGTCCCGTTTTGAAGCGGCAAAGTGACGGGCGCCCCTCCATCATATTGATAGGTAATGACGCCCTTCGGCGCCCCGGCAGTGGAGCTCGCATAAGCTCCGCAATGGTAATCCGCGCCATACGGGAAGTTGGCATTCCAGCAGGAGGCGGTGAGATTTACCGGCACCGGATTTACTGTGAGCGTCACAGGAGCAGAACTGCCGCCAGGATTGAATGCATCGCCTGAGTACACGACGCTCAACGGATGCGCACCTGCAGACAATCCCTGGATGTAGAGATAGGCCGCGCCATTTCCCTGCAGCCTGGAGGTCTGAAGAAGGGTTGTGCCGTCGAAGAGCTGCACCGATCCGGTCGGGGTATGTCCATGCGTGGGCGCCACTGTGATCACAACGTTTGTTCCCAGCGGATATGTAACCGTCGGCGAACTCAATGTGATCTTGATTGCCGTATCGAAAGAAGTGACGAAATAGTTCACGGATGCCGAGGACTGGTTGCCGGCGGCATCAACGGCCATGACCGTATATGTCTTCGAGCCAGGGCTCGAAGTATCGACGGGACTGTTGAGCGTGCCGGTATTCAGTGGCGCGCCGTTGGCAGAAAATGTCGAAGCACCGCATCGTACGATGCCGGACCGTTCGTCAGTGCAGCTGTAAGTAGCTGTAACGGCCTGACCCACCGAATAGGAGCCTGAAGATGGCGTAAGTGTTGGGCCGGATGCCACCGCCGGCGTGATCGTATCTACATTTACTGGATAGGTGTAATAAGAAGTGGACCAGCTACCGCCCGCATCCTGCGCAAACTTGAGTTCCTCGGTTCCGGCGCAATCCTGGGCGAAGTAATGAATCAGGTAGTTGCCATCCGCAAGCCCGCCTAGCATCTGCGTATCCGTCGTGAAAACAGTGGCTGGCGGGTCGAGCGGATTTGCCGGCACCGGACAAGGAATCGTATTTTGGATCACCGTATCGCTCGACGAGGGCGCCGCAGGAAGAGGAACACTGTTCGCTGGCGAAATGCCGTAAGTGATGCTCTGAATCGGTGATGGGACGAAGTTAGCTAATCCGGGAAGATTGGTGCCTGCCAGAGCGGGTGGCTGACTGGAGAGCGTCACGTTCGCCCTTGCACTATTGATCCAGCCTCCGGGCCGCTGCCCGGCGACGGTTACTGTCGTGAGATCCTCCGGGACCTGCGCAACCGGTACGAATGTGGAATTGGGATGCGAGGTTCGGCCCGTCACCGTGTATAAGCCAGGGCCACTGAAGTTGGAGAGCAGATTCTGTGGGCAAGGTAGATTTTCGAGACCGGACGCTATGTCGAACGTGCACGGACCGCCAACCCAGCCCTCAGCGGCCATCAGGAAGCCCACACCCTGATGAAATGTCGGCCCCCCTGGAGTGGAGATATCGGGCAACGTAAAGCTGGGACCATCAAAGATATCCTGGAATATCTCATTTGGCAGAGATGAGACCGGGCATTGCGCACCGCTCTCGTCCTTGCCGGTCCCGATCGTGCACTGCAGTGTGAACAGTTTGCACGCCGGCAAACCGTTGACGAGTTCTCCGGAATGAATCAGACACATGGAGGTCGCGAACGAGGTGTTCTTGACCAGTTCGTTTGGAAGGTTGTTGATCGATCGGCAGGTCATCAGTTCCCGGGATGGTATCGGGAATGATTGACAGCGTTCCCGCCGCATGAGCTTCGGAAAGGTCATAGACAAACTGGACTTGTTGATCCGTCGTCGGATTGAATGCGAAGTTCTGTGTAAGCTGTGCCGGCGTTGGATTCGTCTGCGGAATGGGGTTGCCGGTGATTGTGGCTGGACCAGTAACGCCGGTTTGCGTGCAATTCGTGTTGAGATACAGGGTTGAACTGGCAAGAAAACTTCCGTTGTCGACCAGATCTATCTTGAGCTGCTGCGCTCCGGGCTGCAGGCGGCTGCTGATGTCGATGGGCGCGACGCCACCCGTGCTGACGAAAGTATCCGGATTCTGTCCATTCAACTGGCCTTTGCCCGCAGGTTGCTGATAGCCCGTTGTAAAGCAGTTCTGCGACGGCCCATACGGTGTGCTATCGACAGTTCCGCCACGGCACACGTTTACCGGACCAGCGCCGCCCGACTCACCCGTAGTGGTGACCTGGAGATTGTTGTCTACAAGAACATTCCCAGTGTTATCCGCGGATGAGGAAAGCACCGCGGTAATCGGGGAAGCACCGCAGGTGAGATTCAGTGTGGCGCTGTTGAAAATTACAGCGTCCGATCCAAATCCCGTGCCGGTGGCGGAGGCTCGTACATTCACCGGCCCGAAGACACGGATGGAGTTCTGGGCAAGGACCGCTGGGACCATCAAGGTAGAGCACACAGCGATCGCGCCGTAGCGCAGAATGGATGGCTTTCTCATCGTAGGCAAACTCCCTGGCATATCCCCGGATCACGAGTTAACCGGCAACTGCAGTCTGGCCGGAAAAGCGATCTCAGCCTCTGGCGGGGGAATGCGGCAACTAATTTCAGTGAGGGATCAAAGGGGGGATGATCACCACGAGGGACCCGTCCGGCGTTGTGATCCTAAATGAGGCTGCCCTGGGCATGTCAAATGAAACTACACGCGCACAAACCTGGCCGGGGCCGAGGCGGATTCCAGATTGTCTCGGGATTCGCCGGCGGAACTTCGGTTGGGGCGCATCTGCATGACCTGCAAAGCGATCCCCTTCGGTGCCGTCATCTCCCGGACCGGCCACCGCGGATAACTATGAAAGGAGGTAGGCACGAGAAGACTCGAACTCCTGACCTCTACCGTGTCAATTTGTTGATGGCACCCAAGTCATTGAGACTACATGGCACAAACCGCGCTTCAACACTATTGGAAACACCGGGATTTGATTGGGCCCTCTTAAGCCCAGCTCAAGAAAGGCTTCCTCGGTTGAGCGGTAGCGTCCTTAAGGGGGCGGATATCCAAAAGCGATCGATGCCGAAACCCGTTTGCATTCGATCACGCACTCGTACTGAGTCATGAAAACTCGTGAAATCGATTTGTTCAGCTTGTTAAGCGGTGTGCAGAAATGGGTGACAACTGCCAAATCGAGAGGCTCACCAAGTTTCTAGTCTTGCCTTTCCACCTCAAGTGCAGATCCTGAGGAGTCTTACTCGTGTAGTAGAAGCGCTTGGTGTAGGCAACCTGACTATTTACGAATACTTCGATTACGGAGCTATCAACGTACAGATGGAGTTGTATATCTTCGCCGCTAGCTAACGTTAGCGGAAGCGGGCGTTCGTCCACCAATAGCTGCTCTGGGTGGCTGCGAATCATACCTCGCGGTAAGCCAGGGACTCGAGTTCGCCGCGGAAGAGCAGAGGATCAGCTCGAACGGATCTGCGGTCCTATGCATTGCGCACTGGATTTCGCCACAGCATTCCTCAATCCGCATCGCCCCAATTTGACGCTGATTGTTCTCTTCGTCAGCGGTAATCTCCAGGCTCTGCTTACGACCGCGAAGAGAATTCACCTCTGTTGCGACACTCGTTTTGAGCCTGCCATTCCGGTCCAGCGTAAGAACGCGCGGCAGGGACATCAATCCGGCCCAACCTGCTGCCTTGTACTGCTCCAGCGGTCGCGTTTCTTGTATCCAGCCCCACAGGATGCGCTGCCCGGATTTGTCCAACTGAGTCTTGGGAGCATAGTAGGCGCCATAATCCAGAAGGCCAGCTTGATCCGGGTGGAATTGCAGCGTCTCCGGATTGAATTCACCGCTCTGCCAATAGGACTTGCCTTGGGTAGAACAGATCAGCACATGTTTGCCGTCCAGGGCAAAGAACTCAGGACATTCCCAGACTTCCCACGGGTTGTATGGTTCGAAGCGATTTTCCGTAATTCCATTGCGGCCCGCGAGGATGTGCACGAATTCCCAGTTATGCAGGTCCTTCGATTTATATAGAAGGACGACACCACCGCGGTTCGCCACTCCGGCGCCAAGCACCATATACCACCACTCGCCCTGTCGCCATGGCGACGGATCGCGAAAGCCGTTGACCTGCATGCCAACTGGTGGCTCTGCTATGACCGGCGCATCCAGCTTTGTCCAGGTCTTTAAGTCAGGATCGGTCGATGTGACCAGACATTGCGTTTCACGTAGGCTCTGCGGGCCGCCTTTGCTGGTTGCTTGTTCCAGCGGCACGGCAACCACTCCCGTATACAGAACAACAACTTTTCCTTCATGAACTAGAGATGTTCCCGTGAAGCAGCCATCTGCATCGGGGCCGCCAGGTGTTGGTGAAAGAGCCAATGGCAGGTGCTTCCAATGGACCATGTCCGTGCTGATTGCATGCCCCCAGTGCATGTCACCCCAAAAAGCGCCATTGGGATTGTACTGGTAGAACATGTGATAGTGATTGTTCCAGTAAATTGGCCCATCCGGATCGTTCATCCAGTTTGCAGGCCGGCAACAGATGATATTGCGGTCGCAGAACATCTCTGCTGTAGTTCCTTCTGCGACGCGATGAACTGAGTCTCTGCATATTCTCACCCTGAAGATCAAGGCTAACCACCCCTGCCGAGATCCCGCTGAAAAGGAATTTCCTTCTGTCCATTTTCATCGATCACCTCTAGTCTGTCGTCCCGGTGCGATTTGCGAAGCAGTGAAGGAAGCACATGCGATTCGGTTCTTATCGAAAGCATTCCAGTGAAGATGTTCAAAGATACGATTCAGCTAACGTTTCACCACGAAAATACGATGACCGAATGCAGGCAGTTGAACCTGTAACAGGTTCGCACTGATTTTCGGCAACTCGCCGTCATCCAGGGGAATGTATGCGGAACGATCGATAGCTCCCAAGTCCACCTGAATATCGGCACTCTGGCGTTGAAAGTTGAAGACGATGAGAAGACGCTCTGAACGATCCGCTGCAGTGCGCACGGTTGCGTAAAACTGCTCCGTCGTTGTCGGTTGGAATCTGACGCCTGGAGCTGTTCTGGTAGAACGCTGGATGAACCGCTTTGAGCTTTAGCAGTGCGGAGACGCCCGCAGCCGGATGAGTAATTTCGCCGACCGGGTCACAATAACAAAGAAGATCGCCTGAGGTTGCCAGCAACGACTCGGTCAGTTGTTGCTGATCGGAATTCTGCAGCCTGGATACCGGCAAATAAAGAGTGCCGCCGGCAGCAACAACCCGGTCGTGGTAGGCGCGTAGCGCATTCTCAAACAGTTGCGGATTGCCACTCTGCACGCTCTTCTGGAGTATCTGGCTATCTTTCTCCCACCAGATACTCGCACCGTAGTCGATCAAGTTATTCCAGTGCCCCTCGGTAATCCATCCAACCGGATCATCGGAATGAAATGCACCGCCGCCTTCCGGCTGGCTGAACTTCAAACCATAACTGGCGATGGGCCCGGTTATGTTGTCATCGATCTTCTGCCATGTGGCGCCGACGTACCAATTCACCGCATCCAGGATCATGCCATCCAATCCTGTCCTCATCCAGAAGCGCACCGCTCTTTGAGCTTCGGCAGGCCATTCGGGAGATGCCCAGTTGTATTGCGGCAGATGAACGGTCACGCCATGCGCATCCTTGCCCGGCCAGCGCGTCCAATAGTAGCTCTTTGCACGATCGCTCCACTGCCAGAATTCATTTTTCGTTGGATCGTAGCCAGGTCGTTTCGGACGAACCAGAAAATAGCTATTGCCTCTGGCTGGCGGAGGTGCCGTTGACCTCTTGCTCCAAAAGAAGAACCTGCTTTCCCTGCGTGTCGAGGCCCTTCCGTACATCGTCCTCTGCTTTGACAAACTGAGGAGCCTCCACACTGCTATAGCCGAGATTCTCAAAAGTGATGACTCGCAATCCTAGCTCATGAGCCTGCCCGACTAGGCGCTTGAAGTCATCAATGCTGCCAAGACCTGGATCAAGTCGAAATCGATCCTTTCGCATCCAGGCCATCGAAACTATTGCCGCCTTCCTCCGGCGCGAAGATTTCCAGCGTAGTCATCCCCTGACTCTTCCACTCGAGCATCTGCTGCTTCGCATCTTCGGGATCCATGGCCAAGTGCTCGAAGCGCCAATACTGTCCATGCGGCTTCAACATCACGCGGTGGATGGCCGCCGCCGAAATATACCACGGCTCCGCAGATGCGCTTGCCTGTGTGCGGCCACGCACCGGCAGTGCCAACGCCACGAGCGCTACACATGCCCAGAGCGTCTCTGACTCGAACTCTCTTCGCCGGTTGCTATTTGCGTAGACATGACTTCCAGCAGCGCGGATCAATGCAGCCGCGTTCCACCTAGACTGCACGCACCAGCAGCCGCTATTCTCAATCTGCAATCAAATTCCACGCTCATTGGGCATCTTCGACGCAGCGGAAGCCGAGCGTTCCGGAGCGATCGTAACTCGGCGCCATCAGCAGCAGCTTGCCATGTTCGTCGTTGCGATATGCCTGCGGAAAATACCAGATGGACCCTGACGGCTGATAATGGCTGCCGCCGCGCAGAATGCCTGCGCGTGTGTGTTCATCGGTGTACTCGTCGGTCCACTGCCAGACGTTTCCGACCATATCCATTACGCCCAATGGGCTTGCGCCCGCAGGATGCGCGTCGACATCGTCCGGCGCGTTCAGAACGCGGCCGTGACTGGGAACAGGAACCGCATCCGCGTGCCACGTCATCTCCCCAGGGATAAGTTCGCCCATCTGTGCCCTGTGCCGCATATTGCCACTCCCACTCGTGCGGAAGCCGCTTGCCCGCCCACTTGGCGTAGGCTCGCGCATCTTCAAGCGATACCCAGGTGACAGGCTTGTTCGCCCATCCATCGGGATACGTTCCATTCTTCCAATCACGAAGAAAATTCAGATCATTATCCGGGTGATAATGCGATGCCTCTAAGAACTTCTTGAACTCAGCATTCGTCACCGGATACTTATCGATGATAGAAGGAATGGATATCCATCTTGTGCTCGTGGAAACGGCGCGCCGATGTCTTCCCATGGATACTGCACATCGACCTCGACATCGTTGGATCCTTCTATCTCTATGCCCCTCACCTTGAACAGGAATGAGGTTGCCGGAATCTTGATCATTCCTTCAGGAACAGCGGACGCTGACTTGGTGGGTGCTATCTCGACGAGTTGCTGCGGAATCGGCTTCCACTCATTCGAAATAGCTGGAGAGCGGCTTCTGCGTCATCGCCTTCATATGTTTCATTAAATCCCGCAACCCGGCATCCGGTTCGGCCGTGGTTGCCAGGATGGCTCCAAAGCCATGTGCTTCCATCGCGAACGACAACACATCCTTTCCGCCCTCGTGGTCAGGGTGCAATTCCACACCGTGGTACAGATCGAAGTAGCGAACCCCTTCTTTCGCATCTACCGAGATCTCGCGCCCGTCCACGTCGTATTCGTTCCGGTTTACCAGCGTCCATACTGTCTGATCTGCCAAGCGGCCACCTGCTGGCGAAAACGCCATAGAAAGTATGTTGGATAGAGCGGCTCCCAGCCGGGACTTACGAGAAAAGGCGCAACACCGCGCTCGATGGCGGCCATGCGGCGCGTAGCCTCTCCGTCGCGCGGGGTGATTCCATTCCAGATGCCCCAGATATTTTCCCAACTCTCCCATCCCACTCCGTTGAAGAATGCGAACTGAAGATCGTCCGTCTTGTTGCGATTCCAGCGGTCAGAGATGTTGACCATGTGCCGGCTCTCAAGCCACTTGAAGCGATCTACCTCCGGAGCAAACGGGAATTTGTATTGGCCCCAGGTCATCACGTTCCAAGCCAGCGCCTCATCCGCCGGGAGCCCTCCGGCTCGAAAGCCAACGGATGTCCGACTTTCTCGGCGGCGAGTGAAAAGGCGAGCGGCACGCCATCCTGCGTGTCGCCGTTGATGCCATCCGCATTGAGTTGTTTCATGAACTCCGCGATTGCCTGCGGCCATGACATGCCGGGGTCGCGCGTACCCTGATCCCACATCATCATCGGAAACAGCACCCGCACGCCGCGGCGATGGAAATCCGCGACCATCTGCTGTACGCCTGTGACGCCGCCCGGCATGGAACGCACCATGTCGTGCTGATTGCGATCATCCATTCCCATGTTCGGATATGTCGACCACACGAGGACCGCATCGATTCCCCCATAGCGCTTCTCCACGTCATCGAGATAGCGATCCACGCTATATTTTCCCTGCAACCGGATCGTAAAGATATCGGTCCTGCACCATCATCTGCGGCTGAATAAAACTGGACTGCGTCCATTCCAGCGCGGGGAGACTGTAGCGCGAGCCGTCGTAGCCGATACGGATTCTCCGCTCCGTCCGCCAATGCTCAATGTCCTTCAGCCACGCATCGTGCGCCCCTGCAGGGCAGGGATGATATCCGCCCGCCAAAGCGGCGGAATATGCTATGCTCAGCGTCAGACAATCCGGCGATGGGATCTGCTGATTGACCGGGCGGTATTGCGAGTCCTGAGCGATTGCCGGCGTTGCGAGCATTGCGACACCGAAAAGTGCGCTGAGAAAGGAAAGCGCGATGGTGCGAATCATCTTCATAGAATCCTGGCTCATGAAATTGGATTGTTTGTACTCGAAAGCTCTATTTCCAGCAATCGTTCCACTTCTTTTAGAATTGGCATCGACGGCTGAGCTCCTGCGCGCGTTACCGACAGCGCAGCGGCCGCAATAGCAAAGCGCGCACTTTCGATAGGACTTTTGCCAAGCAGCAATCCAACCGCGAATGCTCCGTTAAATGCGTCTCCGGCCGCAGTGGTATCAACCGCATTCACTTTGATTGCGTTGAGTTGCTCCTCTATTCCGCTTGTTGCAATGCATGCGCCCTGCGCGCCCATCTTTAGCAGCACGCCGGCCGGCCCCTTTGCCAGCAGACGCTGCGCCAGAACGCGGGAATCAGCCTCAGGATTTCCATTGAGCCCCTGCGGCGCATAGAAGGCTGCTTCTGTCTCATTCGGCGTAAACCAAGTGACGCGCTTCAGCAGATCTTCCGGCAGTGACTGCGCCGGAGCCGGATCGAGGATGAAAGGAATATGGTGCTGAAAACACAAATCGGCCACATGCTGCACAGTCTCAATCGGTATTTCGAATTGCGTGAGCACGAGGCCGGCGTTACGAATCACATCCGCGTGCAGATCCACGAAGCCGGGCGTCACGTCCGCATTGGCGCCGGGCGTGACAACGATGCAATTGTCACCGTCCCCAGCCACCACGATCATTGCCACCCCGGAAGCGCCCTCGGTCTGCCCCACGCATTGCAGTCCCACTCCTGCACTCTCCAGGTGCGCCCGCAATTGTTGGCCTGTAGCATCGGAGCCTAGCTTGCCAATCATCTGCACGGGATAGCCAAGCCGCGCCACTGCAACCGCCTGATTGGCGCCTTTTCCGCCGGGATGCATCTGAAACCCACTCCCGTGCACCGTCTCTCCCGCAACCGGAATATGCTCCGCGTGTGCCACGAGATCCAGGTTGATACTTCCCACCACAACAATCGGTTTTTGGCCGGTGCCCATGCATCCCCTCTCTTCCTTCAAACGCGCCGATATCAAGCGCGACAGCGCACGCTAAATAACAGGAGCCAACGCCACAGCCACCAGTCCAAGCAGAAACAAACCAAACATCCAGACAAGAAAACTCTTAGATCGTCGGGATGCTGAAGAAAATTCCTTCCACACGAATACACCCCACGCCGCTGAAATCATCGTTGCGCCTTGCCCAATCGAATACGACACCGCTGGTCCCACAAGATGTGCGCGAGACGCGACGAAATTCAATACCGCCCCGGTACACCAGATCAGACCGCCCACGATTCCCCACAGATGCCAACTGAAAGACGCCTGCGAATAACCCCTCATCGAGACCGGCTCTGCGCGATCCAATGGCCGCCGCATGATCAGGTAGTTCACCGGCAGCGAACAAATTGCGACCCCCAGCACGAAGAATATCGAGATCGCGTACGGCCCTGGCGCGTCACTGTCCACTCATACCCTTCGCGACAAACGGATAAAAACTGCCCATTAGCACGCCGGAGATCACACTTATCACTACGCCGCGCCGACTCATGGCCGGCTTCGCCCGCTCCCGTTCGCGATACGCAATGGCATCGCACATGATCGCCGCCAGCACCAGCGCAATGCCGCCGAAAAGCAAAAGTGCATTACCCGTTGGAGAAATCAGATAACTACTGACGGCTCCGACCACCAGCGCGATACCGATGCCCACCGGGAACGCCACCGCCAACCCGGCAATATCGATTGCCGCTACCAGCAGCAGATTGGCCACGTTGAAAATGACTCCGCCTGCAACAGCCCAACCGATGTGAGCCGCATCCGTATGAAGAACATCCGCAATGAAAGGCCGACCGGTCGAGCCAAGACTGCCAAGCGATAGTCCCCAGGCAAATGCACCCAGAATCAAACCGATTACATAGTCCCAGTAGAACAACTGGAAACGATACCCCGGCGTGAACTTCACCGCATTCGCCCATGATCCCCAGCACAGCATGCTGATGATCATGAACAAAAGTGTGATGGCATACGTCTCAGGCTGATACAAGTCCGGCTCCTTTGAACTCGTCAGAATCTTGCGGGATGAATCATTTCTGCCAGCCCAGAAAGCCAGTTTCAGTCCTACCTGCAAAATACGCGCTTCCCGCGCGCCGGTTGCTTGCCCGAACGGAATATTTCCGTAGTTATCCACACTCGCATAGGGGAAAGTAGTCTGCGCTTCATTCCATTGTGTGTGGTTAAAGAAGTTGTATGCATCCGCCCGAAATTGTGCGTTGGCGCTCTCGTGGATCTGGAACGTCTTCGCCAAAGACAAGTCGACGTTGTTCTGTCCTGGTCCGCGTATTGTGCCCAGTCCGGAATTCCCGCGCACGCCATTTGGCGGTACTGAGAATCGCTGCGTATCAAACTCCTTGAAGAAATTCTTGCTTCCGTGACCGAGATTGGGGTTCCCTTGCACAAACAATTCATCAAAGCCCGCAAAATCATTCGCAGACGTCTGCACATTCTGCACTGTCAACGCATCCCCAGACTCGATCGTTCCGATGCCGGAAAGCCGCCATCCCGTCAACGGAACCTTCGCCCATGGCGACCAATCTTTCCCATAGCCCGGCTCCCAGATACCGCTGTAGACGAAGCGATGGCGATGAGAGAGTGTGGACTCTCCGCGGTCCGAAATATTTGGATATTGAAAACCGCTATAACCCTGCTGTCCATTGCCGGAGAGAGCATTGAAGACAGGATAGTCAGATACCGTCTTGCTGAACGTATAGTTACTTAGAAATTGAAATCCATTACGGAATACATGCTGATACTGCACAATCCCAGCATTGTAATGAGAGTTCATATTGGGCCGCTGCACATAGATATCGCCGAAACGCCCACTGTTATTAGGTCTGGCCGCATCAAATGCATTGACTGTTGGCCAGCCCGTGGCATATTGCGGCAAGTTGATATTCTGGTAGTTGAAGCCCTTGCGGCCCTGTGTCCCTATATAGGAAAGCGTTACAGTATCCCCGGACGTGATCTGCCGTTGAACATCGGCAAGATAACGCTGATAGTACGGCACCGGCGCCGATTTCTGATCAAAGTAATAAATGGTTTGCAGCACACCATCGCCGAAATAGCCCTGCCCCGGACCCGTACTTACTGGGTACTCTCCCAGCTGCAGGGTAGGTGCTGCATGGAAGATATTGTTCAGCCCAAGCGCAGGCGTGTCACTTGGAACTCCGAGCGTTACGTTGCTCACTTCGCTGCCAACAAAATAGCCCGGCATGGCATTCGTCGCGGTGAGCATCATGGCGGATATCTGTGAGGCTCCCGCGTCATAAAACATCCCATACCCTACGCGGGCAACGGTCTTGCTGTTCGGACTGTAGGCAAGGCTGAGCCGCGGAGCGAACGCGAGCTTCGAGGCAGAGATATAGTGCACGCCCGGTACGCGGCCAGGCAGTTTCAGATGCCGCCATCGCTGGTAGGACTATATGAAGCGCAGCATAGATTGCTTGGCGAGTAAGGTGGAATACTCAGATCGTAGCGAAGGCCGGCCGAGAGCGTCAGCTTCTGGCTTATCTGAAACTTGTCATTGACGTACACGCCCCAGTACGGGAACACGACATTTACTTCCGGAGCTGTCGCATCGCCCCCGGCAAAGTTGTAGCGCTGGTGAACTACTTGAGGCAGGCCCATTACTAAATCGGCCATACCATCGCCCCCAGCATAGTTCTGGTTATAGCCGCCCGAGCTGAACTCCTGTCGAGGAAACCCGTCGACATAGGAACCTTCACCGAAAGTGGCAAAACGTACGAAGTCCCAGTCAAATTCCTTTTTGCGGAAGTAGTTCATGCCAAACGTTAAAGTATGGCGGTCCTTGGTCCAGTTCACGTTATCGGATATTTGGAAGCTTTCATTTTCTGCGCGAAAGACCTCATTCTGTCCAGGACTCGCATAGTTGTACACATCCATAGCCAGTACGCCGCGCGGCAGGCCAGTACCCGTGTTTTGAAACAGCTTGTTGAAGGGGTTGCTGTCACCGTTGAAAAAGGAGATCTCCGACTGCGTCAGAGTTTGCAAGGCGCTATCGCCAAACCCGAAGATGAACTCGTTGGTAAGTGTAGGGGAGAAGACGCGCGCATAGTTCGTCGTAACCAGGTAGGCCTTATCGTCGATATTTCCGATATACAACTGGGAGGGCGGTATGTTGCCGGAGTTATCGTTGCTTCCATGAGATTCTGACCAGGTCACAAACACGCTGTCCTTCGAGGTAACCCTGGCGTCGAAGCGGCTGTCCCAGTGATATATGGAGAAACCTCGGGTCTGAGTCGTCGCGTAGTTGGGGAGATAGCTGGGTGTGCCCGATACATTTGGTGTCGGATACAGGCTTGTTAGAGAAGCCGATGCGGCATCATAGAGCGGGGAACCGTCAGGACGGCGGGCAAGGTCTAGACGGTTGTTCGCGACGGCCGGTCTGGAACTGAAGCCATTTGCGTCGTAGGTGGTAGCGAAGGGGTTATAGAGTTGCAGCGGGTTCGGGCCGCCGAGCAGTTCACTGAAGTCACCCGTCCGTTCCGCCGCCGACGGCACAGACGCGAAAACGCGGCTCGGACCCGTCGCTTTCGATAAAGTTTTCATAATTGGCAAAGAAGAACGCCTTATCTTTCAAAAAGGTCAGGATCCTCGGAATGTAGACGCGGGCCGCCGACCCCGCCGCCGAACTGGTTACGCCGCAAAGTCGGTTTCGTCGCCGGGGTGCCCAGCACAATCTGCGATTCCGCCTTATCGAAGGGGTTGACCGCGTTCATGGCGTCGTTTTCGAGGTAATCGTACGCATGCCCATGAAATTTGCTTGTGCCGCCCTTTGTCTGCATCGTAAGCGTCGAAATATCGTGGCCGTTGGAGGCTGAAAAGTCGGCTACCTGAATGGAACCTTCAGCAAGCGCCTCGATGGATGGTTCATAACTCAGGCTGCTTTCATAGTTGTCGTTGATGTTTACGCCGTTCACGTAAAAGCCATTGTCGCGCGATCCCTCAATCAGGCCGCCGGTGGTAAAGAAGGTCCCGCCCGAAGCGAACTGTGCACCCACCGAGAACGTACCGCCCGGATTGATGTTGGTTTGCGGCGTAGTTGCTACGCCCGGCACCAAGCGCAGCGATCGCGGTGAAGTTCCTTCCGTTCAGCGGGAGTTGCGCAATCTGCCTCTCCGAGACGTTCGTGGAAAGATTCGCCTGACCTGTCTCCAGCGCCACCGTGTTGCTCGTGACGGTGACGGATTGCGTTGCCGATCCCGGCTGGAGTCGGAAGTCGTATCGGCTGTTACGGCCGATGTTCAAGGCAATCGGTTCCGAGGTTGCGGTCGCGAATCCCTGCTGTGTTACGGATAACTGGTACTGACCCGCCGCAAGGTCGCTGAAGACGAAGTGCCCGGTGCCGTCGGTGCTTGCTTTTCTCGTCTGATTTTGTCCCAGATCGGTCAGAGTGACATCCGCATTCATGACGGCGGCCCCGGACGCATCCAGCACGAATCCGTCGATGCCGCCGCGCTGCGCGAACTGACCGGAAGATCGGTTCGCAAGAAAAACAGCAGCCAGCAGAAGCCAGACCGCGAATTGAAGAATGCTCCGGCGCATACTTCCTCCAAATGAATCGTTTCAAATTAACGCTCCCTTGTTTACGCCTTTCCAGCCGATGGCTGTCAACGGGTTTTCTCCGCATCGCTTTCGCGGGCTAGCTAGCGCCCTGGCGAACTTTCATCATGCGTCAACGTTTTCGCGGGTGCGCGACAAGTAGCGTAGCCATCTGCTCAAAGGCTTTCCCACGACAGGGAAGGAGGCACAATTCGCTCACGCGAGATGCATGCCGGGGCCGGCAGGCCGTTCCCGTAGGTCCGCCTGCTAAACTCTTGAAATCTTTCATAGGTCGTCGGTATCAGAGTCATTGCGGTCGGGCGATCTGCAAAATGGCTCCTGCGCGGGGCCAAAGGACGGACGCGGATGCCGAACATGAAGCAGATCGCAAGGATGGCGGACGTATCGCTCGGGACTGTTTCGCATGTTTTGAACGATTCCGCTCGCGTTCGGGAACCCCTGCGCAAACGCGTGCTGGAAGCAGTTGAGGCGCTCGGCTACCAGCCGAGCCAGCTTGCGCGAGGCCTGCGCCGCGACAAGACAGACATGATCGGCATGATCATTCCCGATGTCACGAATCCCTTCTTTCCTGCTGTGGTGCGTGGTGCGGAAGACGTAGCCTTCTCTCGGGGATATCGGCTCATCCTGTGCAACACGGACAACGATCACACCAAGGAACTGGCCCATTTGAATGCTCTGCGCACTTATCTTCCGGCCGGGTTATTGGTGATCCCTTCCACTTTCAGCGATATTGCAGCGCAAACCGAGTCTTACCGTAAGGCCGGTACAGCGGTCGTCTGTGTGATCGCCTGCCGCGCCATTGGAATGGCGACAGCGTCACGGTGGCGAATGAGGAGGGCGCATATCGAGCCACCCGTTTCCTGATTCAGATGAACCATCGCCAGATCGCCATGATCACCGGCCCCCTTCACCTCACCAATTCGAAAGAGCGAATGAATGGATTCAAACGGGCGATGCAGGAGGCGAAGCTATCCATCTCCTCGGACTACATCCAGGAAGCGACGTTCGATAAGCAGGGTGGATATGCGAAGAGCATGACCCTGCTTCGAATGTTGCCGCGCCCGACTGCATTTTTCGCCGGCAATGACATGATTGCACTCGGCGTGCTGCTCGCCGTGCGCGAGCTAGGTCTTCGCTGCCCTGAAGATGTCTCCGTTCTGGGTTTCGACAACCTGGACTTTGCCGAGACGACAAGCCCCTCACTGTCCTCGGTTCATCAATCCGGCTACCAACTGGGAGCGACAGCCGCGCGCATCGTGCTCGACCGCGTCTCCGGAGACACCAGTCCCGCGAAGCACTGTGTCCTGCAGACGGAGCTGAAGATACGAGAATCAGTCGCAGCACTGGCCGCCGGCAGCAAGCGCAAAACCGGATCGCGACCCAGAAAGAAAGCCAAACAATAACGGGGGCCTACGCCTCGATCTTCCCTTTCTGCAGCCGAGCAGCAAACTGAATAATCTCTTCCGCGCGTTGGACCATCGGCTCGTCGATCATTCGCCCGTCCAGCGCAAATGCGCCGAGCCCTTTTGCCGACGCCTCGTGTGCTGCCTTGACTGTCCGATGTGCCGTCGCAATTTCTTCCGCAGAAGGCGAGAAAATTCGGTTCGCGCTTGCAACTTGGCTAGGGTGGATGCAACTCTTGCCGGCCAACCCTAATCCGCGGGCAACTTCAGCCTCGGCTGCAAAACCATCGATATCCGCAAAGTTCGGAAACGCGCAATCGAAGCACGGTAGCCCGGCTTCCGCCGCTGCCAGTCGCAACTGGACGCGAATAGCTTGGCCGGCGAAAATATGCTCGCGCCGAAATGCCCAGCGGTTCGAAAAGATCGATCAATCCGAGCTGAAGACCCATGACCCGCGTGTCTGCTCCCGCAATCGCATGAGCCTGCCTCAGCCCGCGTGGAGATTCAATCGTCGGAAGAAGGGCAATCGGCCGAGCCACATCGCGCTCATTTTCCAGTTTCGACAGTGCAGCCGAAACCTCCTCGATTTCCCATGGATCATCCACTTTCGGCAGATTGATTATCGCGACGCCGGGCCACACTATGCCGGATAGATCCTCTGCAAAGAGCGGCGAGCGGGTGCTATTCACGCGCACCATGATGGCGCATTCCGTCGCGGCCTTCGCCTGCAGAAAGACCTGCACATTGTGGCGCGCTTCCGCCTTTCGGGCCGTCAGCACCGCATCTTCCAGGTCAAAGCAGACTGCGTCAGCGCCCGAATGAAGCGCCTTCGGAAACAGCGCGGGGCGGCTGCCCGGAACAAACAGCTTGCTTCGCATCATCAATCGACGGGCTCCGTCGTGGATCGCGTTCCCGCGGTCTGTGCAATTTTGACAACTGCCGCTCGCCGCCAGCGCCGCAATCGCAGCGTCATCGTAGCCGAGATCCTTCAGCACTTCAGCAGTGTGTTCACCCAATGCGGGTGCCGGCCGATGAAAGCCGCCCGGAGTCTCCATAAGACGTGGCGAAATATTGTGAACAGGAATCGCGCCACACTCTGCATCCGGCAGCTCAACTGCAATCTCGCGCTCCTGGAAATGCTCATCTTGTTCGATATCCGCAATGTCGTAAACCGGACCCACGGTTACTGATGCGCCCGCAAAAAATGAAACGCATTCTGCCTGCGTCATCTTCGCAATGAAATCGCCAATGGTCGCGTCCAGCGTGTCCGTGTGCTCCAATCGCGCAGCATTCGTCGCAAAGCGCGGATCCTCAATCAACTCCGGGCGGCCGATCGCATGCAACAACCGTTCCGCCATTCCTTGTGTCGAGGCGGAGAGGCACACCCACTTGTTATCACGCGTGCGATATACATTCCGCGGAGCACTATTCGTAGAGCGGCTTCCCGTCCGCTGCTTCACCCTTCCCGTTAGCCGATAGTTGGCAGCCTGCGGTCCAAGAATAGCGAAAAGCGGATCGAGCAAAGGCACATCGATCACTTGCCCCCTGCCACCGTTGACCTCCACCTCCCGCAGTGCCGCCAGCGCTCCCATCGCGCCGTAAAGCCCGGCCGTCATGTCGCCAAGATAGATCGGCGGTAGAACGGGCTCTCGATCGGCAAAGCCATTCATCGAAGCAAATCCAGAAATCCCTTCGACCAGAGTGCCGAATCCTGGCCGGTCCCGATACGGCCCATCCTGTCCCCAGCCGGAGATTCTGACAAGAATGAGCGACCGGTTGATTGCAAAAAGCGTGTCCGGGCCCAGTTCCATCTTTTCCAGCGTGCCGGGACGAAAGCTCTCCACAAGCATGGTCGAGTTCGCAACCAGCCGCAGCAGGATCTCGCGTGCCTGGGCACTGTGCAGATCCAGGCAGAGACTCCGCTTGTTCCGGCTATAAGCTTTCCATGCGGTTGAAATGCCGCAGACCTTCCAGTCGCGCAGAGTATCTCCCGCCAGCGGTTCCACCTTCAAAACGTCGGCGCCCAAGTCCGCAAGCACCATCGTCAAGGTATTTCCGGCGACAAGGCGCGATAGATCGAGCACCTTCACGCCCACCAGCGGGCCGGTAGCCTGCTCCTGCATCTCTACTCGCTTAAACATGGCCCATATCCATCATCGTTCGTACTGCGGCCAAAATCAGCCCCCAAACATGACCTATGCCTGCTGATCGCATCGCAGCCGCTTGACAAGCCAATTTCTTACTCATAGCATCCCGCTCCAGGATCTCTGAATGCTTTCAAAATATCACCTAATCGAGAAACGCAGGCTCTTCGGTGCAACCATCCGTCCAACTTTGCTGCTTTTCCTTCTCGCGTTGATCCTTGTATCTGTACTACCCGCAGTCGCCCAACTTGTCGTCCGACCGCTCACACACAACGGATATCTTCGCCCCTATCTCATCTTTCGGCCAGCGCATTCGCCTGCCCATCCTGCCGCCGTTCTCATGCTCGGCGGCATTCGCAGCACAGCAAAGTCGGAGGCGCAGCACTTCGGCTGGATGGAGCAGGCAGAGCGCGACGGCTTCCTTGCCGTCTTTCCGGAGCCCATCGCCACCAGGCCCGATCAGCCCGCCGATCGGAAGAGCAATGTCACGTTCTGGGAAATGCAAGGCTCGCGCACTCATCTCCTCGCACCCGGCAAGCAACCGGTTGACGACGATGGATACCTGTCGGCCGTCCTTCGTGACGTCTTGCGCCGCGACCACCCCGATCGCAAACGAATATTCCTCGCCGGCTTCTCGAGTGGCTCCGGCATGGTGCAGCTCTTCGCATCCCGTCATTCCCGGCAGATTGGCTGGCGTTGTGGCGGTTGCTACGCCTCTGATGGAACCGCCTCTCAAACTGGCCCGCCCCGTACCCATCCTTTACATCCACGGCGACGATGATGAACAGTTCTCCGGATTTGAAATCAACAGTCCGCACTTTGCAACTACGCCGCATGGCAACTGGGTAACCTGGGGATATCTCGACGCTTGTCATACCCAGATGGCAGAAAAGACCGAGTGGGGCGTGCGCTTTTCCTGGCGCGACTGTAAAAACGGAGTGCCTGTCATCGCCGATTTCATCGCACACTTCGGCCACGAATGGGCCGGAAGTATTGACGCTCGATACGATCAGAAATACTGGCCCATTGGGCCACCCAATTTCACGGATATGGCCTGGCAATTCTTCGCAAGCATTCACCCCAAATAGCCTGAAAGCTCCATCGCCGTTCTCCGAATAGTGTGAAAACTCAAAACTATGAGCTTTTCTTTCTCTGAAGAATCCGCGAGCAGTAAGGAAACTCCAGGCTGGCAATTTGCGGTGGGCTCCGGAATTCTCGGCTGGGTTCTCGATGCGTTCGACTTTTTTGTTGTTATTTTTCTCTTCGACACTCTTGCCGCAAACTTCCATGTCGGCAAAATGGCGATCGTCTCCACGCTCGTTCTCACGCTTGCCATGCGTCCCGCGGGCGCCCTCATATTTGGCGCGATTGCCGATCGGTTTGGGCGAAAACCGCCGCTGATCGGCTGCGTTCTCTTCTTCTCCACCGTCACCGTTCTCAGTGGATTCTCACCTGACTACACACTCTTCGCGATAATGCGCGCGCTTTACGGCGTGGGAATGGGTGGCTATTGGGGTATCGGCGCCTCCTACGCCATGGAGAGTGCTCCGCTCCGATGGCGCGGCCTTCTCTCCGGCCTCATGCAGAGCGGTTATCCCTTCGGATATCTACTCGCTGCAATTGCCATGCAGTTCATTGCGCCCGCCTTTGGCTGGCGCTTCATGTTTGTCGTCGGATCCGTTGTGACTCTGCTCATTGTGATCCTGACGGCGCTCGCTCCCGAATCCGAACCCTGGAAGATACATCGCACGCCCTCACTGAGCAGGATCTTCCGCACCCTCTTCAACCACCTCGGCATCTTCAGCTATCTATTGCTCGTGATGGCAGTGATGACCTGTCTCTCTCACGGCACGCAGGATCTGTATCCGGATTTCCTCAAGTCCATTCCACATCTCGCGGATCGAACCATCTTTGGCATGAATGCACTCTTCGGTATGCCCGTCCTCTATAACATCGGTGCCATCGTCGGCGCCCTTTTCTTCGGTCATCTGTCGCAGACGATCGGTCGCAGGCGCTCCACCATGCTCGCGTTGCTTATCTCTCTGATGTCCATTCCAGCTTGGGCCTTCGGCTCTTCACTGCTCGCGCTCGCTCTGGGATCCTATTTCATGCAGACCGGGGTACAGGGCGCCTTCGGCGTCATACCTGCTCACCTCAATGAGCTTTCGCCGGATGCAATTCGCAGCCTTTTCCCGGGATTCGTCTACCAGCTCGGAGTCTTGATCTCGTCGCCTGCGGTTTCGATCGAGTACCTGCTCCGCAACCGCCTTGGCTATCCGCTTGCGCTCACCGTCTTCGAGAGCTGCGTGATCCTGGCGCTGTTTCTCATTTTCGCGCTCGGACCAGAACGCCTTGGCCGCGATTTTCGTCGAGTCCATAACCACGAGTGATCCAGGTTACTGGTAGTGGCGGCCTCGGACCTACAACTCCGATCAATTTAGACCTGAGATAGCTGACAGTTCCCCGGCACATTCTCCCGACGGATTCCGATTCGAACCAACATGCGATACTTCGTGGATGGTCGTCAGCGAATTCGACGTCATTCCAACGTTCACTTTCGTCCGGTTCTCAAACTCGCGGCCCCAACTCCGCGTTGACCGGTGCTGGAACGCCTCCGTCAAGGCCAAGGTGTTGACAGTGTTTCAAATCGGCCTTCACTATTTGACACGACGGATCATTGCATGAAGGAGCCCTTTTATGACTGAAACAACATCCGCCGAGGCGTCGGGTGATGGTGTGCGCGGATCTCAAGCGAACACCGGTAACAAACCGCAGGCGAAGAGTGTTCTAACGAAGATTGCAGCATTTGTTGCAGATCGAAATATCGCTTTCCTTGTTTGCAGCATTGGAATGATTGTGATGTTGCTGTGGGCAGGCAAGTTCAAAATGACAGCACCCGGGGCCGAGGGCATAATTCCGCTCGTCAGTAACAGCCCACTTACCAGTTTGCAATTCAAGGTCTTTGGACCATATACCTTGGGGGATATGATCGGGGCCACTGAATGGACAGCAGCAATCCTACTGATCATTGGCTACTTCAAACCTAAAGCAGGCATTCTGGGCGGGATCATTCTAGTCGGCATGTTCTTCACCACAAGCAGCATGTTGATCACCACTCCGGATGACACCATCGTGGTTCACGGCATCCATTACATGAACAATCTCGGCCTGTTTCTCTTCAAGGACATTATCTCTTTCGGAGTTGCCTTCTATCTGATCAGCCACTATGGCCGAAAAGCGATCATGGCGGAAAATCAGAGATGATGGTCTGCGGGAAACAGTAACGGACCTCCGAGGAAACATCGCGTTTGCTGAGCCTGACCGCTTTATGCGACGTTCTGCGCCGATTCTGTGAAATGATGCGGCCCATTTGTTCGAACTTGGCGTATCACCGCCTACCGGAAGTATGCTGCACAGACTTCCATGTTGCCGACGATAAATCCCCTGCGGTCGATGAGTGCCTTAGCCTGTGAGCAGGAATGAGGGCAGAACTGCTGAAGCCCGAACGATTCTTCGTAAACACAAGTCGACATCTCGTTGCTGATGAACGAAGCAGATGTTGAATCGATCGACGAATGCCCATAGCCTTCGGCGTCGGCTGGCACTTTGCCACCGAACAGCCAGTAGACGATTGCGAAGCACATCAAAGCCCGGCACACGTCGAACGGACCGCGAAGCAGCATGTGCCTACCCGCAATGGCGCGAGCATGTACGCGCAAGCGGCGCGAGAGAGTTTCAGGGCAGCTACTCGAAGCAACGGGCAACGTGCAATTGCCTGTTGTTGTGACGTAGTTGTGCCGAGAATCTTGCCAAACGTCCGTAAGTCATTGAAGGAATGGTAGGCACGAGGAGACTCGAACTCCTGACCTCTACCGTGTCAAGGTAGCGCTCTAACCAACTGAGCTACGCGCCTGCGTGGGTGGCACAACGCCTTCAGTATACCAACTTCAGCGATCGGTTCCGACGCTCGCGTCGTCCGGCTGGATGCCCCGGGGCCGCTGCGGTACGATAGGTCTCGAAAGGACGAACTCCCCGAATCTCGTCCTTATATGACAGCCGTGAACCACAACCAGTGCTGAGAGATCTTCGTGCCGCCCCGAACCAGCTTACGTTTCTGCGGCTCTGCATCATTCCTTTTCTCGTCATCGCCGTGCTGGACGCACGCTACCGTACGGCTTTCGCGCTCTTCATCCTGGCCGGCATCAGCGATGGTCTGGACGGCCTGCTCGCACGCGTCCTGCAGCAGCGCACGCGTCTCGGCGAGTACCTCGATCCCATCGCGGACAAGCTCCTGCTCAGCACGCTTTTCCTCGTGCTCATGCATCAGGGGCTCATCCCGCGCCGCGTCACCATCCTGGTTTTCAGCCGCGATGTCGGCCTCGTCGTCGTCGGTGCCCTGCTCTTCGCCACCACCGGAGCACGCGACTTCCGCCCAAGCCTGTGGGGCAAGGCCAACACCGTCGTGCAGATCATCGCCGTGGCCACCACGCTATGGACGGCGTTTTATGCGCTGCCGCTCCTCGTACTCGTGCGCAAGCTGTCGCTCATCCTCACCTTCGCGCTTACGCTGATCTCGTGGTTCCACTACACCTGGCGAGAGACGCGGCGGCTCGGCTCAGAAGAATCGCGCAATCCGGTTTAGCCGTTTTTCACAAAACATTCGCTCGTCAGAAGCGAACCCGCTCCTCGCAGACGCAGGCGAGAACGCATGATTTGTGAAAACGGTCTGATCACGCTACGCGCAGGCGAGCTCAGGCCTCATCGGCCCCGAGCATCTCATCGTTGCCGTCCTGCGACATCTCCTGATACTCGTCGGCATCAAAGACCTCGCCGCACTCTTCGCACTCGACGTACTCCACATCGTCTTCGCGCGCTACCACGCGCACCTTGGGATGCTTGCAGACTGGTTGCATGATCAATTTGGGGGTTTTTGGATGGTCTGCCGGCCGCGACCTTCTGCTGCTCAGTTGGGCCGGTATTCAGCAGATTGTACCCACGTCCCCATAAGAGTCAATGCGGCATTCCGGCTGCATTTCATTACAATTCAGAAAAACCTGATCCAAACCTGGAATTCCCCGGACGAATCGCTTCGTGCAATCGGTCCCGGTGATCGCCTATGACTCTCCCCCAATCCCGAATTCCCTCGCGTATTCCTCGCCCCGACCTCCGAAAACTCAGTTACTTTCGGCGTTTTGGCCTGGTCGGCATCCTGGCGCTGCTCTTTGTGGCGCTGCTCATCGGCCAGCATTTTGCCTCCGGTGGCGATCCCTCGCTTGAATTCAATGCGCCCACCGCCCTGCCTCCGGCCAGCGGGCTTGTGGACCAGTCCCCGCTTCGCCTGGCGCGCCAGCTCGCCTCGCAGGCAGCCGTGCCGCAGGAGCGCCAATATGCACAGGACGCGCTGCACCTGGCCGACAGCGAGGTCGATCAGGCCTTCGCCAGCGCACTGCGCGCTGCCACCGAGCACGCGCCGCCGCTCACGGGTCAGGCACTGAAGATTTCGCAGCGGCTCAACGCGCTCAACGAGCGCATCAAGACCGAGCAGGCGGACGTCAACGCCCGCCAGCATGGCCCCGGCGTCGCCGATGATGACCCACAGCTCCAGCTCGCCCAGGCCCAGCTCGCCCTGGATACCGATGAGGCAGACGAGCTGCACCAGACCCTCATCCGCCTCGGTGGAGACCGCCACGCCCTTATCCAGCAGGCGCTCGATGAGCATGAAGCCGCGCATAAAGAGGAGACCGGCACCGTCGCCTCCCAGACCGAGGCGCTGGAGAGCCCGGCAGCGCTCACCTCGCTGGTTGGCAAATTTGGCGCCCTCGGCTCATTGCGCAGCCGGCGCAGCCAGCTCGGCCTGGCGCGCAACAATGCGCTGGCGCTGGCCGGTCAACTGCTTCAGCAGCGCAACGCCCTTGCAAACGACATAGACCAGGCCACCGCGAAAAATGGCGCTGCGGCCAGCGCCGGTGACACTGCGGGCACAACCGCCCGGCTGCGTGCGCTCGCTGCCAGCCGGCAGACGATCACGCAGGATGAGCGCCGCATCCATGATCTTCAGGCGCTCGCGGACACATACAAGAAGTGGGACACGCTGGTCCGCGCGCAGGAGCGCACCATTACGCGGCGCATCCTCCGCGTCTTCGCGTTCATCGTTGCCATCATCATCCTCACGATCGCGCTGGGACGGCTGCTGCAGCGCCTGCTCACCAGCCGTACGCTGCTCGACCGCCGCCGCCAGCAGACACTGCAGTTCGTCCTCTCCTTCAGCGTGCAGCTCTTGGGCGCGTTGCTCATCCTCATCCTGATCTTCGGCGCGCCCCACCAGACTCCGACCGTCATCGGCCTCACCACCGCCGGCCTCACCGTCGTGCTCAAAGACTTCATCGTCGCCTTCTTCGGCTGGTTCATCCTCATGGGCAAAAATGGCGTACGCGTCGGCGACTGGGTGGAGATCAACGGCGTCGGCGGCGAAGTCGTCGAAGTTGGTCTGCTTCGCACCACGCTGCTCGAGACCGGCAACTGGGCCGAGAGCGGCCGCCCCACAGGACGCCGGGTAGCCTTCATGAACAGCTACGCCATCGAGGATCACTACTTCAATTTCTCCACCACCGGCCAGTGGCTGTGGGAAGAGCTGCACGTCGCCTTGCCCTCCGGCAAAGATCCCTACGCGCTGCAGAACGCCATCCGCACCGCGGTAGAAGAGATCACACACGAGGATGTCGAGCTGGCCACGCGCGAATGGCGTCGCCTCAGCCAGCTACACGGCAGCCTCAGCACGCTATCCGCCGAGCCTCTGGTCGAGTTGCGTGCAGGGGGCGGTTTGGATCTCGTCATCCGCTACATCACGCGCGCGCAGGACCGCATCGCAATGCGCTCCCGGCTCAACCAGCGGCTGCTCGCCATCCTGCACGCGCCGCAGCCAGCCGCCTCCTCGCCGGACACAGCAGAGACGCAAGCGGCACCAGTGCTTCCAGCCAGATAACGGAACGCCCGGATGGTGTAACGCGGACACAACTCCCGGGCGCCGCCGATCTCGCCACATTCGGTTATCTGTGCTTTTTGCTTTAAACTGTCACTCCCCCGCATCCAGTTTCGGGAGATCTGCATGTTCACCACGGAAGAAGGGGCGCGCCGCTACCAGGAGATACTGGTGCCGTTGATGTTCGCGCCGTCGGCGCGGCAGCTTGTCGCGCACGCGAAGCTTCCCGCCGGCGCTCACGTGCTCGACGTCGCCACCGGAACCGGCATCGTCGCCCGCACGGCTGCGGAAGCGATTGGCAGCAGCGGTCGCGTCACCGCGATCGATTCGACGGCAAGCATGCTCGCCGTCGCACGCAGCCAGCACGCCGCGCCCGGCGCTGCACCCATCGAATACCTGCAATCCACCGTCGAAGATGCGCCGCTCCCCGCCGGCGAATTTGACGCAGCATTATGCCAGCAGGCGCTTCAGTTCTTCGAGGATCCCGCGCGCGTTCTGGAGCACATCCGCCAGGCGCTCCGTCCGGAAGCCCGTTTGCACGTCGCGCTCTGGGGCTCCGAGTCGGAACACCCGCTGACCATGGCGATGCAGCGCGCGCTCATCGAATGCCAACTCAACGACTTCACCGGGTTTCTCACCAAGGTGCACCACCTTCACAATCCCGCACTCGTAAGCGGAGTACTCCGCCAGGGCGGCTTTATCGTTGAAACCCATCGCAAAATCGACCTGACGCCGGACGGCACATGGCACGCCTCCGACGGACGCAGGCTGCTGGCCGCGACACCACTCGCAGCCAGACTCGCTGCTCTTCCCCGGAGAAGCGCGCCGAGCTTGGCGATGCCTGCGAGCGTCAGCTCGACAACTTCACCAAAAACGGCGCACTCGATCTCCACTTTGCTGCGAACCTTTACATCGCAAGACCCGCTTGAGACTTAGCGCGCGACGGCATGTTCGTGTTCGGCGACGGCATGCTCCTTCAGCTATGCCCTGCCCTCCGCCGAGTTCACCCACTCGACGGCAACCTGCCGGATCGTAATATTCAGCGCCTGCGCCAGCTCAACCTCGCCGTCCTCACCCCGTAACGAAAGAAGCGGGAGGAATCATCCTCCCGCTTCATCGACTTCACATCGTCATCTCGACCGGAGCGGCGCAGCCGCGCAGTGGAGAGACCTGCTGTTCACACTCAAGCATTGCCCCCTTCACCGAACGTGAGCGACAACGGAGCGAGCCGCGCAAATCGCGCCGCAGGCGCGTGTGCCTGGACGGCCAGTCCCTAGTACTTCGGAATCGACGGATCGATCTTGTCCGACCACGCAGTAATCCCGCCCGCCAGGTTCTCCACGTGCTTGAAACCCTGCTGCTGCAGGAACTCCGAAGCTCTCTGGCTGCGGCCGCCGGACTTGCACTGCACCACGATGTTCTTGTCGGGATCGAGTTCGTCGACCCGCTTCGGCAGATCGTTCAGCGGAATCAGGTAGCCGCCAATATTCGCGATCTGATACTCGTGTGGCTCGCGCACATCCAACACAAACACATCCTCGCCTGCCGTCCGCCGCCGCTGTAGCTCCTCCGGCCCGATCTGCGGAATCCCGTTCTGCACATTCGCCACCTGCGTTGTCTCCTTTGTCGGCGGCAGAATACCGCAGAACTGTTCGTAGTCAATCAGCTTTGTCACCGTGCGATGCGTGCCGCACACCGGGCACTCCGGATTCTTCCTCAGCTTCAGCTCGCGGAACCGCATGCCCAGCGCATCCACCAGCAGCAGCCGCCCGATCAGCGGCTCACCCTTTCCGAGAATCAGCTTGATCACTTCGGTCGATTGGATAAGCCCCAGCAGTCCCGGCAGGATGCCGAGCACACCGCCTTCCGCGCACGAAGGTACCAGCCCCGGCGGTGGCGGCTCCGGATACAGGCAGCGATAGCACGGCCCATCTTCCGTCGCGAAAACGCTCGCCTGCCCCTCGAAGCGGAAGATCGAGGCGTACACATTCGGCTTGCCGCTCAACACGCAGGCGTCATTCACCAGGTAGCGCGTCGGAAAGTTGTCCGTGCCGTCCGCCACGATGTCGTAGTCCTTCAATATCTCCATCGCGTTGGCCGAGGTCAGCATCGTCTCGTGCTTGACGACCTTCACTTCAGGATTCAACGCCGCGAGCTTGTCCGCCGCGGAATCCAGCTTCTTTCGGCCCACATCGGGTGTCGCGTGGATCACCTGGCGATGCAGATTGCTCGCATCCACCACGTCGAAGTCCACCAGGCCCAGCGTGCCCACGCCTGCCGCGGCCAGATACAACGCCATCGGCGCACCCAGCCCGCCGGTGCCCACCAGCAGCACCTTCGCAGCCTTCAGCTTCTGCTGCCCCTCCATGCCCACCTCGGGCAGGATGAGGTGCCGCGAATATCGCGCGATCTCTTCATGTGTCAAAGCCGGCAACGATACTGCCGCTGTTGCTTCTGCCACTGTTGCCATGATCAAACTCCTCTGGGCGGCCGAAGCCGTCCGTAATGCCTTCACTTCACCGCGTCATCCTGAGCCAAGCGAAAGCCTGCAGTGTCTCTGCAAGCCACCCAGCCGGATGTGAGCGACCAAAGGAAGCGAACCGATCAACTCGCGCCGAAGGCGCTCCCGCCTGGACGGCTAGCACCCGCCGGCAATCGAAGGAATGATCGACAGCGAGTCCTTCTCACTCACCTTCGTCTGTTCCTTCGCATCCAGGTAGCGGATGTCCTCGTCGTTCAAATAGACGTTCACAAACGAGCGCAGCTTCCCGTCATCCGTAAAGAGCTGCTTGCGCAGGTCGGGATATTGGGTCGTCAGGCCGCTCAACGCTTCGTGAATGGTCGCACCGCTGACATCCACTGCATCCTGCTTGCCCGTATACGCCCGCAGCGGCGTAGGGATAAAGATCTTCATCGCGAAATTGTCCTCGTTCTTAAGAATGATCGCTGTCGTGCCGGCCGCTCTTGAGCTGACCGGCGTTCTGCCAACCGCTGTTCAGCCAACGATCAACATCGTGCGGACTCCGTTGCCGCAGCACCCACCACCACGCGCTGGTCCTCAAAACGCTTGTCTTCCTCAGTCGTGCCGGCAAGCAGAAACGAATTCGTAATTTTTGCCGTGCCTTGTTCCACGCTGGTGATCACGTACGAGCAGCCGATCCAGTGCGCCTCTTCAAAGTCGGTCTTCGACCACTGTGCCGGATGGTCCGGGTGCGAATGATAGAAACCGACGATATCCAGCCCGCGCTCGCGCCCCTGCCGCTGGATACGGATCAGCTCCTGCGGCGCAATGTTGTAGCGGTTGTGCGCGGAATCTGTGCGCGTATTCCCCGCTTCCACCGCAGCTTCCACCGTGTTGCCGCCATCATGGCTGCGACCCAGCAGCACACCGCAGCACTCGTGCGGATACGTGCGCTCGCCGTGCTGGCGAATCGCTTCGTACACGTCTTCCGGAATGGTCAGTGTCGCCTCGCTGGTCGCGCTCATTCTTCCCAGAACCTCTCGCTCAAATACTTCTCCGCGCTGTCGCACAGAATCACCACAATCACTGCTTCGCGGCCATGTGCATGCTCTTCCTCGGCAATGCGCAGCGCCGCCGCCGTCGCCCCGGCTGCCGAAACGCCCACCAGCAGCCCTTCGACGCGGCCCAGCCGCTTTGCCATCGAGTACGCCGCCTCGGTCTCCATCTCGATATCGCGATCCGCCAGTCCGGCGTCGTAGATCGGCGGCACAATCGCCGTAGCCATGTGCTTCAACCCTTCAAATCCGTTGAAGGGCGAATCCGGCTGCATGCTCACGCACTGAATGCGCGGGTTCAGTTCCTTTAAACGCCGCGTCGTGCCCACGAAGGTCCCGCTGGTCCCCAGACCGGCGACAAAGTGCGTCACCTGCCCCTCGGTCTGCTTCCATATCTCGTTCGCTGTCCCTGGATTGTTCGCCGTACCGCGATAGTGCGCCTTCCAGTTCTCGTCATTGCCATACTGGTCGGCGTAGTAGTACTTCGCGGTGTCCTTCGCCATCTCGCGCGCCGCTCGGATAGCCCCATCGGAACCGTCTGCCGGATCGGTCCACACCACGTTGGCGCCATAGGCCGCAAGGATGCGCTTGCGCTCGGGCGACACATTCGCCGGCACGCATAGGGTCACCGGGAACCCCCACGCCGCGCCCAGCATGGCGTAAGCAATGCCGGTGTTGCCGCTGGTCGCGTCCAGCAGGTGGCGCCCATTATTTCCGTTCAGGGTCAGAAGCCCGCGCTGCAGCGCCGCGCCCACAATCCCGGAAGCCGCACGGTCCTTGACCGAGCCGCCCGGATTCGCCCACTCCGCTTTGCCCAGCAGCGTGATGCCGGGCAGGTGCGCCACCAGCCGCTCCAGCCGCAGCAGCGGCGTGTTGCCGATGCGATCGGCCAACGTCGTGCCCAGTGTCACTCCAGCAATCTGCTGTGTCTCTGTAGAAGTAGCCATCTCGTCCGACCCTCTATTCGTTTTCACAAATGCCGTAAGGTGATCCGCTTCTGAAGCGGAAACGCTGCGTCAGCAGTTCTTACAACACGGACATCGAAGTGAAAACGGCATATCCATATGCGACACTGAAAGCACCGGTCGGGACCGTAGGCGCCTCTCCTCTAATAGTGTAAGCGCTGCGCCCCCTGGAACGTTATACCGGCACGGAATACAGAGGGAGCCCCGCCCGCCATGCGCACCAAAATCACCGTCCGCAGCTTCGAACAAGTGCTCCAGATCCTACGCGATAACGGATTTGATGTCCGTGACCTGCCCGGGGTCGCAGGTCAGGTGGCCGTCGGCAAATATGGCGCTGCCGCCGTCCTCGCCCGCAATCCGAAATACTCCGAAAAGACCGCTGCCAAAGACGAGCAGCACCCCGTCGTTTGGATCACCCCGCCCGGATGGGTCCTCCGTGGCGCAATCTCCCGGCTGGTCGATCATGGGAATCAGAAGCTCTTCGAGACACCCAGCGCCCGCATCGCCGCCACCGCCGACGCGCTCAAGTCCCTCCATCGCTTCAGCGAAGAGCTCCGCGAAGCCATCGGCGAGCCCAGCCTTTATAACCAATCACTTGGCACCGTCAGCAACAGCTATATGTACGACCGCGTAAAGGGCCGCGAACCAGCCCCGGCGGCAGCGGCTTCCGACCACCACTGAGTATGATCGCCGCGAAGGATCGCCGATCCTGGCCGTCAGGGCCTACTCAACCTTCTCTCCAGTCGCGATGATCGCATTCCCGTTCGAGACCTCGCGGACCATCCTCCCATGCTTCGTCACCACAAAAAACACCACCAGCGGAGGGCCGTCGCTGGAAGGAGTCGTGATCGTTGCTGAACCCGTGCAGTCCCCGTTCACGGTGTAAGTGCCGCTGCCGGGTGTCCACACCTCCGAGGGCGGCGCGCCGTCGACGACCACATGCTCCACCTGTGTCAGGTGGCCATTGCCGTCATACTCTTGCAGGATTACGCCACGGATCTGAGTGCCGCCTCCGGGAATACCGAGTAGGCCCTCCACCGTAAAGCCGTAACTGCCGTCCAGGGTCCGATTCGAACAGTGTTTCGCTTTATCTCCTGCGTTGTCGTTGGCTGCCCACACGGATGAGCTGATGGCGGCTACAGCGCAGCCGATCATGACTCGCACCGCCATCCTGCTGAATATCGAAAAACATTTCCCCTGCATGTTTCGCCGCCTTGAGCCTGCCGGGACAGATCTGGCTCGCGCGCAATACTAAACGCGAACCACCAATGGAAGCGAACCCTTCCTCACGCGCCGTCCGCGCGCCTGCCCGGACGGCGAGTCCACTCCCGATACACCTCGCTCTTTCCCATCCCGCGCTCGCGCGCCGCGCGCTTCAGCGCATCCTTCTCGCTCAGGCCTTCCTTCATGAGCCGTCCCATCAGCGAGGAAATCGATTCGTCTGCCAAGCCGGCCGCAGCAGCAGGCGGAGCCTCCACCAGCACCACCATCTCGCCCCTAACGCGCTCCCGCTCCGCCAGTTGCGTCCGTACGTCCGAAACACTCCCGCGCAGAAATTCCTCATGCAGCTTGGTCAACTCGCGCGCCAGCACCACCCGGCACTCCCCGCCCCAGACGCCGCCCACATCCTCCAGCATCTCCACAATCCGGTGCGGCGCTTCGTAGAAGACCAGCACCAGCGGCTCTCCGCCCGCCGCAACCATTGCCTGCAGCCGCTCCAGTTCCGTCCGCCGCGCGCCAGCCTTCGACGGCAGAAAGCCGCAGAACAGGAATCGCTCCGCCGCCAGCCCCGAGCCCACCAGCGCTGTCAGCGCCGCATTCGCGCCCGGCACCGGCACCACCGGAAAACCCGCAGCGGCCACGGCAGCGGCCACCCGCGCTCCCGGATCAGAGACTCCCGGCAGGCCCGCGTCCGTCACCAGCGCCAGCCGCTCTCCGGCCTGAATCCGAGCCACGGCATCCGCCGCACAGGCTTGTTCTTTGTGTTCATCACAACTCTGCGTTGGCACTTTGATTTCGTAGTGAGCCAGCAGGTGCGCCGTTTCGCGCGTGTCCTCGCACAGGACGCGATCCACATCGCGCAGCACACGCAGCGCGCGCAGCGTGATGTCTTCCAGGTTTCCGATAGGCGTGCCGACCAGGTAGAGTCCCGGCACAAGATGTTCAGAGGCCACCGGCTACTCCGCCCGCGCGTGTCGCTTCCGGTTCTCCGCGAACTGGCTCATGGAGTGCATCAGGTTCTGCAAGGTCACGATGCCCACCACGCGCTCGCCATCGGTCACCGGCACCAGCGACATGCCGCGCCCGCTGAAGCGGCTGATCGTCGTGCCCAGCGAGTCCTCCGGCTTGGCCACGTGGAAGCTGCGCTGCATGATGCCCTGCACGTAGCCATTCCCTTCGGCGCGCAGCGCATCCGCGATCACCTGCCGGCTCACCACCCCCACCACGTTGTGTCCGCGCACCACAGGAAAATCATCCTGCAGCGAGTGGACCGCCTTCGACAGCGCATCCTCGAGCGTGTCCGACGGCGAAAGCAGCGAGAAGTCCGTCAGCATGATGTCGCGCATGTGCACCGTGTCCACGACGCTCTGAAACAGCGCACCCTGGTCCTCCAGTTGTGCGCCGATGAAGATGAAAAACCCCGCAGTCGCCAGCCACAGATTGGGCAGCAGAATGCCCACCAGAATCGCGATCACGCCGATCATCAGGCCCAGTCCTGCCGCCGCCCGTGCGGCCTGCACATGTCCCTGCACCCGCGTGAACTGGCTGCGCAGCACCCGTCCGGCATCCAGCGGATACGCAGGAAGCAGATGCAACACGCCGAGGAATGCGTTCAGCCACACGAACGACCGGATCAGGTGCCCCGGCGTGATCAGCGGCTTCAGCAGCAGGTTGAATTTCGGCGCAGCGCCCGCGATCGTGAGCACGCACAGCACCGCCATCGACAGGCTCACCAGCGGCCCGACCGCCGCCATCTTGAGCTGGACCGGAAGCTCGTTCGAGCGCTCCACGCTCTCCGCATTTGCGAAGGACATCAGCCCGCCGATGGGCAGCAGCAGTAAGCTGCGAATCTGCAATCCGTTATAGACCGCCGCGATCGCCCGGCCGATCTCCCGTGCCAGCACCGCAAACAACAAGAGCACCCAGAGCATGAAGCCATGCCACTGCGGCATCTGCAGCACGCTCGCGTAGCCCATGCACACGCCAAGCAGCAGCAGGAAAAAGGTATGGATTCGGATATCCATGCCCCACCAGCGTCCCAGCGGAAATGACCAGCCACGCATCGTCGTCTCGTGCTCGTTTCGGGTGAAATGTGCCGCGCAAACATGCCGCTTTCCTTCGCGGCGCCAGCGTCCCTACATTGTATTCGAGCGTCGGCCCGTGCCCTGGCCTGCGCAATTTGCTCTCTGTCTGTGTTTTCCTTGCTTCATGCGTGTCATCGCCGGCACCTATCGCAGCCGCCCGCTCACCGCGCCGCGCGGCATGGCAACGCGCCCCACCAGCGACCGCCTGCGCGAAACCCTCTTCAACATCCTTGCGCCGCATGTCGAAGGCGCGCGCTTCGCCGATCTCTACGCCGGCACCGGCGCCGTCGGCATCGAAGCGCTGAGCCGCGGCGCAGCGCATGTCACCTTTGTCGAGAGCGCCGCGCCCGCCATCGCCGCGCTTCGCTCCAATCTGGCCGGTCTCGGGATTCGCGAAGGCTTTCAAGCAGAACAGCGCAGCGTGCCGCTCGCCTTGCGCAATCTGGCCGCGCGCAACGCGGCCGTATGGCGAACGTATCGCCCGGCGCGATCCACGCTTCACCCTCGTCTATCTCGACCCGCCATGGGAAGACACCGCGGCCTACACGGAATCTCTGACGCTGCTGGCTGAATTCTCCACCGCGCTTCTCGCACCCAAGGCCATCGTGATCGCCGAGCACGCACGCCGGGGCTCTGGGGCCATAGCGGATACCTATGGACCGCTCCACCGCTACCGCATCCTCGAACAGGGCGACGCGGCACTCAGCTTCTACCAGCTAACCGCGTAACGAAGCTTCCATCAGAACTTCGGCCCGCCCGTATGCCGCCCCGTCGCCAGGTCCACCACAAACTCCATCTCCGTATCGGTTCGCATGTCCCAGCCCCAGCCTCGCAGCTCCGTCGCCGTCGCCTCACCCAGCCGCACGCCCTCCCAGGAGAGCCGCGCCGTCTGCCATAGCCGCCCCCCGTGCCCCACGCCTCAATCGCGTGAAAGCTCACGAAGATCAGCAGCCCTGCCGCCGGAAGCGGACGCACCTCCGTCACCGGCCGGTACTCCAGCTGCTGCCACCGCTCCGGCGCGCGGCTGTCGATCATGTATCCATAGCCCCCAGCCACCGCGCACACCACTGCGGGATCGGGGCAGCTCCAGACCCCGGTCGGCACCGCCGGGCTGGCAAAGCCCAGCGCGCACGTCGCCAGGAAGGGCTCGCCCTCCACCCGCTGCACCATCAGCTCCAGCGCTCCGCGCTCCACCTCTTCCACCTCCACGGGATATACGAAATGCCGCCGCGGCAGAATCATAGGCCGCGTCGCCAGCACCTCCACCGTCCACTCCGCCGGAAAGCTCCGGTCTATGATCGCCAATCCCGTCACCGCCATCCCGTCCCTTATGCGAATCTAACAAGGTCGCCGCCGGTGGCGGCCGAGCAGATGTCCCAGGAGGCCTCCCCAACCATGCTCGCGCTCGTCCAGACCCTCTACACCGCAGAAGTCACCGCAAAGAATGGCCGCAACGGCCACGTCCGCAGCTCCGACGGCAGCGTCGACCTCGATCTCTCAGCCCCGCCCGAGCTCGGCGGCACCGGCAAGCCGGGCGCAAATCCGGAACAGCTTTTCGCCGCCGGCTACTCCGCCTGCTTCATCGGCGCCATGCAATATCAGGCGATGCAGCAGAAGCTCCGGCCCGGCGACATCACCATCGACGCCAAGGTCTCCATCGGCCCCGCCGAGGGCGATAACGGCTTCACTCTGGCGGTGGCGCTCGACGTACAAGTCGCCGGCCTCGATCAGGCCGCCGCAGAAAAGCTGGTTGCCGACGCCCACCGCACCTGCCCCTATTCCAATGCCACCCGCGGCAACATCCTGGTCAAGCTCACCGCACACGGCGGCTCCTAGCAATCTCTTCCTGTTCCTCTTCCCTTTCTATTCCCTGACTCTTGACTCTCCCGGGAACCGCGCCGCATCCCGGCGCGTACCTCCTCCATGCCCGTTGTTCTCATCCATACGCCGGGCTCAAGCGGAAACAGGGATGACTCTGCCCGAAATGCAACAGCCGTCAGGCCTTTTCGCAAGGAAAATGCCCGTTTTGCGGATCGCGGTTCTGTCACACTCTTCCCGCCGCCGCACTATGATGAAGACGCCCCGGACCACGATCCTGGCCCTGAGCAGTTACCGATGACCAGCAAAACCGCAACCCGTCTCCTGTACCTGGCGCTCGGTCTCTTCATCGCCGCCAGCATGACCTTCTACGTCATGCAGACCACGGCAGTCTTTCAGGAGCTGTTGCATCGCGGCGAGCATGCCCGCATGCCCTTCCAGGTGGATGACGACCTGCTCACACTGAGCGACCTGAAGCCGGAGGCCACCGCCGCCGGCCTCAAGCCCGGCGACCGCCTGCTCGAACTACGCGGCGAACCATACAAGAGCCACGCACAGATGATCGCCATGCGCGGCGGCAAAGCATTCGTTCATGCCGGCGACTCCCTGCCGCTGCTAGTTCGACATATGGATGGCTCCGTCCATCGCGCCGTCATCCATACCGTCGGCCGCGAGCCTTCGCCCCGGCACTTCAACGAAGACTGGATGATCAGCCTGCTGCTTGTCGTCCCCCCGCTGATCTGTTTGCTCATTGGCTACTGGGTCGCTGCTGCGCGTATTCGTGACCCTAATGCCTGGCTGCTCCTCATCCTGTTCGCTGCCCCGTCCACCTTCGCCCACACACCGAACTGGTGGCCTGGCCTATGGGTAACCTGGCTTGGCGGCTGGTTCCAAGCTCTGCAATCTCTCGTCGCACCTGCGCTGCTACTCTTCGGAATCTATTTCCCGGAGCGCTGGCGTCTCGATCGCCGCTTTCCATGGGCGAAGTGGCTGTTATTGACCCCGCTCTGTGCGGCAATTCTTCTCATCTTCACCACCTTCGCCATTGAGAACTTCGCTGCCCCACAGTTCGGTCACACCAGCGATCGCATCGGCACATGGCTTCAGCACGGGCTGAACCCGCTCAATCTCATCTGTGTCCTTGTCTATGTCGCCGCCATTCTCGACAAGCTACGCTCCGCCACCACAGCCGACGCCCGGCGCCGCATGCAGGTGCTCGCTGCCGGCTCCATCATCGGCATCAGCTCGCTGGAACTCGTCTTCTATGTGCTCCCGCACTTCCACATGCAGCCCAACAACCACCCCTGGGTCACCCTCGTCGGGTTCCTGCTCTTCTTCGCCGCGCCTTTCTCCTTTGCCTACGTCGTCGTGGTCCAGCGCGCGCTGGACGTCCGCCTCCTCCTGCGCATGGGGACCAAGTACGCGCTCGCCCGCTATTCGCTGCTCGTGGCGGAGTTCGCCGTCGTCGCCTTCATCCTCATCCGCTTCGTTTTTCCGCTGGTCCGGCACAAGGAAAATCTCCCGGTCGCCATCCCGGTCCTCATCCTGGTCGCGGCCGGGCTCATCAAGCTCTTCACCGCACATGACTCCATCAGCCACCGCATACAGCGCTGGCTCGATCGCAAATTCTTCCGCGAGGCGTATGACGCCGAGCTGGTCCTGAGCGAGCTTTCGGATCAGGCGCGCCGCTTTACCGAGGCCAAGCCCCTCGTCGAGACCGTAACCCGCCGGATCTCAGAGGTCCTGCACGTCTCCTGTATCGCCGTGTATCTCCGCCAGGGCCGCAGCTTCGGCATTGAGCACTGCATCAACGTCGGTGACGACGTGCCAAAGCGCTTTGAAGAAAGCTCCTCTACCGTCCGCAATCTCGCGCGCTCCAACCAGCCCGCCACGCTGTACCGCGAGAATCCCGACGGCTGGTTTCTTCTCGCCGACGATCGCGAGCGCCAGGCGCTCGATACTCTCGGCACCGAGCTGCTTCTCCCCCTCGCCGGACGCGACCGCCTGCTCGGCTTCATCAGCCTTGGCTCAAAGCGCTCCGAGGAGCCCTACACGCCCTCCGACCTGCGCCTGCTGCAGTCCGTCAGCACGCAGGCCGGCCTCGCGCTTGAGATCAGCGCGCTCGTCCACTCACTCGCCAGCGAGGCCGCCCGCCGCGAACGCATCGATCGCGAGATCGAGATCGCCCGCGAAGTGCAGGAGCGCCTTTTCCCGCAGCAACTCCCCACGCTGCCCGGCCATAGCATCCACGGCGCATGCCGTCCCGCGCAGGGCGTTGGCGGCGATTATTACGACGTCCTCTCGCTCCACGACGGCTCGCTCGGTCTCGCCATCGGCGATGTCTCCGGCAAAGGCATCTCCGCCGCCCTGCTCATGGCCAGCCTGCGCGCCTCGCTCCGCGGCATGACCATGGACGGTCCCGCCGACCTCGCTCTACTCATGTCGCGCGTCAACCGCCTCGTCTACGAATCCTCCGCGACCAACCGCTACGCCACGTTCTTCTTCGCCATCTACGAGCCCATGCAGCGTCTGCTGCGCTACGTCAACGCCGGCCACAACCCGCCCTATGTCCTTCGCAACAGCGAGGTCCATCCACTCGAGGGCGGCGGTCCGGTCATCGGCCTGCTTCCCGATGCCCTCTACGAAGAATGCCGCCTGCTGCTCCAGCCCGGCGATCTGCTGCTCGCCTACACGGATGGCATCAGCGAAGCGCTTAACCTGCAGGACCAGGAATGGGGCGAGGAGCGCATGGTAGCCGCCGCGCGCTCTCGCCTGCCGGAAAACGCCGGCACCATCCTGCGCCACATCGTGAACGAAGCCGACCGCTTCGCCGCCACCGCGCCCCAGCATGACGACATGACCCTGCTGCTCATGAAGCTTGACCACATACCGCGCCTCGCCACCGCCTGAGCGCACGCAATCGCTCTATCGCAGGACCGCCTCACCCGGCGGCGCAGTCTCCACAACCGAACCCATCGTCCGAGCCCCATCGTTCCAACGACGGCGCAGCCTGCGATTCATCGGCTCGGAATAGAACCGCGCCACCGCGTCGCCCAACAGCCCGCCGACGAGCAGAACGCCAGCGAAGAACAGCGGAACCGCCCACATCCGCTTCCCAGTCGTGACAAACACTTCCGCCAGTGCAATCACCACAAACATGTGCGTCAGATAGATCTCATAACTCCGCTGTCCCGCCAGCAGCAGCGGCGTCAGCACCCGCGGGCTGCGCCATCCCGTCTGCGCCGCAACCGCAATCACCATGCACGCGCCAATCCCAATCACGCTCATGTACAAGCCCGTTCTCTGCGGCAGCAATGTCTCTGCCGTACGTGAGAACCCGAGGCAGAACACCAGCAGCGCTCCGCCCACGATCCCGATCCAGCGCAGCCATGTGCGCGAAAGCGCACGCTCATGCAGCGCAATCGCCGTTAGACACCCCATCGCGATCGCATCCATTCCGCCGAGATACGAATACTCCCGCCACACCGGATTCCCATGCGTCAGCACCGATCGTCCAAACGGCCCCAGCAGGACAAACACCAGCAGCACCGACGATCAGCAGCTTCCCGCGCCCGAACAACCGGCACACCCACGGAAAAGCCAGGTAGAACGTCTCCTCGATGGACAGCGACCACAGAATGTCCCAGTTACCCGGCAGATATCCGCGTCGCGCCTCCAGCAAATTCACATGGAAGGTGACCGCCGCCAGTAGTGCGCGTCCCAGACCGCCGGTCTCCGGCTTCAGTACGAAATGGCGCACATGCGCCACGTGCAACACGCTCAGAACCACCAGCACCGCCACGAGCAGCGGCGCAATGCGAGCAAAGCGCAATCGGTAGAAATCCGCAATCGAGACCCGATCAAGACTCTTCCATCGCCGCAGGCTCGTCGCCGTAATCAAAAATCCCGACACCGCAAAGAAAATCTGCACGCCTTGCTGCCCGTTCCACACCAGTGAAGCAACAAGCTGCTTCGGCAATCCCTGCGTATAAGGAACATGCGCAAACAGCAGTTGCATGTTGACGTGATTCATCAGCACGAAAAAGATCGCCAGCCCGCGCAGCAGATCAATGCCATCCACCCGCGACCAGCTACGCGCCGGATTCACTTCCATGGATTGAGCCATGCCGCATTATGCAGCCGCACAGAACGCAGCTTGTTGCGACAACGGGTACTTCGCCCCTACAAACCTGCAGCCGCAGCCCGCTCCGCAACGCTCTTCACGCCGAGCCCCAGCGCCGCACCCTCTTCGATCAGCGGAATGATCTTGTCGAACTCCGGCCCGGAGTGCGCCCCGGTCAGCAGAATGCGCACCGGATGGAACAGATCCTTGCCCTTCGCGCCCGTCTCCGTCTTCATCTCGTTCATGATCGCCTTGAATCGCTCCGGCGTGATCGGCCCCGGCTCCGCCATGCCCGCGCCGCAAATGCGCCGATGACGCGCTGCCCTACATCGCTTAGCAGGATCGCCGCATTCTCCGGATCAGCCTTCGTCTTCGACGGGTCCAGCGCAAACACAAATGCAGCCTTCGCCGGCAGCTGGTCCAGATGATCCACACCCGGCAGAAACACCGCCACCAGCCGCTCGAACCATTCTGCAACTTCGATAGTCGCTTTCTCGCGCGGCCCCAGATACCCCGCCTGCTCAAAATACGGCCACGCCAGCCGGGCGACCTCCGCAATCGGCCGCAGCTTCAGATAGTGCCGGTTCAGCCAATCCAGCTTGCCGATATCAAAGACCGCCGGCGATGCCGTCACCCGCTCCAGCTTGAATTCGCGAACCAGTTCTTCCGGCGCGAAGGTCTCGCGCGTCCCGCCTTCCGCGCCCCAGCCCAGCAGCGCCAGGTAGTTCATCAGCGCCTCCGGCAGATACCCCATCTCGCGAAAGCTGGCAATCGACGTCGCCCCATGCCGCTTCGACAACCGCTCGCGATCGCTGCCCAGGATGGTCGATAGATGCGCAAACTCCGGCACCGTCCATCCGAAGGCCTCATAGATCGCGACCTGCTTCGGCGTATTCGATACATGATCGTCGCCGCGGATCACATGCGTGATCTCCATCAGCGCATCGTCCACCGCGACGACATAGTTGTAGACCGGCATCCCACTCGAGCGCACCAGCACCGGATCGCTCACCGCCTCTGCCGGAAACTCCACCTCCCCGCGCACCAGGTCGTGAAAACGTATCGGATGCTCCGGGATTCGTAACCGCACAGCATACAATTCTCCCGCCGCCGCCCGCCTCTGCGAATCTTCCACCGAAATCACCCGGCACCGGCCGCTGTACACCTGCGGCTGATGCGCCGCCGTAGCCGCAGCGCGTTCCGCCTCCAGTTGCTCCGGCGTGCAGAAGCAGCGGTACGCCTTGCCTTCCGCCAGCAGCCGCTCGGTGCGGTCGGCATAGATGGGCAACCGCTCGCTCTGCCGGTAAGGGCCGTGCGACCCGCCCATCTGCGGCCCTTCCTCCCACGTCAGCCCCAGCCAGTGCAGGTCCTCGATCAGCAGCGACTCGTAGCGCGCCTCCGACCGCTCGACATCCGTATCCTCAATGCGCAGAATCGCCGTGCCGCCGTTGTGCTTCGCAAACAGCCAGTTGTAAAGCGCCGTCCGCGCATTGCCCACATGCAGCATGCCGGTAGGCGAGGGCGCAAATCGCACCCGTGGTTTTCTCTGAAGTTGCGTATCAGCCATCTCGACTCGATGCTATCGCAGCGCGCCCGGCCGCCCGCTTTGCTTACAATAAGAAGGACACCCTACGAGGAGAACGCACCGATGGCCCACATGGTCCAGGATTCCCGCTACAAGAAAGAGATGGAAGGACTGGATGAGCCGCCCTTCGACTCCGATTTCGGCAACAAGGTCTTCCACAACGTCTCCAAGCAAAGCTGGCAGGAGTGGGTCGAGCGCCAGAAGATGCTGCTGAACGAATACCGCCTCCAGCCCTGGACGCGCGAAGCCCAGGAGTTCCTGGTCGAGCAGATGGAACAATTCTTCTTCGGCGAAGGCTCCGCCCTGCCCCAGGACTACATCCCACCGGCCGTCTAGCGTATGACGATGCCCTCAATAACAGCGGTCGAGTTGGCGAAGCGTTGCAAAATCGATCCAAAGAAATTTCGCCAAGCTCGAGAAGACACCAGGCTCAAGGTGATCCGGGCCTCTCTTGGCACGGTCACAATGAGCGCTGGATTGCCGATCGAGGCAGTGCTCGCCACAAGGCAATGGAACGCGTCTTGAGGGAAATTTGTCCGGATTGATCGGCTGGCGACCAGAATCACCAGTCTTGATACACTCATCTAAGCAAGACCCCTGCCTCACCGTCGTCGGGACGTGGCTCAGCCTGGTAGAGCACTCGCTTGGGGTGCGAGGGGTCGGCAGTTCGAATCTGCCCGTCCCGACCAATCATTTCTCAAATTCCATCGCACTTCGTATCGGCAGATCATGTGTGGAACTGCCGATCCACGAAGCACCCCAACTCTCGCGCCGCAGCGAAGCGAAGGCGCGGGAATGAAGTCCTGCGAGGGTCGGCGCAGCCGCGGGCGGCAGTTCGAATCTGCCCGTCCCGACCAATACTTTCAAATCACTCCATCGCGCTTCCGTATCGACACAATGATTTGACGGGCCGAACGCGCCTGCGCCGCTCGCCTTGCAAGGCGACGTTGAACTAGCCGCTATCAGCTTATGTGGAATGTAATGTGGAGCGGACTCCACAATATGGAAACAATCCAGGTTGTCCTCGATAAGAAGCTCTTGCAGGCCGCCGACCAGGCGGCGCGGCGGATAAACCGGAATCGTTCCGCCTTGATACGCGACGCACTGCGGGAGCACTTGCGGAGGCTGGAAGTCCGTGCCCGCGAAGAGCAGGATCGCCAGGGTTATGCAAAGCGGCCCCATGCGACCGACGAGTCCCTTGTCTGGGAGGCGGAGGCAGCGTGGCCGCCAGAATAGCCCGAGGGGATGTCCGGCTGTACCACTTCGCTCCGCCAGATAAGAAGAGACCTGTCGTCGTGCTAACCCGCGACATCGCTATCGAGTATCTTGCTACTGTCACTGTTGCACCAATCACGTCCGTGATCCGTGGCGTGCCCTCCGAAGTAGTTCTGAGCGAAGAGGACGGCATGAAAGCTCCGTGTGCAGTCAATCTCCACAATGCGGTCACCATCTCTCAGAATCGGCTAGGCCGACGAGTTGCTCAACTGAGTTCGTTGCGAATGGGGGAAATCTGCGCAGCTTTGCGCTTCTCTCTCGGGTGCGATTTCACTCAGCTCTAGCTAAGTTGCTCCGTATCCATCCGCAAATCAGGCGCTCTTCGCCTGCGGAGCCGCCAAGCGCACCACTCGTCCGGCCAAACATCCGCCGGAAGGCCCGCACCACCCAGCGCACCGCAAAGACCGCCAGCACCACCGCCACCAGGGCAATCGAAGCACTCGCCCACGGATGCACCGTCACCAGCCAGCTCAGTCCCACCGCAGCGACATCTTCCGTCGTGCTCAGCGCGATATTCGACACCGGCTCCGGACTCGGCGTCACGGCTGCCCGCACCGCGGTCTTCGAGCCATGCGCCGCCAGCGCAATCGCCGATCCCACCGCCACCGCCAGCAATTGCATCGGCGGCGACAAATGTGTCGTTGCGCCATAGGCCAGCAGCGCCGCCACCGGAATGCGCACAAACGTGTGCAGCGCATTCCACACCATGTCGAAGCCGGGAATCTTGTCCGCGATAAACTCCGCCGCAAACAGCGCCCCGCTCGCGCCGATCACCCACCAGTCGCCCAGCATCTCCAGCCCGCCCGGCAGCACCGCCCAGTGCAGCCGCGCCAGCACTCCCAGCGTCAACACAGTGGCATACACGTTGAGGCCCGCGGCAAAGCTCGCCGCAATCACCAACGCCGCAATCGTGCTCGGTGAAAAGTGCATGGCAGACCTCCGGTAGCACTCCATATTACGCTTCAGGTGCGACGGAAGTTCACCGCCCAACGAGCCATCAGCGGTTTTGCAATGAGCCTCAGCCTGTCAGCGGAGCCATCAGCAGTCGATACGTGCAGCTAGCCGGCGACTTCGCCCCATTCACCACCACCCAGCCGTTATCCGCCGTACGATGCGTAGCGCAATGGACATCGTGAATGCCCGCCACAAACCGCGAGCCCTGATCGAAGAACGCCTGCCCATACGCGTAGACCGCCGCTCCTTTCGGCGCAGTCACCACGCCATCCAGATCGTCGTTGGTGACGACCTCGACCAGCTTCGATCCCGCGCCCGGCAGGTTCACCACCAACGGCAGCACCTGGTGATTCCCATGCGAGCCGCCGCGCTGCGTGCGCGACGGGCTGATCGTCGCTCCGCACACCATCACGTTGTCCACGTTCTGCGTCGTCTGCTGCGCGAGCAGATCCGCCAGCTTCTGATTCACTTCAGGCGTGCAGCTCGCCGGCACCGGCACATCGCGCCCGCCGCGCTGCGCAACAGGCCCCCGCGCGGCGGCCGGCGCGGACGGCGATGAGGTAGACTTTGGCGGCCGGTGATTGCTCAGCAGCCACAGCGCGATGAGCACAACAACCAACACAACGAACTCGCAACATGCCTCGGACGCATGGCGCCATCACACACGCAACCTCGCCGATCTGTCCAGCCGGCGAAGCGCCCAGGTCGTGTATGTCTGGATTGTGTATGTTGATCGGAGATGGAACCCGCCGCCACAGACGCACAGCGCTGGATCGATCGCCTCCACCTGGAGCCGCATCCGGAAGGCGGCTTCTACCGCCAGACCTACCGCGCTTCACTCACGCTGCCGCACTCCGCACTGCCCGGCTACAGCGGCGACCGCGCCGCCTCGACCGCGATCTACTTCCTGCTCGCCGGCGACCAGTTCTCCGCATTCCATCGCCTGCGCTCGGATGAACTCTGGCACTTCTACGCAGGCTCCGCCCTCGTCGTCCACGTCATCGAACCTGGCGGCAACTACCGGCAGCTTCTGCTCGGCAGCAATCATGCAGCGGGCGAGCAGTTTCAGGCCGTAGTGCCTGCAGGCTGCTGGTTCGGATCATCGCTGCGCCAGCCAGATACGTTTGCGCTCGTCGGTTGCACGGTAGCACCCGCCTTCGACTTCGCCGACTTCGAAATGGCAAAGCGCGACGAACTCGCCGCGCAATACCCGCAGCATCGCAACATCATCGAGCGCCTCACCCGCGAGTAGCCAGCCCACCAAAGAACTGTCATCCTGAGCGAAGCGAAGGAACTGCAGCTCTCTTTTGCTACCACGAACCAACGTGAGCGACCAAAGGGAGCGAACCCCGCAATCTGCACCGCAGGTGCTTGTGCCCGGACGGCCAGTCCGCCCAGGCCTCTGCCCGTGCGGCCAGCACTATTCCGCCCGCAGCGCCTCCACCGGATTCACCGAAGCCGCACGATGCGCCGGCAGATAACTCGCCACCAGCGCCGCCACGCCAAGCAGCAGCGAGACGCCAACCAGCGTCGGCGCATCCCACGCCTTCACTTCAAACAGCAGCTTGCCCATCAGCGACAGCACTGCCACGGAACACAGCAGTCCCGCCGCAATCCCCAGCGCCGTCAGCCGTCCCGCCTCCTTCAGCACCAGCCCATAGATGGTGCCGCGCTGCGCGCCCAGCGCCATCCGCACGCCGATCTCCCGCGTCCGCTGCCCCACCGAATACGCCACCACGCCATACAGCCCCACCACGCCCAGCAACGCCGCCAGTGCAGCAAAGCTGCCCACCATCCACGTGGCGGAGCGGTGCATATACGCCGTCTGCGATTCCTGAATCCGCAGGTTCATCGTGGTCTGGTCGATGACACCCAGATCCGGATCGACCGCATGCACCGCCGCCGTCAGCGCCGGCAGCATCGCCACATCCGATCCTTTCGTGCGCACCACGGCGGAAAGATAATTGTCCGGGCTCTGATACATCGGGTAGTAAATCGCCGGCCACACATCCTCATCCAGTGGCCCTTCGCGAAATCCGTCCACCACCCCCACGATCGTCTTCATCGACTTCGCGTTCAGGTCCAGATTGCCCACGCGTTTCCCCACCGGATCTGCATTGCCGAAATCGCGTCGCGCCATCGCCTTGTTGATGATCGCCACGTTCGGATGGTTCGCATCGTCATCCGGGGTGAACCCGCGCCCCCGCAGCAGCTTCGCGCCCAGCGTTTTGAAGTAGTCAGGAGTGACGTCGCGCTCCAGCACTTCATTGTGTTCGCCGTGATATGGCCGGCCCTCGTATCGGATCCAGTCGGTATTGCCGTTCTGGTTCACCGGCAGAGTCGAAGTCAGCGCCGCCGACTCCACACCCGGCGTCGCATCCAGCCGATCCACCACCGAGCGCGCCATTCGCACCTGGTCCGGCGCCTTTCCATACGCCGTATCCGATCCCGAAATCGTCAACGTCGCCAGATTTTCCGGATGGAAACCAATCTCTACATGCAGCAGCCGGTACAGGCTCTTGCCCAGCAGGCCCGCGCCCACCAGCAGCACCATCGCAATCGCCAGTTCCGCCACCACCATGTTCGATCCCAGCCGCCGCCACAACGTGCCCGCCGCCCCGCGTCCGCCTTCACTCAGGCCGCCCTGCAGCTCCCGCGTGGGCAGCCGCACCAGCGGCGTCACTGCAAACAGCACCGTCGCCATCGCAGCAATCGTCACAGTGAACAGCACGATATGCAGATTCAGCCCCAGTCCGTTCAGGAACGGCATACTCGCCATCATCTCTTTCGGAATCAGCCGCAGCAGCGCCTGCATCACTCCCAGCGCCGCACAGGTGCCCAGCACACTCCCAATCAGCGTCAGTGCCAGCCCTTCCGTCGCGTACTGACGCGCCAGCCGCAGCGGCGACGCACCCAGCGCGCCGCGCACTGCCATCTCGCGCCGCCGGCTCTCTGCGCGCACCAGCAGCAGACTGGACACATTCACGCACGCAATCAGCAGCAGCAGCCCTGCCCCGGTCAGCAGCACCAGCAGGATCGGCCGCACCGGCCCCACAATCGCATCGCTCAGCGGGAGGATCGCGGCACCCTGATCATGGTTCGAGCCCGGATACATGCGCTCCAGTTCCTTCGCAATCGCGGACATGGCTGCCTGCGCCTGTGCCACCGTCACTCCGTCCTTCAGCCGCCCCACGCCATACATCCCGTGGCAGCTCCGCCGCAGATCGCACTCGCTCTCGGCATGGAACGGCGTCCAGAATTCCGCATCGCCCCGCGGCGCAAAGCTGAACCCCTTCGGCAGCACGCCCACAATCGTGTACGGCACGCCGCCCAGCGACACCGCCTGTCCGATCACATCGCTGCGCCCGCCAAACCGATGCTGCCACGTCGCATAACTCAGCATGGTCGTGCGCGGTCCGCTCGGCAGGTCCTCGCCTTTGTAGAAATCGCGCCCCATCAACGGCGCAACGCCCAGCGTCTGGAAGAAGTTATCCGAGACGCGTATCGAACGCACCGGCTCGGTCCCGCTCGCCGTCTTCAGCAGAAATCCATTGCCCTGGTAGCCCGCCAGCGACTGGAAGACCTTGTTCATCCGCTTCCAGTCCACGTAATCCGGATACGAGAGATTCGAGTGCGCGTACGACTCACCGCTCTCATACACCGCCGTCAGTCTGCTCGGCTGCGCATACGGCAGCGGCTTCAGCAGCGCCGCATCCACAAATGCAAACAGCGCCACGCTGGCCGCAATCCCCAGCGTCAGAATCACAATCGCCGTCACCGCGAATCCCGGATTCTTCGCCAGTTGCCGGAAAGCAAAACGCAAATCCTGCAGCAGGTTTTCAATCAGCGGCAGCGTGTCGCGCTCGCGATAGGCCTGCCGCGTCCGCTCCAACCCACCCAGCTTCATAATCGCCGCGCGCCGCGCCTCACTGGAGTTCATGCCGGCACGCACGTTCTCTTCCGCCTGCATCTGGATATGGCTCTCAATCTCATCCGCCATTCCTGCTCACGGCCAGAATCCGCGAGCCACACCCAACATCCGCCGCCACCACGCACGTAGTCTTCGCATGATTTCTCCTATTCGGTTCGCAGCGCTTGCATCGGTTCAATTGCAGCCGCGCGCCGGGCAGGCACCAGCCCCGCAACCAGCACGGTCACCAGCAGGCACACAGCAGCAGCCCAATAACTCGCCGCATCGAACGGCGTAATGCCGAAGAGCATCGATCGGAGCAGACGCACGGCGGCAATGGAGCCCAGGCCGCCCACCGCCAGCCCAATCGCCACTGTCCACGCGCTCCCGCCCAGCACCAGCCGAAAGACCGCCGCGCGCGTGGAGCCGAGAGCGATGCGCAGTGCGAATTCACGGTGACGCTCGATGACCGAGTAAGCCATCACTGCATACAGGCCAAGCATTGCGACAAGCACGCTGGAGATGGCGTAGACGCTGAGCAGCTCCGCAGGGATGCGGGACATCTGATAGCGCTCGGCGGTGAGTGCTTCCAGGGTGCGCACATTTTCGAGCGGGCAGCGAACTATCGAGACCCGCAACTGTCTGACGCAGTTGCGCCGTGATCGCCGCGAGTGAGCTGCGCGGACGGAGCACGACGAAGAAGCTGCTCGAGTAGCGCTGCGTGAGAGGAAGAAAGAGCAAGGACTCAGCGTCGGTGTTCGCAGGATCGGAGTAGGCGAAATCGCCGGCGATGCCGACGATGCGATAGGAGTGCCCGTTGACCAGGACACTGTGTCCGACGGCGTCTCCCTTCGGCCAATAGCGGTGCGCCATGGGTTCATTGATGATGGCGACGGCAGTGGAGGAGGCACGGTGTCGCCGGTCGTGAACTCGCGGCCCTGTCGCATGGCGATGCCCAGGATGTGGAAGAAGTCCGGGCCTTCGTAGTCGGTAATAACGCTCATCTCCTCGCCTTTGGCGGCAACGTATCCAGGGATGGCGATGTCCTGCGTGTTGCCGGAATTGTCGTCGCCCATGGGCGGATGCGAGGTGAGCGTAGCCGATGCCACGCCCGGCGTGGAGCGCAGGCGATCGAGAAGCGCCGTCTGAAAGGCCAGACCGCGTTCGGCGGAATAGCCAGACCGCGCAAGATCGAGCTCAGCGGTAAGGCAGTTCGCACGATCAAAGCCAATAGCGCGATGCACAATATTGAGCGCGCTGCGTGTCAGCAGGCCACAGCAGACCAGGACCACGAAGCAAATGCCAAGCTGCAGGCCAAGCAGTATGCGTCTGCCGAAGCGTTTGTGCGAACTACCCGCGACGGCAGCACCGCCCTCATGCAGCGCCTCGTTTTGCGAGACACGCAACGATTGGCGCACGGGATAGATGCCGCAGGCCAGCGTGACGGCAATGGCGACCGCCGTCACGAAGAGCAGAATGCGCGCGTCGCCCTGCAGGTTGAAAGTCAGTGGCGCGCCGAAGTTGGGTAGCAATACGTAAAGCCCGCGCGCCATCCCGATGCTGGCCGCCCATCCCGCCAGCGCGCCGGCAAGGGCCAGCAAGCCCGTCTCTGCCAGTACCTGAGCCGCAATACGACTCGGCGTAGCCCCCAATGCAGAACGAATCGCAACCTCGCGGCGGCGGCGCGCTGCATGTTGGCCGAGCAGCGAAGCAATGTTGATGCACACCAGCACCATCAGCAGGACAGATGCTCCCAGCAGCACGGGCAGCTGCGAACCAATCATGATGAAGAGGCCGCGCTCGAAATGTGCAGCATCCCGCAGGTTCAAATCCCAACGGCCCTGCTTGCCGCCGGACTGAAGAACAAAGGCACGGGCCAGCGCATGCACCTCGGCTGCTGCCGAAGCGTCGCTCACCCCGGGACGAAGGCGAACAGCAACCTGCAGACCGTAGTGAAGCTGGAGCAACGGATCGGGTGGCGAGTCAGCAGAGAGGTCGCGCAATCCGGAGAGCGGTATCCAGGCTGCCTCCGCGACGCCGCCAAAGATACCTGCGAAATTCTTCGGTGCGATGCCTATGACGGTGAAGCCATGCCGATTGATCGAAATGGTGCGGCCTACAATCGACCGGTCCGCGTTGAAGCGATCGCGCCACAATGCATCGGAGAGAACGATCTCGTCATGCTTCCCATAAGCGCGATCGTCGCTGTCCGGCTGAAAGAAGCCTCCACTCTGTGGCGTCAGGCCAAGGAAGTGAAAATAGTTTGAGGACACCAGGCCGGCGGTGATGGCCAGCGGTTGCGCGCCCGGCTCCGTCAGGTTCACCTCGGTCATCGCAAACGCGATGGCGTCCTTCCACGAGCGCCCCGATTCGCGCAGAAACTGGTAATTGTCATAGTGCACGGAGTAGCCGCTGTTCCCGAGCACCGTCGCATCGATAAAGCGAAGCTCGCGCGGCGCGGCAACATGCGGCCAGGGGTTGTACAGCACCGCATTCGTCCATGTGGCGACCGTGGTGAGCGCCCCAATGCCCAGCGCAAGCGTCAGCACCGCGGTAAGCGTGAAGCCCGGCGACTTCCGCAACTGCCTCACTGCAAAGCGCAAATCCTGCAGCAGGTTCTCAAGCCAGGGCAAAGTTTCCCGCTCCCGATACGCCTGCTTCGCCTGCTCCAGGCCGCCCAGCTTCATCAGCGCACTGCGCCGCGCCTCCTCGGGCGACATCCCCGCGCGCTGATTATCGGCGATGTGCATCTGCAGATGACTTTCCAGTTCGGCAGAAAAATCCTCATCCGCTCGTCTGCCGAAGAAGCCCAGCACGCGCCGCCAGCACGCTCTCACCTGCTTCGTCATGCCGGCTCCTCTCCGGGGTCGCCCAAAGCAGGAGTGAAGAAGCGCGCCACAATTGCCGTCGCCTGCTCCCACTCGCGCGCCTCCTGCTCCAACCGCTTCCGTCCGGCGCGTGTCAGCTTGTAGAACTTCGCCTTGCGGTTGTTCTCCGACGCGCCCCACTCCGACGCAATCGCGCCCTCCTGCTCCAGCTTTAGCAGCGCCGGATACAGCGTGCCGTAGTTCAGTGAAAGCATGTCGCCGCTCGTCTGCTCGATGCGCCGCGCAATCCCATATCCGTGAATCGGCCCCATCGACTCGATGGTCTTCAGCACCATCAGCGCCAGCGTTCCCTGCCACACATCCGCGCGATCACCCATGCAATCGTCTCCTATGCGCTACCAATAGGAATCCTCCCACCATTCCTATGGCATTGCAATAGGACTACGCCGGAACCCCAGGATTGGTTCCCTGCATTCGAAATTTCAGGTTAGGAAATGAAAAAGGCCGCGAACCGGAGAACTGCTCGCCCTTACGACGGCAGGCACTTGCGCGCCGCCGCAAGCAGCTTGCGGGCATAGCCGCCTTTGACCTTGTAAGCACGCTTCCAATTCGCCAAGCTCGCGTAGTCCGTCGCGTGGCGCCGCCACACCGTCTTCTCCAGCGCCTCTGCGTAAATAGAAAAGCAGGAGTGGAACTGGCGCCCGCCGATGTCCCACGGCTTGGGACTCCCAACGAAGTGATACAGCCCGGGAAACTCGCGGGCGTATGCCAGCTCCGTCGTGGTGTAAAGAGGCATGTTGTATTTGGCGTGAAGCGCCTCGAAGCGTCCCGCAGACACCGCGATCAGGCCGGTCTGGTCGTATTCCTGGTGCTTGCGGCAGAAGTCGAGCGTCTCACGGCCAAGCTTCTGCTCTCTCCACACCTTCAGATCGAAGAGCATCACGCCGGAGTTGAATGCGGGCGTATCGGGCGCAAGGCCAACCCTCGCGAAAAGCTCGCGCTCGATGTAGGTGCCTGTCACCCCCGCCGGCACAAATCCGGAAGCGTGAGACATCCCGAGGTCCATCAGAGGAGCAGCATCGATCGCCGATACGATGTCCGAATCCAGATACAACAGCCGGTCTGCGGGCACCAGCTCCGGCAGGAACAAGCGGTAATACGGAATCCGGTTTCCATGGAAAGGCTTCAGGCTGGAAAGCTCAGCGGCGCTCGGCTCCTCTACAAACGTCGCCCGATGTGCCTTGCCGCTCATGTCCATGCTTTGCCGCAGCAGATCCCGCCGCTTGGCGTCGAAGCCGTTCAACATGAAATAAAAATCCAGCTCGATCGAAGAGTGCGCAATCAGCGAACACACAGCCGCGTGCAGCGGCGCTTCCATCATCAGGTCTGTGCAGAGCGCGACAGCAAGCGTCACGATGGAGTGCTCCCGGAAGCCGCTTTGCGCTGGGCGCTCACCGTGCGGCGCCACTCTTCAACGCGCCGGCGCTTCCGCACCGTAAGCCTCCGCAGCAGATGCGAAAACAAAAGCCGCGCGCGCTCCGGGCGACTCTTCCGTTCCCGCAATGCGTTGCGCAGCAGCCGCTGGCAGAACACTGCATTGCGCAGGAGCGATTTGTGCTCGGAGAAATACGCATCCTGGGCGCCCATCAGGTTCGCAAAGCGCTCCGTCGACGTTGCGCCCTCCGCCATCAGCGAAACATGATGGTCCAGCCGCACGTTTCCCGCCAGCCACGCGCCGTATTTATGTTCCGCCAGCATGTGGCAGACATAGCGATCGGAAAAGTCAAGCCAGTAGTCCATGCTGTACCCGCCGATCCGCCGCAGTGCCGACACGCGCAGCAGCATGCCGGAGTTCATGATGATGAGCTCGTCGAAAATAGCTCCCTCAAAGCCCGGCGTGGGATCTTTAGCGCTGCCCCAGCGCGACAGGATCTTCGGCGAAACCGGCAAGTCACCCATCAGCACCGTCGGCGCCACCGCCGCGATCTTCGCGTCCGCCTCAAGCCGGTCTGGCATAACCGCGCATCGCCGCCAGAAACCCCGGCGGAAGCTTCGTATCCTGGTCCAGCAGCAGCAGCCACGGAAAGCCGCGCTGCTCCGCCAGCTCCATTGCGTAGTTGTAAGCTCCCGCTACGCCAACATTCTCGCCGCTGTGCCGGTACTCAATCGGAATCGGAAGCCCCGCAACCGGCTGCGCGACCGGCGTATTGTCCCAGACCAGCGTCGAGAAATGCCGCGCCAGCTCCACATCCTGCGCCATGCAGTCGCCCAGCGTTCGGATGGTTTCCGAGTCCTCAAGCAGGGTTCCGTACCGCACCACCACGATCAGGATCTTCGAACCTGCGGCCGCGTGTGGAGTCGATTTTTCTGTCACGGGGAGATCACGCAGCACAGACCGGTCGTCGGAATTGGGCAAAGGAAGATCCTGGGTGCGTCCATAGAATGGCAACAAAGGCCGCTCCTGATCAAGCGTGGCAGACCCGAGAAGCCGTTGCGGGCTATGGTTCCGAATCGCGGAGCGAATCCGGCAGACCACACCCCTAAACGTAGTATTGCGCCAGAAGCAAACAGGACCTTAGCCTCCGAACCGTGTACAGAGATGCCCACCAACTTCGACAGACGCCTGAATAACATCGATTTTTTACGGCTCGCCTTTGCTCTATTGGTAATCTTCTCGCACTCATTCCCGATAACGCTGGGCAGTAACACGGCTGAGCCGTTTATGCGGCTCACGCGCGAACAGGCAACTGGCGGCTCCATCGCAGTAGACGCATTCTTCATCCTGAGCGGCTTTCTGATTACAGCGAGCTATACCAGATCGGCGTCCACGTTTTCTTTTCTGAAGAAGAGGATCGCCAGAATCTACCCAGGGTTCCTCGTGACGACAGCAGTGATGGCTTTGTTCTTCGCCCCCTTGGGAGGCGGTCAGGTAGACGGTCATGGCCTGCTGGGAAAACTCGCCCACGTGGTCTCAAGCATAGTTCGCCTGAAAGGCATCACGGCGACAGGTGTGTTCGCTGCAAATCCGCTGCCCAATTTGCTCAATGCATCACTCTGGACCGTGAGCTATGAGTTCCTTTGCTACATAGGCGTGCTTGTCCTTGGCTCTGACCAGGGTTCTTCATAAGCGGCGCCTGCTCGTCGTAGTTTTCGGCGCAAGCATCGCGATATCACTGCTCTACTTGCATTTTGGATGGCACTCACCGAAATCGCTGCCCACCACGCTCTTTGGCTATCCCCAGGATTGGGCAAGGTTCGTACCTATGTACATGGCGGGCGTGATCTTTTACCTCTATAGAGATTCCATTCGGCTTGCATCTCCGCGGAGCAATCATTTCGGCATTAGCGCTGGCAGTCGCCTGTGTAATTCCGCTGGGATATGCACTATTGTTTCCCGTGTGTGGTACCTACCTGTTGATGTATCTCGCGTTCTGCGATCGCTTGCCGCTGCACCGCATTATGCGTTTCGGTGATCTCTCTTACGGAACATACCTGTACGCGTTTCCGATTCAGCAACTTTTCGCCCAGCACTTCGCACTGCGCTCTCCGCTACGCCTTTTCGCCGCAGCGACTCCAGCGGTCCTCGCGGTGGCCGCAATAAGCTGGTTTTCCATTGAGCGGCCTGCCCTTCGCTGGGCAAAGCAGCGCCGCCAACCGCAAGGTGCCGCAGCAGCATCGATCGGGTCCATGATCCCGGTCTCCGCCGACTAGAAGCTGTCGCCGCCCCGACCCGGCGAGCTCACCTTCTGCATGGACCTGCGCTCGAAACACGCTTAGTCCGCAGCCTCAGACCATCCCTCCGACTTTTCGCTTCGCGCGCCGCGCCTGGTACAAGGCAAGCGCCAGCGGGAAGCCCACGTAGCTCCGCCGGCGGCAGTTCCGGCAACGCACGGGATATTGCAGCAGCGCCAGCCGCTCCAGGTCGGTCCACCGGAACCGCGATAGCCGGAAGCTCGATGAGGCGCACTCAACGCAAGTCACAGCCCAACTCCTTTATCCCTCGCGGCGCCAGTTACCAAGGAAATCCGAATCGATGTTTGGATGTGGGAAAGCACCGCATCTTCACGCTACCATGATCGCCTGCCCTGTTTAAGGGGCAGGCACCAATCCACGGAGGTCTCTTATGGCCTGGGATGTCTCGTTTACCTGCGATATCTGCGGCAAGAAGAAGGGCGAAGCCAATCACTGGTGGATGCTCTCCTACGCCGACTGCCCCTGCGACGAAGACGATCAGTTGCCGCAGCGCTTCTCCGTCCTGCCCTGGAGTGTCGAACAGAGCCGCAACCCCGAGATGCGCCACCTCTGCGGCAAAGGCTGCGCCATGCAGGCCCTCGAGCGCTTCATGACCCAGAAAGCGGCAGTCGCCGAAATGGAACCGGAAGACGACTTCTTCGCCAGCCGCACCTAGCGGTCCTCAAGTCAACCCGGACCAAGCGAGAGCCCCACCCTCCGTCATCTCGACCGGAGCAGCAAGCGGCGGAGATCTGCTTTCCCCCTCATCGTCGTGAAACCCGAGCGTCATCGCGACGAAGCAGCGCAGCCTGCCACTAGCCGCCTTGGTTTCCCCTTCGCATTTTGGAATCATCAGCAGCCGGACGAAAACGCCACCTCGGCGGTTGCCTTTTCGCAATTGTGAATAGAATTCACGCTCACCATGATCGGAGATTTACCGACACTTAATAGCTGGTTGAAACTACATACGCAGCACCTTGACAAGATTTTGCTGACATATTGCAAATTCATTGCCGAGGGAGTTGCTAATGCGTTTCAAACGAATTTGCTCAATTACTTTTTTATTCGTGGCATTTTCATGTGAATTTTTCGCCGGCTCTGCTGCAGCACAACAAATTCCCCGATCCTCCCATGTCTGGGTGATCACCGAAGAAAATCACAGCTTTGAAGACGTTGTCGGCAATTCTCAAATGCCCTACTACAACCAGCTCATCAAGCAATATGGGCTAGCCACACAGTTTTATTCCGACCAGCATAGTTCGCTTCCCGCGCTCATGTGGTACGTCGCCGGTGCCGCGGTGGAGACGGATAACAACACCGTTTCATGCAACCATAACAACGACAATATTGTCCGCGAATTGTTAAAGCACGGCTACACGTGGCGGTCCTATCAGGAGAACATGCCGTCTGCCGGCTATCAGGGACTTTTTGGCGGACCGAACAATGAATATGCTCGCCGGCATAACCCGCTCGTTGATTTTTCCGATGTCTGCCCGGGAACAGGCCAGGACAAGAACAGTGTTCCTTATTCACAAATGGCAACGGATTTTGCTCAGGGCAACGTACCCAATTATGCCTACATAACCCCGAATCTGCAGGAAGATGCTCACGACGGAACTCCTGAAGAGGCAGATCAATGGCTTCAGGCCAATCTTCCGGCCATCCTTGCCCGGCCCGAATTCAGGCCCGGCGGCGATGGCATTCTATTCATCGTCTGGGATGAAGGCACCCTGAATACAGACAGCCGTTGCTCGGCCAACGTTCCAAAAGGGTGCGGCGGACGCATTCCCAATCTCGTGATTGGTCCGCGGGTGAAGACAGGCTATGAGTCCACCGTCACCTATCACAACGAGAATGTGCTCAAGACAGTATGTGTGGCCATGGGGCTGTCGACTTGCCCTGGGGCGGCGCAGAATGCCGCGCCCATGGCTGACTTCTTCACCACAGGCGGCGCTCAGGGTCAGCCAGACGGCGTCCTTATCTCAACTCCGGGAAAGGGAGCCACTGTAGTGGGATCAGTCCATCTGATCGCTTCCGCATCGGAAAGCCAGGCTGTGAGCCAGACACAGGTCTGGGATAACCATGTGAAGCTTGGGGTATACGGCACTCAGGTGGACGCCATCTACAACCTGGCGCCCGGCAGCCACGAAACCACGGTGCTCGATCTGGATTCTGCTTACAAAGTCATCCATCAATCAACTGTCACTTATAACGTGCAGCCTCTTGTCGATGGCCTCCAGATGATTTCACCCACTCCAGATCAAACCATCAGCATGTCCACCGTCCACGTGGTTGCCCATGCAGAGGAATCGACGCCCATAAGTCAGTTGCAGGTTTGGGACAACGGAGTGAAACTCGGCTGGTATACGGGAGCGGACGTGAACCAATATTTCACGCTCTCGCCCGGATCACATACCGTGACCGTCGTCGACCTGGATAGCAGCTACAACGTCATCCATCGCGCCAGCGTCTCCTATACCGTGCAATAGCGCCCGGCGATGTTCCGGGCAGTGCAGCAGGGGCAGTTCAGGCATAGAACTGCTCCGGCCCGGAACCTCCCGCTCGCATTAACCGATAGGTAAAGGGGTAACCGAAATTGTTCCACGTGGAACAATTTGCGGGAACAGACGCGTCTCGGGGAATGTTCCACGTGGAACATTCCCCGGGTACGCTGGAGCTCAATCGAAGAGTTCCGGCCCTCGCGAAGCCTTCGGTTCCCGCCGGGTACTGCGGGCCGCCTCGCCAGCCGCCGCTCGCTTGTTGCCCGGAGCCGTCGAGAGCATTCCCAGAATTTCTTTCAGCTCCGTCCGCAGCTTGCCCAGTTTCGGCGCGGACTTCGGACCCGTTTCGGCCAGGTGCATCTGGCCGCTTTCCGCCGGTTTCCGGGCCTCCGCCTGAAAGTGCTGGCGCGCTCCGGGGATCGTATAACCCTCTTCATACAGCAGATGACGGATCCGCCGCGCTAGGTCGACCTCGCGCCGGCGGTACAGCCGTTGCCCTGTGCCGCTCTTGTTCGGCTTGAGTTGCGGAAATTCCGTCTCCCAGAAGCGCAGCACATACGTCTCTACCCCACACAGGCGCGCCACCTCGCCGATGCGGTAATAGAGCTTGTCCGGGATCTCCGGCAGCGCCTGCTTCTTGTGGCGCGCTTGCCCATGCCGCTCGGCAGCCTTCTTCGCCGTCCGGGACGTAGTTTTCGCCGTTGCTGTGGAGGTCTTACTCGCCATAACTCACAGTACCGCTTCAGATGCAGGCAGTACGTTTCCCCGGCAGTATAGGCGCTCATTGCAATCGATAGCACCTTTTTCGCGGACTTTCCGCCTTTGCCCCGGCAGGATTCTCGGAACAAGCCCCTCTCTCATGGCGTATCTTGCTTTGCGGAGGGATTTCCATCATGCAGAACCGCGCAGCCGCTTTGCTCCTGGGTCTCGCTCTGCCGCTCGTGATTGCCGGCTGTTCGATCAACGTGGACAAGGGAAAGAACGGCGAGGACAAGAAGGTCAAGATTGATACGCCGCTCGGCAATATCCATGTGAATGCCGATAAGCCCTCCGCCAGTATCGGCATGGCGATCTATCCCGGCGCAACGCCCCAGCCCGATCACGACGGCGACAAGGATGCCGACGTGCAGCTTGGCTTCGGCGAATGGAAGATGCGCGTCCAGGTCGCGCACTACAACACCAGCGATGATCGGGACAAGGTTCTCACCTACTACCGTAAATCGCTGAGCCGTTACGGCGACGTCATCGAATGCAACGGTAATCAGCCAGTCGGCACCCCTCTAAAGACCTCGGAAGGGCTAACCTGCGCGGAAGATGAGCACAGCAATCACGTCAACTTGAATAACAGTGACCGCGGCCTGACGCTGCGCGCCGGCTCGAAGCGTCACGAGTACATCGTGGCCTTCGATAAGGACGATACCGCCGCTGCCGGGCCTACGAAGTTCACGCTGATCGCGCTCGATCTTCCCGCGGAAACCTGGAAGAAGGACCGCCAGACCGATTAGACCCTCGCCTCGGGCAAATTGCCCCCGGCTCTTCCTTCCTGTAGCTTCAACAGTGCATGGCTACCCATTGCCACCGTTGCGGCGGCGTGCTCGACGAAGATGCGACCTTCTGCCCGTACTGTGCTGCGCCGCAGTTGCGCGTCGCCCCGCCGGATGAAACAACGGAGCAGACCGCAGGCGCCGTCCATACATTTACGCGCGACCGCCGGTCCGTCGATTGGCGCAACGTGATCCGGCTGGCCATCTGGACCGCGATTCCGGTCGGGCTCATCGCTCCGTTCTTCTTTCCCATGGTGATCGCAGGGCCCGTTGTCCTCATCTCCATGTATCAGCGTCGCCGGCCTGCAGCGCCGCTGGATGGCAAGGCGGGTTTCCGCATCGGCGCGCTCATGGGCGTGCTGGCCGCGTACGTTTCGGCGTTTGGCCTGGCTGTCTGGCAACTTTTTGAGCGCTATTCGCTGCATCAGGGCTCGGTAATCGACGCGCAATACGCGATGCAGGTGCAGCAATCTGCGGAAACGACGCAGAGGATGGCCCAGGCCAACAGCCTGAACGCGCAACAGGCCCGCGCCATGCTGGATTTCTTCCTCTCTCCGGACGGCCGGGTGACGTACACCTTCTTCTATACGGCCGTGATGGCTTTCGGCATCATCGTGCTCGCCGGACTGGGCGGCATGCTGGGAGCACGTCTCAGCCGCCGCTCTGCCTCGCATTCCTAATCGGTTGCTCCGGCCTGCGGCCTGCCCGTATCATCGTCAGGAACCCGGCTGAGCCCTTACATATGACCCCAAGCACGCCACAACTGCGCGAAAAACTCCGCATCATGTCGGCCTCGGAGATCGATCGCACGCTCGTCCGCCTGGCGCACGAGATCGTCGAGAAGAACTCGGGCGCGGAAGGCCTGGGGCTCGTCGGGATCAAGCGCCGCGGCATTCCTTTGGCGCAGCGCCTTACCCGGTTGATCGCGAATATCGAGAAGCATCCGGTCAACAGCGGCATGCTGGACATCAGCTTCTATCGCGATGATCTCTCGACGCACGACATACGCCCGGTAGTGCAGCCGAGCGATATCGGCTTCGACGTGAATGAGCGCGACATCATTCTGGTGGACGACGTGCTCTACACCGGGCGCACCACTCGGGCTGCGCTCGATGCGCTGTTCGACCATGGCCGCCCACGTCGCGTGCAGCTTCTCACGCTGATCGATCGCGGGCATCGCGAGCTGCCGATTGAGGCAACGTTCGTCGGCCGCAAAGTGCAGACCACGTCGCGCGAAATCGTGGAGGTGAAGCTCCAGGAGGTTGACGGCGACGAGCAGGTGTTGCTGGTGGAGCGGATTGATTAGAGCGAATCTCCTTCGCGTTTCGAGCGGCGCGCGTTCTTTGACGGAGAAGCCGCGATGACTACCGCATTGCAATCGCATTCTCAGCACATTTTCTCCAGCCAGCGTCCCGTTCCCTCGCGGTCCCGGTCGCTGCTTTCCACCAGCGATCTCTCGATTCCGGATATCGCCGCGCTCTTGAAAGCCGCCGCCTTCCTGGAGAAAGAAGACCCGCTGCAGCGAGCGCATCGCCTGGCGAAACGCCGCGTGGCCCTGCTGTTCTACGAGTCGAGCACGCGCACGCGTACTTCTTTCGAACTGGCTGCCAAGGGCCTTGGCGCGGACACCACGCTGGTCAGCGCGCTCTCTTCCAGCATCGAGAAGGGCGAAAGCCTGAAGGACACCGGTCTCACTCTTCGCGCGCTGGGCGCCGAGTGCATCATCCTGCGCCATCCCAACTCCGGCGCTCCCTATCTGCTGGAACGCGTGACCGGGCTGCCGGTGCTGAACGCCGGCGATGGTATGCACGCGCATCCCTCGCAGGCTCTGCTCGATCTGCGAACCATCCTGCATCGCCTGAACCCGGAGTACACCAGCGCGGCAATCGACGAGAGCACGCTTGCCGGCATCACCGTGCTGATCACCGGAGACATTCTGCACAGCCGCGTCGCGCGATCGAACGCGGAGCTGCTGCCGCGTCTCGGCGCGCGCGTCATCCTGTGCGGCCCGGAAGCTCTGCTGCCGGAATCCGCCGCAGCCATCGGGCCGGGCGTCGCGGTCGAGCGCAACTTTGAGCACGCGATGCGCAAGGCACAGGTGGTGATGATGCTGCGCATCCAGAAAGAGCGGCTGGCCGGGCTGGAACTCGATCTCGCCGGCTATATCGCTCAGTACCAGTTACATGCCGCCCGATTGGCGCAGAATGCGCCACGCGCGCTGGTGATGCACCCGGGGCCGATGATTCGCGGCCTGGAGATCACCAGCGAAGTCGCCGACGGACCGCAGTCCGCGGTAGAGGAGCAGGTGCGGCATGGCGTAGCCATACGGACCGCACTGATTGCACGCGCGCTCGACGCAATGCCGGAGACTGCAGCATGAGCAACAGACTCTGGGACCAAATTCTGATTCGGGGCGGTCACCTCATCGATCCGGCCAACAGGATCGACGCGCCTCGCGACCTGCTGATTGAGGACGGACGCGTTGCCGACGTCACGGCGAAGCTCGATATCGATCCGACAACCGTCGAGGTGATCGACGCGACTGGCCTTGTCGTCACGCCGGGTCTGGTCGACATCCATGTCCATCTGCGCGAACCAGGCCAGAGCTACAAGGAGACCATTGCCAGCGGCACCGCGGCGGCAGCAGCGGGCGGCTTCACCAGCGTTGCCGCGATGCCAAACACGGTTCCGGTAAACGACTCCGCTGACACCACGCGCTGGATGCAGGCGCCGGAACGCGGAGCGCAGGTGCGCGTGTATCCCATCGGCGCGGCGACGCTGGGCAGCATGGGCGAAGCTCTCGCGGACTACGCGGCCCTGCGCGATGCGGGCGCGGTGGCCGTGAGCGACGACGGCAAGCCGATCCTGGGTGATGACACGATGCGTGCCGTGCTGCGCGCCGCGACCGCCGCGGGACTGCCGGTGATCCAGCATGCCGAGGACACACGTATGACCGGCGGCTGCTCCATGAACGCCGGCGCGTTCGCCTTCCGTCTGGGTCTGCGCGGGATGCCGATCGAAGCGGAAGCCGGCATTGTCGCGCGCGATATCGCGCTCCTGCGCGAGTTGAGGAATGATCGCGCACACCTGCACGTCGCTCACCTTTCCACGAAGAAGGCGCTGGACCATGTGCGCGCGGCGCGCAAGAGCGGGCTGCACGTCACCTGCGAGGTGACGCCACACCACTTCACATTGACGGAAGAGGCGGTGGGCGAGTACGACACGGATGCCAAGATGAATCCGCCGCTGCGTTCCGCCGAGGACCGCGACGCGATGATCGAGGGCCTGCTGGACGGCACCATTGAATGCATTGCCACCGATCATGCGCCGCACGCTGCGCACGAGAAGGAGCAGGAGTTTGAGCGAGCGCCCAACGGCATCACGGGCCTGGAGACCTCGCTCGGTCTGAGCCTTTCTATCCTGCATCGGCGGCACGGCATGCCGCTGGCGCAGGTGCTTGCACTGTTGAGCGCGCGACCTGCGGCGGTGCTGGGACTGGCCGCAGGAACACTTGCCGTGGGCTCCCAGGCGGACGTTCTGATCCTCGCGCCGGAAACGGAGCAGCCCTTCCACGCGAGTGAATCGCGCTCGCTTGCACGCAATACACCGTTTGATGGCTGGTCGCTGCCGGGCCGGGTCCATCTCACGATGCACGGCGGCCGCATCATCCATGGAGAGGTGCCTTCGCTTCTGCAACGGTAAGATTGCATCAGTACGGTCCATAAGTAAGATCAACTCACGCAGTCCTGCATTCGAGGTGTTCCCCTGAGTCGTCTGCCCGGTTTCGCGGTTCTGAGTGCTGTTCTGCTCTTCAGCTCCGCATCCTTTGCACAGCAGTCCGCAACGCCATTCCTTCTTCCGCCGACCGCAGACAACCTCGCGGGGTCGGTTTATGTCTCGATGGATAGCTGGATATATCCAGCGATGGAGCGGCTTTACTCGCTTGGCTACATCGATACGGCTTTTCTCGGGCTGCGCCCGTGGACGCGCCTGAGCTGCCTGCACATGCTGCAGCAGTCGCAGTCGAAGATCTTCGATGGCGACGCAAACTCGCCGGGCAATCAAGAGGCGCGGCAGATCTACGAAGCGCTTGCGCGCGAGCTATGGGACAGCCGCGATGCGCTCAATCCGGGCGAATTCAACGGACATGCAGAGCTCGATCGCCTGTACGCGCGCGCGATGTACATCGGAGGCACGCCGCTTAACGACTCATCGCACTTCGGCTCAACGCTGATCAACGACTTCGGCCGCGCTTATGAAGGTGGCTTTAACGGATTGACCGGGTTCAGCGCGCGCGCCGAAGATGTTCGCCTGTCGCTGAAAGTTCGCGGCGAGTTCCAGCACGCACCCGGGCGCGGCGCATATCCGCTGAGCGTTCTTCAGACGATCGCGGCCATGGACCAGGCCCCCTTATTGCCAGCTACACCGGTAGACACCACAAATGAATTCCGGCTGATCGACGCGAATCTCTCGCTGCATGTGCTCAATCACGAAATCTCCGTAGGCAAAAGCGAGGACTGGTGGGGTCCGGGCGAAAGTGGGGCGATGGCATGGAGCACCAATGCAGAGCCGATTTATGCACTGCGTATCAATCGCATCGAGCCGCTCTATATCCCGCTGCTGTCTAGACTGTTTGGGCCGTTCCGGTATGAAGGACTCTTCGGCAGCCTGAAGGGGCATCGTTATCCCAACGCGCCTTGGGTGCACGCGCAGAAGATCAACTTCAAGCCGACACCGAACCTGGAGTTTGGATTTTCGCGCGTCGTTGTCTTTGCTGGTGAAGGGCATGTGCCACTCACCTTCGGGTCATTCTGGCACAGCTTTACCAGCTTCCAGAACGTGCCTGCCTCTGAGAAATTCTCTCGTAACGATCCGGGTGCGCGCCACGCCAGCTTTGACTTCAACTACCGGCTACCCTTTCTGCGCAATTGGGTGACGCTCTACTCCGACTCCATCATTCACGACGACGTGTCGCCGGTGGATGCGCCGCGACATGCCGCCATCAATCCGGGGATCTACATCTCACACTTCCCCGGCGCGCCGAAGCTGGACTTTCGCATGGAAGCGGTCTCGACCGATCCACCCACTTCGCATAGCAACGGCGGCAGTTACATTTACTACGAAAGCGTCTACAAAGACGTGTACACCAACAAGGGCTACATGTTCGGCAACTGGATCGGGCGCGAGGGCAAGGGCGGCCAGGCGTGGCTGACGTATTGGCTATCGCCGCAGGACCGCATCCAGCTCAGCTATCGCAACGCCAAATCGGCAAAGGACTTCGTTCCCGGCGGCACCACACAGAATCTGGTCGCGGCCAACGCTATCCTGCGCGTGAAGAAAGATGTTGAGTTAAACGCACTGGCGCAGTACGAGCGCTGGACGGTGCCGGTGCTGGCGCCGGGGCAGAAGAGCGACTTTACGGTGCAAGTGCAGATGACGTGGTATCCGCACCTGCGCGCCGGACACTAGTTTTTCAACACCGGCCGGATATGCAACTCGCGCAGTTGCGCATCGGAGACCGGCGTCGGCGCATCCACCATCAAGTCGATGGCCTTGGCTGTTTTGGGGAATGCGATGACTTCCCGCAGGCTGGGCGCGCCGGCCAGGATCATTGCAATGCGGTCGAGGCCTAATGCGATGCCGCCGTGCGGCGGCGTGCCGTAAGTCAGCGCTTCGAGGAAGAAGCCAAAGCGCTCCTTTGCCTCCTCGTCCGTCATACCGAGCGCGCGGAAGATCTCCGACTGCACTGCTTGCTGGTGGATGCGAATCGATCCGGAGCCAAGCTCGGTGCCGTTCAGCACGATGTCATAGGCGAGGGCGCGAACCGCGCCGGGATCGCTGGTGAGGCGGCCTGTTTTGAGATCGTCCTCGTCGGGCGATGTGAACGGATGATGCGCGGCGACCCAGGTCTTCGTATCCTCGTCCCACTCGAACATCGGGAAATCCGTGACCCAGAGAAATTTGTAATCATCCGCGTTGCCTTTTTTGTCGAAGGCTCCGTGGCGTGACGCGAACTGCTGCGCCAGCGCGAGCCGCACCTGGCCGGCTGCCTCGAAGATCTGGCGGTCGCGCGGCGGCAGGCGTTTGCCGATCACTTTCTGCTCAGGGACATCCTCGCCATCGGCTACGACCAGCACCAGCAAATCGCCTTCGCTGGCGCCGGCGGCGGAACGCACCTTTGCCATGTCCTCGGGGAAGGACTTCTCCAGGCGCTTGAAGTCGTCGAGCACCTTGATCTTCTGCGTCTGCAGCTTCTGCGGATACAGCAGCCGCAGATCGTCGCGCTCCTTGCGCGAGAGCTCGCCGACTTTGGGAATCCGGACCGCGATCACCGGCAGGGCGGCTGTGGTCTTCAGCGTTGTGGCGGTTGCATCGCTCAATGCTGCGCGAACGTCCGTCATGGCAGGCAGCCGCATGTCCGGCTTATCGATGCCGTAGAGGCGGATGGCATCGTCGAAGCTCATGCGCGGAAAGGCTCCCGCCAGTTCGACGCTGGCCTCGTGAAATGCCGCCTTCAGGAACCCTTCGACTACGGCGAAGATCGTCTCCTGGTGGGGATAGCTCATCTCCAGATCGATCTGCGTGAACTCCGGCTGGCGATCGGCGCGCAGGTCTTCGTCGCGGAAGCAGCGCACGATCTGGAAGTAGCGGTCGAAGCCGGAGATCATCAGGATCTGCTTGAACAACTGCGGCGACTGCGGCAGCGCGTAGAAGTGCGCGGGGTGCACGCGGCTCGGCACGAGATAGTCGCGCGCGCCCTCGGGCGTCGAGCGCGTCATGAAGGGCGTCTCGATCTCCAGGAATCCCTGCGCAGAAAGATAATTGCGAATGGCGAGCGCTACGCGATGGCGCAGCGCGAAGTTCGCCTGCATTTCCGGCCGCCGCAGATCGAGATAGCGATATTGCAGACGCACTTCTTCGTTCGCGATGGCTTCTTCCGCGGGCGAGAACGGGGGCACACGCGAATCGTTCAGGACCAACAGTTCGCTGGCGGCCAGTTCGACTTCGCCGGTCGGCATCTTGGGATTGATCGCGCTGGCATCGCGCTTGCGCAGCTTGCCCTTGGCGGCCACGACGTATTCGGGACGCACATGCTCGGCCTTCGCATGGCCCTCGGGCGCGAGGTCCTTATCGAGGACCACCTGGGTGATGCCGGTGCGGTCGCGCAGGTCGAGGAAGATGAGATTGCCGTGATCGCGGCGGCGGTTGACCCAGCCCATCAGGACGACATCCTTGCCGGCATCGGCGGCGCGAAGCTCCCCGCAGGTATGGGTGCGCTCTAGGTTTCCAAGAAAATCGAGCAATTTTGTCTGCCTTAAATCAAATAGATTATTTCTCTAGTCTACTGAATGCGTCTCGAGGTGCACGTATGCCGATTCCGCCGGAGCGATGGATATCCAACCTGCTGGAGATCGCAACTTCGATTGCCGACAGGAAAATGCAGGAAGACAAGTGGGCCGCGGGCACATGGAATATCTGGGAACATCCCGGGGAAATGGTCAACACAGTTGACGCTTACGTCCTTGATGGCTTCATCGAGGCATTCCCCGGAATCCTCTCTTCTGAACAGAAGACGTCCGCTCAACGATTGCTCGACGAGGTGAACCACTTCTGCGCATCGTCCCCAGACACTCTCGAGCCAGCTGAATTGTTATCTGATCCAAACTGGGAGCGAGTGCGCCAAAGTGCAGATGATTTCATCAAGCAATTTGCCGAAAAATGGCCGCCTCCCGGCACGGAAGATCGCGCTCGCGAACTTGTCGACGAGTGGATGCGCGCGGTCGCGAAGCGCAACGCAATGACGAAAACTAACGCAGGGTCGTAGCCAGATCAGCCCAAGGCACCTTCGTCTGATCACCAGTGGCGAAGTCCTTCACCGTCAGGATACGGGACTTGAGCTCGTCCTCACCCAGGATGACGATCTTGCGCGCGAGCTTATCTGCTGTCTCGAAAGACTTCTTCAGCCGGAAGCTGCCGTCGCCCAGCTCAATGCGCAATCCGGCTGCGCGCAACTCCCGCGCCTAACGCCAGTGCGGGTGCGTTTTGCGCTTCTCCCATAGGCGCGACGTAGGCGTCCGCCAGCGCTGCTGTGCGTTGCGTCTCCGGCCTGCAATGTGAGCACGAGGCGGTCTTCGCCGATGGCGAAGCCGATGCCGGGCGCGCGCGGGCCGCCGATGGCCTCCGAGAGGCCGTCGTAGCGTCCGCCGCCGAGCAGCGCGTTCTGCGCGCCCAGGCCGCCGTGCTGGAATTCGAAGGTGGTGCGGGTGTAGTAGTCCAGGCCGCGGACGAGGCGGTGGTCGTGCTCGTAGGGCACGCCGCAGGCGTCCAGCGCATCGCATACCTGCTGGAAGTGTGCGCGCGACGCGTCGTCGAGCGAGTCCCAGATGCGCGGCAGGGTGGCGATGATGGGCTGATCTTCGGGGTGCTTGCAGTCGAGCACGCGCAGCGGGTTGGTCTCCGCGCGGCGCTGGCAATCCACGCACATCTGGCCGACTACCGGCTGCGAGGGCCTCGCGCAGTGTCGCGATGTAGCGCGGGCGGTCCTGCGGGGTGCCGACGGAATTGATCAGCAGGCGCCAGCCGGTGATGCCCAGCTCATTGAGCAGGGTTGCGAGCATCTCCAGCACTTCGGCATCGCGCAGCGGCGACTCCGAGCCGGCGCTGGGCGGCCCGATGACCTCCGCGCCGATCTGGAAAAACTGGCGGTAGCGGCCCTTCTGCGGGCGCTCGCGGCGGAACTGCGGGCCGATGTAATAGAGCTTCTGCAGCAGTCCCTGCTCGCCGAGCTTGTGCTCGATATAGGCGCGGACGACGCCGGCGGTGTTCTCCGGCCGCAGGGTGAGCGATTGCGCCTTTTCCGACTGTGCGCGCGCCTTGTCCTCCCAGGTGTACATCTCCTTGGAGACGATGTCGGTCTCCTCGCCCACGCCGCGGGCGAAGAGCGCGGTGTCCTCGAAGATGGGTGTGCGAATCTCGCCGAAGTTGTAGCGGGCAAAGACGCGGCGCGCGGTAGCATCGATGTGGTTCCACAGCTCGGTTTCCGGCGGCAGCAGGTCGCGGGTGCCGCGGACGGCTTTAATGATCTGGCTCATGACGTACTTTGCTTAGTGTATCTGCCGCAGACGAGGCTAGAATGCTGGCCATGCTGCGTGCGACTTCATGGGTTGTTCTTGCTGCTGCTTTCTTTGTTGTGAGCGCACACGCCGTCACAGTGAAAATCGGCGAGGGCGACGGTGCCCGTGTGCAGTTGGCGCTGCACCCCGGCGATCTGCTGCGCATCGATCTGCCGGCGGAGCCAGTGACCGGGCGGACGTGGGGCATACGGGGGCATGCGCCGGTGCAGCTTGCGGAGCTGGGCACGGCGCAGCGCGTCTTTGGCGGACGCATGAGTAACGAGGGCACCAGCAGCTTTGCCTGGCGCGCGACCGGCGAAGGCGAGGGCGAGCTGACGCTAGTCTACGGCTCGTCAACGTCCCGGGCGACAGCGACTCCGGAGAAGACCATCACCATCCAGCTCACGGTGGCGGGCGAGCCGCTGGGCCCGGAGGAGGCGCATCCGCCGGTGGTGTCGGAGATGAAGCAGGTGGCCGCCTATGATCGCAAAGCGCCATGCGGCGATTGCAGCGGCGTGGCGGAGAACCTCGTGCTCTATCGTGCGCCGGACGAGACGCCATTTGTGCTGCGGCGCACGTACAAGGATGCGCCGGGAGGCACGCTGACCAGCGTGATGACGGGGTCATGGACGACCGGGAAAGGCACAGCCGATCCGACAGCGACCGTGTACACGCTGACCGCGAGCGCGGAGACTTCGATCTTCCGGCTGGAGGGCCAGCGGCTGATTCCGCTGGATGCGCAGCAGATTCCGATACCATCGCCGCCGGGCATGGACACCGCCTTCCACAGGATCGTTGAGTAGGGCTGCATCCTGGCGGCCGCGGCGGTCATCTGGTTGCATATGGAATATCGACAGCTTGGCCGCTCCGGTTTGAAGGTCCCTGTTTTGTGCTTTGGCGTCGCCACCTTTGGCGGCGGCAACGAATTCTTCCGCGCGTGGGGCGCGACCGATGTTGAGGAGGCGAAGCGCCTCGTCGGTCTGTGCCTGGATGCGGGCGTGAACTTCTTCGATACGGCCGACGGCTACTCGAACGGTCTGTCGGAGCAGATTCTGGGGAAGGCGATCGAGGGCAAGCGGCACGATGTGCTGCTCTCGACCAAGGGATTCTTCCCTACCGGTGAAGGGCCCAATGCCGGCGGCAGTTCGCGGTATCACATCCTGAATGCGGTGGATGCCAGCCTGAAGCGGCTGGGCACGGATTACATCGACGTCTACCACATGCACGGCTTCGACGCGCTGACTCCGGTGGAGGAGACGCTGGACACCTTGAACACGCTGGTGCGCTCGGGCAAGGTGCGCTACATTGCCTGCTCGAATTTTTCCGGCTGGCAACTGATGAAGTCGCTCGCCGTGTCGGACCGGTATGGTTGGAGCCGGTATGTGGCGTATCAGGGCTACTACTCGCTGGTGGGCCGCGACTACGAATGGGAGCTGATGCCGCTTGCGCTTGATCAGGGCGTGGGAACGCTGGTGTGGAGTCCGCTGGGCTGGGGCCGGCTGACGGGCAAGATCCGCCGCGGCCAGCCGCTGCCGGAGACAAGCCGGTTGCACAAGACTGCCGACCGCGGGCCGCAGGTTCCAGACGAGTATCTGTACACCGTGGTGGATGCTCTGGATGCGGTGGCGAAAGAGACCGGGCGCAGCGTGCCGCAGGTGGCGCTGAACTGGCTGCTCCAGCGGCCGACGATTTCAAGCGTGATCATCGGCGCGCGCAACGAGGAGCAGTTGAAGCAGAACCTGGCGGCAGCGGATTTCAAGTTGACCGAAACGCAGGTGGCGAAGCTGGATAAGGCCAGTGCGCCGACGTTGGCGTATCCGTACTGGTGGCATCGGGGCAATTACGCGGAGCGCCATCCGGCGCCAGTACCGGTGGAGTCGAACACATAGGGCAGATCCGGGGCCGATGCAGGTTGTGCGGAGCGGCCGCTGGCACGGGGGTGGCGAATCGTGGTGTCGAACTCCGCATTCAGAGCGGTGGTGGAGATCCGCGGCATCAATCCGTTTGTTTCCGTGAGTGCCTCCCGGGTGGGGCGGCTGAAGGCGGGTTGGCGTAAGCCGCTTCCCGTCCTGGTGCGGCTCAATGGGCAGCCTGAAGATGCGTGGCGCACGAACTTAATGCCGGCGGGCGACGGAGAATTCTATCTCTACCTGAATGGAGCGATGCGTAGCCAGGCGGGAGTCTCGGTCGGAAATGTAGTGAGCGTGGAGCTTGCCTTCGACGCAGGCTATCGCAACGGGCCGCGGCACCCGATGCCATCCTGGTTCTCAAAAGCCCTCGATGAGAACGAGAAAGCCAGGAAAAATTGGACGGCGCTCACACCGAGTCGCAAGAAAGAGGTGCTGCGCTACTTCGCTCAATTGAAATCGCCCGAAGCTCGCGCCCGAAATCTTTCAAAGGCCTTACATGTGCTTTCCGGGGAAACCGGCCGTTTTATGGCGCGCACATGGTCAAACGGATCGTAGAAGGCAGGCTGATGTCGCATGTCCTTAACTGGGGACATGCGACATCGATTGCGGTGAGGCTACGACTTGTGGAACATCACGGACATCGTCGAAGCTGATGGCGATGGGGTGATGTCTGTCTCATGGACGGTCTTCCCGTTGGGGCTGAGGACAAAGGTGTTTTCCCGTCCCACTTTTCCGTCGCTATCGGTGTAGGTCACCTTGAGGGTGCGTGGTCCGTCCTGCTTCACGGAGATGGTTCCCCTGCCGAACTTCACCGGCGTGCCGTCCAGCTTGAGGGTGATCGGCTTGTCGTTATCCGTTTCCTTGAAGTCGACGCTGTCACCGTTGACCTGGATGGAGAGGACACCGGTGTCCTGCGACTCTTCGAAGCCGGTTTCCTTCCACGTGACAGAATTGCCCTTTGCCGACACCTTCTTCAACTTGACCGTGATGGTGTAGGGGCTGCCGTCGGGCGGAATGACCTGCACAGTCTGGGTCATCGTCTTGCCATCGGCCGATGGCTCGACCTTAATTTTGCTGACGGTCTTGCCGTCGCGGGTGTTCTCCAGGTCATAGCCGGCGCCGTTTTTGGTGCAGGTGGCCACCGTGCCGTGATAGGGCGCATTGGGCTGTCCATTGCACACCGTCTTGGGGTGCACCTCGCCGCCGCGGGTGATGGTGTAGCCGTCGGCGTCCGTGGCTACGGACATGGTGGCTCCGTCGTACTTGAGGGTGGAGCGATCGATCTTCCACGATCCGTTCCAGGGGTTGCTTTGGGAATTGTCTTGCGCGATGCAGGGAAGAGTAAGGGCCGTAAAACACGCAAGAGCGCAGATGCTCATGCCATATCGTGTCGTCATGATTTGCCTTCGAAGAAGAGATTTTGGCCCAGGTTGTGGGGGATTTTGGGAGGGAGAGCGATCTTCGGCGCAATCCGGGTGAGCTGTCAAGGATAGACGCAGCCAGGCCTGCTTATTCTTCGCGTAACACTGTGGCGGGATCGGTGGAGGCGGCTCGGAGAGCGGGGCCGGCACTGGAGATGACGGCGACGATGAGCACCAGCAGGATGATGGCGGCGTAGGTTTCCGGATCGGTGGGGGTGACGGCGTAGAGCATGCCCTGCAAGAGCCGGCTGGCGGCGAAGCCCATGGCCAGGCCGGCGAGGCAGCCGATGGCGACGATGCGGAGTCCCTGGGTAAGAAGCGTGGCGACGATCTGCGGGCGGGTGGCGCCGATGGCGAGGCGGAGACCCATCTCTCGGCGGCGCATGCGGCCGAGATAGCTGAGCGTGCCGTAGAGGCCGAGGCAGGCGAGCGAGATGGCGGTGCCGGCAAAGAAGGTGAGGACGGAGGTGCGGAGGCGGTTTTCGGTGAGCGAGTCGCTGATGTGATCTTCGAGCGGGGAGATGCCGAAGATGGAGCGCGCGGGCTCGACCTGATGGAGTTTCATGCGGATGGTATCGGCCAGGGCCATAGGATCGCTGTGCGTGCGGACGAGCAACCACGGAGACGGTGTGGGGGCGCTGACGCAGGGATAGACGGTGGGCGAGGGCGCGTTGTTGAGGCCATCTTCGCGCGCGTCACCGACGATGCCGCGAATCACGGCGCTGGGCATCATGACGTCCTTCGCCACAGTGCGCAGGTGGCTGCCGATGGGCGTGACCTGACGCAGATAGCGGTTGGCGAAGCTGCGGTTGACGAGCACGGAGGGCGGGCCGCCGTCGTTCTCATCGCAGTCCTGGCCCTGAAGGAGCGGGATGCCAAGCGCCTGGAAGTAGCCGGAGGAGATGACGTGGGTGATGGCGATGATTTTATGACTCTCGTCCTGTTCGCCTTCTGCAGAGACTGAGCTCGATCTGCGCCTGGCCGGGCACGCCGGGCAACTGCCAGCCGCCGGCGCCTGCGGCCTCCACGCCAGGGATGGCGCGGAGCGCGTCAAGATCGTAGTGGATGCGCTGGGTGAGGCGCTTCATGTCGGCAGTTTCCCCCCAACCTCCGCTGATTTGCAGGGTGAGGACGTGGGATGGGTCGAAGCCGGGTGAGACGCGGCCGAGCTCCTGGAAGCTGCGGAGGAGGAGTCCTGCACCGACCAGTAATGTAACCGCGAAAGCGACTTGTGTGCCGACGAACAGCCATTGCAGTCCACCGGGCGTGGAGACCTGCGTGCGGCTGGATTGGGCCAGGGTGCGGCTGAGTTGGCCGCGGGTGCCGCGCAGCGCGGGATAGAGGCCGGAGAGCAGGGTGGCGGCCAGCGCGCTCGAGAAGGTGTAGAGGAGGATTGGCCAGTTGAGCGTGATCTCTTCCGCACGAGGCAGCGTTTTAGCGAAATGGTGGAAGAGCTGGACGGCGCCCGCAGCGAGCACGACACCGAGGATGGCGCCGAGGATCGCGAGGAGAAGAACTTCACTGAGCAGTTGCGTGACGATGGTGCGGCGCGAGGCGCCGAGGGCAAAACGCAGCGAGATTTCACGCTCGCGGTCGGTGGTGCGTGCGAGCAGCAGCGCGGCGATGTTGATGCAGGCGATGAGCAGGAGCAGGATAACGGCGCCATAGAGCAGCCAGAGGGAGCTGCCGATGTCGCCGACAATGACGGACTTGAGCGGTTCGATGTGGACGGCGAGGTCGCGGTCGGTCTTGGGGAATTGCCGTCCAAGCTGGCGCTGCACGGCGGAGAGATCGGCGAGCGCCTGCTGACGGGTTACGCCGGGGTTGAGGCGGCCGACGACGGTGTACCAGGTGGACGCGCGATCCTGCGCATATGGCGCATCGGGCGGGCTGGGCATGAAGACATTGACATCGCGATCGGGAAAGGCGAAGGACGCGGGCATGATGCCGACGATGGTGTAGGCCTGGTGTCCGAAGTGGAGCTGCTTTCCGACTGCGCCGGGATCACTGTGGAAGCGGCGCATCCAGAGGCGATGCGTGATGAGCACAGCGTTCGGGCCGCCATAGTGTTCCTCCGCCGGCGTGAAGCCGCGGCCCAGTTCCGGAGCGACGCCCCAGACATCGAGAAACCGCGGCGCCACGAGCGCATTGTCGAGATATTCCGGCAGCGGGCCGGAGGTCTCCGACTCATTCTCGGAGTCATAGCCGGTGAGCGCCTGGAAGGTGTGATTCAGACGGTTCCAGTCTTCGAGCCGGATGGGCGCGGTGAAGGTCACCGGGGATTTGCCCTTGGTGTCGTATTGCTCGATGGTCATGAGCTGATCGCCCTGCGGGAAGGGGAGCGGGCGCAGGATGACCGCGTCGATGGCGGAGAAGACGGCAGTGTTGGCGCCGATGCCGAGCGCGAGCGTGAGGATGACGGCGGCGGATAGGCCGGGAGCTTTGCGCAGGAAGCGGAAGGCGGCGCGAGCGTTGGCGCGGATGGCTTCGAGAACGGCGGAGATGTGGACTTCGCGAAGCTGTTGGGTGATCTGCGCGCGGCCGCCGAAGTCGATGCGCGCCTGGCGGCGGGCGGCTTCCGGTGACATGCCCTGGGCTTCGTAATCGCGGGCGAGGGCGTCGATGTGGAAGGCGACTTCGCGGCTCAGGTCGCGATCGCGGCTTGCGCGTTTACGGCGGAAGAATGAGAGCCATCGCATGCGGATCACTCCTAGCGAGCGGTTTCGAGCACCAACCCTATGGCTTCGGAGAGGCGGCGCCAGCTTGCCTCTTCCTCGGAGAGCTGCTTCCGGCCTTTGGCGGAGAGGCGATAGAACTTGGCCTCGCGGCCGTTTTCGGATTCGCCCCATTCGGCGAGGAGCCACCCACGCTTTTCCAGGCGATGAAGCGCGGGATAGAGCGAGCCCTGCTGCACCTGGAGCACGTCGCGGGAGATCTGACGGATGCGCAGCGAGATGGCATAGCCGTGGACGGGACCGAGGGCAACGATCTTGAGGATGAGCATGTCGAGCGTGCCCTGGAGGAGATCTGACTTGTCGGATTTTTCGGGCGGCATGGGGCTTCTCTCTATGACGTTCTACATATAAGCACAGGCATATGTAGAACGTCAAGGAGAGAGGCTCGCGGTTAGAATGGCGAGCATGACTGGGAACCGCATGGTGAAGGCGTTCGGAGTGCTGACGGTTGGCTTCGGCTGCATGGCTGTGGTGACGGCGAGCGCGGCGGACAAGCCACCGATTCCGCCGCATGGGCCGGCGGAGGTGCTGTTCGACGGGCATGGCCTGGATGCGTTCGACAGCTTCCTGAAGACGAAGGGGCTGAACTCCGATCCGGAGCATGTGTTCACGGTGGAGCATGGAGTGATCCACATTTCCGGCACGGAGATGGGCTACCTGATCACCAAGCAGCCGTTCCACGACTACTACCTGCGGGCGGAGTTCAAGTGGGGCGAGGGCACCTATGGCGAGCGCGCGGGAAAGGCGCGGGACAGCGGCATCCTTTATAACGTGCAGGGCGAGCAGAAGGTGTGGCCTCGGTCGATCGAGTTTCAAGATCTGCGAAGGCGGCACGGGAGATTTCTGGCTGACGGATGGCGCGGCGCTGACCGGGCGCGATGGCAAACGCGTGACCGGACCGCCCGGGCAGCGCGCTGCTGATTCCGCGCTTCGATAAAGCGCCGTGGCAGAACGTGGCGGGATTCCGGTCGCCCACGGGCGAGGTGGAGAAGCCGCACGGCAAGTGGAACGTGCTGGAGCTGGTGACCGAAGGCAACACGGTGCGGCAATACGTGAACGGCAAGCTGGTGAATGAGGGTACGGACCCCTTCCCGAAGGAAGGCAAGATACTGATTCAGTCCGAGGGCGCCGAGGTTTACTTCCGAAATATCAAAGTGTATCCGCTTCAGTGACGTATCCGGTGACGACCTTTCCTGCCACGGCTGCGCTGCTGCTGTTTCCCGCGATGGTTGTGCTGCTGGAAGCGGGACGGCGGCTGCGCAAGCGGCATGGCGCGGTAGAAGGCAGCAGCGCGATCGAGGGAGCGATCTTCGGGCTGTTCGGGCTCTTACTGGCGTTTACGTTTTCCGGAGCGATCTCGCGCTATGACAACCACCGGGTGCTGCTGACCCAGGAAGTCAGCGATATCGGCACGGCGTATCTACGGCTGGACCTGCTGCCGCCGCAATCGCAGCCGGAGCTGCGGCAACTCTTCCGCGACTACACAACCTCGCGACTGCACCTGTTCGACGCGGTGGGAGCGGAGATTTCGCCCGAGAGCGCGCGGCTGCAAAGCACGATTTGGCAGCAATCGCTGGCGGCGGCTACATCGCAGGGCGCCAATCCGGATGCGGTGAAACTGCTGGTGCCTGCGCTGAACGACATGATCGACATTACGTCGACGCGGCAGAATGCCTTCAACATGCACCCGCCGGCGGTGGTGTACTGGCTGCTCTTCGCCTTCAGTTGCGGAAGCGCGCTGATGGCGGGCTACAGCATGAAAGTGGGCCCGCGTGACTGGGTTTACATGATCATGTTATCCGCGGCCGTAACGCTGACGGTGTACACGATTCTGGATGTCGAGTATCCGCGACAGGGACTGATCCATCTGCGGCATATGGACCAGTCGCTGATCACGCTGCGCGACTCGATGAAGTAGATCTGCCGGAAGAAGTACATACGCGGAGCGCCGCTGGCTGGCGGCGCTCTCAGGTTAGAAGGAAAGAAGCCGGTCGAAGAAAGCGCGATAGCGCCTGAAACCCTGACGAAGGTCTTCTGTGGACACGTTCTGGCCGCGGCCCCACTGTTTTTCCATTTTTGCGCGTTCGTCGGCGAACTGATCGGCAATCCGCTTTACGACTGTGCCGACGAGGGCGTCTGCCTGTTCGACGGCGTGGCGGGGCTCGTCTACGAATGAGGTCTGGACCTGGTCCCAGCGCGCGCGAAAGTCGCGCAGTTCTTCGTCATCGAAAAGACGTGTATCCTCGCCGGCCGGATTGCGAGGATGCGGGCGGCGGGGATTGGGGACGGGGTGCGGCAGCCTGCGCGAGCCGGATTCTGACTGGCGCGTGGGACGCCAGGCTGCTGCGATGTGGATCTCGGCTGCGTTTCGTCAGTCTCGTCAATGCTCGAACTCACGATCTCGCCGTCGTAGGTATCGTCGATGGCGCGGTCGCTCGTGTCATCCGTCACCGGTGTTGCGACGGATTGGGGCGGGCGGCGGGCCGCGGGATCGATGTTTGCTCCGTCCATACCATCGGCCCTGTCGGTTACGGGCTTGGCGGTTGTAGCCCCGGTGGTTGCGGGCGTGGCGGAGGCACGCCTCTGGCTGGCGACATCTGTGGCGGGAGACGGTTCTTCTTTACGAAGCACGCTCATGGGCAACTCCTCTGCGGCGGTTGATGGGTTCGACATTGGACGACTCGGCGGGTGTAAGCAGCTCATCGAAGAGCGAACGGTAATGGACCATCGCCTGACGGAGTTCTTCCGTGGTGGCATGTCCGTCAGCATGGCGCAGCACGATATCGTGCGCGGCGCGATAGTTCTGCACCACCGCCGGATAGCTGACAGAAATGTCCGCTGCGCGCTGATCGAAGTCCGTCATGGGATAGCCGCGATCGGTCATCACGCGGCTGACCAGCCGGTCTGCGGTGCCAACAGCGGCGGATGGATCATCGACGAAGCGGCGCTGCACCGTAGCCCACTCCATTGCGTAGGCTTCGCGGTCCACCGGCGTGAGGGTACGAAGGGGGAACGCTTCGACGCGCTTCTCCCGTTCGACCAGCGTCTCCTCCGCGCGGCGGGAATCGCCATGCTGCTGGATAACGGTGCGGTCGTACTCCGAGCCGAAGCGGCGCTTTAGTTTTTCGCTTCTGCGGCGGCGTGCGACGAGAGCCACCGCGATTGCGACAAGAATGGCGACGATGATAAGTGCGGGAATGACTATTCGGGTGTCCATCGTACTTAGCCTCTGCCAGATTCAGATGCGGCAATGTGCGGCGGATGATGTCGGAGGAGTGAGCACGGCACAGCGACAGGCATTTACTTCCAGCAGATCTGCCTGCGATGTGCAGGAAGGTCGCCTGCGGCGGATACTTTTTACCTTTGCTCTCGACGCCGGCGAGCGACGAGGGTAACCGCAATTGCAGCAAGCCAGCCAAGGGTGATGAGCGCGGGACCGATGATCCAGGTAAGCATTTGGCGCCTCTGGCTAACTCAGATGCGTCCGTGCGCGCTGCGCGATGCCGGACGAACGGGAAATGGATGGATCGGCTCGGACCCAGACGGCATCCGAAACAGCAGATCTCTCCGCTTCGCGGCTGCGGCGCTCCGGTCGAGCATGACGACTTTTGGCTATCGCTGATGCAGCGACGCTAACCGCCGGCAATGGCGCCGAGGACGATGAGCGGCTCGCGGCCGGCGAGGACCGGCTCGGGCAGCAGCGTATCGGGCGGATCGTGCGAGAGGTCCTGCTCACAGGCGAAGTAGCGGATGAAGGCGCGTCGCTTGAGCGTGTCGTGATCGCGGATGGTGCCCTGCAGCATGGGATAGCGTGCCTCCAGCGCATCGAGCGTACCGCAGAGGGTTACGGGTGCGGGGACATCCACCGTGACCTCTGCGCCGGTGCGGGCGAGCGTGCGCAAATGCGCGGGGAGAGCGACGCGAATTGTCATCGTCTGGATCACGTTTTTGGGGATCACGAAAGTGTCTGCACCTCAACGGAGAGGACGGCGGGCAGGTCGCGCACCAGGGGCGCCCAGGTATCGCCCGCATCGGCGGAGCCATAGACCTGGCCGCCGGTGGTGCCGAAGTAGATGCCGCACTTGTCCATGGTGTCGACGGCCATGGCGTCGCGCAGCACGTTTACAAAACAGTTGCTCTGCGGCAGGCCGTTGGTGAGCGCTTCCCAGTCGTTGCCGCCGGTGCGGCTGCGGTAGACGCGCAACTGGCCGTCCAGCGGATAGTGCTCGGAGTCGCTCTTGATGGGGACGACATAGATGGTCTCCGGCTCGTGTGCGTGCACATCGATGGCGAAGCCGAAGTCGGTGGGCAGGTTGCCGCTGACCTCGTGCCAGTTATCGCCGGCATCGTCGGAGCGCATGACGTCCCAGTGCTTCTGCATAAAGAGCACGCCGGGGCGTTGGGACGACATGGCGATGTGGTGCACGCAGTGGCCGACTTCGGCGTCAGGGTCGGGGATGTACTGCGATCGGAGGCCCCGGTTGATCGGCTTCCAGGATTTGCCACCATCATCAGTACGAAATGCACCCGCGGCGGAGATGGCAATGATGATGCGCTTGGGATTGCCGGGATCGAGCAGGATGGTGTGCAGGCACAAGCCGCCCGCGCCGGGCTGCCAGCCTTTGGCAGTGTCGTGCTCGCGGAGGCTGGGGAACTCCGCCCAGTTTTTTCCGCCGTCGGTGGATTGGAAGATAGCCGCATCTTCTACGCCGGCGTAGACCGTGTCCGGATCGGTGAGCGATGGCTCGACGTGCCAGACACGCTTGAACTCATACGGGTGCGGCGTGCCGTCGTACCACTGGTGGGTGCCGGGCGTGCCTTCGTAGGAGAACTTGTTGCCGACCGGCTCCCAGGTTTTGCCGCCATCGTCGGAGCGCTGGATGACCTGGCCGGACCAGCCGCTGGAGGGCGCGCAATAGATGCGGTTGGGATCGGCGGGAGAGCCCTTCATGTGATAGACCTCCCATCCGGCGAAGTGCGGCCCGCTGACCTCCCATTTCTGGCGCTTGCCGTCTGAGGTGAGGATGAATGCACCTTTGTGGGTGCCGACGAGTACGCGTACCTTGCTCATGAATTTCCAATCTCCTGCGTTCTGTGCTGGAACACGACCTGCTCCGGCTGCCGCGGACAACACGAAACGTTAACAATCGGCGCGGCTCGTTGCAACCTGTCTGTGACGGAATCCCGGGCAACGCCGACGGAATGCTGTGCAACGTCGGAAAAGGCTGATTCGCTCGGCACATCCGCATTTTTTCTTGAAACTGTAACGCTCCCGTGACGCGGCGGTGTGGGGACGCAGCCTATTTCTTCTCTTGTCGGCTGAATGGCCGCAAGAGGAAGAGTGATGCACAAAGCAATCGTAATTCCCGTGGCAGCATTTATGTGCGCTACGCAGATCCTGGCTCCCGTCGCAGTGCGCGCGGAGCACGATGGCTCCACTGCTACCCCGATCAAGCATGTGGTGGTGATCTTCGGAGAGAACATCTCCTTCGATCATTACTTTGGCACTTACCCTTACGCACTCAATCCGCGCAGTGAGCCGCGCTTTGTTCCCGCTCCGGGCACGCCCTCCGTGAACGGCTATACGGATGCACTGCTCCTGAACAATCCGAACCTGCTGAACAAGGCGGGGAATGCGGGCGGGGCGAGCAATCCATTCCGGCTGGACCGCTCGCAGGCGGCGACTGCGGACCAGGACCACGACTACACGCCGGAGCAGCAGGCCTTCCATGGCGGACTGATGGATGCCTTTCCGCAATACACCGGCACGCCGGGACCTCCGCCGAACGGGCAGACGACGAACGCGCTGGTGATGGGCTACTACGATGGCAACACCGTGACCGCGCTTTGGAATTACGCGCAGCGCTTCGCGATGAACGACAACTCGTACAACACGACCTTTGGCCCATCGACGCCGGGCGCGATCAACCTGATCTCGGGCCAGACCAACGGGGTGACGGACCAGTCGAATGCGGGCGGCGACGTGATCGGAGACGGCCAGGGCGGTTATACGCTGATCAGCGATGCGGACCCGATCGGCGATGTGTGCTCCACCACGACCGGCGGGCTGGTTCAGTTGTCAGGTCAGAATATTGGCGACCTGCTGAACGCGCGCGGCGTGACCTGGGGATTTTTCGAGGGCGGCTTCGATCTGACGAAGAAGAATCCGGATGGCAGTTCGGGCTGCTCGCGCTCGCATACATCGGTGATTACGAATTCGAAGAAGGCGGACTACATCCCGCATCACCAGCCATTCCAGTACTACACATCGACGGCCAACCCGAAGCACCTGCGGCCTTCCTCACCGTGGTCGATCGGACAGACGGACCAGGCGAACCATCAGTACGACAGCGATGATTTCTTTACGGCAGTCGAGGCCGGGAATTTTCCGGCGGTGAGTTTTCTGAAGGCGCCCGGCTACCAGGATGCGCACGCGGGCTACTCCGATCCGCTGGATGAGCAGGCGTTTGTGGTGAAGGTGATCAACTTTTTGCAGCAGCAGCGCGATTGGAGCTCGACCGCGGTGTTCATCAACTATGACGATTCGGACGGCTGGTATGACCATCAGCTTGGCCAGATCGTGAACCAGTCTTCGACTGCGGCGGATGCGCTGACGGGGACGGGCGCTTGCGGCAACGGCACGGATTCTGCGCTGCCCGGAATTTCGGGCCCGCATGCGCAGGGCCGATGCGGCTATGGTCCGCGGCTGCCGCTGCTGCTGATCTCCCCTTACGCAAAGCAGAACTACGTGGACCATACGCTGACCGATCAGACTTCGATCCTGCGATTCATCGAAGACAACTGGCTGGAAGGGCAGCGGATTGGGAATGGCTCCTTTGACGCGATTGCGGGGACGGTGAACAGCATGTTCGACTTCTCGCAGCGGGGCGGCAATAGCCGGCCGTTCTTCCTGGACGAGAACACGGGCTTGCCGACCAACGGTTACGGGCACGGCAGGTGGTAGATTGCTGAAGCGAGAACTACTGCCGGCCTTTTAAGTTCTCTGAGGGTACCCGCACGCAGCGGGTATCCTCTTTTCTTTTGTGAGGATGATGAGCGATCTGTTTTCTTTCACGCGCCGCGATTTTCTGAAGAGCAGCACGATGGCGCTGGCCGGCGCTGGCATGGACCGGCCGCATGCAAACAATCTGGGGGCGGACGCACACGATCTAGATGCACTCGATCCGGCGACGCTGGCTCCGTTTGTCGATCCGCTGCCGGTGCCGCGCGTGATGAAGCCAGCGGGAATGCGCGCAAATCCGGAGCGGCGGCACGAACAGATTCCCTATTACAGAATGGCCATGCGTGAGATGCGGCAGAAGGTACATCGCGACCTGCCGCCGACGCGGATGTGGGGCTTTGAGGACAGCTTTCCCGGGCCGACGATTGAGGTGAAGAGCGGTGAGGGCGCGATTGTCGACTGGGCGAACGAGCTGCCGTTGCGGCACTTTCTGCCCATCGACCACACACTGCACGGCGCGGATCGATCCTTGCCGGAGGTGCGCTCGGTGATTCATCTGCATGGCGGCAGAACACCGGCTGCGAGTGACGGATATCCGGAAGAGTGGATTGTGCCGGGCAAGCAGCAGACGTGCTTTTATCCGTCGAGCCAGGATGCGGCGCTGCTGTTCTACCACGACCACACGATGGGAATTAACCGGCTGAACATCTATGCCGGGATGCAGGGACTGTTCATTGTGCGCGATGCGCACGAGGCCGCGCTGAACCTGCCTTCGGGGCAATATGAGGTCCCGCTGCTGATTGCGGATCGGTTGTTGCGCCGCGATGGCCAGCTTGTGTATCCGGTGTCGGAGCATCCTGAGCGACCGTGGGTACCGGAGGTGTTTGGCAACGCGATCCTGGTGAATGGAAAGCTGCTGCCCTTCATGGATGTTGAACCGCGCCGCTACCGGCTGCGCATCATGAATGGCTCGAATGGACGGTTCTATCGACTGTCGTTTGCGAATAAGGCGGAGTTGCATGTCATCGGCAATGATCAGGGATTGCTGAGCGCGCCGGTTGCGGTGAAGCGCGTACCGCTGGCGCCGGCGGAGCGCGTAGATCTGATCGTGGACTTCGCGCAGATGGCGGGCGGACGCGTGAGGCTGGTCAGCGACTCGTTCGACATCATGGAATTTCGCGTGGCGGCGAAGGGGAGCGCGGACACGAGCGCGCTGCCGGCGACACTGCGCCCGCCGCTGCGATTGGCTGAGACCGCGGCGGTGCGGACGCGGCGGCTGACGCTGGATGAGCGGATGGATGAGATTCAGCGGTCGATGGGAATGCTGCTGAACAACACTCCGTGGCATGCGCCGGTTACAGAGAAACCCGTGCTGGGCACAACCGAAATTTGGGAGCTGGTGAATCTGACGGACGATTCGCATCCGATCCATCTACATCTTGTTCGGTTACAGATCCTTGACCGGCGGCGATTTGATGTATTTGAGTTTCAGGCGAAGGGCACGCTGCGCTTTACCGGACCGGCACAGCCGCCCGAGGCGCATGAGGCGGGATGGAAAGATACGGTGCGCGCCGACCCGGGAATGGTGACGCGGATCATCGTGCCGTTTGAGGGTTATGCGGGGCGCTACGTGTGGCACTGCCACATCCTGGAGCACGAGGACAACGAGATGATGCGCCCCTATGAGGTGCTGCCGGCGCACTGAAAGCTGAGTGCATGATGTGGAAAAAATAGTGTGGTTGAATTTGACAACCTCACGCGAAATTTTCTATCGTTCGCGTGCTCTCTGATAACGCTATCTTAGAGCCGCGAAAAATTCGTTTGAACGCTACCTGCAACCCTCCAACCCCCCTGAGGAGAGAGCATGTCCGCTTCCCTGAGCACATTATCCCGCCGCACATTTCTCGCACTGACCGGCGCTGCCGCCGGCAGCCGCGCAGTCTCCAGCTTTGCCGCAACCACCAGGCCGCAGCCTGCTTCCACGGGCGTGCTGCCGACCTTCCCACGAGCGCAGTTTCTTGAGGCGGCCGATCTGACCGCGCTGACAGGCGACGAGCAGTGCCTGCTGGTGAGCCTGCAAGGACAGGTGAATCGCAGGCAGCCGCGGCTCTATTTCTACTGGGGCACGGACACGACGAACCAGACGTGGCTGAACACCATCACGGTGCCGCACCGCACGAGCACGGACCCGTGGGAGTTTCTGGCGAAGTACCGCTCGGAGATTCGGGGCGCCGTGGTGTACGACGTCAGTGTGCCGGACACGGTGAATGTGGCGACGGCAATTGCGGCCATGCGCGGCGGCGTGATCTGCACCGCGGACCTGGCGAAGGCGCATCAGTTGAATGTTATCGAGGACCTGACAGGGCAGTTCGCGAATGGTCTCGCGGCGTATCAATGGGCATTCGACAACATCTGGCCGAAGATGCCGCAGCGCATCCTGACGGCGATCGGCGGGACGAACTCCGTGCCGGTGGCGAATGTGCAGTGGACAACGCTGCTGCAGGTGACGCAGCCGATCACTGATGGCTCGAACAAGGCGGTCTACACCGCGGACCTGACGCCGTTTCTCACCAGTGGCGGCGCTGTCTATGTGCGCTGGACGGATGCGTATCCGAGCGATGGCTGGGGGCCATCGGTGGATCAGGTGACGGTGACGGCGGATGGCAATGTGGTCGCGTCCTTCCAGCCGGGGAGCTCGGGCGAGACGCCGTATGTCTTCGACCTGGACAGCTCGCAGACGGCCAGCGGATGGCGCTTCTCGGATGGCACGGAATACTTTATTTACAAATTCGTTCCTCCGACAGGCACGAAGAAACTGACACTCTCCTGCGAGATGTGGAATGAGTATGTTGTCTCTGCAACCAGCACCGCGCCGAGCATGCAGCAGGGCAATCCGAACTTCCGGGACTACATCGTCGCAGCGCAGGCGCCGGTCTTCTGGCTGGATCCCGAGGACCCGGCGCAGGCGGCGCTGTTCACCTCGATCCTGAAACGCGCGCAGCCGGACACGCCGTATCTGGGCTGGTTCCCGCAAGGCCACGAGCAGCCCGGTGTAGCTCTGTGCGGTCAGTATGCCTCACCGGTGGTTGCGGCGGACTTCTACATCAACGGATCGGTATTTGCGGGCGGCGCACGGGCGCCCATCAGCTCGCGCATTATGCATCCGCCGGTGCCGAAGATCGCAAACAAAATCTATCTGACGCTAACCATGGTGGAGGGTGATAACGCGCAGTATAACCAGCACCGTATGCGCGCGATCTGGGACGATGTGGGACGCGGCTCGGTTCCGCTGAACTGGAGCATCAGCCCGTTTCTGTATGACATCGGGCCGGCAATTTTCGCTTACTACCAAAGCACGGCAACCGCGAACGATCTGCTGATGACAGGCCCGTCAGGCGCAGGCTATACGTATCCGGCGGTGTGGCCGGCGGCGGCGCTCGAAGGCTACACGCAGCGCAGCAATGCCTACATGCAAGCCACCGGGATGGATACGCTCTTTGCCTACAACCGCAATGCCACGACCGACCTGCCGTTCACAGCGTCAATCGTCGATCGCTACCAGCGCAATATTCCGGGGCTGCTGGGCATTGTCTATAACTATGAATCTTCGAGTCAGGTCAGCTTTATCGACGGCATGCCGCTGGCCACGCTGATGGGCGTGAACGATCTGGCGAGTGGGCAGACGCAGCTTTCGCAGGTCGCGGCATCGTGGGACGGCACAGCTCCGCTGTTTGTGGCGGCAGGGCTGGAGTCGTGGAACATGACGCCGACGGATGCGAAGAATCTTGTCGCGTCACTGGGCTCTGATTTCCAAGTGGTGCGCGGGGACACGTTTTTCCAGATGCTTCGGGCTACGAAGAAGAAGGCTGCCGCGGGATGAAAGTGCAGGCTTGCGAGAGGTACACGGCTGCGAACACCGTGCATTCATCGTCGCGAGATCGTACGATTCCGATCGGTCGGCCGACTTGCGGTCGCCATGTAATGCTGATCAAGCGCCTGGCGAAGCAGCGTCTTGATGACCGCTTGCCGACTGATATTTAACTCCGTGGCTTCACGATCTAACTCTTCCAGCATCGGAGCAGCAAAATCCACGTTGACTCGTTGAATAGGAGGCATCATTCGTCCTGTATTGGTAAAGAACCGCGAAACATCTTTGCCTTGATCGGCCAGACGCACGATGCCTTCTGCTGCTAGAGGCTTCTTCGTATTACGAGTGCCCTTCATATAAATGCTGCTCCTCACGAGTTGCTTTCCAGAGGGTGATCAGGTGATAGAACTCGCCTTCTTCGTCTTCGCGCACCTCAAAGATGACGGCGTAAAGCCGTTCTCCCACCCACCCGATGGCCCGATGCTGTTCCGGCAGATCGGTACGATAGTCCTCTTAATACGGGCGCGAGAATATCTCTTGCACCTCTTCAAACCCAACACCACGTTTTCGATTCGCCCGCAACCGCTCGCTCTTGCGCCGATCGAAGTGGAATCGCATCGTTTAGTATAACAGTTATACCTATTTTGGAGAGAACTGGCGCGTGGAGTGCGACCATCGAAGGAGCAGCTTCGGAACCTGCCAGGCTGTCTTCTCGTTTCGGAGCAGGTCACTCGAAGTCGAGCTGCATCTGATCCACGTAGCACCAGCCCCAGGTTTCGCCGGGCTCGATGGAGCGCATGATGGGGTGCTTCGTGCCCTGAAAATGCTTCGTGGCGTGCCGGTTCTTCGAGGAGTCGCAGCATCCGACGTGGCCGCACTCCAGGCAGAGGCGCAGGTGGACCCACGAGTCGCCCATCTTCAGGCATTCCTCGCAACCGCGGGTATGCGGCGCAACGTCCTGAATCTGATCGAGATGCGTGCAGCGTTTCATGGCTTTCCTCCTGCTTGCGAGATACGCTTCGAGACTACTCTGCGGCCGCCTTCCACTGCTTCTGCTCTTCAAGGTACGTGTTCGTGTAATCGAGATAATTGCGCGCGTACATCAGGATCTGCTCGCGGTCTTTGTCGCCGAGTTCGCGGCGCTGTTTGGCCGGGAGTCCTGCCCACAGGGTGCGCGGCGGGACGATGGTTCCCTCTGGGATGAGCGCCCCGGCAGCAATGATGGAGCCTTCGCCGATGCGCGCGCCGTTGAGGATGACAGCGCCCATGCCGATGAGGCACGTGTCCTCGATGACGCAGCCGTGCACGGTGGCGTTGTGGCCAATGGTGACCCAGTCGCCGACGATCACCGGCCATTTGTAGCGCATGCCGTGGAGCACGGCGCAGTCCTGCACGTTGGAGTTGGCGCCGAGGCGAATGGAGTGCACATCGCCGCGGAGCACGGCGTTCATCCAGACGCTTGCATGCTCGCCGAGCGTGACATCGCCGAGGATCTGGGCGGAGATATCGACGTAGCAGGATGCGGGAATGACGGGCGCGTGGCCCAGATAGCTGCGAATCATATCTCTAGTGTATTGCTGGCCAACCGCGGGCCAGGTCGCTGGCCGACTGCGGGCCAGTTCGCTCGCCACCGCGGTCAGTTCGCGGCGTGTTGACGTTCCAGTCGTCTGGACTGATGGCCGAGCCGGCGCGCGCTGCTACCATCAATAGAGAGACTGCACGGCCGCGGGTTTGTTGTTGTAACCCGGCATTCCAGACTAAGGAGCTCCCCCAAGATGCCGCAACGCGGCGTTCTCACATTGGCATTCGGAAAGCCGGTCTTTCTGGACCTTGCGAAGGCGCTTGCGCGCTCGCTCAGGCTGCACGATCCGGGTGTGCCGCGCGCCGTGGTGACGGATTCGAGCGATCCGGAGCTGCTGGGCCTGTTCGACATCAAGATCGATCACAATCCCGCGTATGGATCGGATGTCGGGCAGAAGCTGTTTCTCGATCTTTACAGCCCGTTCGACGAGACGCTCTTTATCGATAGCGATTGCCTGGTCGTCCGCAAGCTGGATCCGTTCTGGACGGCATTCCGCGATAACGATTTTGGCGCATGCGGACGCCGCATATTGCGGGCCGGAGAAAAGGACGAGTTTGTCGATGTTGACCGCGTGCTTGCGCACTTCGGGCTGAGCGGATTGCCGAAATTCAATGGCGGCATCTATTACTTCAAAAAAACTCCCGGAGCGGCTGCGGTCTTTGATACGGCACGGGGGCTGATTGATCGCGCTGGGGAACTGGGCTTCCGCACTTTCCGCGGCGGCGGACTTGCGGATGAGGCTCTGTATTCGGTGGCGATGGCGCTGCACAAAATACCGCTCACCGATATGGCTCCGGGCGGAATGTGGACGCCACTGAACGCGACCAGTCCGTTGGTGATCGACACGGTGCGCGGCGAATGCCATTTTGCAAAGGCCGGCGAACCGGTGACGCCGGAGATCATGCACTTCACCAGCATGACGGACAGCTTTGTCTATCTGCGGGAATGCCGCAGGCTGGAAAGGCTGGATGCAACGCAGGGGCAATTGTCCGGTGCTGAGTTGATGAAACTGCGGATGACCTCCAGCCAGGCATGGCTCACCGGGACGGCGAAGCGCATCCGGCGCAAGATGGGCAAGCTGGCGGCGAAGCGCGCGGTGGCCGCCCAGTAAAGCGGAATCCTGCTCCGTTGTGACAACAAAAAGCGTATCCGCCTGACGATTATCGGACGGATACGCCTTTTCATCTCACTACGGTTGCTGGTTGAGCGCCAGTTGCGAGCCGGATTGATCGGTCTTGCGTTGCGCAATCTCGACCTCACGTTCCAGCTTGCTCTTGGTGCATTTCTCGCCGGTATCGCTCTGCGCGGGCCAGACTTCGCGGAGGAAGTACTGGTTGCCGTAGCGCTGGAATACCAGCTTGCCCTTTGCAGCGGGCCTTCCGCTCTCCGGGTTTGCGGTCACGTAGCCGCTCCGGGCATATCCTCTCAGCAAGATCATGTGCTGGGATTCGATGCTGACCTTGTAGACGCCGGCAGGCATGACCTGCGAGCCGTTATGGAATGCGAAGGGCACGTTCACGCGCATCTCGTTGCCCTGCGCGAATCCCAGTGGTGCCGACACCATTGCCACAGCCCCGAGAGTGCAGGCCAGCAAAGAAGTGCGAAGCTTGAAAGTTGAATTCGTGTTCATGGCTTTTTCTCCTCGTCGGAAGGCTGTTTGTATGAGCGCCTTCAACTGGTAATGCGGAGTTGGGCCACGAAAAGTGCAAGCCTCTTTCAAAAAAAGCGGCTGTTTCATTTTGTCTAGTTCGGATTTGCGCGAAGCTCCTCAAACAACCGTATGCGGGCCAGCGACCAATCGCGTTTCACCGATCTCGTGGAGATATGAAGGACCGCGGCAATTTCTTCCATGGAGAGTCCCGCGAAATAGTGCAGCTCGACAACGCGCGCCTGCCTGGCATTGGAACCGGCAAGCCGATGCAATGCCTCATCGAGCTGCAGCAACTCATTACTGCGCGCAGACGACACCATCAGGTCTTCGTCTAAGTCGACTCGTTTCAGCCCGCCGCCGCGAATTTCCGCCTGGTGGGCACGGGCGTGGTCGACGAGCACGCGTCGCATGACTTGCGCAGCTACTCCAACGAAGTGTTCTCGATTCTTCCAGTCCACCTCGCCGCCGGCAAGCCTGAGATAGGCCTCGTTGATCAGCGCGGTTGGCTGGAGCGTGTGGTCGATACGCTCGCGCCGCATGTACGACCGCGCCAGGCGATGCAGCTCGTGGTAGACGAGCGGAAGCAGCCTTTGTTCCGCTGTGGGATCTCCGTCATGCATGGCCTTCAGCAAGACGGTCACCTGGCCATCGTTGCTCGTCATGGAGTGCTCCTTTTCGCGGCCAGATAGGCCAGCGACTGCACGGGGGAGCCCATTTTCGGCGGGATTCTGAACCCGATATAGCCTGTTGCCTTTCCCTTTTGGCGCGGAATTCGCGCATTAGAGTGTGACAACAGTGGCGGACGCGGGTATTATAGTGCCAATTTGGGCCACTTGCCGCTTCCTGCGGTGCTCCGCTCAAGGATCCGGGAATCGTTCCACTCCGCCTCACCAGGCGTTTCCGTTCGCAGATTCCGAATGGGTCAGATCGCAGCCGCGACTCGCCCCTCCCCCGCTCGCATGGCTTGCATTGTTGCTTTCCAACCGGCAAGCCGGGACCGTTCGTCTCTGCTCGCCAGGGGATGGGAAGATGGTGCAACAAAGACAACTCGTCGAAAGGCTGTTCGGCGACGCCGTGCACATGGAGCTGGACGCCCGGCGTGCGTTTCTCGAATCCGCATGTCGCGATGCGCCCGAAGTAAAGCACCTGGTTGAGGAACTGCTGAGAGAGGATGAGCGCGCCGGCAGTTTTCTGAAGAAGCCGCTCTTCGCACCTTCCGCAAGCGCCAATCTCGCGGCCGCTGCCACGGGCAGCACGGACACTGGCGTCACGAATTCGCGCTTCCAGGCGGACGATGTGATCGCCGGCCGCTTTCTCATTGTCCGATTCATCGCCCGCGGCGGCATGGGCGAGGTTTATGAAGCGGCCGATACTCTGCTTCATAACAAGCACATCGCCTTGAAAATAATCCGCGAAGAAATCGCTGCGGATAGCGATGTATCTCACCGATTCGTGCAGGAAATTCTTCTGGCCCGGCAGGTCAGTCACCCCAACTTATGCCAGATTTATGAGATCTTCCGCTGCGACGACGTTTCACCGCCATTTCTATTTCTGACCATGAAGCTGCTGGCGGGCGAGACGCTGGACCTCTGCATTCGCAAAGGCGTGCTGATCCCGCGGGATGAGGCGATTCAGATCTTTCGTCAGATGATTGCGGGCATCGCGGCGATCCACGCTGCCGGCATCGTGCATCGGGACATTAAACCAACGAATGTCATGCTGGACGGTTCCGGGCACCGCGTGTGTGTCTCCATCATGGATTTCGGGCTTGCCCGCCAGTACGAATCGGAGACCACGCTTCTGAAACCTGGTTTCGTTGCCGGAACGCCTGGCTACCTGGCGCCGGAGCTGATGGCCGGCCAGCGTCCGTCGCCGGCATCCGACATCTTCGCCTTGGGTGTTCTGCTGCATCAGGTTCTCACCGGCGAACGCCCCATCGAGTCTGCTGACGAAAGGCTGCAATCTCCGGCGTCCTCGCTGGCCAGAGCCCCAGTGCCTGCCGTTTATATCGCTGCGGTCCGCGGATTTCTTTCGGAGAACCCGCTCGTCCGCTGTCGCGCGTTTGAGCAGATCCGATCTGTTCTGGAAGACAGCTCCCCGCATACTACCCAGCGTGGTGCGCTCTCCGGGCCATGGACGCGGCGACGTATGTTGACCGCCTCAGGCGCGGCGCTTTGCGGGCTGGCCGGCGGCGCCGTGTGGAAGCGCGACGATATCTCCGACCTCTTCCACCCGCTTCCGCTCAAGCGATTCGTCGCTCTGGTGGGCTGGCCTCCTTCCCCGGACGCGAGTGTCAGGTCCATGCTCACGAACCTGATCGATTCGGTTTCCAGCGAGCTATCGCGGGCAGAGGCCTACGATAACAATCTCTTCCTCATCCCGCATTTCTCCTCGGATGACGTCAGCACCACTGGCCAACTGAACGAAGTGCGGGAGTCGCTCGGAGCTAACCTGGTGCTCGCTACCTCCGGCGTCCGCTCTTCGAAGGATCTCCACCTCTCCTTGGAGGTTCTCGATCCTTCCAGGCCCCACCCCCTGCGCAGCAAACAAATTCACGTGAGTGCGGGGGATGAGTTGTCGCTCGGGCAGAAAGCGGTGCGTGCCGCCGCGGAGCTGCTGGACATCCGCCACTATGAGCCGAGCGATAAACGCATTGCCGCGGGGACCAATAACCCGGAGGCGTATGCAGCCTTTCAGGAAGCGGAGGCGCTGCGAAAGCAGCCCAATGATGTGGGCCTGGAACCGGCGATAGAGAAGTACAAGCAGGCGATCGAACTGGATCGTCACTACGCCCTGGCTACGGCGGAGCTAGCCCTCGCCTACTGCCGGCTGGCTGATGTAAAGCATGACCCCGCAGCTATCGCGTTAGCGCGAGCCAACGCGGAGACTGCGCTTGCCATGGACCCTAATCTTGTTCCCGCTCGCAAGGCACATGCACGTGCACTTGAGCAGGCCGGTGACACGACATCAGCGCTGCGCGAGATGAAGAGGGCACTGGCGATGGACCCAGCCAACACGCAGACGCTCACCTGGCTTGGCGACTCGTATGCTCAGCTAAACCTCTGGCAGAGCGCAGAAGACGCGTTCCGGCGCGCTCTGCAACTGAGACCGAACAACTGGATCGCACACAACGAGCTCGGACTGCTGCTCTACAAGCAGGGAAAGTATCTGCGCGCACTCTCGGAATTTCGTACGGCCGCCCTCGCCAGTCCGAAAGATGTCTTGACCCAAAGCAACGTTGGATTCATGTACCTCATACTGGGTCAGCTTCCCGAGGCGCTCGAGAAATTGAAACTCAGTCTCTCCCTGCATCGAACCGCACTGGCGTCGGTCATGATGTCGGCGGCACTCAGGAGCAAGCGCGATACGCTCTCCGCTCTACCCTTCGCGCAACAGGCCACGGCTCTCGATGCAAGCAACAGTAATATGTGGCTCGAACTAGGCGACTGCGAATCGATGATTCACGGACACGAAGAGCCGGCCAGAACAGCTTATGCCGAGGCAGCCCGGCTGCAGCGTGAAGCTCTTGAGACTACTAACTCGGATGGCCCCGGATGGATTCTTCTGGGCCTATTTGAGGCAAAAATAGGATTGAGTCAAGACGCCCGTACGCATCTTCGAAAGGGCGATGCCCTTCCTTCCGACGATATCGACACGCAATTGTGCAAAGCACGACTGTTCAAGACCTTGGGCCAACCTGATGCGGCTCTCAACACTTTAGCGTCGTGCCTGCGGCGGGGCGCCACCACCGTCCAGGTCGATCTGATGCCGGAAATGAAGGAATTACAAACCGATCCACGGTATCGCGAGATATTGCGGACGCTGCCGGTCCCCCGAACCACATGAACTGCAAGTCAATCAGGAGGACTGCTCCATGAGATCAACGCGCCTATTTATCGCTTGCTGTAGCTCACTTGTAATTCTCGGCTTCGCCGGCTGCAAAAAGATCGTCACGATCAATGTCGATCAATCGCTCGCGCCACTCACCGCGACTACTTCACCCGGACAGACTCTGGAATGGGTCGCCGTCACGCGCGGCGAGACCTTCAACGTCTCATGGCAACCAGGCCTTTGCCAGAAGAATACCCTCAACCCCATTCCCGCCTCCTACGGGAAACCGGCGATATGCATCGTCGCTCCACAAGTCTTCGGACCCGACAAACATCCGATCACCTACACCTATAGCTTTGATGGCGAAGTGGACGGCCAACCAACTCATAGCCCCAAGTACAAGATGGCAGTTGGCCCCGGCGGCTGTAGATCGTGCTAAACCTGTGAAGCAACGCTCTGGCTAGCGCCAATGAACTTCATTGTGGTGGTCCTGAATGGGCTGGGAGTACAGATCGTTGTATTGAGATGTGAAGGGCATCATATGGAAAGATGCATCGATCAGTCGCCGTCGAGCAGATTCAATCGCGTGCTCACTACACGCTTCACCGACTCGACTAGGAGCTCCCTGTTAAAGATCCAACTCCACTGCTGATTCCGGTGTCGAGCAACAGATCAATGCATTGCCTAGCGCGGGCCGGTCCAGCGGCTCTGGCGCGTAGCGAAGACTGCCATCCAAAAGTCCGCACTCACACATGTGGCAAACACCTGTGCGACAGGACCATCTCACGGGAACGTCACAAGCCTCGGCAAACTCCAGCAGACTCTTAAACCGCGTATCCCATGGCACATTCAAACCGCTGCGGGTGAAGGACACGATTGGCCCATTTGCGAGGGGACCAACTGGGACATGCGGAGTTTTCGTCTCCCTTTTCGCTATGCCGGGCTCTATGGAGCCCTCCGATCCGAATACTTCCTGATGTATTGCGTCTTGCGCGACGCCCAAAGACACCAGATCACGATTTATATCCCTGAGAAATCCGGAGGGGCCGCATGCATAGAATTCAGCTTCAACGGGAAAACCAATCCGCTGCAGGCTCGCGAGATCCAGGTGGCCCTGGATGTTGAAGTCTTCCCCGGATCGGTCTGTGGGATCTGGCTTGCTATATGCAATTGCCGAATGGCTTCCAGGGATCGCATTGAGGAGTTCCCGTGCTTCTTGTACAAATGCATGTTCTCTTCCATTGCGCGCTCCGTATACCCACCAAACTTTTCGAGAAGATCTGAAGCTGTCGGATGAAAGCGCGTGCAACATGGAAAGAACGGGAGTTACTCCAACACCGGCGCTTAGCAGCACGATTGGCCGCGATCCGGATGCCAGCACAAAGTTGCCGCGCGGAGCGCTGGTCTCGTACAAGTCGCCGACCCTGGTTGAGTCAACAACATACCTGCTGCCTGGACCGGTCCCTCGCTTCGCGCTGATGCGATAGGTACCGGAATCCGATGCGCCTGAAATGGAATAGCTACGCACAACAGGCTGTGAAGTGCTGCCGGCGTGAATCTTCAAAACCAGGTACTGGCCCGGCAACGCAGCCGCGAGAGGTGACTTGTCGAGTGACTCCAACACGATTGAAGTTATTTCACTCGTCTCCCGATGGACTGCCGCCACCCTCAGCAGCCGAAAGCCATTCCACGCAGGCGGGGTGGAAGAGGAAAGTGTAAGCCCGGCGTTTCCGCTGTGTTCTTTGTTTTCATCTGCTTTGAGCAAGGCCTCCAAGGAGCCTTTCCATCCCGGGCTCAGTGCAGGAATACGTTCCGCAATCGCGATGCGGCTGGCGTCGTGGTTCGGAAGGTACAGCAGAGAATCGATTTCAGCGACCGTGATCCGTCCCGGTCCATCCGCGATCTTCTGAATTTCGTCTCCGGCGCCGACCTCTCCCTCCTCGATGACGCGGAAATAAAAACCTGGCCTGCGATGGGAGACGAGCAGCGCCGGCATTTGCGGGTTGTTCATGCGAATGCCAACCCGATAGCAGGTGACGCGTGGCTGTGTTACTTCAAAGATCGCGTCGCCGATCCGGTAGCGGTCTCCAATGCAAACCTCATCATCCGCCAAACCGTCGGCGGTAAAATTCTCTCCAAATTGCCCGTACTCGAAATCATTCCTGCCGAGTTCGCGCTCCCAATAGCGGTAGGCCTCCCACTGATAGACCATGACGGCGCGATGTTCGCCCCCATGTCCCTGAAGATCTCCCTGGGCATCACCATCCAGATTCAGTCGCCGAGCAAAAACACGGTGAGGTGCAGATTGCTTCCAGATTGCTGTACGGACTACTTTGCCTTGCCACTCGATGTCCCGCGGACGGCCGACATTTACCGATAGGAGTTTTGACATTCAGCCCTCCAGTATCTCGCTCTCCATGCTACTGTCGCCGCCCGCCGGCCCGGTAATCGCTCTCAGCGCAAATGCAGTCAGGAATCTGCAACTCAGACGCTCTTAATCTCGCCGCCATCCATCCGCACACAGGCTCCAGTCATCCACTTCGCTGCAGGCGACACCATGTAACCCAACAGATCAGCAACAGAATTATTCTTCATGAACGTCTCATCTTATTTTCAAATTGCCTGCCGCGCGGCTTCCAAAACAATGTCGACCACAAGATTCGGCGCGGTGTACATAGGCGTGTGGTCTACCGCGTGTGAACGGATGGTGGCGCCCATCCGGCTGGCCATGAACCTCTGGGTCTCCGGGCTGATCATGCGATCCTCTTCCGCGATGAAGAACCAGGATGGTTTGTCCTTCCACGCAGGCGCGGGGGCTTTCTCCTGAATGCAATTCACAGCGATTGGCCGCTGCACCACCGCCATCATGAGTTTCTGATCTGGCGACGCCTTGTGAGCTACCGCCCTGCCAAAGCCTTCCGCCGGCATCCAGATCCATCCATGCGCGTCTGGTTCGAGCTTCGGAGCTTCTGGATGCGAGGGGCCGCGATAGAAGACATCGGCGACTGTTTCACCCTCATCCGGCGCTAACGCTGCGATGTACACCAGTGACTTGACCCGGTCATCCTGGGCCGCAGCGATGACTGCGCCCGCGTAGGCGTGCCCAACAAGGATCACTGGGCCGTCTGTCCTCTCGATCACGCGCCGAAGGGCAGCGGCATCATCGGTGAGCGATGTAAGTGGAATGGGCGCCGCTATGACGTTCAATCCCTGGCGTTGCAAGGGCAGAATGATATTGCTCCAGCACGATCCGTCAGCCCATGCGCCGTGAACCAGAATGGCTGTGCCTGCTTTCTGAGAGACATTCATCGCGACGCCACCTCGTCCCGCTGGCCAGCGACGCCGTTCGTCGCAAGGAACTCTTTCATCGCGGCGGCAATTTCCGGGCCGTGCGTCTCAATGGCAAAGTGGCCGGTGTCCAGAAACCGAACTTGCGCACTGGGAAGATCCTTTCGAAACGCTTCGGCTCCGGCAGGAATGAAGAATGGGTCGTTCTTGCCCCAGATCGCCAGCAACGGCGGCTTCGATGTTCGAAAGTACTCCTGAAAGTTTGGATAGAGCCTCACGTTGGTTGCGTAGTCCAGAAACAGGTCAAGCTGAATCTCCTTGTTTCCCGGACGTTCCAGCAAAGCTGTATCCAGCGTGTAGGACTCCGGCGCAACGCTATCTGGATTTGCAACCCCATGTGTGTACTGCCAGCGAGTTCCTTCGGCAGTCAAAATGTTTTGCCGGATCACCTCCCGATTTTCTGCCGTGGGCTCAGACCAATACTTCCTGATCGGTGCCCACGCGTCGCTGAGCCCCTCTTCATAGGCATTGCCATTTTGTGACACGATGGCTGTCACTCGCTCCGGATGGCGCATTGCCAGGCGAAAACCGGTTGGCGCGCCGTAGTCAAACACATAGATCGCATAACGATTGAGGCCGAGCACATCTGTGAAGGCGTCAATGGTGCCGGCCAATGCGTCGAACGAGTATGCATATTTCCGCCCGTCCGGGACTTCCGTAAATCCGAATCCGGGCAGGTCCGGCGCAATCACTCGGAATTTGTCTGCGAGGCGCGGAATAAGCTCACGGAACATGAACGACGATGCTGGAAATCCGTGCAGCAGAAGCACGACAGGCGCGCTCGGATCGCCCGCGGCCCGATAAAACACATGGACGCCGTCCGCCTCCACTCTGTGCACAGATGTCACAGGCATGGAACTATCCCTCTCCATGCCGGCGTGCGCTTTCGATTGCTCCCCCGCGCTGGCTGCTTGCTCTGACTCAACTCGATTCATAACAACTCCTCCTCACTGATCTGGTTGCGTGTGGGCAATCGGTCGGCACGACGTGAAAGGCCCCACGTGCCGTTCCGTTAGACTGCGCGCTCGGCAGCGGGTTACATCCACTACGGGAAAGCCTGCCCCGCAACACCGGAGAATGCGACGTTTCGAGGTTACGCCTATCCCGGTGTAACTTGTCAAGCGGCAGAACGTGGGCTACAGTGCGTCAGGATCGAATCCTGTGAAGTCCTCGATTGCAAATCGACCGACGGGACCTCGCTCGCAGTTTCTGGCGGGCGATCTCGCGCTGGATTTTCTGAACACGCGTGTGAGAGTTGGAAAAGAGATCGTGGATTTGTTCCAAACGGACGAAGATGTACTTGCGTGGCTTAAAAGAGCAGGATTCCCGGTATCAAAGGTTGGCGACAACAAAGCGTCTCAGTCGATTTTGTTGAAGGCGAGAGCTCTGCGGGAACACATCCGCTCACTTGTGGAGAAGCGGAAGGCCGGGCGCCGCGGAGACCCTTCCGCACTCAACGACTTTCTGAAACACGCGCAGAGTCATCCCCGGCTTGTGTGGAATAAGCCGCAGTTGCTGACCCTCGAGCGAGTACAGCAACCAGACAGGCACGAGGCTATTTTGGCGCCGGTAGCCGAAGCAGCAGCCGTTCTGCTCTCTACAGCCGACTTCGATCTTGTGAAACGCTGTGAAGGTGAGACCTGCGTGCTGTGGTTCCTCGATCAGACCAAATCGCACCATCGCCGCTGGTGCAGTACCAGTGCTTGCGGGAATCGCTACAAGGTCGCCGCTTACAGGAAACGGCGGCGTCATCCAAGTAATTCAGCAAGCAAATAGCGCATTTGCAGAGCGGGCCGCGAACGGTCGGCGATGTACCGCCTGCGTACCTTATTAGGTGTCACGCGAATCTGGTGGGCCCAGAGGGATTCGAACCCCCAACCAAGGGATTATGAGTCCCCTGCTCTAACCGTTGAGCTATAGGCCCAGCCCTCCGGTCAGTGTAGCGGATGCCTTCGATTTACTGGACCTGGCCGGTGGCTGGCAGTCACTTACCGCTGGTCACCTCGCCCGTCGAATCGTCCAGCAGCAACACAGCAGCGTTCTGCGGCGCGCTCTGGCTGAAATCGAACATGTTATCGAGCGATCCGGCGATGCTGTCGAAGGAGCCACCGCCGATGCGCTGCCCGGAGAGGAAGTCGTCCTCAATGAATCGAAGGATGGAGGTCTGGTCGGTGACGGTGGAGTCGATGTAGTTCATCTTCGCCCAGGGCGAGATGACGAGCAGCGGCAGGCGTGGACCGTATCCACAGCGGCCCTGCGCATGCGCGGTACTCGGATCCACGCCGGGCAGCGCGTTTGCAGCGGTAGCCGTTTGGCTGCCGCAGACGCCGGGGCCGTTCAGTGTGTCTTGAATCGTGGCCGAGCCATTCACGATATGCATGACATGGTCGTACCAGCCGTCTGAATCGTCGTAGGCGATGATGATGGCCGTGCTCGGCCAGAATTTGGACTGCTCAATCGCGTTCACGATGTCGACGATGAACTTCTGCGCATCGAGCGGATCGGAATATCCGGCATGTCCATCCTGAAATGCCGGGGCTTTCAGAAAGCTCACCGCGGGCAGATTGCCGGCTGCGAGCGCATCGGTGAAGTCGTGAATGTCGTATTGATGATTTGCGCCGTCGCTGTTCGTCCCGATGGCAGAAACGGATGATGGACGCGTGTGTTGCAGGTTCTGCGTCGAGGCGTAGAACTGGAAGGGCTCGAGAGTCGGATTGTAATCCGGCCGATCTACAGCGGTGACAGACGAAGTCGTGGAGCGCGCGCATCCAGTCGTTCCATTCGGATTCGTGATGCTGAGATCGAAGCCGCCGTGGAACCATCCCCAGGTCACATTGGCAGCCGTGAGCAGGTCGCCAATATTCTTTCCGCTCATGGACGCAGTCGCACTGCTGGTCGCGGTGCAGACGTCGCCGTCCGGCTGGGCATCGCTGACCAGCGTAAAGCCGCCACTCCCATCACTGACCAGAACGCTGCTTCCGCTCTGGCCGGCGATCGCGCCGTTTGTCTGACCCGAAATGAGGTTGATCGCACCGACCGTCGACGGACCGAACGTCGTGCCGAACGAGTGATCGTTCAGCGCATAGTGCTGCGCGTAATTCCACATCGCGGTTACGGTGTTGCCATCGTAGTAGCCCATGGTCAGCCCCTTCGTGGTCGCGACGGGGCTGGCGCCGGTGTGAGCAGCCAGGGCTGCTGAATCCGCTGTGCCGACCGCATAAGGAAACAGATCCATCGCGCCGTTGTCGAAGGCGGTCTGCTCCGGCGCATATTTATGGTCCTCATCCGCGGTTGCGGCCTGGGCGCGGTCGAGGCGGAATGGGTTCGTCGCGCCGGAACCGTTCTTAGGATTCACAGCATTTGGGTTCGCCGTCAGCAGCGTGCCGCTCAGGCCATCTGGAATCGGCGTGCCTGCCGCCGCAGTGAACTGCGGCTCGCCCGGTTTATTGGCTGCCGCCGGATAGGTTCCAAAGTAGTGGTCGAAGGAGTTGTTCTCGCCGAAGATCACGACGATGTGCTGGATCGGTGTGTAGGCTGTCCCGGAGCCACCCGAACCCGAACCGGTCTGGCTGTTCGACATGCCGCCCGAGCAGGCCACCAGGAGAGCTAAACAGGAGAGGGAGCTTGCCAGGAGAAAGCGGATCACGACTGCACCTGTTAGTCATGACAGATGCGTTTTCCCCGCGCCGGGATTTCGGGCTTTGCACTCGCTGCCGCGAGACGCTTTGAAGGGATTGCAAACATCTCAAACGATGCGCATGGCCCGTGCCTCGCGCCGGATTGGGCCGGCGTGCGTGGACTACGCTACACTCGATCGCACAGGCTGGCACGCAAGCACATGCAGCGACGCGATCTCCTGAAATTTGCGGCGCTTACCGTCGGAGCAACGGCGGCGCAGCGGGCGCTGGGCAGCTCTCTGCTGCAGGCGGACAGTCCCGACCCGAACGTGCGCCGCGTCCTGGTCGCCTTCAAGTGCCACCTCGATGTCGGCTTTACGGACACCCAAGCGGCGGTGATGCGGAAGTACTTCGATGTTTACTATCCGCAGGCGATTGAGACGGGCGCCGCGCTCCGCAAGGCCGGCGGCGACCGCTACATCTGGACTACGGGCTCGTGGCTGCTTTACGAGTACCTGGAGCAGGCTACGCCGGAACAGCGCCGCGCGATGGAGCAGGCGATCACGGCGGGAGATATCAGTTGGCACGCGCTGCCCTTCAGCTGGCAAAGCGAGATGCTGGACCGCTCCATGATCGAAGGGGCCCTCGGCCTCTCACGTTCGCTGGATGCACGATTCGGCCGCAAGACGATCGGCGCCAAGATGACCGATGTGCCGGGCCATACGCGCGGCATCATCCCGCCGTTGGCGGCTGCCGGCATTACGCTGCTGGACATTGGGGTGAATGGAGCGAGCACGCCGCCGGACGTGCCGGAGGTCTTCCTGTGGAAGAACCCGGACGGCAGCAGCCTGCCGATGATCTATCACCGCCACGATTACGGCGGAACCGTAGTGTTGCCCGGCACGGACACAGCCTTCTCCATGGAGATGCGCAATGACAACGGCGGTCCGCATTCGCCGCAGGAGATTCAGGAAATCTATGCGCGCCTGCGCAAGCAATTCCCCAACGCGACGGTGACCGCGGCGACATTGAGCGATGTCGCTGCGGCGCTCGCGCCGGTGCGGGACAAGCTCCCAGTTGTCACGGAGGAGATTGGCGATACGTGGATCTATGGCATCCCCAGCGATCCGCCCAAGGTCGCACGCTATCGCGAAGCTGCCCGGCTGCGCCAGGAGTGGATCGCGCAGAAGCAGCTCGAAATTGGCGGCGACACCGATCGCGCGCTGCTCAGCCGCATGGCTCTTTCCGTAGAGCATACGTGGGGCACCGATACCAAGCGCTACCTGGACCACGACCACTACAAGCCGGCGGACCTGAAGGCGGTGCTCGACCAGCCCGGCTATCAAAAGATGGAGGCAAGCTGGAAAGAGAAGCGCGACGACCTGAGCGATGGCATCGGCCGGTTGCCCGCTACAATGCGCGCGGCGATGGAGCAGCGGCTGGAGACGTTGAGCGTCACGGCGCCGAGCCCGGTCGGCATGCGGCCGCACCCTGCCTCGCGCGTGCTCGACACCGCGCACTTTCGCATCGCACTCGATCCGCGTACCGGCGCGATCATTGCGCTGGTCAACAAGGCGACGCAGCGCGCATGGGCCTCTCCGCAGAATCCGCTCGCTCTTTTCACCTATCAGACGCTAGGCCCCGAGGTGTACGACGCCTTCATCGCCCGCTACCTCACTGTCAAAACCTGGTGGGGCCCACAGGATTTCGGCAAGCCGAACATCGCGCATTTCGGCGCCGCCACGCGAGAGTGGCACCCGGTTCTGCGCCAGTGCTGGATCAGCGAGGATGCGCAGAAGCATCGCCTGCTGGCAGAGCTGGCGATTGATGACCCAGCAAGCGCCGCGGCCGGCCTGGTGGCATGGCCGTCATCGCTCTACCTCGATATAGTGATGCCAAAGAATACGCCTCAGCTACAGATGCGATTTACCTCGCTCGGCAAGCAGGAAAACCGGCTGCCGGAGGCCATGTGGCTGACCTTCCATCCCATTGCCCCCTTTGCTTCCGCAACTACAGACGCGCAGGGTTGGGAGCTCGAGAAGGTGGGCCAGCCGGTGCGTCCGGCAGACGTCGTTCGCGGCGGAGGGCGCAGCATGCACGCGGTATCGGAGAAGCTGCGCTATCGCGATGCGCATGGCCTGTTTGAGCTGGCCACGCTGGATGCGCCGGTGGTCGCGGTCGGCGCGCGCTCACCGCTGGACTTCTCGCTCGAGCTGCCCACGATGGAGAACGGCGTGCACATCAGCCTGTACAACAATGCATGGGGCACCAATTATCCGCAATGGTGCGGCGGCGACTGGATGTATCGCTTTACTCTGGCGGCTTAGCGCGGCTGCGCTCCATAGCAGAACCAAATTCCCCAATGTCCGTGCATCCCGCTCATCACGAAGATATCTGCGACGTTCTGGTGCTCGGCGCCGGGGCAGCGGGCCTCATGGCCGCCATCATGGCCGGCCAGCGTGGCCGGCGCGTTCTCATTCTCGATCGTGCTGACCGCATCGGCAAAAAAATCCTGATCTCCGGCGGCGGCCGGTGCAACTTCACCAATCTCCATTGCACAGCAGAGCATTTCCTTTCCGCCAATCCGCACTTTGCACGCTCCGCGCTCGCCCGCTACACCCCGCGCGACTTCATCGCACTGGTGGAGCGCCACAACATCCCCTATCACGAAAAAACTCTCGGCCAGCTTTTCTGTGATCGCTCTGCGCGGGACGTCGTCGCCATGCTCGAAGCAGAATGCCTGGCAGCGGGCGCGCGCGTCGTTCTTAATCAACACGTCACCGGCATCCGCCAGGATCAGGGCTTCCTGGTGGACACGACGACAACGACCTACCGCGCCGGTGCTCTGATCGTCGCAACCGGCGGCCTATCCATTCCAAAGATGGGCGCCACCGACCTGGCGTATCGCATCGCCGCGCAATTTGGCATTGCCGTTGAACCCTGCCGCCCCGCGCTGGTACCGCTCACCTGGCATGGAGAAGACAGCGCGCGGTATGCCGACCTTACCGGACTCTCCACCGAAGTCATCGCCGCGGAAGGCAAGACACGCTTCCGCGAGAAGCTGCTGTTCACGCATCGCGGCCTGAGCGGCCCTGCCATCCTGCAGATTTCCTCATACTGGAGGGACGGCCAGTCGATCATCATCGATCTTGCGCCGCAACGGGATCTCACCGCTTCGCTGCGCTCCCAGCCGGGCGGCCGCGATGCCGCTGCCTATCGATCTGCATTACGCGATGTTCTCCCCCAGCGGCTCGCCGATCGATGGGCCGCACTCTATCCGCCGAGCGGCTGGAGCAATGCAGCTCTCCTCAAAGCGGAAGAGCAATTGCATCGCTGGCAGATCACGCCGGCAGGCACCGAAGGCTATGACAAGGCCGAGGTCACGGCAGGCGGCATTGCGACCGCCGAGTTGTCTGCGCAAACCATGGAAAGCCGGCGCGTGCCGGGTCTCTACTTCATCGGTGAAGCAGTGGACGTGACAGGACACCTTGGCGGTTACAACTTCCAGTGGGCCTGGGCCTCTGGAGCTGCGGCTGGCCGCGCCGTCTAGCTGACCGCACTTCAGACAGTAGGGTTCAGCCAGCCGCCATCGGCCTCCATCAGCTTCTCCGCGGCCTCGGGGCCCCAGGTGCCCGGCTTATACATCTGCACAGGCGGCATGTTTTCGAGCAGCGGCTCCAGGATGCGCCACGCTTCCTCGACGTAATCCACGCGGGCAAAACGCGTCTGATTGCCGATGATGGCATCCGCCAGCAACTCTTCATAGGGCAGTATGTCGTCGGGATTGGCGTGCTGCGTCGCGATCATTTCCACCGGAGCACCGCGCGGAACTTCGCCCGGGATGCGCACGTGCGCGCCCAGGCCGATGGTCATATCGGGGCTGACGCGGAAGCGCACATAATTCGACGGCAATGGATCTCTGGAGAAGATATCGGGATGACGCCGCAGCCGCGCCACCACTTCCGTCGCCGTGACCGGCAGCGACTTGCCTGCGCGGATGAAGAACGGCACATCTTTCCAGCGCCAGCTGTTGATGCACACCTTCAGCGCGACATAGGTCTCCACCTGCGAATCCGCCTTCACGCCGGGCTCGTTCCGGTAGCCCTCGAATTGCCCGCGCACAACCTCGGCGGGCACCAGGCACTGCACACCTTTCAGCACCTTCGTCCGCTCGTCGCGGAGCGCCTCAGCGCCGGCGCCTACCGGCGGCTCCATGGCCACGTTGCTCAGTAACTGCATCAGATGGTTCTGCAACACATCGCGGATCGCGCCTGTCTGGTCATAGAAGGCGCCGCGCCCCTGCACGCCGAAGCTCTCCGCCATCGTGATCTGCACGCTCTCCACGTAGTGGCGGTTCCAGATCGGCTCCAGGAACGAGTTGTTGAAGCGGAAGAAGATCAGGTTCTGTACCGCATTCTTCCCCAGATAATGATCGATGCGGAAGACGTCATTCTCATCGAAGGTCCGGTGCACGATCTGGTTCAGCTCAATCGCGGATTGAAGATCGTGGCCGAACGGCTTCTCGATGACCACACGCGCGCCGTCGGCACATCCGGATTGCTTCAACTGTTCCAGCACCTCGCCGAAAAGGCTCGGCGGAATTGCCAGGTAGTGGATCGGGTGCTTCGCCGGACCAAGCTCCTTGCGCACCTGCTGGAAGGTGGAGCAGTCGGCATAATCGCCGTCCACATAACGCAAAAGCGCCATCAGCTTGTCGAAGCCTTCCGGGTCCACGCCGCCATGCGTCTCCACGCTCTCGCGCGCACGTTTCTTCAGGTCATCCAGCGTCCAGCCCGACTTGGCTACGCCGATGACCGGGCCTTTCAGCTTGCCGCGTTTTGCCAGCCGCTGCAGCGAAGGAAAAATCTGCTTATACGCCAGATCGCCTGTCGCGCCAAAAAATACCAGGGCATCCGAAACCGGTTGCGTCACTTGCCGTTCTCCTCATCGTTCATTTCGTTCCAAGTAGGCCGTCCATCCAACTGCCGGATATTGTGGTTTCGGCGCACCTATTCATGATGCCATTGGGTCATTTCCGATTCACTGCGCCATCCCGCACACTACCCGCAGCATGGCCATCTTGCGACAGGTACAATCCCTGCACCAGCTTACGCCCCGCCTGTTATGAGACTCCTCCACGTCATCGCCTCCATCCGCGCCGCTGGCGGTGGCCCAACGGAAGTCGTGCGAAGCCTCTCCGCGGTGCACCAGCGCGACGGCCACTCCGCCGAAGTCGTCAGCCTGGACGATCCGGCTGATCCTGAGGTTCGCAGCTTTCCCCTCCCCGTGCACGCGCTGGGGCCGGCCCGCAACCATTACGGCTATTCGCCGCGCTGCGTGCCATGGCTCCGCCAGAACCGAAGCCGCTACGATGCGGTCGTTATCCATGGCCTTTGGCAATATCACAGCTTCGCCGCGTGGCGCGCACTTCGCACCACCGGCACGCCTTACTATGTCTTTCCACATGGGATGCTCGACCCGTGGTTCAAACGTACGTATCCGCTGAAGCACGCAAAAAAATGGCTCTACTGGCCCTGGGCTGATTATCGCGTCCTGCGCGATGCGCGCGCCGTCCTCTTTACCTGCGAGCAGGAGAAGCGACTCGCACCCCAGTCTTTCGCGCTCTACCGCGCGAATGCTGTGGTCACTGGTCTGGGCACCACTTCGCCGTCACCCGGCGTGGATGCATCGCTCTTTCTCGATCGCTATCCCGAGCTTCGCGGCAAACGGCTCCTGCTCTTCATGGGGCGCATCCATCCCAAGAAAGGATGCGACCTGCTGCTGGAGGCCTACGCCGCGACCATGGCGAAAGACCCTGCATGGCGGCTGGTTTTTGCCGGTCCGGATAGTTTGAACTGGCAGCAGACACTCGCCGCCCGCGCCGCGGCGCTGGGCATCGCTGACCGCATCGTCTGGACCGGGATGCTACGCGATGGCGATGAAGTGGAGCGCGCTCTTCGCGGCAGAGGCTTTCGTGCTCCCATCGCATCAGGAGAATTTCGGCATCGCAGTAGCCGAGTCGCTCGCCTGCGGTGTTCCCGTCCTCATCTCGCGCGAGGTCAACATCTGGCGAGAGATCGAAGCGGCTCATGCCGGCCTCGTGGCTCCGGATACGGTTGAAGGCACGACCGGTCTGCTGACGAAGTGGCAGCAACTGCCCGAGTCCGAGCGCGCCGCGATGCGGGAGAACGCACGCCAGTGCTTTGCGCAGCATTTTGATATTGAGCACAGCGCGGCGCGGTTGCTGGCGCTGATTGAATCGGCTATCAAGACGCCTCAGAGCAAATTCTGGAGCAGTAGATTCTGCCCGAATCTATGCGTACACTAAGGTGTACACATCAGGAGACCTCATGCCTGCAATCAAGGTTGGCGTACGAGAGTTCGCGAGAAAATCGCGCGATTTTTGGAGTCAGATGCTCCGGTAGCCGTCACGCGTCGGGGCGAAACGCTGGGCGTCTATGTCCCTACACCGCGCAAACGCGCCAAATCCGCTGATCTTGCCGAGCTCCGGGCTGCCGCAGACCGGCTGGCGAAGCTCTTTCTGATGTGGACGAGGAAAGATGTTGCGGAATTCAAAAAGCTACGCCGGGGAAAAGCACCGACTCGCGGATGATTGTTCTTGATGCCAATATCCTGATTCGCGCTGTCCTGGGCCGTCGCGTTCGGCAGCTTTTGGAAACATATGCGCCGCAGGGCATCCGCTTTTACGCCCGGACATGCGTACGCTGAAGCGGCGAGATACCTGCCCCTTCTGCTTCGAAAAGAAACCAGCCGGATGATGACGTTGCCGACTTGAATATCTGCAATACCTGGTTGAGCCGATCGACCAGGAAACATACGGTTTGTTTGCAGAACAGGCCCGCGAACGTCTGCGTGACAGAGATGAGCAGGACTGGCCTGTACTGGCTGCGGCGCTAGCCCTGTCTTGCGCAATCTGGACCGAAGATACAGACTTCTTCGGAACCGGCATCGCTGTGTGGACATCCAGCCGCATCGAGATCTTTCTGAAGATGCAATTGGAATCGATCCAATCGAGCGAACAATAGACGAGGACAGCCTTCCTCTTCTCAGCGTGTATCGTCGCTAGCGCGTATCCACCTCGTTCCACAGGAACGACAAGATATCCGTGTAGTCCTGGACCTGCTGCGTCACCGAAACGCCGGAGCTGTGGCCGCCTTTCAGGCTGTAGTGCAGCAGGATCGGGCGATCGCCGCCGGTCGCTGCCTGCATTTCCGCCGTCATCTTGCGCGCGTGCAGCGGGTCGACGCGTGTGTCGTTGTCGCCGGAGAAGAACATGATCGCCGGATATTTTGTGCCCTGCTTTACGTTCTGATACGGCGAGTAGGCGCGGAGATATTTGTAGTCCGCCGCGTTGTCGGCCGAACCGTATTCGGTCGTCCATAGGCGCCCGAACTCGAAGTTCTGATAGCGCAGCATATCCAGCAGCGGATAGCCGCATACGATCGCGCCGTACAGCTCCGGATGCTGCGTCATAGCCGCGCCCATCAGCAGCCCGCCGTTGGAGCGTCCCCAGATCGCGAAGTTCGCCGGGGCCGTGTACTTCTGGTCGATGAGATAGCGGGTCGCCGCGAAGAAATCGTCGAAGACATTCTGCTTCTTTTCGAACATTCCGGCCTTGTGCCAGTCCTCGCCGTACTCCCCGCCGCCACGTAGATCGGGCACGGCAAACCATCCGCCCTGCTCCAGCCACCACGCGTACATCGGATTCCACGCGGGCGTGATGCTGACGTTGAAGCCGCCGTAGCCGGTCATCAGCAGCGGCGTTTTGCCATTGCTGCGGCAATCCCTTTTTGCCGGCGATGAACATCGGGATGCGCGTGCCATCCTTGGAGGTGAAGAAGACCTGGCGCACTTCATAGCGTTCCGGATGGAATGGCACCCTGGGTTGCGCGAAGATGCTGGTTGCGCCGTATCCGCCTGGTAGCGATAGATCGTTGGCGGTACGTTGAAGGAATCGAAGCTGTAGAACCCTTCTTTGTCGAGCGGGCGTCCGTAGGGCACGGTCGCGCTGCCGATGCCCGGCAGCTTCACTTTGCCCATGCGGCCTGCCATCGAGTGTGTAGATCGAGATCTCATCCTTCACGTCCACCAGCCGATCCACAAACAGCTTGCCGCCCAGCACGCTGGCGTCCTGGATGACATTGTCGTTCTCCGGCACGATAGTCTGCCACTGCTGCGGTGGCGTATTCAGATCAGCCCGCAGAATCTGCCCCTTGGGCGCTCCCATGTCCGTCTTGATCAGGAACGTGTCGGTGCCGGTATCGATCAAGGTGAAGCGGTTGTCGACGCCGTAGATCACTGGCGTGAACTCCCCATCCGGCGCGCGCAGGTCCTTGATCAGGATGTCCTCGCGCTTCGCCGGCACGCCGCGGCTGATGGTCACGATGAGCCAGTGGCCGTTGTCCGACGTGCTCACGCCGATCAAATCCAGCTCGCCAAGCGGCTCGCCCTTGTACTCCTTACCGAAGATCACCTTGTCCGCGGAGGCGTCCGTGCCGAAAGCGTGCCAGTAGACCAGCGTGCCCGAGTGGTGGAAGACAGCGTAATAGAGGCCGGTTTTATCCGGGCTGATCTGCACCCCCATGTAGCGCTGGGTCGGAAGCCGGTCTGCAAGCTCCTTTCGCGCCGTTACGTCCATCACGCGAACTTCCTGCTCGTCCGCGCCGCCCTGGCGAATGCCGTAGGCCAGCAGCGACCCGTCATTCGTCACGTCGAGAATATTCACCGACGTGTTCTGGTCGGCGCTCAGCTTGCTTGCGTCCACCAGGCGCTCATCCGCGCCCGCCGCTCCGTGCCGTACATAGATGGAAGCCTGGTTCTCATCCGCCAGCCGCTTCCTGAAGAAGTAAAGATCGCCGCGCTTGCTTGGCACCGAGTAGGTGTCCACCCGCTCCAGCTTCGTCAGCTCCGCCTTGATCTCCGGCCGGATCGTCACCTGCTGCAGGTAGCTGTCCGTATAGGCGTTCTGCTGGTCGATCCATGAGCGCGTCGCGGCATCGTGCTGCTGCTCGAGCCAGCGGTAGTCGTCCGTGATGGTGTCGCCGTGCAGCGTGTCGATGACGGGATGCTTGGCCGTCTCCGGCGGATCGGGCAGCACGACGCCATTGCCACCGCGCACCTGCCCGGCAGCCGGAGAAGGCGTGCGCTGCACTGTCAGCACATTGTTGGTGGTGCCGTTGGCGGGGTTCGCCTCCTCGCCGCCATGCCGCTTCGCGACCTGCCCCAGATGCGACGACGACTGCTGCTCCTGTTGCTGCGACTGTGCCATTCCGACTACCCCAACGACCGCACAACCCAAAACCCCTGCCCCAATCGCAGCTTTCAGTCCCATCTGTGGCCTCCCGCAAACTGACACACGGTTATAAACCAAGCCGCCGAACAAGTCGCCAAAGGAATCAGAAATGGCCCCTCCGTCGTCACCGAAGCCGCGAAGTTGGCGCTCGTTTCCTGTCGGTCCGCCACACGACAGGTTGCGCACCACGCTGCCTCGCCCTGACACTGACAGGTCAACCGACTTCAAGAGGTGAATTGCACCTATGTCCAGCCACGCAGAGAAGGGAACGAGCTTCCGCGCACTGCATCAGCGCGACCGCGCCTTCATGATTCCGAATCCGTGGGACGCCGGCACCGCGCGGCTACTGGCGCAGCTCGGCTTTGAGGCGCTCGCCACCACCTCCGCCGGCTACGCCTTCTCCGCCGGAGTGCCGGACGGCGCCGTGGGTCGCGACGCCATGCTCCAACATGTGAAGGTGATCGTGGATGCGACCGATCTGCCGGTCAGCGCCGACCTTGAAAACGGCTTTGGCGACTCGCCTGAAACCTGCGCGGAAACCATCCGTCTGGCGGCCGCTACCGGACTCGCGGGCGGCTCGATCGAGGACGTGAGTCCCCGTCCCCATGGCACGCTGTACACGTTCGACCACGCGGTCGAGCGCGTCCGTGCCGCTGCCGAAGCCGCCCACTCCGGCTCCGCGCCGTTCACGCTTACAGCGCGCGCGGAAAACTTCATCGCCGGCAATCCCGACCTGAAAGACACTATCCGCCGCCTGCAGGCCTTTCAGGAGGCCGGTGCTGACGTGCTCTACGCGCCGGGACTCAAGACGAAAGAAGACATCGCTGCCGTGCTCAGCTCCGTCGATCGCCCCATCAACGTCCTCGTGCCGGTGCAGGGAAACGCGCTCGACCTGGCTACGCTGTCCGCGATGGGCGTGAAGCGCATCAGCGTCGGCAGCGTGCTGTCGCGTGTGGCTCTGACGGCGTTCTACCGCGCCGCCGAAGAGATGCAGCAGAAGGGCACCTTCAGTTTCGGCAACGATCTGGTCGCCTACGACAAGTTCAACGAGATGTTCGAAACGTAATCCAAGCCGTTTTCGAAATTCGTCATCTCGACCGGAGCGGCTCGCGTGAGCGAGATCGCGCAGCGGAGAGATCTGCTGTTTCGCCCTCGTCAACGTCCCAGCGGCGAAGTCGCAGCCCGTCGCCAGAAGGCAAACGTCTCCGGTGTGATCGTCCGCCGCCCTGCCGCGCTCTCGCGCTCGTAGAGCAGACGGAGTGCCTCCCACAGCGCCGCCGCCTCGCGCTCCAGCCCGAGCACGCGCAGCGAACGCAGCATCCGCGTCAACCGCAGATGATTGTGGTTGCCGGCATGCAGCCAGTTGCGCGAGGCCGCCGCGAATCGCGGCCCCTCCACCACGGCATCGTCGGTCCAGCGCGAAGCCATAGAACGCCAGCATGCGCTCAAACGCTGCCCGCAGCCGTCCCTGCATCTCCTGCGCTGCTGCGAATAGCCGCGATGCTCCCGGCGTCCAATACCGGCGCTGACGGATTCGCGCCGCTGCGCTCCGGCAGAGGAAAGATCCACTGGATGTAGTCGTGCACCATTTCGAGCCGCGCATCGTCCCAGCCCAGGATTTCGTCGAAGCTGCGGCCCTGGTCGTCTGTGCCGCCGGAAAAGAAGCGCGTCAGCTTGTCCGCATCGTGAGCCATAGCACTCTGGAAGCGCCGCAATCCCGCATGGTTGCCGCACGCTCCTTGCTGCACACTCCCGGCATTGCCGCGATGCTCGATAAGCTAGAGCGAACGCCCGAGCACGCATGCCCGAAACCGCGCCTCCACCCTCGAACGAGATACCGGCCGACTTGCCCGATCTGCCCAAAACGAAGCAGCCCCACGGCCGCGCCGCCGCCCTGGCCGTCGCCACCGGCATCCTGCTGTCGAAAATCATCGGCCTGGTGCGCGAGCGCGTCTTCGCCTACTACTTCGGCAACTCCATGGCTGCCGACGCATTCAAGGCCGCCTTCCGCATCCCGAACATGCTGCAGAACCTCTTCGGCGAAGGCGTTCTCTCCGCATCGTTCATTCCGGTGTATGCGCGGCTGAACGCCGAGGAGCGCCACGAAGAGGCCACCCGCACCGCCGCCGCCATCTTCGCCATCCTGGTGCTGGTCGCGTCCGTGCTGGTGCTGCTCGGGGTGCTCTTTGCCCCCGCGCTGGTCGACGTGATCGCCTACGGCTTCCGGGGCGAGACGCGCGCTGCTCACCATCCAGCTTGTCCGCATCCTGTTTCCCGGCGCGGCGCTGCTGGTGCTCTCCGCCTGGTGCCTCGGCATCCTCAACAGCCACCGGCGCTTCCTGCTCTCCTACACCGCGCCCGTCGTATGGAACGCCGCCATGATCGCGACGCTCGTCTGGCAGGGGCGGCGTCTCTTTGTTCACGGCCTCACGGCTGCGACCGACGTTGAGCCGCGCCTCGCCGTCGCGCTGGCCATCGGCTCTGTGGTCGGCTCCGCGCTGCAATTCTTCGTCCAGATACCGTCCGTCCTGCGCCTGCTGAGCCCTTTGCAGTGGAAGGCGACCTTCCGCTCCGAGCATGTCCGCACCATCGTCCACAACTTCTTCCCGGTCTTCATCAGCCGCGGCGTTGTGCAGCTGAGCGCCTTTGTGGACCAGATGCTCGCCTCGCCTCTGCCCACCGGCGCGGTCGCGGCGCTCAGCTACGCGCAGATCATCAATCAGCTTCCCGTCTCGCTCTTCGGCATGGCCGTCTCTGCGGCGGAGCTTCCCGCGATGTCCGCGGCCCTCGGCACGACGGAGCAGATCGCCGCCAAGCTTCGCGCGCGCCTGGCCGCCGGCCTGCAGCAAATTGCCTGGTTCGTCGTGCCGTCCGCCGTGGCTTTCGTCGTGCTTGGGGATGTCGTGGTCGCCGCCATCTACCGCACCGGCCACTTCGATGCGCAAGCCGTGACCTACGTCTGGAGCGCGCTCGCCGGCTCCGGCGTCGGCCTGCTGGCCGGTACCTCCGGACGCCTCTACTCCTCGGCGTTCTACGCACTGCGCAACACGCGCACGCCGCTCAACTTCGCGGTGATCCGGGTCGCGCTCACTCTCGGGCTCGGCTACTTCTTTTCGAAGCCGCTGCCGCATCTGCTGGGCATCGACCCGCGCTGGGGCGTCGCCGGGTTGACGTTGTCGGCTGGGCTGGCGGCGTGGCTTGAATACTCGCTGCTGCGCCGCGCCATGCACCAGCGGATCGGTGTCGTCGATTACCCGGCCAGCCGTGTTCTCCGCCTGTGGGCCGGGGCCATCGCCGCCGCTGTGCTTTGCTTCCTCCTACACAGGCATCTGCCAATTCACGGCCATGGCTCGCGCGCCGCCATCCTGACCGCCATCGCGGTGCTCATCCCCTACGGCGGCCTTTACGTCGCCTTCACGGTAGCCATGAAGGTGCCGATCCCGGGCAGCCTGCTGCGGCGTTTTAAGCGCCGCTAAGACGGTTATTCGTATCGCAGTGCAATCGCAGGATCGACGTGCGTGGCTCGCCGGGATGGCAGATACGCCGCCAAAAGCGCGATCGCCAAAAATAGGAATGAGACGCCCACGACAGAGACGCCATCGATCCTGTGAAGACCCACGAGCACTCCGCGTAGCAGGTATGAAGCTCCTACCGATAGCGCGGCCCCGACCATCAACCCAGCCATTACCGGCCGCGTGCTTTCGCGCAACATGAGCGCGAGGATGTGGCTCCTCTGCGCGCCAATCGCCATGCGGATGCCGACCTCGCGTGTCCGCAGCACGACGATATAGCTGACGGTGCCATAGATGCCCATGCAGGCCAGCAGCAACCCGATGACGCCAATCGTGGATGCAATGAGCGCCGAGGTGCTCGATGCCCAGAAGACCGGCGTCTGCCGGAGCATCGCTTCGAGCGTCGTTGCAGAAGACAAGAGGCTGGAATCCACGGAACCGACCATTGGCGAAATGGCGTTGATGAGCTGCGCCGGATCGGACTGCGTACGGATCAGGAGGGAGCTGTCCACAAACTGACCGGCGGGCAGCGGCAGATAGATCTGTTCGGAGTCGCTGCCATCCAGCAGGATGGCACGGGTGTCGCGAACAACGCCGATGACATGGTAGGCAGGATTGCCGGGAACGAACGGCCCTTTGTCACCCATCCGAAAACTCCGCCCGATGGGGTTCTCGCCCGGCCACAGGCGGCGCGCTGCCGATTCGCTGAGGACCGCCGACAGCTCAGGCTGCGTGGACTGTGCGGAAAACCCACGGCCGAAGAGCAGCGGAATGCCGAGCGTCTGAAAGTAATTCGGCTGCACGTAGTTGTAGTAGAGGTAAGCCCGCGTGTTCTGGGGCGAAGGCTCCTGCCCGTTCAGCGAGATGGCTGTGCCCAAAAGACCTTGGCCATCGGGCGCGCGCCCCCTGGAAACGGCTGTCACGCCAGGCAGCGCGGACAGGTGGGTGCTGACTGTGGAGATGAGAGCGGCCTTGCGCTCCGGCGTGTAATCGAGGCTTTCCGGGAATCGGAGCAAAAGACAAACAACGTCTTTATCGTCATAGCCCGTATCCATCTTGAGCGCATGCAGCGAGCTGCGGATCAGCATGCTCCCGGCAATCATGAACACGAGCGAAAAGGCTACTTGTGCGCCGATCAGCAGGTCGCGGAGACGACGGCTACGGACGGGCGAAGTTCCTGCATTCGACTTGAGTGCCGACGAAAGCGCAGACCGGGAGCTCTCCAGCGCCGGAGCAAGCCCGAACAGGACGCCGGCCACGAGGGAGATAGCGAAGACATAGGCAAAGACTCCCAGGTCCGGCGTGACATGGACGATGAAGCTGCCGTATTCAACAGGCACAGCGACGGCTGCCACATTCGCCAGCATCTTCAGCAAGGCCCACGTGAAGAGCAGCGCGATGCCGCCCGCAAGAATGCCCAGCAGAACACTTTCTGTCAGCAACTGGCGGATGAGGCGGAAGCGGCTGGCCCCGAGCGACAGACGCATCGAAAGCTCCCTCTGCCGCGCCGCCGCCCGTGCCAGTTGCAAGCTAGCCACGTTCGCGCAGGCAATCACCAGCACCAATCCGACCGCGACCATGATGAGCGCAATCGTGAATTGCAGACTGCCGGGAAGCTTGTGGGGCAACGGCGAACCCGGCGTGACCAGCGCAGTGACCGGCTTGCTGAGATCCGAGTGAGGATCGTGCAGCGCGCGCAGCCGGTTGGCAAGCAGATTCATCTCTGCGTCTGCCTGCCGAAGAGTCGCGCCCGGAGCCAGTCGCGCGAAAATCCGGCAACACTGGTCCTCGCGATCACGCAACAACGTGCTTTTGGGATGCACGAGTGGCATGGGCTGAGCGGAAGCCAGAAATCCGGCGTTGCCACGCTGGTCCCAACGAAGTCCCGCGGCGTAACGCCGATGATGGTAAACGCCGCTCCATTTAGCCGGATGACCTTGCCGAGGATAGCGGCATCGCCGCCAAAGCGGCGCTGCCAGTAGTTTTCGCTGATAAGAGCCACCGGCGATGCGCCAATCTCCGAAAGGCTCATCCCCTCGAACGTGCGGCCGCGCGACGGCGCCACTCCCAGGACCGAAAAGTAATTCTCCGAGACCGGCATGACGCTGGCCATCTCCGCGTCGCTCGCGACGGCGCTGGGTGGAACTATCCCCAGAGTATCCATCAGTGAGGCTGAGGCAACACCGCGTTCGCTGCGTCGGCCTCCGACACCAGAGAGGGTCAGCAGGTCCTCGCCACTCGTGGCAATGACACCCGTGAAAGAACGGAGATGGTCGCGATAGGCCAGGTAATCGGGATAGCTGAAGAACGCGTCGGTCGCGCCCGACTGGCGAAGCACCGCGAGGTTAGCCATGCTGGCGCGCATCGCGGGCGTCCAGCGGCCGGGCGAAGAGCGCCTTATATGCGGTAAAGGCTGCCGTGTTGGCGCCGATGCCCAGCCCCAGGGCAAGCACGGCGGCAATCGTGAAAGCGATATTGCGCCGGAGCAGGCGCGCTCCATAGCGCACGTCCTGAATCAGTCCTCTCACGAACGCCTCCAATCCATCTGCCGCTCCGGATAGTGCAATCGAGCGGCCAACGGAAGCCCGCTATTTTCTGCGGGAATCGTCCATCGTGCTGTCCACCACTGCACAGTGCCGTCCATCAGCGGACATGCAATGCAAGTATGCGCGCGGCCCAGGTCGAGTGATCGCACGATAACGAGAAATCCATGCACCGGCAAACGCCGTCCGCGGACTGCGCCATCCAAACAAGGGAATGCAAATCCGACGAAGGAGCCTCTCATGGCATCAAGATTGTCGAAGACGACCCAGGATCACGATGAGATACGCAGGTGGGCCGAGGCGCGAAACGCCATCCCCTGCGAAGTAGCCAGCACCGAGCGGGACGGCGAGGCCGGCATTCTGCGCTTCTGCTTTCCTAACGCCAAAAATCGCAACGATGACTCGCTGCAACAGATCGAATGGGACCAGTTCTTTGAGAAGTTCGATGAGAACGGGCTTTCGATGGTGTTTCAGGAGAAGACGGCCGGCGGCGCGCGCAGCAACTTCAACAAGCTGATCCATGCCGACTCGGAAGCCAGCTCACGCAGCGGTTCCGGTAGCCGGTCGACCGCCAGCCGCTCCAAGCAGCAGCGGCAACGGATCCAGCACAAAGTCCAGCAGCAGATCGCGCACGAGCAGCAGCGGCAGCCGGTCAAAAAGCACGAGCAAGTCCGGCTCCGGGCACGGACATTCCACCCATCGCCGCCACGCAGCCTAGAATCCCCAAGCACACGCAGGCCCCGAAGCGGGTATTCCGCTCGGGGCCTTTGCATATCTGTCGGTATTCCGCTCTCGCAGAGTAAAGTGGATGCACTCCGAGGCGCTACTCCCCCAGGCGCAACGAAATCGGGCCTCAACACACCATTCGATGAGAGGCACCTATGCGTTCCAAAAGAATCGGGCGGATCGCCGTCCCCATGTGCACAGTCGTTCTCTGTCTGGCAGCCACAAGCCCGCTGCTGGCCGATGCAAGTTACAAAGAAACCACCCAGATCACCGGCGGGTCGATCGTGGGCATGATGAAAATGGCGGGCACCTTCAGCTCGCAAGCGCGTAAGGCGAACCAGCCGATCACCTCCGAGGTCTACGTCAGCGGCAACCGCATGGCTCGGATAAACCCGGATAGGACCGAGATCATCGATCTGGATGCCGGAACGATTACAACTATCGACACGGCGAAACGCCAGTACACCACCATGACCTTCGACCAGATGCGCCAGCAACTCGAGCAGGCCGAGCGCAATGCCGAGGCCAAGGCGAAGGAATCCAAAGCCGATGCGCAGAAGCAGCCCGCAGACCAGCCGCCGCAAAATGTGGATATGTCCTTCGACGTGCATGTGCGGGAGACAGGCGCGGCAAAAGAAGTCTCCGGCCTGGACACGAAGGAAGCCATCATGACCATGGCGATGAATGCCACGGACAAGGACACGCAGCAAACCGGGGCGCTCGCCATCACCAACGATATGTGGCTCGCCACCAGCACCCCGGTGTACGACGAGGTGCGTGCCTTCGATCAGAAATTCGCGCAGAAAATGGGACAGGTCTTCAGCGGCAGCCAGAGTATGCAAGGTATGCAGAGCGCTGATGGCGCAGCCGGGCGCGGCAAGGGCATGTCGGAGATGGCCAAAGAGGTGAGCAAGCTGAAGGGCGTGCCGATTCTGCAGGTGATGCGGATGGGCATGACAGCGAACGGCCAGCCGCTGCCGGCAGCCTCGGAAGCGCCGTTGCCCGCTTCCAATGGGCCGGCAATGCCGAGCGCCGGCGACGTTGCGCAGCAGACGGCGACGTCGGTCATCGCAAGCAAGCTTGGTGGGCTTGGTCGCCTGGCGGCGGCGGATTCGGCGGGTTCGGACACAAGAAGAAGGCACCAGATCCCGCGCCGGCGCAGGCTGCCGATGCCCCGGCCGACGCCTCGAAGACGGGAGCGGCTGCGGAACCGACTTCGAGCGTGCTGATTGAGTCGAGCACGACACTCAGCGACTTTTCATCCGCCCCGGTCGATGGCGCGCATTTCCAGGTGCCCGCTGGCTATCAGCAGGTGGCGGCGCACACTCCACGAGCCAACTCGTAGCTCTCCAGACACACGAAAGCCCCGAAGCGAATATCGCACTTCGGGGCTTCGTATTTCTCTAAGCTGCCTGCTCGATCTTTATTTCGGACAAGGCACAGCGGAACGCGTCAACGCATTTTCATTCGGATAGCTCCATGCGCCGTCGATCGCATTGGAAGCCGGCCCCTGGCTGAACCATTGCAGCAGTGCTTCGGTTTGCGGGTGGAAGGTAAAGATCTTCCCGGTTTCTCTCAGCGGAATTGCGACCGTCGCGTCCGGCAACACTTCGACCGGATCTCCGGTCTCCAGGTTCCCCTGACATACCTTTGAACCCGCGGGCTGGCCCGGGAACTGCCAGACCGGGACCGCAGTATCTGTGAAGGGATCGTTGTAAGCTTCCGTCACCTCGTGGGAAAGACCGGTGATGTCCTGGAATCCCGCACCGAACAGTCCCGGCGAAATCCAGCTTGCAAACGCGGTAATCCAGCGGGGCTGGGGAATTGTGCTTGAGTCCAGGAAATAGGTGTGGAAGCCGAGAACGCAGCAGTCCGCGAAATTTCCGGCGCTGTCAATGGAGAACAGGAACGTGTTCGGGTAAAGCTGCATGTTGAATGCATCGGTGGTGTCGTTGCCGGAGTTAATGTCGTTCACAACCTGATTGTCGAAGACGCTGTTGAAGAACAGGTCCAGCAACTCAATGAAAGAATCGCCATTCGGCGCCGTGCCCACGAGGTAATTCTGCACCTGCTTCACCGTTCCGTCCGGAAGCTGGACATTCACAAAACGGGGCACCGTGATCGTCACCCGATTCACGATGCTCGGGTCGAGGCGAGTGTGCCAGTTCTGCTTCATAGTGTTGAAGAACTCGGCGCGCTGGACGGCATCTGTAAACTGCGTCCTGCCGTCTCCGTAAAGGGCGTTCTCAAAGACCGGCGAGCCGAGCGTCAGGCTTTCAAACGGATTGTAGGAAATCACCCGGTTTACGCTGCCGTCCGCATTCAGCAACCGCAGCGAAACCGCGGTGATCTTCGCGGGAATGCTGGTCGTTCCCCCCAGGTTCGGATCGTTCCCGATCATGGTGTAGGGAAAGACCGTGCCCGCGTCGGGTCCGCCTGTCGCCGCGAACGCGCCTTGGAAGGTATCAATCGTGTCCAGCCCGAAGAGAGTCCCGTTCCCCATGACCGCGGAGTTTGCGCCTGACGCGGCGTTCGCCCCAGCCCGGCCGTGAGACAAGGTCACACCGTTTTCGTCTGAGGCAGCTTTCCCTCTGGACGTCTTCGCGCCAGCCGGGTAGGTCAGCATCGGCGACGAGGTGACGGAACGAACCGAGTTCATGGGCACGGGCGCCACCCGGGTGTAGCCGGGATTGCCCAGTTTCGACATGCCTTCGTTGCTGTTCTGTGCTGACAAAGTTGACGTGACACAAAAAAGCGCGGCGGCGGCCGCGCATCCGCCGATAAACCTGGGCAGTGCTTTCATACTGGTCTCCAAAAATGCTGCTGAATTGTGGTGAAAAACCACCGAGCACCATACTCCGATTTCGTAATGGCGCACGAGTGACTTGCAGAGAAAATTACAATTGAACTCCGCCATCTACGAAAAGCTACGGCAGGTAATCAAAAGTGTTAACTTCGGCGATATTGTCATATGCGGTAAAAAGCCCCGAAGCGGACCGCTCCGGGGCTTTCGTTGGCAGGATTTCTTCTGCGTTAGACCGAGACCGTCTTGGCTGCCTCGCTGGGCTTGTTGTCCGCGCTGCCCGGCTTGCGGATGTCGATGCCGCCCTTGAAGAAGGCGCCATCTTCGATCGAGATGCGCTGCGCGATCACATCGCCGGTCAGCGAGCCTTCGCTGCGGATGTCGACGCGGTCGCTGGCGTTGATGTTGCCGCGGACCTTGCCCAGCACCACGACTTCGCGGGCGGAGATGTTCGCCGCCACCTGGCCGTTGCGGCCTACGGTGACGCGGTTGCCCGGCAGGTTGATCGCGCCCTCGACCTTGCCGTCGATGTACAGCGACTCGGAGCCGGTGACTTCGCCTTTGACTACCAGGCTCTTGCCGATGGTGGCCTGGTCGGCTGCTGCGGATTGGGCTGTCGGAGCTGAGGAGGGACGGGAAGCAGCCGGCTCGAACCCGCCGGATGCAGGAGTGGCCGGACGGTTCGGCTCATTGTTGGGGGATTGGGGAGTACTGCCGGGCTGATTCGGTTTCCACATCGCTAGGGTGTTTCCTTTCAGATACTGCAAAATATGCTCTGGCTGCCGACGGCCCCGCGGGAATCACTCGCCCGCCCTCTGCACTGGTCCATCCTTCAGCAGGTACAGGAAATGAGCGGGAGCGGCGCACCCGCGTCAATTGCTGCCTTTGTCTGCATATTACTCACCTCTCTGGGAAAATTGCATCCCTCGTCAATAATCTTTTCGCCGAATCTTGCACCTAAGTGGTACCTCCAGAGGCGGTTGCGGCCGCCGCGACAGCCGCGGGATACCATCAAACCCATCATGCCTTCGGACCGCGATCTCCTCGCACGCATCGGCCGCTCCTCCGGAGGCCGTGCCGGCTATAAGCAACTGGTGCGGGAGCTTGGCCTGGGCGGAGGCCGCGAGCGCCGCCTGCTGCTGGAGCAGCTTGCGCGGCTTACTGCCCGTGGCGCCCTGGTCAAGGCCGATCGCGACCACTGGAGCCTGCCCCAGGCAGCCGCTGTCCGCACCAACCTGATTGCCGGCCGGCTCGACCTGCACCGCGACGGCTTCGGCTTTGTCCGGCCTACAAACACTATCGGCACGACCGGCTCAGGCGATAAGGACGAGGACATCTTTATCCCGCCTGCCGAGCTCAATGGCGCCATGCAGGGCGACCTGGTGCTGGTTGAGCTGCTGCCGCCGCGCACCTCCGGCCCCAACACGGGCAAACGCGCTGGCCGTATCGTGCAGATCGCCCATCGCCGCAACCCTACCGTCGTCGGCCGCTTCCGGTATGCAACCGGCGAACGAGCGCAGGGTAACTATGTCGTCCCCTTCGACGAGCGCATGGCGCATCCGATTCTGATTCCTTTCGGCGATGAGGTGCCGCTCTATCAGGATGAAGATTCCGGACCGGAACGGACGCCGCATCGCGTCATTGGCGAAGATGTCCACCACGCGCGACGCGATCCGGACGATCTCGAAGGGCTTGTCGTTGATGTGGAGATCACGGAGTGGCCCACGCTTCACCGCCAGGCGCGCGGTCGTGTGCTCGAAATCCTCGGCGATCCTGACGACTTTGGCGTCGATGTCGAGATCATGATCCGCAAGCACCACATCCCGCACCTCTTTCCGGACGCGGTGCTGGAGAACGCGCGCGCGGTCGCTCAGCTCGACCAGCAGGAGATCGCCGGCCGCCGTGACTTTCGCGATCTTCCCATCGTCACCATCGACGGCGAAACGGCCCGCGACTTTGACGACGCCGTCCTGGTGACACATACTCGCGACGGATACGAATTGCAGGTCCACATCGCCGATGTGGCGCAGTACGTTACGCCGGGCTCGCCGCTCGATCTGGAAGCTCGTCTGCGCGGCACGTCTGTCTACTTTCCCGACCGCGCCGTGCCCATGCTGCCGCAGGAGCTTTCCTCGGACATCTGCAGCCTTCGCCCCTCGGAAGATCGCCTCGTCCTCTCCTGCATCATGCAGCTTGACCGGCACGGCGCAGTGCTCAGCTACGAGGTCTGCGAGGGCGTTATCCGCTCCGCGCGCCGCATGACCTACACGCAGGTCCATGCCATTCTTGAGGGCGACGAAGCCACGCGCGCCGAGTTCGCGCCGCTGGTTCCCGAGTGCGAGCGCATGCTCACGCTGGCCAAGATCCTCAACCGCAAACGCGAGCAGCGCGGCTCCATCGACTTCGATCTGCCCGAGCCGATCATCGATTTCAACGACGAAGGCGAGATGCAGGGCATCCTGCGCTCCGATCGCACCTGGGCCAACCGGCTGATCGAGGAGTTCATGCTCTCCGCGAATGAATGCGTCGCCGACTGGCACGAGCGCCTCGGCGTGGCATCGATCTACCGCATCCACGAGAAGCCGGATGCCAAGCGCGTGATTGACTTCGAAGAAACCGCAGCGCACTTCGGCTACTCGCTCGGGATCGGCGCGCTGCCGGTGAAGCGCGTGCAGTTCAAGAGCGAGCGCCGGGAATTCCGCGCCCACAACGCGCGCAATCGCAGCGGTGGACGCGCAGCGCCACGCCAACACGAGATCCCGCAGGAAATCCCGGTTACGCCGCAGATGTACCAGCGGCTGGCGAAGAAGATCGCCGGCAAGCCCGAGGAGCGCATCCTGGCGCACCTGATGCTGCGCTCGCTCAAGCAGGCGCGCTACTCAGAGAAGAACGAAGGCCACTTCGCACTGGCCACTTCGCATTACACGCACTTCACGTCACCCATCCGGCGCTACCCGGACCTCATCGTCCACCGCATTTCCAAGGCACTGCTGGATGCGGGTGTCTCCGGTCATGTGGAGCTCGGTTCTGACGCGGTGCGAGGAAAAGAGCGCCGCAAGCGTCACCGACTCCGCTCCTTTGTCAGAAGACGACCTCGGCGCCATCGCGAAGGAGTGCAGCGACAACGAGCGCCGCGCCGCCGAAGCCGAGCGCGAATTGATGGAGTGGAAGAAGGTGAAGTTCATGCAGCATCGCATCGGCGAAGACTTCGACGCGATGGTGATGAACGCGACCAAATACGGCCTCTTTGTCGAGCTCACCGATCTCTTTATCGAAGGCCTGGTGCCCGTCAACAGCCTGCTCGATGACGTCTATACCTATCGCGAGAACACGCGGCAGATCATCGGCAACCACAGCGGCCGCCGCTTCTCTATCGGCGATCAGCTGCGTGTGATCCTCGATCGCGTGGACGAGGTCGAGCGGCGGCTGCAATTTTCGGTACTCGATGAGCCAAAGGCCGGCCAGCCAGCGCGTAAGGGCAAGAAGAAACAGAAGGCCGCCGCCGTAGCGCCCGAGCCAGCCCGCCATTCACGGCCGGCCAAGCGAGGCAAGCTCCGCCGCCAACCTAAGGGCAAAAAACGGCGATAGCCCGTGTGAGTTCAGGTGGGGCGCCGGCTGGAGGGCGCAGGCGGCTCGCCGGACGAGTCCTCTGCCGGCTCCTCTTCCAGCCCCAGCCGGGTTTCGATCCTTACCGGACCCTTGCCCCGTTCGGCGTTGCGTCGCTGCTGGCGCATGTTCACGATGAACAGGACGACCCGCAGCAACAGGATGCCGACCAGCACTGCCACCAGTCCCCACTGCGTCTGGCCGCGTCCATGCATCAGCCAGAAGATCGCGGCCAGCACGACGATCACGAACAGCGCGAAGGTGAGCGTCCCCGTTCTTTTCATGCCGATTCGGCTCCTTAAAGCATGTCTCCTGTTGCGATGCGCCAGCCATACCGTATTGGGCATCGATTCGTCACTCTGTATCGCGGGGAGAAATGCTCCTTATCCTGACTACTTTAGATGGAATCTCCGCGTCACGTCGCCGCCGGCAGCAGTTTCAACTTAGGAATAACGCGCAAGTGCTACTGCTCAACGCGTAAATAAGCTTGTATACGGCCAAATTCTCGGTATAACCTCGCGAGCGAGTCCCCCATCCATCTGTTCTTTTTGAAGCAGTTTCACCTCATCGTTCTGCCACTGTTCGAGGTCCCTGTGCGCCGCCGGTCCCTGCTCGTTTGCCTTCTGCTTCTGCCCATCTTTGCCTCGCCTTTCACCGCTTTTGCCGCGGATTGGCAGCAGCCCACGCCGGAAGAACTGAAGATGACTTCCGAACCGGGCGCGCCGAACGCCGACGCCATCTATCTGTATCGGGAAGATGTCACGGACAACAAGTTGCACATGGAAGCGGTCTATGTGCGGCTGAAGATCCTGCGCGACGAAGGCAAGAGGTATGCCGACGTCGAACTCACCGGCGCCGGCCGCGAATTCCAGATCACCGACATCCAGGGCCGGACCATCCATAGCGACGGAACAGTCATCCCCTTCACCGGCAAGCCCTACGAGAAGCTGCTGGTGAAGACCAAGACCCGGCAGTACAAGGCGAAGGTCTTCTCCCTGCCCGACGTCGAAAACGGCAGCATTCTCGAGTACCGCTACAAGCTGCGCTACGACGACCACTACTATGTCTCCCCCGAGTGGGACGTGCAGCAGCAGATCTTTGTCCGCAAGGCCCATTTCCGCTATGTCCCGACCGATCAGCTAGTGATCTCTCACGTGGACAAGGGCAATGTCACGAGCTCGCTTGCTTATAGCCAACTGCTGCCACAGGGCTCCAAGGTTGTGGAGAAGAACGGGGCTTACGATCTGGAGGTCGCGAACATTCCCGGGCTGCCGAAGGAAGAATTCGAGCCGCCGATGCAGGCCTTCGCCTATCGCGTCCGCTTCTATTACACCAGCGTGCGTAAGCCGGAAGAGTTCTGGAACTCCTACGGCAAGACCTGGTCGCACGATATCGACAAGTTCGCGTCGCCATCGCCGGCCATCAATGACGCAGCAAAAGAGCTCACCTCCGGGGCAACGACTCAGGATGAAAAGCTGAACCGGCTCTATGACGCGGTGATGAAGCTGGACAACACCCGCTACTCCCGCGAGCACTCCTCAGACGAGAACCGCGCCGAAGGCGTCAAGCGCATCAAGTCGGCGGCGGATGTTCTCGCTCTGAAGCGGGGCTCCCCGGATGATCTTGCGCTGCTCTTTCTCGCGCTCGCCCGCGCCGCCGGCTTCCATGCGGAGGCAATGGCCGTCGTCAATCGCAACCGTGATCTCTTCCAGCAAAATTATCTCGATGGCAACCAGTTCGACGATCTGATCGTTCTCGTCACCGTCGATGGTAAGGAGCGGGCTTTTGATCCCGGCGCGCGCTATGTCACCTACGGCACGCTGTATTGGGCGCACACGCTTGCCGGCGGCCTGCGCCAGCAGGATGGCCACACCGTCATGGCCAATTCACCAGGCATCGGCTACAAGGACACGGTCGTGCAGCGGCTCGCCGAACTCACTCTCGCGCCCGACGGTGCTGTCACTGGCACCGTGACGATCGTCTACACCGGACAGCGCGCTCTGCACTGGCGGCAGAGGGCGCTCGAGGGCGACCAGGTCGCGCTCAAGAAAGAATTCGACGAGCAGCTCCAGCCGGATCTCCCTCCGGGCCTTGTCATCGAGACAGATCATTTCCTTGGTCTGGAATCCGAGAACACCAACCTCATGGTCCGCATGAAGGTAAGCGGATCGCTGGGTACCGCCACCGGCAAACGCATCTTTCTTCCCCTCTCCATCTTCTCCGCCGGCAGTCACGATCCCTTCCCCAGTTCGCACCGCGAGGAGCCCATCGATCTCCGTTACCCTTACATGGTGCAGGACCAGATCACGCTGCATCTCCCTGCCGGATTTCAGGTGGATAGCGTTCCCGGCGATGTCCGGGTCGATCTGCCGCACAACGCCCTATACCTCTCGCGTTCCAAAGCGGATGGCCAGACCATCACCTTCACGCGCAGCTATGTGATGGCGAACATCCTGTACACCGCGGCCGAGTACGACAAGCTCAAAGGCTTCTTCGATGACGTCGGCAATAAGGATCGCGCGCAGGCCGTCCTGCACGTTGCCGCCGCGGCACACCAGGGCCAGTGATGGTTCATCGAGCACGCGTTCGCTGCTGGTCTCTGGCCGCATGCCTGGCCGGCGCCGCAACCCTGCCCGCCGTCGCGGGAACGCCGCAGCCGCCGGACTGGGTGCTGACTGCTGCGCATGCCGCCACGCCGGAGTACCCGGCAGACACCATCGCGGTGGCGCTCGACGATGAAGAGACGCTCACCGTCGGGACGGATGGCAAAGCCACGCTGTTGAAGCGCCGGGTCATCAAGATTCTTCGTCCGCAGGGCCGCGACTTCGCCTACGTCTTCGTTCCTGTCGATCGCGATCGCAAGCTGCGCTCGCTCCATGTGTGGAGCATCGCGGCCGATGGCCACCCCTACACGCTGCGCGACAACGAGATCGCGGAGGTGGGCGACGATGAGTACGGCATGCTCTACGTGGACCTGCATGCCAAGGCTGCCCGCGCGCCCGCAGCCGATCCCGGCGCAGTCGTTGCCTACGAATATGAGCGCACCATGCGCCCCTACGTACAGGAGTACACGTGGGAATTCCAGGATTCGATTCCCACCCTGCACTCGGTCTTCGAACTGGTGCTGCCGCCGGACTGGCACTACTCTGTCGCTGCACGCAAGGATGCTGGCGTGGTTGCCAGCCAGCCGGCGCCCGGGCACTACCGCTGGCAGATGGACCGCGTTGCCGGCATCGACATTCAGGACGTGCCGATGACGCCCGAGTTTCGGGCGATGGCCGGGCGGCTTGTCGTCCGCTACTCGCATGACCAGCAGCCCACCGGCGACGCGCGCTGGACTGCAATCGGCGACTGGTACACCACGCTCGCCACGCCCAGCGCGCAGGTCACACCCGACATTGCCGCGAAGGCAAAGGAACTCGTCGCGGGCCAATCCGATTTCACTGCGAAGATCCAGAGCATCGCCAGCTACATGCAGCGCAACATCCGCTACGTGGGCATCGAGATCGGCATCGGCGGCTATCGGCCGCACACCGCCGATGAGGTCTTCCGCAATGGCTATGGTGATTGCAAAGACAAAGCCACCTTGCTGCGCACCATGCTGGAGAGCGTCGGCATTCACTCCACCTGGGTGCTGGTGGATACCCGCCGCGGCTTTGTCGATCCCGGCGTTCCGTCCATCGACGGCAATCACGCGATCGCTGCTATCGAAATGCCTGCGAGCTACACCAATCCGCTTCTCCAGTCTGTCGTCACCGCGAAGAGCGGCAAGCGCTATCTCATCTTCGATCCCACCAACCAGTGGATCCCCATCGGGCAGATCCCGCCCTATGAGCAGGGCGGGTACGGCGTTCTCACTGACGGCGGTCAGAGCCAGCTCATCGCCCTGCCGGTGATGGCTCCCACAGCCGACCGCGTCGAGCACAGCATCCATGCACAGCTTGCCGCGGATGGCTCGCTGGAGGCCTCCGTCGTCGAGCAGCGCTTCGGCTACGCTGCCGAACGTCCACGCGTCACCTTCACCGAAGGCAGCCAGCAGCAACAGCGCGATTATCTGGAAAAGCGCCTCCGCCGTGATCTCAACAGTGTCTCCATCGAAAAGGTCGCGGCCGAGCATACCAACGATCTCAGTCGCCCGCTGGAGCTCGAGTACAGCTTCCACACGGCGAATTACGCGCGTAACGCCGGCGATCTGCTGCTGGTCCGTCCCCGCATTCTCGGCTCCGATGCCTGGTCGCTGCCGCGCGAACCACGCGCGTGGCCTATCGATCTAAGCGCCGTGCAATCCCGTAGCGATCACATCGACCTCGCCCTGCCGCCCGGCTACGTCGTCGATGAGCTCCCTGATGCTGTCTCGCTGGATACCGACTTCGCCTCCTACCACAGCGCCGTGACCGCCGACGGCAACACGCTGCACTACACCCGCGAATACACCGTGAAGCAGCTGCAGCTCGATGCGTCGCGCTACGATGACCTGCGCAAATTCTCCGAGCGCATTGCTTACGACGAAGCTTCCAGCGCGGTCCTCAAGAAAAAATAGCGAGTCGGTAAGTCAACCGGTTTCAAGCGAATGAACCCGCATCCCGGCCCAGGCTGTCTCACGTACACGAGATAGGGCAGGAGAGGACCTGCTGTTGCCACGCAGATCATCGCCTACCAATGTGGGACGACCCAAAGGGAGCGAGTCCAGCTATCCGCGGCGCAAGCGCCTCCGCCCGGACGGCCAGTCCCTCGGTACAATGGAGGTAGTTTCGCGTCCAACAAAATGTCCATGCGCCCAGCCTCCCTGCTTGCCTCCGCCGCCCTCGCCGCCACGCTTGTCCTTTTACCTGCACTGCTTTCCGTGCAGGCCGTCGCACAGGAGCGAACAGAGGTGCACAACACCGCGCCGCTCCACCCGCCGGCGGGAGCGCGCGTGGCCATCGTCGAGTTTGAAGACCTGGAGTGCCCGGACTGCGCGCGCGCCAACCCGCTGCTGAAGCAGGCGGCCGAGCAGTACAAGATTCCGTGGGTTCGCCACGATTTCCCGCTGCCCTTCCATGACTGGAGCTTCCAGGCCGCGGTCAACGCCCGCTGGTTCGACACCAAAGGCAAGAAGCTTGGCGATGAGTACCGCGACGCTGTCTTTGCCCACCAGGACGAGATCACGGTGCTCGAGAACGGCGTGCCCAACGGCGAAAAGGCGCTCGCCAACCTGCACGCCTTCACGGAAAAGTTTGCGACGGAGCACAAACTTGCGCTGCCCTTTGTGATGGACCCGCAGCAGAAGCTCGCCGCGCTGGTGAAAGCGGACTACGCGCTCGGCCAGAGTGTCGGCATCCAGCACACGCCCACGATCTGGGTGGTCACGAACGAGACCCGCGGGACACCCTTTGTCGAGGTGCTGGACCGCACCAAGCTGTACTCGATGATCGACGATGCTCTTGCGGAGACCAAAGGCAGCACGCCGGAGCACGCTGCCGTGCGCCACACGCACTAGACTTCCTGCCTGGCCGCGAGCCCTAGCGGGCGGCGGTACGCTCCACACGGATGGCCAGCTCGCCGGCATCCGTCTGATTCGGCGCGTACATCAGGTCAAAGATATTTGCTGCCGTCTGCAGCCACTTCTGGCGTGCGGCCAGCGGCCACTCCGTCTCCGGCTCAGGCAGCTTGGAGAACAATCCCTGAATCAGCGGGTCGGCACCATCCGTACTTTTGCGGAGAATCGGCTGGCTCGCCTTCGCGGGTGCTGCCGCCAGGGGAACCGGCTCGCGATCAAGCTCCCGGCCATTCCGCTCCCGGCCGTTCGGTTCTACGACGCGCTCCAGCCGCTCCTGTGCGCGAACGTCGGCTTCGTCTCGCTCATCGGGGCGATCCAGTTGGCGGGAGAGGCTCCGCTCCGGATTTCGGTCGTCACGTCGTTCAGGCTTCGATCATCATGCCGCTCCGGATTGCGATCGTTATTGCGATCTAGATTGCGTTCCAGGCGGTTCAGGTCGTCATACGGGCTCCGCGCCGAGCTGTCCGGATCGGGAGGTGTCTTGAAAGACGGCATGACGGGACGATCGCTTCCGAAAAGTGCCATAGTTCACCAACTATGCAGAAATACAACTTCCGCCTCAATGGCACTCTTAGGTGATGGGTCCGCGGCCCCGCGCACCAGTATGGGTCTCGCCAGTCAACGATAACCCTTGAAATACAGCATTTCCGGTACATGGCAACCAGCGATGCCGCTTGACGACGCCCCGCCATGCGGCCTACAGTCGGCTCACTTGGGCGCATCTTACAAAGCGAGTGGCACGTCATGAGCATGGCCTGGACAAATCTGTGGATCATGGTCTTCTTCGGCATCGCTCTGGTGATCGGCGTCTATTTCATATGGGTGCTGCTGCGCAACGAGATGCGTGGACGCCCCAAGCCACCGCCCGATCTCTACGATTTCGGCTTCGGCCCGCCCAATCCCGATCGCAAGACCCATCCTTAGCCGGGCCAGCGAGTCCACAGCCCTGCTGTAGCAATGGCAGCGGCCAGTACCGCGCCTCCCACCCTCGGGGAGTACCGCGTCCGCCCTGGCGCTCGCTACGCTCAAGACACCATGCGTATCCGGCCCCGTGCTTCGGCCCTGTCTGTCCTGCTCCTGACCGTTCCCCAGCTCTCCCCATAGCCCTCTTCGCCGCCGGCCGCGCCAAGCCGCACACGGTCGGCATCGGCGCAGGCAAGCGCGTTGCCTACAGCATCGCTTCAGACCCGGCAAACGCCGGCCCGGATGAGAAGACGCTGCACGTTCGCCCGCTTATCGTGGATGACAAAGTGAAGGAATGGACCACCGGCGACATCCACGACATCACCGATCGCAGCTTCGTCGTGCGCCGCGCGCTGCGCCTCAATGACGCGCTGCCCGGCGACAAGGCCGAGCATTGGATCTGGCAGCGTGGCCCGTGGATCATGATCGACCGCGCGAACGGCCACGTCACCGCGATGAAGCTGCCCGACTATGACCCATCTGTCTCGCAGGTCATCTGGTTTCGCGACTACGCGGCCTACTGCGGGCTCAACTCCGGCGGCCATCAGCTTTATGCTGTGGTTGCGCAGGTGGGCGCGCGCCGTCCTATCCTCGCGAAGAAGATTGGCCCCTGGACACCCGCGCCGCCCGTCGCCGGCGCCGCTGCAACACCTGCCTGCGCGAAAGCTACCTGGCAACGCGACCCACTCCGGGTCAGCTTCGCTCCAGGCGGCGCGGCCGAGCCGATGAATTTCAATCTCGTCGGCCTCTCTGCCGTGCTGGTGGAAGACGGCGACTCGGATGACGGAGGTAGCGCAGGCTCCGGCAGCAACTAGCAGGAGCTACCATGGCGCCGTGGACTTCTACTACGGTGTCGCTCCAGTTCTCGTTGTACTCATCGCCATTGCAATCGCGTGGTTTTCACTCCGGCGCATCTCGCGGCTGCGCAGCAAGGCGATTCCCGGTTGGCGAAAGATCACGGAGCGCATCGTTCTCGCATCCGCGACGCTGATCGCAATCGCCGTAGCGGCGAGCAGCGCCTGGAACGCAATCGCATTGCGCGCCATCCGCCCGCCGGGACAGTGGTACGTGGTCGACGGGCATCGCATGCGCATCAACTGCACCGGAAGCGGCTCACCAACCATCGTGCTCGACGCAGGACTGGGCAACGACGGGCTGATCTGGGGTGGCGTGCAGCCGGTGCTCGCCAGGACGACCCGCGTCTGTTCTTACGATCGCGCAGGATTCGGCTGGAGCGATCCGATGCCGCCGCCGCGCGATGCCGACCATATCGCCGCCGAATTGCACGGCCTGCTGGCTGCCGCAAAGATCGACGGCGCCGATCGTTCTGATGGGACACTCCATCGCCGGCATCTACATCCGCGATTATGCGACGCGATATCCCGCAGACGTTGCCGGCCTGATCTTCGTCGACGGCTCCACGCCGCTGCAGAACAGGCATCCTGCATTCAAGTCCGAATTCGCGAAAAAGCCGCTGCAATGGCTGCGCGATCTTCAAGGGCAGGCTTTATTCGTTGCGGGTATTCCGCGATGGTTCGGCCAGTGCTCGCAAAAATTTCCCGGCTTCGACGCCATCGCAGCAAAACTTCAAGCTGAAGACCTATGCCGGTTACAGTGGAGCGCGATCAATGCCGAGAGGGACAGCTTCGATCGCTCCGGCGAACAGACGGTGCACACCGGCCCATACGGTTCGCTGCCGGTTCTGATCTTCTCGCAGGATCCGGCGAAAGACACTTCCGCTATTTCGCAAGCCTGGAACCAGATGCAGGAAGACCTGAAAAAGCTTTCGACGCGCAGCCGCAGGATCATCGCCAGGGGCAGCACGCATTACATACAACTGGACCGCCCGGACCTCATCGAAAAGGAAGTGCCGCGCTTTATCGAACAGATCCGCGGCACTGCGGCCCAGCCGGCAAGTTATGGATCGACCGTAACAGAGTAGGTCAAGCGGATGGGCGCTATGCCGCTGCCCGATGCGCACCGCGAAGTCGCAGCCAGCGTTGTTCGATGCCAGACCACGCACGTTCTATATCGGCGGGATCGACAAAAAGCACGTAAGCCGACAGCACATCCCACTCGAACATCGGCAGGTTCAGCGCATATTCGAGGCACAGATGGAACAGAACTCCGATCAGCAGCAATGGATAGCGCACCCGCCGGAACCAGATAAGGACTCCCAGGCTGAACTCGAGCAGCAGAGTGAACCAACTCCCCATCCGCAGGATTGCGGGATGCTGAATCCATCCCGGGATAGGAAATCGCGCGATCGAGTGGAGGTGGATGACGTAATACAGCGCGGTTCCGTGCAGCCATGTATCCCCCTTCAACTTCCAGCAGAAGGAGGCGAAATACATCAACGCAAGCTCCAACTGGATCATGCGTTGCGCCCATGGCGCTCTTGGCGCGATGGCGTCCCCTTCCAGGCCACGGCGAACTCGTATCAGCCGGTCGAGAGAAAAAGCCGCTCCTGCGGGCGCAAACATCAGAAAGAAGCCCGCGACGCGCAGGAAAGTGTCGCCTCCGTGAGTGATGAATAGATTTCTCTGCTGGATGGAAGTGAGGCAGAGAAATACCGCCACGCTGCTGACGCGTGTCCACAGCCCTGCCGTCAGCAACAGGGCGAAGCCCAGAAAGATCCAGAAAAATGCCGCGATCCACCGATCATCCTGCGGCATCACCGTAAACAGATTGAGCCGCATTCCCGGCTCCACTTTGGTCATTGTGGACAGGCGTATCCAGCCGTGAACGCCAAACCACTCAAGCCAGTCAGCGTGCAGCAGGATCACCGTTGCCGAAACGCAGATGCCATAGAGAATGCGAAACAGTGCGATCGGAACAGGAGATTGTGGAGTGAAGAAGAAATGCTCCCAGGCCTCGACAGGTTTTCGCCAGTTCATCGAAGGTCTCCGGGCTCGATATATTCCTCATAGAAAACATTCGGCTGCGGCTCTGCATTCTCGGTTCCCGGTTTGATATCGGAACGAAATTGAATCAGCAGCACCTTATCCGGGGAATCGCCCTGGCGGGCAAAAGCCCGCGCGATGTGGTTTGCAACATCCGGCCATAAAGCCTGATTCTCCTGCGCCGGAAGAACGTCCGTGAATTTTCTATATCTCTCTTTGCGATATCTCTCCCCAAAACTGAGTTCTTCCATCCGGGGAAAGGTCCACACGCGCATGTGGTGATCGTGCGTAATGACTACGGCCTTGATGTACGTGTTCACCGCCTCGGGATTGGGCGCGAACATATCCCACGACTGGAACAGTCCGCTCCAACGCAGGTAGGGAAGCACAATTTTCTTTACATTCCTGATTACCGGAACGTTCCACGGCAAGGCCCAGCACGCGATGGCGATCAGGTGAAACAGTATGAAAATGCTGATCGCATTCTGCCAGCGGCGAGAGTCAGCCGAATTTCCACTCTCAGGTCGTCGCCTGGAGGCAGCTTCCCGAGAGCTTGCAACCTCAGAGTCGCGTCGTCTGTTTTGCCGATTCGTTTTAGTCACGTTCCTGAGCTGTCCGGACTGATTCACAGCATTCACAACGACGAAAAGAAAGCCCCTCCCGCTCATGGTACGCCGGCATCCGTGGGCACGGGCAGGCGAATTCCGCCGCAGAATTCCGCGCTGACCTTCGGATTCTTCTTTCCAATGCAGGCCCCGGCAGACGACGCTATGTTCGCGAGGAGCAAAAACAACAGAACATGAAAAAGAAAATCACGCCGAAGAACTCCATCCAGCAGGCCGAGCTGATCCTGCATCTCTACGAACTGCGCCGCGAGACCGTGATGCGCGAGGCGCGCTCCTATGTGGGCGGCGAATTTCTGCCGGCCTCCGCAAAAGAATTCGTCGAGATCGTCAGCGCCGGCGGCAAGCACACCAGCTTCGTTCTGCAGGTCTACGGCTACTGGGACATGGTCGCCGCATTCGTAGAGCACGGCGCGCTCGACGCCCGGCTCGTCTACGACACCTGCCAGGAAATGTACTTCCAGTACGCGAAAATCCAGCCCTACCTGGCCGAGTTCCGGAAGCAGATGAACCTGCCCGAATGGCTGATCAGCGTCGAGCGGCTGATCGATGGCTCGAAGGCCAGTCGCGCCCGCCTGGCACACATGCAGAACAGCCTCGCCGCGATGGCCGCTGCGCGTGCTACGCAAAGCAAAAGAGCGCGGGCATAAACGAAACGGGCAGCCGGATCATGAGAAATCCGGCTGCCCAACTTCATTTACCGCCGTACTGAGTTAGTCGCGGTCGTGATCGCGATTGAACGGGAACAGCAGCCACGGCGTGGAGTTCACGCCACTGCCCGCAACCGTGCTGCATCTCGGGCTGCCTGGACCCGTCAGGCAATTCCACCAGTTCTCCGTCGCATCCACTGTGCCGGTGCCGAGATTGTCGATGCCGATCCCATGGATCTCGAAATCGTTCAGGTGAACATTGAGCTGGCCGGAAGGCGCCTTAAAGGCGACAGCGATCGCTTCGTCGTCAATGATCATTCTGCGAGATCACAGTCCCGGTGATGGGCGCCACGCTGTAGACGTTGATGCCGGTAGGCCCGGAGGTCGCCGCGTCCTCCGTATCTGCTGCATTGCCGGAGATGTGGTTGCCGACGATCACGTTGTCATTCAGATTGACGGGTGGCGCGGGCGCCGGAGCCGCTGCATGATTGTGCATCGTGACTCCCGGCAGACCGTTGTTGCGAATGTTGTTGTCATACACCACGTTGGCCCAGGCCGCGGTGCCGGGGAACGGAGCGAAGATGCCCACGCCGGCGCCGGCGCCGGGAACCTCGAAGCCGTTATGAAACGAGTCGTTATGCGCGATCGTGTTGTGCATGATGCCGAACGACACCCTCGCGGTCGGTATCACGGTGGTCGCAGGGCCGTGGGAGGCTAGTGTGATGCCGCAGTCAAACGGATTGTCATGGACGGAGTTGCCGCTGATCACATTGTCGTGGTTGGGCCCGGTCTCGTCGCTGATCAGGATGCCGCCGGAATTGTGCTCGATATCGTTGCGGACGACAGAGGAGTGATCTGCCGCCATCAGGTGAATCCCCTCGCCGCAGTCGTCGCCTTCGTTCGTCTCAAATGGAGGAATGCCGGGGCAGGCGCCGCCTGCGATGTCCAGTGACTTGTTGTTATCGAGGACGTGGTTGTCGACGAGTGTGACATTGGAGGCATTCACGACCAGAATGCCCTCGAAATTCGCATTGCGGACCTTGAAACCGGAAACCACCACATTCGCCACGCCCGGGTTGGGAGCGGCAGCCATGCCGTTGATGAAGATGCCATTCGGCAATCCCGTCGCGTCGATGACCGGCTGCACAAATCCAAGCGCCACCAGCGAAACCGATTTCGTGATCGTCACCTGCTCCTTGTAGGTCCCCGGCGTCACCACAATGGTGTCGCCAGCACCGGCTACCATTACCGCGGCTGAGATCGTGCTCTTGCAGCCGAATTTTCCATTGGGATTCACACACAGGGTTGCGGCCGTGGCCAAGCTGCAGGCTCCGAACAGAGACAGCAGCCCGAGACTGACAGCACGCGATACGAATTTGTCACGGATTTCTCCATGCAAGATGGTTCTTACGTCCGAAAACATCGCTTTCTCCTGATCAAGTGTTGCCGCTCGCAAGGAGCGTAGAAGGTATGGTTTGCGGGGGAATTCGAGGCCGGACGATGCTATTCCTGCGGCTTCGCCCGTACAAGCGCCAAATAGGCACTCCCTCTGCGGGTTACCCGCCGCGATAGCTGTCCGGCGTAGCATCAGGAGGATGGAAGCGATCGAAGACCTCCTCGCCATGGCCGAAGCCGCACACGGCCACCTGTGCGCCGGGCAGATTCTCGGCGTTCGGATGGCCATGCTCGGCTGCCAGCGTCTGGGCATCGACGAGCCGCGCGGCCGCGACCGCAAGCGCCTGGTCACCTTCGTCGAGATCGATCGCTGCGCCACCGACGCTATCGGGGTCGTCACCGGCTGCCGGCTCGGCAAGCGCGCGCTCAAGTTCCGCGACTGGGGCAAGATGGCCGCGACGTTCATCGATTTGGCCGACGGCCGCGCCATTCGGATTGCCGCCCGCGAGTCGTCGAAAGAACTTGCCCGCGCGCTGCATCCGGAGATCGAAAGCAAGAACCAACAGCAGATGCTCGCCTATCGCGAACTCTCCGAGCCCGAGCTATTTATCGAGGAATGGGTCCGAGTCACGCTGCCGCCCAAAGAATTCCCCGGCTACAAGGGCGAGCGCCTCGCCTGCGCCATGTGCGGCGAAGGCATTAACTATGACCGCTTTATCGAGCGCGATGGCCAGCGCCTCTGTTACGCCTGCGCCAATCCCGAAGAGCGCTATTACCAGCCGCTATAGGATCCGGCTCGGCACGCTCGACATCGCGAACCGGCATTTTGTCACAAATCCTGCGCGAGCCGCCCCCGGCACACTAGACTGTCCCGCGGCACAACTGAAGTCAAAATGATCCGAGGGAACCGCATGAAATCACTCGTTCTGACGACGATGGCGCTCGCCATCGCTTTCACTCTCCCTGGCCGCGCACAGACTCAGCAGAAACCCGCACCCACGCTCCGCTCTATCCTGCTCGATCAGTTGCACAGCACACATGACAAGAGTGACTGGTTTGTCTGCGCCAATGTCGCGGTCGCGAACCTGACACCTGAGCAGGCGAATTGGAGCGACGGCAAAGGAAACCACTCGGTCGGCCAGCTTGCGTATCACCTGGTCTTCTGGAATCAGCGCGCGCTCCAGAACTTTCGCGGCGAAAAGCCCCCGAAGTTCAGCGGCAATAACGACGAGACCTTCACCAGGTTCGACGCGAAGCAATGGAACGATACAGTGCACCAACTGGATGAGGTGCTGGCCGGTATCGAAAAAGCAGTCGCAAACGCGAGCGACGCGCAGCTCGCCGAGTGGGCGCCGACGGTCGCGAACATTGCCACGCACAACGCCTATCACATTGGAGAGATCGTCATGGTGCGCAAGGAGCAGGGCGTCTGGGATGCGAGCAAGGGCGTGAAATAAAGGCAGCCTGTCAGAGCCCAACGGCTGTAAGCGCGGCGACCAACGGCGGCAGCCGCACGTCACGCGCGTGAGCGCCTATGCCCCGACGGCCGTTGCCTCAATCCCGCGCGCCGCGCGGAAGACCGTCCCCTCGCCAAAGTGCGGCCCCAGCACCTGCGCGCCGATCGGCAGCCCTTCGCCGGACACGCCGCACGGCACAGAGACGCCGCAGATTCCAGCCAGGCTCGCGGTCACGGTGTAGATGTCCGCGAGATACATGGAGACGGGATCGTCGGTCTTCTCGCCAATGCGGAAGGCCGGCGTGGGCGCGGTCGGCGTCACGATGACATCGACCTTTGTGAACGCCTTCAGGAAATCCTCGGCCAGCACGCGACGCACCTGCTGCGCCTTGCGGTAGTAGGCATCGTAGTAGCCTGCGCTCAGCACATACGTGCCCAGCAGGATGCGCCGTTTCACTTCACGCCCAAAGCCGCGCTCGCGTGTCTCGCGGTACATCTCGGAGAGCGTCTTCGCGTCCGGCGCGCGATACCCGTAGCGCACACCATCGAAGCGCTCCAGGTTCGCGCTCGCTTCCGCGGTCGCCAGTACGTAATACGTGGGCACGGCGTAGCGTGTGTGCGGCAGTGATACCGGCATGATCGTGCAGCCCTGTGCACGCAACGACTCAATCGCCTGCTCCACCGCCGCCTTTACTTCGGCATCCAGGCCCTCGGCAAAATATTCCGCCGGCACGCCGACACGCAGGCCCTCGACCGGTTTCCTGCATTCCGCAACATAATCCGGAACCGGCCGCTTCGAGGAGGTCGCATCCAGCGGATCGTGTCCAGCGATCACGCCCAGCACGGTTGCGGCGTCTTCGACGGTGCGCGCAAACGGCCCGATGCGATCCAGCGATGACGCAAAGGCGATCAGTCCATAGCGGGAGACGCGCCCGTAGGTCGGCAGCACGCCCACCACGCCGCAGAACGATGCCGGCTGCCGTATGGAGCCGCCGGTATCCGTGCCCAGGGTCGCCGCGGCCATTTCCGCCGCCACCGCTGCCGCGGAACCGCCGCTGGACCCGCCCGGCACGCGGTCCGGCGCCAGCGGATTACGTACTACACCGTAGGCCGAGTTTTCATTCGACGAACCCATCGCGAACTCATCGCAATTCAGCTTGCCTAACACCACCGCGCCGGCCTCTTTCAGCCGCCGTACGGCTGTAGCCGTATAAGGCGGCGTATAGCCCTCAAGAATGCGCGAGCCCGCGGTCGCCGGCATGCCTTCGATGGCGATCACGTCCTTGATGCCGACCGGTATGCCCGCCAGCGAACCCAGCGGGTCGCCACGACGGGCTGCGGCATCGATGTCCTCGGCTGTCCGGAGCTGCGGTCTCCTGCGCCACCGAAAGATACGCATTGATCTCCGGATTGCGCTGCGCAATCCGATCCAGATAGCCGGTCGTCAGGTCGGCGGCCTTCGTCTGGCCGGAGATCACGGCCTGTCCCAGCTCGCGCAGAGAGAGTGCCTTTGCTGTCGCGGTCGTCTGCATGCTCATCGCCCGATCACCTGCGGAACCTTGAAGAACGCGCCATCCGTCTCCGGGGCGGCCTGCATCACAGACGCGCGCTCCAGGCATGGCGTCGGGACGTCCTCGCGGAGCGGCGTCTCGTCGCCTTCACCCCCGGCATCCGGGACAATCTCCGTGACCTGGGCCATCGGCGCTACGTTCGCGACGTCCAGCTCATTCAACTGCGCGATGTATCCGAGGATTGCGTTCAGGTCGCGACCCATCGCCGGAAGCTCCTCCGGCGTTAGCTCAAGGCTGGCGAGCGCCGCAACCTGCAGCACTTTCTCTTCAGAGACTGTCTGGGAAGTTGAGTCGGTCATGATTCCACGCATACGCAACACGAGGCCCGGACGGGCCTCATCTGTCGCCTCACATCTTCAAGTATATAGGTCCTACAGAAGCGCGCTGGGCTGCGGCGGCATGGCCTTGCTTCGGATCAGGCAGACTTCAGCGGTTCGCAGCATCAGCGCCATGTCGCTGCCGAAGGTCGCGCGCTCAGCGTACTCGTAATCCAGGTGTGTCTTGTACGGAGTCAACTTGTACTTGCAGAATGCCTCGATCTGCTCCTCGGGAATCTGCCGGAGCATCTCCTCTTCGCAGCGAAAGACCAACGTGGCCGCGCCGGTGATTCCCGGCCGGAATGGCATACATTGCGCCTGCCGATGCTGGTGGTCGGGCAGCTTTGGCCGGGGGCCAACCAGGCTCATATCTCCGAAGAGGACGTTAACAAGTTGTGGTAGCTCGTCCAGCTTATAGCGACGAAGAAGACGCCCCACATTCGTGATTCGGCGATCACCATGGCGGGTTACGGAAAGCCCCTTCGGTTGCGGCTGGGCTTCCATGGTGCGGAACTTGTAAATCGTGAACAGCTCGCCCATCCGGCCCACTCGCTGCTGCCGGAAGATCACCGGGCCCGGGGAGCTGAGCCGCACTGCGATGGCAAGCACAGCGAAGACGGGAGAGAACAAAATGAGCCCGAAGAACGCCAGTACCAGATCCATGGCCCGACGCTGCGGGCAAAGCGACCATTCACTTCCGTTCGGAACAACTGCTGATTCCAGTTCGAGTTCGTCATAGGCAACCGCAGAGGCTCCGCCTCCACGCAACCGTTCCTCGCGATGCGGGGGAGGGCTCTTCCGTGGAAAGTCGTTCCATAAAGGTTGGACGGAGAGACTACGTGAGGTTTCGAATGAACTCATTCAGTATCCTTGGATACACTTCTTGCCCGTCTGTTCGGCGCACGGCGAGGCTTCGTCTCCTCACTCTGGCGCGTTAGGTCGAGGCTGCATCCTTGTGGATGAGATGCAGCGGGGGAATCGAACATCGGGTTACCCAAGCTGTAATACCGCCATTGAGTGTATCGCGCCAAACTGAAGCACCCGCGTCGAGGAACGCATTCCGGTTCACAGCCAGCCCTATCTCATACGCAGATAAGGAATGTATGAATGCCATTATCGCAAAGCATTACTTTGTATTGCTTCAACAGGTCGAATCCGATTCGACCAGCGTAGGAATTTCCGCGACGACAAGCATATCCTACGCACTCAAGACGTTGCTGAATTTGTTACGTGATGAAAAGCATATGGAAGATGAATACCCACTACTTTTCATACATTTACGCTCAGACAACATTAGACGATACACCAAAAATCAGTGAGTCAAAGCCAATCTTCGACCACCCGTACAAGCTCCGGTAATACCCTCGTCTCCGAGTATTTGGCGGCCTGTGGAAAGAATGCTCGCCGGCCGTCCTCCCGCCAGTTCGCCCAATCCGCCTCCAGCCACGCCGCAAAGCCAGCCAGGTCCCCGAAATTTAGCCGGATATAGTTGCTGGGATGGTGATTTCCCCCGCCTGAATTCGCTTCCGGGGCATCTGATTCCAGGGCGTCGCTGATATGACTGTGCTCCGGTCCGATATAAACCACAGGACTACCGACTGCCATAACGTTATAGAGCTTCGAGGGATGGATCGTCCCCACCATTGGGTCTCCCAGAACCACGGCCTGCAAATCCGCCGCAGAAAGCGAGCCGGCCAGAGCCTCCATCGACTGGTATGGCAAAAATTTCACATTCGTCAGATGGTGCTCCTCGGCGGCTGCACGCAACCGTCTGAACTCGCTGCCGCCTCCCACAAAAGCGAAGCAGAAACGTGGATCTTCCCTCAGCCGCACAGCCATCGATAGGAGTGTACCCAGGGGGTGCACCGGACTGTGATTGCCGGAGTACATCACGACGTATTTCCCCGCCAGGCCATGCCGCTCGCGAAAGGCGGCGCGTCCCCCCGGATCAAAGAACACATACCGGTCCAGTGACCACGGAGGTACCACTTGTACCCGATGCGCCGCTATCCCTTTTGCAAGCACCCGCTCCCGCATGAAGCGGTCCAGCACCACCACCGTATCGGCAGCCTGCAGCGTAAAGCGCGAGATCCGCTCCAGCAGCCAGGCGACCAGCCCTGGCCGAAGCCACCCCGCAGCCAGCGCTTCGTCCGGGTTCATGTCCATCACCCAATAGACAAATCGTTCACCGCGCACCTTGCAGCGAAGCGCCGCCAGTGTCGCTACCAAGGGTGGCGATGTCAGCGCGACCACACAATCGACCTTCGGCATCGCCAGGACACGCAGGCATGCCCGCAGCAGGAAGCTGCCGAAGTCCAGCGCTCGCCGCCACTTCGCATCCTTGCCGAATCCGCTGCCCCCGACCCGTTCGATCTCGATACCCGCATAGCGCTCGCGCTTCGCAAAGCGGTGCTCCGGATTGTCGTAGGCGCGCCTGGAGGCCAGTACCCGCACATCGTGACCTCGCTCGACGAGAGCTTCAGCCAGGCTGGTCAGGTATTGCGCGGTCGCGACCACGTCGGGATAAAAAGCCTGGTTCAGAAGCAGAATTCGCATGGATACAAATAGGAAAGGTCCGGGTCACACATGAAGCTGCGACTGGGCGCGGCCCTTGCAGCGCCCGTCCAGAGCTTCGCCATAGGCCGCCAGCGTACCCGCTGCGGCTGCTTCCCAAGTGTACCGTTTCACCCACATACGGCCTGCATCGACCTTCGCACGCAGCCCCGCGGCATCACCCAGCAACCGCTCCAGTTCCTGCGTCAGCCCCTCCTCGTCTGCCGGATCGAAGTAATGGGCGGCATCACCGCAGATCTCCGGCAACGAAGCAGTCCGGCTCACCAGCACCGGACAACCCGCGCTCATCGCCTCCAGCGGAGGTAACCCAAATCCCTCGTATAGGCTCGGATACACGAACAGCGCGGCATTGCAATAGAGCTCCGCCAATTTCGCATCGTCGATCCGCGGAAGCAGCAGAATCCGATCTCCCAATCCGTATCCGGCGATGGTTGCCTGCTCGTCCCTGCTCCACGCGCCTCCGCCCGCCGCGATCAGCCTCATGCCGTGCGCATTCTTTGCTGCGGCGAACGCTTGCACCAGCCCGAAGAAGTTCTTATACGCACTCCGCGAGCCCACATAGAGTACGTAGGGCTGCGCATCGCCGCGCTCTCGTCGGTAAGCCTCGCCAATCGGCGTGACGCCATGGTGCACGATGCGCGTCCGTGAAGGATGCACCCCATGGAATTCCATCAGGTCCTGTTGCGCCGACGCCGAAACGCAGAGGATGAGATCGGCTCGCTCAAATAGCTTGCGCTTTCGCGCGCGTATTGCCGCGCCATTGCGAAACAATTGGGGAAATCTCTCCTGCGTCGCATCATGATGCGTAACGATCAGCGCGCGGTGGCGGATCGCCGGCTCCCACCTTTGATAAGTAGCGTGATAGATGTCATAGCGTCCTCGCAGCGGCGCAATAGCCGCTGTCCACAGCGCATTCATGGCATAACGTGGATATCCCGGCGGCAGGCGGCTCCGCCAGCACTCCACGCGCACACCCTCGCCGTCGAGATCTCTGAATGGCAGGACAGATCTTTGCCCGCCGAGCAGCAGATCGATCGACACATCGTTCTTTCCGCGCAGGTGTTGCGCAAGCTCGTACTCATAGCGCGAGATGCCGCCCGCATCCTGCAGCGACGTGGCCTGGTGATCAATCGCGATCCGCACCGGGGCTCCCCTTTGCTCGCTCATGCCGCACCAGACGCACCGCGCGCTGTGTCGTCAGCCGCTCCCACAACGCCTTCCGGCTTAGCGTCGAGAATGCCGGGTCGCTGTAGCTCCGCTGGTGCAGTATGCGCGCACACAGGCGCAGCAAATGGACGAGGCGCTCCATCGGCCCTCGGTACAGGTCCATGAAATCGCCTTCGGCCGCGAGAAAGATGGCAAAGCGCCCCGGCGTCATCTGCCGATCGTAGTCCAGCATCGCCATTTCGTGCTCCAGGCCAAGATCCGCCGCGATGCGTATGGCATATCGCTTCGCGTGCAGCCGGTGAAAAACCTCGATATCGGAATAGTCCAGCCAGAAGCGGCTGCTGTAGCCACCGATCTCCTGCAATGCGCGGACCCGCATCAAGGTGCCGCTGTTGGCCGCGAACATCTCTCGTCGCTCCAGATAAGGTGCGGCCGGACGGGGCAGCGGCGCGTGACGTCCGAAACGCCATAGCCGCGGCGACAGGCAAAAGCTCCCCGCGTACAAAAACGGAACAACGGCGGCGACCTGTTCGTCCCCGGCGACCTGCCCAGCATGCGCCAGCATTCCTTGGAGAAACTCACTCGTGACGGAGGTGTCCTGATCGAGCAGCAGGAGCCACCCGCAATCACGCTCTCCTGCCATCGCTGCCCCGGCGTTGTACGCGCCGCTCACCCCGGTGTTCGCCGGCGCATGCCGATACGTACAGCCCAACGGTAGCGAGCTCTCATCGATAGCAGTTGGACCGTTGTCCCACACGAGTGTCTCGATCTGCTGTGCCAGCGCGGGATCCGCTGCAAGCGCCTGCGCAAGGCCGGCCAGTGTCTTCGATCGGCTGGGCTGCATCTTGTAGAGCACGACGACGGCCAGCACACGCACTGGAGCTGCATCCGGCCGCTGCATGGATGGTTTTGGCATCAGCCCCTCGCTGCCGGTGCCGCGCCTGGCCATTCGCCCAGAGTGGTGCGCCAGGTAGCGATCCGCTGTTGTCTCCTTACACTCAGCCGGCGCCACAACGCTTTCAGCGTCGCGGTTCGGATTTCGCGCGCTTCCCCGCGGCGTCGCTGATTCAGCAGCCGCACCGCGAGTTGGGCGCTGTATGCCAACCTCGCCAGCCACGAACCATATAGATCGAAGTACGCCGACTCCGCAGCCAGGAAATTCCGAAAGCGGACGAGCGTCATCCGTTCTTTGTAGTTCATCAGCGAAAGATGGTGCTCCAGGTGCACGGAATCCAGCACGTACATGCGCCAGCCGTGGACATAGAGCTGATGATGCAGCCAGCTGTCGAGATGATCCAGCCAGAAGCACGGATCGAATCCGCCGATCGCGTCCAGCGCCTCGACGCGCAGCAGCGCCGCCGAGTTGAAGGCCCGCGCCTCGCGCGCGGGCACTCCGGAAAACGAAGCCGGCATCGGCGTCGTTCGTGTTAACCCCACATACGCCGGAGACAACAACTGCGCGCCCTCCGCGAGATGCGGCACGATGGCGGCGATGCGGCGATCCTCGGCGGCCGCATGAAGTCCGGGTTCGATGGCGGAGAAAAAATTCTCGGGCAGGGCAGTGTCCTGGTCGAGCGTCAGCAGCCAGTCGTAGCCTTCTGCCCGCGCTTGTTCCAGCGCAGCTTCATATGCGCCCAGCAGACCATGGTTTGCCGGCGCCGCTTTGTAACGAAATCCCGAAGGCATAGCCTCGGCCGCGGAATGGGGACCGCCCGCGCTGTCGTACTGTGGGCTGTTGTCATAGACAAGCACAGCACAATCGGCGCAGCCACTCTCGAGCGAGCGCGCCAGCGTAGCGACAGTCACTGAAGCGGACGGCTTCTGCTTGTACAACACGATTACGGCGAGAATCCGGGGACGATCGGCCGCACACTGGTCGGGCAACGCCGGCTCCTCAGCCCCGCGGGTGCAACGCCTGCTTTACCTGCAGGTAGCGCTCGCGCAGCCGCGGGTCTGTCTCCGCGTAGTCGTATACGTAAATGACGGCAACCCGGATGCAGCCGAACATGGTTCCAACGACCAGCCCGATCAGGATGAACAGGAACGGCTTTGGCCAGGACCTCGCCCGTGGCAGCAGCGGCGGATCCAGCACCTGTATCTGGGGCGATGCCTTGGCCTCGTCAATGCGTGCAGCCTCCAGTTGACGCGCCAGCAGATCGAAAAGCGTCTGATGATACTGCACATCGCGCTCTTTCCGGATGTACTCCAGCCCTGCCGCCGGGAACTCGCGCTGCGTCAACGTAAGGCCGGTCGTGCCTTTCTGCAACTGCTGCAGTTGTTCGCGCAGGCTGTTCAGTTCCGTGCGCAGCCGGATGACATCCGGATTCTGCTCCGTCGACGACGAGAGCAGTGCCCCGAGCTGCACCTCGTGGCTTGTAATATTGGCCTCAATATTGGCCTCTTGCCCGATGATCGTCTGCGCCTGGCCGCTTATCTGCAGCACACCGGTGGATTGCTGCGTCTGCTTCAATGCAACTTCTGCGTCCGCCAGGCGATCCTTCTCCTGGGCAAGCTGCCGCTGAAAGAACTCACGCCGCTGGCTCGCGGCCCCGATCGCCAGCCGGTTGTTCTGCTCAAACAGTTCGTCGGAATAGCCGTTAACCAGCGCGACCGCGCGCTTTGGGCTTGGGTCTTCCACCGTGATCTGAATCAGCCCGGTTTTGTCGGCAATGAACTTGGAGCGCTGGCGCAGCTTGCCGGCAGCGGCCTCGCGGTCGGGGATCTTGTATGCATCCATCAGATGGAAGCGATCCACCATGTTCTCCGCCACAACGTTGGTCTGCAGGATCGCGATGTACAGGTCCGCCGGGTTCTTCAGTCCGAGGTTGCTTCCCACTCCGGCGAATGCCGTCAGCGCACCGAGCTGGCTCAGCAGCGCAGCGCTGGACTGCTCCTGCTGCGGCGGCATAATGGTGCCGTCCGCCTTGTAGAGCGTGGGCGTGCGGAGGATCGCAATGATCGCGATTATGACGCCGGCCAGAGCCCAGGCAAGGATCAGCCACTTGCGACGGGCAAAGATCAGCAGCACGTCCAGCAAGTCCAGCCGGCGCACCTTCCCGTGCTCAGTTTCGACGGTCCGGCTCAATTGGTAATCACCGCCAGCGCCCCGGCGCCGAGAGCAATGGAAGAGAAGAGCTGGGAGAAGTTGAGCAAGGTACGAAGTCCATTCCCGCGGTACGTCCTCTCCGGCACCACGATCGTATCGCCCGGATGGATGCGGGCCTCATCGAACTCATTGCCCCAGAAGGTTTTCGTCGAAGCGCGGCTCAGCACCGAGCCGTCAGCCCGGATTACGAAGGAATGATCCTTGTCGGCATCGCGGTTCGCGCCGCCTGCCTCCTTCAGATAGCCGTACACGCGTCGCTGCGTGTCGAACAGGAACGTGCTTTGCTCGTACACCGCGCCCACCACATTCACGCTGGACGGTTTCGGCGGAACGATAAAGCGGTCTCCGTCTTCCACCGGCAGGTCGGGCAGGCTGTTCACGCCGGCAGCATCCGGAGCCAGGGAAAGCACCACGCGGCCACTTGCGCGCAGTTGCCGTAACCGGTTGACCAGCAGTTGCGTCGCGGAAAGCGATGCCGAATTCGCCGCCTGATCGACGGGCGTGAGGGCGCCTGCGGCGCTTGCCGCTCCAGCGCGGTCGGTCGCTAGCTCAAGCTGCGTTACATAATCGTCGAGCCGCTGCTGCTGCACAATACGGGCCGACTCACGCGTCAGCTCCGCTCCGAAAAGATACGCATGTGGCGTCAGGCCACCTGCGCGTTCCACCAGATGCCGCAAAGTTTCACCCGGCTCGGCGCTGTAGATGCCGGCATGCTGCACCTCGCCTTCAATGCGGACCAGCTTGGTCTGCTGGCTTTGTGGCACGCGAATGTCGGCCTGCGAAAAGATGGTGATGATGTCGTGCGGCTGCAGTTCCAGGTCCTGGCTCGGATCGTGATCCTTCACCAGCTTGCCCAGGTCGAACGGAATCAAAGTTGTCTTCAGCGTGACCGGGTCCATGCGTTCAATCACTGCGTAAGACCAGTCGATCTCCGGCGCCATCAGCGAGACATCGTTCAGGTAATGTGCCGATGCGGTATTTTCCGTGCGCGCAATCCGCTGCTCGTCGGCTAGCGAACCGCCGCCTATTGTGTCATTGCGCGGCACAATGTTCTGCGTATTCTGCATCGGCTGGTCCGGCACCGTTCCGGGCATCTCTGCATCGGGCGGCGTAAGCTCCGCGTTGCTATTGGCGCCGTATGCCATGTTGTTGGATTGCGCAGCTTGCGCGTTCAGGTCGCCCGGCGAGGTCAGGCCTCCGCTCGGGGGCGCTCCGTTGGCGCCTGTGCCGCCCGCTGACCCGGTCTGCTGCGCAGCCTGCGCGGCCTGCTGCTGATCGGAAAACCGCTTCTCCTGGTCGCGCTGCAGATAGAGATAATATTGCCGCTGGCTCTCTGCCTGGGCGTGACGGTATGCGGTGAAGCGCTGCGCGTAATCCGGCTGGAAAACGGGCGAAGGCAGCCCAAGCTGATTCCGCTTCTGCCAATAGTCGCGCGTCACAAGCGCTTCGCTATTGGGTAGCAGCTCGCTCAGCTTCATGCCCGGATGCCACGCAAACCGCCCAGGGTCCGCCACATTGCCGCGCACTGTGACGGTCCGGTCGAAGCTCGGCGAGATCGGCAGCACGCGCACAATATCGCCATCGCGCATCGGCGTGCTCTGGCCTTGGGCGTTCAGGGCGACATCGATGGCGCGCTGGTGCTGGTCCCGGTCGATCCGTTCGAGCGATGCACGCGACAGCGAAGCCGTGCTGGACAAGCCGCCGGCATCGGCCAGCACGTCGCCCAAGGTCGATGTCCCTCTCTCATCCCTCAGCTCGAAAATTGCAGGCGAGCGCACGCTGCCGTACACCGCCACCTGAGGTCCCACCGGCGGGAAATAGAGCACGTCTCCCGGCAGCAGAGGCACATCGTGCGATTTATCGCCCTTCACCAGCAGATCGTAAAGATCAAAGTCCACGATCGTGGTTCCATTGCGGCGTAACAGAATGTGCCGCATCGAACCCTGCGGCGCCGGACCGCCCGTGGCAAACATTGCGCTCACCAGCGTGCTTAGCGAACTCACCGTGTAGCTGCCGGGATATCTCGCCTGCCCGGTGACAAAGATACGGATCGGATGAAGTTGTCCCAGGTTCACCGACAGATCGAAGTTCTTGTAGATACGCGCGATGCCGTCTCTGACCGTCTGCTGCACGTCCCCGTAGGGGACGCCGCCCACGTGAATTGCGCCCACATGCGGGATGTAGACCATCCCTTCGCGGTCCACCGTCACCTCAGAATTGAAATTCATCTGTCCCCAGACGCGGATCAGCAACTGATCGCCCGGGCCGACCACGTAATTCGACGTTGCCGGCACCTGGTCTACCGGCGCAAAGGTGCTGGGACTCTGGAGAAAGAGCTTCGCTCCATAGATGGGCAGCATCTGGCCCACGGACGCATAGACCATGCGCTGGAATTCCGTCGGAAGATCCGGCGCGAAGAAGCGCTGGTAGTACAGCGGGTAGGTGCGCGCGCCGGTTGCTTCCGTACGGCCGCCTAACCCGTTCAGGTTGTCGATATAGTTCGGCACCCCCTGCAGGTCCATCGACTGCGCAGGGCCGGTGTACGTAGCACCGCCCGCGCCACCGCCGCCGCCGGCTTCGTAGGGATTCTGCTGGGAGGTTGATCCCGGGACAGCGCCGGTCTGCAAGCTGGGCAGTTGCAATTGCTGGCCGGAATTCGTACTGCCGCCGCAATAGGAGGTGTTTGGATCGCAACCAGTCTGGCTGAATGCAGGCAACGGCTGCAGCACTGATGTCGCCAGTGCGCCCGCCAGAAAGACCGTTAAGTATCGACTCATATTTGGGGGTGTGCAGCGGGCCGATCCGGCCGCAATCGATCGGCACGCGACGCTGGTTTTACTCCTTCATAGGGCCCGCTGAGCAGGCCGGGTCCTCACTAGTGTAGAGCCTATGTCCCTTTTTCGGCATGCCGCTTTCGGTTCTGCCACGGCGAAAACTGCCGGAATGCTTGCAGCGCCGGCCCTTGAAGCCGCAGCCGCGGGTAAATCAGCGGCCAGACCGATTCCAGATCAGAGTGGAGGCCGGCCGCCGCGGCGGCGTCACCTGCTTCTCCGCCGCACGTGCATGCTGCCAATCGCCCGCCAGCTCACGGTGTGAGGCGGCCATAAGAAAAATAATGCAGAGGGAAAACGGACTGCCGAAGCTGAAAAGATATCGGGCGGAGATGTTATTCAGGAAATACACGATCATCAGACACCACAGCATCATGTAATAGCGAGTCCAGGCAGTATTGGCGCGGGCGGCGGAGGCCTTCCAAAGCGCAAAGAACACGCGGAGCATGCTGCCGAAGATCATCCCGCCGGCGATCAATCCGCTCTCGAACAGCAATTGGACATACCCGTTATCGATGGTGCCCACCATGCGATCGCCTGTACGGTAGCCGAAGCCGAAGAACCATCTGCCGTGGGCACTCAGGATTCGGAAGGCAAGTTGCCAGATGCCGGTACGTCCCGAAAGTCCGGACTTCAGCCCGCGTTGGCTGGTGCTCAATGAAAGAAAATCGTTCAGGAAATCGCCGAACCGCTCCAACCGGCTGTGTTGAAACAGGAACATCACCGCGAACGGCATCAAGATCAGGAGAATGATGATGTGCAGATGCCGGAGCCGCACTTTGTGAAGCCATCCCCGGGCTACCCCACGGGCCATCAGTGCACCGCCGGCAAAGAGCACTGCCGCCAAGCTGCCACGCGAGCCGGTCAGAAAGAGGATCCCGAATGTGGCCGCCGACAATACGATCAGCGCCTTTTTCCTCCACCCAGCCTTTTCCTCCATCGCGCGCCAGACAATCACCGGGAAATAGCCGGCCATGACGAATCCGAGCAGATTGGGATGCGCGTGAGTCCCCCCGCTGAAACGGACTTGCTCGGCGGACGAGACGCTTTGACGGCCGGAGATCACAAGCAGGCAAACGGTCACAATCGCCGCCTGCGAGTAGGCGCGTACAATCGCCGGGATCCCAATTTCCTGCACCACGAGTCGCGCGCAAAAAAATAGTCCGACGAACGCCAAACCATACAGTTGGGAATACATGTCGTGGGACGTGTAGGAGACCACCTCACCGAACAGGATGGCCGCGAACAGCAGCCCCCCGCCGCCGAGGATATGTTGAACGCGTTCGCCGCGCCGAGGGCCGCACAGAACCAGCAGCCCGCAGAGCCCGAGCATGACGTGCGGCAGGAACTGCGCAATCGCAACAGAGACCTCGTATTGAGCGAAAGCGATCAGGAAACTCAAGCAGACGCAGACGCGCAGGAGCCATGCAAGATTGATCCGCGTGACAGGTGGGGCAGCAAAGCGAGCACTGGCGGGTGCCGTCCACTCAATGCCTTGCGCCATCCCTTTACCCGCTCCTGTCAATGACGAGCCGCCACAGCATGTTCGGTATGGTACAGACCGTCCGGCCAGCGCTCTCGCGGCTCTTACGCTACACCAGGTGAATCTTCGCAGGACACGGTATTACCGAGCGTGTTCCAGCGCGCCTGCTCTCATAAGACTTCAGGGTGTTTGCCTCATATTACGCCGCCATCCCGGCGGCGCTTCGTTATTCGACCGTAAGATTCAGCGTGACGCTGTGCGATATCCCCGGCGCGCCCGCACCCACCGTGATCGTATAGATTCCCTGTCCGCTGCTTCCGCCATCGCCGCCCGATCCGCCGCCTGCGCCCCCGTTGATGGACAGCCCGCAGCCGCTCAGCCCCAGGCATATGGCGCCAATCACCAGCAGCACCGGCCAGCCCGTCCATTTGCGCCTGCGGCAAAACACCAGGAATGTCAGCACCGCCCCGGCCAGTGACTTCGTTCCCCATGGCGAAGCCGGTCCGGAGCGCGCAGTTGTCGCTGCCGTGGTCACAGTTACCTGGACGGTCGCGGTAGCTCCCGTGCCGGTCATAATTACATTTCCCGGATTTGCGGAGCATGTGCTTCCGGCCGGCGCGCCCGTACAGATGAAGGCGACCTGCCCCGCCGATGCGCCGACGGGCGTCAGCAGCAGTTGATACGTGGCGCTGCTTCCTCCGGTTACCGTGCTGCTGGATGGGCCCTGCACGCTTAGCTGGAAATCTGCACCTGTGCCGCTGAGCGGGATGCTGAATGGAACGCTCGCTCCGCTGGCCGTCACCTGCACCGTGCCATCCTGTTTTCCGGTGGCCTGCGGGGCAAACGTAACGCCCACGGTGCAACTCGCTCCTGGCGCCACTGTGATGTTGCAGGCATTGTTCGTGATCGCAAACCCGGCACTCGCCGCGATAGCGATCCCGCTCAGCGGATTCGTGCCGCTGTTGATCACGGTCAGCATCTGGGCCGCCGAAATCGAGTTCACACCCTGAATGCCGAAGTCCATGGAGATTGGCGAAAGTGTCGCACCGCCGCCACTGCCCGGCGCCGGCGGTGTACCGGTCCCATTCAGCGAAACTTGCTGCGCGCCCAGCGCGTCCTGGATGGTCATCTGACCGCGCTCCGCCCCCACCGCCTTCGGTGAATACACCACCTGAAGCGCGCAGGTGCTGTGACCCGGCAGTGATGTGCCGCAAAGATTGTTCACCGAGAAATTTCCGGTGATCGTGACCTGGATGTTCGTCAGCGCGCTGTCGCCGCTGTTCGTAACTGTCACCTGCTGCGCGGCGCTGGTCGTCCCGATCGTCTGTGCTGCAAAGGTCAGGGCAGTCGCGCTCAGATTGTCTGTCGGACCGCTCTGGCCGTTTCCGCTCAGCAAAGCAGTCTGCGTGCCGGCATCGTCGGTCGCCACCAAACTGCCCGACGCCGAGCCCGAGGCCGTCGGCGAGAACACCACGCCCACCGTGCAGCTTGTATTCACAGCCAGCGCGGCGCCGCAGGTGTTCGCAGACATGGAGAAGGGTCCGCTGATGCTCAGCGGCTTCAATCCGACGACGGCGTTTCCGGTGTTGGCGACAGTTACGTATTGCACGGGACTGGTCTGCCCGATCCGCACTGAGCCAAAATCCAGCCGCAGCGGCGTCAGCACGACCGTGCTTCCCGGTGTGCCGTCGCCCTGCAGGTCGGCTGTCAGCACGCCGCCCTGCACGTTCGCGGCCACCGTCACTGTCGCGCTGCGGGGCCCGATGGCTGTAGGTGCAAACACAATCGAGATCGCGCAGGAGGCTCCGGCCGCCAGGCTTGCGGGACACTGGTTGTTCAGAACGAAATCGCTGCTGCTCACCGTCGCAGCGCCCAGCGTGAGCGCCGCTCCGCCTGTGTTTTGCAGCGTGAGGCTCTCCGCGCCGCTCGTGGTGCCCACCGCCTGCGACGCGAAGATCAGCGTCGCCGGTGCGATCGTCCCGGTCGCAACCTGGTTTGCCAGCGCAGTGCTCGCCAGCTCCGCCTGCCACACGCCGCGTCCTTTCGTGCCCGCGCGCAGCCACTTCTCTCCACCTGTATCGACCGCCGTCAGCGTCGTCACTCGCACCGCCGGCAGACCGGCTCCATACACGCTCCAGCAGCTCTGGGTCACGTCGGCGCATTGTGTAATCGATGTGGTGACGTACACGCCTACATCCGTTCCGGCATACACGATCGACGGATCTTCCGGATCCACCAGCACCGCGTTCACCGGGGCATTCGGCAGGTTGTTGGTCACGTTTTGCCAGGTGCTGCCCGCGTCTGTGCTTTGGTAGAGCGTCGGCACATTCGACCATGTCAGCGGCGCAAACCCGTTGCCGCCAAATCCGGCAATGCCCACGTATATCGTCTTGCCGGCGGCATCAGTCGGGTCGAGCGCAATCGACGAAACACGTGCCTGTGCACGATTGAAGAGATATGAGTCGGTTGGATCGTTGGTGACTCTGCTGCCGCTCACGTCGCTCCATGCGGTCGAAGCCACGGACGAGGGCGTCACCAACGCCGTCAGGACATGGCCAGGGTGCGTGATAGCGCCATCGCCCGCGCCCGCCAGCCCTACATAGATTCGCTCCGCCTGATCGCCGCGCCCGGAAATGGCTCCGGTGGCCGCAAGGGCGCTGACCTGCGTGTTGCTCGACCGGCATGCCGGCGCATTGTTGCCGTCAAGTATGCCGCTCAGCGTGTTCGCCGATGCCGTCCAGTTCGTTCCATCCGCGGGGCCGCGCCACACCCGGCAGGTTGCCACCAGTATTCGGGTGGGGTTCTCCGGGTCCAGCGCCCATACCGCCGGCTCACTCAATGCCGATCCATCACCGCTCACCTGGCCGTTCTGGATCACGGGCGCGGAGCTAAAATCCGCCGGGCTACACGACGCACCACGCACGCATGCGCTGATGGATACGCCAGCGCCCGAGGTCGCGAACCAGGTGCCTGCGTTCGCGCCCCAGCCCGCGGCAGTGTAGGCGCCCGGCCCATTCAGCAGCAGTTGCCATGCGCCGTTGCTGCCGCCGGCCGTGCCCAACGCGCCCATTCCCGCCATGAGCTGATTCGGGTCCGCGGGATCGGCGGAGAGCGAGCTCACCTCGGCCAGCGGGCCCAGTGTCGCGTTCAGATTGTCGAAGTGCGCCGCGTCATCGGCAGAGCAGGCCGGCTGCTGCTGGTTCACCGCGTCGCGGCTTCGCCATAGGCCGCGATCATTGGCAAAGAACAACAGCGTCGTACCCGGCATCCACGCTGCGCCATGCTGATTCGCACCGACCTGAGCCGCAGCGCACCCGTTCACGTTGGTCGCATTGCGCCACGCGCATCCTGCTGCAAGGCTGCAGCGGAAGATGTCCTGTGTGCCGGCGAAGAGCACGGTGTCGCTGCCCGACGGAATCGCGGAGAGCCACAGCGCGTGACTCGCTCCGGAGATAACGCCCGAAGTTGTTTCCAGCGCGTTAGAGATGCTGATCTGCTTGCCGAAGACCGGAAGCGGCGTGGAGCACTGGCCGCCCGAGGCGCCGCATACGTCCTCCCATAGGCCGTTATCAGCATCGGTCTGGCTCGCCGTCATGGCAAACATATCGCCGCTACCCGGCTGCACGGCCAGCGCCGCGCTATAGATGGGGCAGTTCACCGATCCCGGGTACTGGCACACCAGGACGTTCAGCGCTGGCCCGGGTTGATTCTGAAGCCGAGTCCACGAAACGCCATCCTGCGACATGTAGAAGCCATGGTTGCGCAGCGCGGCCACGAAGATCTGCCGCACGGGATTCCAGACCACCGCCAACGCCGCCACTCCGGCCTTCCGTCCCGGTGCCTGCAGCGCTTGATTTGCCCCATCCTGAACGGTGGCCAATTGCCACGTCTGCCCTGCGTCTACCGAGTAGTACAGCCCGCTCGCGCTGCTGTCTCCCGTTCCCGTATATCCGGCATTCGCCTTGTACGCTCCGGGCGCCGTGGTCACCGCGGCGACCACCGTGTTCGGAGAGGTCGTGCTCCACGCGAATCCGTCAAATGCCTCGCCGAAGAAGCTGTTCTGCTCGAGTCCGGTTGCCGGGTCGCGCGAACCCGTAATGGTGCTCCACGAATTCCCGCCATCAGCGGAGCGCAGAATCCCCGTCCCATAGAGTGAGTCCGGCTCGTTCGTCGGATCGCCCGTTCCGGCAAGTACCACACCGGTGCGGCCGGGCTGGACCGTCACCGCGCCTACGTTCACCAGGTTGATGTGCGTGTGCGCAATGTCGACCGCCGGCACCAGGTCGGTTACCGGAACAAACGTGACGCCGCTTGCCGCTGCCGCGTTGGTCGACTTGAAGACTCCGCCGTTGCCGCCGATATATAGGGTATTGCCACTCGTATCTCCCGGATCGACGGCAACGCTCAGAACACGACCGCCTGCCGCACCGGTTGCTGCCGCGGTCAACGACTGGGGAGCCAGCGGGGTCCAAGGAACATTTAGAGCAGCCGTCCCGCTGCTCTGCGCTGTCAAGGGCGCGACCGCAATCCAGATCGAGAACAGCAATAGCATGACGCGCCACCGCGTCTTCGCTTTCTGCTTGAGCCCGTGTTGTTGCATGATCCGGAGTCGGCCCTTTCCCCTGCCGCGCATGCTGCGGACAGAAGAGTGCTCCGCCGATTATCTCGCGCAAAAGAAAGCAATTAGACCTGTCACCGAAACAGTCACGTTACCAAACGGGCATGCCGTGTCCCACTTGCTGGCAACACGGCGCCACTAGAGAGCAGGCGGTGACGGACGCGTTCGACTTAAAGGCGGCGGAGCGTCGATGATTCACTCCGTATCTCTTTTCAAGGACGAACTCAAAGCGGCCTGGATCGTGGCCTTTGCAACCGTGCCCTCCCAGTACTGCCTCACCTTCCCATCTCGTCCAATCAGAACCAGCGCCGGGATTCCCTGAATCTTGTATGCATCGGAGGTTACAAAATCCGAGTCGGTGAGGGTCCGTAGCTTGTGATGGTTCCTGTCCAGCCATGTTTGGGATTTTTCGGGAGGGTCGAAGGAAATCCCCAGCAGCACGACCCCCTTGCTCGCGTACTCGTCGCCCACCTGCTCGATCACGGGCATTTCAAGCTTGCACGGCCCACAGGTAATCGACCAGAAATCCAGCAACACCTCTTTACCCCGGAGCGAGGTAAGCGTCACGCGCGTGCCATCGGAGGCCGGAAGCGAGAATTCCGGCGCCGCCTTGCCAATCCACTCGTGGCGTTCCTGAACTGCCGGAATGTTCGCCATGTCGAGCACCCATTGAGGTGTCGGTCGGTCGAACTTCACAGAATCAAAGGTGATCGTCCACAAAGCATTATCCGTATGACGGCCGGCGTTGTAGGTCAGCACTTCCTTCAATACAAGGTGTTTCGCCGGGCTGATCGAGTAGGTGACCGACTCCGGATGTGGGCGCTCATAAGTAGAAGGCGTATAGGTGACCTTGACAATGTCACAAGGGACGTTCTGTCCATCGAGCTTCAGAGTCTCCGAACCTGTGCGCTTCACGCCGACGACTTCATCTGCCATCTTCGTACCGAACTCCCCCAATAGCGCGAAGGGAAGACTTACGCTAGGCGCCTGTTCCGCTGAATCCGGCACAGTCTTCACCAATTTCCCGGCCCCCCACCGGACGGCTCCTGAAGTTGTCATCGGCGGACCGCCAGCCTGCGATGGTTTTTTCCGAGGTCCTATAACCGTGAAATTCGCGGTAAATTGCCAGACCGAACCAGGAATTGCAACGTGAGTTTGCCCGTCCAATTCATAGTCGGTGAGCGTCTGGTAGTTTTTCGCTGTATCGCGAAGCAACTGGTCCGCGGATTGCCCGGACGAAACACTGGGAATGGCGAGAACGGCCAGCACAATTACCCAAAGAAGATTTGTTCCTGCGCTTTGGACAGCGTGCCAGCATTGCATGGAGAATGCCTCCGCAAGGGTCGTAGAACTGACGCATGCAAAGAATAGAACGTTCTGCATTTCCAACCAAAAGGCGATCCTGGCTCGGCGGTCATTGCTGCAAAGCCGGCAGGCCCTGTTTCCTCTCTTCCCCAAACGCCTCCCGATACCACTCCACCGTCCGCTTCAGCCCTTCCTCAAATCCAACCAGCGGCTCATATCCGAAAGCCTCACGCGCCGCCGAGATGTCCGCCTCCGAATCGGTGATGTCACCCAGCCGCGGCGGACCGTACTCCGGCTCTTGCCGAAACTCCAGCAGCTGCGCCAGTATTCCGTAGGTTTCATTCAACGTGTGGCGTCCGCCGCAGGCCACGTTGAAAGTTCTGCCGCCGATCTTCTCCTTCGCCGCCCCGGCGGCCAGCAGATTCGCCGACACCGCATTTGCAATGAAGGTAAAGTCGCGCCCCTGCTCGCCGGTCCCGAAGATGGTTGGCCGCTCGCCCCGCATCATCTGCAAAATAAACTTCGCCATCACGCCGCTGTACGGCGAATCCGGCGCCTGCCGCGGACCGAAGATGTTGAAGTAGCGCAGGCACGCCGTCTCCATCCCGTACACCTGCCAGTAGCTCTTCATGTAGAGCTCGCCGGTCAGCTTCTGCACCGCGTAAGGCGAAATCGGCGCGGGCGTCATCGACTCCCGTCGCGGCATCCCGGGCTGGTTTCCATAGGCCGACGACGAAGCCGCATAGAGGATCCGCCGCACACCCGTCGCGCGCGCCGCTTCGAGCAGCGTAAACGTGCCGTCGATGTTCGCTTCGTGGCTCGGGACAGGATCCTTTACCGAGCGCGGCACCGAGGGCAGCGCACCCTCATGAAAGATAATCTCGACGCCTTCGCAGGCCGACCGCATCGCCGCCGCATCGCGCAGGTCCGCCTCGCGGAAGTCGATCTGTTTCAGAAACGGCTCGATATTCGTGCGCGTTCCAGTGACAAAATTGTCGATGGCGCGCACATCCTCGCCCCGCTCCACCAGCGCCTCCACCAGCGCCGACCCGATGAATCCCGCTGCTCCCGTAACCAGATATTTCTTCATTCCACTCCCGAACGTCCTGTGATTCACCACTCGTACGTCCATCAAAATGATACCGGCTGCCGCGCGCTCCTCGGGCCGCCGTGTTCCTGATGTAAAGTGCGCTTATGTGCTTTTCGGCGACCGCGAACTTCGTGGGCAGCGGAGTCCTCGCGACTGTCGGCGTCGTTACCCTCACCCGCGTACGCCATCGCCGCGAGCTCCTCTTCGCATCGCTTCCCACGCTCTTCGCGGTGCATCAGTTCATCGAAGGCTTTGTGTGGCTCGGCCTGGACGGCGTTCTTTCCCCCAAAGTCGCGCACGACATGGGCGCCGCCTTCATGCTCTACGCGCAGGGGCTGCTTCCATTTCTTCTGCCGCTCAGCGTGCTGCTCTTCGAGCCCGACCAGGGCGGCCGGCGGCGCATGCGCCCCTTCCTTCTCCTCGGCACCCTTACTGCGCTCTACATCCTGTGGGCGCTCACCGCCTATCCAACCCAGGTCTTCGTCCGCGGCAACAGCATCGTCTATCTCAACCCGGCCACCAACAACACCATCGTCGCCATCCTCTATGTCGTCGCTACCTGCGGCCCGCTGCTCTTCTCGAAAATCAAGGACATGGTGATCTTCGGCATCGCGAATGTCACCATTCTCCTCATCGTTCTCATCGCCAAGCGTTACGCCTTCACCTCGGTGTGGTGCGCCTATGCCGCCGTCGCCAGCGTCATCATCCTGGCGTACTTCTGGAAGAGCCACGGCGCGCGGCCCTTCGCCTACCGGGAAGCAATCTGACGATCGCTGCCACGCTTCCGCGTATTCCAGCGCGCGATGCTGCCCTCCAGCACATTTCCAATCCTGCGGATCAGCCGCTCGTTTTTTGCACTCCGCTCCTCGCGCTATTGCAGATCTGTGGCCGGTGAGAGTATCTCGAGCCTGGGAAAGTAAGTTCGAAACCGTGCCGCATCACGTGTCAACAACGCCAGATGTTCAATGGCTGCATGGGCTCCGATATAGAAATCCGGCATGGGAGTATTTCGCAAGCCACCGCGCTTGCGATAAGCCAGAAAACACTTACCAGCCAGAAACCCAGCCTCCCATGGAAGCGGCGCTCGTTCATAAAGGCTGTTGGGTAAAGCAGCGTTCAGTGCTTCAATGGTCGCAAATCCGATCGACACCTCTGCGTAGATGATGGGATTGATGACCAACATCGCATGCTCCGCACACTCGGAGAGTGCATTTCCCGCCCAGTCATTCCACTTTGGATCATTGGTTGCGATATCCAGCAGAACGTTGCTGTCGACCAGGACGCCCCGGCAATTGCGAAGCCGTGTTGCCATATCTGGGAAGATGGCCTTCAATTGCGTTTTCTGCCGGAAACAGGCTTTCTCCGGGTAAGCGCCATGATTTCGTCCGTGCTCATGTGACTGTCTGCCGTACCGCGAAGCGCCTCAATCGCCCTCTTCCCTCGGAGACCTGTGCTGGCGGGGGCCTTGGCCTTACGAATGCGGGCATGATCTCCGGCCACCTCGAATTCGACCTCGGTGTGAGGCAGCAGCCCTAAACGATTCCGGACATCTTGCGGAATCGTAACCTGTCCCTTGCTGGTGATCTGCATAGTAATACCCTTACCGGTAAGAGTATTACGCCAGGGATAAATTGCAAGCCCTTCGCTTGCCGAAGAAGCACCGTCACTTCAATCAGGCCAGAAAACAGATCGAAAGCAGACCCAGCAGGCAGAAGTAGCCCAGCGGATACGCCCATTTGCCTGCCCGGTGGAGCTTTACCGCCAGATCCCTGCGCCCGCGCAACTGCAGCAGAAAGACAAGCGTGATCTCCACAATGCAGAGAAAGCAGAAGGCGAAGCTGGCCAGGAAAGCGGCGTCCAGCAGCGTAATGTAGCCAATGCGCGGCAGGTCGCGCGCGATCGTGAACTCCAGCGCCACCATGGCCAGCAGCATGGTCATCGGAATCTTCAACACCCAGTCGAACAGGGAAACGTCGATCCAGAAAATGACCCCCGGGATCAAGGTCATCAGCAGCAGCGGCACGAACGCTTTCCACACATAGAAGCCTGCGCGCCGCGTCACCTTAAGCTGAAACAGCCCTTCATTGCCTGCCGGAAACGAAGGCGCTTGCGTCACCTTCTCTGCCGAATATTGAAGGTTTGTGAACTGCCAGGCCGCCAGATCCGTATGCTGCTCCGGGCTGACGCCGGTGGAAGCAAGCGGCTCCGGCGCAAACCGAATCTCCGAAGCGGCGGAGAGAAACGGCTGGATTTCAATCTGAAGGTGCTGCGTATCGAAGGGGAATTTCCTCAGATCGTAGTCGCTCGAAAGCACGGCTTCGAAGCGCTCGATGTAGGTCACCACGCCGTTCCTGTCGGTGGACAGAAAATACTGGCTCGTCCTGTGCGAGATGGAATTAGCCGCCTCGATTGCCGGCGTCCAGAGCTCCTCCACCCGGAAGTTCCGCGTAGCCGGCGCATTGGCCTGGTCCTTTGGCAGCGCCAGGCGCGGATCCAGCCATCGGGCAGTCAGATAGCCGCCAACCTCAAAGCTCTCGCGGGTCTCGTCGATCGCCACCAGATTCGTGATGTATAGCCCGACAGCGACTTCCACCGGAGTCCGCCCGCCGGTCGGATGCTGGCGCAGATCGACGGCCGCGGCGGGCGTCTTCTTTGGCGCCGCGCACGCGGGCAGCGCAGCCAGCATTGCCACCACACACAGCACAGCGATGCGCCAACCGGATCGCTTCATGCACGCCTGTCAGAGAAGAAGTGCCCCAACTGTAGCAGAGGACAGCCGTCTCGCGACCCTGTTCTAGAGCTTCGCCTCCCACTGGAAGCAAATCCCATACCCATCCGGATCGCGCAGCGACAACTGCTTCATCCCATACCGAGCCACCTGCGGCTTCTTCACGTCCACTCCTTTGGCGTGCAGCTCCTCATAGGCCGCATCCACGTCCGGGCAGCCGATGAACAGTCCTGTATCGCCGTGCGCCGCCATCCGCGTCTCATCCGGAGGCACCGGCCGCTCTTCATCGGACTCATAGATCGTGTTCAGCATCACGTCTGCCCCGCCCAGCCGCAGCCAGCACCAATGAAAGCGGTCGGCATCGCCGCCCAGGTGCGGCGAGTGACTCACCATCTCGAACCCCAGCACATCGCGGTAAAACCGCACCGAGGTCGGCATGTCATACACCTGCAGCAGCGTCGTCACTCCTCGCAAATCCAGCGCCATCTCTCGCCCCTATCTATATCATCTGACAGCAGCCAGAGCAGAAAAGCTAAGCTCTGCGGCAACAAAAAATGCCTTATCCGGCGCTCTCCTCGTCGCATTTCTTGCACTGCAGCACAACTCCCAGATGCGCCCGCCGGCCCTCTTCCGTCGTCACCCATGGGCGCAGCTCCCACGGCGGTCTGTGCCGCACATGCTGCGTGTGCCCGCACCCCAGGTCCGCAACCCAGTCGCCCTGCTCGTCCTGATGAAACCCTAGGATCGCCTGCTGCGTCATCCATTCAGGAGATCAGCTTTCGATCCCTTCCCGCAACTAAGCCGCGTGCCTCGCTTACGGAGCACGGTAGGGTGTTTCTGTCCGAATGTAGTGGCACATAGCGACGCATACTCCTGAAAGACCGGCCGGCATTATGCCGGCTTTGTGCTTCTTAGGATCGTCAGAGGAGCCCATCGCCACGAAAATTCGAGCTTATTTTCCGCAACACTTCCGTGACATTTGTCGTCATCAACGATGATAATGATTTGCAAACAGGGGAATAAGCATTTTCGCATTGATCGCCCCCCCCCCCGCGGGTACAAAATAAGGTCCTCTGCACTGGCTGAAACCCCATTTCAGGTCTCTCCCGCAAGGAACGTTCATGGCCGCCACCGTTGTGCATTTCGGAGAAGATATCTGCTACCGGCTTCCGGTTCTCCGATCCGCTGGATATACCGTCGAGCAGTGCGATTCGCTGGAGCACTTTTCTACATTCCTCGCCTGGGGCCCCGATATGGTTGTCCTCGAAGAGGAGCCTCTGGTTCCGCTGCGCAAAGCGATCTCATTCACCCGGGCGCGTTCCAGCGCCTCGCTGGTGCTCTTCCGCCACGACGTCGGCACGATGCTGCTGGAAGAATGCGATCTGGTCATTCCGACCCTGACCGCGCCGGAAGAGTGGCTGTTCGAGATTGCAACACTGCTGGAACAAAGCCGCACCATACGCGCCGATTCTCAGGCGCTTGCCCAAAAATCCGCATCGCTCCGCCAGGACGCCGCTAACGTGCGAGAGATGACCCGCGAGATTCGAGCACGATCCGTCCGCCAGCGCACCGGGATTTTCGAGCACCCGTGGGTCAAGCCCGAACCTCCTTCCGAATAGAGCGTTGCTCCGGCATCAGAGCTGTGCCGGCGCAAAGAGCGTCTCGGCCGCTCCAGGCGGATCATCGACCAGAGCCATGTAGCGCTTTGAGTTAAATTTCTTTCCGGTCGATGCTCCAGACATGTACCGGATCGTGCCGAAGATCTCACGCTCGAACCACGGGCGGTCGAATTTGCCGGCAATCGCCCACGCGATCCCGGCGTAGGAGTTCGCGTCGCGTCCGTCCAGTTCGTAAGTATCATTCAGCGCCACGGCCCACTCGTAGGCGCGAGCCGGGTTCGGCGCCCACTCCAGAATCTTCTTTGCCCAGTACATGCGCATCACGTTGTGCATCCAGCCGTAGCGCACCATTTGTAACTGTCGCCGCATTCCAAAGCGCATCGTGCGTCTCGCCGCGCTCCAGCTGTTCGCAGGTGTACTCATACGGACGCGGGTCGCGCAGATGCTCGCGCAGCGTCTTCTCCGCCCACGGCTCCGCGCATTCGATGCTGTCATACGTCGCGCGCGAGTGGATCACGAAGTTCACCGCCAGCTCGCGCCATCCGATCAGCTCGCTGATGAAATGCGTCATAGGCGGACTGCGGCGCGGCTCCGGCATCGACCGCCCGCTTTACCTCAAGCGCGATCCGCAGCGGGCTGATGTGTCCGAAGTGCAGATAGGGCGAGAGCTGACTCGTCCCATTCACCTCCGGCTTGCGTCGCGCAGTCTCGTACTCGGCAAGCTGGTGCTCGACGAAATACCTGAGCCGCTTGTGTGCTGCATGCGCACCCCCGCGAAAGGTCTCCACCGGCTGCACGCGCCGGTTGAAATTACGCCATCCCTGCGTGATGTCATCGTCGAGCTGCCATCGCGCGATCTTCATCTCTGGCGGCCACTGTTTCTTAAGCCTCGGAGCTACAGGTTCGACAAGATACTCGGGCAGCAGCGGATCCAGTTGCCGCCGGAACAGGTGTTGTGCGTAGAAGCCCTTGTCGAATAACCGGGATGGCACAACGACGTCGGCATCCACCGTCCAGAAAGGAATCCTGAGCCGGACGGCCAGCACTTTGCGCCACCGCTCGGGCTCGCGCAATGGGTTTTCGTCGCCGATGACGATGCCTGCACCGACTTCCTGCAGAAACGGTTCGAGCTTATTGTCGGGTGGACGCCGCACGATGAGCGGCACGCCGCGCTCGGCCAGGTCGTGCTCCGCGTCATGCAGGCCCTGGTTCAGAAAGGCATAGTGGCGCAGATTGGCGCGCGGGAAGTTCGGGATGGCAGAGAAGAAGGCGACTACCGGCAGCCCCAGCTCGTTCGCCACCTCGATCGCACAGTCCAGCGCCGGATTATCCACGCCGCGCTGCGCCCGCTGCATCCAGTAGACGACGCACCTGGCATCGGCAGCCGGTGCGCCCGCCCGCCGCACCGTCACGCGCGGATTCTCGAGCAATCCGGCGCAGCGGCTCAGGAAGACTGGCGAGCGAGTGGGTTGACTCTGTCATAGCAGCTTAAGATGCAACGCAGAACGAGCGGCCCGAAGGCCGCCCGTCGCGAAGTGAGAAAGCCGGATAACGTTACCAGAGACCCCACGCCCGGCTGATGTAGTCGCTCAGCGTCATCGTGATGAGCACCAGAAATGTGAACAACCCGGAGGCAACGGTCAGCTTGACCAGCCGCGAGCTGTACTTGACGTGCATGAAGAAGAGGATGACCAGCGTCGCCTTGATGACTGCAATTCCGATGGCGGCAATGGGACTGAAGATGCCGAGGTTCACAAAGGCAATGCCCGTCGTCAGCGCAGTGAGGCACAAAAGCGCCAGCAGGATGGTTCCGTAAGTCTTCGGCCCGACGATATGGTGCTTTACGTGGACGTCATCAAGCGTGGGGTGCGACATATCTCCTCCGGGCCTAACGCAAGGGGTGACGGCTGATCAGGTACAGCAGCGGGAACAGGAAGATCCACACAATATCGACGAAGTGCCAGTACAACCCGAAGTTATCGATGGTAGATGTATGGCCCGCTGTATATGCGCCTTGCCATGCCTTGTAGAACAGCGCGAACAGGATGGAAACGCCGATGATCATGTGCAGCGCGTGCATGCCGGTCATCGCGAAGTAGAGAAAGAAGAAGATTTGCGCGTGCTGCGCCACATCCGGCGCCAGCGCGATATCGCGTTTGTCCTGCGGGTGTACGAAGTCATCGATAGAGAAGTTCGCACCCGGGATGTGATGCTCGACATATTTGTCGTGGTACTCGATCGACTTGATGCCGAGAAAGACCAGGCCCAGGACGATCGTGCATCCCAGAGAGAACAGCAGGCCCCGCCGGTTGCGCTTCTCCGCGCAGTAGACGCCCATGGCCATCGTGAAGCTGGAGACGATCAGGACAGCGGTGTTCGTGGTGCCGAGGCCGACGCCCAGCGTGTTCGATGCCGAGGCGAAGGCGTCGTAATACCAGTTCCGATAGAGCAGATAGGCCATGAACAGCCCGCCGAAGAACATGATTTCGGTGAGCAGGAACAGCCACATGCCGAAGGAAACCGCCTCCTTCTGCTGCTCCACCGTTTCGAAATGATGGCGCAGGTAAGGCGGATGTTCACTCTCGTGGTGAACGATCTCCTCTTCCTGCCGGGCTGCAAGAGTTTGGCTATCCAACGGTCGTTACCTCGTGCTGAGTCTTATTCGCCAGCCATTCGTAGTCGTACGCCTCGTAGTCCACGACGGGGATTTCGAGGAAGTTTTCCGTCGGCGGCGGCGACGCGATCTGCCATTCCAGGCCGGTGGCCTGCCAGGGATTGGCGCCCGCAATCGCGCCGTACTTCAGCGACCAGGTCATATAGATCATCGGCATGAGATATCCGATGCCAAGTACGGTCGCGCCGGCAGTCGAAAGCACGTTGAGCACCTGGAACTCCGGTGGATACGCATGATAGCGGCGCGGCATACCCAGGTAGCCCAGAATGAACTGCGGGAAGAAGGTAAGAATGAATCCGATGAAGGTAGTGACTGCCGCAAGCCGGGACAGCGACTCCGGATACATGCGGCCGGTCATCTTGGGCCACCAGAAGTGCACGCCCGCCAGATACGCCATCAGCATGCCGCCCACCATCACGAAGTGGAAGTGCGCCACGATGAAGTAGGTCTCGGTCAGGTGGATGTCCATGCCCAGCGAGCCGAGGAAAACGCCCGTCAGGCCGCCGATGGTAAACAGCCCCATGAAGCCGAAGGCATAGAGCATCGGCGTCTCGAACGTGATCGAGCCTTTGTACAGCGTCGCCGCCCAGTTAAAGATCTTGATTGCAGAGGGCACCGCGACCAGCATCGTCAGCAGCGAGAAGACCAGCGCCGAGTAGTTGGAGACACCCATGATGAACATGTGGTGCGCCCAGACGAAGAACCCGAACACCGCGATGGCGACCGAGGAGAAGGCGACGGCCGTATAGCCGAAGACGCGCTTGCGGGAGAAGGTGCTGATGACCTCCGAGATCACGCCCATGCCCGGCAGAATCATGATGTAGACCGCAGGGTGGGAGTAGAACCAGAAGAGATGCTGGAAGAGCAGCGGATCGCCGCCCTTGGTGGGGTCGAAGACGCCGATGCCGAAGGCGCGCTCCAGCGCAACCAGCACCAGCGTGATGGCCAGCACCGGGGTGCCGAGCACCATCAGCAGCGATGCCGCGTAGTGCGACCAGACGAAGAGCGGCAGCCGGAACCAGGTCATGCCCGGGGCGCGCATGCGGTGCGTGGTCACAATGAAGTTCAGCCCGGTAAAGATGGAACTGAAACCGGCAATAAAGATGCCCATCGCCACCGTAATGACGTGGGTGTTGAGGTAATGCGTGCTCAGCGGAGTGGTGAAGGTCCAGCCGGTATCGGCGCCGCCCAGGATCAGGGCCGTCACGGTGAACAGACCGGCGGCCACATAGAGGTACCAGCTCAGCAGGTTCACCTTGGGAAATGCGAGATCGCGCGCACCCACCATGATGGGCAGCACGAAATTCCCAATGGTCGCCGGAACCGACGGCACCAGGAAGAGGAAGACCATGATGATGCCGTGCATGGTGAACAGCTTGTTATAGGTGTCGGACGAGACCAGGTCCGGCATCGGCGTCAGCAGTTCCAGCCGGATCAGGCCCGCGAAGGCGCCGCCGAGGAAGAAGAAAAACGTAATCGAGATCAGGTACAGGATCGCGATCCGCTTATGATCCCCCGTGAGCAGCCAGCTCTTCAGGCCGTACTCCTGGTTCAGATAGCTGCGTTTCGGCAGCGTAGCGTCTTGCTGGTTGGGAAGACGGACGATTGTACTCATTGTGGCGAAGGCCCCATCCCCTTCGAAGTCGATGTATCCGGGTTTGCATCGGGGAGCTGATCAGCCCCCGTCAATTGCCGGGAACGATAATTCGGCGCCGGGCCGGTCGGGCCCGCCTGATTCGGCGAGTAGTCGCTATCGTTCAGTGTCTGACGGATGCGATAGGCCGTGTCAAGGCTCTTGATGTACTCCACCAGGTTGATCAGGCCCTCTTCGCTGATCTGCCCCTGGAAGGTCGGCATGATCGGCACATAGCCCATGATCACGTGCGCGGAGGGGTTCAGAATGCAGCCCCGCAGGAAGGCGTCATCGACGGTGACGGTCGTGCCGTTGGCCAGCATCTCCTTCGCTCCGTAGATTCCGGCCAGATTCGGCCCTCTGGCTCCGGCGGTGGCGCTGTGGCAGGAAACGCATCCCAGGCTGGCGAACAGCCGCTCTCCGTTTTGCGCCAGGGATTGGCCGCTGGTCGATCCGGCGGTCCACTTCCGGTAGTCGTCCGGCGACATGGCGACGATTTGGCCGATCATCGACGAGTGCAGTGTGCCGCAGTATTGCGTGCAGAACAGGTGATATGTGCCCGGCTGCGTCGCGCGGAACCACACGGTCGAGTAGCGGCCCGGGATGACTTCGCGCTTCACCCGGAAGGCCGGAATGGAGAAGCTGTGGAAGACGTCCTGCGAGATCATCGTGAGCTGCACGTTGCGTCCCACCGGAATATGCAGCGCGTTGATCTCATGCTGGCCGCCCGGATGCTCGGCCTTCCACATCCATTGCTTGCCCACGATGTAGATGTTCATCGCGTTGGTCGGCGGGTTGTAGATGCGGAAGTAAAGCAGCGCGCCCCAGACGAAGCAGACCATGAAGAGCGCCAGCGGGATGATCGTCCAGGTGGCTTCAAGCAGCGTGGAGCCTTCAATTTGCGTTGCCTGCGGATTCTTCTCCTTGCGGAACATGATGGAGAAGCAGCCTACCATGAGCCCGACCAGCACCAGACCCACCAGCGAGATGAGCAGCAGGAAGAAGTAAAAGGCGTCCATGTAAGGCGCGATCGCCGATGCCTCGGGCGGAAACAGCGCGAATTCGGTGAGCCACTTGACTAAGAATTGCCAAAGGACTGGACTGATAAAATGCATCGTTCCCTTTACCTGCGTTCCTTTTTCCTAAGCGTGCCGTAACTGCCGCGCATCGCCTTATACCTTTGCTGAATGCTGCTGGTTTCGAATTGCCCGGCCGCTTTGGATATCCCGCCGGAACATAATCAGCATGTAGCTGCCCAGAATCAAAACTGTAAGAAGACATCCCGCCTGCACGATGCGCGCAATCAACAGGCTGTGCCGGTTGGCGGTCGCGTCGTAGCGGTAGCAATACGTGAGAATCGTATCCACCGGTGTGCCGATCTGGTGATGCGAAGCTTCGATCAGGCCCAGCCGAAGATCCTGCGGTGAGTATTCAACCCCCAGGTAATACTGCGCGATCTTGCCCTCGGGGGTAACGATCTGGATCGCGCTGACATGCGCAAACTGATTGTTCTTTCCATCCGGTCCGGGCATGCGTCTGTAGCCGAAGCCCGTGGCCTTCGCCACTGCAGCAATACTTGGCTGCTGCCCGGTCAGGAAGTGCCAGCCGGACGCGCTCTCCGGGTGGCCGTAGTACCGGACGTATTCGCGTTTCTTCGAGGCGGCAATCGCCGGCGTCTCCGATGGATCGATCGAGATCGCCACGAGCTGGAAGTCCTTGCCCGGCTGATAGCTGACCATCTCGAGCGCGCCGGTCAGCCCTTTCAGCTCTTCCGAGCACAGGATCGGACACTTGTAATACACCAGCGCCAGCAGCACCGGATGCTTGCCGTCGAAGTACTGGCCCAGCTTCACCGTCTTGCCGGTGTCGTCAACGAAAGTCGCGTCCAGCGGCAACTGCTGATTCAGGTGCTGCTGAACGGTCACGCCGTTCAGCACGGAGGGCAGCTTGCCATCGGACGGATCGCCCATCTGCTTCTCGCCGGTGGGCGACACCTGCGCGTGCGCAACTCCGAAGGAAGTCAGCAGCAGCACGCAGGCAGCCGCAACCGTGCGCAGGCGGAAAACACTCCGGCTGCTCGTTGCGTGCTGTTCGGATGCTGCGTGCCACGTCATCACTGCTCGTCTCTCCTGGTTACGGGTGCGGCGGCGCCAGCTTCGCCTGCTCACCGGGTTTGCCTTCCTTGCGCTGGTCCTGTTGCCGGGATTGCTCCACTTCCAGCCGCTGCTCGTACCCGGTGCGGGCAAAGCCGTTGGTCAGGGGCGCTGTCACTTCAGGGTGAACATCGGCGGTCATCAGCGGACCGGCAGCCCCAGCCGCCTCACCCGATGCCACCGGCAAACCGCGCTGCGCGATGATCTGCATCGCCCGTCCGATCGGAATGCGCACCGTGCCCTGCTGCTGGTTGACCCAGGTGTAGTGATCGAGCAGCAGGTCCTCGCGGGCATGCATGTCTGCGACATCCTGATCGCCGTCGTCCATCTGCAACTGCGGCGTGGGGAAGCGCGCCGTCATCGCCTGAAGCTGCTTCTGCTCGAGCACCGCATTCGATTCCAGGTTCTTGCCCTTGCCCTCCGGCGAATACTGCAGGTTGTTCCACTTGTTCGGCGGCCCGTCGTGCTTGATCAGCGCGTTGTTGATCACCTTGCCCATGCCGAAGCAGAAGACCATGAAGATGAGGACAAACACGAACAGCGAGATCAGGAAAACGGCAATGCCTCCGACCTGGACGTCCGAGGTTTCGTACCCCGCTGTGCGCGCGTTATAACCGGTCGGCGTCAGGCCGTGCGGGTTCTGTTCCGGAGGATTAGGCGTGTGCATGTTCAGACTCCAGAATTTCCGCCAGATGCGGATCGTTCGCCTGCACCACCGGCCGTTTGCCGAGCTCGCGGACGTAAGCAACAACCCAGAACGAGATCATCGCGCCCGGGACCGCTATGTACTCAAGAATACCGAGAGAGAAGTGCAGATGCCGCGGGGTGAAGTTCGGCTCGATGAGCAGGAACATATCCCAGCAGCGCGCAAACACCATCCACATCCCCACTGCCATGATACGGCGCTTGTTGCGCTTGATGTCGCGCGAGAGCAGAAGCGAGAAGGGGATCAGCCAGTGGAAGATGAAATCGAAGGTAAAGATCACGCCCCAGTGCCCGCGAATGCGGTCCAGATACCAGGAGATCTCCTCCGGCTGGTTGCCTGACCAGATGATCAGGAACTGCGAGAAGTTGAGATAGATGTTCAACATGACGAAGGCGAACATCAATTTGCCCAGGTCATGCTGCTCTACCGGCCGCAGGACCGTCTTCATCGGCTCTGCCTGCGACAGCGCAACCACCGTGATCACCGATAGCGCAAGCACCGCGTAGCCCTGCGCGACCAGGTAGTTCAGGCCGTACATGGTGGAGAACCAGGTGATGTTCAGGGACATGACCAGGTCGAGAACCAGAGCCGTCAGGGTGAGCGCGTAGACGACGATGCCGAAGCCGCTGATGTTCTCAAAGCGCTTCTGCCAGAACGGCACATCGGGCTTGGGGTCGGCGTCGCGCTGTAGCGACCAGCGGTTCATCAGAATCGTATAGAGGAACCAGATGCCGAAGCAGATCGCGAGCTGCACGCAGACGCTGAGCGGGCTGAACATAGGGTGCTTCCAGTTCAGGGCGTGTGCCTGCGCTTTGTCGATCAGCCCATGACTCAGAGCCTGCGCGACTTCCGATGGATTGCTGTAGCGCGCCCATAGATAGATCTTCTTCATGAAGATCAGAATGGGCAGGAACATGAGCGCCGTCAGCCACAGGGTGCGGCTCATCGCTTCGAGCGGACGGCGGATAAGCAGTCCCCATTTGCCGCCGGAGCAGTACTGCACCATCAGCAGCGCCAGGCCGCCGAGCGAAAATCCCCAGCAGAGCATCGCGCCCATCAGCCAGGAGGTGAGCAGGTGCCGGAACTTGTCGCCTTCCATCACCTCTGCCAGCACCACCAGCACCACCGTCAGGACGGTGAAGACCGTCCCAAAGGTGAGAGCGCGGCGGCGCCATCTCGCCAGAAGCGCCGGAGGCGCGGACAGGTCGCTTGTCAGAGCTCGCGTTGCGAAACTGTATCCGTTCGTCACCGTATTTCTGTCCTCACTTCACTCCACCTTTCCGCGCCGGGGCTGCGGGGGTAGGCGAGCCGTATCCGTACTTATCCACCGTAGGCGCGGTCTGCGGGTTCGGGACATTGGAGCTGTCCCCGTTCCCAAGCTGGTACACCGGATGCCGGCTGGTGTCGGGCGTGTTGATGTTCTCAGCCGGAGCCATCCCCGGATTGTCCGGACCCGGAGGCGTTGGATAGACGGCCGTGTCCGGCATCTTCCACGGCTGCGCATAGCTCGCCGGCAGGCCCTGCTGCTCCGCCACCTCGCCCAGCTGCTGCACAGCAATCCCCGCGGGCACATCGCTCTGCTTCGCGTTCAGGCTCAACTGCAGCGCGCGAATGTAGGCCGTAATGGCCCAGCGATCGGCCACCGGCACCTGGGCGGCATAGTCGGGCATCGCGCCGTAACCGTGGGAGATGACGTAGAAATAGTGGCTCAGCGGCTCCGACATCCGCCTGGCGTCGTGGAAATTGCTGGCCGGCCTGTAGCCGCGCTGCACGATCATTCCGGCGCCGTTGCCGACGCGCGAGTGGCACGGGCTGCAATACGTGTTGAACTGCTCCTGTCCACGCTCAAGAACCGCCATGCTCACAGGGAAGGGCAGCGCGTCCACTTCCTTGCCATCCTGGAGGCCGGTGTGGAAGAAGTCCTGTTCATGAGCCTGCCCGCGCGCAACTGTATGCACCACCTGCTCCCGCGCCGAGCGGTTATCCGGATAGAAGCTCGTACCGCGCTGCGGCACAAACTTCGGCTCATCCTGCATGTCCTGGCGGCAGCCGGCAATCAGCACCAGCGCGGCAATCGCGCAGAGTCCGAGGCCCTGCCGTATGCGGAGGCGATCTGTGTTGTTCGGCTTAATACTCCACCTCCACGATCGAGACCGGATGCATCGCCTCGAGATACGCTCTCGACTCGGCCACCGAAAACTTCGGGTCGCGCGACTCGAGGCATAGGAAAAACTTGTCCGAGGACGCGCCGGTACGGAAGTTCGGCGCGTTGAACAGCGGGTGATACGGCGCCGGCAGACCGCACATGGCGAGCATGCCGAAAGCCGCCGTCAGGCCGGCCCAGAGGATGGTCCACTCATAGGCAGGCACTACGAACGCCGGCCAGGAGTAGTAGGGGCGCCCGGCGATGTTGAGCGGATAGGCCCAGAGGTTGATCCAGGTCTCCATCAGATACATCGCGAAGCAGCCCATCAGCCCGCCCACCAGCGTGATCAGCGGAACATAATTGCGATGGAAGCCGATAGCCTCAGCCGCCTCTTCGC